>CAWEQU010000007.1:0-620337 GCA_963811305.1 uncultured Chloroflexia bacterium
GCGCGCTGTGCTGCCCAGCCAAGTGTCAATAATAGCTGTGGACAGTGGCATTCGCTTAAGTCAGGCGCTCTGGATACCTGAGTTCTTGGACTCTGTACGGGTCGTGGTGGGCAGTACCTGCAGGGGCAGACTCTGATAAGACAGTCGACTTCACCCAAGGGGATATCATGATGCTGCCTCCTGGTGAATACGATGTTTATTGGAAGTTAGGATATGGTCACCCGTCAATCCTGCTCTCCAGTAATGTAGGTGTGCAATCTGGTCAGCTATCCTCAATCGCTGTTGACGCGGGTATTCGCCTCAACAAAGCATCATGGGTACCTGAGTTCTTGGACTTGTATGGGTCGTGGTGGGCAGTACCTGCAGGGGCAGACTTTGATAAGACAGTCGACTTCACCCAAGGGGACGTTATGCTGCTACCCCCTGGTGCGTACGACGTTTACTGGAAATTAGGATATGGTCACCCGTCAATCCTGCTCTCCAGTAATGTAGGTGTGCAGCCTGGGCAATCTGCTGCAGTAACTGCTGATTTAGGTCTCGAGGTCCATAGCGCCTTATGGGTACCTGAGTTCTTGGACTTGTACGGGTCGTGGTGGGCAGTGCGTGCAGGGGCAGACTCTGATAAGACAGTTGACTTCACCCAAGGGGATGTTATGATGCTGCCCCCTGGTCAATATGATGTTTATCGGAAGTTAGGATATGGTCACCCGTCAATCTTGCTCTCCAGTAATGTAGGTGTGTCGAATTGACAGGTCGTGGGCCTCTGTGCTGACGCAGGGATTTGGCTCAACAAGGCATCATGGGTACCTGAGTTCTTGGACTTGTACGGGTCGTGGTGGGCAGTGCGTGCAGGGGCAGACTTCTGATAAGACAGTTGACTTCACCCAAGGGGACGTTATGCTGCTGCCCCCTGGTCAATATGATGTCTATTGGAAATTAGGATATGGTCACCCGTCAATCCTGCTCTCCAGTAATGTAGGTGTGCAATCTGGTCAACTTCCGACTGTCATTGCTGATTTAGGTATTCGACTGGAGCAGGCGCTCTGGATACCTGAGTTCTTGGACTCTGTACGGGTCGTGGTGGGCAGTACCTGCAGGGGCAGACTCTGATAAGACAGTTGACTTCACCCAAGGGGATGTTATGATGCTGCCCCCTGGTCAATATGATGTTTATTGGAAGTTAGGATATGGTCACCCGTCAATACAGCTTGCCAGTAAACTCAACGTGCGGCAAGGTCAACGTGACCTGGTAACTGCGGACGCGGGTATTCGCCTCAACAAAGCATCATGGGTACCTGAGTTCTTGGACTCTGTACGGGTCGTGGTGGGCAGTACCTGCAGGGGCAGACTCTGATAAGACAGTTGACTTCACCCAAGGGGACGTTATGCTGCTACCCCCTGGTGAATACGATGTCTACTGGAAGTTAGGGTATGATCACCCAGCTATCCTGCTGGCTAGTAGATTTAACGTGCAGTTTGGTCAACTTCCTGCAATCAATGCTGATTTGGGTATCAAGCTAAAGGTTCCGGCTGGTACTACCCAGCCTGAATGGTGGAGCGTCGTGCTCACCGGGGCAGACGCTTCCAGGACAGTTGAGTTTGTAGGTCGCTCCTTTGAGCAGCCAATGATGATTCCCCCTGGCGCTTATGATATCTACTGGAAGGTCGAATCTCAGGAAGCGGTGCGGGTGCAGCAAGGTGTTGTGGTGGCCAAAGGCACTCTCACCGAGATCGACGTGCAACCTCCACCATCCAAGAAATAGACCCTCCCAATCGAAGCGGGTATGGATCTTGTAGGTGATAAAGAACACGAAGGGATTGATGGGGTTGCTACTACATCGTACCCCCTACTTCGTCCGCTCCACTTCATGACGAAGTTGCTTAGGCACTATTGCGCAAATCCAGGCACTATTTTAGAGCAGGCGGACAAGCGCTCATGCCAAATGTTAACAACTTCTTCCGCTCCATTTCATGACGAAGTTGGTACACGTGATTGTCACTTACATATTTCGTCTGCACTGAATTGCGGAGAGAACTGCACTGGTTTAAGTTACGGGCGAGGCGCTAGGAAGATGTGGCCAGACGCGGGATCGAGCTAGTGGGTCATTTAGCTCGACTATCGCTATTGTTCATAGTGGGTGCAGTGTCCGTCATCCGGTGAAGGTCAACAGGTAAATAGGCCTAAACCTAGCGACGCTGTCACCAGGGCAGGATAGGGCGTTCAATTCCGACGAGGAACGACCTGGAGTGTGTCTCGGTACACAAGATCCCGGTGGTTTCGCGCTAGCAAGTCGCCCTAGCATGCTCATGTCCCGCAAGGTTCTGTTTCTCGCGCGTTTGGCTTGGGGCATTCCACCTTCTGCAAGGGTCAGTATGCGAACTCCAACCATCCGAAACCGCATGGATAGGCTTGTTCTTCCTGCGTTCTCGCCTGTTTCAGCAGTGTTATCTTGCCCCTGGTGACAGCGTCGCTAGGTTTAGGCCGAGTCGTCGAAAGCGGCGCCGAAGATCCCGGCAGTAGGCGCGGTCTCTGGATTCGCTGCCGCTGCTGCTCAGACCGCTCGAACTTCGGCGAGCCGCTTGACTGAGTGCTCGTCGTCCCAGCAGACGGCGGCTTCCCATGCGGCCCACGCTTGCGCGGCGATGTCGTGCGCCTCGTCGTCGAGACCGGCAGCGTTGTGGGGCATCACCAGGTCGAGGTCGGGGACGTCGACGTGCGCCTCGTCCCAGTCGATCAGCGCGACCCGATCTGCGGTCATGCGGATGTTGCGCGGGTTGGGGTCGCCGTGGACGACGCAGGTCTGACGTCCGACGAGCCGCGCCCACGCTGCTCGGCATCGAGCAACGCCCTCAGGCGGCATCGCGCCGAGGTCGATCTTCGTCCCGGTCTCGGCGTGCAGGAGGTCGGTCGACGATCGCCAGCCCGGGCGCTGCGGCCACCCCGGCGTCAACCGATGCAGCTGGCGGAGCGTGTCGGCCACGCGACGCCAGTCGGCCTCCGTCTCGGGCGGTCCGCCCTCGACGTAGGTCATCACCACCACACCGTCGGCGAACAGCCGGCCGTCCGTCGTCGGGATCGGCACCGGCACGGTCAGACCTTCACGGTCGAGGCGTTCGAGGAGCTCGGTCTCCCACGCGAGATCAGCGTCGCTCCTGACACCGAGACGACCGACCGCGAGGTGCCCGTTGACGCGCACGGTCCACACGTCGTTGGCCACTCCGCCAGCGAGCGGTTCGATGCGAGCGACGTCGTCACCCCACTGCTCGAGTGCCTCCCATCCCATTGGCCACATCATCCCCTTCACGCATCGCAAGATCACGCCCTATCGACACAAACGAAATGCTTTCCATTCGTCGGCATAACTCTCATTAGAGCAGTATCCGTAAATATGTTGGTGCCGTGAGTGTACACCATTCACCGTGTTATGGCTATGCCCATGTTACATGACCCACTAGTGTATACCAATCAATCTCCAGACAACACTTAAGTGTCTTGACTCAAAGAGATTATGGCCGATACAGTAGTAGCGGACCTGTGCAGACTGTGCAGATCGAACCACCATCCATCAGGAGGATAGATATGCGAGTAGGAATTGGCCTGGCACTCACCAACACCTTTCAGCGGCCTTTTGGTGATTCTCTGATGCATCTAGCACAGCAGGTCGAACAGGCTGGCTTTGCTACCCTGGCCGTGGGTGATCACTTTGCGTTACGCTCCCCCAGACGGCCAGACATGCTTGATTGGTACGAGTCATGGAGCACCCTGGCCTTTGCTGCGGCCTGCACCAGCCGGATCAGGCTCAGCACGATGGTGTCCGGGATCACCACGCGCAATCCTGTGGCTCTGGTCAAAACGGTGAATACCCTCGATGCCCTCTCCAATGGGCGTGCCTATCTGAGTGTGGGCGCGAGTCCGAACTTTGGAGGGGATGAACACCTGCGGGATGGGCCTCCCTTTTCCCTCTGCGGGCGAGCGGATTGCCCGTTTAGAAGAAGTGCTCCAGATCGCCCTGCAACTCTGGTCAGGCGAAGATAAACCGTTTGAGGGCACCCATTACCAGCTTACGAGCACGGCCGGGTCCCCCTTGTGTGTCCAGCAACCCCGCCCACCAATCTTGATAGCGGGCGGCGGCCCTAAGATGCTGCACTTGATGGCAAAGTACGCCGATGTGGTCAGTATTGGCGGCTTTGGGGAGAGCCTAGATGACCTGCGGGCGAAACTGGGGGTGCTGCGCCAACAGTGTGAAACGCTGAACCGTCCGTACAAGGAGATCGAGAAAATCACGCTCTTTCTGGCTCCAGTGGTTCAAAACGGTCATCTTGAAGTCTACGGCCCTCGATACCTTCAGAGCGTTGGCTGAGCTGGGATTCGACGAAGTCATGATCTCGCTCCCCAGCGACCCGGCACCCTTTGACCTGCTCGCCGCTGAACTGGTCCCAGCAGTGGAACAAATCCCGGTCAATAGGCAGTAGGCAGTAGGCAGTAGGCAGTAGAGGCACCGATACCTGGCATGGCGCGCAGCGGAGACACGTGTATAGCGATCACGGAAGGCTGGCGAGGCCGAGAAGAGCGGCAACCTTTTCGTGGACCAGGGCCGCCGCCGAAATGTGGGAGCTATACGGGAGGGTCGCAGCTCTCTAAGCAGTAGGTTCGGCGGCCAATCAGTGTGACTTGCCTCTCGCCTACTTGCCGTTGAGGCGCTTCACCACAGGCGCGAAGGTCTCCATCGCGCCTTCCGTCACGGTGACGTAGGAGATCGCGTACCGCTCGCGCCAGCTCTCTATCTGCTCGACTATGCCCTCTAACGTGCCGAACAGGAAGTGAGGCATGTCCAGCATCAGGTCAACCGTGTAAGGCCGCGTGGTGCGGGCGACGGCTTCTTCGGCGGCCTTTCGCCTGTCCTCTGTGATCGTAACGGCATAGACGAGGGTGTTGATCTCCAAACTGTCGAACCGTTCTCCCGCGGCTTCCCTTACCCACTCTACCTTCTCCGCAGTGGCGTCCGCCGAGCTGCTCACAACGTCGGGACCTGAGCCGTCAGTGCAACTCCTGAATATCAACCCCACAATATCCGCTTCCCGTGCTGCGATGGAGAGGATGCGCCTGCCGCCACCCGCGATCATAATCGGCGGGTGCGGCTTCTGCACAGGCTTTGGTAGCCCCATCAGGTCACTGATCTTGTAGTATTCGCCATCAAATTGCACAGGCTCGTCACTGAACGCCGTCTTGATGATGCTGACTGCCTCTTCCAGGCGGCTCACGCGGACGCCGCCCGGGTCAAAAGGGATGCCAGTTTGGTCGTATTCGCTTTTGTGCCAGCCCACGCCGATGCCAAGCTCGAACCTGCCGTCCGAGAGGAAGTCGAGCGTGGCGGACTGCTTCGCCAGCATCGCGGGGTGTCGGAAATCATTGGCGCACACGAACGTGCCCATGCGAAGGGTGGTCGTAGCCGTTGCGGCCACCGACAAAGCGGCGAAGGGCTCCATCGTGTTCACGAAGTGGTCCGCCATTAGCAGGGTTGAATAGCCCAGCTCCTCTGCCCTGCGTGCTTTACTAACCCACTCCTCTCGTGAAGATGCCACCATCTGCCGCCAATCCAAAGCGAAATGGTCGTCTTGTAGCCATATTTACTCCTTTCACGTTATCAGTAGTCTATAATCGGTTATCCTGCGTCACTTGACACTCGACACTCCATCGTTACATCGCGTGCCCCTTACCCCTTAATGGTAACATACACCCTATGAGCCAGCTCCAGACTTTGGCACTGCCTCTCCAACCGTCATTGAACTGGTAGACAGTAAGACCTTCTCAACTCACCTTCCCGCTCCCTCGCTATATCTTTCAGGCAATAGGGTTCTCTTTCGGCACACCGGAATACACGTAAGCCATGCCTGCACGGGGGTATGGTGTGGAGCGGGGGTAGGGGCATGGCGACGCCATGCCCCTACGGGCGCGTTGGGTTGTCGGTTGCCGGTTGTAGGGTCAGGTGTCCCTGTGCCGCAACTGGTCCCTGGTGATTTATCTCTGTGCCTGGGGTGGTGTGGTTGTGTGGCGAATAGTCATAGGATAAGCATCAGATGTGGGGCCGCCCGGCGGATGAAATCCGCGGGCTACACCTACAAAGCCCGCCTGCGCGGGCTGGCACACGTAGCACCCTGATGATTATTCTGTTTGTTCACCTTTACCGCAGCACCCCAGACGGTGAGCTATGGGCGTGGCGCTCCTACCAGGTACGGATTGACCTGCGCTATGCCCGTTGTTTCGAATGTGGAGTGCGGAGTGCGGAGTGCGGAGTGCGGAATGATTGCGTGGTGGCACTCGTTACTCTTACTTCTAGGCTGAGACCTCCTTTTGGGGGGTGTCGAGGGAGAGCGTAATTCCCTCGATGACAGGGACACCAGCGGGACCCTTTGGGTTGGACCTCGACTGCGACTGGCGAGGCCGGAAATGCATCTCTATTAACTTAATCCCATTTCGAGGGCAAAGTGGGACACGATTTTGGGCCAATTTGGGAAATTGGTGTGAAATTGGTGGTCCTGGGGATGACTGAGGAATGGCTCTCTTCACACGTGCGCGTGTGGGCTTGCACTCAGAACCGGTAGCGAGTAGCGCGGTCGATATTCTCCTCGCCCGTGCCGAATGCAAGGACCTTACTTGGAGCGACTTCGTACACATCGTAGGGAGCGGGGCCGGTCCAGGGGGCACTGTACGGGGCATCGAAGACGCCATCATGCACGTAGGCAGGCCACCCCTGGTCTGCATAGGCGCGGGCTATCCGCTCGAGCTTCTCTACGTCGCTAATTTCAGATGCCTCGCCTTCAAATACCAGGTCGAAGCCGCGACTCGCTCGGCTGATGATGCAGTGAGGGTTGTGCGCAAGGTTGTTGCCTTTGACGGTGCCCTGCCCTGTTGTGACGTAGTACGCACCGTCGAGCCAGAGCGCTCCAATCGGCACCACGTGCGGTCGCCCGTCGGGGCGCACCGTCGCCAGCCAGGTAGTTCCTGCATCGGCCAGGCTGTCGCGTATCTCAGCCCAGGGCTTTATGATGTGGGCAGTGGGGTTATTGGGAGTCTCCAACTCTTCTGCCACAGGCTCTCTTTCTGCCATCGTTTTCTCCTTTAAACCCGTGCATGAATAGCTTATGTACTGGACGAAGGACGAAGGACGAAGGACGAAGGACGAAGGACGTATGAAATTATTCGGCGTTCTTCCTGTTAGCCGGGCCTCATCTACTCTCTTTGCCAGCATCAACCGTACCAGCGTACCAGACTTCCCTGGGGACCGTATGAACCGTATGAGCAGTAATGACTATGTTACAGTGACACTTCTATGAGGCGTATGTCAGGCTTATTCCAGGTCGAGCGTGGCCTGCGCCTCCGGCGTCTGGTAAACGCGTTGCGCCTGCTTGAAAGTGCCGAACTGCGGGGGCATCTTCGGCTCCACTCCCCTGAGGAGGTCTGCTATCGTCAGTACCTGGATGCGTGGGAAGTCGCGGTTGAGGCCGGGCGAGTGGTAATACCCCGCCTTCAACGCCTCGGCGTTCATCGGCCCGGTTGGCTCGTCCAACGTGACAAAGACCCGATCGCCGCCTTCTCTTGCTCCACAGTTCCCACAAGCTGCTGCACATCCCGCGCCCCAACCTTCCCTGACTTCACCTGGACAATCGCTCGCTTCGCCTTCCCGGTGTGGTCGTCTATGAAGGTGATGATGCCGTCTATCCCCTGGTCCGCGCCCTTCTTGCCGACCTTGCTATCGCCTTGCCCGCCGAGGGGCTTTGCCTTTATGAGCGACAAGGCCCACCACTGGAACTGGTAGCGGTCATTACGGGCAAGCTCTCGCGCCCCTTCAAGGTCTTCCGGCTCGCCCACGACCTTGTACTGCGCCTCGCTCCCGAACATATCTTTGAGGCGGTACTTGAGGAGGGAGATGCTGAGGTGTGTGATGTCTATCCCTACCCACCTGCGCCCCAGCTTCTGCGCAGCCGCCACCGTCGTGCCGCACCCAGCGAAGGGGTCCAGCACCACATCGCCGGGGTTGCTCGACGCCTGGAGGATGCGCTCTAAGAGGGCTAGGGGCTTCTGGGTGGGGTAGCCGAGTATCTCCCCTGAACCAGAGTTCGGAGGATCAATATCTACCCATACATCTTGCAAGGGTGATCCCCGCTCTGGGTCTACTGGACGCAACACTCTTGGCATCCCTGATTTGGAATAGACAATACGCCCTTCAGCTTCTAATTGCTTAGCCATTTCCTGCGTAAAGCGCCAATTCTCGACATGTCCATTCCACTCATAACGGGGGCCACGTCCCCCTGGCGCTCTACAATCGCCTTTACGATAGAGCTTGCCATCTGTATGCATATAAAGATCATGGGTTTTGGGTTTGTTCTCATCAAGTGCCATATAAACTTTGTTGAATAGCCAACCAGTACTCTTTGAATAGTAGAGTACCGTATCATGGATAGCTCCGTACCGTGTAATTTTTCGGTCATTATGGGCGCGGGTGCGTCTCCAAATTATCTCGTTGACAAAGTTGCGTGGGTCAAAGATTGCATCCAGAATAATCTTCAAGTAATGACTCGCCGTAGGGTCGCAGTGCAGATACAAGCTCCCCGTAGGTTTCAACACGCGGTGAAGCTCTACCAGCCTCGCCGCCATCATCACCAGGTAGGCCATCATCTGGTTCTCGCCCACGAACTTGTGCAGCGCCTCAATCATGTCGGAGACGCGTGGGCTGCCCTCCAGGACGAGGTCGTGGTAAGTCTGCGCAGCAGCCGCGTTCCAGTGCCACGTATCCTCGAACGCGGTAATCTGCGCCGCGCTCTCAGTGCCGCTCTCCTCCTTGAATAGCACGTTGTACGAGCGGTTGGAGTTGAAAGGCGGGTCGAGGTAAACGAGGTCCACGCTCTCGGAGGGGACGTACTCGCGCAGGATGTCGAGATTGTCGCCGTAGAAAAGGGTGTTCTCAGTGATGGGGAGTGGGGCCATTGCAGTTAGCCTCTCGGTCTAGCGGTGCGCTGTTGCGAACGAGTATAGTTAAGTCATAGTAGGAAGTCAAGCGTTTCCGCAAGCCTCGCAATGCCTGAAGATGCAGGTGATTCGCAAAGTCAACTTCGTCATAAAGTGAATGGGAAGAAGTTGACTGGCTACGGAGCGGCAGACCCCAGCTATGTATATTAGACTGGCAGTATATGGTGCTATACTGAGTGCCTATGATCAACGCGACCCTGGAGGGGACTCATGAAAGCAGTTATATACACAAGATACGGGCCACCAGACGTTCTCCAGCTCAAAGAGGTAGAAAAGCCTACCCCTACGGACAATGAAGTGCTGATCAAGATTCAGGCGGTATCCCTAAATAGGTCTGACTGGGAGGGATTGATAGGTAAACCGTTCTATGCCCGCTTCGGGGGGCTTCGCAAACCACGCCGCCAGATACTCGGATCGGACATAGCCGGGCGAGTTGAAATGGTAGGCAAAAACATCAAGCGACTTCGACCGGGGGATGAAGTCTTCGGGGACATCTTGAGCCATATGGGTGGTTTTGCCGAGTACGTCTGCGTTCGTGAAAGAGCCTTAGCGCTGAAACCAGCCAGCATGACATTCGAGGAAGTAGCGACCATCCCGCAAGCGGCAGTGATCGCCTTGCAGGGGATTCGTGATAAAGGACAGGTGCAGCCAGGGCAAAAGGTCTTGATCAATGGCGCGGGCGGCGGTACGGGTACTTTCGCAATCCAGCTTGCCAAATTGTACGGGGCTGAGGTGACCGGGGTGGATAACAGCGGCAAGCAGGAATTTATGCGCACGCTTGGCGCAGACCATGTTATTGATTACACCAGGGAAGACTTCACCAGGAATGGGGAAAAGTACGATCTGGTACTTGACGTTATTGCGCATCGTTCGGTCTTCGCCTACAGGCGGGCGCTAAGGCCCAATGGAAGTTATTTCGCCGTCGGAGGTTCTGTAGCTACAATGTTCCAGATTTTGCTCCTGGGACCATTGATTAGAAGGGCCACGGGCAAGAAAATACGCGTCCTGATAGTTCAACCAAATCTAAAAGACATGATTCACATAACGGAGCTTTATGAAGCGGGCAAGGTCGTCCCCGTTATAGACAGACGCTATCCGTTAAGTGAGGTCCCTGAAGCACTCAGGTATCTTGGAGAAGGGCGCGCCAAAGGCAAAATCGTCATTGCGGTAGACGGATTAAACGCCAAGACGCCAAGATAACGAAGGACGCCAAGGTATCATAGGGTATCTACTCACCGAGAAGAACTCTACGCCTATACATTTCTGTGGCGAATACCCATAAACCCATAAATAATCTTGGCGTTCTTTGCTTTCTTGGCGTCTTGGCGTTTAATCCGTCCCTCATCGGTCACGGTCCGTGCTTGTGATCGGCAAGGACTTCGGTGATTGCGCGTTGGGCGTTGCCGACGCCTACAGGGTTGGTGTCCAGGTAGTATGGGATGAAGATCAGGGCCTGGGACAGCGCGTGGCCCCGACCTCGCGCCCACGTCGCGTCATCGACCTGTAACCTTGCGCGGAACACCTCCCGGCTCTCGCCGGAGAAGAGGCCCCATGCGATCACCAGGTCGCAGGCGGGGTCCCCTACACCCAGACACCCGAAGTCTATTACCGCGCTCAAGCGGCCCCGCTCGACCAGCAGGTTCCCGGGTAGCATGTCTCCGTGGAACCAGACAGGCTCCCGGTCCCATTCGGGTGCCTGAAGGGCTGCTTCCCATGCCGCCGTCACTACTTCTGTGTCGATCATACCGTGCAGGGCTGCGATAGCCTCGCGGGTGGGAGTGTCTCGCGTCGTCAGGGGCACGCCGCGCAAGTTGTATTTCCCGGCGAGCGGACCGCCAGTGGTATCGATTTGCTGCAAGGCGGTTATGAAATGCGCCAGATCAATCGCCGCATGGCGCGGGTCGGCGATGCGTGCGATGGTTGCGTTCTCGCCTTCGAGCCAGCGGTAGATGGACCAATGCCAGGGGTAGCCCTCGCCGGGGGTTCCCTTCGCAAGCGGGACGGGGATAGTAAGGGGTAGGAGCGGGGCAAGTCTTGGCAGCCATTGGTGCTCCTTGTCCACCTGCGCGGTGGCCCAGTGGATACGGGGTAGCCGCACGGCCATGTCGTCACCCAGCCGGTAGATCGCGTTGTCGGTCCCGGCGGACTGGACAGGCTCGATGGGAAGGTCTGCCCACTGGGGGAACTGTGCCGCGAGCAACCGGCGCACGAGAGGTACGCCGGTCTCCACCTCGCCGGCGTGCATTTTACCGGCGGGCATAGACGATGGCCTGTTCAAGAGTTCATACCCCGGCCTCTCTGCCATGCCGCCTCGAAGACCGTCGCGTCCAATCTATCACGGGCGGCGGAGACGTTGCGGTCGAAGTCTCCCAGGTCTATGGGGTCCATGCGTGCGCCTGTTGCTTCAAGGGCGGCCTCGGCTGCGGCCAGGAGGGTGGCGGCACGCTCTATGTCCTCACGAGCACAGGCTAACTCAGCGAAGCCCGCGATAACGTAGGGTATGCCCCATGTGTAGTCAACGGCAAGCTCCAGCGAAAGGCACTCATCGAACAGGGTAGCCGCTCGCTCGTACTCCTGGCAGCGCAACGCGACCAGGGCGAGGTTGTTGAGCACGATAGCGGTGCTGCCCCTGTCGCCCGACTTGCGGAACAGGGAGAGGCTCTCGGTGAGGAAGCTATCTGCCTGGGTGTAGTCCCCCTGTCGAAGGGCAGCGCGGCCCATGTTGTTGAGGGTGCCTGCCACCCCCCAATCGTTGCCTAGGGCTTTGCGTATCGCCAGGCTCTCAGCGTAATAGGTATGGGCGCTCTCGAAGTCGCGCTCTATCTCGGATGCCCTCCCCAGGCCGTTGAGGGAGAGGGTCACGCCCCAGAGATTGCCCATCTCACGCTCTATCTCCAGGCTTCCCTCGCAGTATTGGCGAGCCGCCGGGTAATCGCCACCGAAGAGCGCCATCCAGCCCGCGGCGAAGAGGGCTTTAGCGCGGGCGGCGGTGTGCTCTGTCGAAGCGCGATCCAGTGCCTTGGCGAGACGGTCACGTCCCTCCCCCAGGCGGCCCTTCACCTGCCACACCAGCGTCAGCGCGCCCGCCATCCTCAGCCCCAGGTCCGCCCCACCCGGCACGCGCTCGCTCCAATCGAGCGCGGCGCGGATGTTGTCGCGCTCCATCTCAAGCCGCTCTATCCAGGCCGCCTGCTGCGCGCCAGTAAGCTCCGGGTTGGCGGCCTCCACCAGGGCAAGGTAATACTCGGCGTGGAGGCGCTGCGTTTCCTCTTCACCCCTCAGCTCAGCCAGACGCTCGCGGGCGTACTCCTGTATTGTCTCAAGCATGGTGATACGCTTGCTCCCAACGCTGCCGGACGCGGCCCCTTTCTCCTGGCGCAGCAGGCTTTTGTCTACCAGCGAGGTGATGCCATCCAGGAGGTCCATTGGGAGGTCGACGTGGGCGTTACAGACGGACTCTGCCGCTTCCAGCGTGCAACCTCCCACGAATACGCTCAAGCGTGCGAAGAGAGTTCTGCTCGCCCCGGTCCAGCAGGTCGTAGCTCCACCCTACCGCATCGTAGAGGGTGCGATGGCGGGCGGGGAGGTCACGCGCTCCGCCCGTCAGGAGGCTCAGGCGCTTGTTGAGACGACTTGCTATCTCGTGGGGAGATAGTAAGCGCGTGCGCGCTGCCGCAAGCTCGATGGCGAGGGGGAGGCCGTCGAGCCGGGCACAGATGGAGGCTACTGATGCCGCGTTTTCTCTTGTAAGCTCGAATTCAGGCTCGACCCCCTGTGCGGCCTCTACGAATAGGGCTACAGATGGGTAGCTTGCCAGGTCTTTCAAGTCGGGCAGGCGTGTGAGGTCGGGGAGGGGTAGCGGCGGCACCTGGAATTGCCGCTCCCCGCGCATACGGAGGGCTTCCCTGCTGGTCGCCAGCATCATCAATTGGGGGCACCACGCCAGGAGGTCAGCCAGCATGGGAGAGGCATCTACGACCTGCTCAAGGTTGTCGAGGAGTAGTAAAGTGTGCCTGTTGCGCAGGGTCCGCTTCAAGCTGTCGAGGAGAGGGGCCTGGCCCGTATCTTTCAGCCCTATACACTGGGCGATAGTGGCCGGGACCAGGTCGGGGTCCGTTATAGGGGCCAGGGGGACAAAGTACGCTCCATCGCGGAAGTGGCCCGCTACTGCGTGCGCCACGCCGAGCGATAGGCGAGTCTTCCCCACTCCTCCCGGTCCTGTAAGGGTCACGATCCGGACGTCAGGTTGTAGCAGCAAAGCGCGAATCGCCTCCACTTCCCGCTCGCGGCCAAGCAAGTGAGTAAGAGGAGTGGGTAGGTTGTCGGTTGAAGGGGAGTGGAGAGGTGAAAGCTGCCGTTCGGCGGCCTGCGGGTCCATCTCACCCCTGGCGACCTTGACGAAGGTGTCGCGGGCGGACTCCGGCACCTCCAGGCACGCGGCCATCAGCTCGGCGATCTGCCTGGAAGGGTGGCGCTCTCCCGACTCGATTTTTTCAATCGTGACGGGCGAGCAGCCGACGCAATTGGCGAGGCTTTCCTGGGTCATACCGAGCGCCTTACGACGCTGCTTGAGCCAGGCCCCTGTTGATGTGGCGTTTTTCAATTCGCAGACGAGTGTAGTTACGAATTACGAGTTACGAGTTATGAATTGGCTTTATTGTAACTCGTAACTCATAGTCGGTGATAAAGTCCAAGAGCCTGTTTAAGAACAGTATTACGGGACTAACCGCCTCTAATAACGAAGTATCCTTTTCCCTGTCATTCCGAACGGAGTGAGGAATCTCCGAGCTTGGATGTATGGATAGATTTCTAAATTCTTCGCTTCGCTCAGAATGACAGGGAGAAGAGTGCTGTTCTTACACAGATTCTGAGAACGCGGCAACAAAAGCGGAGCGTGTGGGAGTTTTGTATGGGTGTTGTATGGGTAAATGTATGCCCCATTATACTCTCAAATAGATTTTAATCAGATGAATATGAGCAAGCCACCCGCCCAATCCAACCTCTTCTTGATACGCATGTGGGTAGACCAGGATGGGGGCACGCAAGGAGAGTGGCACGGTAAGGTCCAGCACATGAATAGCAGTCAGGCGTCATCGTTCGAGGATTGGGCTACGCTGAAGGAAGTGCTGGCGAGGATGCTCGATTTAGACGCCGGAGACGAGAGGATATACGAAGATGGTATGGCGGGTGATGAGGCGCAAGCCCCTAACTACCCGGCAATTTTCCCGTAAGAGACGATGAGGTCTGGGAAGTCAACATATTATAGAAGCTCGATACTTATACGTAACAGCTCATAACCGGCGAGAGGCAAATCGTAACTATTATCAAAATAGGGGAAGCAAATGTCTGAAGAGATGGGCAGGGAAAGTGAGGAGCAACGAGCACGACGTCGCGCAACGAGCAACGAGAGGCAGCCTGAGCGCAAGCAAGGCGCGCAGGCCAACCATGCGGAGAACCCGCATTACTCAAACGCGCTGTTGCGAGACGCCAGTATAGGTGGGCGGGGCAATGCATCGGTACGCTCGTCAGCGATGCGGACAATGCAAAGCAATCACGGCAACCGGGCCGTGCAGCGCTTCCTCCAGGGTGGCGCGACTATGGCAGGGCCGGGAGAGGACGTGCAACTGGCCCGGCAGATAGAGACCCTTTCGGGTTCGGGCGGCAAGTTGCCCGCGGGCGTACAGGCCCAGCTAGAGAAAGGGATGGGAGCGGACCTTTCAGGCGTGCGAGTGCATACAGGGGCGGAAGCCGACCACCTGGCACGCTCGATGAATGCCGTAGCGTTCACGACGGGCAGTGACATCTTCTTCCGCGAGGGGGCTTATAACCCCGGCAACCAGGAAGGGTTGAAACTCCTCGCTCAC
This sequence comes from uncultured Chloroflexia bacterium, assembly GCA_963811305.1. Classification (GTDB taxonomy): domain Bacteria; phylum Chloroflexota; class Chloroflexia; order QHBQ01; family JADMIH01; genus JADMIH01. Next base: position 14,893 of record CAWEQU010000007.1, read on the forward strand.
GAGACGACGCATACTATTCAGCAGGCAGCAGGGCCTGTTGAAGGCACTCCCAGCGCGGGCGGCGTATCGATCAGCGACCCCGCCGACAGCTTCGAGCAGGAAGCTGAGCGGACAGCCGAAGCGGTGGTTTCAGGAAGACAAGGTGATGTAGCGGGAGAAAAGAGCACCCAGGGCGCATCCACAGGCACATCTATACAGCGTTTCGTTGAGCCTACACCCTGGATGAACGCTAGTCCGTTCATAGAGCCTACGCCCTGGGCCGGGCATGGCGGACGATCTAGTGGCTGGAACGGTATGCCTAGTGGGCCGAACCTGGGAATAGAGCCTGCAAACCCCGGCGCTGGCTGGATGCAATCGCCGCATACTCCCTCTCCAACAGGTGGAGGATACGACCCGGCTTTCGACCCCTTCTACAATCCTACACCCATGCCAGGACCGAACCTGGGAACAGAACCTGCAAACCCTGGCGGTGGCTGGATGCAGTCGCCTCACACTCCTGGCCCACAGATAGACAACCCGGCTTTTCCGGGAGGAAGTCCGTTCTTTAACCCCACGCCCAGTATGCCGGTGCCCACGGGTGGGGCAGATGATCCCGCCTTCAACCCATTCTTCAACCCAACCCCGCAGGTGCCTACACCAACGGGCGATACGGATGATCCGGGCTTCTTCCCATTCCACAACCCGACATTCGACTTCCCCAGCGGCAGCAAGATAGGCTGGGAACCGGCGAAGAAGGGCGAACCCAATAGTCCCTGGGCATATTTCAAGGACAACGGAAAGAAAGGGTATGACCGGGGGCTAGATGGGGGATTCGGGTTATTTCATGGGGAAGGCGAAATAGGGGGCGTGCCCGTAACGGACGATATTCTCACCGGGCAGTTCAAGCTGGGAGGATGGGATAATGGTCAGGACGGTATGCGCCATGGGATTTCGGGTAGCGCGGGCGTAGCCAAGATGGGCTTCAATAACGGCGGCTTCGTCTCCGGCGACGCCGAAGCGTTTACCGCCGCCGCGGAGGCAAGCTGGGGCGACGATGGCGCGAACTCTGGGCGCACAGGCCACCCTCGTAGGTGGCTCGATGACCCTCGGTGGCGACCCTACTAAGGCGAGCAACCAGGATACTAGCGTACGCGTCGGCCTGAGTGAAGGGATAGGGCTGGCGGGTCGCCTGCACTGGGGCGATAAAGATGGGGACAAGCATAGCGAGTACGGATTTGGCGCGGACTTCGGACCCTTCTCCTTCGACATGAAGAGCGAAGACCCATTAGGCACGCTGGCCCACGTGGCAGCTGGATCAACAGCTGACTGGATACTCGGAGAAGGCAACACTACCGACAAGGCGAAAGCGTACGCGGACCAGATAGGAAAATACGCGGGGAACGCCTATGACAGCGTCTCCGATGCTGCGAGCGGCGCTTATGATACGATCTCCGATTACTTGCCCTGGTAAGAAAGTAAGAAAATAATCATCTTTTCACTTATCAAAATGAGCGCCTGAGGCGCTCATTTTGATAAGTGAAAGTAAATCTTTCCCACTGGGAAGGCGTGAGTGTTCCTTGCTATAATGCGTGTGGGCGAAGAGGAGGGCTTACATCTATATGCCAGGGACCTTGTGGTTGGGGGAGCATACACGTTCCAGGCACCAGCTTTCTCTGGTGTTTGGCCTTGACGACCTGCGCTTTAGCGCGTCCTACTGGTATGCGGACGTTGACCTGTACGCCCTGGAAGAGCGTTACGGGCGCGATTTCATGGCCCGGGTCTATTTCCATATCGCCGCCTTCACCGCTAACACCCTGGTGAGCCTGCGGCCCGATAGCTTCGACCCAGGCCCTTATGCACGCTTTTGCACACCTGGGTTCTGGGTGCTCTGGAAGGCGATAGTGCGCGGGATATGGGCGCAGTGGCGCTATGAAAATGACCTGCCGGAGTACCTCGGCCCGGAGCTTACGTCTGTGGCCAGGCGAGAAAGTAATGGGCTGTCAGAATGTGTGCCCACGAGGGTCGAGCCTGGGGCGGCGCAGGTGCTGGCCTTCTGCGGGGGTGGTAAGGATAGCCTCGTCTCCGTGAAGCTATTGGAGCGTGCGAGCGTGTGCTTCGATACTCTTGCTTACTCAAGCTCCGTATATGGCCCGGCTGCCCGCCAGCACGCCCTCATAGATGGCCTGCTTGACGCGGCGAGCGTGCCCGCGCGTGCGAGGCGCAGGGTGTGGTGCTACGACGATATCAGCGACAGCCCGGTGCTAAGTCTCGCTACCGAGTGTGGAGTGCGCACCATGACTGCCGCTGAGACCCCTGGCTCGCTCTTCGTCGCGCTCCCTCTCGTTCTTCAGCATGGCTATACCTATCTCTGCCTGGGGCACGAGAGGAGCGCAGATACAGGCAACTTTGTGTGGGAGCGCACGGGTGAGGAGGTGAACCACCAGTGGGGTAAATCGCACGAGGCCGAGGTGCTGCTGAACGGATATATAAATGAGCACCTGGTAGAGAACTGCCAGTACTTCAGTATCCTCAAGCCGGTATACGACGTGCTGATATTCAACCTGCTGGCGGAGGACCTGGGCGCGGTGCCTTATACCCATTCGTGTAACTTACAGAAGCCGTGGTGCGGCAAGTGCCCCAAGTGCGCCTACGTGTGGATCAACTACATGGCATATCTGCCCATCGACGTGGTGAGCGGCATGTTTGCCGGGCATGGTAATCTGCTGGACATCGCCGATAACCAGATATCGTTCCGGCAGATGCTGGGGCTAGAGGCGCATACCCCATTCGAGTGCATAGGGCAGGTGGGCGAGGTGAGGCTGGCGTTCGAGCTGTGCAGGCGCAAGGGGGTGGATGGGGAAGCTATGCGTACCTTCGTGCGCGAAGTGCCTCCAGTGGACGTGGGCGCTACGCTGGCGCACTATCTACAGATAAATGATGCGCTGAGCACTCTGCCTGCTATGCTGCGAAATGACGTGCTATCTCAGATGCGCTCCACAGCCACGAAAGCTACGGAACGCATTCAGTTGGAAAACCTCTGAGCGGATCGAGCACGCGCCTTCGCCGCCTCTTCTGTGCGGTCCTTTGGTGGTGCGTTCGTTTCGAGGGAGGTGAGAAGATTGCGGGCTGCCGCGGCTATCTCGTCAACGGCGGCCTCGAAAGCAGCTTCATTGGCTTTCGACGGCTTACTGAAGCCGCTGAGCTTCCGCACGAATTGTAATGAGGCCGCACGAATCTCGTCCCCGTTCGCGGGCGGCTCGAAGTTGAATAGAGGTTTGATGTTTCTACACATGCTTCACTTTCCTTCCAGTATGGGCGCATCGAGGAACGGCGTGATGATCGGAAGCAGCAGATCGGTGCGGTATAAGATGTTGAAATGGGTCGTGCCAGGGAGCACGGCGAGCTGAGAACTCGGAAGCTCCCCCATGCCTCCGTCTTCCCTGCGCCACCGAGCAGGTGGAATATCTCCAAAACGTGCTCTGGGCGGATAAGGTCGGCGTCTCCGACGATAAGCAAGGTGGGTGCCTTGATTGACTGAATTTCCTCTGGCGGCCAACCCTTGAAATTCATCATAGTATGCTTCACTTTGGCAATGAAAACGGGCCAATGTTCGGGATTCGGAGCAGTCTGGGCGTAGATTTGTTCCATCGGCGTCCCCGCGAAGCCTTCGGGCGATACGCCTGGCCATTGAGCGACAATTGACGGATAATATCCATCCTGGCTGTAAGGGGCCGATGCGGCTACCAGTTTGCGCACCAAGTCTGGATGTTGCATCGCCATGCGCAGACCAACCATACCGCCTAAGCTGAAACCGAAGACGTCAACCTGCTCGATACCGAGTTGTCGGACCAGATTGGCTACATCCTCCGCCATCTGCTCGTAGCTGAGTGGGCGATCCAGGTCGGCGGTGCGCCCATGACCCTCAAGCTCGACGGCAATTACCTGCCGAGTCTCGGCAAGTGCAGGCAAAATCGGCCCAAGAAGTCAATGTTCATGAAGCCTCCATGAAGCAGCACAAGTGGATTGCCACCAGTGCCGTGGATCTCGTAGTACATGTTGAGGCCATTCACGTTAGCGTAGCTGCCCGCAGCAGTCTTGTTCATTTCATCGGTCATACTAGTTGTCATTCTACTTTCTCCTTTGCGTTCTTCATGAAGTGCTCCTTTGTAATGTGAACTCTAGGCATCGCCCATTTCTGCGACGATTTTTGCTATCCGTCGCTCACGGGTCTCTTGCGCTTTGGCTTCGGTTACTTGGCGGGCGAATTCTTTGCGCATGGTGTATGACAGGGCCTCGAAGGCTTCAAGCGCCCCCGCCTTGTCAGAGAGTGCTGCCTTGAGGTCCTCCGGGACCTCCACGGTTCGAGGCTCCGTGTCAAGTTCGAGCGTCACTTCTACCTGGTCGCCCGCGTCGAGACCCGACGCCGCCCTGTGTTCCTGGCTCACGCCTACCATGAACACGTCGCCGAAAACGGCAACGGTGTTGCGATAGGTATACCCGTTTATGGTCACCTTGACCTTGGGCTTCTTCTGCGTGCCCAGCGCGGCGATGACCTCGGCAGGTATCCTTATGCCGGTAGCGTTTAGGCCCTCTGCTTTCTGAAGCGTGGTGGTGAATGTTACTGCCATGTTGCATAGCCTCCTTGGTCTGGTTGTTATGGTCGAGTGTCATTTAGCTGGAGAAGAACTCCATCAGCACGGGAGCGATGACTTCCGGGGCTACGTCGTGGGTCTGACCTTCCAGGGTGCGGTGTTGGGCATTGGGGATGGTGTCCGCGAGCACTTGCGCCGTGTGGCGTATCCAGTCGAAGCTGGCCCCGCCGTCTAGTACAAGTGTGGGTATCGTGATGGAGGCCGCACGCTCAGCGGGCAACGAATAGTCGCCCATGATGGTGGCGTCGTAGGCGAGGGTGTGCGCCAGGGCTTCCTGGGCAGGCCACCAGGGCGAGTTGCGCGCCTGGGCAGCGAATTCGTCTGGAAGGCCTACCACCTTCACCATGAAGTACTCGACCGCGTCGCCTCGCCGGCCCGCCGAGACCAGGTCGTTGTATATGGTCGCGGTATTCGCTGGTGGCCGAGGGCGGCTGTCACCGATTATGAATGGTGGCTCCCACAAGGCTAGCTTCCTTATCGAAAGCCCACTCGCTGCCGCTTCGAGGGCAAGGGCCGCACCTGAGGAGGTGCCGTACAGGAATGCCGACCCACCGGCTTCGGCTATGACGGCAGCGATATCCTCGACCTCGCGCTCGACCACATACGGCGGCGTATCCCCGCTGGGACCTCGACCCCGGCGGTCATAGTTGAACACGGTGAAGTGCTGCGCCAGTTGTGCAGCCAGTGGGGCATTTGAGGACCGATCGACAGACCCGCCGCTCACCAGGATGACGGGCGGTCCATCCCCTAATTGGTCGAACGCGATGGGGGTGCCGTCTTTCGAAATGACTTTGTTCATGGAATTCTCCTTATTTATTCCGCCGGGACGGAATGGTGCTCATGTGTAATTATCCACTTTTCGTTTATCTTACGGAAACAGATAGTTAGACGCACTTGAAACTGTTCCTCTCTTCCTTGCCACCACACGTGACAATGCTGTGGCAAAACGCGACATTATCACTTGCCGTTATTTCCAGGTCACTCAGGTCGAATACGCCCTTGCCCTGAAAGGAAAAGAAAAGCTCCCACGTCTTTTTATAGGCATCAATTCCTCTTGATTGAAGCGGGGGAGGGACATCAAACATGACAATATCATCTGCATGATGCGCGAGGACCCCATCCATATCTTCATTTCGAACAGCCCTGGCCCAATTTTCAACTAACTCTCGTATTTGAAATTCATTCATTATTCTTGGTCCTTAATTTCACCCATTCTTTTATTGCATCTTCCAGGGCGGTTCGCTTCGATTCTATGTCGTCCATGCTGGAAAAGTAAGCCATTCGACGGGTAGGATAATCGCCTTCCAACAGTCCGCTTTCATTGCTCAGGATAGCGCCGTTATGAAAGACGAGATGAACGCGGTGTTTAGCCCAGAGGTTGAAGGTTACCATGTAACCTTTGTAGCTAAAGCTGGGCGCTGCCCACTTGATCTGCTCGGTGATGTCGCTGTTCACATTCTTGATAATGTCTCGAACAGCCTGAACTTCTGCTTTGAAGGGATGATCGAGCTTGTCCATAAACTCATCAACTTCTTCTGTTTTATTCACAGGCCCTTGCGGCTTCTTGTTAGCTGCCATAACTTCCCCCTATTTCTACCTGGGACCCTCTTAGCTTTTGAAGAACTCTACTAGCACGGGAGCGAGAGCTTCGGCGGAGACTTCGTGCGTCTGACCTTCCAGGGTGCGGTGCTGTGCATGGGGCATCGCATCTGCGAGTGCCACTGCCGTGACGTGCATGAATGGATAACTCGCCCCGCCATCCATGATGAGTGCGGGCACCGCAACAGCGGCTGCTCGCTCGGTGGGTACCTCGGCATCTTCACCCAGGACGGCGGCATCATAGGCAAGGGTGGGCGCTATCGCTTCGAACATCGGCCACATTGGGTACTGGCGCACTTCTGGAACATGCTCGGCGGGCATCCCTACCAGCATCATAAAGAGCACCACGGCGTCGCCCCGGCCTGAATGCGAAGTAGAACCTGCCGCAAGTAGCTTCGTGAGCTCCTTTCTGTAATCCCGCCATGCTTGCCGGGCAGCCTCATCAGAGTTGTACGGCGCTTCGTACATTGCGAGTTTCTTGACCTTGCCGCCGAGCGCGATTGCCGCTTCCATCGCCAGTGCTGCGCCGGAGGAGATACCGAAGAGGAACGCTGATCCACCTGCTTCGTCGATGAGGGCTTCGATATCTTCAATTTCACGCTCGACTGCAGGTTCTTGGCCTTCGGCCAATTCAGGCTGTGTATCCGTGCTGTCGCCTCGTCCCCGACGATCGTAGTGAAACACGGTGAAGTGCTGAGTCAGTAGGGGCAGTGCGGCCAGTTTCGCGGTCTCTGTGTCCAGCGCTCGTTGCTCGAGCGCGCCACCCACGAGGATGAGGGCCGGTCCGTTACCAAACCGATCGAATGCGATCTCCGTACCGTCCTTCGACGTTACCTTTTCCATAGGATCCTCCTTGTGTTTCTTTACTGCCCCTTCTTGGCTCTGCCAATTCATTTCGCTCATACCCTGGTCAGGGTCGCGCCAGTTATTGCTCTCGTGTCCTACTTTACGACGCGGAATCGAAGATGCGTTACACCGGGGCCTCTATCACCCTGATGGTTTCCAGTTCTATTGGCCCTGGACCCAGGTGGTCGAACAAGCGGATGCCCTCGCCCAGCAGGACGGGTGCCAGGTCGATATTTATTTCGTCGAGCAGACCGGCCTTGAGGCACTGTTGCGTGATAGTCGCGGTGGCTACGGCGACGTTCTTGTCACCTGCGACCGCTTTTGCCTGTTCAATGGCGCTCTCAACGCCATCTGTGACGAAGGTGAAGGGCGATCCTTCCTTGACCCATTCCTGTGGAACTGTATGGGTGACGATAAAGCAAGGTGCAATGGGGGGATGGCCAGCCCAGGCGTGGGCGACATCGAACATTCTCCGTCCCGCCACCATTGCACCTGTCGTTCTGATTGCATCCTGGAGGAGCTCAGCGCTCTGCGGTGAGACCTTGAGCACCATCCGCCCACCCTGCATCGGAACATCGGTGGTGCCGCTGAAGTACCACTTGAAGAGGTGCTGAACATCGTCGTCCGGCCCGGCGATAAAACCGTCCAGCGACATTGTGATATTTGTAATGACTTTGCCCATCTTCATTCTCCTTGAAACAACCCACTTCCTCGTTAGAGAGGCTCGGATTACTTAATAGGCTGGACTAGCTGCGTTCGCCACGCTGAGGGATCCCACTTCGAGGGGTCGAGGTCCTGGCTGAGGTCGATCCAGTGGTAGACCTCTCGGGCGGGGCCACCTCGCTCGTGGTCGTGCTCTTTCAGCCAGGCTTCTATGCGGGCGTAGGCGTCGCCTAGCTTATCGTGGGGTCCGATGTGCCAGGTGGTGACGGCTGGGCCGCCGGGTAGCTCACCACCGGCGATTCGACCCTCGCCCTCGGCTGGCTCGGCCACAGGTATGCCGGTCTCAAAGTCTGTCTCAGTCTCTCCGAAGGTGTGATAGCGCACGAAGGGCGGGCCGGAAGGCTTTGTGCCGTGTTGTTGGAGGTAGCCCTGTAGCGCCTGTAGCCTGTCGCCCATCGTTTCGCCCAGTTGGTCTATGCGGGCGGTGGCCCTGATGCTTAAAACTGGTTGGGGTTCGAGTTGCTCGATCTCGACGTCATTGCTGGTCTGTTCTGGGTTCATCGTAAGCACTTTAGCACCTTTCCCCGCATGGGCGGGTATAATATTCGGAAGTTGAGTGGTGAGGAGGTATTCCCCATTTGGACGTGTGGATAGAGTTTTAGATTCTTCGCTTCGCTCAGAATGACAGGGAGAGGAGTCCTGTTCTTACACAGCCCCTACGGCGCGATCCTGGTCATGTTCGATTCGTACCCGCCGCCACCTGGATAGACCCAGCCGCCTGTGACGGTGTTGCCATCGCCGCTGAACGTGCCCTTGAAATAAGCCGGAGAACCTTTCTCTCCACCCCAAATCGTGAGGGTGTCGCCTTCTAGCTCGTACACGTAATCGAGCGTTTCTCCAGTGGTGTCGTAGTAGCGCGACTTTATCTCCTCGCTTGGCTCCGCTCCAAATCGTCGCTCATGCCCGATGATCTCGATGCCCTTGATCTTCCGCCCGCTGTGGACAAAATCGACGTGTTGGAAAAGGAAGAAGCCGCCTTCCATCCACTCGTAGGTGACCTGTCCAGATATATCAGGGCCGGACACATTCCACGTCCCGACCAATCTATCCAGGCTTTTGAGGTCGGGATTCGGCGTGGGTGTCTGCTGGTAAGCCTGAGTGTTATCGTCCATCGTTCTTTCTCCTTTCGCGGCACATAATCATAGCTTCGGTAGGGCAGGCACGGGGACCTGCCCCTACTTGACCTTCGTATACGTAAGGTCGAAGTCATGCTCCCAGTTTGAGCCGTCGCTCGATTTCTCCCAGGAGCCTGTGATGGTGTTTCCGCCATCACTGAATCTGCCTACAAAGCGCTGGGAGAATCCCGGCGCGTCTCTCCAAAGCTTCCACACCTCGCTGCTCAAGCTCATCTCATAAATTCGGGAAACCCCGCGCGAGTCGTAATAGAGCATGGAATATGTCTCATTCGAGTCATCGCCGCCGATGATGCTGAACGCCAGTAGGGAAGTCTGGGTGTTCGGCGCTCTCGCGTACAACAAGGAAGGGTCCTTCCTTAAGCCACTCGAAGGTCGACCGCCCGCGTATTACTGTTGACTGATCAAGGGGATGTGACATCTCCGTCTGCCATACGCCGGCCAATGCGGCCAGGCGCTTAATCGCTGTATTGGCCTCAGGTGTTTGCTGGCTTTCCTTCCCATCAGCGAATGCTAGGCCGTTGGCAGCTAGGGCATCGCGGAGCTGGCCGATTGCCTTTGGTCCCATACCATGTAACTGCTTGAGATCAGCTTCGCTGATTGTGGTCAGTTGCTCAAGTCGCGTGTAGCCTGCTGCGGAGAGCGCACGTCGCGCTGGCTGGGCAAGTTTAGCTGGAAAGTCGCTATTTTCGTGCGCAGGTTGGTTACTCTTCATGGTTGTTCCTCCTGTTTCTTACGTCTCACCCTGCCGTGGGAGAGATTAGCTGTAGGGGCACGACGTGCGTCGCTACGCTCCGTGCCCCTACTCGGAAGCTTCGGAAAATCAGGCTTTCTCTACAAGCTCGGCGAGACGGTCCATTAGCTCGAGAGCCCCGCCCTCCATTCCAGATTGGACCATCCCGTCCCGGTCCTCTAGTGACTGGAAGACGGCTGTGCTCGTCCACCTGGTCTTGCCATTCTGCTCTTCAAGCTTCACCGTTTCAAGAGATACATGGCCCGGCACACCTTCGAATTCGAAGGTCTGGACAATACGCTCCGGTGACACGATCTCGTGATAGACGCCGTGGAATGCGTATTCGTTACCCTCGGCATCACGCTGAACGTATCGCCAGATGCCGCCTGGCCTCATCTCCATCTTGTCAACGATGGTCGTGAAGCGTTTCGGCCCCCACCATTGAGGGACAAGAGTTGGGTCGGTGATTGTCTTGAAGACCAGGTCTCGTGGCGCGTCGAAGGTGCGCGTGATGACGACCTCCTGCTTTCCCGGTTCGGCGGTAATAGTAGTTTTAGCCATGATAGGCCCTCCTTGTTGATTAGCCAGGATTTCAGCAAGATTATCCAGGCTCTGGTTCCAACCCTCCTCCATACCTGCGAGCGCGCCTTCTGCTGCGGGCGCTGCTTTCGTGACTACTACATCCAATGTGAGCTTCGTCTTGCCTTCATGCTCGGTGAATGTGGCTGTGTTGAGAGTTTCTAGCTGGGGATTGCCTTTCGCGTCTTCAAGAGCGCTGGAGGTAAAGACGAGCCGCTCAGGCTCGACGATTTCGTGAAAGAGGCCCTTCATCGGATAGACGGTGCCATCGGGTGCGCGCATGTCGATGCGGATTGCGCCTCCTGGCTGCACGTCCATCTCGCAGAGAGGATTAGTAAAGTACTTCGGCTTCCACCACTGCGCCGCGTGTTTTGGGTCGGTCCACACCTTCCATACAAGCTCGCGCGGCGCGTCGAAGATGCATTCTATCGTAAGGGTCTGCCGGCCCGCCGCAGAGGGAGGTGGCATCGAAGAGGTTTCAATACTAGGGTTTGTTGCTGTGGTCATTTTTCCGCTCCTTTTGTTGTATCTCGCGAAGGTAATCATCCAGGCGATCAAGGCTCTCTTCCCAGAACCGGCGATACTGCCCTAACCAGTCGGCAACGTCTTGCATGGGAACCGGGTTGAGGTAGTGCAGCTTCTCACGGCCAACTTTGCGGGTCGTAATAAGGCCAGCTTCCTCCAGGATGCCCAGGTGCTTCATGACACCAAAGCGGGTCATCGGCAGGTGCGCGCACAGCTCATTGAGGGTCTGCCCGTTGGTTTGAGAGAGCAAATCTAGTAGATGGCGGCGATGGTGGTCAGCCAAAGCCTTGAACACATGTTCTACTTCCATACCCTCATTATATGTTACCTTATGGTCACATGTCAAGAGGTTAAGTGCCGAATATGCGATAACAATTGCTTATGGCGAGGCTGGAATCTCTATTAAGAAAGTTATAGAAGGCAATCAGGGCGCGATAAATCACGCCCCTACATCTGCCCGCTATTGCTGCACCGCAATCGCGCAACGACGCGATAAAACGCCGTTCAGCTTGGGCGGAACTGCCAGAGCTGGACCAGGTTGCCTTCGGGGTCTTTCAAGGTCGCCAGCAATAAGTCACCGTAGTCCGTGGGGTCCTGGATGAACTCGACCCCGGCCTCCTTCAAGCGCTTCCAGTCTGCCGCTAGGTCGTCGCTTGCGAGGCCCACCATGTGACGTGCGGGGTCGGGATTGTGGCCGTGTACTTCGCTGTGCGTGCCCAGCCACAGCGCCGGGGACTCTGGCGAAGCCTGGCCCAGAATGATGAAGCCCTCTGATACCTCGCCCACCTTGAGGCCCAGCACGTCCCGGTAGAATGGCAGCAAGTTGTTCAGGTCCTCACTCCAGATTGATGCTCCTGCGAATTGCGTAATCATTGTTTATCTCCTTTTAAGGTTGGTTTTGGCCGTGTACAGATAAGCTCCTATGCCGGTGGAATGTTCTGGTTGAGCCGGAAGAGGTTAGTCGGGTCATAACGACCCTTGATCTCCGCGAGCCGGTCCCAGGTCGGCCCGGGGTAAGCCTCGCGGACCCGCGTCTCGCCCTCATTGCCGAGGAAGTTGACGTACGCGCCGGTGTCGCCCTGGCGCAGTGCTGCTGCTAAGGTGGTAACCCATGCCTCGTGGACCGCCAACTCGTCAGGCCGCCCGTAAATCGTAGCGACGTTGACCATGATCCGGCTCTTCCTATGGGCAAATGCGGTCGCATCGATAGGAACGCGAGCCATAGCCCCACCTAGCACCCGAAGCTGCGCCACGGCCATAGATGCGGTCGAGGCCTGTAGGTGTTCGATGATCATCGCCGACACGTCGCGGTCTATGACGTCCATGAAGAGCGTGCGCGTCGTCGCTACCGGGTGGTAGCCCTCCTCGTCCGGCGGGTATATCTGCGGGTAGGGCATAGGCCGGACCATGTCGACGATTGGCGTGGTGAGGGCGCGGAATGGCGCGAGGGCACGCTGGCCGTCCTCGACATCGCCAGCGTATGTCATCAAGGCCAGAATGACGATCTGACCATGATGCTCGGCGGATATGAACGGCATTGGGGGCGCGGGCATGACGTTGGCGATGGTCGTCAGCTCCTCCGGCGCGGCCTCCAACTCGGCGATGAACGAGGCGATGGTGTCGGGCGTCGCCGGAAGTATCATCATGCCGCCCAGGACCGTGCCAACTTCGCTCAGCCGGAACTGGAACCGGGTAGCGACACCGAAGTTGCCACCGCCGCCTCGTATCGCCCAGAAGAGGTCCGGGTGCGTCTCGGCGTCCACGCGGAGGAGCTGGCCGTCAGCGGTCACGATATCGGCGGCAATGAGGGAGTCGATTGTGAGGCCGTGCTTGCGGACGAGGTAGCCGATGCCGCCTCCCAGCGTGATCCCTCCGATTCCAACCGAGCCGGTGTCACCGAAACCTGTTGCGAGGCCGTAGGCTCCCACTGCATTCGTATATTCGCCAGCCGTCAGGCCCGTCTCGGCCCACGCTGTGCGTCGTTCGACATCGATCTCCAACGCCTTCATCTCCGAGAGGTCGAGCACGAGTCCCCCATCGGTAACGCCGTGACCCGCGGCGCTATGGCCTCCACTACGGACGGCAAGATCAAGCCCGGTCTCGCGTGCGAACGATATGACGCGCGAGACGTCGTTCGCGTCTGCTACCCGTATGATGGCCGCAGGCCTGCGATCAACCGAGCCTAAGAAGACGGTGCGCGCCGCGTCGTACTCCGCATCGTCCGGCGCTATCACCCGACCCTTGAGGACGGCGCGCAGGTCGGAGATGATGGCGTTCTTATTTTCAAGCAGCATTTCTATTCTCCTTCGGGTCAACTCTCACTAGAAGCGATAGCGGGTCTGGCTGGACGTGTCCCCTTTGCCGAAGCCGAAGGCCGTTGTGGGAGCTACTTCGTACACCAGGGCCAGACCTCCTTCCCCGGAAAAAGCGCCGGCACGCACTTCATAGTGCCAACCATACTTCGAAGCGTACCTGTCGGCCAGACGCTGGAGCGTGGCATCGTCGCGCACCTGCACAGCCTTGCCTTCAATCACCACGTCGAGACCCTTCAGGACGTTGCAGCCGGTCGTGATGACGCAGTATGGGTTGTGCGCGAGGTTCTTTGCTTTGCGCTCACCGGGGCCTGTGCAGAAGTACACCGCGCCGTCCAACCAGACGCACAACAGCGAGGTGACGTGCGGGCGTCCGTCCGGGCGCACCGTGGATAGCCAGTATATCTCCGCCTTCTCCAGTTGCGCGCGTGCCTCCGCCCACGGTGTGGCAGTAGCATCATCACTGCTGAACTGCGGCTGCAACTCAGTTACCGGCTCCTTATCCATCTCTACTCTCCTTTAGAAGCGGTAGCGGGTGGGGTGGGTGGCAGTCTCCTCCGTCGTGCCGAAGGCAAATGCGACGGTGAGGGTCACTTCGTACACCTCGTATGGGGCCGGACCCGTGGTAGGCGCACTGTAGGGGGCGTCAAAGAGACCGTCGCGCACGGTGACAGGCCAGCCGTTTTCGGGCGACGAGTAGATATCGGCCAGGCGCTGGAGCTTCTCTTCATCCTTCACCTTCGCGGCTTCACCTTCAAAGACCAGATCGAAGCCGCCACTGGCGAGCGTGATTACGCAGTGCGGGTTGTGCTTGATGTTCTTCTCTTTCTGGGTGCCCTGGCCTGTGGTGAAGTAGAGGGAGTTGTCCAGCCAGACAGCCCCTACGGGCACCACGTGCGGGCGTCCGTCGGGGCGCACAGTCGCCAACCAGTACGTACCAGCGTTGGATATGGTTAGGCGCCCGCGCACATCCGCCCAGGGTATCGCCGTCGCATCATCGGTATCGAGCATCTGCTCGGCCATCGGTTCCTTCTGATTATTAGCCATCTCTTGTCTCCTTTCGCTAAGTTCTTTTACACTTTTCTGCACTTCACATTATGGTTGTGGTACCGAATCCGGTTCGCCTATGCGCTCTACGACGACTACCGGGATATCCCTCTTGGTTTTGCTTTGAAACCCCTGGTACTGGGGCATTATGGCGACCATCATCTGCCATAATGCCGGTTTCTCCTCCTCGGTGGCGGGGCGGGCCAGCGCGCTGAAGATGTCCTTACCGACCTGCAATTCCACCCGAGGTTCCTCAAGGAGGTTCAGATACCAGAGTGGATTGCCGGGCGCGCCGCCATTCGAGGCTACCAGCACGTAGCGATCAGCGTCGCGGCCATAGAATAACGCCGTGCGTCGAAGCTTGCCGGACTTGCGGCCACGAGTGGTCAACAACAGACTGTCTATGCCTGAGTATTTATGCCCCTTCTCACCACCGCTCTCAACATAGGTGCGGATATGTTTTGCGACCCACCCGGTTGGGCTGTCAAGGACCTCTTCGCTCTGTTCCGTCATGGTATCCTCCTGCTGGCTCACGCGTGTGGGCCTATGGTCACGGTGCCGATGGTCAAGCTGGGAGTGCCTTCGAGGAACTGTCCGATGCGCTCCACCTGGTCGTCAAGCTCGCGGCGTTGCGCGGGGGTGAGTTGGATCGAACGGCTCTACCGTGATCTCGAGCTTCCGTCCAGAGCGGCGCTGGTGCCACAGCCCGGCGACCACCCCGTCGATGAGCAGCACCGGTAAGTTTCCCGCCTGGCCGCCAGACAGCGCGCGCTCGGCGGCTCGGCCAGGGAAGAGCAGGTCGCGCGGGTGGCAGCCGACCACGTAGGCGTCGAAGTAGGGGAGCAGCCGAACACCCTGTGGCGCTGTGGACGACGCAGCCGTATCTCCGGCCACTACCCATGCCGCGCTGCCGCTCGACCTCGACCTGCTGCAGTTCACCGGAAAGGGTGTCGAATAGCTCCGTCGCCCAGCGCGGGGGTGCCGCCAGCCACCGCGCGAAATGCTGAGGCGTGGCGGGTCCGTAAGCGTGCAGGTAGCGCTTGACGAGGCTGGCGAGGGCGGTCTGGCCATCGGCAGGGCGGAATCCGGGCAGCCAACGGCGGGGGCTGGTGTAGGTGACGTTGCGTCCCCGGTTGGGGCCAAAGCAGAGCGCACCCCGGTTCGCCGCCGTGCCCTCGGCCCAGCGCCACCGGGGCCACATCCCCTGGAAGGCGGGCATGACCAGGTCCCCGGCCCACGGTCCGGTACGAGCGACGATTGCCTCGGTCAGCTCATCGACGGTCAATTCGGCGTCCTCCAGCGCGTCCGCGATCGCCTCGATGACCTGCTCGGTCTGCTCGGGTGTCAGCAGCACATCCTTGCTGGGGACGTTCCGGGAGGGCGGGATCGCGGAAAGCGCACCGGTCCACATCGGGCAGGTCCTGCGCGGGCAGCAGATGCACGGTGCCGCGCGGCCCGCGTGTCTTGACCAGGCTGCGCTCGATCCACAGGGCTTCCCGCACAGCCGCACGCGTGATACCGGCGATCCGCAGTCCGATGGACAGCTCGGCGGCGGACAACACCTGCGCGTGCGCGCCGCACATGGCGCTGACGATGTCGGCAGGCCGGGCGTCCTGCGACGGAGCGGAGAGCGCATGCCGCTCCAGCCGCCTGGCACAGACTTCGGCCCATGACATCATTTTCATCTCTCCATGCTACCGGTTGAGAGGTTCTTCCACTCCCCACACCTTAAGTTCATCAGGCTGCGATTGCTCTATCCGGCTCCAGATCCGGTTGCCCCTCTAACTGCGGAGTGGCGGGGACGCGCCGGAGGACGATTACGGCAACGGCCGCCGCGACGATTGCGACGGCGGCACTGATAGCGGCAGCAAGATGCAGACCCTGGACGAACGCATCGCGGGTGACGTCGAGCAGCACGCTGCCGAGTTTGTCGGGCAGTTGCGCGGCGACGCCTACAGCGCCTCCCAGCGTGTCGCGCGCTATATCAGCGGCTTCAGACGGGATGCCTGGCGGGAGGCCATCGGCTACTGCGCCCCGGTATACCGCCGTGCCGATGCTGCCCAGGATAGAGATGCCGAGCGCTCCTCCAAGCTCCGCGCCGGTCTCAGAAATGCCGGAAGCTGCCCCGGCGCGCTCAGGCGGGGCGCTCCCGACGATCAACTCGGTCGTGAGCGTGAAGACCGGAGAGAGGGCCAGTGAGATGAGGACCGACGCGGTTACTAGGACCGCCAAGCCGGAGGATTGCCCTACCAGCAAGAGCATCACAAGCCCCAGCACCGCCAACGCCAGACTGCCACCTACCACGGATGCGGGGCGAAAGCGGTGCATGACCCTCGGGGCAAGGTTGGAACCGACGATGAACCCGATGGACGAGGGGACAGACCAGAGACCCGCCTGCAAGGGTGATAGTCCGAGCACCAGTTGCAGATATTGCGCGACGAAGAGGAAGTAGCCGACGGCGACGAAGATTGCAAGCACATTGGTCGCAAGCGCCGCGCTGAAGGAGGGTATGCGGAAGAGGCGAACGTCAATCATCGGATCGGCCAGGGTCAGCTGGCGGCGCACGAAGAGGACGCCTACAGCTAACCCCGCGAGGATGGAGAACGACGGCAGCAGTCCGACACCGTCCTGTGCGATCTCCTTCAGGCCATAGATCACCGCCAGCACTGCCGCCAGCGACATAGCCGCGCTGACGGATGTCCAGGCGGCCCGCATCGGGGTCGCGGAACTCAGGGAGGAGTCGTGGACCCAGCACGAGCAGCAACGCCATCACCGGCAGAGCCAGCAGGAAGACCGATCCCCAGGAGAAGTACTCCAGCAACACCCCGCCTAGCAAGGGGCCAATCGCGCCCCCAGCCGAGAAAGCCGATATCCACACGCCGATGGCGACCGAACGCTGCCTGGGGTTGGGGAACATGTTGAAGATCAGAGATAGAGTCGAAGGGGCCAGAGTCGCCCCGCCACACCCATCAGCGCGCGGCTAGCGATGAGCATCTCAGGGCTGGTTGAAAAGGCCGCAAGGAGGGAGGTGATGCCGAACGCCGCCGCGCCGATCATCAGGAGCTTGCGGCGGCCAATACGGTCGCCCAGCGTGCCCATGACTATAAGGGACCCTGCGACCAGGAAGCCGTAGATGTCTATGATCCAGAGCAGTTGCGCGCTGCTCGGCTTGAGGTCCGCGCTCAGGCGAGGCACCGCCAGATGCAGCACGGTGAGGTCCATGGAGTAGACAAGGCAGGCTAGGGCGAGCACGGCCAGCCCTATCCACTCGCGGCGCGTTGCCCTGGGCGTTTCGACGGCGGGCGTACCAATCTCACTCTTCATGGCAAGTCTCCTTTCTCTCCTGGTGTAGGGTATGGCATCGAGGCTTTATTATGGTACATATGTTCTATATTGTCAAGGGGTATATTGACCGACTTTTGCACTTCTTTATAAGAGAAAGGAAAGTCAAAAATAGACAATTAATAGGTGGAAAACCGGATGTGCAAAAGGGTTGAGTGCTATACTCGCTCAAAGCCCCGTGCAACCCTTTTGGGCGTGAGTCGTTATGCTTGTGGGACCCGAAATATTCAGGATAATCGAGACCCAATCAGCCGATGCGGTCCCCAACTAGAAAGAGAAAATAGGAGGATATATATGAATTTCAGGCAACGCAACAGCGCCAAAGCGGGCGTCGGCGTTAGCATCGCCAGCACCATGTTGGTTGCGACGGTGCTTCTCAACGCCATGCCTGCCGCGGCGGTAGATTTCGCCCACCCGGCGTTCAAGCGCGTGTGGGACCGCACGAACTCCATCGTGGCCTCCGGCCAGGTGAGTCGCACTTTCTTCTGGGGACCCGCCCCAGGCGCTGCCGCCCAGGAGCAGTACGTGGACGCTCCGTCCGGCACGCAGACACGCCTCGTGCAGTACTTCGACAAGAGCCGCATGGAGCTGAACAACCCGACGGGCGACCCTAACTCCCCCTTCTTCGTCACCAACGGCCTGCTCACCATCGAGCTTATCAGCGGCCAGATGCAGATAGGGAACAACGCCTTCGTCAATCGCTTCTCGGCCAACATACCGATCTCAGGCGACATAGACGACAACGAGCGCGCCTACCTACACCATCCTTCCTGGGTGTCTCCAACACCCGCCTGGGCGACCACCGCCAGCCACCCGCGTTGACCAGTTCGCCACCGCGACCATCAACAAAGCGGGCCAGGTGGCGACGACCCCTCAAAGGCTGCCTTCCCGCTCGCCAAGATTGCTTACTTTGAGCCTACCACCGGGCACAACATACCTTCGGCTTTCTGGAACTTCCTCAACGCCACCGGCCCTATCAGCGAGACGGGGCAGATAGTCAACAAGCGCCTCATCGACCCCTGGTTCTACGCCTCCGGCCTACCCGATCTCCGACCCCTACTGGACCCGCGTGAAGATTAAGGGCGACGATGCAGAACGTGATGATCCAGGCGTACGAGCGCCGCGTCCTCACCTATGTGCCCACCAACCCCCCGACCTTCCAGGTGGAGATGGGCAACATCGGCCAGCACTACTACGATTGGCGCTACAAGGACTTGGGCAAGCCGACCGGCAACCCCGCCTACGTCAACACCCGGCACACCCGGCCCGACCAACACACCTGGAGGTCCCACTTCTACGCCCGTTGCGACCAATACGGCCGGCCCCTCGAATACGCCCGGCCCAAGCAACACACCAGGTACGCCAGCCACCGCTACCCCTACTGCCACTTCGACACCCAACGTAATTACCCAGGGCGCCGTGATATTCACCTCGGAGCGCACGGGTAAAAAGCAGATTTGGCGCATCAAGGGTGACGGCACGGGAGCTATAAACCTCACGTCGAGCAGCATCTCGTCCAACAACGACTATGCGATGTACTCTCCCGACTACACCAAGATAGTCTTTACCTCCGACCGCGACGGCAATGACGAGATATACGTGGCGAACTCGGACGGCTCATCTCCGCAGCGCCTGACCAACAATGCGGCACGGGACTACAAGCCGGTCTGGTCTCCTGACGGCTCGAAGATAGTGTTCGTTTCGATGCGAGATGGTGGGCAGGAGGACATCTTCGTGATGCCTTCCAACGGCAGCGGCCTGCCTCAGAACATCACCTTCATCGCAGGCGCCGATACCGACCCCTCGTGGGGCGTGAATAACCGCATCGTCTTCTCGTCCAAGCGTTCCGGCACATCGCAGATATATACCATGAACCCTGACGGCACCGCTCTCACCGGTCCGGTCACCACGGCAGGCGAGAACTTCCTGCCCCAGTGGAACAACCGGGGCAACCGCATCGCATTCGTATCTAACCGCGACGGCAACCAGGAGATATACACGATGCGAACGGGCGGCGAAGAGCAGACCCGCATCACCAATAACGCCTTCCCCGATTGGGACCCGAGCTACGCTCCCGATAACAGCCGTATAGTCTTCTCCTCGGACCGCACCAGCGGCAACCTGGAGCTGTACATCATGGGCATCAACGGCGAGAACCCGGAGAAGATAACTATCCAGACAGGCGTGGACAACCACCCCGACTGGGGCATTCCTACCCTAGTATGGGGATAAAAATAAGGCTGGCCGCTGCGCGGCCAGCCTTATTTTTATAAGAGGATCAATTCATGGAAAAATCATCAACATTTTGTTGATGATTTTTCAAATACCCTCTATGAGGAGGGGGTTATCCGCCCAAAGACCGATTGACGTAGGATGGGTAGCGGAGGTATCATCCTCTTGAGAGAAGAGAGGAGAGTGAGAGCGATGGCGTAAGGTTGCTGAAGAGAAGGAAGATGGAGCAAAGGGCGCGGAGCGCGTGACGTTCGTCACCATACTGCGGAACCGTAATTTCCGTAACCTCTGGTTAGGGCAGATCATATCGCAGGTGGGCGATTATTTTGCCTTCCTGGCTATTATGGTAGTAGTCAGCGGGTTCGCCGAGGACCCGGCGACGGTAACAGGCAATGTTTCGGGCGTTATGATAGCCCTTACGTTGCCGCGCCTCCTGTTCGGGGTGCTGGCGGGGGTCTTCGTAGACAGGTGGGACCGCCGCCGCACGATGATTGTCTCGGACATACTCCGGATGCTGCTGACGCTGGGCATGATACCGGCGTTCATGTCGAAGAATTTGCTGCTGGTGTACGCTATGGCCTTCGCCATGTCCACCGTGGGGGCATTCTTCAATCCCGCCAAGGGTGCGCTCATACCCAACCTGGTGCCCACCGAGCACCTAATGTCAGCAAACGCCCTCTCCCAGACCTCTATGACGATGGCGTTCTTTGTGGGACCCGCACTGGCAGGCTATACTTTTTACTTGTTGGGCGATGGCAACCAGTGGGTAGCTTTTGTAATAGACTCTGCTTCTTACCTCGTTTCAGCCCTGGCCCTCCTCGCCATCACAATTCCTCGCAAAGCTGAAATAACAACCAAATCCGAAATCGAAAATCCGAAATCCGAAATCTCAAAGGTGTGGGAAGAGTTGCGAATTGGCCTCAAAGCGCTCTTACTGAGCCGAACTATGGCGACCCTGACGGTGGTATTCGCAGTAACGATGTTAGGGGTGGGCGCGCTGAACGTCTTGTGGGTAGCATTCCTCAAGGTCAATTTAGGGTTCACGAATGAATTGGAGCTGGCGTGGCGCTTCAGTATTATAGACATTGCCTTCTTCGCGGGAATGGCACTGGCGAGCGTGGCGGTGGGCAACTTCCTGTCGCACCTCGCGCCCAAGTGGTTCGTCGTATGGGGTCTCATCGTCGCGGGTGCGGCTACTATCCCATTGGGCTACTTGCCCAATTACTGGCTCATCGTGGCCGCGATGTTCCTGGTTGGGGTGTTCGTCGCGCCCATCAGCACAGGGTCATCCACACTCATGCAGATAGTCGTGCCTAACAGTCAGCTAGGGCGTGTGGGAGGGGGAATCGGCACGGTTACAGAAGTTGCTTCCATCACCTCGATGGGTATGGCGGGCGTACTCGGCGCGACGTTGGGTATCCCCCTCGTCTTTGCGATATCGGGCGTAGTGCTCGTGATAGCAGGCGCGCTGGCGTGGGTCGCTCTCCCCAATCTGACGCTCAAAGATAAGGTGGAGGAGCCATCTGTCGAGGAGTCAGGAATTCAGAAGTCAGGAGTCAGGGGTAAGCACGCTGGACCACTCTCCTTCTGCTACGGGCGCTTGACCTCCGGTCTCTGAATTCCTAAACTCCCGATTCCTGGCCCCTAAGGCGCAGCCTGCCAGCCCGGTTGTAGAACCACCACTCCACGCTAAGCAAAGCTAGTGAAGCCAGCAGCACCCAGGGCCATATCTCCAGGGGACGCGTAGCCGCGTTCTGAGCGGGGGCAGCTTCCGTCCCTGCGAACGCGAGGTTGGGTCGTGGGGTGATGTCTAACTCGTCCGGGCTGAAGAGATTGACTACAAAGCTCTCCGTCTCCCCGAGGGACTTACCTTCTGCGCGTTGTTGTACAGTATAAACACCAAGCGCGTCCGTGCCCGCGAACGACAGGCTATCTGAGCCGGATGGACGCAATACCGTTTCCTTACTACCTGGGGCAGTGACTATTATCTCCTGGGCTTCGGGTAGAGGCGCTATGCTCACAGGATCGCCCGCGCCGAGGCTTTGCTGTGCGCCTATCGATACCGAGGGCCGCAGCCACTCTACCAGGTTCGCGGTCAATATTGGGAAGGCTACCTGCAAGGGGAGGTCCGATTGGTGCAGGTCGAAAGCGACCACAGCGATCCTTCTCCCGCCCGTTTCACCCGCGAGTATGAGGGCTCTCCCGTAGTTGCCCGCACGAGCACCAGCGCCCAGGGTGGGGTGACTATCCGCTGCGCGGCGGCGATATGCGTGCCGGAGAGGTCCACGAAGCGCATGAGGGGGTGATTTACCTCGATCTGCCCGATAGCGGGATATTGAATAGTGCCCGACACGGGCACGAGGGGCGAGTCAGGTGGGGCAAAGATGAGCAGGTTGCCAGGAGGCAACTGCGCGGGAAGGTAGGCATCCAGGACGGTGAGGCCATAGCTCTCCGATGGGGCGTACTGCGCGGGCGCGACCTTGAAGAGCTTCATGTTGGGCAGCAGGTTGAGCGATTTTTCGAGGAAACCGTTGCCCGCCGACACAAGCAGTACGTCGGAGGCGGGCGGCCTGGGGCGTAGCGCCCATGCCTGGTTGTCTGCCGGAAGGGAGTCGGCCTCTTTGTCGTCTGCCACCAGGCTCGCTTCGACCATCTGCGTATCGAGCGGCATACCCTCTAAAGTGATTACCGCTTCATCATTAGCCTCAATCTGTACGTGACGCGAGTCGCGCAGCGCGCCGTCTACTTTGATAGATAAGATAGCCCCAACAGCTTCGGGGCCGGGATTGGCTACGGATGCGAAAAGCTCCGGGCCACCCGGCGTGTCCCTCAGCGATAAGGCGGTGATGGCCACGTTGCGCGCCGACTTCCCCACGTTGATGTAAAGCGCGCGGCCAGGGACTCTGGGCAGCTCGCCGCCTTCGATGGGGAGGGAGCCGTCCGAGATGAGCACTACCGTCGAGTCGCCCATTTGAAGCGCGGATGCCGAGGCGAGGGTCAGCGCGGTGACAATATCCGCTTTGCCGTTCGAGGCGGATAGCGCATCGAGGGCGGAGCGCATCTGCCCCTTGCCGGAGGTCGCTGGAGAGGCGATGAATGCCTGCGGCCCGGCCCACACTATCGCCATCTTGCGGTCCCCGGCCAGGCCGTCTATAAGGGTGCCTGCCTCGCGCTTCGCATGGTCGAACCTGGATGTGCTCCCATCTTCATCCGTTGCCTGCATGGAGGCGGAAGCGTCAAGGACCACCACGACATTGCCGGTAGCCACTCCCTCCGTATAAACAAAAGGGCGCGCCAGGCTGAAGACGAGGAGCAGAAGGAGGAGTAATTGCAGCAGAAGTAAGAAGTTGCGACGTAAGCGCTGCCATGGGGCGTTGGCCGTGCGGTCCTGCAATGCCCTTCGCCACAGCAGCGACGACGGTACGCGCAGGTCCTCTCGCCGCAGCCGCAGCATGTAGAAGAGCACAATGGGGATGGCGAGCGCCAATAGAGCTAACGCTATGGGGAGGAGGATACCCATGTTTTATTGTAACACGAGTGGAGTCCGATAACCCCGCCCTGCGTCTGAGGAACATTAGCAACGTAATCAGGTAATAGACCACAAGGATCGCCCCTACAGATATGAAGTCCGCGTAGGCGGACTGGTCTGTGGGTGGAGGGGGCCAGGGGTGGCAGGGGTGGCAGGGAGTTGACGAGGTGGACGGTTTGGAGGGAGAGGGTGATGACGCGCCCGATGAGGTTGAGGATGTACTGGGGGTCTTCCCATTTTACTGTAAGGTTGGGGGTGGGTGCAATTGAGGTAAGAGTGTTTGCTATTTCCCTGACAAATGTGGTATAGTGGTATGTTGCAAGGTAAGAGTGTTTGCTATTTCCCTGACGAATGTGGTACAGTGGTATGTTGCGTTGTATCTTGATACATATTTTAACATCATACGCGATAGATAATACAGAACCTGGAACTATATACACTGGATGAAACTGCTTCCATCCTCAAGCCTGCGCCGTATAGCGTCCGCAGGCTTGAGGATGGAAGCTTCCAGGCATCCAGAGCAGTTCGAAAGGAACAAGTTAAGTGAGCAAAAGATACTTCATATTGGCGTCGTTGGTAACAATGCTTCTTGCTCTCTCGTTGACGGCAGGCGCATCTCCAGTCTCTCCCGTCGCGGATGGTGATCTCGACCCTACCTTCAGCGATGATGGCAAAGTGATAACCCCATTTCTGACTGTCAGGTCGGGGGCGGCATACGCCGTTGCGGTGCAGGCCGACGGTAAAGTGTTTGCCGCAGGTCAGGCGGACGAGAGTTATTCAGAAGGATTTGCAATGACTCGCTATAACACCGACGGTAGCCTGGATGCAACTTTCGGAGTAGATGGCTGGGTCAAGACAAAATTATCCGGCGAGTACGACAGGATAAACGCTATCGCCGTTCAACCCGACGGTAAGATTATAGCTGCCGGGTATGCAGACATAACAATCAGTGATTCCTATGGCGATTTTGCCGCTGTGCGCTATAACCCCGATGGTACTCTCGACACTACTTTCAGTGGAGATGGTAAGCTTGTTATCAGCCTTGACGTTGGGCAGGACCTGGCAAATGCTGTAGTAGTGCAGCCTGACGGCAAAATAATACTGGGAGGCACTGACGGTTATTGGCCTGGTGATCATTTCGCGCTTGTAAGGCTCAACGCTGATGGGAGCCTGGATGAGACATTTGATGCAGATGGGATAGTGCTCACGGGGATCGGATCGAGTACTGTCTATGCTCTGGCTCTACAGCCGAACGGTAAGATAGTAGCTGCTGGCTCCTCAAGGCTAGGTGATATTCCTCAGTTCGCCCTGGCGCGTTACATGCCAGACGGCAGCTTGGACACTACATTCGATACGGACGGCAAAGTCACCATATCGATGGGAGACACTACCGGCCCGGCGGAGGCCATAGCGATTAGCGGTAACGGCAAGATCACGGTGGCTGGCCATGCAGTAAGCACAGGTAGTCCAGGCTTCTTTGCCCTGGCACGTTTTCTCGCTGACGGTAGCCTCGACCCCTCTTTTGACGGTGACGGAAAAGTCACTACTCCTTTCGACGAAGGGTCGAGCTATGCTACATCACTGGTTTTGCAAGCGGACGGAAAGCTAGTAGCCGGAGGTTATGTAGATACTGGCACTAGTACTGCGCCAGATGAATTTGCGTTGGCGCGTTACCTCACAGACGGTAGTCTGGATACCTCTTTTGACGAGGATGGCAAAGTAACTACCACCTTCCCTCAATCGGGGAGTACCAAGATGTATGACATGGCCGTCGCACCAGGAGGTGAATTGATCGCGGCCGGTGCTACCGCCGCAAGTGTCAATTACGCCTTTGGCCTGGCGCGTTATTCGGCAGATGGAGCGCTTGATAGTGGGTTTGGTACAGGGGG
Organism: uncultured Chloroflexia bacterium; assembly: GCA_963811305.1. Classification (GTDB taxonomy): domain Bacteria; phylum Chloroflexota; class Chloroflexia; order QHBQ01; family JADMIH01; genus JADMIH01. The sequence continues at coordinate 40,013 of CAWEQU010000007.1, forward strand.
CCTGGTTATCACGCCCATCTTCTATAGCGACGCCGAGGCACGCGCTGTAGCGATACAGCCCAATGGTAAGGTTGTGGTAGCTGGCAGAGCCTACCTGAATCTCCAGCCTCCGGCCGGTTGCTGCTTCGCCCTGGCGAGGTACAACGCAGACGGCTCTCCCGATACCTCTTTTGGGAGCGGAGGCTCAGTAACGATAAATATGGGCGATACGACGTCTGAAGCTTACGCTCTCGGGCTTCAGTCTGACGGTAGGATAGTAGTAGCAGGCTCAGCTTTTAACGCAACTAGCGGCAGGCGGGACTTTGCCGTTGCACGCTTGAATGTAGATGGCACGCTTGATACCGATTTCGGAACAGGGGGGAGAGTACTAACAGAGATCGATGGATCCAGAGATGGCGCAACTTCTATGATCATCCAGCCAGATGGTAAGATCGTGGCGTTGGGTTCGGATTTGTATTCCCATTTCGTTTTAGTGCGCTATAACACGGATGGAACCCTCTATGGAGGGCCTATTACTACTTCTGTAGGTTCCGGCGCGCATGCTAATGCTCTCATGATACAGCCGGACGGCAAGCTCGTGGCCGCCGGAAGAGCGTATGTTTCGAACCCAAACGACGACTATTTTGCGCTAGCGCGTTACAACTCTGACGGTAGCCCGGACTTAGACTTCGGCATCGGTGGTGATGGCCAGGTGCTGACGAACTTTACGGCTGGAGGGGATGAGGCTAAGGACCTTGCCATACAGACCGACGGTAAGATTGTGGCCTCTGGACAGGCGCACTCATCTAACGATGTTGCTCTGGCACGCTACAACCCCGATGGCACTTTAGACACCACCTTTGATGGGGACGGCCTGGTGATGACCGATCTCGGCGGCTTCGAAGACGGGCGCTCAGTCGCTATACAAGTGGATGGGAGGATTGTGGTTGGTGGGGGTAGTCCGCGTTCCTTTACACTATTGCGCTATGACACATATGGCAATCTCGATAACAGCTTTGGCATAGGCGGCGTGGTGACAACAAACTTTGGCGTCCAAGTCAATGCGATAACCATACAGTCCGATAACAAGATCGTCGCAACAGGAAGTGGGCTTCTCCAAACCGACTCCGTGTTTGCTGTCGCGCGATTCGTTACAGACGTGTTGGCGCCACCCAGGTGCCAGGGGGAGAGGTTCACAGACGTGTGCCCGGAGGACTTCTTCTATGACCCGGTGCTTCAGCTCAACGATGATGGTATCATCTCCGGCTACAACACCGTGCCACCTTGTGATAACGTTCTTCACGTTTCATGCTTCAAGCCATTCAACAACATGACACGTGGTCAGATATCCAAAGTGGTTTCGCTGGCCGCCGGTTTCAGCGAACCGGTAAGCGGGCAAACGTTCGAGGACGTACCCCCCACCAATACTTTCTACCCATATGTGGAGCGCATGGCGAGTTGCGGCATCATAGGCGGGTATCCTTGCGGCAGTCCTGGCGAAGATTGTATACCTCCCGACAACCGGCCCTACTTCCGATCAGGAGTCTGATGTCACGAGGGGGCAACTCTCTAAGATGGCGTCTATCGCATTTGGTTTCAACGAACCGGTAAGCGGGCAAACGTTCGAAGACGTGCCTTCCACCAATACTTTCTACCCATATGTGGAGCGCATGGCGAGTTGCGGCATCATAGGCGGGTATCCTTGCGGCAGTCCTGGCGAAGATTGTATACCTCCCAACAACCGGCCCTACTTCCGACCAAACAACAATGTAACTAGAGGTCAGGCTTCTAAGATGGTGCAGCTTGGCCGTCCCCAGCTTGCCGTTACTCCTGCTACTTCACCCTAAGGCCCTTGCCGTAGGTAATCTGTAAAAAGCATCAAGAATGAGGCTCCGGCACAGCTGAAGCCTCATTCTTGATGCTTTTTATGAATGGTGCGGGCCTCCCTAAAGTAGGCATAAGATGCAACATGATATAATGTGCTCTGTTTCCAAAGATAAGGGCACGCTGCCGGAACTACTCAGCCCAGGCAGCACATTGGCATCATGGCATCCTTATCTGATTACTATTAGCAGGTGAGGATTTACTTGCCTACGAAATAGGGTTCTGGTCACAGGACCGGTAGACTCTAAAGAGGGAGAGTACAATGGCGCACTACAAGTACCTGATTATCGGGGGTGGGATGACGGCGGCTTCGGCTGCCAGGGGTATCCGCGAGGTAGATAGTGAAGGCTCGCTGGGTATGATCAGCCAAGAGAAAGAGCCTCCGTACAATCGTCCCCCCTTGACGAAGGCGCTGTGGAAGGGAAAGCCGCTGGAGAGCATCTGGCGAAAGCTGGACAAGTACAATGTGCAGATGCACCTGGGGCGCAATGTCGAGGCGCTCTACCCTGCTGAGAAGCGCGTGGTGGACGACCAGGGCAACAGCCACACTTATGAGAAGCTGCTCCTTGCGACGGGGGCTACGCCCAGGACCCTACCCTTTGGAGGCGATGACATCATATATTATCGTACCGTCGATGATTACCGTAGGCTCCTGGAGGCGACCGAACAAGGAGAGCGATTCGCGGTGATAGGCGGGGGTTTCATCGGCTCGGAAATCGCGGCTGCGCTGACGATGAATGGGAAGAAAGTAACGATGGTATTGCCGGGGAAAGGGGTCGGGGACCGGATGTATCCACCTGAATTGATGGAGCACGTAAACGGCTACTATCGAGAGAAAGGTGTAGAAATGCTGCTAGGGGAGCGGGCTGAGAGCCTGGAGCGGAAGGGAAACCAGGTCACTCTCAGGACGCAAGGCGGGCAGGAGATTGCCGTAGATGGCGTGGTGGCAGGGATTGGAGTGGAACCGAATACGGGGCTGGCGGAGGCGGCGGGCTTGAGCGTAGATAATGGAATAGTGGTGGACGAGTTCTTACGCACGAGCGCACCGGATATTTATGCCGCAGGGGATGTGGCGTCATACTGGGACCCTGTGCTGAAGCAGCGCCGCCGGATAGAGCACGAGGATAACGCGAACAAGATGGGGAGGCACGTTGGGAAGGTGATGGCGGGGCAGGAAGAGCCGTGGCACTATATGCCCTCCTTCTATTCAGACCTTTTCGAGCTGTCGTATGAGGCGGTAGGTGACGTGGACGCCCGGCTGGAGACGATAGAGGACTGGAAGGAGCCATTCCGCGAGGGGGCAGTCTATTATATGAAGGAAGGCCGCGTGCGAGGTGTGCTGGTCTGGGGTGCCTGGGGACAGATGGATGCCGCGCGCAAGCTGATCGCTGAGCCTGGCCCTTTCGGACCGGAAGACCTCAAGGGGAGGTTGCCTGTAGCCGGTGAGCATTGAGCATGAAACGTGATGCGTGGTGCGTGATGATTTAACCGCCAAGACGCCAAGAGCGCCAAGAAACCGCCAAGATTTTTATGGTTAATCGATTATCGTCCATCGTCCATCGTCCATTCACGAGACCGCTAGCTCGGCTACGGTCAGGGCTTCGGCATCGTCGGTGCGGGGCGGGGGGAAACCAGTGTTGTGCAGGATGCTCATGCGTTCGAGGATAGGGTTCCACTCGAAGGTCCATACACAGCCGTCTGAGCGGATAGCGCGCACGATATTCTGGGTGCGTAACTCCACCACCCAGTTATGCTCAAGCCCAAGCCCGGTATGGGTCACTACCCTGCGACGCGTGGATATCTTGTGGTCATGGGTGTCGAGTCGGAAGATGGAAACGAGGTGCGCATCTCTCCCGAGCGGTTGAAGGTCAGCGGGGTCCATCCAGGCTTCGGCGTCTGCCTCTGCCCAATGGACCAGCACATTGCCAGCGCTATCCACTTCTCGCACAATCCCCGGCCCTAACCTCTCGGCAGGCACTAGCGTCCCGTCGAGCATATTAGCCCCCAGGAGCGAGGCTACCGGGACAACCAGGTCCTCAGGTCCGAAATCCAAAGTCATCTAAACGCCAAGTTTATTTATGAATTCGCCGCAGAGACGCAGAGTGCGCAGAGGTTTTTGGTGTGAAACGTGATGCGTGAGATTAGTGGGTAACTCGTAACTCGTAACTCGTAATTCCATAAAACCTCTGCGCACTCTGCGTCTCTGCGGTGAAATATCGTCCCTCGTCACACCCTTATGTCCCGCACTCGCAACTGGATGCTGACGTTGCCGCGCCATTCGTGCCGCTCGATGTGGTACATTATGTCAATTCGCGGCTTGCGGCGGATGGCTTCAGCGCGGTAGCCCTGGCGGTAAGCCATAGCTATTATCTCTTTGGCGGGGCCGCCGTCGCGGTCCGCCAGCGCGAGCTTGAGGTGCGACCCGCCCTCCCCTACGGTGGAGACGTCAAGCACGCGCACGCCCGTAGAGACGAACATCGGCGAGGGGTTGCCCGCTCCGAAGGGCGCGAGGCGGTTGATGCCGTCCAGCGTGCCGTCGTGCACATCTGACAAGGGTAATTCGGCCTCGGCGCGTAGCGTGGGCTGTAGATGCTCTTCCTGGAGCTGCTCACCAGCTATCTCGGAGAGGCGGCGGTCTAGCTCAGGTATGCTCGCCGTCTTGATGGTGAAACCGGCGGCTGCGCTGTGACCGCCGAAGCGTACCAGCAGGTCTTTTACATCGGTGAGGGCTTCCACGACGTTGAAGTGGGGCGTGCTGCGGGCCGACCCCCGGCTCTCATCATCTCCTTCTTCGCTGATTACAATAGCGGGCCTGCCGAACTCCTCCACCAGCCGCCCAGCTACAAGCCCGACCACCCCGGAGGGCCAGTTACGGTCCGACAGTAGTATCAGCTTCACGTTGGGGTCCATGCGGCGCACCCGCCCTCGCGCGTCCTCCACGATGGCGTTCATCACGGCCTGGCGGCGGCGGTTATGAGCCTCAAGCTGCTGGGCGAGCGTGTTTGCCTCGTACCTGTCGGCGGTGAGGAGAAGCTGGTAGGCTATGCGGGCGTCGTCCATGCGCCCGGCGGCGTTGAGGCGGGGGCCTATGACGAAGCCTATGCGCTCGGTATCCATCCTCTCAGGCTTGAAGCCAGCGTGATCGAGCATCGTGCGCAGGCCGGGGAGGCTGTGGCGAGGGAGAGCCGATAGGCCCTGCGTCACGAGCGAGCGGTTGGCCCCCTTGAGCGGCACCACGTCCGCCACCGTGCCTATAGCAACCAGGCCAAGCAGGTCGAGGTTGCGCAGGCCGTCGGGCTTGCCACAGCGCTTTACCAGAGCGCGCACCAGTTGGTAAGCCACCCCCACCCCCGCGAGGTCGTGGTAGCAGTCGCAACCCTCTACCTTCTGCTTGGGGTTGATGCAGGCAGCCGCCTCCGGCAGATCAACGGGGAGATGATGGTGGTCCGTGACTATCACGTCCAGCCCGGCTTTGCGCGCCTCTGCTACCTCGGAGCGGCCCGATATGCCGCAGTCCACCGTTATGAGCAGGCTGACGCCCCTGGCGGCTATGTCGCGCACCGCGTTGGCGTTGAGGCCGTACCCTTCTGTCACGCGGTTGGGCACATAAGGCTCCACTTCGAGGCCGAAGTGACGCAGCGCAGTGGTAAGGAGGGCTGTGGAGGTCACCCCGTCGCAGTCGAAGTCGCCATAGACTACAACGCGCTCATGACGCTCTATTGCCTTGCAGATGCGGTCCACGGCGGCGGTTACCCCGGCCATCAGGTGGGGGTCGGGGTACTGGTCTATCGCCATCGGCTTGAGGAAACCTTCTATGTCCTGTAGCTCTGTAACGTCCCGGTTGGCAAGGAGCTGCACCAGGAGGGGCGATAGGTCAAGGTGAGCCAGCTCCGAGCTTATTCGGGCTGCTATTTCAGGCGATATAGAGGGGAAAACGTCCCAGCGCGGGCGAGAGGGTTCCAAATCAGGCTCACTTATCCACAATTCGTGCTCACAAATCATTCCGTACACAAGGATGATAGCACAGTGAGAGGGGCGACCGCAAACGGACGACGGACGACGGACGACGGACGACAGACGATGGACGATGGACGATGGACAAAAATAGAAGAGGGCTTACACAGCTAAATCTGCAACCACCTACTTGCACGTAATCCTAAGTGCCTGTATGCTTTCAAGCGACAACCAATCACGCATCACGTTTCACGTCTATCGTCCTTCGTCTTTCGTCTTTCGTCTTTCGTCCCGCGAAACCCGATGGTAAGAGAGTATCGCTGGCAACTGAAAGTACGTAGCTACGAGGGAGACGCCTGGGGGCTGCTCCCCGCTTCGGGCATGATGCGCTACCTGGAGGAGTCGGCAGTCAGCGCGGCCCGCGACGTCGGCTACGGGCGCGACTTCCACGAGGAGCGCGGGTCGGCCTGGGTAATCCGGCGTATGAACCTGGCCCTGGAAAGCACCCGTCCGCATCCACGACGAGCTGGAGATCGCCACCTGGATATCGCACTTCGACCGGGTGCGCGGCGGGCGCGAGTACAGGGTGATCAACAGCGCTACGGGCGAGAGTGTGGCTACCGGCCTGGCCGAGTGGGTCTACCTTGAGCGTAAGACGCTACGCCCGCTGCCTATACCCCGCGCCCTATCCGTAGATTTCGACGTGCCGGGCGCGCCCCTCGGCAAATACGAGGCACCGCTTCTCCCCACTTCTGAGAAGGAGATAGAGTTCAGCACCGAGCGTGTCGCAGAGTGGCATGAATGCGACTCGATGGGGCACGTCAATAACACGCAATACGTGGACTGGCTGGACGACGCCTGGCGGGCCGCGATGGAAGAGTTGGGGTGGAAGGTGGGCGAGTTGAGGGCGCGGGGGGTGCAGATGCGGGGCGAGCACTACAAGCTGGATTACAAGCGGGGCGCACTACCCGGCGACCGTCTACGCATCACGACCCGTTTGCAAGGCGAAGTGGGGCGCTTATGCTCGGTCAGCCAGGAGATAACCGACGACTCAGGCGCGGAGATATTGTCGGGAAGCACCGTGTACGGCTGGCGCACCAACGAAGGGCATCTAACAGAGGCACCTGGCGTACTGTTAGTTAAGGCTTAAGAAGCTGTTTAAGTACAGTCACCTTCTGCCTGTCATTCCGAACGCAGTGAGGAATCTCCGAGCTTGGACGTATGGGGACAGTTTTAGATTCTTCGCTTCGCTCAGAATGACACGTAGGATGGTGCGCTGGTTAGAAACCCTCATAGGTGCTAAAAACAGGAAATCCAGACGATCCGTGAGGACCCTCTGGATTTCTGTTCCTTCGACGCTCCGGGCGAACCCGTAACCTCGAAGTAGCTTGATTATAGGGGATGCTCCCTGGCGTGTCAATAGGTCAACTCGGAAGTTTTCCACATCCCCCCGAAGTGTGGAAGGGGCCTATCTCTTTGCAAGCTTACGCATCACAAGGAGAGCGGTTGCTCCGAGGGCAACGCGACTGCCAAGCTCAACGGCTTTATATCTCCTGCCGCGCCACCCGCCGCTGCCCGTAGCCGGGACTTCATCCATTGGACTATCCAGGTTATCCTTGACCCTGTACGGTTCCAGAGTCACTGGTTAGCTCAACTTTGCGGCCAACGGCGGCGAGCAGCTTGTCCAGTGCGGACGGTATGAAGAAGTTGCCGACGTGGAACACGATACCGGCAGGTCCCGCGATGACGTCCCGCTTCCTGGAGGTGGCGCACATCTCTATAGCGCGTGCCACCTCGGAGGGCGGGTAGACTGGAGGGGCGGGCCTGGGGCTGATGCCTTCCTTCGTGCGGGCGTGCTCATACAGGGGCGTGTCTATCGAGGCGGGCATCACCACGCTCAGGTTGATGCCTGAGCCCTTTATCTCCGTCCGTATCGAGTTGCTGGGGCCGTTGAGGGCCGCTTTGGAGGACGAATAGATTGACATCAAAGGGAGAGGACGACGGCTGTACGGTGGGAAGGTTAAAACAGGAAATCCAGACGATCCGTGAGGACCCTCTGGATTTCTGTTCCTTCGACGTTCCGGGCGAACCCGTAACCTCGAAGTAGCTTGATTATAGGGGATGCTTCTTGGCGTGTCAATAGCTCAAGTCGGAAGTTTTCCACATCCATCGAGAGGTTGGAAGGGGTGCGGGCTAAGGCTAATAGGTAGGCGCAGCCTCAGCGCCCTTGGCGGCCATATCACGTTTGGTGATGGCCTTGTCGAGGAGGTCTGGCATGTTCTGCTCAATGAGGCGTGCGGTGCTCTCCTCTTGCTCAAGGTTCTTCTGTAGGAGGCTGACTACCTCCCGCTGGCCCATACGCTCGGCGCTCTCGATGAGGCCCTTGTAAGCGCAAATCTCGTAGTGCTCTACCTTCTCGGCGGCTCCCGCGATGGCGCAGTCTCGCACCTTCGGCGCGCCTGTAGTCTCTTCAAGCATCTTCTTGGCTTCATTGACCAGGCCCCTCGCACCGGAGCAAGGCTCGCGCTTAGGCTCCTCGCCGAGCGCGGCGAATACCTGCTCCAGCGTCTCTATCTGCCCCTCGGTCTGCTCGATATGGGTGGTAATCATCCCCTTGAGCGTGGGGTCGGTGGCCTTCTCAAGCATCTCCTGCTGTCCCTTGAGGAACTGGTGCTCGGCATCGTAGATGTCCCCTAGCTCGTGCATGAACATCTCTTCCATGTTCTTGATCGGCATCTTCTTCTCTCCTTCATAGCTAATTCTGTCGCTTTTGTCTCAACGTCGTAGGTCGCCTGTGCGACAAGAGATGGAAAAAGCAAGGAGTATGCCAGTCGCAGTGAATCACGGTTTAGACAGATAATCGTGACCGGCTTTAGTTTGCAAGGCCTTTCATCTCGATGATTTCAAGGAGTTTATCGGGGAGTGGTGAAAAGAGGAGATATACCTCGTGTAGCGCCAGCGTCTCGCTGGCAGGTGGCTATATCAGAGGCTATTACTGCCGCCGAGACGGCGGCGCTACCTCTCTCCTCTTTTCACCACTCCCGTTTATCGTCGGCGTTGACACTGGCACACCAGGGTTGTAGACTGAGAAATGAACGGCCGCATTCCACGAAATCTTGCGCGTCGTAACGTTTGTTCTCAATAGCTCAATAGTAGGAGGGTAATGAACAGGTCATGCAAGACACGATCACGATAAGGGGAGCGCGTCTTCACAATCTGAAGAATATTACCCTGACTATTCCCAAAAACAAGCTGGTCGTGTTGACCGGGCTGTCCGGCTCAGGCAAATCAACCCTGGCATTTGACACCCTGCGCCAGGAGGCGCTACGCCAATACCTTGAATTTGTCGGTATGGTGACGTACTGGCAGAAGCCAAGTGTCGAGCGCATCGAGGGGCTATCCCCTGCGATCAGCATCGACCAGCATCTGACCAATCACAGCCCACGCTCCACGGTGGGCACGGTCACGGAAGTGTTCACCTACCTGCGCGTGCTCTTCGCCCGGATCGGCCAACAGCCCTGCCCCGTCTGCGGCCAGGAGGTTCCGCCATCCCACAACGTCACCAGGGTTGAGCTGACAGACGACGGACGGCGGACGATGGACGATGGACAAGTCAGTGGCTACACACAATTGATGGATGACGATGCAGGTGGTCCTGGCGAAGCCGCCGAGGAGACCTACCCCTGCCCGCACTGCGGTGGAGCCGTGCCAGAGCTTGGGATGGCTCACTTCTCCTTCAACAAGATCGAGGGCGCGTGCCCGACCTGTACAGGGCTGGGCGTGGTGTACGCGGCCAACCTATCTCTGCTGATCGACCGGGCGCGCAGCATCCCGAACGGTGGCGTTGTCCGCTGGGTATCGCAGGAAATTACGCGGCATCTTGAAACGCTGCAACTGGCCGCCAAGCATTTTGGATTCGCTTTCGATCCGGCCACACCCATCGGAGAGTTTACGCAGGCGCAACGCGATCTGCTGCTGTACGGCGTCCAGAGCCAGCAGTTCAAGCGCCACTATCCGCATATCGAACCGCCGGAAAGGGTCAACCAGGGGCGATTTGAGGGCGTCGTCACCACTATGATGCGCCGTTACCAGGAGCACGCTCAAGATGCGGACTATCGAGAGCGGCTGGAACAACTGATGGTGACGCAAAGCTGCCCCGATTGCGAAGGCAACCGCCTGCGCCTGGAAAGCCGCCGGGTGACGATTGGCGAGTTGACTATTATCGACCTATCGGGAATGCCCTTTACGGCGCTGCAAACGTGGATAGAACGGCTGCCGGAAGTCGTGCCCGTGGGCGAGAGGGACATCATCCAGCCAATAATCGACGACCTGAGCGAGCGCATCCGCCGCCTGGTGGACGTAGGGGCAGGCTATTTGACCATGGAGCGCTCCTCCCCTACCCTGTCAATGGGTGAGGCTCAGCGTTTAAAGCTGGCCGCGCTCCTGGGTTCCGACCTAACCGGGATAATGTATGTGCTCGACGAGCCGACAGTTGGCCTGCACCCACGCGATACGGGGCGGATGATCGACGTACTGCGCCAGCTGCGTGACCTGGGAAATACGGTCCTGGTCGTTGAGCACGACCTGGAAATGATCCGCGCGGCGGATCACGTGGTCGACGTCGGCCCCGGCGCAGGCCAACACGGCGGGTACATCGTCGCGGCGGGAGCGCCCGGCGAAATCGCGGCTTGCGCGGCGTCGATCACGGGCGATTACCTTTCAGGTCGAGTGGCCATGCCAGGCTCCCGGCAGCGAACCGGCAACGGGAAACACCTCATCATTCGCGGGGCGCGCGAGCATAATCTGAAGAATATTACCGTCTCGATACCCTTAGGGACTTTCACTGCCGTTACGGGGGTCTCCGGTTCCGGCAAATCGTCGTTGATGCTCGACATTCTTGACCGGGCGGCCCGGCAGCGCTTCAACAACGCGACTGACGCCCCCGGCAAGCACGACGCCATCGAAGGGTGGGAACATCTCGACAAGATCATTTCGATTGACCAGGCGGCTATCGGGCGCTCATCCCGTTCCAACGCAGCGACCTATACCGATGCCTTTACGTCGATCCGCCAGCTCTTCGCCGAGACGGCCGAGGCGCGCCGCCGCCACCTGACCCCGGGACACTTTTCGTTCAACGTTCCGGGCGGGCACTGCGAGCGCTGCAAAGGGGCCGGTACGCTCACGGTGAATATGCACTTTTTGCCGGACGTCGAGGTGCGCTGTCCGGTTTGCAGGGGGCGGCGTTTCAAAGCTGAAGTGCTCGCCGTTCGCTATCGCGGCTACGACATCGCCGGGATACTCGATTTGACGATTGAGGAGGCGCTGGCACTATTCCGGGATGTACCGGCGGTGGCCGCGCGTCTATCCCTCATGTCCGATGTTGGTTTAGGGTATCTGCAACTGGGGCAGCCTGCCAATACGCTGTCAGGCGGCGAAGCGCAGCGTATCAAGCTGGCCAAAGAACTCGCGCGCCGCACAACAGGCCGGACGCTTTACCTGCTGGACGAGCCAACCACCGGCCTGCACCCCGCCGACGTCGCCCGTCTACTTGACCTGTTGCAACGGTTGGTCGATGGCGGCAACACCGTCGTGGTCATCGAACACCAGGTGGACGTGATCGGGGCCGCCGATTGGATTATAGACCTGGGGCCGGAAGGTGGTGAAGCTGGCGGGTACGTCGTCGCCGAGGGGACCCCAGAGGCCATCGCCCAGGTTGCCCAATCCTTTACGGGGAGGTTCTTGAGCCGGGCGCTTGAAGGCGCTGCCATCTAGAAAAAGTAAGCCGTGATCAGACACGTTGATCGCTCACATCTGTTTACCTGAGAAACTTAACAGGAACTTAACACAAACGGAGTTATACTAACCATCGCTCTGGATTTATGCTCTGCATTCGTAGCCACTCCTCAAACAAAAAAGGAGTGACTATTGACAAAGGTACTAATATCTGCTAAATTAGACCTTGCTTGCATTTGCCCTGTCCACACTTTATCACCATTTGTAAGCAGTATACACACCGCTATACAGGCGGTTTTGGACTCATCTCTTTATGCGGGATGAGCATACTTTATGCCTCATTCGCGTCCACCCACGAAAGGAGTGATATGAGCTATCTTAACCCCCTGCGCTTGCACTTCGCCGGTAGATTCCAGGCGGCCCCGTCAACGATCAACAATGACCCCACCCACTTCGATAATACGACTTTTCAACCACAGTACCAGCAGAGGCAGCCCCAAATCGGCTGGTGGAACCCTGCTGGCGACGCCGAGTGGCGCTTGATTGGCTGCAACGTGACGGCGGCGTGGCTATCGGATGGTAGCCAGGCAGCGTCCGGCGACCCCATACTCACGTGTCTGGTGGCCGACTTCTGACCGCCAGGTGGCCGCGAAACTCGTGGATCTCGACCCTGAGCAGCAGATAGTCTCGGAGATCTGGGGGATGGAGGTCCGAATTTGCAACGAGGCTGGAGAAACGCTGCTCAGGGGACATTACCAGGTGGCAGCTTTTATAGACATCTGGCCCCGAGCGCAGACTCCCATTTTTGGTGATCAGATCTCGGCGCCAATGTATCAGTCAGTATTGACCGACCTCGAATGGGGCGATGTCGAGCAGTCGCCATTCTTGAAGGAACTACAGGCAGCCGCCCAGGATGGCCTCCTTTCAATCAAGTTCAACGTTGACGGTTATAACATGACCTTCAACTCGCCGGAGTTCACACGGGGCAGGATAGTAGGCACCATCGGACCTGCGTCAGCCGACGAGCCTCACCATTTCACATTGGGGCGGCAGTTCATGGTGCCATCGAACGGTGGCCCTATCAACTATTGCGTAGCCGTTGTTGACCCAAAGAGAGGGAAGATATTGCTCGACCTGGGCAATGCGCTGCCTACGACGGTGCCCGGCGGCCCTATCGCAAATATAGGGCCGTTGAGGCTGGCCTACAGCCAACAGCCCACCGGCGGGCAAGCCGCCCCGCAATGGGTGCCTATTGGCGAGATCTCATATGCCGAAACAGACTGGTATAGAAACACGGCCGGGGTCGTCGAGCTTCCGGCTGGCCGAAGCCTGACCGACACCGAGCTAGAGGCCATCGCCGCGAATCCCCTGGCGCTCCTGGCCACTACCCCCGGCGGCATCGTGCCTGCAATATTCGAAGCGCCGGTGTTTGTACGGGCCGACAAGTTTGTGTTCCGCCTGAGCCCCGGCGAGCAGGCAGACGTTCGCATCTTCGCGACGCGCTTCGGCCACCCGTATGCCGGGGTGCAGATAGGGCTGGCTCTTGACCCTGGCCAACTCCAGGGTGTCACTGACCAAAATGGTAACCCTATTCCTAGTCTTGATCCCGGCGTGCCGACTACAGCGCTGACATTTAGTCCAACCGTGACCGCCGGGCAAGATGGGGTCGCCGTCGCCCACATCGAGGCCAGTGATCCAGGAAACCCACGCGGATACATAGATGGACAGGTCTACGGGGTCCGGCCCTCGACGGCAGAGACACGCGCTTCCGATTACCCGGAGAACCGCTGGAATTTCATCAGCCTCCTCGTCTGGGATGCCTTCACCCCGGACGAGCCGCCCACCTGGTGGGGGAGCCTGCAACCTATTTTTCAGCAGTACGCCAACCTTTACCCTGTGATGGGCCGCTTCCTCGATCTCGGAGACTACAAATCGGTCTGCGACAACGTGGACATGTTGCAGCTCGCCTTCGGCCTCGAACCGGACAATCCGAACATGATGCCGGTCACGCGTGACCTCTCACCGGCCAAGCGCGCGACTATACTCCGGTGGCTCACTGAACCAGGTCCCAACGGAAAGCCATTGCTGGGGATGCTCCCTCCGTCGCTCATGGCCGAAGCCACTGAGGCTGCACTCGTCACACCAGCCGCCCAGCCCGCCGAGGACACTACCCGAAAGGATCCTGGCGGGCGGTAAAACAGCCGCTCTCAGTCGCCGCCTCGTGCTGCGCGCTTCCGGCGACAACTCCTGACCGTTCGTAATCCGATTCGAGGAGGATTGTACTATGATAAAGATACACCCTGAGCTAGCCTTAGCCTTAGACACCCCTGATGGATTGCAGACCGCGCTGCAACAGGCTATCATGCTGGAGCACGCCACCATACCGACGTACCTGTACGCCATGTTCTCGATAAAGACGGGCAGCAATAGGTACATCGAGGAGTTAATATCCTCGGTGGTGATCGAGGAGATGCTGCATATGTCCCTGGCGTGCAACATCCTCAACGCCATCGGCGGGTCCCCGGTCATTGACGAGCCAGGCTTCATCCCTACCTACCCAGGTCCGCTCCCTGGCTCCGTCGAGGAGGGCCTCATCGTCCCCCTCGCTCCCTTCTCGCTCGACCTGATCAAGAACGTTTTCATGGAGATTGAAGAGCCTGAGGACCCCTTGCTGTTCCCCGTTAAGTTGTCTGCCGCGCTGATGGCTGCGCCCGCGGAGCCTATCACTATTGGACAGTTCTATGGCATGATTAAGGAGGAACTCAAGCTGGCAGGACCCGGTATATGGGTGGGCGACCAGTCGAGGCAGGTAACGTACCAGTATATGCCGGAGCTAACCGAGGTATACGATTATAATTCGGCGGCGGCTGCGATTGACCTTATCGTTGACCAGGGAGAGGGCACTACCACCGACCCGATGGAACCCGAACTCGAATACGGAACCTGCCCATTACTACCGCTACGCCGAGATTTATAACGGCAAGACCCTCGTTGCCGATCCCAGCACTCCGCTCGGCTATAGCTATAGCGGCGCTCCCATCCCCTTTGACCCCACCGGGGTCTATCCGACCGTAGAAAATCCCAAGGCCGCCAATTATCCTGCCGGTTCCAAAGCCCGCTATGCCTGCGATACCTTCAACTATACCTACACCAGTCTCTTGAAGTCTCTACACTTGGTTTTCAACGGCTACCCCGAGCAGATGAATGCCGCCGTCGGGCTGATGGAGTCTCTCAAAGAGCAGGTGGTGGACCTCATGTCTATTGACCTGGGCAATGGCACCACAGCCGGCCCCAGCTTCGAGTACCAGCCCGTAAATCCGTGAGAGATTGCCCCATGCCGGACTTACTCTACTCCTGGATCAAGTTGTAGAGGCGCGATTTATTCGCCCCTACAACTGTTTCCTATACCTATATTCTGAACTCTTACAAATAAAGGGAGTGGCGAAAAGCGGAGAGAAAGGTCTGTAGGGGCGTGATTTATCGCGCCCTGGTCGGTACAACATCCGCTTGTTTTAGGGCGCGATAAATCACGCCCCTACATCTGCATTATTCGCCACTCCCCAAGTAAAGTTACTATTGACAAAGCTACTAATATCAGCTATATTAGACCTTGCTTGCATTTGCCCTGCCCTCACTTTACCACCATTTGTAAGCAGCATACACACCGCTATACAGGCGGTTTTGGACTCATCTCTTTATACGAGACGAGCATACTATATGCTTCACTCGCGTCCACTTACGAAAGGAGTGATATGAGCTATCTCAACCCCCTGCGCTTGCACTTCGCCGGTAAATTCCAGGCGGCCCCGTCAACGGTCAACAACGACGGTCTTAAATTCAACAATGCGACGTTCATGCCTAATTTCCAGAAGTTGAATAACCCAAACGACCCTACCAGTAACGGCTGGTGGAACCCCACAGGGGACGCCGATTGGCGCTTGATAGGTTGCAACGTGACGGCGGCGTGGCTGGCCGATGGCAGTCCCGCGGACGCTGGCGATCCTGTCCTCACGTACCTGATAGCCGACTCTGACCGCCGCCCTCCCGCGAAACTCGTGGACCTCGACCCCGGGCAGCAGATGAACTCTATGATCTATGGACTGGAGGTCCGAATTTGCAACCAGGATGGAGAAACGCTGCTCAGGTCGCAGTACGAACCCGCCCCTTTCAAAGACATTTGGTTCCAGGCGCAGGCCCCCGACGCCAGCGATCAAGTGTTCGGAGCAATTTATCAGTCAGTATTGACCGACCTCGAATGGGGCGACGTCGAGCAGTCGCCGTTCTTGAAGGAGCTGCGGGCTGCCGCCCAGGATGGCCTCCTTTCAATCAAGTTCAACGTTGACGGCTATAATGTGAAGTTTGGTACGCCGGAGTTCACGCGGGGCAGGATTGTGGGGACCATCGGGCCTGCGTCGGCCAGCGAGCCTCACCACATGACGTTGGGGCGGCAGTTCATGATGCCGTCCCCGCAGTCGCCACCGCCGCCACCGCCCAACCCAGACTATATCAACTACATCAACTATTTCGTAGCCATCATTGACCCAAAGAGAAGGAAGATATTGCTCGACCTCGGCAATGCGCTCCCTACGACGATGCCCGGCGGCCCCTTTGCAGACAGGGGGACGCTGACGTTGGGCTATGAACTACCGGTCACCGGCGACCAGGTTACCCCGCAATGGATAACTCTGGACGCTCTGGAACCGGCTTTATACACCACTCCAGACTGGTATAACAAAACCGCGGCAGTCGTCGAGCTTCCGTCTGACGGAAGCCTGACCGACAAGCAGCTAGAGGACATCGCCGCAAATCCCCTGGCGCTCCGGTACACCACCCCCTCCGACGGCGAGAAGATAATATCCGAACAGCCTGTGTATGTGCGGCCCGACCAGCTTGACTTTCGCCTCAGCCCTGGCGAGCAGGCAGTAGTTCGCATGGTCGCGACGCGCTTCGGCCAGCCGTATGCCGGGGTGCAGATAGGGCTGGTGCTTGACCCAGGCCAACTCCAGGCTACCTTTGACCAAAATGGTAACATCGTGCATAGTCTTGATCCCGGCCTGCCGACTGATGCGCTGACATTTAGTCCAACCGTGACCGCCGGGCAAGATGGAGTCGCCATTGCCACCATCACGGCTAGCGCCCCAGGAAACCCGCGTACATACATAGATGGACAGGTCTATGGGGTGCGGCCCTCGACGGAAGAGACGCGCGCTTCCGATTACCCGGAGAACCCCTCGAACTTCAGCAGCATTCTTGTCTGGGATGCCTTCACCCATGACGAGCCGCCCACCTGGTGGGGGAGCCTACAACCCATCTTTCAGCAGTACGCCAACCTCTACCCGATCATGGGCCGCTTCCTGGACCTCGGAGACTACGAATCGGTCTGCGACAACCTGGACCTGTTGCGGTTCGCCTTCGGCCTCGACCCGGCTAATCCCAATTCAATGCCGGTCACGCGTGACCTCTCACCGGCCAAGCGCGCAACGATCCTGCAGTGGCTTGGTAACCCAGGCCCCGACGGAAAGCCTCTGCTGGGGACACAGCCGCCTCCACCGCTCATGGCCGAAACAGCTGAGGCCGAAGAGACTACGACAGCCGCCGAGGAAACTCCCCAAAGGCCCTCGTTGGGCGGTGGTAAATTACTCGCCCTCAGTCGCCGCCTCGCGCTGCGCTCTTCCGGCGACAAGTCCTGACCGTTCGTACCCGATTCGAGGAGGATTCTACTATGATCTACATGCACCCTGACCTGGTCAAATCCTTAGACACCCCTGGCGGCTTGCAGACCGCGCTACAAACGGCTATCAAACTGGAGCATGCCACCATACCGACATACCTGTACGCCATGTTCTCGATAAAGCCGGGCAGTAATAGTTCTATTGAAAACTTGATATCCTCCGTGGTGATTGAGGAGATGCTGCACATGTCCCTGGCCTGCAACATCCTCAACGCTATTGGCGGGTCCCCGGTCATTGACGAGTTGGGCTTCATCCCCAACTATCCAACTCACTTGCCTGGCACCGTCGAGCACCAGCTTATGGTTCCACTCGCTCCCTTCTCGTACGATCTGATCAAGAACGTGTTCATGGTAATCGAAGAGCCTGAGGACCCTCAAAACTTCCCCAGCAAGGCGCTTGCCGACGCGGCGGATGGGAATAAAACTATCGGATGGTTCTACGACACGATCAAGCAGAGGCTTCACGATGCGGGGCCAAGCATATGGGTGGGCGACCAGTCGAGGCAGGTAACGTACCAGTATATGCCGGAGCTAACCGAGGTATACGATTATAATTCGGCGGCGGCTGCGATTAAGCTTATCGTTGACCAGGGAGAGGGCACTACCACCAACCCGATGGAACCCGGCTCGGCTGCCGAACCTGCCCATTACTATCGCTTTGAAGAGATAATCAAGGGCAACAAGCTCGTCGCCGATCCCAATAGTCCACTCGGCTATAGCTACAGCGGCGATCCCATCCCTTTCGATTCCACCGGAGTTTATCCAACAATAATAAATCCGAAAGCCTCCGTTTACCCTGCCGGTACTCAAGCCAGGTACGCCTGCGATACCTTCAACTACACCTACACGACCCTCTTGAAGTGTTTACATTCGGCCTTCAACGGGAATCCGGCCCAGCTGGATGACGCCCTCGGGATAATGGAGTCTCTGAAAGAGCAGGCGGTGGACCTCATGACTTTTGACGCGGGTAACGGCACTACCGCTGGCCCCAGCTTCGAGTACCAGCCCACAAATCCGTGACGGGTTATAAGAAGAGCGCAACCATGCAGCCTCTAACCTTTGCGCTAAGGTTTCATCGTGCTCCCAAATCGGATAAGGACCCTACCCCGCAGGCCATAGCCCAGGGCGTCCAGATAACGACGCTGATCGAGCCTCAAGGCGTCGCCGCTAAAATCGAGCCGGTCCCAGGCGAAACGGCGGTGATGACCAATACAGCCGTATTGAGCCATGATGGGCAGCTATTCTTCGAGTGGGGGACCACCAATTTCGGTGGGGACACCAACACCCTGAGCTTCAGCAGTATAGGGGCGGGCACCCTGCTCGGCGCGCCCGATGCCGACGGTTTCAGCCACGGCACGGTCATGTGGAAAATAGATAGCGGCACCGGCGCGTTCGCGGGAGCAACCGGCGCTATCACCTCCAACTTCCTGATAAACCTCGATACAGACGAGCTTATTGACTACCATTTCTATATCGTTTACCTCCCGTAACGAGGAAGATTGATGAAGCGTCTGCGCTTACTATTCGGCATCAGCATCTTCTGGCTGGGACTGAGCATGCTGTCGGACGGCATAACCACCCTTGTCCTACCGAGCCAGTTGCTCGACCTGACCGATGATACGTCCAGGGCTACTACCCTCGGACTGCTCACATTCGCGGGCCTACTGGTGGCTATGCTGGTCCAGCCGATCGCTGGCACCCTGAGCGACCGTCTGCGCCCACGCTGGGGCCGCCGGGGCAGCCTCGCGGTGGCGGTAGCCCTGCTCCTGGTGAGCCTGGCCGCGCTCGGTCTTGCCCCAGGCTTGATCGGGCTGGGCCTCGCCTTCGTGCTCGTCCAGGTAGCGGCGAGCATAGCGCAGGCGTCACAGCAGGGCTTCATCCCCGACCTCGTACCTCCCCAATCGCGGGGCACCGCTTCCGGCTTCAAGGGCTTGATGGATATAGGCGGTGCCCTTGTAGGATTTGCCCTGTTGGGCCAACTCCTCGAAGGTGGACAGACCGGCCCTGCCCTGCTTGCCCTGGCCCTCGCTATCGTGCTCACCTTCTTGCTTACCATCGCGCTAGTCCGCGAGCCGACAAATCCTGCGACCCCTATCACCAGGCGCGTCACATTGGCAGATGCTTTCCGGCTCGATTTTCGGAAGCATCGAGCCTTCGTCTGGCTCATCGCTTGCCGCTTCCTTTTTCTTCTCGGGGCCTACGCCGTAAGCCGCTTCTGGCTCTTCTTCATCATTGATAGGTTGCACCTCGACCCCAAAGACGCTACCGGCGAAGCAGGCACGTTGCTGGCTGGCCTCGCGCTGGTGACGGTGATTGCGAGCATACCGGCGGGCTGGGCTGCCGACCGATTTGGCCGCCTGCCCTTGATGCTATCCGGGGTGGCGCTGAGTGTCGCGGGTGTTCTGTTGCTTATAGTCGCGGATAGCCCGCTGTTTATCTTCCTCTTTGGTGGGTTGATGGCACTCGGCACTGCTGCCTTCTCAGGCGCGAACTGGGCGCTCACCGCCGACCTGGTGCCCTCTCAAGAGGCCGCGCGCTTCTTCGGACTGGCGAATATCGGTACAGCCGGAGCAGCCGCCGTCGCGGGTCTGTCTGGCCCACTAGTAGATTGGGCCAACGGAGCGCAGCCCGGCCTGGGCTACACCACTTTATTCCTCTTCGCTGCCGGAATGTTCGCCGCAAGCGGTGTTGCGTTACTCGCCATCAAAGCCAGGCAACCAATAGAGCAGCAGGTAGCCATCGCCAGCGACTAAGCCCCATATGCAAGAGAATTTATCTATCTTGTAGAGCGAGCAAGGCGAGGTTGGCGGCGTATACGATGATGCCGAATCTACCGTCGTTGCGGGAGCGCCCGGCGAAATCGCGGCAATCACGTCGTCGATTACAGGCGATTACCTTTCGGGTTGAGTCGCTCTGCCTGGCTCCTGTCCGAGGGACAGCAAAAAACCTAGACAATCCGTGAGGACCCTCTAGGTTTCTGCTCCTTCGATGTTCCAGGCGAACCTGTAACCTCGAAGTAACTGCATTATACGGGCTGCCCATAGGGAAGTCAATAAGCTGGCATCAGAGTTTTACACATCCATTCGATGCGTGGAAGGATGATAAGCCCTCAGAAGACATCCTCCGCGATATTCCTATCTTCGCGCCCACGGTAGTGCTCCAATCTGCGACCACCCGTGATGGACTGCGTTTCAAGGGAAGAAACGCCGTAGTTCCGGAGGGACTGGCGCACCATCTCAAGCCCCGCTTCAAACTCAGGCTGGATGACCTCATCGGCTCCCGCCCTTTTCAGGTGGCTTATGAAGCGGGCATCGTGGGTGCGTGCCAGCACGCGAATTCGGGGATTGAGCGCTTTACCGAGCCTGATTACCTGCTCCACGCTGGGCAGGTCCGGCAACGTCACCACCAGGAGCTTCGCGGAGTGGATACCGGCGCGTTCCAGGGTTGGGGGGTAGGTGGCGTCGCCCTGTATCAGCAGGTATCCTTCCTCACGCGCTTCCTCGACTTTGGCGTGGTTGAAATCTATAGTCACGAAGGGGAAGCCTCTGCGGTTGAGGGCACGCGACACTTCATGGCCCACGCGACCGTAACCACAGACGATGACGTGCCTCTTGAGGCTGGATAACTCTTCGAGGGGGTCGGAGCCTCCGCCGGACTCGGTGAGAGCCTCCCGGCTTGCGGACTCGCTCTGCCAAAGAACCTGCTTACAAAGGCACTCGACGGGTGCGGACAGCGTGCGAAACAGGGCGGCAAGTCGGAGCGGCGTTGTTCACCAGGATAGGGTTCAGTATCAGCGTTACCAGGGCACCTGCAAGTATCAGGTCGTAGAGACTTTCGCCTATAGCGTGCGGTGGAGGCCGACGCCCGCCAAGACGAACGAAAACTCCCCTATCTGCGCCAGCAAAAGCCCGGCCCGCGCTGAAACGCTGGCGCTATAGCCAAAGAGCCGTATCACCCCCGCGCCTATGAGGAACTTGCCCAGCAGGATAACCGTGACGAGCAGAGCAATTTCACCTGCATGGGACAGCAGGAACAGAGGCTCGATCAGCATACCGATTGAGACAAAGAAGATAGTGGCGAAGATGTCGCGCACGGGGATTATCTCGTCCAGCACGTGGCTGCTGAACTCGAACTCGGAGACGACAAGCCCACCTACGAACGCGCCGAGCGCGAAAGAGATACCTACAAGCTGGCCGAGCGTCGCCATGCCCGCCGCTATCGCCACGATGGTCAGGAGGAACAGCTCCCGCGAGCCTAAACGAGCGACAATAGCCAATAAGGGAGGCACGAGGCGCGTGCCAAGCAGGTATGCGCCGACGAGAAACGCTCCACCCTTGAGCAGCGCCTCGCCCGAAGCCCACACCAGGTCCCACCCAGCGCCTTCCGCCAGAGAGGGGAGGATGATTATCAGGGCTACCATACTGATGTCCTGGACGATGCTCGTGCCCAGCGAGATGCGCCCGGCTGCGAGACTCCACCTCGTCCGACGCGAGCAGGAGCTTCAGCATCAATATGGAGCTAGAGATGGCTATCACGCCGCCCAGGAATACCGCCTCCGTAAGAGCGTAGCCGAGTAAGAGGCCCAGGAGGGTTCCGAGCGCCATGTAAAGCGCGACTTGCGCCAGGCCGCCATATACCGCGACCTTACGTACTTTCTGCAAGGCTTCCAGGGAGAACTCGGTGCCGAGGGCGAACATCAAAAGAGCGACGCCTATGTTCGCAAGGGTCTGCACCCTCTCGACGCTGGTGACCGGGCCAGGGGTGTAGGGGCCAATCAGGATGCCCGCCAACAAGTACCCCAGGATGACAGGCTGCCGCAGGCGATGGGCGAGGAACCCGCCAATCAGGGCCGCACCCATAGCGAAAGCTAAGTCAACCAGGAGGTCGATATTTTCCATGCCCGATTATACAATAGGCGGAGGAGTTAGGGATCAGGAATTAGTAGTGTACTGGCTCCTGATCCCTAACTCCTGATTCCTAGCCCCAGAGACAGCAAAAAACCCAGACAATCCGTGAGGACCCTCTGGGTTTCTGCTTCTTCAACGTTTCAAGCGAACTTGTTACGTCGAAGTAACTGCATTATACAGGGAGGGTATGGAGGAGTCAATGGATGGCGTGGAGAGTTTTACACATCCTGGCTATGGTTGGAAGGGCTGGGGGTGAGCCATAGGGATGAGGTGGCACTTTGCTACTTCCTGGATACCAGGGAAGTATATCCCTGGGCCACTCTTTCTTTGCAACAGATCAGCCAGGTTGCCTACTTTGGCTATTCACAGCAGTACCTTAGGGCAATTACCGTGCGCTTTTGACGACCCTATAATGGTTCCGACACTGAGAATCGGAAGTACATCCAGGATACGATGAAGCCAAAGCATCCAGTTATCAAGGTCCTCAGAATCGCCACCACGAAGTTATCCAGTGTATGGCGCAATGCCCTCGACTTAGGAAGATCAAAAGCCAACGACCCTTACCGCCTGCACGCCCAGGCCATAGAGCTTCATAACCTGGAGCGATATGATGAAGCTCTGAGCGTGTATGACCGGGTACTTGAGCTAGCGCCGTCTGATCTTATCACCTTGCATAATCGTGGGCTGCTACTGCGTAGAATAGGCCGTTACGACGAAGCCCTGGCTGATTTTTCGCGGGTAAAATCGCTGCGCGAACGGTATGAACCAGATCATCCCAGGACCTTGAATTATAGAGGTATCTTCTATAAGCTTGCCGGCCGCTATGAAGATGCCGTCGCCGAGTTCAACCACACGCTGATCATACACAAAGATAACGTCGAAGCACTTTACAATCGCGCCAGCGCTTTCTGGCAACTAGATTTCCTTGAAGATGCCCTTGAGGACCTCAATCGGGCCGACACGCTTACACCCGACAAATTAAAATATCCTCGATCTGCGGGCAAAGGTACACTACAATTTAAGGCATTATGAGGGGGCAATAGCCGACTATAGGCGCATTTGCGAGCTATATCCAGGCGACAAAGGTAATCTTACTCGGCAATTTTATCTGGCCTGTGCACTTCACCATCTTGACCGTTTTGAAGAAGCTTTTGGGACTTTCACCAGCTTGCTGGAAGTGCAGCCAGAAAATGCTAACTATAGAGTTGCGAGGGCCTACAACCTCTTCCACCTCAAACGCTTTGAAGACGCTCTGGCTGAGTATACGTGGGCGATAGAGAACACACCTGCTCCCGATGCCGATCTATACTACAATCGTGGTATAGTCTACAGTAAGCTGGAGCGATATGAAGAAGCAATCGAGGAATATAGCAGATCGATTGAACTAAAGCCTGAGAAGCTACTTGCTCAAACAAACCTGGCGTCTGCCCTTTATATGCTTGGCCGCCTGGAAGAAGCACGAGATGCTTGTGATGCCGTGCTGCTTATAGAGCCTGGAAATATTGATGTTCTCGCTATCCGAGCCGTTGCCAGGGGCCGGCTAAATGAGCTAGATGAGGGGAATGCAGACCTTGCGAAGGCCCTGGAGAGCGACCCAGATAAGGCTGCTGTTCGCTATGCAAGCGGCGCTCTGCGCAGCATAGCTGGGGATGTTCAAGGCGCTATGGCAATTCTGTCTGAGCTTGTCCGCGGCGCTCCCGAATTGATAAAGGAGATAAGTCGTGACCCGGCTTTTTCAAATCTGCATGAACTGCCCGCCTGGGAAGCACTATTGCAGGAGAGACCCGAAGCGTAACTCTGTTTGACACGGTATGAAGCGCGCTGCTATAATCAGGAGCATATACAGAGCAGCATCGAAGAGTAGTTTCTGCTCATGCCCTGGGTATTTATGCGTAGAACCAGACCCGCCAGAGCCACTTCCGGTACGCCGACACATACGCGCCGAAGCGCGACGGGTCAGCCCCGTAAACGTCTATGCAGAATCCGCCACAAGATACTCCTCGGTTACGTGGCGCTCATCACCGTAGTGGTCGCGCTGGTATTCTATTTCCTCCTCACCCTCACCGACATCAACCGCCGCTACAACGACCTGATCAGCCGCGACCGCAACGTTCTCGTCCAGGCCAACAATCTGCGCGTGTGGGTGTGGCGCCAGATAGTGGCCGCGCGCACCTACGAGCAGTTAGGTGACGACAGCCTCAAACTCGAATACGGTGATGCGGTCAAGCAGGAGCAGATGGCAATCAGCGCCATACGCCCATTCCTCACGAGCCAGGAAGACCGCCAGACCATTGACGAGATAAAGCAGGCAAGCGAGAGCTACAACGTGCTCGCCCAGGAGACGATGGACCTGGCGCGAGAGACGCCCAGGACCGACCAGTTAGAATATATACTGGCGCTCAAGCGCGGCCAGGGTGAGACAGCGCGGCTCGACCTCATCAATACCACCGAGGGCTTCATCGTACGCAAGAACCAGCAGGTTGAGAAAGCCCAGATCGACCTGAGCGCGAAGGTGGACGAAATCTCGACCTACCTGCTCATCTGGTCCACGTTGGGGGTGATTGGGGCGGCGATTGCGGCTACTCTCCTCACCGAGAGCTTCACAGCGCCGTTGCGTCGCCTGATGCGCAACATACAGGGGATATCGTCGGGCGACCTGCAAACCGCCGTCGCGGTGCGATCAAAAGACGAGGTAGGAGAGCTTGGCACGGTGCTGGAAACGATGCGACAGAGGCTGTCAGCAGCTGCCGCGCAGAATGAAGACCTCTTGCAGAGCGCCCGCGAGGAGGCCGAAAAGCTGGCGCGAGCGCAGGGCGACCTGGAAGTAGCCAATACCGAGCTACAGGAAGCGCTTGAGATAGAATCGGAGGCGCGGAAGCGCATGGAGGAGATAGACCGCCTCAAGGCCGAGTTTACTAGCATGGTGTCGCACGAGTTGAAGACGCCCGTCTCTTACGTCTATAACTACGCGGGCGCGCTCAAAGAGCATAATGAGAGCCTCAACGAGGGACAGCGCACCGAGTTCCTCACGGCGATACAGGGTGAGGCGCAGCACCTCATCACGCTCATAGACGACATCATGGCTATCTCCCTCCTGGAAGCGGGCGGGCTGGTGCATCGCTTCGTGGAGACCGATCTGCGCAAGATAATCAACTCGGTCGTGAAAGACCAGCAGTTCACCACTCGCAGGCACAGCATCACCGTCAAGGGGCCGGACAATCTGCCCGTGCGTGCCGATCCTACCCGTATACGCCAGGTGATGAACAACCTCGTCTCGAACGCTATCAAGTACTCGCCCCAGGGTGGACCTATCGAGGTGAGATTGAGGGCCAACCCCCCGGACAGCACGGCGATTGTATACGTGCGCGATCACGGCATCGGCGTTCAGCCTGCGGACGTGCCCAAGCTATTTGACCGCTTCAGCCGCGTGTTGAGCAAAGAGACTATGGCGATACCGGGGAGCGGCCTGGGCCTGTACATAGCTCACCACATAGTGGAGGCACACGGCGGGACGATGAGCATACAGCCCGCCCCCGGCGAGGGGACGATAGCGGAGATCACCATTCCGATGATTATGGAGGCGGTAGAGGAGGAAGGAGCAGAGCCTCCCGAGGATGGGCACAAGCCGATGAAGATCAGGCGGCTACGCTCCATCCCCGCAAAGAGCAATGGCGCTTCTATCAACGGTAACGATAACGGCCATAGCAACAGTAACGGTGAGAGCAGTGACTTCCATTTGGCCGAGATTGCCAGCACGCCGGGCGAGCCTGACGAGGAAGGAAGAAACACAATCACTCTCGCTGAATCCGAAGAGGTTTTACCTATCACCCCTTCCAGGTAGAGAGGTCGAAATTCATCTCTCGCTCTAGAGGGAAACTAGCAAAGGAAACTATATGACGACCAATCAGGCGGAATGGGAAGAGCCGACCGTAGAGGGTGACGAGCAAGAAACGCGGCGCGATGGCCCCATCCGCGTGCTCGTGGTGGATGACCAGCCGGTCTTCACCGAGATGCTGCGCGTGGTGCTCGATATGCAGGCCGACATCGAAGTGGTAGGCATGGCTTTCACAGGAGAGGAAGGGCTGCAAGCGGCTCTTGAGACCAAGCCCGACGTGCTGCTGGTGGACTACCACATGCCGGGGATGACGGGCCTCGATGTGATACAGGAGCTAAAGGCCGCTGGACAGGAGATCATCACGGTGGTGCTAACCGCCGACACGGACGAAGCTGTGATGGCTGGGGCTATCGCCGCGGGTGCGGCGGGGTATATCACGAAGCAGCAGGCGCTCAACGAGGTGGTACAGGCGGTACGTAGCGCGTCTGAGGGGGAGCCTGTAGTCCCCCCATTTATGATACCGCGCATCCTGTCGCACTTCCACCGCCAGCAGCAGAAAGAGCAGCAGGCCGAATTGCTCCGCGAGCGCCTGTCGGCCAGGGAGATACAGATACTCGAGCAGCTTGCGCGTGGCCGCAGCAACGAGGAGATAAGCGAGATATTCGTGCTCAGCCCCAACACCGTGCGCACGCACATCCATAACATCATCAAGAAGATGGGGGTCCATTCCAAGCTACAAGCAACCACGCTGGCCTTGCAGCTTGGCATCATCTCGGTCCCCAGAGACTGAAGATAATAAAATATGAAATCTATCAATCGTGCCACCGCAGGTGGCACGATTGATAGATTTCATAGAAATATCCCCCTTTCGGATGCGGGAGCGATATAGTGAGTTCTGACGTGCAGGAGCTAAAGAAGGCAGCAGCTTTACGCGCTGTTGACTATGTGCTCGATGGAATGCGCGTGGGTCTGGGCACGGGGTCTACCGCTGAGTACGCCGTGCGCGAGCTGGGGGCGCGGGTAGCGCAGGGCCTCCAAATCATTGGAGTGCCCACGTCGGAGAGGACGGCGGTGCTCGCCAGGCAGCTAGGCATCCCCCTTGCCACTCTTGAGGAATGCCCCGAGCTTGACCTCACGATAGATGGCGCGGACGAAGTGGACCCCCGGACGCTCGACGTTATCAAGGGCCTTGGAGGCGCGCTGCTGAGGGAAAAGATCGTGGCCCTCGCCAGCAAGGTTGAGGTGCTGGTGGTAGACGAAAGTAAGGTGGTGCAGAGGCTGGGGGAGCATACGCCGGTGCCCGTAGAGGTGGTCCAGTTTGGCTGGACGCAAACGTACAGCGCGCTGGCAGCATTGGGCTGCATCCCACAACGCCGGATAACTGAGCAGGGTCAACCATACGTCACCGATAGTGGTAACTATCTGCTGGACTGCCGCTTCCCTGGAATAGACGATCCCGCTGACTTAGCTGCGCGCATCAAGAGCATCACGGGCGTGGTGGAGCATGGGCTGTTCGTGGGGATAGCGTGCAGGGTTGTGGTTGCGGGGGAGGGTGGGGTACGAGTAATCGAGAAGAGCGCATGACAACAGTAGGTAGCAAACCTAACCTCAAATAGACTCTTCTTAAGATGTGAGGTTAGGTTTTGTTATCTTCCTTGACCTTTATTGTACCCACCGCGCTGGTCCTGCCGTCTATGCTGACCTGTACCCCCTGCTGCTCCTTTGCTGCCCATAAACCTGGGGTCCGCGCGCCTCATGCGGTAGTCGCCGCACTGCATGAAGACGTGGCGGCAGAGGTCAGGGTCGCACAGGCGCGACCGGATGCGAGGGTCGAGGGTGTCGAGGTCGCAGTTGGATGTGACGACTGTGGGGAGGCGATGGTTGTAGCGGTGGTTGAATATCTGGTAGAGCTTCTCTACAGCCCAGGGGGTGGATTGCTCTGCTCCCAGGTCGTCCACGACAAGCATATGGACCGAGCGTATCTGCTCGAACCTTTCATCGTAGGTGATAGTGCTGTTGGGGGCATACGCGCCGCGCAGGTGGTGTAGCAGATCGGGCGCTACCGCGAAGTAGACCTGCATACGGTGGTCCTGCACGACGTGGTTGGCGATAGCAGCCGCAAGGTGACTCTTGCCTGTGCCGTAGCCGCCAAGCAATACCAGCCACCCCTCCGGGTAAGTAGCAAATTCTACGGCGGCGTCATACGCCTCGTTAGTGCCCTGCACTTCGGGGTCGAAGTTGGCGAAGACCTTGTGCTGGAAGGCGTCGAGGTTGCTCAACCGATATAGGTCTTCCAGGTTGCTCTGCTCGGTGGCGTTCGTGCGGCAGATGCACGGGTAGAGCCGCCCGAAGCGTGGGTCGGTGACGGTTACGTTCATCCGCAGCCAACCCGCACCTTTGCAGTGCGGACAGACCTCTTCGGAGTTCGGAGTGTGGAGTGCGGAGTGCGGAATGTTAGGAGCGTCAGTTACATCTTCGTCGTTCGTCGTTCGTCCTTCGTCCTTCCCATTACCATTCCACATTTCACTACTCTGGCCTGAAGAGGAAGGCGTATTTGCCCTTCGTATATTTATCGGGATCGATAGCTCTCCCATCAGGTCCCCTAGTTTTTCCACTCTGCTTTCCCTCCGCTGCCCATCTCTCTAATATGCGCTCTATGTAGCGCCAGCTTCTCTTATTGTTGCTCACGGCCTCACCAAAGGCCAGCTCTATCCACTCTACCGGGTAGCGCCGCTCGGGCATCCTGCAATTGCTCGGCCAGGATGGGTGTGAGCAGGCCGATATTCTGCTCGTACAGGGCGTAGATATTGTGGCGCTCGATGATGACTTCTGACCGGGTGTTGGCTGTCAGTTGTGCCGTACTGCTCGCCCCATAGAGGCGTGGCAGTTACATCTATCTCGCCCTGGGCGAGTGCGCCTACCCAAACCCTATTCTCTTTCGTGTTGAATATGTACCATCTCTCGCTGGTCTCTGAGGCGTGACCGTTCGTAGTCTCTTCCCTGACCAGCAGTTGGAGCAGCGTGCCACGTGACACGCATAGCTCCAGCCCCTCACGTAACGCTTCTCCAAAAGAGCGTGGGCCTTTGCACAGAGATAGCGCGAAGCGAAGGGAGTCAGACCCTTCCATCTCACCGAGGCTAACCATGTGTGGTGATGAGCCATTGGCACCATTAGCCACACGCGATAGTCGCCAGAAGAGGTAAAGTGTGACCTTCATCTCAAGCATGGAGGTAATCTGTGGCAGGATGTCCTCGAAGAATCCCCTCCGGGATGCGGACGGTCTTGTGCTTGTCTGTGGAGAATCCGATGAAAGGCTTCATATTTTGGATTTTGGATTTTGGATTTTGGATTTTGGATTGCGATTATGAGTTATGGAATAATCTAAAATCGCAAATCCAAAATCCAAAATCGCTAGGGTTCCTGGCGGTATACTTCCAGGTCGGCGAACTTTGTGGTGCGGCTGAAGAAGCGTAGTGGGATGGTTGTGAGGGGGCCGTTGCGGTGCTTGGATATGTGCACCTCAGCTATGCCCTTCTTCTCGGTATCTTGATTGTACATCTCCTCGCGGTGGATGAACATTACTACATCCGCGTCTTGTTCTATGCTGTTGTGGGCCGTTATATCTGCGGCCACAAAGTTATGCAACTCATCTACCGTCAGGTCATATACTTCGGCTTCCCCGTCGGGGTCAATCGCAATTATCTCGTCCCAGTAGACATCACTCCGAGATAACTTGACCAACTCGTCTGAGCGAACGACCTGTGCGAGCCTACCGGCACGTTCCCTACTGATATTCTGCTTGTAGAGAGCCGTGCCGCAATAGGCGTTGCCCAACCCAGCCTGCATTTGCCGGGTGGACAAGCCTGCCAACTGCATCGAGGGCACGGCAACTAATCGCCACACCTCACGAGGCACTACGTCGCGATTTGTGTTCGCAGCTCGCTCAATCAGGTAGTCGAGTATGGCCAGTCTACTGGCCTTCTTACTCTCGCCTACAGCTCCTACTTTGTACAGAAAGCGTTCTATCTCAGCTTTTCCATCCACCGCAACATGATACTGGTCTCGTCCTTTGCCCTTCTGAGGCGACCTATGGATAGTGGCATTGATTTGCAAGCGCAACAGGAGTGATTGAACATTACGCGCCAATTGTGGGCTGCTCGTAGCGTAGTAGATGCTAGGTTGGTGATGCCCCCGCCCCAGGTGTATACACCCGTCGGTTGCCCAAAGGTGCCTCAGGAAGGTAGTGATGCCATCTTCTGGTTGAGCGAATACCCGCTCAGGCACGAACTTCTCATACGAGCGCAGGTTGAATATACCCATTCCATCCAGCCATTCCGCGACCGGGTTGCGAACTCCGTGTGTCAGGTGATAACTGGCGCTGAGGTAGACCTGATACCAATCGCGCTCGCGCTGGATACGTGGCTTGACCTTGTCCCCAAAGATGCGCTTCGCAAGGTCAGCTACTATCTCCGCAAGGCCAATTTCGTTAGTCGTATAGTGAATTGGGCTGCGCGCCAGGGTACAGCCATCGCCTATCAGGTGCCCCAACAGCGCCAGTTCGTCGTCACTCATAGTAGCCTGACCGGGACCTTCAAGACGCCTGGGCAGGGCGATGCGCTCCCCCACAGCCAGTTCATCGAGACGCTGCCAGCCCGATATAGTGAGGAACTTGTGGTTAGCAGTGGCGCGTAGGGAGCGACCCAACCGAGTGATCAGTTTGTAAACAGGCTTGCGTCCCGTAGAGAAAGCGTTGCTCACTACGGAACGTTCAAGCTGCCACGTTTGCCGGTTGAGCGCGAGCACTCTGAAGCCACTCTGCCCCACAAGTTGCTCTATGGGCCGGTAGATACCCTCGTCGGGCAGGTAGACAGGTGTTTCGCCGGTAAGACAGCCCGATTCTCTCAGGTCGGAGAGCATCGGTATGTGGCTGGTGCGGCTCTCGACGGCGCGGGATAGCTGGGCGCACGCCAGGATGGGCACGTTAAGCTCGCGGGCCAGCATCTTGAGGTTGCGGCTGATCTCCGACACCTCTTGCACGCGGTTGCCGTCGCGGCGAGCGGTCCCTTGCATAAGCTGGAGGTAGTCAATTATCAACATGTCCACGCCCACCTCGGCCTGGAGGCGGCGTGCCTTGGAGCGCACTTCATGGATGGTGAGGCCCGCCGTGTCATCTATGTAGATGGGCAGTTGCGCCAGCCGTCCAATCGCGTCTGATACGAGCTGCCACTGGTCGTCGGTAAGGTAGCCGAGGCGCAGCTGCTGACTATCGACCCCCGTCTCGACGGCGAGGAGGCGCTGCACAAGCTGCTCGCGGCTCATTTCTAGGGTGAAGACACCGACCCGGCTCCCTTTGTGGGCGGCGTTATGCGCTATGCCCATAGCGAGGGAGCTCTTCCCGACACCCGGCCTCGCAGCTAATATGAGCAGATCGCTCCTCTGGAACCCGCCCGTAGCTTCGTCGAGGTCGTGGTAGCCGGTAGGTACGCCGACCACGCCGCCGGGGTTGTGCTGAATCGCCTCTATGCGGTCGTAATATTCGTGGAGCACCTGCTCGATGGAGGCGAAGTCCTTAGATGAGGTGCGCTGAGAAACGCTGAACAGGAGGGCCTCAGCCCTGTCGAGCACCTGGGCGACCTCATTCTCTTCTGAGTAACCGAGGGCCGCGATCTCGCCGCCAGCCGAGATTAGACGGCGCAGGACCGAGGTGCGCTCAACGATGTGCGCATAATACTCTATGTGGACCGACGTGGGGGTGCGGTTGACGAGGCCGATGAGGAAGCTGTAGCCGCCTATCCTTTCGAGGTTGCCCGTGCGCTCAAGCTCCGATGCGAGCGTCACGGGGTCAGGCGGCTCGCGGCGGCTGTAAAGCTCCAGCACAGCCGCGTATACCCAGCCGTGCGCCTCGCGGTAGAAGTCCTCCGGGCGCAGGAATGGGGCAACCTTGATGACGGCGTCGCGGTCCAGCAGGAGAGAGCCGAGCACGGACTCTTCGGCGGCCAGGTCGTAGGGGACCGGGCGTTCCACCATCTCCGTCATAGCCAATGCCATGTGGGTGCTACCTCGATTCAGGGGTTACTGGTCAGGGGCCAGTGGTTAGTAATATGTGATATATAGCATATCACGCCTGGCCCGAAACGTAGCGTTAAGCACTTTAAGTGTGGAAATCGCCACAAACCTGATCGGATAGCGTCCGCAGTGCGGCAGATGAACCCTGGTTAGCTGGGGTTCGCTTCGGCCTCTTCCTGCGCTTCCTCTTCAGTGGCAGGCTCGGAGTTAGCAGTATCTTCAGAGGCGGGAGTCTCGGCTTCTTCCTCGGCAGGGGTGGTCTCGGACGCTGTGCTGGCCTTGCCGTGCGCGCCCGCTACTTCGGGGGCGACCTCAACGCTGAATGTGGCGTTGACGCCGCTACCCATGTCGGCTGTGGCGCTGTACGTGCCGAGGCGGTGTATCGTCTCGCCCAACTCGATCTTGCGGCGGTCTATGCTGATGCCGTACTGCTGCTGGAGGGCGTCTGCTACGTCGGCGGCGGTGACCGAGCCGTACAGGCGGTTCTCGGAGCCTGCGCGGGCGCGTATCGTCACGACCTTGCCTGTAACCCCTGCGGCAGCCTTCTGCACTTCAGTCAGGGCCTTGTTGGCCTTGCGAGCATATAGCTCGGCGTGAGCCTCGGCCTGCTTTACCGAGCCTTTGGTAGCGGGCACCGCCAGCTTCCTGGGCAGGAGGTAGTTTCGGGCGTACCCGTCGGCTACTTCCTTGATCGTGCCTGCCTCGCCGAGGCCTTGCACGGGCTGTGTCAAAATTACTTTCATGTGGGGGCTTTTTCTCCCTCGTCTGATGTCAAGGGCAAAATCCTTGCCTTGCATTATACCACAAGGCCCCGGTTCGCATAGATTTGCAGGGGGACGGACGACGGACGACGGACGACGGACGACGGACGATAGACGATAGACGATAGACGATAGATTTTACCGCAGAGACGCAGAGACGCAGAGATTTATGGAGGATTCACGCATCACGGTTTACGTTTCACGCAGGGCGCTAGGTGTAGTAGGGGACGAGGATGTAGCGGACCAGGGCGTACCAGTTTAGGAGGGTCAGGGCTGCCAGGAAAGCTGCGAGCGCGATATGGCGCGCACGAGTATGGGTTGGCAGCAAGCGTGCGCCTGTGATGGAGAGGCCGCGCCCTACCAAGAGGGTTAGGGCTGCCAGGGAGGGCAGGAGGAGTCGCCCCTGTGGTGCCCAAAACTGGGTGTTTTCGTAGGCCAGGCCGGCGTTGGTCAACAACAGCACGACTAATAGAGTGAAAGTTGTCCATCTTTCAATAAGGGCCATGGCTCGGAAGCGCATCGCTATGCCGATGATGGCTACCACGCAGAGAGCATAGTAGACCAAATAGACGGCGAGAGGTAGATCAATATGCCGCAGACCAAAAGAGCCCCAGAAGGAATTGAAGACAGACGACAGGTAAGCAGGTGACAGCCAGAACCCTGGCACCCTCGCCAGTGGGTCGGCTATCTCACTCTTGGCTTCAAAAGTCGCGGCGGCGGCGAGCGGATCGCCATACTCGACTATGTTGACAATAAAGGGCCACATGCCTATTGCCAGCGTCACGAGCAGAGCTACACCAACCCCCACCCATTTAGCGCGGCGAGTGGATGCGGGTGATAGCAAGAGCACCAGTATCAATATTGGCAGCATCACCAGCAACGAGCGTTTGGATAGAAGCCCGACGCCCACAGCCAACCCCGCTAAGGCCGCGCTTCGCATGCTCACCCCCCGGCGAAGCATATGCACGGCAGAGAAGACAAAGGCAGCGCCTGTGGTAGCTGCTAAGGAGTCGTTGGTCACGGTGCCGGAGGTGAAGGTAAAGCCGGGGATGAAAGCTGCGAAGCCTACCGCCAGCAGTGCCGCGCCGGCGTCCTCCGGCCATGCCGTGCGCGCCGCCAGCCAGATAAAGACCAGTGTGCATAGGCCGAAAAGCGTGCTCAACAGGCGCATCAGGTGTACGGGCACGGCCTGCGCTGGAGGGTAGTCATGCAGGTAGGTGTTGGGGACGGCGTCGCTGGCGAAAGAGAAGTCGGGGTTGGCGCGCAACTGCGGCATGAGCGCGTCAGTGGGCCACAGCAGGCTCACCCACGCGGCTTGAGAGAGATAGTAGAGAGGAGGCTGGTCGGCTTCGTAAGAGTATCGCGGAGAGTTCCTGGGAATGGTAGGGAGCTTGCCCGTGCTCCGTAGCACCTCTACGTACCTGATGTGCCCAGGCTCGTCGGGCGCTTCACCCACAGGGATTGACAGGTTATATGCCACCGATGTCACAAGGTAAACCCCAAGCACCACCGCCAGACCGAGTTTCGCGGCCTGCGGGGTGCGTGACACTGATTCACCCTGTTCTTTTGTCACATTCAACGCATCCATATTTATGCAGTTAACCGACAGTTGCGTAGCAACACATATCTTTCTAGAGCTTGATTGAGAACGATAATGATGAGCAAAGAGTGTCGCATGATGAAGCACATCTCGCCTTGTCATTCCGAACGTAGTGAGGAATCTTCCGAGCTTGCCAGGTGGATAGATTTCTAGATTCTTCGCTTCGCTCAGAATGACATTCCTTCTAC
The DNA here is from genome assembly GCA_963811305.1 of uncultured Chloroflexia bacterium. Lineage (GTDB taxonomy): Bacteria > Chloroflexota > Chloroflexia > QHBQ01 > JADMIH01 > JADMIH01. The sequence goes on from CAWEQU010000007.1 coordinate 74,652, forward strand.
ACTTGTTCCCAATAAGCTCCTAATATGTAATCATGATCATACCCACATAACCAGGAAGATAGCGCCCCAAACATTGATCGCTACGCTGGCGAGGACCAACGCTTTAGCGAGACGAGTCATTGGTCTGGGGAGGCCCAATGCCACCAGGATCAGCAGGAATGGCATGAAGTCAAGTGCGTACCTGTAACCGAATTGTATCCAGCCGATGCCGTAATAGGTAATCAAGGGGACCATTACCGAGATGATACCGAGCAAGCACGCCTGGACCAGGGGACGTTTGAGGTTTGCGCGGAATGCGTACAGAAGCGTGGGGGACGTGAAAAAGATGCCCATGCCCCACATAGAAGGTCGCATAAAGGGAAATTCCAGCACAGGCGCATTTTGATGTGGATAGGGTAACGGCCCTTGCAGGAAGAGCATGAAGAGGTTCTTGGGTATGTGCTCCAAGCTGAAAAGGCCACGCTCCAGCGCCTGCGCGAGCGGGGGGTAGGTCAGCACCGCATGGCCGTAACCGCTCTCAAGCCCGTTGCCGAAGCGCGCATAGTTGTACGCGAAGAGAAGGGCCAGTGGCCCCGCCAATCCCAGCAGTAGCAAACTCAGGCGAGATATGAAGCTTTGAGAGACGGGCGGATATTGAGCAGAGGTTTGGTCGGGAACGCTTTGGCTGCCATTCGCAGCTTCATCCGGCACTTTCCGTTCTTTGTGCTTCTTCCAAAGGAGCCACAGGAAGAAAGGTAACGCGAAGAATAGCGTGATGCGAGTGGCGCTCCCGAGGCCAAGCGCCAGGCCAACAAGCCAGGCACGCCCTTTGCCTAGCGTTTCAGAGATGGCCCACAGCAGTAGAGTGGTAGCCAGTATGTGGGCAAAGAACCAGGAGTTACCCGCCGCAACCGCCGACAGGTAGACCGTGCCCCCAAAAAAGAGAAGTAGCGCCCACAGCCTGGACTCGCCTGTTACCCCAGCCAGCCCTAATACCCGGTAGAAGAGCCATATGTTCAATGCCGTCAGCAGATAGCCTACCCACGAAATCACCCTGCTTGGCCCCAGGTCTGTGAAGGGGAGCGCGGGTATTAGCGCCACCCCAGGCAGCAGGCCAAGTGGCAGGTACTTGTGACCTTGCCAGATGACGTAGTCCTGGTAATCGTCGGGCAGTGTATCCACCGACAAATCGCCCATGACGAAATGCGAGGCGAGATAGATGTAATGGTCGCCTTGCCTGGGGGTTTGGAACGCGGGCTTCAACAAGAGCGCAAGCGCCAACAAGCCTCCAATGGTGAGGATAAGGGTGCGGCCACTCCCACCTTTAGCCGAGGGGATATGGCTATCTCCCGCCACAATGCCCTCATCACGTAGCTGACGCGCCACGTGGCCCCCCGAGGACTTTTCGCTGTTCACTGCTTCTGCCATATCGTTGGATGTGGTAAATGTGCTCTCGTCCACCTCACCCCAAGTGTATCACGGCAGCAAGAATGGTGGAATAGCCTAGCAGGACGACAGAAAGTAAATTCACCGCAGAGACGCAGAGTGCGCAGAGATTTTATTGTGGAAGTGTATGCTCCCTTATCTGTCGTCCGTCGTCTGTCGTCTGTCGTCTGTCGTCATCGGCTCAACGCCTCTGCAATCTCGGCCTCGATGCGGCTCTCGGCGGGGTAGCCTGTGGCGAGAAGATGCCGGGACATCCAGGCGTGGAGGTCGGAGTTGCCCGGCTGCATGAACTGGGAGGTTATAGCTTCGCGCCATGCCTTGTCGTTGTCTCCATGTACTCCGAAGCCCTGTGCGGACGAGAAAAACTCTGCGCCTAGCTGGGGGAAGTACGCGCCTGCCCGTCGGTAAAGGTCAGCCGCCTGCGCCGTCTCACCCCTCGCCTGGTGGAGTACGCCCTGAAGGGTAAGGATTGGCTGAAACTGAGGTAACTTCTCCTGCGCTTGTAGCGCCAAACGCTCCATCCCGGGCATGGCGTTACGCCTGGGGTCGCGCATTATGACGATGCGCTCGAAATAAGTTGGGTCTGACCACGCAGGGTCTGACGATGGGAGGTCACGTATAAATTCCGGGTTGTTCTGGAAGAAGCTGACCACCCAGAAGATGGTCCCCTGGGGTTGCCGGGCGAAGAGCCTGGGGTCACGGGCATCAAACGTGGGAGCAGGGGGCGCGCCTCGCCAGTAGAAATTCATCACCTCCGCACCCAGCGCAGGCTCATCAGCAATGACGATGAGGTCTTGCGGCCCGGCTGCATTAGAGAGATATTGCGCTACCCCCCTGTAATCGGGCAAGTACGAAAACCTGCGATGCCCTTCGGGGCTGAAATAGATAAATAACCCCGCGATGAAAGACAACGCCACCATTGTGCATATAATTACGCTAATTTTGGATTTTGGATTTTGGATTTTGGAGTGATTAAAAGTCTCTTATTCCTACCATGCTCGGTCTTCTAATCCAAAATCCAAAATCCAAAATCCAAAATCGCACCGCTCCATTTGCGATGAGCAGGAAGTAGAAGGGCATGACGAAGACGGCGTAACGCTGAAAGACCGGGTTGGTTGTCCTGACAATCGCCAGGAGAAGAGAAGGGATTATGATCAGTGAGGTACATAATGCGAATGCGCCGAAGCGGTGAGCGCATATGGCTGAGTACATGCCCAAGAGGGCTAACAGGAATAGTCCCCATTGGGCATAGGTCTCGATCTCGCCGCCGAGGCCAAGCTGCGCGGTGCGGGTAAGCAAGAGCACGCTCTCATCGAGCAGTGGGCCTGGCGCGAGCAGACCCAGGTCAGGTGGATTACGCTGCACGCGCAAAACGTCAAGCGCGATGGGGATAGCAAGGATGGCTATGCCCGGCAAGGCGAGAAAAGCATGTCTTAAAGGGAGAGGATTGTTGCCTCGGCGCGACCACAGTCTCCATAGTAGCCAGAACAAGTATGGGATAAGCGCTGGCAGGAAGAGTGTCAGCGAGAAGTAGCTGATATACAGGGCAGAGACCGTTGAGAAGGCAAATGCAGCCCACCACTTACGGGAGCCATCCCGCTCCGCCCGCAGCAGGCAATATACGGAGAGGGCAGTCGTGAGTATGAGCAGGCTGTAGGGACGCACGTCCTGTGAGTGGCCTATATGCACTGCGGAGATGGCGACGAACAAAGCCGCCAACAGCCCTTGAGAGCGCCCAAACATCCCCTTCCCTATACCATAAACAACCAGGGGGGTAAGCGCGCCCGCTATCACAGATGGGAGTCGCACCAGCACCGGTGTGGAAGCAGGGTCTACTGGGAGAGATGTGAGCCATACCATGAGGTAGTGCAGAGGGGTCTGCACCAGCATCCCGCCGAAGCGGTCGGTGAGTATGGCGAGCGGGCCACGCCTCGCTATCTCTATGGAGGCAACCTCATCATACCAGAGGCCATAGCAGTCGAGGCACCACACCCTTAGCGCGAGGGATATGAGGAAGATGATTAGGAGGGCGGAAGGAAACGTGATGCGTGATGCGTGATGCGTGAGATGAGTGCGTGCTACGTATTGCAGGATAACTCTTGGTCGCAACTCCATAAGACCTCTGCGTACTCTGCGTCTCTGCGGTGAGCCATTAAGACTTTTGCGCTCTCTGCTATCTTTGCGTCTTTGCGTTTAGAAGCTTTCGCATTATTATCGCGTCGGCTCAAGCTCGGAGAAATAGTCGCGCACGAGGTCTTTGTAGCCTTGCGGGATGTAGTCGGAGCCGAGGGCGGTGCCTGCCTGCTCCAGGTATCGAGCGTAGACTTGTTCGTAGGGGACTTGCGCTTCGCCTGTAGTAGTGCCGCCATTTATGGGGGCTGTGCCCTGCTCGCCACCGGGGTTGGGCTTGCCCTGGATGACTACAGGTGTAAGAGTTGCGCTCAGGCTGCTGGGGGGCGCGTATACAGGTTCCTGGTGTCCAGTGCCCCAGCTCTGAGAGCCGCCCTGCCCGCCAGTATTCCCCTGGCCGGGTACGTTACCCTGTTGGCCGCCGGGTTGGCCCTGGCCTTGCCCCGGTAGGGCTACTGGAGTGCCGCCCACACCCGGCGTGCCCGTAACGGGGGAGCGAAGTGTGATGGGCGTACCAACCGGGGCAGTGCCGCGTCCAGTTATGGGGGTTAACTGACCCAGGGCGATTGTGGTGCCATTTGCGATAGCGGTCCCGTTGGCGATGGCAGTGCCGTTACCCGGCTGGGAGGTGGGTTGGCCCTGGCCTGCCTGGGCGATGTTCTGCTTGCTCTGTTGTAGTTGGGAGAGCGCCTGGCTGATTTGCTGCTGGGTGGCTAGCTTCTGCTCTATCTCAGCGACGTGTTGGCCCAACGCTTCGAGAGCTTTCTGGGCAGCCTGGGGATCGCTCCCCGAAAGGGCTTCGGCGGCATCGCTCAGGCGGCGGGCCATTTCAGGGTCTAGGGCAGCCAGGTTATCGCGGGCCTGCTTGAGCGCATCCGCCAACGCTTTGCGCTCTTCGGGCGGCATCTTGGCAGCATCAGCGCCAGCCTTCTTGAGCGCGTCCGCCGCCTTCTGGGCGTCTCCCGATTGCAGGGCTTCCCCAATCTGTTTGGCTACAGCACTCCCCGACCCGGCGAGTTGCTTGGCAAGCTCATCTAGAGCGGCTCGTTGCGAGCGCGCCTGGCTATCCAGGACCTTTTGTAGCTTGCTTTCGACGTCAGAGAGGCGGGCAATCGCCTTCTCACGTTTCAGGTCACCCGCCGACAGGTCGCGGGATAGGTCCGATAGCTCGTTGAGCAGCTCCTGTAGAGCAGGGTCCTGGGCGAGGCGAGGCGAGGCTTTTACCGCCTCCTCGATGCGCTGAATCTTCTTCTGCTCCTGCGCTATTTGACCTTGCAAGGCCCTGTCTATAGTGGAGAGTGGGTTGGGAGCAACCACGATTACAGCCAACAGCGCGACGAGCAGCCCTGCGGGTGCCAGCCTGCGACCTTCCACCTTTAGAGGGAGGTCGCGGCGCATGGAGATTGACTTAGCGCGGGCGAGCGCGTCATCTAGCTGCGCGCTGCGAAGCTCTAGCTGCGCCGGAGTGGGGTGCTCAGGCTGTCTGGTGGAGGCTTCGAGAGCGGTGGCGAGGCGCTCATCGAGCGATAGCAGGTGGTCAGAGAGGCGAGCGGTGTGCATGGGGTCACGCGGGCGAAACCATGAGTACAGGAATATGGCCAGCACAGCCACCGCAGTAAGCAACAGCCCTGTGCCGAGCAACGTCAGCAGCGACAGATTGTCTCTGAGCCGCCAGATGATAGCAAGCGATATTGTAGCGCCCAGGCTGAGTGCGACTGCGATGGGCATGAGCCTGACGGCCTCCCGCAAACGGAAGCGTACCTGCGCCCCCTTGAGGGTGGCGTGTAACTGCGCCAGGCGCGCGTCTTCAGTGCGGAGTGCGGAGTGCGGAGTGCGGAGTGGGTTCATTGTAGAGTTCATTCTACCTTAAGGACGCATGGGGGGACGATAAGTTCCCTTTCTGTTTAGGCCCTAGACGATAGACAATGAGGATTAGCAACATAATCTGGTAATAGATTGTAGGGGCGACCCTTGTGGTCGCCCTGGCAGCCGAGATGTAACGTGGGCAGGGCGACCACAAGGGTCGCCCCTACACGATTGCCTCGGTAGGAGGCTCGCTTGCTTGCGGGCGCAGGGGTGGTTTGTAGCGCACGGGCTGTACCTTGCGTATGGCGAAGAAGATGAGTATCGCGCTGAAGAGAAGCGCTTCTATGCAGAAGAGGAGCCAGGGGGATATGATCGTAACCGTGTTGCCGTTGCTGCTAAACATCCCCCAATTGTCAGTAGTGTAGATGAAGAGGGAATCGCCCCTGAGATAGTACATCTCACTCATCGCCATAGCGATGACAGGGTGGGAGGAGAGGAGTAGCAGCGAGAAGTAAAAGAAGCCCTCGGTATTGACCGAAGAGCCTCCATAGTAGCTGGAACGCATAGTCATGGTGGTCACGATGTAGTAGATGAAGGGCACGCCTATCGTGAGAAAGAGGATAGTGCCGTAGGTAAGGACGTTGCTCGCCACGCTGGTCCTCACCACGGACGACCAGAAGATGCCCACGGAGGCGAAGAGGAGCGCCGCGAAGAGCATTACCACCTGCGACAGGATTATCTCCTCCGGCGATACACCGCCGAACATGAAGGCGAGGCTCTCCAGGGGTGCGATGGCGATGATGAGGAGCGCGACGTAAGCCAGCGCCGACCCCAGCTTGCCGAGGATGATAGAGCGGGCGGGCAGGAGAGTGGTGACCAGCAGCTCGTAGGTCTTTTGCTCGCGCTCCTGGGTGATGGCGCTCGATGTGAAGGCTGGGGTGAGGAGGGCCACCATGACGGTCTGGAAGATGACCAGGCCGGAGAAGATTGCTTTGCCAACCTGAGATGATTGCTGCCCACCCAGGCCCCTACCGATGTCCTTCGCTGCCCCGTATATCATCATAGAAATGACGCTGAGCACCGACAGGTAAATGACCAGTATCAGCAAGGAGCGCCACCCGCGCATCCTCCCCCGAAGCTCTTTGACGATGACAGGGTTTATTTGCATCACTGCACCAGCCCTTTCGTGGTGCTCAGGAAGATGTCTTCCAGGTTGCCTACCGTCTCATCGAAGCCGAAGACAGGTATATCGGCGCGAACGAGCTTCGCCAGCATCTCGCCCATGAGAGCGTCGTCGCCGTCCACTCGGACTGTGAGTGCGGAGTGCGGAGTGCGGAGTGCGGATTTGGTTGAGGCATTGCTGTCAGGTGCGACCTCTAACCCCTGACCCCTGACCCCTGGCCCCTCGTCCAAACGCACGCTCAACACGCCGGGGAGTTTCTCCAGCAGCGCGACGGCTTCGACGGCGCGGGCGAGCACTTTGATGCGAACTTCGCGGGAGGGCTGTAGCCTTTGTAAGATGTCCGATACGCGGCCACTCTCAAGGAGCTTGCCGCGCTCGATGATGCCTACGTGGGTGCACATCTCGGCAAGCTCGGTGAGGATGTGGGAGGAGACGAGGATGGTCTTGCCGAGGCGCTGTAGCTCCCTCAGCAGCTCGCGAAGCTCGATGCGGGCGCGGGGGTCGAGGCCGGACGCAGGCTCGTCCAGTATGAGCAGGTCAGGCTCGTGCACAAGCGTGCGAGCGAGGCAGAGACGCTGCTTCATACCCCTGCGACAGGTCTTCCACGAAGCTGTCACGCTTTATAGCTGAGGTCCACAAGCGCCAGCAGGTCATCCGTCAAGGCTTTGCGGCGATTGGCGGGCACGTTGTAGGAGGCGGCGAAGAAGTCGAGGTATTCCCACACTTTCATGTTATCGTACACGCCGAAGAAGTCGGGCATATAGCCTATACGCCGCCTCACCTCGTAAGGCTCCTCCGTCACGGGGTAGCCCGATACCCACGCCTGCCCGGACGAAGGGGCAAGGAGCGTGGAGAGGATGCGCATGGTGGTGGTCTTGCCCGCGCCGTTCGGCCCGATAAAGCCGTAGATAGACCCCCGCTCTATGGTCAGGTTCAGGTCGTTCAAGGCGACGAACGTGCCATAGTTCCGCGTCAGGTGGGAGGTCTCCACGATGGGCGCGACCTGGGGCATAATTTCTGGGATTTCAGTTAGAGTATTCATTTCAAGCTAAATGCCAAAGGTGAGAGGCCCAGGGTCAGACCGCTACTTTCAGGAAGGAAGCGGAACGTCACATTGCCCCCAGGCCCAATGTAGCTCTCGGCAGCGGGTATGCCTAGAGACGTGCTTACCCCAAGAGTGGTAGAGAGGTTGCCCAGGCGGTCCCAGGTGCCGGTACGCACGTTATAAGCCAGCACTGCGATATTGTCACTTACTGCGGTGGCATATTCTAAATGGAGGCCGTTTGAGCGAGTAGCCACTGGCAGGCGCACCAGGAAATCAACATAGGGAGAGAGGCTCAGAGACGACTTTCCTCCCTCACCAGAGTCCAGCCATTTGGGTTCATTTCCCGGTGCATAAACGGAGAAGGGCACGGCACCCGCCCTGATCTTAGGCTGGGTGTCGCCATCAGCCCGTACAGGCACGCGTGCCGTCCACAGGTTCAACTCTTCGGAGCGGGGAGTGCGGTCCGCAATCGTGAAGCCGCCAGGAGCGGGGGGTCCCCATGCCAGGGCTATCACGCTCATGTCGGCGGGAGCGGTATTGGAGAGCAGGTCGCTCAAGCCGGCGCTCAATAGCTGGACCTGGCGGTTGTAGCGGCGTTGCGCGTCAGAGCTAGGCCGCTGGTCGTAATCGTAATAAAAAGATGAGCCGGAAGAGTCTACACCTGGGGGCGTTTGCATCAAGCGTTCAGGCGAGCCGGGAACCATTGCCTGCTGAGAGATAGCCAGCCGCACCTGCGCTTCCTGTCCGGGGGCTAATGTACCGATAAGCTGAGTCTCGCCCCCTCGAACCAGCGCCACGTCCTGAAGCTCTACGCTGGAGCGGTTGCGTACCGTTCCCTCTATGGCGTCGTCACCCAGGTGGAGGTTAACTTCCAGGGGTGGCTCGGCAGGCAAGGCGCTTTCGGCCATGAAGGCCCGCAGGCTCCAGGTGTTTACGTTTACGTTAGAGAGCCGGGTAGGGCCGGTATCGCCGCCACCCGTCACGAGCGCTGGATTCTCAGGACGGGAGCTAGAGCTATAGCCGGAGGGACTTATCTCCGAGATGGCGCTGTCAGATACGACCTCCATGTTGTAAGTGCCTCGCTGCGGGGAGAAGATGCCGAAGAAGTGCGCCACGCTCGCCCGTGGCACTCCCGGCGCGGTATGTATAACGTTGGAACGCACGGCTAGCAGGTCCCCGCCTTTCGCGCCATACCCCACCACATATGCCCCCAGCGAGAAGACCAGCACTACAGCAGGGATAGTGAGCCATGCAAGCTCGCCTCGCTTCATGCGGCGCAATACGATGAAGTTTATCGGCCCGATGATTATTATGTAAACCAGAAGGAAGAGGCCGAGTATCCCCTCCGATGGGAGGTCGAGACCCGGAATGTCGAACAGGTCGCCGTAGGAGAGGAAGAGGGATGGAGAGTAATCGACGCGGCGGCTCGCATTCGCAGAAAAGCGTACTGGGTGCTCAGCGATAATGCGCTTGAAGAGAGGTACGGTACCGTCCCAGCCCTTCAGGGGCGCGACCGCGGGCGACAGTCCGACGTAAGCGACGTGGCCTCTCCCCAGGTCGCGCATCGCCACCAGGGGCACGCCGTCTTGCATTGCGAGGGCACGAGCAGAAAAGTCAGGCACGTCACGCAGGGTGGCGGATGGCACGAGGAGCTGCCCTGTGGGGGTGATGGGAGTAGCTATCAGGTCGCCCAGGCTTGCGAGGCTGGCAAGGGTGACGGGGTTTCCCGGCGTTACGGGGAGGAGGTCGGCCAGGGCGGATAGCGCGCTCCCCCCACCGGGCCTCCCCAGGCCAACCAGCATCCCACCTCTCGCTACCCACACAGAGAGCGACTCCTTCTGGGAGGCTGTTAGCGTGCCTGTATCGACATCGTCAAAGACAATAACATCGAGGCCGTCGAGCGCATTGGAAAGAGGAGGTATGTCGGCTATTCCCAGGTGGAGCACGGCGGCACGGGCGGAAGTAGATACAGGCAACGTCGATGAGCTATAGAGCGAACTCCTGGGGTGTGTACTCTGTGTGCCCTAACCCCTCGCCATTGAGCGCGTTCAGGAGCGACGGGTCGGACGATAGCACACCTATGAGGAGATTTGTCATCTGCTCGTAGGGGGTGAGCGTTACGTCTACGGCTTTTATGGCCGTATTCCCCTCCAACACGCGCACGCTCAGGGTACGGTCGAACGTGGTCGAGTAAGCGTAAAGGGTGACTTCCTTACGAGATTGGGCCGGCAGGTCCACTTCACGCGAATATGTGGTAAATGGAGCAACCGAGTCTTGCCGCTCCGAGTTCTACTATCACACGCACGCGCCGGGTGTTTGCTCCAGCCGGGTTGGTAAGGGTCACACGTACCGGAAACCATTCGCCTATGAGGTATGACCCGTCGCTGCCATAGCCCGCAGAGGCGATCATCTCTATTCCGGACTGAGCAGCAGGCGCGGCAAGGAGCGAGCCGCCCCCAGAAGCCAACATCGCTACCGCCAGGGCGACAACCAGGATAAGACGAGCAGTACACATAGCCAGCCTATCTATCAATTTCCAGTCCCCTCAAAAGAGCCTTTGCGCCTCCGAGGTTCCACAAAACCTTCGCGTTCTTTGCACTCTTTGCGTCTTTGCGTTTAATTATCACGCATCACGTTTCACGTTTCACGTCTCACGGTTCACTCATCACGTCGTGATACGCCTTGAGCCACCCTTCAATCTCGCGGTCCACGCCGGAGTGCTCCTTGAGGCGGTACTCGTCCAGGCGGGTCATGATCTCCTGCTGTACCTCGCGGGGGTTAGGTATGCCCCGGAAAACAAATTCGGTGGCTTCTCCTGGAGTCTTGATGACCACGTCGCCGAAGTTGAAGAGGTGGGCGAGGAGGCTGGGGACCACGTAGCTCACGTCTGTGATACGCGTAATGAGGGTCTCTTTGGACTCTTCGCGCAGACCCAATGGAAGACTATCTATATGATAAACGCGTTCGTGGTCCAATTTATACAGGTCGATGCGCCAATCTTCCCAATTCCACAGCATCCAGGCGATACATATGGGGGTAAATAGCGCCAATCCCCACCCCAACTTGCTTGCCAACGGACCAGTTAGCCCCTGCCCATCCAACGTAGCCGATACACCCCACAGGGACATCAAAGCAGCGTAGGACAACAGAGGCAATATCATGGTGCGCGCCAGGTAGAATGGGTGCTTGCGCCAGACGATAACGGGGTGAGGTCCGGTGCTGGCATCCCTATCGGCCATACGTGCAGCCACCGCAGGCGGGAGGTAATCGGCGGGGTCGCGGCCATCGAGGATGCCCCTTATGGCGGCCCTGCGGTAATCTTCGGGAGGGGGTTGGACGGCGCGCCAGGCGGCTTGTTGCGCGAATACCGCCTCGCGTATAGCCCTGGGGCGGGACACGCTCTCGAAAGTGAACACGCCCACGCCTGCGGTGTCAATCTGCACGTCCCCAAAGTCGAGCGCGGTGCCCAGAGCGTGAGGATAGGTAGCGGTCACATTCTGTATCTTGAGCACGGGCGCTTCGCGGCGCGACTCGCGGAGGAAGAGTATCTTGTCCATGATAATTACGCGACGGGTGGTGAGGGCAATCCAGTGGTCCAGCCAGTCGAACGTCACGTATGCCCCCCACGTGAGTATAGGCAGGCAGAGGACGAGCCAGAGGAACATTACCACAGGCGCGACCCAGCCCGGCAGTCCGGTTCCAGAAAGCGTAATGGGGTCCGGCTGCAACCCTCTCACGACCGTAGGCATGAAGAAGAGGCTGGTTACCCACAACGCTAGAAGCAAGAGTGGGCCAACCAGCCTGACAAAGAGCACGACAGGGTGCCGCCGCATAAGCACAAGCACACGCTCTCCAGGCCGCAGGTCCGGGATAACGCGGAGTGCAGAGTGCGGAGTGCGGAGCCTCAACCGGTTGGACGCCTTCATGAGCCAATCTTACACCAGTAGGGGTGGGGGTGCAACAAGCCGGACGATGGACGATGGACGATGGACAATAGATTTTACCGCAGAGACGCAGAGACGCAGAGATTTATTGAGGATTTACGCATCACGCATCACGCATCACGTTTCACGTTTCACTCCATCGTCCATCGTCCATCGTCCATCGTCCATCGTCTATCGTCCACTACATGTATAATGGCGACATGGAAGTAGATGCAGTACGTATTGCTTGCCCGGCTTGCGGGTCGCGGCTGACGGTTATGCCGCGCATACAGTACCTGGCATGCAAGCACTGCGGCAGCGAGTACCTCGTGCAGCGCCGAGGCAACACTATCGGCCTCGAAGCGTTTGAGGAGGAGCAGTTCGAAATCAGCAAGAAGATAGCTGCCGTCGAGAAGATGCAGACGGAGGGTTGCAGCAACGTCTTCTTCTGGATATTCGCGGTGGCAGGTATCTTCTTCTGCCTGCTGGGCTATTTAGGGCGCACCTTCCTAGACAGTAATATTCCGCTTGTTGTAGGGTGGGCTTTATCGTTACTTGCACTGGTAGTGGCAGCAGGCGTGCTGTTGCAGATGCTCAACTCCCAGCGCGGGGAGCGCCTGAAGCTGGAGGCTCAGCAGCAAGAATTGTACGAGCAGCGAGGCGAGCCACCCGACGAAGAGTAAGAGATATACCTTTAGCTCATAGCAGTGGAAAGGTCCTGTATAAGGTCTTCTACGTTCTCAATGCCCACGCTGAGACGCACTAGGTTGTCTGGCACCGCGAGGGGAGAGTTGGCGACGCTGGCGTGGGTCATCACGCCTGGGTGCTCTATGAGCAACTCGACCCCGCCCAGGCTCTCGGCCAGCGCGAATAGGCGGGTCCCCTGCACGATGCGGCGCGCCTCTTCCAGCCCACCCTTCACCAGGAACGAAATCATGCCTCCAAAGGAGCACATCTGCTTGCGTGCCAGGTCATATTGCGGGTGCGAGGGGAGGCCGGGGTAGGCAACGCGCTCGACGGAGGGATGCCCCTCAAGGAATTGCGCTATGCGCATAGCGTTCGCTTCGTGGGCGCGCATCCTGATGCCTAGCGTCTTGACCCCGCGTAAAACCAGGAAGCAGTCCATCGGCCCCGGCACCGCGCCTATCGCGTTTTGCAGGTATTTGAGCTTCTCGTAGGCCGCCTCGTCCGAGGTGACGATCAGGCCGCCTACCGCGTCGCTGTGGCCGCCCAGGTATTTAGTGGAGCTGTGTACCACTATGTCCGCGCCCAGCTTGAGGGGGAGCTGGCCGTAGGGCGATGCGAAGGTGTTGTCCACTATCACTTTCGCGCCATGCTCTTTGGCGATGGCGGATACCGCCGCGAGGTCCACCAGCTTCATCAGGGGGTTGGAGGGGGTCTCTATCCACACGCCCTTTGTATTCTCCCGCATATGCCTGCACACCGACTCAGGGTCGGTCATATCTATGTAGCTGAACTGGAGGCCGTAAGGTGCCAGCACACGCTCAAAGAGACGGTAGGTGCCACCATATACGTCGTTCGACACGAGGAAGTGGTCGCCCTGGGCGAAGAGGTACATGATGGTGGTCTCCGCGCCCATGCCGGAGGCAAAGGCGAGGCCGTACTTCCCCTCCTCCAGGGAGGCCACGCACTCCTCAAGGGCAGTGCGTGTGGGATTGCCCGTTCGCGAGTATTCGTATCCCTTATGCTCGCCCAACCCCGTCTGCACGTAGGTAGAGGTCTGGTAGATAGGCACGGTTACCGCACCCGTAGTGGGATCCGGCTCCTGACCTGCGTGTATGGCGCGTGTCTCGAAGCCATAGCTCGACACGTCCTGCCCGGGTTGGTCCCTTTCTGCGTCTGACATTCCAACTCTCCTGTTAGTGTCTTATTATCCACCCTCCTGCTCAGGGTGAAAGAAACAATCGTAGAGGGTATCTATACATTCCACAAATGTAGCAACATCGTTTATACCGGATGGGAGTTGATCTTCAACTATTATCATAACAGGGTGTAGGCTGACACGCCAATGCCGGGATTATGGGCAGTGCTAGCACAAATAGCTTACGTGTGCTATCTCTTGCTCTATCTGACTTTACATCCACTCTACTGGATGTCGGAGGGAGCGAATGATGCAGATGTAGGGGCGAGATTTATCACGCCCTGGTCAGTACAACATCCGCTTGTTCCAGGGCGTGATAAATCTCGCCCCTACAAACCTTTCTCTTCATTTTTCGCCACTCCCATGTCGGAAAGGGGCTTGACAATCTGCATTTGGCGGATATAATTTGTGGCGAGTGCGCCTTCAATTCGAGATGTATCTTTCTTGCCGCCGATAGCCGGGGCTGGTTGCGACGTCACCAGTAGCGGCCAGGGCTGTGCAGGATAATGGAGGGTGCTATCATGGATGCTGTCCGAGTGCGTATAGGCCTGGCCGACTTTGGATTCCAGGTAAATAGCTCGCGTGCGTCCACGTGGTTAGTAGCCCTGGTGCTTGTGATAGTGACGCCTGGGCCAGGGCGAATGGCATCTTCCTTAACGCTGGTCGTGGATGCGCCGATTGTATCTCCTAATATAGTCATAAGCGAGATACGCACGCGAAGTGGTGGTAGCGCTTCCAATGAGTTTGTTGAAATATTCAACCGGTCTAGCCTAGCGGTGAATATCGGGGGATACCAACTGTACGGGTCGAATGGCGGCGGGGTTACCAGCAGCCGTGTTACAGTGCCAGCTGCTACAATTCTGCAACCGCTACAGCATTATCTCTTTGCAAATACCGGGTATAGCTGTACATGCGGGGTTACTGCGGACGCTACCTACACTACAGGTATTACTGATGATGGCGGCGCAGCTATATTGAACGGCACATCGATGATTGATGCCGTGGGGTTCAGCACCGGCTCTGCTTACCGCGAAGGGGCTACTCTCACTCCGCTCAATACTACTAATATCAACCAGAGTCATGAAAGATTACCTCTCGGACGCAACGGCCAAGATACGGATGATAATTTCACAGACTTCCTTGTTACAACAAGCAACCCCCAGAACAGCACCTCACCTCTCCTGGCCCGGCTTGACACCTTTACCGTAACCAACATACCGGGTAGCACCCTCATCCGGTGGCGCACCGGATATGAGATAGACAACCTCGGCTTCAATGTCTACCGCGAGGCAGGTGGGCAGCGCATCAAGCTCAACCCGTCGCTGGTAGCGGGGTCGGCGTTGAAGGGGGCGGGAGGTGCATCTCCTGCGGGGGCAGATTACACGTGGTTTGATGAGTTTCTCACTACAGAGAAGGCAAGGTACTGGCTAGAGGATGTGGACCTCAACGGCACAAGCACGTGGCATAGCCCCGTCACTCCAGTAGCGGCTGAGGTGGGACAAACTCTTCCCGCACCTGGCAGGTCTATGCTCCTGTCAGAAATAGGGAGGAGTGGGGCAGATGCGGCTCAATCAGGTGGCACGGCGCGCTCGGCCCTCGCTCGCCAGCCCGCCCAGGAGTTGGCTGGGACATTCGATACCCAGCGGTGGCTCGCTTCGATGCCTGCGGCCAAGCTGCCGGTGCGTAACGATAGCTGGTATCGCGTGAGCAGGCAGCAGCTTGCCGACGCCGGATTTGATACCTCACGCGACCCTGCCCTCTTGCAGATGTACGTAGACGGGACAGAAGTGCCCATCGTCGTGGCCGATTGGAGCTTTGGGAGTGGCAGCAAAGACCCTAATACCGCGAACGGCTATATAGAGTTCTACGGAACCGGCCTCGACACTCCCACGACAGATACGCACGTTTACTGGCTCGTCAACGGCTCGCACCCGGGTAGGCGCATCGTGGGGAATGGGACTGCACCCTCACCGGCGTTTAAGCCAGGAGCGACACCTGGCAGCTTTCCGTATACCATCGAGAGCAAGCCGCGCACCCTCTACTTCTCATCGCTCCTCAACGGCGACGCCGAGAATTTCTTTGGACCTGTGATAAGCGTCATACCGGTAGATCAGACACTCGTCGTTACCAGTAGAGACAGCGCCGAGGGCCAGGCACAGCTAGAAGTAACCCTCCAGGGTGTGACTATGCAGGCTCATATCGTGAGCGTGCGGCTAAATGGGATTGAGGTCGGGTCGGTTAATTTCATGGGCCGCGAGCACCCCACAGCTACCCTGCCTGTAGACGCTTCAATGCTGAAAGATAGGGATAACATCGTATCGCTGGTAGCCACCGGCGGTGGGAGCGACGTAAGCCTGATAGACTTAATCCGCATCACCTACTCGCACACATACCGGGCAGAGAGCAACGCGCTCACGCTCGCCGCCCAGGGCGGCGAGCAGGTACGGGTGGTCGGCTTCTCCAGCCCTCAGATACGAGTGTTCGACGTGACTGACCCAGGCGCACCCTCGCAGGTTGAGGTCACGGTCGAAGCGGGCAAGGGCGAATATATTTCCACATTCTCTCCACAGGGCATAGGCACTCGCACACTGCTCGCGCTCACTGAAGATAAAGTAAGCAGGCTCACGCCCGTTACGGTGAACGTTCCCTCCAGATGGGCGGATTATGACGCAGGCGCGGAGCTATTAGTAATCGCGCACGGCAGCCTTATAGAGAGCGTGCAGCCACTCGTGGAATTGAGGAAGAGTGAAGGGCTATCTGTGGCTGTGGTAGATGTGGAAGATACTTATGACGAGTTCAGCTATGGGCTGCATAAGCCCCAGGCGGTGAACGAGTTGCTCCGGTGGGCGCATGACCATTGGCTACGAGTACCGCGCTTTGTCTTGCTGGTGGGTGACGCAAGCCTGGACCCGCGAACCTACTACTCGCCACCGTTTCGGCCACCAGTGCAGAGGCCAAGCGTGGACCTCGTACCTACCCGCCTGATAGATACCGACAACATGGAGACCGCCTCCGACGACACCCTGGCCGACTTCGACGGTGACGGCCTCGCGGAAATGGCCGTCGGGAGGCTCCCTGCTCGCACCCCGGAAGAGGCGGATAAAATGGTCGCCCGGATTGTGGGCTACAGGCCGGGTGGAGCGCCTGAGCGTGCCCTGCTGGTTGCCGATAATAATAACGGGTACGATTTCGAGGGAGCAACCGCCGCTCTGCACGACGTGATACCTGGCAGCGTGGCGATTGACCAGGTGAATCGCTCAAGCGGCACGACCGACGAGGTGCACGCACGTATCATCGAGGGTATCAACGCTGGGCCGCAGGTGGTCAGCTTCTTCGGGCATGGCAACGTGGACACCTGGACAGGCGCAGGGCTGCTGACCTCAGCCGACGCGGCTCGGCTACAGAACAGGGAGAACCTCTCCCTCTTCCTGATGATGACCTGCCTGAACGGCTACTTCCAGGACCCCAATTTCGACAGTCTGGCTGAAGCGCTGCTCAAGGCCCCCGATGGTGGTGCGGTGGCAGTGTGGGCCTCGTCGGGCATGAACCTTCCGGATGCGCAGGCAGCGATGGATAGGGCATTCGTGCAAGCTATTTACAGCACGCCATCCCCAACCCTGGGCGAAGCAGCATTAGAAGCGAAGTCATCCGTCAGTGATCCGTATGCACGCCGAACATGGGTACTGCTGGGGGACCCATCGGGCAGGATTCGTTAGATTATAGCTGGTACTTATTCTTTAAGTACGTTTGTTTAGTAGTGCTACTTGTGGTAAAATAATCTAACAGCGTAATCCCACTTAGCAGCTTATCACCTGTAATTGCTGAGCAGGGGAGGTTGTTGTCGTTAGCGAGATTACCCAATTATGACTACGAAAGAGGAGGATGTGATGAGTGTCGAAGGAACGTGGTACAACGAGTTAGGGTCAATGATGACCATCGACATTGTGACCAATGGGCAGTTTACTGGCAGCTATCAGACTGCTGTCTCTTCCTCTGGTTGTGCCCAGGGAAGCTTTCCACTCGTGGGGCAAACTGACATCGACAACGGGGGACAGTATATAGGGTTCGTGGTTTTATGGAACAACTCAGAGTTTAACTGCAAGTCCGGCACTGCATGGTCCGGCCAGCTACAGACTATAAATGGAATAGAGACGATAACGACGTTCTGGCTGCTCACTATGGAAGTTATACCAAGCCAGGAATGGGCATCAACTTTGGTAGGCCAGGATATCTTCACACAGACCCAACCAAAGCAAGAGGCAATCGCTGCCCAATCGAAGCTGCGGAGGCATTCGCACCCTTAAAATCTTTGGCGGTAGATACCAGCCTCCAGCTACCGACTGCTGGTTAGCGTCAGCACCGTAATCTCAGGCCGGGCGAAGAAGCGTACCGGCAGTCCTACCGTGCCTATGCCCCGGTTTGTGTACAGAGTCATCCTCCCTACTTTGTAGAGGCCAAGAGGATATTTGCGACCCATGAGCGGAAGGCGAAGCGGACCAAGAAAGGGTATCGCCACCTGCCCACCGTGCGAGTGGCCCGATAGCTGGAGGTCGAAGCGCCCGGTCGCCGCGCTCTCATCCGCGAAGTCAGGCTCGTGGGCGAGGAGGATAGCTGCCCCTTCTTCAGGCAGTGCTTCCAGCACCTTGTCGAGGCGTGACATAAGTTCGCGCGCCGAGTTCCACCCCCGCGATGTGCAATTGCGCGCCGTCGCGCTCAAGGGTATGCACCCTATTGTTCAGGTCGATCATACCGCAGTGCCCCAGGGCGTAGCGGACTGGCCCTGCTCCCTTACCACCCCAGTAATCGTGGTTACCTAATACCCACGCCACGCCATCGCGCGCGTGCAGACCGTTGAGGACGGGCACCAGGTCTGCGACCAGATTGTCATAGACACGTGTCACGTAGTCGCCCGTGATAGCGATGAGGTCGGGTTCTTCGCTGTTTACCATTTCAATAGCATCGCGCAATTGCGAGGGCGTCATCCATTCCCCCATGTGCAAATCGCTGATCTGCACTATGCGGTAACCATCAAACTGCGAGGCAAGGCGCGGCATCTCCACCCGCAGGCGCACCACCTCGACCCATCGAGGCTCTATGCCAGCAGCGTAAGCCAGACCAGCCGCACCCACGATGCCTGACGCAGCCAGCGCCAGCGTATATGGTAATGCTTTTCGCCTGTTCAGGCGCTTCATATATTATCCCCTGCATGTTGTGCTTGCATAGCGACGCATTTCAGTCTAACATACTCGCAGATATACTATTCATCAATTCGGGCATTGCGAGACCCAAATTGATGAATAGTAAGTCCAAGAACGTGCTTTCCGAAGGGAGTATATGGAAAATCGAAGGCAGCCTGAGAAGATAGAGGTGAACGGCACCGAGCTACATTACGTGGAGCGCGGCGAGGGCACGCCCGTGGTGTTCGTGCATGGCGGCCTGGGCGACTTTCGCACCTGGCTTCCGCAAGTGGAGACTTTCTCCGAGCGATATCGAGCTATCTCATATAGCCGCCGCGCCCATTATCCCAACCCCTGGCCGCACGATTATAAGAGCGTGATGGCGGTTCACGTCGAGGAACTGGTCGCCCTGATTGATAAGCTGGTAGGCGGACCGTCGCCGAGGGCGCACCTGGTGGGGAACTCTTATGGAGCTTACATCTGCCTGCTGGTGGCGCTACGTCACCCGAAGTTGGCACGCACGCTCGTACTGGCAGAGCCGCCAGTTCAGCCAATACTGAAGAGGCTGCCGGGAGGTGGTCTATTGCTTGAAGAATTCGAGCGAGACGCATGGAGACCAGCGGGGGAGGCGTTCGCCAGGGGTGATTTGGAAGGTGGAGTGCGGCTCTTCATAGAAGGCGCGGTTGGGCGGGAGGAATGGGAGAAGCTGACGCCGCGCGTGCGAGCAGCTATGATGAAAGATGCTCCGGAGATGGCTGTGTCGGCCACCTCCCCAGACTACGAGGCGCGGATGCCCGACCTCACGTGCGAGGATATAGCGCAGATAGAAACCCCTACACTTCTGCTGTATGGGGAACGAAGTCCCAGGATGTACCGACTGATCAACGATGAGCTGGCGCGCTGCCTGCCCAATGCAGAGCAGGCCACCATCCCCGATGCCGCCCACGTCCTCCATAGTCACAACCCGGATGCGCATGACAGGGTGGTGCTCGACTTTCTAGACGGAAAGGATAAGGGATAAGGGATAAATTCAACCGCGGTCCTCCCTCTTTCTGCTAACGAGGTGTTCTAAGGTAGAATGTGCAACATGAGTCATCCCGAATTTAATATTCGTGCCTGACTCATGCTTACAGCGGTTCCACCGCCCCACCCCCAATTCCTCCCCACACATGGGGCAGGACGTTCAAAAACAATAAAAAGAAGAAAATGGGCGGCTGCGCCGCCCATTTTCTTCTTTTTATTGTTTTTGAACTTAGGATTCTACGCTTGTTAGGCGTAAATCTGAAATTCGGGATAACTCATGTTGGTTCAGCTTTAAACTCTACGATTACCGGCGAGTTGCGGGGCCTGAGTTGGCCTCGAGGGCGACCTTCATTTCAGAGTTCTGGCCGGAAGCGACGTTCACAGTCTGGATGGAGGGCTTGTAACCATTCGCGGTCACAGAAACCTTGTAGGTGCCGGGCAGAAGCTTGACGGCATATGTGCCGTCGATGCTGGTCTTGCCCTTAGCCACGACTATGCCACGGGCATTCTGCACAACCACATCAGCTATATTGGTATCCATTGGGCTGGGGTTGAACTGAACGTACACGGAGAGCACGCCCGCATCGCCCGTGGTGCCAGCTGAAGCGGCAGAGGCGGAGGGAGCAGACGAGACTGCGAAACCTGCCAGGGCAAGCATGATGCCCATTACGCCGAGTGTCCTGATTGCCTTTCCGATGTTTGATATGACGTTCATTGTTGTTTATTTCTCCTTCTTTTGTTTTGAGTGTTTTGTTTATTTGAGATGCTTTCTTTATCTCTATGCACATATCTTACACGCCACGCACTTAAGAAGACCTTAGAGAATAAAGCTCACCCATAAGAAGACCTTAAGATATAGTCTTTCAGAAAAAGATCTGGACTAGGCAGCCGCTGGGGGCTGCTCGGCCATGTGGTCCAAGACGGTACCCATAAGTTGCTTGACTTGTGCATTATGCTCTTGATAATACCCAAGCGCTGCTTCCACTGCCTGGCGCAAAGCCTCGAAGCTGGCGAAATAGCGGTTGTGCGTTTTGCTGCGCTTCACGTTGCGCCACAAGTGCTCGATCGGGTTATAGTCCGGCGAGTAGCTCGGCAACTTAAACACCCGCAACCGCCCACCATGTGCAGCTATGAACTCCGCCGTCGCCTTGGCTGTGTGATAACGCGCTCCGTCCTGGATGATGTACAGCGGCTGTTCGGTCTGCGCCAGCACCCACGCCAGAAACTCACAGTAACTCGCCGCGCTGAAGCGTCCGCCGCACTCGCGCCAGAACAAGCGACCACTCAAGAAGTCCAGCAAGCCGAACACCTTGTAACCCTTACGCTTACCACTGGTCTTGACCAGCGGTTGCACGCCGCGCCGCGCCCAAGTGTAGCCCAGGCTGCCCCACTGTGCGAAACCTACTTCATCAGCAAACAACAGCAAGGCACCCGCCTGCTCGGCCTCACGCAATATCTGCGGCCACTCCTCCCGCAGCCACTGGGCGCGGCGCTCACTATCGAGTTGGTCGGAGACGAAGCGGGCCTTCTGGTAGCTGAAGCCGAGATTACCCAGCAACTCACTGATGTAGTGCAGGTTGTAGAGCTTGCCGAACTCGCGCTCGATCAGCATTTGCACCAAAGCAGCATTCCAACAAGCAGTGGCATAGCCCGCCGCTTCAGGACCGCCATCGAGCAGTGCAACCAAACGCTGCTTTTGGGTCGCGCTCAACTTGGAGGGGCGACCAGGCGGGTGCCGATAGCGCAAGCTGGCAAAACCGCGCAGCACGAAATCCTTGAGCCACTCGTAAAGCGTGGAACTGCCAACGGCAAGCAAAGTAGCGACCTCGTCGACCCGCTCCAGCTTAGCCCGCACGAGCACGGCGGTAATTCGTTGCAGCGGCGCCGGTCTCCTTGTGCCAGCGCCTGCTTGCGGCGCAGGATCAACTCCTTGATCGTATCATTGGACAAGCGTATTCTTATGTTCACGGGATGCCTCCGCTAGATGTTGCTTGGTAGCTCAGCTAGAGAATATAGCATCCCGTGACTTTTTGCCCGTTTTCTCTACTTCTTTTCCTGAAAGACTATAGAACACTTATGCGACTTCAGAACTGGGAGTTGACTTTCAATACCATGAACGGTTATACTTGTGGAGCCACTGCTTAGGACCAGAGCTACCATGCGTACCTCTTCTACTTCCGAGAAGCAGTTTGTTATTATGGAAACGGATCAGACAGGGCCCGCCTCAAGCACTTCGGAGAGTCCTACTGAACGAGATCTGTGCCTCTCAGCCCTTGGCTTGTGCGGAATTGCTTCCGTATAAAATCCAGAATTTACATTATGACCAGGGTATTGGCTACATAATAAGCTCAGTCAGGGAGATAGGCGGACTAATTTCGCATAATCAGTAGTTAGGCGCTTGTATTCACTGAGCGAGTGTGCCAGAATTGCCGCCTTAATTCTTGGTTGATCCGCCTCTCATTGCCACGACTGGTTAGAGGTGGTTGGGCTTTAAGAACGACCTCAATAATCAAGGAGAATGACCCAAAGAAGGGGATAAAGAAATGGCTACGCAAATTAGGACGGCCAGCGGGAAACTCGCTTTCCTCCGGGTGCACAGATTAGGCAGCGGTTTCGGGCCGCCCTCGGATTTCCTTGACGTGGAAGTTGTCATCGGTATTAAGGGGGCGCAAGGTGCGTTTGGCTTCACATTGCGCAACGACAACGACCGCTTTGCGCACGAGGGTATGCTCGATCTGCTGCGCGATGTCTTCAACTCCGATACGGCGGTGGAAGTGGAATATACGCTTGATCCTGGAGAATTCGGCAAAGTTAACGGCACCATCCTGCGCGTTACGCGTAGGAAATAAAAGCCGCAGTTCGTCGGTTCGGGGCGGTGGTAATACAGATGTCAGGTCCCGTTTCACCTCTCCGCCCCAAAGTCGGGCGTAAAAAGAGCGTCAATAGTAGCGCCTTCACGGCGCGCCTAACAACTCATTCAACCCGACCGCTCGACAGCATCCCTTTCCTCGTGCTTTCTCCGATTTGGTAGAATGCTGCTCGCCATAGTTTTTCAGATAATGTTTGGACTCAGCAGCCCTATGTTCAGGGCAGAAACGGCCATCGGATTCCAGAGTCTTTATCTGAAAGACTATAGTTATCTTAAAATGGTTTTGCCAAGCGTAGGGGCGTGCCGGCGGCACGCCCCTACGCTTGGCTATTCTGATGTTTATTGGACGCCTTCTATTAGCGTGGTGTTCAGGCAGAAGCTACAGGAGGCGCGGACCCAAAGCCAAACTTCGATTTTGCTGCGAGTTTATCCTTTATCCCTTATCCTTTTTCCTTCTACGAGAACTGCTCCTGCTCCGTCGAGCCTGCCAGCGCCACCGTCGAGGATTGGCCTGCGGCGATTACCTGGGCTACCTGGTCGAAGTAGCCCGTACCAACCTCGCGCTGGTGCTTGATGGCACTATATCCTTCCGGCTCGCAGGCGAACTCCGCTTGCTGTAGCTCGGAGTAGGCAGCCATGCCACGCTCCTGGTAGCCGTGCGCCAGCGTAAACATGCTGTAGTTGAGAGCGTGGAACCCGGCCAGGGTGACGAACTGGAACTTGTAGCCCATAGCGCCCAACTCACGCTGGAAATTGGCGATAGTGGTAGCGTCCAGTTTCTTCGCCCAGTTGAAAGAGGGCGAGCAGTTGTAGGCGAGGAGCTTACCGGGGTAATAGTCGTGTATGCTCTCGGCGAATTGTTTCGCTTCGTCCAGGTTCGGCTCGGCAGTCTCACACCACAACAGGTCGGCGTAGCGAGCGTAAGAGCGGCCACGCGCTATCGCCGCATCCAGACCGCAATGCACTCGGAAGAAGCCCTCCGAGGTACGCTCCCCTGTCAGGAATGGCTCGTCGGCGGGGTCAATATCGCTGGTGAGGAGGCTGGCGGAGTTGGCATCGGTGCGGGCCAGGAGGATTGTGGACACATCCATTACGTCGGCGGCGAGGCGCGCTGCTACCAGGTTGCGCACCGCCTGCTGAGTGGGGATGAGCACTTTGCCGCCCATGTGACCGCACTTCTTCTCTGACGCAAGCTGGTCCTCGTAATGCACCCCGGCGGCACCTGCCTCTATCATTGCCTTTGTTAGCTCAAAGACGTTGAGTGGCCCGCCGAACCCCGCCTCTCCATCGGCCACGATAGGCGCGAACCAGTAGGTGCTGTCGTCTCCCTCAGAGTGGTGTATCTGGTCGGCGCGCTGGAGGGCAGAGTTTATGCGGCGCACCACATGGGGCACGCTGTTGGCCGGGTAGAGGCTCTGGTCGGGGTACATCTGCCCGGCAAGGTTTGCGTCCGCCGCCACCTGCCAGCCGCTCAGGTAAATCGCCTTGAGGCCCGCCTTAACCTGTTGCACCGCCTGGTTGCCCGTGAGCGCGCCCAGCGTAGGCACGTACTCCTCGGTGTGCAGGAGGTCCCACAGGCGCTCCGCCCCCATGCGGGCCAGAGTGTGCTCGATAATGACTGAGCCTCTGAGCTTGAGCACATCTTCGGGTGAATAGGGGCGGGTGATGCCGTCCCAGCGTTGTTCATTAGCCCAGCTTTGGGCCAGCCCTACCAGGTCGCCATTGACCATCGTATCCTCCTTTTCCTTCTTGGTAGGCTCCCTGCGGGAGCCTACCAAGAAGGAAAGAAACTATTTCTTTTTATTCAATTATTCGCAATTTCGTCTCCTGCGGAGACGAAATTGCGAATAATTGAATATGTTCTTTACAGCCACTCATATCCAGGTATTGTTAGAAACTCGATGAAATCGTCAGATGTGGTGAGGTTGAGAAGCAACTGGCGTGCCGCGTCGTAGCGGCCTGAGTGGAGGGCTATAGGGCCGAGTGTGGCCTCTATCTTACTCATCTCCTCGGTGAGTAGCTTCTGGAAAAGCTCAGGTGTGACTTTACGCCCGTCTTCCAGGACGCCCTGGGGGTTATGTAGCCACTGCCATATCTGGGAGCGGCTGATTTCGGCGGTCGCGGCATCTTCCATCAAGTTGAAGATGGGGACAGCACCTGATCCGCCCAGCCACGCCGCCATGTACTGTATCGCCACGCTGATATTCAGTCGCAGACCTCCCTCGGTGATGGTCCCTTCGGGCATGGCCAGCAGGTCGCTGGCGGTAACTTGCACATCGTCTCGCAGGCGGCTTACCTGGTTGGGTGTGGGCATGGCTTCATCGAACACCTCCAGGGCGATAGGCACGAGTCCGGGGTGAGCTACCCAGGTGCCATCGTGGCCATCGCCCGCCTCGCGCAGCTTGTCGGCGCGTACCTGCGCCATTGCGCGCTCGTTCTCCTCCGGCTTGTTCTTCACGGGTATATAGGCCGACATACCGCCCATGGCGTGCGCCCCCCGGCGGTGGCAGGTCTTTATCGCCAGGAGCGAGTAGGAGCGCATGAAGGGAGTTGCCATAGTCACCTGCGCCCGGTCGGGGTATATAAAGCCCGGCAGATTGCGGAACTTCTTGATGCAGCTGAATATGTAGTCCCAGCGCCCGCAGTTTAGGCCCGCCGAGTGCTCTCGCAACTCGTACAGTATCTCGTTCATCTCGAAGGCCGCAAGTATCGTCTCGATCAGCACGGTAGCTTTGATGGTGCCTTGCGGTATGCCGAGGAGGTCCTGCGCCTTCACGAATACGTCGTTCCACAGCCTGGCTTCCAGGTGGCTCTCCATCTTCGGGAGGTAGAAGTAGGGGCCTGTGCCACTATCGAGAAGGGCGCGTACGTTGTGGAAGAAGTAGAGGCCGAAATCGAACAATCCACCAGGGACTGGCTTGCCATCGATGAGCACGTGTTTATCAATGAGGTGCCACCCCCTCGGACGCACCATGAGCACGGCAACCTGCTCATTGAGTGTGTAGCTCTTCCCTTCAGGACTATCATAGGCGATGGTGCGCTTCACAGCGTCGTGCAGGTTGAGTTGACCCTCTACCACATTTTCCCAGGTCGGTGACAGGGAGTCCTCGAAATCCGCCATGAAGACCTTCGCGCCGGAATTGAGGGCGTTAATGACCATCTTGCGGTCCCCGGCGGGTCCAGTGATTTCCACGCGGCGGTCCTGAAGGTCAGGGGGAGCTGGCGTGACTGTCCACTCGCCCTGGCGTATAGAGGCCGTGTCAGGCAAGAAATCTGGAAGGCGCCCAGCGTCAATCTCCGCCTGGCGCTCGACGCGGCGTTGCAGAAGGGTTTCACGTGTCGGGCCGAACTCGCGCACCAACTCAGCGACGAACGCCAGCGCCTCCGGGGTAAGTATCGCAGCGTACTCTGGTGAGACGGAAGCGGTAACTTCGACAGATTTATGTTGTGAAGCCTGTTGAGTAGTCATGATCTATGGCTCCTATAATAACCTTTATGTGATTCCTCTGAGGACCATTTGCCCATTGCTTGATCGGTTCACATATGCATAGAATATACCAGGAGATTGCTATGAAGGCACGCATTTCCAAAATCGCGCATACCCTGCTTGGAGCATTTCTCATCGCTCTAGTCGCAGTTCATATCTATGTTTTTGTGGGCTGGTCGATATCTTTTGTGCGGACCAAGCTTACCTTTGAATCTATCCCAATTTACCCAAATGCATATGGAATAGAGAAAAATGATAGTGTAAAAGATCAGGGGATAGGTGAAGGCGAGGGTAAGATTATCAGCTTCACAACCGATGACGAAGCGCAACAGGTATTAGATTTCTACAAACGTACCCTGGAAAATGACGGCTGGAGTTACGTCCAGGATATGTGGCGCGGCAACATGTTTGTCCGGGGGTCTGGATATGAAAGCTTCTGCATGACTGTCTGGGCTAAACCTCCAACAGCATTTCATAATGTCAATATCAGAGCATATAGAAGAGGCTGCCAGATCGGGGTTTCGTTCTAGCCACCCATCTCTAATCGCTTCTCCTCCTTGTACGGGAAAATATCAATCACCTCACCTGCACGGTGGCGGGCCTGTAAGTCAGCCCAGAAGGGCACATCAAATAGCTCACTATTCTCCTGGAAGAAGACATCCGCGAGAGGCTCCGGCAGTCCCAGGAAGGTCTTTAGCTCCTCCGGGAAGACGTCCATCTCTCCCACCGAGAACCAGGGATCGGCGTTTAGCTCATCATCGTAGTTTGAAGATTCGGGCATCTTGCGGAAGGTGCAATCGGTGAGGAAGCATAGCTCATCGTAGTCATAGAAGACCACCCTGCCATGCCGCGTCACGCCGAAGTTCTTTAGAAGGATGTCCCCTGGGAAGATATTGGTGAAGGCAAGCTCCTTGATTGTACGACTATAGTCGGCCACCACGTCGGTCGCGGCTTCCGGTGGCACCTGCTTTACGTACAGGTTGAGGGGCACCAGCCTGCGCTCGGTATACAGGTGCTTTATGATTATGGAATCACCGTCCACTGAGACAGTCCTCGCGGCCACACGCAATAACTCTTCTAGCAGTTCCGGCGAAAAGCGCTCTTTGTCGAAGCGTAAGTGTTCGAACTCCTGGGCATCTACCAGGCGGCCACAGCGATCATGGCGGAAGACCATGTGGTAGTGGTCCATGACCTCTCTGCGCGTGGTAGTCTTCGGGTAATCGAAGGTGTCTTTGATAATCTTGAAGACCACATCATAGGAAGGGAGGGTGAATACCGTCATGACCATGCCGCGCTCGCCTGGCGCTATCACGAACCTGTCAGACGTGTTGGCAAGGTGGCGTATGAGGTCGCGGTACAGCTCGGTCTTACCGTGCTTGTTGTAACCTAGAGAGATGTAAATCTCCGCTATAGGCTTGAGGGGCATGAGCGACTTCAGAAAGAAGACGAGGGCACGTGGCCTGTTCACCTCAACGAAGAAGTAAGAGCGGGCGAAACTAAAAATGATGCTGACCTCGCTCTCCGTCAGCAACACCGCGTCCACCCACACGCCTTCGCCATTGTTGACCAGAGCAATCACGAAGGGACAAAAGCCTGAGGAAGTGCGGATGCGCCCCACCAGATAAGCTACCTTACCCCTATAGAAGATGGGTTGCGCCACCTCAATAGCTCTAATGCCATAGCCGGGGCGAGTGTGTTGCAAATAAGCGTCAATCTGCTCAGCAACTAGGGTAGCGCTCCGATCGAGGTCCTGGTATCCGCACTCGAATGGGTATGCGTCCAGCATCTCCCGGATCATGGTGCTGGTGCCATCTGTTTTGTTGAAGGTATTGTAAACGGCTTCCCCGACTGCGGGTGGGATCGACCCGAATTCGGAGCCATCGAAGGCTACTGAAGGGTCTATGCCTGCTGTAAGATTGGGGATGTTAGCGCGCATCGCCACCGAGTTATAGAAGCTCTGCGCGAGGTCGAAATCATCAAGATCAGATATGAGCCGCCTGTAAGTTTCCTTCGCCGACGTCCATAATGCTTTGTCGGAGGCGCGCTCACCCAGTCCCTCGTCTATAAGACGCAGGGCATCGGCTACATGGCTCTTGTAGAGGTCTAATCTCTGCTCGGCGTCTTCATGCAGGCCATGCCAGTCACACTGCTCGAATCGCTCTTTAGCTCTCCTGGTGATGACCTTGAACTCATCGTGGTAGGCGACGAAGACGTGCTGGATAGTGCTCGCTATAAGATGCGCGAAGGGGCTATGCGCTTCTGCCATTGTGGGAGTGGATAGTGTCATGCGTGCTACTTCTGGCCGCGTGTTAGGTAAACAACTCGTCTACGGGCATTTTCCAGCCAGGCACAGCAGGTTCAGCCTCAGCTACCTCTCCTCGACGGTAAGTGGTGGTGTTGTCGGGATCGGAAGCACGGTATACTCTCACAACATCTTCTGATAACAGGTCCACGTCCCACACTATAGATGTGCCTGCGGAGAAGTAATCGGCCCGCTTTCGAGCCATCTGGCGCTCGGCTTCAGGACCGTAGTCGTTCTCACTGCGCACCTCAGCAGCGAAGATAGGCGCGCCTTCGAGGAACTTCATGCCGGTGGGCTGGCCGGTGTAGAAGGCAGCATCTGGGCTGAATGACTTCCGGCGTGGTAGCTGGACATGAAACCCTGCATTATCCCCGAAGGCGTAACCTGACCTGGTGCGACGTTCATACTCGCGCAGGCTCGTTGCAATCGCAATGCTGGCGCGGCTTGGTAAAAAACCGGATGCAGCCATAAGCACTATCTCTCCACCAACGATTTCAGCCTTTCCGTTCTCAGGTACGTTGTACAGGTCTTCGATTGTGGCTTCAGTCTTGGTCTTCATAGTTGCCCCCGATGTATAGACTACCGTGGGGTATGGTGCACCATGCCCTTCACCCTTTCATCCTGCTCCAATTATAGCACGGCCTGGGTTCGCACACCCAGGCCATATATCTTTGCTCTCGTTGAAGATGCAGGTTACGTGCTGGAACTATTGTCGCCCACCTCGTCACTGCTCCAAGCTCTGCGGCGCGACGCTGCCCTGGCGATATTTGGGTTGGTGGAGTCGAAGATTATGTCATCCTTCACCACCAGCGGGCCGGTCTGGTCTCGCAGGCCGAGGCGAGGAGGGGCCACAGGTTCTTCTGCTACTGCAACAGGTTCTTCAACTCTCATGCCGGGGTCCGGCTGCTTCTTCTGCCCCCTGCTTAGCTTGCGGGCCGCCCACATGAGCGGGTCGAAGTAGATGTCCGCTACGCGCTCCTTCAGGGGGATAATTCCGTTGTCGGTCAGGTTGATATGCTCAGGGCATACCTCGGAGCAGCATTTGGTGATGTTGCAGAAGCCGACTCCCGCCTCCTCGCGTATCCTCTGGCGGCGGTCCAGGCTATCGTAGGGGTGCATGTCGAGGTTGGCGAGCTTGATCAGCTGGCGAGGGCCGTAGAAGGCGTCCTTGCGGTTGTGGTCGCGCAGGATGTGGCACACATCCTGGCAGAGGAAGCACTCGATGCACTTGCGGAACTCCTGGATGCGGTCCACGTCCATTTGCTGCATGACGAAGGGTCTGGGCGCGTCAGTTGCAGGCGTGAAAGGCGTAATTTTCGCGGACACGCGGTAGTTCCACGATACGTCGGTTACGAGGTCTTTGATGATAGGGAAGGATTTGATCGGGTGCACTAAAATAGGCGTTGAGCCATCAGTGTAGTCACGGACGCGGGCCTTGCACAGTAAGCGAGGCTGGCCGTTGATCTCGGCGCTGCACGAGCCGCACTTACCGGCCTTGCAGTTCCACCGGCAAGAGAGGGTGCTGTCGTTGTGGGCCTGGATGTGGTGTATAGCGTCTAGGACCACCATACCTGGGAAGGTAGGCACTTCGTAGTCTGTCTCGGTGCCGCCCTCGGCATCGCCCCGGAACACGCGCAGGGTCACACTCGCCCCAACCGAGGAGCGCGGACGCTTCGCTTCGTCCTTGTCCTCGAAGGCTGCTTCCCTGTCCATCGGCATACTTCCGAGTTTCGAGTTTGTTTCGGTGGTCATTTCACTCTCCTTTGTAGCTATCCGCGTCGAAACTCACCCCACGCCAAATGTGGTCCATCGAATACTAACCCCACCGTGTTCAAGAGATTGCGCCCAAGAACACCATACTCCTGATCAATTAGCAGAAATTCGCCCCGGTATATGCGGCCCAGAAAGGTAAGTTCTATATCAACGATCTGGGCAGGGCTTGTGTTGCCATCGAAGCCCATCAGCTTTAGCTGACTGCCTGGAACGACAGTTACCCCCAGATGAGCCACCACTGCTTGCGGAACCAGAGTTACATCTGCCCCTGAATTTAACAACATTGGCACATTCCACCCAAGTTGCCCCAGTATTTCTATTACGAAGTGTTACATGGGTCAATGGGGCAGGTGGATCGAATTGCGTCGCATCATATGTCGGCACCAGAAGTCTCCTCACTGATTTCCAGCTTTAGGTCAGATGCCCGGCCAGGTGGAACCAAGTGAGGACTGTAAATATGCGCTATACGCGCGCCTCCATCTTGGTCGAGTTCGCCTAAATGAACGTCATAGACGGGAATCTCCGACTCGATTGCGGTACTAGGGACAACTATATATACTCTCGTATTATCTGGCAAGGGCAACTCGGTGCTTAGCCGAACCTGGCCGTGATCTATCACGCCTTCATAAACCAGTATGCTCATTATCTTATCCCTCTATTTCTTCTCCTCAAACAACTTCGCCAATTCCTCCGGCATCTCCGGCACCGGGCGCGTCGTGATGCGTACGCTACCATCTTCGGCTTTGGTGGCGATGAGGTTCTTCTTGGCCCATTCTGGGTCGGGGTCAGGGTAGTCGGTGCGCCACTGCGCGCCCCGGCTCTCGCGGCGCTCCAGCGCGCAGCGCACGATGATCTCCGAGACCTTCAGCATGAACCGGATGTCGCGCGCGGTGTGCCAGCCGGGGTTATAGAGCCGCGAGCCTTCGACATGCAGATTCTTGGCGCGCTCCTGCAACTCCAGCACCTTCTCCAGGCACTTCTGCAGTCCCTCTTCGGTGCGGGCGATCATCGCGCCCTCCTGCATGGCGGCCTGGAGTTCCTGGGTGAGCAGGTAGGGGTTCTCGGTTCCAGATGATTTGAACGGGGCCAGCAGGATCGCGGCCTCTTCGCGAATCTGCGCTTCGTCAATCGTGCCGTGCGCGATTGATTTGCGCGCGCTCGCCGCCGCCTCGCCCGCGCGCTTGCCGAAGACCAGCAGGTCGCACAGCGCGTTGCCGCCCAGGCGGTTCGCGCCATGCACGCCGCACGCCACCTCGCCCGCCGCGTAGAGGCCGGGGACACGTCGTCGCAGCACGTCTCCGGCTCGGCCCGGACGCCGCCCATCGTGTAGTGGATGGTCGGGTAGACTTCCATCGGCTCTTTGGTGATGTCCATGTCGCCGAGCGCGTGGAACTGCTCGTACATGCTGGGCAGTTTCCGCTTGATGAAGTCGGCGCCGCGGTGCGTCACGTCGAGGTAGACGCCGCCGTGCTCGGTGCCGTTGCCCGCCAGCACCTCGCGGTAGATGGCACGCGACACCACATCGCGCGGCAGCAGTTCGGCGGCGGGCGGTTGTTGTCCTTGTCGTGAGCCAGCGAGCGGCTTCCTCTTCGGTCTCCGCGAACCGGCCTTTATAGGCGGCGGGCATGTACTTCGGGTTGAACATGAACCGCTCGCCCTTGCCGTTGCGGAGATATGCCGCCCTCGCCGCGCACGCCCTCGGTGACGAGGATGCCGCGCACGCCGGGGGGCCAGACCATGCCGGTCGGGTGGAACTGCACCATCTCCATGTCCATGTAAGTCCGCCCCGGCATCGTAGGCCAGCATCGCGCCGTCGCCGGTCGACTCCCATGAGTTGGACGTCACCTTGTACATTCGGCCCCAGCCGCCCGTCGCCAGGACCACCGCCTTGGCCTTGATGACGAGGAAGCGGCCCGTCTCGCGGTAGTAGCCGAACGCGCCGACCACGCGGTCGCCATCCTTGAGCAGCCGCGTGATGGTGGCTTCCATGTAGCACTTCATGCCCGACGCGACGGCTCTATCCTGGACGGTGCGCATCAGTTCCAGGCCGGTGCGGTCGCCGACATGGTTCAGGCGGCGGTAGGTGTGGCCGCCGAATGGGCGCTGCATGATCAGGCCTTCGGGCGTGCGGTCGAAGACCGCGCCATACTGCTCCAGCTCCAGCACGCGCTCCGGCGCCTCTTTCGCCAGGATCTCGACGGTGCGCCAGTTGTTGAGGAACTGCCCGCCGCTGCATCGTGTCCATAAAGTGGACCTGCCAGGAGTCCTTCTTGTCCAGGTTCGCCAGCGCTCCCGCGATGCCGCCCTCGGCCATGACGGTGTGCGCCTTGCCGAGCAGCGACTTGCAGACGACGCCGACACTCAGCCCAGCCTCCGCCGCCGCGATAGCGGCCCGCAGCCCCGCGCCGCCCGCGCCGATCACCAGGACATCATGCTCGATAGTTTCGTAAGATTCCATATGTCGGTAATGCTCCTAAGAACGTGGACGGAACCGCCAAGACGCCAAGAGCGCCAAGTAACCGCCAAGATTATTTAGGGTTTGGTTGGTTAGTTATGATTATTAGACCTTTCAATTGATGTTGAGCTTGCTCCTGGCTGTTTAGTGTGGACGATGCGCTTGATGCCACCTTGTTTTAGAGCAGAAACGTTGAAGTTAATAAGGAGGCCCAACTCATGGCCGGTTGCTCGCAAGTAAGATAAAACTTGAGCCATATGGACGGGAGCCAACGTTTCGACAGTCTTCAACTCGACTACAAGCGCGTCAGCTACCAACACGTCGAGCCGCCCCTGCCCTATTTCCCGCCCCTTGTACGTCATGGGCACCGGTACTTGCCGCGCAAAAGGTATGTTCCTTATTCGCATCTCGACGCAAAGTGCCCCCTCATACAGTGCTTCCAGCAATCCAGGCCCCAATAGGCTATGCACCTCAATAGCCGCTCCAATCACCGCCCGCGCCCAAGCATCTACATCTGCGCCGGGTTGCCGAATCGATCTGTCATTCTCCACAGCAGTCCTTACCACAAGAATAAACCCCAAAAATCTTGGCGGTTCCTTGGCGCTCTTGGCGTCTTGGCGGTTCCGTCCCATAGCTAGAAGAAGCGGAAGTCCTGGATTACTCCCGCCGCCACGAAGCGCACGTAAAGGTCGGCTATCAGCACCGAGAAGAGGCTTACCCAGGCGTAGAGGCTGTGGCGGGCGTTCAGGAAACTGACTTGCTTCCAGATGCCGTAGCGTGTGCGAGTTGCAAGGGTGCAGGAATAGCAGTTCACTTTACCCCCGATCAGGTGGCGGAAGGAGTGGCAGGAGAAGGTGTACAGCGCCAGCGGAATAATATTGACCACGAAGATGACCGAGCCGAGGCCGACGTGGAAGCCATCGTCCCAGAAGAAAGACCTCACAGTGTCATACGCGAGGATCAGGAAGATGATTACCGCCGCGTAGAAGGCATAGCGGTGGATGTTTTGCAGCACGAGAGGAAAGCGACGCTCGCCGGTATAATTCTTGCGCTTGGCAGGTTCGGCAACGGCGCAGGCGGGCGGGTCCCAGAAGAAGGCCCGGTAATAGGCCAGCCGGTAATAGTAGCAGGTCAGCCGGAAGGAGAGAGGGAAGATGAGGATGTAGATGGCGGGGGAGACGTTCCAACCAAAGAGGTTCCACTGGATAGGAAGATGGGGGGAATAGAAAGGCGCGAGGTACGGCCCGAACTCGAAATACTGGTTCTCAAAGGCGCGGAACAGGCCGTAAAGCGCGAAGAACCCAAGCACAATCACCGTCAGGAGTGGCTTTATCCACCATCTGTCGGTGCGGCTCGTGAGGGGGAGGGGGACGCGTCCTGCTTCCTTGCTTTGCGCGGTACGTACAGCCATATCAGCTTTGCTCCTCTCCGGTAGATAATCTTATAAGGTGGGAGGTGTAGGGGCATGGCGCGCCATGCCCCTACGGGGCTAAAAGTCCCGGTCCAGGTCGAGGTCGTAGGTGGATTGGGACTCCCTGGCCTCGACGACACGTATCGAGTGTACCAGGTCCGGCACGATGGCGATGCAATCTATCTGCACGAGCATACCACGTGGCAGGCCACCCTGCACAGTCGAGCGGGCAGGCTCGGCATCGCCAAAATAGTGCTCATAGATGTCGTTCATGTCGGGGAAGTCATGAAAGTTCGCCAGGAATACGGTGGTCTTTACGACGTGGCGGAGGCTGGAACCCGCCGCTTCCAGGACCGCTCCCAGGTTCTCCATCACCCGCCGCGTCTGCGCCTTGACATCCCCTTCAACAAGCTGATTAGTCTCAGGGTCAATGGCGACCTGCCCCGTGCAGAATACCATGCCGTTCGCTACGACTGCCTGAGAATAAGGCCCGATAGCAGCGGGAGCGCCGGCAGTCTGAACACGGGTCTGTTTCACTTCTGTCGACATGGGGGTAGCCTCCTTCTACGGACACATGGTGACGGGCAGCAGAGGATAAGATTAGGCGTATGGTAGCAAATTTACGCGTCGGACGCAAGTGCACGTTAGTCAGAATGGGAGCTGTTCCCACTTATTCCCTTGGCAAAACCAGACCCCAAATAAGCTTATCTTAAGACGTGGGGTGGTTGGAGTGAACCCCTTGGACCAGACAGAAGATTAAGTCATGTTCTCCACCATCTGGTAGTGTAAGGCCTCAAACTCGATGGGCGGTAGGTAGCCCAAACTGGAATGAAGGCGCTTAGCGTTGTATACGTTTTCGATGAACTGGCCGATGTTCGCCTCGGCTTCTCCAAATGTGCGGTACTCATTGAGATAGACCTCCTCTCGCTTCAATGTCTTGAAGAAGCTCTCCGCTTTGGCATTGTCGTATGGATTACCTTTAGCAGACATACTCATCAGCGCACCTACGCTTTCCAACCTCTCGACGTAAGCGTAGCTTGCATACTGCACTCCTCTGTCAGAATGGTGGATCACTCCAGGCTCGAACTCGGCGTGTGGACAGAGCCATATCAAGAGCCGCCAGCGTCAGGTGTGTATCAATGCAGCGAGAGAGTTGCCAGCCCACACACCGGCGGGAGTAGGCATCGAGTATCGCCGCCAAATAGACAAAGCCGGTGGGTAGTCGTATGTAGGTGATATCCGCTTGCCAGGCCTGGTCAGGTGCGTACAACACCAGTTCCTTGAGCAGATTTGGATACGTTCGAAAGGAGTGCTTCGAATCAGTGGTTGGTGTAAAGCGGCGTTTCAGTTGACATAGCAACGATCCTTCCCGCATTATCCTCAGCACCCGCTTGTGGTTGACCAGATAGCCCACTCGTGCTAGAGCTTTGGTGATGCGGCGATATCCATAGCCTGGAAACTCCAGCACCAACTCTTCGATGGTGGCACGTAGCTCGACATCACCATCACCATCACCATCACCATCACCATCACCATCACCATCACCCTCATCATCATCCCTCTCTGTTGGTTTCGGCTCCCTACCCGATTGCCTACCCGATTGCCTACCCAACTTACCCAATTGAGCATAGTACCAGGCTCGGTTGACACCCAGCAGTTGACATAGGCTGCTGACCGACAACTGAGGGTGTTCTTGTAGAGCTTGGGTAATCAAGGCGTGTCGCTCCGGGACTTGCTTCCCGTGAGGAGGGCGGCTTTTTTTAGGATAGAGTTCTCCAAAGCGAGCTGACCACAGAAGCGCTCCAGTTCCTCAATGCGTGCTTGCAGCGTCTGGGGTCCGTCTGGTTCGAGTTGTTGCTTGGGTGTGAAAGCTGCTTCTCCTCGTGCTTCGTACTCATGTCGCCAGCGCGCAAACAAGCTGTCGGCTATATTGTGCTCCCGGCATATCTGAGCCGGTCGGCGCTCACCATTGGCTACCTGCTTACACAATTGGAGCTTGAATTCTCGTGAATGATATCTTCCTGGCATCTGTTTCTTCTCCTCTGTTGGCTGCTAGTATACAGCCCTTGGGGAGAATATGACTTGCCTTCCTGTCTGGTTACAGGGGTGCAGTCCAGGTTTTGGCTTGTCTATGCGAGGAGAGACAAGGTAATAAAGGGCCAGGCGGACCAAACCTAACCTGATATAAAAACTCCTTAAGCATCAGGTTAGGTTTTAAGAAGTTTTAGATACGAACACTCCACTTCTGCCCGTCATTCTGAGCGAAGCGAAGAATTTAAAACTTTATCCATACATCCAAGCTTGGAGATTCCTCACTTCGTTCGGAATGACAAGTAAAAGAGTGCTTCTTTTGCTGGATGAATTTTATCTTGAAATAGACTTCTCTTAACGTGTCAAGATTAGTTGGTGGCCCTCTCTACAATCCTCGCCACTAGTCTGAACGCTTACTTGTTACACACCAACATCATATAACTGCTCGAACTGGAGGTCCAGGTCGTTGGTCGCCTGCCACATGGCGGAGAGGGCGCGGCGGACGTTGCGAGCGGCGCAGGGGGGCAGGTCTTCCTGTGCTGCCAGCTTCTTGAGGGCATTATAGACGTCCAGAAGCTCACGCTCTTGTGCGGTGAGCGGATTGCCCAGGATGTCGCTGTCGGTCTGGCTCATAATTGCTGCTCCTTTAAATCAAGTTGCTCAGGCGAAATCATATGCGCCATTTATAGCTTGGATATATCGTTCGGCGGAACGTCTGACTGCGGACCTGGCATCAGTCATAATTACGCGGTCAGGCCAGCTGCTGTAGATGCGGTCGAATGTGAAAGGCTCGACAGCGCTCACGATATGCTGCACGGTTCGCGCCGAGAGAGGTACGTAATTGGGAACGCTGCGCATGAAGCTCACATAGCGGCGGTCCGAAACCACATAGAGCGTGTCGCCCGTGAAGAGGGCACCTTTGCCACCTGCCCCGGCAGCCCAGTGCAGAACAGTCGAGCCTGCGAAGTGGCCGCCACAACGTACCAGGGTCAACCCCTGGCCCAGCGAGCAGGTCTCCCCATCCCAGTGGACGATGGACGGGTCGGGACGCATGACCCACTCGCGGTCGTCGGAGTGCAGGTAGATGGGCACGCCGCCAAACGCCCGGCTCCACTCTACCATCGAGGAGTACATATGCGGGTGTGAGATGGCGATTGCGGAGATGCCGCCCAATTCGTTTATCGCCTCGACGGTTGCATCATCTACGAAGCTGATAAATTCCCACAGCACGTTGCCGGAGGGGGCCTGGATGAGACGGGCGCACTGGCCGATAGCGAAGGCGGGTTCCGTCTGGATGTAGGTAAGGCCTGGCCCCTCGCCCTGGATGTTGTTGCGCCGGTCAGCACGCAGCTCATCGATGGTGGTCCATTGCTGCCCACCGGAACCGATATACTGCCGCTCATCTTCACAGATAAGGCAATGTTGTGGTGGGTCTACCGTCTCAGCGTACTGGACGCCACAGGTTTTGCAGATGTAATTGGTCACAAACTCGCGCTCCTGTCTATCAGGCGCTTCGCCTCAACGGTACATTCTTCATAAGTCGCTATCGGCTCGAAGCCCAGTCTCTTGTAGGACGCTATCGCGCCGGTATTCTCTGCCTTGACGTTCAGCCCAATGTGATCTACCGAGCGGGCTAGTTCCCTGCACAGCTTGGCGACGGCTGATGTGGCGATGCCTTGTCCACGAAATTGCGGGTGAGTTGTGACGTTTCCGAGGGCGGCCACTTTATATCGCGCTGAGTATACGTGTATGCCCGCCACTCCAACCAGGCTGCCGTGCTGCCGGACACCGTAGTAGTGACCCGTTTCCAACATACGCGAGTCGAACCAGTTGCCCGGATAGCTCACGCGATATAGCTCCTCAATCTCCGGCAGGTCGCTGGCGGAGAGGCGGCTGACGTTACTGATGTCTATAGTGTCGATGCGGGATATGTCCTTGAGCGCCATCTTGTAGAAGGTGCCGTGGCAATGAACATCGTACTCCTCTTCAAGCACGCTCCTCAGACCCTCAGTCAGGTGTGCGTAGAAGCTCCCGGGTAGCAGGTGCAGGATGGAGTGGATGAAGTTGCGCATCTCGTCTATAGGCGGCTCTGTGAAGACAAGCAACGTTGGCATAGTGAGGGCTGTGTACATGAGCATTACCTGCTTGATTTCCCCTCCTTCTTTGAGGGCATACCAGACGGTGTGCTCCCAGAAGAAATCGTCCAGGTCGCCGATGCTGTATATGTGCAAGTAGGTGTTGCGGCGCAGAAAGCGCTCTATTTCCTCCCTATCGTGTAGCGAAACGATTTTCATGGGCAACAACTCAGGTTATGTCAACCTCTACTAGATGCGTCCTAAATCGGCAACGGTGCGCTCGTTCAGCACGTTACCGGTGTTCAAGGTAGATTTGGGTTCGAGCAAGAGCACATGCGCCTCCTCTTCGGCTACAGGCTTGTGCTTGACACCCCTGGGAATGATGGTGAACTCTCCCTCTTCCAACCATATCTCCCTGTCGCGCAGTTGGATCAGGAGCCGCCCCTTTACCACCAGGAACATCTCATCCTCTGCCTCGTGGTGGTGCCATACGAACTCTCCTTTCACCTTTACCAGCTTGACGTGAAAGTCGTTAAGCTCACCGACTACCTTCGGACTCCAATAGTCGGTGAAGCGGCTGAACCTCTCAGCGAGATTTACTGCCTCCATCCTATGCTCCATATATTCACGTTAGACATAGAATCTAACGGATTATCACGTCATTGCGACTGCCGGGGAGGCGACCTCCACAAATACGGCATATACGGCGTGCTCGTCCGGTATGGGGTCTCCGTGCATTTGCAAACCTTCTAGATGGAACTCTAATGCCTCCCGCATAGTTTGTAACGTTTCATCCAAGGTTGCGCCGGTCGCTACACAACCTGGTACATCGGGAGCGTATGCTGAATAGTTATTTGCGGCCTTTTCGACCACAACGAGATAGCGATGCATGGGGAATCTCCTCTCTATTTCTTCAACTGAGCTTGGTTGAGGATGGCCTTTTCTGTGCCAACATCTAGGTCATCACTGGGCTTACCAGCTATTGTTACTACGCCCGGCTTTGTTGGGTGGTAGAACTGCCTATGGCTGCCACGTATTCTTACCAAATACCATCCATCAGCTTCTACCTTTTTTATCATCTCTCTTACTTTCAATTGTACCACCCTATCAATACTGCGCCACCGGGCGGGCGTCCACCAGCCTCTTCGCCTTTAGCTCGAAGCGAGGGAGGGAGCCGTACTCCATGCGCTCGATGTTGAAGCGCAGGCCCTCGTGGGCCTGGGCGAGGTCTTTGGAAAGGTGCAGGTGCAGGTCGAGCCAGTCGTCCTCGAAGTCGGGCTTGACTTCCACTTTGACGGTGATCTCGTCCTGGAGGTCGTCTTTGCGCCAGATGTAGATTTGGAACTCGTCAATAGCGGAGTACTCGCGCACTATCGACTCGACGGCGCGGGGGTAAACGTTGGTGCCACGGATGAGCTTCATATCGTCCCAGCGTCCCCGGATGCCGCCGTCGTAGATGTCCCAGGTGCGACCACAGTCGCAGGTAGAGGCGGGCACTTTCATTACCATATCCTTGCTGCGGTAGCGTATGGCCGGTATGAACCCGCGCCCGAAGGAGGTGACGACGCGCTCGCCAAGCTCGCCGTAGCCTACAGGCTCACCGGTATCGTGGTTGATGACCTCCTCGATGTAGTGGTCTTCGATGATGTGGGTGCCGCCCGGCTGGTGGGAGCACTCGAAGATCATTATGGTGCCGACCTCGGTCATGCCCGCGGTGTCGCCGCACTTCGCGCCCCATGCCTCTTCTAGCTGGCGCTTGGCGGCGGGGATGGAGCCGGCAGGCTCGCCCGACGCGATTATCTTGTTCACCTTGCTATCTTTGGCGAGGTCAATGCCCATCTCTCGTGCCTTCGCCCACATGTTGAGGGCGTAGGTGGGAGTGGAGCAGACGGTGGTGACGCCCATCTCGACTATCTGCTTGATGCGGTTTTCGGTGGTCTGCGCGCCGCCTGGGATGACGAGCGCGCCCATCTTCTCGCAGGCCATATGCGCGCCCCAGAAGCCTATGAAGGAGCCGTATCCGAAGGCAAAGTAGACCACATCGTCGAGGGCGTATGCCGAAGGCCCACAGACCGTAGCACCACATCTCGGCTATCCAGTCCCAATCTTTGGTGCTGTCGAGCACGCGGATGGGGGTGCGTCCCGTAGTGCCGGAGGTGAGGTGGTAGCGTATGGCGTTCTGGGGGTCGGTGGAGAGGAGGTCGCCGAACATGGGGGTGTCGGCGATGGACTGCATCCAGTCCTCGCGGGTCATGAAGGGGATGCGGCGGATGTCGTCGAGGGTCTTCAGTTGGTCGGGGTGGAAGCCAGCCGCGTCGAAACGACTCCTGTGGAAAGGGGTGTTGGCGTATGCCCACTCGCACAGGCGGCGCAGTTTGACCAACTGCAGATGCTCTAGCTGGTCACGGGGCATCGTTTCGTTCTTGGGGTTCCAGTATTCCGATTTTGGATTTTGGATTTTGGATTTTGGATTGTCGGCCATACCTTTTTCACTCCTTTGTGATTTCTGGGGTTTCAGGGGGTACACTCTTGCGCAAGTAGTGTGTCTACCGAGCTATTCGCTGGAACCTCCGTGAGCTTTGCGGAGGAAATGTGCCATAACTCATCGTTTCGGTCCTCAGAGATGCCGAAGTTGACGCGGTGCATGATGTAACAGCCTGAGAAGAGGTGCTTGCTGCTATCCTTATGCGTGGCTGTGAGAACGACCCTTATGGCGGCGTAGATGTTCCCTGCGCCTGGGTCCTCTATGAAGTTCAGGTTCAAGGCAAGAGTTACAGAAGCGGTGTTTGCGTAACCAGCGGCGAACTGAGGGTATGGTTGGACTTCAGCGCCCTTGCCGAAATAGCTGTAAGCACGCTCGTACTCTTTGCGATTGATGGCATTATAGTATGATTTTAGAGCGCCAGCAGAGTCCAGGAGATTTTCGTAGTAAGGGATCTCGCTCGCGCTCTCCGGGAAGCCCAAGACATACTTCGAGTTTCCCAGGTAGGTGCCAAGCTG
Source organism: uncultured Chloroflexia bacterium (assembly GCA_963811305.1). Classification (GTDB taxonomy): domain Bacteria; phylum Chloroflexota; class Chloroflexia; order QHBQ01; family JADMIH01; genus JADMIH01. Next base: position 115,649 of record CAWEQU010000007.1, read on the forward strand.
GGAGAGGAGCACATCGAAGGGAGGCTTGTTCTCCGGGTGCATCTCGAAGACTGCCCGCTCGAAGTATTGGACTGTGTATGGTTTTCCATTTAGGTCGCTCGTTTCGGTGAACTCCTCGCTGAGAGGGTAGCCTTGCTGCGCGAGGCCGCCATGCTGCTGCCAGTATATGAGGAACTTACCACACACCTTGTGCCCGGTCTGCGGAAAACTCTGGCAGCCGCTCTGGGCTTCGGCTAACCTGCCGAGGCTGCCCCAGGCGGTCACGCTCAACACGCCTATGATTACGCCAATACCCATAATTGCTAATGACCGAAGATGGCTTTTCATTACCGATATCTCCTATGAAATTAGTGGGGCAACTGCCAGAACGGCCCCGTCATGCCTATCTCCTCGAATAGCGCTGTTGCCTCTTGCACGGTCTTCCTACGCCATTTGGGGTCGCGGCGGTCTTCGCCGTGCCAGGCTTGCGCCAGCTTCCACGTTTGTTCCAGGGTCAACGTCCCGCCGCGGGGCTGGTTCCACATGTCGCACCAGTTGCCTATATGCTCTTCAGACCTGAAGAGAAGCATCGTCTTTCACGTGAACTTGATGTTGTCCCACCACCTTGCGGCGGGCACGGAGAAGTGTATTATCCCTTCATCTCCAGTCACACGCACGGAGCCACCCTCTATCAGCACCTTCATAGCGTCGTTGCAGTCTCCACAGCCTGTGGTGATGATGGCGTCCTTGCGCACCATCGCGGCGATCCCCATCGCGTCCCAGATGCAATTGCCCCACCACGATCTTCCACCAATCTTTACCAGGAAGGGCGTGGGCACGGCTGAGAAGGGCATCGCCATCAATATCTCTTCGTCTCCCTCTTGAAGAACCAGGGTGTGCGCCTCTTTCATATGCTTGAATGCGTCCCGCACTTCACCTATAGTGCGCCCCAGGACTTCCGCAAGTTGAGTTGCGTTCGGCATAGCAGTACGCTCGATTAGCTCATCATAGATGTGCCTGCGCACCTCAAGGTCTAAGGTTGTGAAGTCTGGTGTTGCGCCCATGCGAGGCGTATCTCCTCAAGCTCCCAGTCCTTATCTACTTCAGCCCGGTTAGCTCCATACTCACGTCCCATAGACGCGTCTGCATATCCTCGTCGCGGGAGTAGGCAGCGGAACTGCTAATCTTGTTGCCTTTGAAGAACTTACCCGTGACTCCCGCGACCTCCGGCAATGACGCCAGGTAGAGGAGGCCCGCGGAGGCGCGTTCAGGCGTTGTAGAGATGAGGCGCAGCAGCCAGCGCAAGGGGGTTGGGGCTTCGCTCATGAGGTTCGACTTCATCAGGCCGGGGTGGAGGGCATTGGAGGTCACTTTCGTTTGGGCGAGTCGCCGCGCCAGTTCATAGGTGAAGAGGAGGTTGCACATCTTGGACGCCCCGAACGCAGAGAGCGCGCTGAATTTCTTCTCGCCTTGCAGGTCATCGAAATTGAGCTTGGTGGTAGTGGGCGCACTGATGTTTATGATGCGGGCCTGGGGACTCGCCTTCAGCTGATCGAGCAGGAGGTTCGTAAGGAGGAAATGCCCCAGGTGGTTCGTGGCGAACATGGTTTCCAGGCCATCCGGGGTCGTGGTACGCTTACCCTTGAAGACTGAGGCGTTGTTGATCAGCACGTCGAGTTGTCCATACTCGGTCTTGAAATTCGCCGCCATCTCCCGGACAGATTGCTGGGAGGCCAGGTCCAGGGCGATAAGCTTTACGTCGCTGTTGGAGGATGCGGCTTCTATCTCGGAGCGGTCTGCCTCCCCACGAGCCTTGTCACGGCAGGCCATAACCACGGTGGCACCAAGCCGTGCAAGCCCCAGCGCGGTTGCTTTGCCAAGCCCGCCGCTCGCACCTGTGATGAGGCAGACGCGACCTGCCATGTTCTGCTTTGATGAAGTCTGCATTGCGTTGTTCCTCAACATGTAGGGGCGGTTCGTGAACCGCCCTGTATATAACAGGTGCTGTCCGCACCAGGGCGGTTCACGAACCGCCCCTACTTCTATTCTATAGGCACGTATTGGATGTTATTCACCACGTCCCACTAATTCCCGCGCGATAATTATACGCTGAATGTGGCTTGTTCCCTCGTAAATTTGTAAGCCTTTGATGTCTCTGTAGTAGCGCTCGACGGGGTACTCATTTGAGTACCCCCGGTTGCCGTGTATAAGCACCGCCTCTGACGCGGCGCGCACTGCCGCTTCGGTTGCGAAGAGCTTGGCGATAGAGGCGGCTTTAGTAGCGGGCAGGTTCTGGTCTTTGAGCCAAGCGGCGTGGTAGGTCAGGAGGCGAGCGGCCTGAACGTCGGCGGCCATGTCGGCCAGGGTAGCGCCTATGGCCTGGAAATCGGCGATGCGCTTGCCGAACTGGCGGCGCTCCTTGCTGTACTCGACCGACGCGTCGAGGCACGCCTGCGCCACGCCCACTGCCCCAGCCGCCACCCCTAGCCTTCCCCTGTCAAGCCCCGACATCGCTACTCTGAACCCCTCTCCCGGCGTGCCTAGCAACGCGCTGCTGGGCACGTGGCAGTCTGTAAGAGTGATGTGGACGTGCTCGGAAGCGCGGTGGCCCAACTCCTTGCCGGGCATCGGTTCGCGGTGGAAGCCAGGCGTGCCAGTCTCAACGAGGAATGCGCATATCTGCTTGTGAGGCCGTGTGTCTACATTCGTATCTTCAGCCTTTGAACTCAACCGCGCAAAGACGATAGCGACATTAGCACTCGCCCCGTTGGTGATCCAGATTTTCTCGCCGTTGAGGATGTAGTTATCTCCTTCCGGGGTAGCTGTGGTCTCTATACTCGCGGCGTCGGAGCCTGCGTTCGGCTCGGTGAGGGCGTAACAGCCTATCCACTCGCCCGCCGCCATTCGGGGGAGGTAATGCGCCTTCTGCTCATCTGTGCCCCACTCCCTTATGCAGCCCGTCACCAGTCCAGCGTGGACCGTTAGAAAGCCGCGCACGGAGGAGTCGGCACGGCCCAGCTCCTCGCAAATGAGGGCGTAACTCAAGAAGTCTAGTTCAAAGTCCAAAGTCGAAAGTCCAAAGTCAGAGGAAACAGGTTTAGGCGGTGGTCCGGTTAAATCGCTCTCTTCAGTTGTGGATCCTGGACTTTGGACTTTCGACTTTGGACCTAGAAGGAAGCCTAGCTCGCCCATGCGCTTGACGAGGTGCATGGGGAACTCGCCGCGCTCGTCAGCTTCGCGTGCGATAGGTGCGACCTCCTCTTGAGCGAACTGGCAGGCGAGGGATTGGATGCGTTGCTGTTCAAGTGTAAGTTCAAAGTTCATGTATCACCGCTATCCCCTCTATCTCCACCAGCACTTCATCATCGAAGAAGCGCGAAATCTCCAGCAGGGCTGTTGCCGGGTAATACGAGCCGAAGAACTCTTTGTGGACCTGGCCCAGGGGCTTGAGGTGCGCTTTGTAGTCATCGCGGTCCTTGACGAAGATGGTAATCTTCACGATGTTCTGCATCGTGGCCCCCGCTTCCTCCACCACCGCGTTCAGGTTATATAGCACCTGCCTGTACTGGGCTACGATGTCACCAGGCGCGACTATATTGCCCTCCGCATCGAGAGCGGTTTGCCCAGCGAGGAAAAGGGTGCGACCGCCGGTGGTCAGAACGCCATGACTGAAGCCTTTGGGTTGGGGAAGGGTAGGAGGGTTGATAATCTGGACTTTCATACTATCGCCCTGTGAACTTCGGTTTCTCTTTCGCCTTGAAAGCTTCATAGAAGCGGCGGTGGTCCTCTCCCATGAGCATGAGCGCCTGGGCCTGCGCTTCAGCTTCGAGGGCTGTGACGAGGTCCATGTTCCACTCAGAATTGATCATGCGCTTGGTCATAGAGATGGCCTGGGTGGGGCCTTGCGCGAGGCGTCTCGCCCACTCCTGGGCAGTCGGCATGAGGTCTTCATGGGGGACCACGCGGTTGACCAGGCCGTAGCGGTCTGCGGTGGTAGCGTCTATCGTGTCGCCGAGGAGGAGGAGTTCGGAGGCGCGGCCCTGGCCCACGATGCGCGGCAGCAGGTAGCCCGAACCCATGTCCACACCCGCGAGGCCCACACGTGTGAAGAGGAAGGCGAACCTCGCCTTTTCGGACGCGATACGCAGGTCAGAGGCTAGAGCGATTACCGCTCCAGCCCCGGCGGTCATGCCGTTCAGCGCGGCGATTACCGGCTTGTCGAGGAGGCGCATATTCTGGACAACCGCGCCCGTCATGCGGGTGAAGGCGAGGTGGTCTTTCACGTCACCTTCCAGGAGCGCGCCGATAATCTTGTGTACGTCGCCGCCAGAACAGAAGGCGTCCCCCGACCCGGTGAGCACCAGCACCTTCACGTTGTCGTCGTAGCGTAGCGCTTCCAACAGGTCACGGAACTGCGCGTACACCTCGAAGGTGAGGGCATTCAGTACCTCCGGGCGGTTGAAAGTAAGGGTGGCGATGCCTGTGTCGTCTACTTCGTAGAGGAAATCGTATGTGGATTTTGGATTTTGGATTTTGGATTTTAGATTGAAGTCCATTATGACATTACGCTCCCACCATCCACATTTATGGCTTGACCCGTTATCCCCCTGCTGCTATCGTGGGCGAGAAAGATGGCTACCGCCGCAACCTCCTCCGGCGTGATAAGGCGGTTCTGCGGACTGGTCTTCTCTAATGCTTCTCGCGCCTGGGATTCGGTCAAGTTGGTGCGGTTCATTATGTTGGCTATGCTCGCCTGGGTCATGGGGGTGTCAACGAAGCCTGGGCAGATGGCATTCACGGTTATGTTGTGGGGCATCAGTTCGATGGCAAGAGCGCGGGTGAGACCCAGTACACCATGCTTGGCGGCGGTGTACGCGGCGACGTACTTCGCCCCTACCCTCGCCGCTACTGATGCTATGTTGATGATGCGCCCACCACTCTGCTCAATCAGGGCGGGCGCGAACGCTTTGGTCACATAGTACACGCTGGTGAGATTAGTCGCAAGCATCCTGTGCCACAGATCATCCGGGTGGTTGAGAAAGGGGTGGCTCTCGGCGTTACCTGCGTTGTTCACCAGTACGTCCACACCTCCCAGGCCCTCTATGACACGGGTCGCCATGAGATTTACCTGCTCCGGGTCGGTCACGTCGCAGGGCATTGCCACGCACCGACGGCCCATCGCCTCTATCTCTGTGACGAGCGTATCCAGGTCGTCAAGGGTGCGCGCTGTCGCCGCCACATCCGCGCCTGCCCGTGCAAAAGCGAGGGCGATAGCCCGGCCAATACCGCGCCCCGCCCCGGTCACGACCACTCTCTTTGTCATCACCTGGTAGGCTTCTCCCCACAAGCCATCAGCAGCATTAGCATCACTAGAGGGTCCGATGAGTAGAACTCTTTGTCAGATGCTCGCAGTACTTTCACCTCGTCCTCCGTTATCAGCCCAGCTACAAGCAACGATTTCCAGGTATCCTCCTGCCCCTCACGAGGCGCAAGCTTTTCAATGCCATACAGGTCGCTGTGGGCTATGACCACTTCCAGGCCGAAATTGCTGAACCCGGCGTCCATGAGAACCCGTGGTAAGCGCCGCCCGATGTGCCGGTTGCCACCTTTGGCGGTGTGCTGCGCCGTGAACCTATCCAGGATGGCTTGCACTTCCGGCTGTAGAGGCTCAATGATATGCAGGGCATCGTCAATATCGCCAATGACCAGTCTGCCGCCCGGCTTCAATACGCGCAAGGTCTCTTTAGCCGCGCCAACCGGGTCGGGCAGGTGCTGAAAGATGAGGCGGCCATACGCAAAATCGAAGGTATCGTCCGGGAAGTCCATGCGCATGACGGACCCTTCGATAATATCCAGGCGCCCTTCGGCCTTGCCCTGCAAGTACGCCCTGGAGCGCTCTATCAAAGTGGGGTCTCTATCGAAGGCGGTTACTTTGCCAGTAGGGAGCATCGCCAGCAGTTGTTCGGTGATGAAACCCGGCCCGCTCCCCAGTTCTAGCACGTGCATTCCGTCGCGCAGACCCAGCCTCTGAAGCGTGCGCGCTTCCGCCTCCCAGGAAAGGAGTGCTTGCTGCCGCAGGCGATCTACTTCGTAATCCAGGCCGCTGGGCATCTCGCCGGCAACGTATGCACTACTATCCTCCAAGAGGAAACTCCTTCCTGCCTGGGCGCTCCAGGACGTGATGCATTCGTTCTTCGCTCAACTCTCTATACCCTTCTGTACGACCCGGTCTGCACTTTTTTGCCCTATCCTGGTCTCAGTACCCTTCAGCAGGCGTGTAATGCTGTCGCCAAAGCCTGCCACCACCAGCAACCCCCAGGCTATGGTCCCAGGAAGGAGCCAGGGCGTGACTTGCTGCAATAGGACGAGTACCAAAACCGTAACTACTCCTGCAATTATACCTGCCAGGGTGCCGACCACTACATAGCGAGTAGCTGCCAGGGTCCCGATCCCGACCAACACCGCCGCCAGGATCACCAGGGGCTGGACGGTGAGCATCGCGCCCAGTGCGGTCACGATACCTCGCCCGCCTCCCCATCTGCCCGCGAGGAGGCGCACCCATACGGACGAGTTGTGTCCTATGATAGCAGCCGACGCCGCGAGGCCCATCGCCAGCGCCAGCCAGGCATCGTTGGGCCAGGTAAGGAATCGAGCCAACATTACCGAAGCCACACCCTTTATGAGGTCGAGGGCAAAGACGGCAATAGCTGCGGGCCGCCCCAGGACGCGCATTGCGTTGGCAGTACCAGTCTTGCCGCTACCGCCCTCCAGCAGATTGCGTCCCATAATCCTGCCTACCAAAAGGCCGTTCGGTATGGCACCAATCAGGTACGCACCTATGATAATGAGGATAAGCTGTAACCAGTCTGACATTGCCTAGCCCAAAGTCAAAGTTCAAAGTTCAATGTTCAAAGTCCAAAGTTCAGAGTTCACCTATTCCGTCGTCCGTCGCCAAGATACATAAATCGGCGCGGCCCGCTGCAAGAATGGTATTAGCTTCGTTGCTCGTGGTAATGTACCCACCCACCATCGTGGCTATTCCTGCTTCATTGCGTATCCTGTCGCTGTAGTGGGTGAGGAAGCCACGCCCGTAAGGAGGCTCACCCTGTGGGATGGTCTGGCCTGCGAGCGCTTGTACCAGGTCACACCCACGCTCTTTGAGCGCAATCGCGAAGGCTACCGCGTCTTCTACCTGCGCGCCGCCCTTCATGTGATCGGTGGCAGAGAGCGCGACTGACAATGGCTTACCTTCCGGCCAGGCGGCACGCACGGCATCGAATAGTTCCAGTGGGAAGCGCATCCTACCCGCCAGGTCGCCGCCGTAATCATCCTCGCGGCGGTTGGTGAGAGGAGATAGGAAACTGGCGAGTAAGTATCCACGCGCACAGTCAATTTGCAGGAAGTCGAACTCCGCCTGGTGCGCTATACGTGCGGCACGAACGAATTCGTCGCGGATACGGTCCATGTCGGCGCGGTCCATTTCTTTAGGGACCTGGCTGCGTGGCGTATACGGGATGGGCGATGCCGAGAGGAGGGGCCAGCCTCCTTCGCGCAATGGCCTATCCAACCCCTCAGAGCGCGGACGAGTCGCGCCACGCCGCCCTGCATGAGTTAGCGACACCCCAATGAGGCTGCCCTGTGCGTGGGTGCTCTCTACAATCCGCGTCCAGGCCGCCCCATGCTCATCATCGTACATCCCCAAGGAGTTGAGCGTGACGCGCCCTTCAGGAGAGACCGCGCACACCTCTACGAGTGCGGAGTGCGGAGTGCGGAGTGCGGAAGATAGCGATTTTGGATTTTGGATTTTGGATTTTGGATTGGTGTCGTGGTCTAATGATGCTACGTCGGGCGTGCCATTATCGGCCGGGGTAAGGTGTATGGGTAGAACTACCCGGTTGGGGAAGGTGAGGTCGCGCAGACGTAGAGGAGCGAATATGGGCTCTGGGGAGAGGGCAGAGTGCGGAGGGTGATTACTGCCTTCTGCCTTCCGCCTTCTGCTTTCTGACGATTCGTCCTTCGTCCTTCGTCCTTCGTCCAATTCCGCACTCCACACTCCGCACTCCGCACTCCCGAAGTACCAGCGATCCACCTCATCCCCGAAGCGTGGATCGCGCAGATGGAGGTCGCTATAGGAGATGCGGCCACTGCGGGTGAGGAGTTGGAAGGCGAATTGCATGGGTGGAAGATGCCTGTAGCGGGCTATCGTCTCGAAGTAGGTCTGGCTCTCGGAGGCGGCTCGCTGGAAGGTCTCGACTACGGGCTTCCTTTCAAGCTCGTAGGCGTTGAGGGCAGATTCGGTGTTGGAGTGCTGCTCAAGCGCGCTCGCCAACGCTATGGCATCCTCCATCGCCAGCTTGGTCCCGGCCCCGATGGAAAAGTGCGCTGTATGTACGGCATCACCAAGCAATACCACTCGATTTTGGATTTTGGATTTTGGATTTTGGATTTTAGAGGGCGCGCTTTGGGCTTGGGCCTTTGGACTTTGGACGTTGACATGCCAGTTTTTGGTTTTGAGGGTGGGGAAGCTAATCCATTTGGAGTTGTTGGAGAGGAGAGGTACGCCACCCAAATCGGTGGCGAGTAGCTCCTGGCAATATGCTAGGCTTTGGGCTTCGTCTGCACTGTCTAACCCTGCTTTGAGCCATGTAGCTTCGTTGCACTCGACTATGAAAGTGCTGGTCGTGCCACTGAAGGGGTAAGCATGGGTTGTGAAGAAGCCATGTTCGTTCTCGTGAAAGATGAAGGTGAAGGCGTCTAACACGCGTTCCGCGCCGAGCCAGATGTAGCGGGCGTTGCCCCATTCTATACGGGGACGGAATTGCTCCTCGTAGGTCTTGCGGGCGAGGCTGTTGACCCCATCTGCCGCTATCAGCAGGTCATGCTCCGGTAGCTCTGACAGGTCGTGCACATCGGTGCCAAAGCGGATGTCTACACCTAGCTCTATGCAGCGCCTTTGCAGGATGTTGAGGAGGAGCTTGCGCGAGATGCTGGCGATCACGTGCCCGCCGCACCGCACCGTCTCGCCATGATAGCGCACATCGATAGAGTCCCAGATGACGAACTGGTCAGTAATCTGCTTGTACGTCTTGTAGTCGGCGCGCTCGAAGGAAGCGAGGGTGCGGTCAGAGAAGACTACACCCCACCCGTAGGTCACGTCGGCAGGGTTGCGCTCGATGACCATGATCTCCCTTGTAGGGTCAGCTTTCTTGATAAGCAATGCGCAATAAAGACCCGCCGGACCTGCACCCAGGACAACGATTTTGGATTTTGGATTTTGGATTTTGGATTTTGGATTGGGCATACGTGATGAGTGAATATTAAACGCAAAGACGCAAAGGTGACAAAGAACGCAAAGATTATTTATGGTTCACCGCAGAGGCGCAGAGACGCGGAGGTTTTATAGAGATTTGAGGTTTAGAAGTTGCTGGATAGTACCTGCGCTAACTGCTCAATTTGGGCGAGGTCGGGGAGAGTGGGGAAAAGGACCAGCTCGTCGCAGCCCGCCTCTCGGTAGCCTCGGATGAAGCCTGCGATTGCCTGCGGGGTGGTGAGGATTCCGGCGGCGATGCGCTCTGCGAAGGGACCGGTGAAGGCGTAGTAGTCTCTCAGGTAGCTCATCCCGGCCTCGACAACTTCTTCGCCGCCCAGGGCGAAGTAGCCCTGCGCCCACAACTGAGGCTTGCCGGGGCGACCCGCGTCGAGCCATGCAGCGCGCGCTTTATCGGCGGCGCGGGCGAACGCCCTGGGTGGCCCGCCACCATGCACGTACCCATCGGCGTAGCGTGCCATACGCGCAAACCCCACGTCGCTCAGCCCGCCCACCAAAATAGGCGGTCCACCAGAACGCATCGCGCTCGGAGCGATAGAATTATCTATTGCCTTCTGCCCACTGACTTCTGCCTTGTGACCCGAAGCTTCCCACAGGTCGCGCATCTCTGCCAGTTGCTCCTCAAGAAGCCTGCCCCTGGAGTGGTAGTCAACACCTGCCGCGTCGTAGTCCTCTTTGCGAGCGCCTATTGAAAGCCCAAGCACCAATCGCCCGCCAGATAGCGCGTCGAGCGAGGCGGCGGCTTTAGCGAGTATCGCCGTGCTGTGCAGAGGGCCAATTACGATTGTAGTGGCGAGGAGGACTCGGTGGGTGACTGCTGCTGCTGCGGCGAGAGAGATGAAGGGGTCATAGCTGTCGTATACCAGGCGGTCTAGCACCCCCAGGCTGGAGAACGGACCTTCATCAGCCACGCGCGCCCACTCGACAAGGAGCGAGCCATCCGCCCCAGGGAGCGTAGTAGGCAACCCAACCCCGACCCGCATACGCGCAAATCTCCTCTCGGCGAAATTATAAAGGAAAAAGGATAAAGGATAAAGTAAGGCATCAGCTTTTACTTTATCCTTTATCCTTTTTCCTTTTTCCTTTTCTAGTTGTTCGGGTCGCTGAACAGACCTAGAGCGAGTATCTTGGCGACCTGGGCGCGGGTGGCGGGGGCGTTGGGGCGGAAGGTGTGGTCCTCATAGCCCGACATGACCTCAGCCGAGCTTGCCGCCTGCGTGTAGCTGTAGAACCAGTCGTTCCAGTTCACATCGCTGAATTCCGTCGTGGTAGGCGACTCAAGCGACCAGTCGCGGGCGATGAAGAGCATCTTTGCGAGGCTGGGCGCGGGTTATGTCAGCCGAGGGGCGGAAGGAGCCGTCGGTGTAGCCGCCTATAACCCCGTGAGATGCTGCCGTCTCGATATAGCCGTATGCCCAGTAGTCGGCGGACACGTCGCTGAAGGTGGGGGTCTGCGGGGTGACGATCTCCCAGCCCATCGCGCCTACCAGCATCTTGGCGAACTGCGCCCGTGTCACGTTGTCGCCTGGGCGGAATGTGCCGTCGGTGTAGCCGGTGATGACGCCCTGGTCCACCAGGTATTGAACCGGGTCGTCAGCCCAATTACCCTCTTCCAGGTCGGTGAAGTGATGGCGTCGGGTAATGGTGATCATGTACGCGGTCGTTGTGAACGAGGACGTGCCGGAGAGATTGATAGACGCCTGCACGCGCTCGATGTCGACGCGGCGAGCCGGGTCTTCGGGCACGGTAACGCCCACGTGGATGACGTTAGCGTAGCCCGGTATGGCGACCGTATTGGAGGGGACAACGCGCACCTCCCAACCGTTCAGGCTGTCGCCGTCCAGGGTGACGTCAGTCTCCTCGTCGAGGTGGTTGAAGAGGAGCTTGTTGTACCTGGCGGTCTCGCCGGGGAGGGCGTGGCCGAATTGCACCCAGGGCCGCAGCTTGATTGGGCGCGGGACGCCTGTCACCGATTGGTTTTCGGGTGCGGCTACCAGCTCGCCCGATTGCGCCGCCGCACCCGTTGCGAACTGTCCCGCTGCCAGGGCTAAGGCCAGCGCCAGCCCCATGCCGAGGCCGGCGACAGCCAGGGTCTTGCGTACTCTGCGGATACTTTCCATCTTTTCATTCCTCCTATTTTGCGAATGACCTATCCATGCCGGATGGTCTTTGGGAATAGTGGGTCTGCCCTTACTTTAGCACCCGACCACGCCGCAAAATAGGGAGAAACTGTAAAGAGCTTGTTAAATGATTGTAAATCACCCTTTCTCATAAAGGGCTTTTTCTTCAATAAACAAAATGAGCGCTTGCGGCGCTCATTTTGTTTATTGAAGAAAGATTGGCTTGCGCTTCAGGACGTTTCAGCACTTTGCCCAAAAGTGAGGCTGCCCGCTCTTCTTATGAAGAACAAGGAGATCTGTCAGAGGCGGTCAGTCTCGCCGGGCCGCCATGCGGAGAGGCTGCGGAGCCGTCCGGCCCACACTTTTCGCCATTGCCCGCCGCGTAGCTGCCACGTGCCCACCAGGCCATAGGGGAAGAATATCACTATGAAGATAAAGACGATGCCGAATATAAGGGGCGCGCTATCGTGGAACAAGTCGCTCAGATAGTAACCTGTGAGTTGCAGGACGCCCGCGCCTATCATTGGCCCTACCAGAGTGCCTACCCCGCCAATGATGGTCATCACAAGGGCATTTATCGTGTAGGTGGCGCTCAACATACTGGGGTTGGCATTGGAGCTCCAGAGCGCGAACATAAAGCCCGCCAGCGCCGCCAGCAGGCCGGATACGGTCACGGCGATTAGCTTGTAGATGAAGGTGTTGTAGCCAATCATGCGGGCGCGAGGCTCGTTCTCTCGTATGGCTATCATCACCCGCCCTACGGGGGAGCTGACCAGCCGCCGGGCAACCAGGTACATCAAGGCCGCGAAAACGAGGGTGACGTAGTAGAAGCGCAGGCGCTCATTAGTGGGGCTGAGCCATTCGGGGATGGGGATGTTGGTAACACCGTCCTCAGCCCCCGTCCACTTGGTGAAGTCCGACGCTTTCACCATGATGTAAAACATCTGCGCGAAGGCGAGCGTGACCATCGTGAGATATACCCCATGCACTCGCAACGATAGCACTCCGATGAGAATCCCCTGCGCGATAGCCACAGCTATAACCGCGAGTATCACCGCCCAGAAATCCCACCCCACGCGTGTGAGCAGTATAGCGGAGGTGTACGCTCCCCCACCAAAGAACATGGCGTGCCCAAACGACAGGATGCCTGTGTAACCCATCAGTAGATCGTAGCTCACCGCATACACAGCCAGGATGAAGACCTGCGCCATCATCCCCTGCCAGAATTTGGGCGTGCCCGCATCCACCGGCTGCCCGGTGATGAGCTGCACGATAAAGGGGAAGAGCACCAGCGCGGCCACCACGAGAGTCCATGTGATGACCCTGGATTTCGGATTTCGGATTTCGGATTTCGGATTTATCATTTAGCTCTTGCCTACTGCCTACTGCCTACTGCCTTCTGGTCAGTCCTTCTTCCCCAACAATCCCGCCGGGCGTACCAGCAGCACTATCGCCATGAGGAGCACGGCTGAGGCGGTGGCGACGAAGGTTGGGGGTATCCATACGGCGTCGGTGAAGGGTATGCCGATGCCATATCGAGTAGAGAGGTCACCGAAGGCGCGCGCGAAGCCAAGCAAGAGCGCGCCCGCCGCAGCGCCCGTGTAGCTACCCATACCCCCTACAACTACGGCTATAAAACCGAAGAGCAAGAACTCCTGCCCCAGGTCGGGGTGCACTCCCAGGAACGGGCCTACGGCCACGCCGCCCAGTGCCGCCAGGCCCGTGCCGAGGGCAAACACCAGCGTGAAGACGCGCCGGACATTGATGCCGAGGGCCTGCACCATCTCGCTGTCCTGGACGCCCGCCCGGATTATCATGCCCATACGCGTGCGCTTCAGGAGGATAGCCACCGCGATAAAGATCACGATGCCTAACAGGATGATGAACATCCAGTAACTTGGCACGCGCCGCCCAAATACGGAGAGCGCGGTACAGTGGTCGCTCAGGAAGGAGAGAAGGTCGGGGGACGCACAGCTTCGCCCGTCGGCGCGTGGGGTATTGAAGAAGCTGGGTGTGTCCATGTGAAAGGTGCTATTACCCCAAACGGTCTTGATAAGCTCGGTGCCCACGAACGTCAACCCTATCGTAAGGAGGACCTGGTATATGGGACGTGCGTAGAGCGGGCGGATCATGCTCCACTCCACAAGCGCGCCAAACGCGGCCCCTGTGGCGGCCCCGGCGACGAGCGCCAGCACGAACCGCGCATCCAACGGCAGCGCAAGGAGCGCCGTCTCGCCCTCTGTACGAACCATAGCGAGAAGGAAAGCCGCGCCGATTGCTACGACACCCACGAGCGGGCCTAGCCAGACGCGCTCTGTTGCGCTGCTCGCCCGACCGCTCTGCGCCCGATGGCTATACCCAGCACGAACCCACCTGCTATAAGCACGCCCAACCTGGTGAGATACTGGCCCAATGCCTCCTGCGCGACGTCAGTGGGTATCTTGCCGCCCGCCGAACTTTCACTGGACGCAAGCGAGAGAAGGCTAAAGCCCCACACTCCGGCCACGATGACGGCCACCGCCAGGCCCGCTAATCCGATAGTAATGGCTCGGTCCAGGCTCGTGGGGCGCGTTCCCATCGGGAAGCGGCGGCCCAATTGCGAGCCAAGCGAAACCCCGCCCCACAGCACGAGCGCGAACGGCAGAGTATTCAGTAGCAGACGGGGGTTCTCATACATCGTGTAGCCGACGTACGCTCCCAGCATGAAGAAGAGACCGTGCGCGAAGTTGAGCACGTCCATCAGCCCGAATATGAGCGACAGGCCCGACGCGAGCAGGAAGAATACCGCGCCCAAAGTCAGCCCCGATATAAGACCCGACGCCGTGTCAGGCCCACCGTAGCGGTTGAGCATGTAGACCAGTAGCGCCGCTACGAGAAGTAGGGCGATAAGGGGGCCTCGGTTGCGTGTGAGGAGTGTGGTCATGGTTCAAAAGGATAAAGGATAAGGGATAAAGTAAGACGTAATCTAGCTTTCTAATTCATAATTTATCCTTTTTCCTTTATAATTTCGTCTATGCTGCGCCCAAATACCTGGTAATAGTCCCCTGGTCTCCCACCAGGTCGGCCATGCGGCCTGAGTGGACGGTCTGCCCGTCGTCTAATATGTAATAGTGGTCTGCAAGCTGGGAGGCCATGCGGAAGTTCTGCTCTACCAGGAGTACGGTCATCTGCTCGGCGAGCCTGCGTAAAGCTTTTACTATGGCCTCGATGAGGATAGGGGCCAGGCCCTCGCTCGGCTCATCTATGAGGAGGAGGCGATTGTCGGCTACCAGGGCACGGGCTATCGCCAGCATCTGCTGCTGCCCGCCCGAAAGCTGGCCGCCCTGTAGTCTGTAGAGGCGTTTGAGGTCGGGGAAGAGGTCGAATATGAGGTCAATCTTGCGGGCCAGGTCACCCTTGCGGCGCTCCGCTATGCGAAGGTTCTCTTCGACGGAGAGGTCACGGAAGACCGCCCTGTTTTCCGGCACGTAGCCCACACCCAGCGCCGCTATATTGTAGGCAGGCAGCCCCTGTATCTCCTGCCCATCTAGGACGATACGCCCGGTGCGCGGCGACAATAAGCCCATGATCGAGCGCAAGGTTGTAGTTTTGCCCGCACCGTTGCGTCCCAGGAGCGCGGTGATGCTCCCCTGCTGCACCTCTAAGGAGACCCCCTCCAGGATGTGGAACTGGCCGATGAAGGTGTGTATTGTGTCTATGGTTAATAGGTTGGGCATGGGTGTAGGAGTCAGGAGTCAGGAATCAGGAATCAGAGGTCCATCAGGTTCATATGATTCTACATCTTCTAATATTCGACCATTGGGCGCGGGGCCTGAACCAGGGCCTTGTAATGATCGGAGGAAGACCATTAAAGTAGTCTCCCTACATCCCCGAATAGGTCCGATGCGTGTCGCACTTGATCCTGAGTAAGATATTCAAGGCGGATAGCAATTTCCAGGTGAGTTTCCACTTCAGCAAGCGAACCACGAGATATTGAGATGAACCTGCGGAAATCACCTCTATTCCAACGCCCATACCCTTCCGCTATGTTAGCAGGAACAGACACAGCAGCGCGTCGTAGCTGACTGGTTAACCCAAACTGCTCATCTTTCGGAAATAGCTTTGTTAGCTGATATATTTCAACGAGCAAATCCATACCCTTTTGCCAGGCCGACAAATCTCGGTATGATTGTATAGCCATCGGGTTTAGCTCCTTGTTTCTTGGGAGGAGTCAGGAGATAAAGATTGAGAGGCAGTTCCAACCCCTGACTCCTGACTCCTGACTCCTGATTCCTCATAGTGACTCTCGCCCAGGTACGCGCTTTGCACAGCAGGGTTCGAAGCGATCTCAGTAGGGGAGCCTTCGGCAAGCACCTTTCCCTGGTGCATAACCGTGATGCGGTCGGAGACGTTCATAACCACTTGCATGTTGTGCTCGACCAAGAGGATGGTCTTGCCCCCCGTCTCGCGTATGCGGCGGATGATGTCGAGAAGAATAGGGACCTGCTCGGAGGCCATGCCTGCCGTCGGCTCGTCGAGGAGGAGCACGTGCGGACCCCCCGCCAGTATGATGGCAAGCTCCAGCTTGCGCTTGTCGCCATGCGGCAGGATGGACGCGGGCACGAGTGCCTTATCTTCGAGGCCCACCTGCCTGAGCGCCTCCCGCGCCTGCTCCTCGTACTTGCGGAAGCGCGAAGCGGATGCCCACAGCTTAAGGCTGTCGCGCCCCAAAGCCTGGGCGGATAGACGCGCATTCTCCAGCACCGTCAGGTTGGGGAAGACATTGGTTATCTGGAAGGAGCGCCCTATTCCCAGGTGTGCCATGCGGTGAAGGGGCAGACCCGTGATGCGCCGACCACGCAGGTAGACGTCGCCCGCCGTAGGCTTGATGTAGCCGCTAATCAGGTTGAACAGGGTAGTCTTACCCGCCCCGTTCGGCCCGATAACGGAGTGCAAAGACCCCTCGGCCACGCTGAGATCCACCCCGTCCACAGCCCGCAACCCGCCAAAGTGGCGAGAGAGGGCGCGCGCTTGTAGGAAAGTGTCAGGCATAATTTGATAGACGATGAACGACGGACGATGGACGATAGACGATGGACGATAGACGATGGACGATAGATGATGAACTAATAATCACGCATCACGCATCACGTTTCACGCACTCTATCGTCCATCGTCTATCGTCTATCGTCCGATATCTACTTACACCTATTCATCGCCGCAGGCACCGCACACGGGGGAGCGGTCTGCTCAGGGGAGAAGCGCTTGACTAGCTCAAAGAACTTGTAGTCGGGATCGGTGACGTTCTTCAGCTTGAGGAGGAGCATCTCCTGTAGGAGGACGTGGTCGCTGGCTCGGATGGTGTAGAAGCCCTTCGGCCCGTCGAGCTTCATCCCCTCCCAGGCCGCTATCAAGCCTCCAGCGCCATCAGGGCCGGCATTTCCGCCGGTAGCCTCAAGCGCCCTGACTATCATCTGCGCCGCGAGGAAGCCTTCGCCGGTGAAGAGGTCAGGCGGTGAGTTGTACTTGGCCCTGTGCTTCTCTACCAGCCAGTTGTTCACAGGGTTGTCATACATCGTGTAGTGGTAGATACCCAGGCCGATTGAGCCTACCGCCTCGGCATAGCCCTTGGCGAGCGTCTGGTTGTCGCCGAAGCCCGTGGCAACGGTCATCTGGTCGAAGACGCCAAGCTGGGTCATCTGCTGGAAGAGGGGGGTAAAGCCCGCGCCCGCCCAGGTGACGATGACCACATCGGCCCCGGAGTCGAGTATCTGGTTGATGTAGGATGTAAAGTTGGTGGTCTCAAGAGGAGCGAAGACGGTGCCCAGACCCTCCGGGGTATCGTTTACCGTAAACTGGCCGCCGCCCGCCTTGATAATGCTATAGAAAGCAGCAGCCGAGCCACGCCCGAAGGCATAGTCGGGGGCGAGCTGCACGAACTTCTTGCCCATACCCAGCACAGCAGTACCCATCGTCAGGGCGTCCTGCACGCTGGTGCGACCTGCGCGGAAGGCGTAAGGGTTGAAGTTTGCGCCTGTGAGGTCGGGTGTGCCCGCTGCCACCGCTATGAAGGGTACTTTGTTCTGTGCGGCCAGGCCGGATACGGCTAGCGCCACGCCGGAGCTAGGCGCGCCTACCAGGATTTTCGCGCCGTCCTTCTCGATAAGCTCTCGGGCAACGGTGACGCCCTTGTCTACGTCGCTGGCTGTATCTTTGGTTACGACTTTGATGTCATGGCCCATAACCTTGTTTGTGCCGTCGGTGGCATACTCAAGGCCGAGGGCGAAGCCGCGCTCGATCATCGGTCCATAGACAGCCAGGGAGCCGGACACGTCGGTCATCATGCCGACTGTGATAGGCGCGCCCGCCGCCGAGTGCTTGCGGTTATGCTCGAAGCGTCCCAGGAGCGAGAGTAGCACTTCACTCGGCTTGCCCGCGTTCTCCGGGTGCAATTCGAATACGGCGCGCTCGAAGTACTGCACCGTATAGGTCTTGCCATCGGTCAGGTTCCTCTCCTGGAACTCATCGGTGATGGGATAGCCCTGCTGCGCCAGACCGCCATTCTTCTCCCAGTAAGCTCGGAACTTGCCGCCAATCGTCTTACCGGTCTGGGTGAATTTGAAAGGATTGTCGGTGCTGGCCTTCTGGTCAGCCACGCCGTTGGGGTGGTAGCGCTTGAAGCTGAAAACACCCAACAGCGAAAGAAGCACGTCGAACGGCTGCTTGTTGTCAGGGTGCGCCTCGAATACGGCACGCTCGAAGTATTGAGTAGTGTAATTCTTGCCGTCGGTATCGCTCTTCTCCTGCATCTCCGCGGAGATGGGGAAGCCCTGCTGCGGGAGGCCGCCGTTCTGCTCCCAGTATTGCAGGAACCGGCCCTTGACGGTCTGACCCGTCTCCGGGAAAGTGCGGCTTCCGCCCTGGGCATAGCTCTGGCCCGCGCCAAGCATGGGAAGCATCCCAAGCATGAGCGTGAGCGCCACGAATGTGGACAACCACTTGGTTGTAGACCTGGTCATTAAGGTTCTCCTTCTCTGGTTTGGTTTGGCTGAAAGCTCTTTCAAGACCGTAGATTACTACCAGGAGAGCATAGCAAAACTATCTCCCTCTGTAGTGCCGACCTCAGTCTTGAAATATGCTGATTAGTTGATACTATCTCTGTTGTTCGCTATAGCTCGATGCGTGATTATCCCTCACCTCCTTCCAGGCTGGTGAAACGCCGAAATAGGACATATACAATTCGAAAAATCCTCAACAGAAGTCACCTCAGGCGACTATGCAGAAGATTCCTAATTTCGTTAAACACTCGCGGTTTAGTTTAGCATAGAGTCGCCAAGTACGCTAGACCCTTCTGCAAAAATCATACGCTCTTTTCAGACCTATTATTTAGACGTGCAACATTACAGCTGCGAGCTAAGTGTAACCCGTTCCATGTCATTCTGAGCGAAGCGAAGAATTTAAAACTCTATCCATGCGTCCAAGCTGGGAGATTCTTCGCTTCGCTCAGAATGACATGTCAAGAGATGTTTCTCTATGCAGCATCTGCTCCCTCTGACTTTGCAGATGCTCTGTATTGCTGAGTAATGCCTCGCCATAAGAGAATCTGCATAACCTGATATAATGAAAGACCATCCATACCCCGAAGAACTACATTTTGACGAGGCATTCCATGACAAAGAGGAAAACTCGCGGACTAATATTGTGGGTAATAGCCACGCTCATGGCCGCGCTCCTACCGGGGCAGCAGGCTGGAGCCAAGGGCGTGGACGCGCCGCTTGTACAGATCGGGGGCGTGCAGAGGGACATTACTTATTGCTCACCAGGCGGGGTGGCGCTCAAGATGGACATTTATCTGCCCGGCACGGGCGAGCCTGGCCCCGCACCCACCGTGTTATACCTGCATGGCGGTAGCTGGCGCGCAGGGGACAAGTCAGAGGTGGCGCTTCTCGCACCGGGCCTGGTAGCGTCGGGCTACGTGGTGGCCTCTATCAACTACCGGCTCGTGCCGCAGTACAGGTGGCCCTCGCAAATAGAGGACGCCAAGTGTGCTATCCGCTACCTGAAGGCCAACGCCGCCCTCTACAACCTCGACCCTGCGCGCATAGGCGTGTGGGGCGCGAGCGCGGGTGGGCATTTGGCGGCGCTGGTCGGGCTGGCGGGGCCTGGGGCCGGACTTGAAGGGAACGGGGGCTACTCTGAGCAATCGAGCAGCGTGCAGGCGGTGGTTGACATGTTCGGCCCGACCGATTTCACTGTAGCCCCGGACCCCAGCACGTCCTCTCTGATCGAAGGGCTGCTGAACAAACCTCTCTCCCAGGCCGGAGAGCTACTCACGCAGGCCAGCCCGGTAACCTACATAACGAAAGATGCACCCCCTTTCCTCATACTGCACGGCGATAAAGACCTGGTGGTGCCTTTGAGCCAGTCGCAGGAGCTACATGATCGCCTGAAAGAGGCGGGCGTGTCGGCAACGCTCGTTGTCGTGAAGAACGCGGGCCACGCGCTGGTCCAATCGGGCGGGCCGATCAGCCCCACTCTGGCCGAGCTTGGCAATATCATCGTAGACTTCTTCGACCAACACGTGCGCGACGCTATGCCCGCTCAGCGCACCTTCCCGGAGACGGGCAAAACGGTCGGGGGAAGGCTCCTGCAATACTGGACCGTAAATGGCGGCCTTCCTCAGCAGGGCTATCCCATCTCCGAAGAGATGCAAGAGGTAAGCGATACCGACGGCAAGACCTATACCATCCAGTACTTCGAGCGGGCCGTGTTCGAGTACCACCCGGAGAAGCAGCCACCCTTCGACGTGCTACTATCTCTCCTGGGCACCTTCAGGTACGGGCAAAAGTACCCTGGCGGCGCTCCCAACCAGAAGCCGAACGTCACACCAGGGTCGGTGCTTGTGCCGGAAACGAGCAAGAGGTTGGGCGGCGCGTTTCTTGAGTATTGGAGGGCGCACGGCGGCCTCCCCCAGCAGGGCTACCCCATCTCAGACGAGTTCATAGAAGTATCTGACCTTGATGGCAAGCCGTACCTGGTACAGTACTTCGAGAGAGCGGTGTTTGAATTGCACCTTGAGAATCCGCCTCCTTATGACGTGCTACTCTCCCAACTCGGTGTGTTCCGCTTCAAGAGCAAATATCCAAGCGGCAAGCAGAGTAATGCTATACGCTCGACACCTACGCCAGGGTCAGAGGGTCTTGTTAAGTGTTCATAAAGATATACAAAGGAGACGGCAAGCCATGACCGACGTACCTTTGCGCGATATTGCCCGTAGGGGGCTGGCGCGCCATGCTCTCATATGGGCGTTGCTGCTCATTTCCTTATTCACCATCGCAATCTACGGGTGTGGCCCAGGTAGCACCAGCGTGGGGGCGCAGGCAACGGCGATAGTGCCCGCTCAGTCCCCACCCACGGCATCGCCCACAGCCTGGGTCCCGCCAACCGCACTGGTGGGTACGCCCCGCCCAGGCGCGCAAGCCACCCTCACCGCCGCGCCCCAGCTACAAACAGGCGTGCTTACTATCACCAACAAGAAGGGGGAGAAGGTGAATATGACGGTGGAGATAGCCGACACCGACGCCAGCCGCCAGCTTGGATTGATGCACCGCTCGTACATGGACCCTGACGCCGGGATGCTATTCGTATGGACGGAGGACGTGGGGGGCGGCTTCTGGATGTTCAACACTATCCTGCCCCTCAGTATCGCTTTCATCAGCGCGGACGGTACTATCGTTCACATCGCAGATATGCAGCCCCTCGACATAAACACCACCGGCCCGGCGGACACCTACCGCTATGCCCTCGAAACAAACCAGGGCTTCTTCCGCATCCACGACATCACGGTAGGCGATAAAGTAACGCTGCCCGGACAGCAAGCAGCCGTCATTCCGGGGATGCCAAGTTGCTGCTGCCCCCAGAGCGCCGCTATGCCTTAGCGTGATGCGTGATTATTAAACGCCAAGACGCAAAGATAACCAAGAACGCCAAGGTTTTTATGGTTCACCGCAGAGACGCAGAGATTCATTAGCAGTTAAGGTTTGGAATAAGTACTGCTCTCACGTTTCACGTTTCACGATAGCCACCGATGGAAGTAAGGAACGACACTCTGCCAGTCTGGGATGTGCGGCCATATAGGTCGGGCGATGAGGTCGAGTTGGCGGCGCTCGTCTCGCAGGCGCTCGGCAGGGAGGTGACGGCAGAGTGGTGGATGTGGAGGCTGAAGGGGGCGGCATCGCCTGTCGAGAATGTTTGGGTAGCGGTGTCGAAGGATGGTGGGGAGATAGTAGGCCAGTACGCGGGCATCCCAGTGCGCTTGAAGCTGGGGGATAACCTGCACGATGCTATGGTGTCGGCGTGCGCCCTTATCACCCCCGATTTGCGACACGGTGGGGCGCTGGCGCATCTGGAGGCCACCGCGCATGAAGCCTGGGCTGCGGCTGGGGTGGCAGCCGTGCTGCGCCTGTCGAATGACCAATGGGACGCACACACATCCGCACCCGGCTGGGTAAGGTTATTTCCACTCACGTCGCTTCGCCTACCGTTGCGGCTGGACGTGATGGCGGCAAATTCGGGCAAAGTACCCGCTCTCCTCTTGCCTCCCGTCAGGGCTATAGGCGCGCTTGTCTCTCGCAGCAGACGGGCACGCTGGCAGCGGAAAACGTGGCGTAGCGCCGGGGTCAGTATAGAGGAAATGACCTCTACCGCAAGCTTACCCGCCTTCGATGCGCTTTGGGCCAGGCTGTCGGGACAATACCGGAATATGTTAGTGCGCGACGGTGAGTGGGTCAGGTGGCGCTACCTTGAAGCGGCAGGCTACCGCTATCGAGTGCTACTTGCCCGCACGGAGAAGGAGCCTGCCGGCTACCTGGTCTATCATGTAGATGTGACAGGGCGGAGTACGGGCTATATCGCTGACATGTTCACCGCGCCTGAGAACCACAACGTCGCCCGTGCGCTCCTGGGCACTGCGCTCGATGACCTCTGGCGGCGCAAGGTGGGATGTGTAGTAGCGACCACCGTACCTACAAGCAGCCTTGACAGGCTCTTCAGGACGATAGGGTTCAGGCAGGTGCGCGCTGAGGGTAGCGTGCAGGTACTACCGCTTGATCCTGCTCTTGACCTCACAGCACTCTCAACTCCGAGAATGTGGCATCTAACAGGCGGAGATTTCAGCTTGATAAGTTAAAATGGAGATAAAGAGACGCTTTGGCGATTTTCCCCGCCACTTTTGCTCTCCGTTATCTTGTCAGCCCGGAAGGCTTCGCCACACCCTTACGCCTTGCGCGCTTGCTGAAGCGTAGCTTCCACACCATCAGCATCGCCTCGGCTACTATTCTCCCGTTCATCTTGCTGGTGCCGAGCTTGCGGTCGTTGAAGATGATCGGGGTCTCCACGATCTTGTAGTCCATCTGGTGGGCGCGGTGCGTAACCTCTATCTGGAACGAATAGCCGTTGGACCTGATGCCAGCTATGTCCACGTTTTCCAGTACCTCGCGCCGGAACGCCTTGAAGCCGCTTGTGAGGTCATGATAGGGCGAAAAGAGGATCATACGGGCGTATAGGGAACCGCCCCTGCTGATGAACTGGCGCAGGAATGACCAGTTGCGCGTCCCCCCACCCTTGATGTTGCGCGAACCCAGCACCAGGTCGGCCCCAGCCTCAATCTCACGTATGAACTGCGACAGGTGAGCCGGGTTGTGGGAGAAGTCGGCGTCCATCTCGAACAGCACGCTATACCCATGCCTCAACCCCCACTCGAACCCCTCGACGTAGGCCCGCCCCAGACCCTCCTTTTGCTTGCGGTGTAAGGCGAATACGCGGCCCTCATGCTCCTCGGATAGCGTGTCGGCAAGCTGCCCTGTGCCGTCGGGCGAGCTATCGTCGACCACCAGGATGTCATACGGTCCACGAACCAGTATCTCCTCCACCAGGGGCCGCAGGTTCTCTATCTCGTTGTAAGTAGGCAGGATAATCAGACTTCTCATAACTCTAACCCGATTTAATCGCCAAGACGCCAAGATTACCAAGAACGCCAGATTTTAATGGGATTAAACGCCAAGACACCAAGATAATAGAGGGTACCAAGTTTGACATAAGGAGTTGCCAGGGCACCAAAATTATGGCACGAAACGAGGCTCAATACGTGGAGATTACACGCTTGATTCCTTGCTTCAATATCTGTGTGTTGAAATTGATGAGTAATCCCAGACGGAGGCCAGTGGCTTTCAAGTAAGAGCGTAACTGTACTGCATGTATAGAGGCTAATGCTTCAACTGCTTTTAGCTCGACTATTAGGATACCATTTATGAGCAAATCTATTCTTCCTTCTCCAACGGCAATCCCTTTATAGTTGACCGCTATATTTGGCTGGCGAAGAAATGGTATGCCACGCTGAAGAAGCTCTATGCATAGAGCTTCTTCATATACGGCTTCGAGAAAACCGGGGCCAAGCTGACGATGTACTTCTATGGCTGTGCCAATAACATCATGCGCCAATCTATCGAGTTCCTCACCAGGTTCTCGTGTCAGGGGGGTTCGATTGTTGTTGCTCGTACCATCCTCCTGCTGTCTCATCCACAACCCTTACTCTTAAATTCCGGCGTCCTTGGTTATCTTGGTGTCTTGGCGTTTAATAAAAGCATACAACGTGTACGCCAGGGGCAGGGTGTATACCACCAGCGCGGATGTGACCTGTATCTCCCTGTTGGCGGCGCGGTTCCAGAGCCAGAGGTAATCCCAGACGAAGTAGTTGAGTATGCCGCCTATGCAGAAGAGGAGCGTGCGGTGCGCGTAAGCGAAGCTCGCAATCGGCGCGGTGAGAGCTATCAGCCACATCAAATACCAGGGCTGGAACCAGAGCGTGGCGAACGCCAGGTAGACGAATATTATCTCATAAAAGGAGCGCAAGGTGCGACCTACCAGTTCATGCCGCTCATCGGTGGTATGGGCGTTGCGCCCCAGCAAGAGACGCAAGCTCAGGGCCACCACTACAACTCCCACCAGGGCAAGCGCGCCGTAGCGCACGAGTGACTGGGCAGCCCTCTTCCCCCATGCCAAGATCGAAGGCCAGCCAATCAGCCAGCACCTTCGGTAGCGACGCTGTGAAGAGGCTTTGCCTGCCGAGCGCGCCGATACTCTGAGGTCCCTCCCAGAAAGGCGCATACAGCACCACCGCCATACCTATAGCCACGATGCCGCCAATCCACAGCGCCCGCAGAGGTTCGAGGTACGAGGGTGTAGACTTCCTAACCTGCTCATATTCTATGTCATCATCTTGCCGTGCGCTCACCCTATCGCGCCATATAGCGGCTGCCGCTACCGGAACGAGCAGGACCGGCACGAACTTGGTGAGGGCACCCGCCATGAGGGCGGGTATCACCGCCAGATTGCGAGCACGCACGAAGAAGTAGACTGCCGCCAGCAAGAACATCACAACGAAAGCATCATTGTGCCCGTTGCCTGCGATCTCGAAGATTACGAGGGGGTTCCAGGCGAAGAAGAGCGTGCCGCGTAGCGCCCACTCCGGCTTGAAGGTACGCAGGATGCCATATGTGAGCGCCACGCTCGCTACGTATGGGAGGATAACCAGTGCCTTGAACAGTATGAGGTTCCACCACAGGCTATCGCCCGCCAGCGAGCCGGTGCCCGCCGATGCCAGCTCCCACAGCGGCCCGTAAGGCGACCCCTCGTCGCGCCAGGCCACGTACCGCAGGAAGGTATCGCCATAGATGCTGTTGGGGACGGTAGTGAAAGGGTTGAGACCGTAGTGGTGGGTGATGCGCGCGCGAAATATCTGGTCGAATAAATCGGCTGCGCCGACCGGGTACATGAAGACCATCTGTATACTGAAGATGAGCCCCCACCCGACCACCAGCGCTAGCGCAATCCATCTGAACGCCCTCGATACGTTCTGGAAGGAGGGGCAGAGCCGGAACGCCAGGTAGTAGCAAACGAATAGCACTATCCAGGTGAAAGCCCACGCGTTAGCCGACTGCGGGGTGTGCCCGTTGATCTTCGCCAGGTCCAGTAGGGGGAGGTCGTAATAATCGGAGAGTAGATATGGCCGCACGAAGCCCAGGTAATAGGCCACACCTGATACCCCGGCCAGCACTGCCAGCACTGCCAGCACCAGCCACCTGTCCTCCGGAGACTCTCTCAGGGGCGTGGTAGGGGCACCGCAACTCTCCGTCCGCTCTATTGGCAGCAAAGTCTCCTGGGTCGCCGGGACATGCCGCCCATTATGCGTACGTTCAAAGTCCTGGGGGTTTTGCGTCTCGGTAGAGGGTATCATAAAGCTCCTCCGGCGTGCGTGTCATTATATCATACGCGCCAGGGCTACTAGTGGGACGATGACGGACGACGGACGATGGACGACGGACGGCAGAAAGTAAATTCACCGCAGAGACGCAGAGGGCGCAGAGATTATTTTATGGATATGTACCGTCTGTCGTCTGTCGTCCGTCGTCTGTCGTCTGTCGTCCGCCTTATTGCGCTCATGCTTCATCAGTGCTATGCTATTGCGAACAGTAAGCTAAGATCGAGGTGGGTTGATGCAAGACGGGGTGACACCTGTGGCGGTGACGCTGTCGCCGCCTGAATTAGTAGCATCTCCGGGCGGACCGCCAGTGGAGGTGACGGCGAGCGTATATAACATGGGCAGCGAAGTTGACCAGTACAGCATCGCTATCGAAGGGCTGCCCCCCGAATGGTGGTCAGCGCAGGTATCCGCCGTCGCGCTCTTTCCGGGCGATAGCATACCCCTCGCCATAAATATCCACCCGCCGGGGGATGGGAGCGCACAGCCAAGGCGATATCCATTCACGGTACGCGCCTATTCCAACACCGACCCCGCACTCGTTGCAACGGCCACCGGCGCGGTGCAGGTAGGCACGTCAGGTGCGCCCGCCCTCTTCCGGCTGGAGCTTGCGCCCAAGCGCGTCACGGCGCATAGCGGCAAGTATCGCGTGACGCTGGCGAATGGCGGCAGCGAGCCTCTACAGGTGCGCCTCGGTGCGCGGGACGAGCGTTCTGCGCTCAACTATACTTTCGCAAACCCCCAGGTGACAGTGCCGCCCAACGGCAGGCTCGCCGTGCCACTCACTGTGAAACCGAAGCAGCCACAGGTGGTAGGGGGGCAGAACAGGCAGTACAGGTTCACGGTGGGTGGGTGGCCTGCGAACGGCGGCAACGTGAAGGAGGATAACGCCGAGCTGGTACATACGCCACGCTTCGCCATATGGGTGCTGGCGACTTTAGCTGTACTGGCCGTGCTTCTGCCCATCGCGGGCTTTGCGGTCTGGAGGAGCCTGGCAGGTAGCACCAATACGCCAGGTGTGGTATCAACCCTGACTACTCCAACGACTGCGCCTACCTCACAGGCGCTATTGCCTACCCCCGCAGCTACGGTTGGAGTTGCGGGCAATCCTACGGAGACGCCCGGAAACACTGGATTGCTCGACCCAACGCCTACCGCTCAACCCGAGGAGTGCAAGCTCTGGGTTATGGAGCATAGGGACAGCAGGGATACGCGTTTCCCTCCGGGGTTGGCGAGCAGTCAACCTTACGAGCATGGAGGCCGGACCTACCAGTACAAGTCGGAGTACATCTCTACCCTCTTCGTGGACCAGACGGGGGTGATCTCCGATGTCAACGTGGGGCGCATAGACGTATTTCGCGTGCCTTACGAGAGGAACGATGCTATAGTGGGCACGCTGACGTCACCATCGGGGACGAAGGTGCAGCTTTTCAACTGGGTATGCGGCGCGGGCGGCGGGAATGCAATCAGCATGCACATCACGCTAGATGACAATGCCGAAGCAGAAGTGCCATACTCGTGCACGGACAACTTCTCAGGTGTCTTCAAGCCGTCACCGGGCAACCTTTCCCGCGTCAAGGGTGAAGAGGCTAGGGGTAACTGGATATTGCAGGTGGACAGGTACTCAGACGACGAAAACCCCGGCGGCTTCTTCAACAAATGGGAGCTGGGGGTCTGCACTACCAGGTAGATGCAAGTTCAAAGTTCAAAGTTCAAAGTTCAAAGTCTGAAGTTCAGGATAGAGCAGCTTCTTTGGAGGTTATTGAGTGGGTTATGGGATTAGAACGTAGTGGCCGAAACACGCAGCCCACTTAGAGCTATCAGGGCCGTCCAGCATTTCGCCGCAGAGCACCCAGGTGTGGCGCTCCTCTGCGTCCTCGCTATCTCCGCAGCCTTTCACCTGGCTCTATTGATGCGCACCCCGGCACCCTTTGTTGACGAGGGGTGGTACGCGTCGAGGGCCTGGGGACTGTTGCACACAGGGTACTCCTTCGGGAGCGTTGATTTGGGAGTCCTGGAGAACTACCCGGGGTACGAATATTATTTCCCCTACCTGGCATCGGTTATACATGCTCCTTTCCTGGCGATGGCTGGGCCTACCCTGCTTGCGGTGCGGCTTGCTTCTCTGACCTTCGGGATATTGCTGCTGGTCGCCATCTACTCTATAGCCAGGTCGCTCTATGGGAGGGGCGTAGGACTGCTCTCAGTCCTGGTGATTTCCGCCATACACTCGTTCCTGCTTGCGGCGCACCTGGGAAGGCACGACGTGGTGGTGGCGGCGATGGGGTTCGGGGCTATCGCGCTCTTTTACCTGGCGAACAAAGAACGCTTCGGTTGGCTCACCCTCCTGGCCGGACTCCTCGCGGCGCTCTCCGTTGACGTGCACCCCAACGGGCTGCTCTACGTGATCGTGCTGGGGCTGCTTTGCCTCATCGAGCAGGGGAGGCGGTTCTACAGGTCGGGACGCTTATGGGCGCTGATCGCGGGAAGCGCGATAGGGCTGGCCTTTTACGTCACCATACATATATTGCCTGTACCCGGCCCGAAAGCCTATTTCGAGATGAACAAGATAATCATAGCGGGGTCACGCTCGCCGCCCGCCCTCTCGCTCGACCTCGCGGGGTGGGTAAGATCGATATGGGAAACGCTGGGGCTGATGACCGGCATGTTGGGAGCGCCCGTTGCCCTCCTTACGGCAGGAGGGCTGGCGCTGATGCTCACCCGCCGGGGAGATAGCGACCGTAAGGCGCTGATTACGCTGGGGATATTGTTCTTCGCGGCCTCCGGCCTGCTGCAAGCCAAAGCCCCTCACTATGCCATACTCGTCACCCCGTTTTGCGCTATACTTGTGAGCGTGCTGCTCGTGTGGGCAATGCAGGTTCGTTGGAAGGAACGCGCTGCCGCCCTGGCGTTACGCAGCGTGCTAGCAGCGCTGCTTATTACCTCCCTAGTACAAGAGGTAAACTCGGCGAGGCAGGACCCGATACCCGATTACGATACGGCGCTACAGCATATACGCACGTTTGTGCCGCCGGACGCAGTTATCATTGGCCCACAGACTTACTGGTTTGCCCGCCCCGAATCGCGCTACCTATCATGGGACCAGATATACTATTACCGCCGCCATTCGCCCGGCGCGAGCATCGAGGAGGCGATGAGCGCGCTACAGCCAGACGTGTTCATCACCGACGGTTGGGTGGAGATATTCCTTACGGATGATGCAGCGTTGTTGAGCCAGCCCGATGGGACCTACCTTTCGCTGAGCGAGATGCGGGCGTACCTGGACCGCAACGCTACCCTGCTGGACAAGCTCGAGACGGCTACCTTCGGAACGATACGCATTTACAGAATCAAACGTGGGCTATGATACGAGCGTGGCTGTAGGGGCGTGGCGACGCCACGCCCCTACGGGCTGCACATGCTAAGCTAAAGTCTTGAAACACCGGGAAAACGATTGATGTTGAAGGACAAGAGCACAAACCAGGTTCTAGTGGTCTCTGCCGCCCTATTCTTCGCCCTCGGCTTGATCGCGGCGATAGGTCCGACCCTGCCGGAGCTTGCGCGCAACAATGGGATCAGCCTGGGGGTGGCGGGCGCGATATTCACCGCCCTCTTCGTCGGAGCCATACCGTCGCAGGTTGCCACCGGGTGGCTCAATGACAGGTTCGGCCCGAAGCCTGTGCTGGTTGTAGGGTTGCTGGTGCTGGCCGTTGGCCTGCTGGGCGCGACCCTCAGCCGGTCATTGCCCCTGACGCTCGCCTGCATGGTATTTGCAGGGCTTGGAGACGGGGTGCTGGTCGTAGGCTCGAACGTGATAGTAGCCCAAAGCTTCCCGCTGCACAGGGCGAGCGCCCTCAACCTGCTCAATGTCTTCTACGGGGTGGGCGCGATGGTCGGGCCTGCCATCGCGGGCGCTTCGATAGACGCGTGGGGAACGGCGTTGCCTGCGCTCTGGTCGCTGGTGGCTGTGCTGGCCTTGCTTTCGCCAGCTATCCCTGGACTGAGGATCAGGAGCGAGGCTAAGATTCCAAAGGAGAACGCTCCCGTAAATGTGCCTCTCTACAGGTCTTCCGCTTTATGGCTTTTCAGCTTTCTGCTGCTTCTCTATGTAGGGGTGGAGATAGGCACGGGCGGCTGGATAGCCACGTATATGCAGCGCACCACGCCGACCTCCGCAGGAACCGCTGCCTGGGTGGCGTCCGGCTTCTACATGGCGCTTACGGTGGGGCGAGTGGCGGGCGCGGGCCTGGGCGCAAAGCTAAGCTCAGAGCGCCTGCTCCTGTTGAGCCTCACAGGTGCCGTGGTGGG
This sequence comes from uncultured Chloroflexia bacterium, assembly GCA_963811305.1. Lineage (GTDB taxonomy): Bacteria > Chloroflexota > Chloroflexia > QHBQ01 > JADMIH01 > JADMIH01. Next base: position 145,680 of record CAWEQU010000007.1, read on the forward strand.
TGGGCTTATCATGTTAGCGGGGGTGGGCAACGCGTTTCTGACAATCGCTGCCGTCCTGGTGCTGGGAGGGTCTTTTGGACCTATCTTTCCGACGGCGGTGGCGATTATCACAGCGCGCTTCCCGGTAGGTGCGGGCAGGGCGGCAAGCGTGATGATAGCGGCGGGTAGCGTGGGCGGGATGCTTATTCCGCTGCTACAAGGGGCCTTGCTAGAGGGAGTTGGCGCGCAGGGTCTCGCGCAGGTAGTGGTCGTAGATACGTTCCTTATGCTTACGACTTTAGGGGCTTTCAAGCTGATTGATAAGCGACAAAAGCAGATGGCGGTTGCTCAGGCTGTCCCAGGTGCGACTGCGGTGGAGTAAAGGGGCAGATATTTACTCCTCTGGGTGCCCATGCCTGGCCATATGCTCCATCTTCATGCAGCGGTTCATGACCACAGTCATGCCTGCCGCACGCGCCCACTGACCGGCCCGCGCATTGGCGATGCCGAGGGGCATCCAAAGCACCTTCGCGCCTATTTCATGCGCTTCCTGAGCTATGGCCGGAATCTCCTCTGGACGCCGGAAAGCATTGACCACATCGACTTTCTCAGGTATGTCGCGCAACGATGGGTAAGCGGTCTCGCCCAGTATGCTTTGCTGCCTCTGGTTGACGGGTATGATGCGGTAGCCGTGCTCCTGTAGGTAGCTAGCGACATAGTAGCTGGAGCTTTCGGGCTGGCTTGACAATCCTACTATGGCAATCGTGGTGCCCGCCAACGCACGCTCGATGGCTTCAGGGCTGTTTATGGGCGGTGGGGGCGGTTGAGGTGGTACTTCAGGTTCTTCTGCGGACATTCTCTTTCCTGCTTTACTGTAACGATGTGGATTCATCTGGGCTGATCGTTTTGGTCACTTTCCTTATACTTGACTCTAATTGTTATTTGGTATGATGTGTAACATGGTCTGCTTGTTCGGCTAGCCCCTGGTATGTAGCCCTGACAAAGTACCCTAGTCTGGAAACTCGATTTCTTACCTTGAATCGTTTCGTCTATGACGCTCATGAAATTGATGGCTCCGTGTTTGCAGAGCTTGTTGAAACACTCAATCCAGCCATTTTGCGAGGCAGCTTTACCCAAGGTTCTAGTTTTATCCCAAGTCCGGTAAGGCTTATTATCAAAGCCATTTATTTGGGCTACCTCAACAGTTATGTCATCCGCTTGAGGAAAATGATCGTATGTATTCGGTTTACCAAACATGAGCCTACTCCTTATCTATACATAACAATTGGGCGGATTGAGTTGTCTAATTTGTGTGGATGATCTTTGCTAGAAACACAAGAGGTCTGAGAACATACAAGGATGTACCCAGACCTCTGTTTTTGAAAGCAGGATATCTTTGTGTGAGTAAAAGAGCTAAGGGAGCGGGTGATGGGGCTCGAACCCACGACATTTTGCTTGGGAAGCAAACACTCTACCGCTGAGTTACACCCGCGTATGATTATCGTCAGGGCTAATGGGCAATAATAAGTCCTCACTTGCCCACCTTACCCTTCTTTGCTGATTATTCAGGGTTTCCTCAACCCTCAACGATATCTTGCTGGTTCCTACTTGTGATACCGACATTAGATAGACCTGCTGGTTGTCCGGACAATAAACAGCAAAGAGGTCCGCTAGGTTTTCATAGCTCTGAGGTTTTCCGTTACTGTTCCCAGCTACGCTATAGGCATTGAACACTACACAACTGTTCTTGAGCTTTCCCGTCTTACATTGCACACGCTGAAGCTCGTTGCCATCGTCAATGACGTAATCGTACTTGCAACCATCTCCAAACGGCTTGGAGACTATGTAACCTGCCTCAACGAGCGCCGCAAGTATCTTGGCTTCGCTAACGTTTCCTATGGCCGTCGTATCTGGCATAAGAACTTACCAACTCAGTCACTCCGCGTGTAAGCAATTATAGCAGAGCTTCCCCATATTTTCAAGATGTACTTAGGCTGTAATTACCAGGCGTAAAACAGCCAGGTGCTCCAAACCTAACCTCCCATGTTAAGGAGTTCCTTATGGGAGGTTAGGTCTAAAGAAGGACGGTGCTTTCGGGAGTGGATGAAACTTCAACTTGCATAACCTTCTCTTAAGGTGCAAGTTAAGTTCGTGGCCCCATCCACTGTCTATACCCTAAGCTGAACGCTTACCCTTTGGTCTTCTCCAGGCCATAACCTGGTGTCTGGGCAACCATAGGGAGTACAATGGGTCAACCTTCAGACCGATTGACATACCTGGAAGCGCGGCGTATAATACCCCCACAATCGAATAATCAATGGCTATGAAGGAGAGGAGTAGGACGCTCCTCTGCCGCGTCAGAGAATAGGGGTCACCGGGTGAAAGCCCCTTGCGGCAAGAACGTCCGAAGGTCGCTCCGGAGCCTGTGGGTGAACAGGTCGCACGACCTCCAGCCCACACGGTCGCGCCCGTTACAGCGCCCAATGAGAGCAGCTCCCGGCGGGGAGCGCTGAATAAAGGTGGTACCACGGAAGATTACACCCTTTCGTCCTTGGCGGGCGATTGGGGTTTTTGTTTTAACCGCCGAGGCGCAGATTAGCGAATCCAGATAAGAATCTCTGCGTCACTCTGCGTCTCATGCGGTCGGAGATAATCCAGAAGAAACAAGGAGGAAAGCAACGATGCCAGACAACGAGATGGCAAAGGCGTACAGCCCCGCCGAGGTGGAGGAGCGATGGTACGACTGGTGGGAGGCCAGGGCTACTTCACGCCCGGATCGACCGCGCATAAGAGAGCCGTACACAATCATCATGCCCCCGCCCAACGTGACGGGCGTGCTGCACATGGGCCATGCCCTCACCAACGCCGTAGAGGACATCCTGATGCGCTGGAAGCGGATGAGCGGCTACGAGACCCTCTACCTGCCGGGCGAGGACCACGCGGGCATCGCAGGCCAGTACGTGGTGGAGAAGGAGCTGGCCCCGAGGGCTGACGCCGCCACGACCTGGGCCGAGAGAGATTTCCTGGAGCGCGCGTGGGACTGGATGAACCGCTACCGCCGCAAGATCCGCTACCAACTCGCCGGCTGGGCGCGTCGTGCGACTGGACCCGCGAGCGTTTCACGATGGACCCCGGCCCCGCCCGCGCCGTGCGTACCGTGTTCAAGCACCTGTACGACAAGGGCCTCATCTACAAGGGTGAGCGCATCGTGAACTGGTGCCCCCGCTGCGCCACCACCCTCTCCGACCTCGAAGTGGAGAGCGAGGAGGAGCAGGGCACCTGTGGACGATGTTCTATCCGCTCGCTGAGGACGACGGGAACGAGGACGCAGTGCAGAAGGCATAGGAGAAAGCAGAAGGCGTAGATACCGACAATCCGAAATCCGAAATCCGAAATCCGAAATGGGCATCACCGGTGGCGACCACCCGCCCGGAGACGATGCTGGGCGATACGGGCGTGGCGGTGCACCCTGACGACCCGCGCTGGCAGGGGCATGATCGGCAAGACGGTGATCCTGCCCATTATGAACCGGCCCATCCCCGTAATCGCCGACGAAGGGGTGGACAAGGAGTTCGGCACGGGCGCGGTGAAGGTGACGCCTGGGCACGACCCGCTCGACTTCGAGATCGGCCAGCGCCACGAACCTGCCCATCATCAACCTGCTCAACCTCGACGGCACGCTCAACGAGAACGCCGGGCCTTACGCCGGGCAGCAGCGCTGGAGGAGCGCGCAAGGGCGTGGTGGCCCAGTTGGAGCGCGAGGGCTTACCTGCTCAAGACCGAGCCGTACACCCACATCGTGCCCCACTGCGAGCGTTGCGGCAGCGTGCTGGAGCCGATCGTGTCGGACCAGTGGTTCGTGAGCATGAAGCCCCTGGCCGCGCCCGCGATCGAGGCGGTGCGCGAGGGCAGACGTGCGCATCGTGCCCGAGCGCTTCAGCCAAGGTGTACTACCACTGGATGGAGAACGTGCGCGACTGGCCTATCTCGCGCCAGCTATGGTGGGGCCACCGCATCCCCGTGTGGTACTGCGACAACGGCCACCGCTTCGCCTCGGCCGCGGAGCCGGAGCGGTGACGCGAGTGCGAGATCTGCGGCAGCCGGAGCATACGGCAGGACCCCGACGTGCTCGATACCTGGTTCTCGTCCGGCCTGTGGCCTTTCAGCACCCTGGGCTGGCCCGACGAGACGCCCGACTACGAGTACTTCTACCCAACCGACGTGATGGAGACGGGCTACGACATCCTCTTCTTCTGGGTGGCCCGCATGATCTTCCAGGGCATCGAGAACACCGGGCAGGTGCCGTTCCACACCGTGTACCTGCACGGCCTTGTCAGAGACGAGCTTAGGCCGCAAGATGAGCAAGTCCTATCGGCAACGTGGTGGACCCGCTGGGGCTGATGGACGAGTTCGGCTCCGACGCCCTGCGCATGGCCCTCATCACCAACTCGTCGCCCGGCAACGACCAGAAGTTCAGCGACCAGCGCATCGAGCAGGCCGCCCACTTCGCCAACAAGCTGTGGAACGCGACGCGGTTTGTGCTGTCGCAGAGGGACGACGCCTAGACGAAGGACGAGGCGGACAGAAGGCAGAAGCAGAAGGCAGAACTCCAAATCCAAAATCCGACAACTCCGAAAATCCAAAATCGCTGGCGGACCGGTGGATACTGAGCCGATACAACGCACAGTGCGACAGGTGACGCAGATGCTGGAGGACTACCAGCTTGGCGAGGCGGGCAAGGTGTTGCAGGAGTTCGTGTGGAGCGAGTACTGCGACTGGTACATCGAGGCGTCCAAGACGGCGCTGCAGAGCGAGGACGCGCCACGCGGGAGGCCACGCTTGCGACCGCGCGGGGCGTGCTGGACGGCACACTGCGCCTGCTCCACCCCTACATGCCGTTCCTTACCGAGGAGCTATGGCAGCACCTGCACGGCTGGCCCAGCCGCAGACCGGTGCCCTGCCCGCCGACCGAGCAGAGCATCATCGAAGGCTGCGTGGCCTACGCCTGGCGAGCAGACGAAGCGGCGGAGCGGGACTTCGAACTGATGATGGAGATGATCCGCAAGACATCCGCAACGCCCGTGCCGAGGCGGTGCGCGACGCCCCTGAGGAGGTGAAGAAGGAGATGACGGGGAGGCGCATCGAGGCCCTGATAGCGGGAGGCTCGCGCACCGCCATGCTCAAGCGGAGAAGCGCGACTCATCGCACCGCCTGGCCCGCCTCGACCCAGAAAAGCTGACCATAGAGGAGAGCCTGCCCCGCGAGCAGAGGCCGGAGAAGGCCACCACACTTGTGTTAGGCGAGGTGGAGGTGATGCTGCCCCTCGCGGGGCTGGTGGACCTCGACTCCGAGCGCAAGCGTCTGCAAATCGAGGCCGGAGCGCGCAGGCGGAGATAGAGCGTATCGAGACGCTGCCTGGCCAACGAGCGAGTTCGTGTCAGAGGGCCAAGCCCGAGGTGGTGCAGCGCGAGCGCGACAAGCTCGCCGCCGCCCGGGAGCGCCTTCAGAAGCTGCATGAGCGCCTGAACACTCTTTAGATAATTTCTTGTTTAATCATAATTCTTGTTCCTCTGGAGACAAGAATTATGATAAAGTGAAGAGAGACAATTCAAGGGGTCAGATGGTTATGGTAACGCGCTCGGTAGAGGACTATCTGAAAGCTATATACAAGTTGCAGCAGGACGGCTCGCCTGCGACTACCAATGCTATCGCGGAGAGCCTGGGTCTGCGCGCGGCGTCGGTGACGGCTATGCTACAGCAGCTATCAAAGCAGGGGCTGGCTGAGTATAGACGGTATAAGGGAGCGTATCTGACTGAGGGAGGCATGGCTACCGCATTGCGCGTCATCAGGCGGCATCGTTTGATCGAGCTATACCTGAACCAGCACTTGGGCGTGCCCTGGGACTGCGTGCACGACGAGGCCGAGCGCCTTGAGCACGCCATCACCCCCTATCTTGAGGAGCGCATAGACGCCAAGCTCGGCTACCCCAGCTTTGACCCACACGGCGCGCCGATACCAAGCAGTACGGGTGCGCTCCCGGTACAAGACCTCGTGCCATTGCTCGATCTGCCCCCGGACACCCCATCGGTCGTGCGCCACATCCCCGACGATGACCCGGAGCTATTGCGATATGTCGCCTCGCTCGGCCTCACGCCTGATGTACGAATTACTGTCAAGGAGCACGACCCTGCCACCGGCTCGGTCCTCCTCTCCATCATCTCTGCATCGGAGGGCGAGACTACCCATGAGATAAGCAGGGCAGTCGGCCAGCATATCTTTGTGCGCCGCCCTACGTAACTGGAAATAGGCTGTTTCTTTCTATAAAAATGAGCGCCTGAAGCGCTCATTTTTATAGAAAGAATTATTTGGCTCGAAGTGCTCTCTAAGGGACGTAGCCCAACCGTGCCTCTAATCCCGCCTTTACGCCCGGCCATTCGTCGTCGGTGATGCTGTACATTACCGTGTCACGAAGATACCCATCCGGCATCACCACGTGCTTGCGTAGCGTCCCCTCTAATTTTGCTCCCAGCTTGGCTATGGCTGCCTGGCTTTGCAGGTTGCGCCCGTCGGTCTTGAGTTGCACGCGTATCGCGCCCAGCGTCTCGAAAGCGTGGCGTAGCAAGAGATATTTGTTCTCAGGGTTGACCAGGGTGCCGTGGTAGGCTCGGCCTATCCACGTCGAGCCTATCTCCAGGCCGCGATGCGCGGGGCGTATCTCCAGGTAAGAGGTGGTCCCTATCGCCTTGCCCGTCTCCTGCGACACGATGGCGAATGAGCACCAATCGGGTATGGCCAATAGGGCCTTGATGTTGGAGCGGAACGCGTCTATGGATGAGACGTCAGCCCATGTCCACATGTAGGGGAAGAGGCCTGGGTCGGCCACCTCCCACAGGTCAGGCGCGTGATCGACGCTGAGCGGCTCAACACGCACGATACGACCATCAAGCCTGACAGGTTCGACATTCATTCTGTAAGCTCCTTCAATTTCGGGTTTTTTCACCGCCGAGGCGCAGAGTGCGCAGAGGTTTTTTCAATTTTGGATTTTGGACTTTGGATTTTGGACCTTTACCGGAGGGGGCGAAGCTCCAAATCTCCAAACCGGGCGACGCCCGTGCCTGTAGCAACTAGGCGAACGCGGAGAGTAGAGGTGCCGTTGGTAGCGCGGAACGCAGTGGCTTGCCGGGTAGTGCCTGCACCGGGGGTGCATAGGTAGCCGTAACCTTCCGGTAATGTCTCCATGTAAGTACCAGCGGTGTCGTAAGTGTCCACGTAGACACGTGCCTCTCCCGCCGGCAAATCGTTGCCACAGCGAAAGGATAGCACATATATCTCACCTGCTTCCACCTGAGACGTATAGAGCATGACCATAGCAGTGCCGCCACCAGGGGCCAGCGTGAAGCTATTGTCGCTGGCGTTTAGCGCACTGCCCGGCCCCGGTATCCAGGTGTCCTTCAATACAGGTGGAATCGCCACCGGGCCTGTCACTACATGGTCCGCAGGAGGCAGTACGTTATCTCCAAACGCCGATCTCTCGAAGTCGCTATCGAAGAGCAGCCTGGTTGAGGTTAGCGCGGGGTATATAGAAGTGCCCCACCTGAGGAGAATGCGTGCCTGCTCTTCAGCGCTCACACGGGGCGGCTGCACGCGGACCATAGTAATGCTGTTGAATTTATGCACTTCAAGCTTATCGACTGCGGCACTCTCGATGTCGGCTGGATGTGGATCGGTGAATAGAGCCAGCCACAGGTCTGCATTCTCGCCGTCTATGCGCTGCAAAGTGGCCCTGTCCAGACGCGTGCCGTCAATGACCCTGATAGGCGCGCCCCAGAACTGGTAGTAATATTCGACCGTTTCACGCACGAAGGGTGGCAGGAGGCGGGTGTTGACCGCCCCGATGACCATCACCACTGAGCCTGGAGGGCTGCTGTCGATTGTGTAACGTGCCGCTTCCCGGAACTCGGCCTTCGGCCTCGCATATTGCTCGATGAGAGGGGGTAGCGATTGGGCAAGGACGATTATTGTAATGATGGCGAATGTGGCGATACTTGCCTTCTGGCTGTGTACCTCAAGAGCCTTGTAGCGTGCTAGCAACCGTGTAGCGCCCTCAGCTATAGTATGTACACCCAGCCCCGTCAAGAGCATAGCCAGCGGAAAGAGGAAACTGAAGTACCTGTTAGGGAGGGTGACGATGGCGCTCCCACCCGCGACCACGAAGACGATCAGCGGCAGGCCCGCCCATATGAGCACCAGCCACCCCTCCAGCTTACCGCGAATGGCCCAGGCTACTGATACCACCAATCCCACGCCCATCAGGAATAATATCAACCCGCCTAAATTCAGGCTTGTAAAGAGGGAGTAAACATCTCCAAGGGTGGCACTATACCCGGCGGCGTTGTACCCACTCAGACGCCCGAACCCCAGGTCACCACGCGCCAAAAACGCCTGTAACCGGGGGAGCCAGGGAAGGTACGCCAGCAGCGTAAGGAGCGCAGACAACCCGACCAACAGGTAGCGCGCCAGGAGATGCCTGGAAACCGGTGTTTGCGTCTCCTTTCGTCGCCATGCTCGTATGGTCTGCGCGACAAGTGTGAGGCCCACGAAAGCAAAGGCCACTGCCGTTGTGAAGACACCGAGGTAGCCTGTGTATAGAATGATGATGGAGAGGGCGGTAAGCGCGAGCCAGTCCCAGGGCGAAGAGCGGGTCGCGGCGCGGTACGCAAAGAGTACCTGGAGGCTGGTGAAGAGCATCAGATAAGAATATAGCCGCGCCTCCTGGCCGTAGTAAACGGCGAATGGGGCAACCGCCATGAAGAGGGTAGCGGCCAGAGCAGCACGCATGGGTAGGATGGCCCTTCCCAGCAGGAATAACGCGCCGACGCTGAGCGTCCCGGCAAGCGCGAAAGGCAAGCGTACTGCCCACTCATCTCCGCCAAGACCGCGCAACAGCCAGGTGACTATGAAGGTGAGGGGCGCGTGGTCACCCCAAGATTGTACGAAGCCGATAGTGCCGCCTAGGGTGTCAAGCCTGGTGACATGGGCGGTCACCACCTCGTCATACCAGAAGCCGTGCGTGCCCAGGTTATAGAAACGCAGTCCGAGACCTACGAGGAAAATCACGCCCGCAACCGGAAGCGTCCAGGGAGGCATAGCCGCTTCCCCTGTCCTATCTTTGAGGCCGCCACTCACCATCTGCGGTCTACCCTTCTCCTCCAACGCATTAAAGCCAAACACCCACCGGGCAGGGCGGGTGTTTGGTTGCAAGGAAGGAGCGAAGAGCCATGCGGCGCAAAAAACATGTTAGCTTCGAACTCGTTAATTACGACGAGCTACCTTAGCTCTTTATTACAGCCAAATCATCAATTTCGAGCTATTTTGGTGTCGAAGGCACGAAAATAGTCCAAAATCAGTCCCAAGATTAGTAGCGGCGTCTTCTGCTCCGTACCTCAGCCTCAAGCTCGTTGTACGCCCAGAAGCCCGACAGGACGGGCACAATGATAAAGATCGCTATGAAGGGATACATAAAGCATTGCACCGTACCCAGGGTGCAGAAAGTGACCACGAAGTTGGCGGGGATCACTACGAAGAGGATTACCAGGCCGTAGACAAACCACAGGAGCATGAGCGAGATGCCGCGCGGCACGTGCCCTGAGTACATTTGCCCTATGCCGAGAAAGCCCACCAGACCCAGAAGCTCAAGCAGAAAACCCAATATAGGGTTCTTGACAGGTGCATCGTCATCTACCTGCACCTGGTAGCTCCCATACGTCGTCGAGGGTTGGGAGAAGGTGGGATAGGCCTGCACAGGCCCGCCAGGTTGGAGATCGACGGGCTGAAGCATCTGGGAGTCGCGGTAGATGGGCGGAGGCGGTATCGCCATCTCGTCACGCGTTACCGGCACCAGGCTGCTGCCGGGCGATTGGCCCTGGCTCGGAGTGGGTATACCTCCGCTAGCCTGGCCAGGTTGGTCAGGTTGTTGGACTGACGAGGGTTGCGAAGCCAACGCGAGCTGGTTCCGTTGCTCCTCACTCAACGAGCCGAGGTCGAGAGTAGGTGTGCCCCCTGCGAGAGTCGGAAGCTGCCCCGTAGCCTGAGCATAGGAGGTGAGGTTATACCCGCACTCCGGGCAGAACCGCGAGGCGTTGGACACCTGGTTGCCGCACGATGGGCACGTCACCATCTCCATACTCATTAAGTAATTCTCCTTGCGGACGACAGACGACAGACGACAGACGATAGACGATAGACGATAGACGATTAGCGAATAAGAGTTTTACGTAGTGATGGGGGCTGGGACAAATCGTGTTTGCCTGCGCCGCGCCTGATTATATGTGGGTACGTCCGCTCCTGTCAATATCTACGCGCCCTGCCACGTATTCGTTACAACTCGAACCCCAAGCACATCCCTACCAATTCACGTTTCATCGTCCATCGTCCATCGTCCATCGTCCATCGTCCATCGTCCATCGTCCATCATCGCCCTTCGCGCTGGCGGCGCTCATTCAGAGCCTGGCGTACCATCTCTTCATATTCAGGAGTGCCCGGCTTGGGGCGCGGTTGGCCTGGAGCGAAGGGCGATGCCGGTGTGCTCTGACCCTGGCTTGGTGGAGGTTGGGAGGGCATGGGGCTTGTGGGAGACCCCACGCTGAGCCAGCGCTTGCCGCACCATCTCCTCATACTCAGGAGTGCCCGGCTTGGGGCGCGGTTGGCCCGGTTGAGGCTGCCAGGAGGGTTGAGCCTGTGGCTGCTGTTGTGGGGATTGGTAAGGTTGCGATGGCGGTGAGGATAGGGGGGCTGTGCCGATACCGCGCTGGGCGAGGGCCGCCCTGACCATCTCCTCATACTCAGGTGTACCCGGCTTGGGTCGCGGCTGGTCCGGTTGAGATTGCCAGGAGGGTTGGGCCTGCGGTTGCTGTTGCGGCTGTGCCTGGGGCGTTGACGTTGGTGGGGTATAAGAGACGCCGCGCTGGGCGAGCGCCGCCCGCACCATAGCATCATACTCAGGAGTGCCACGCTGGGGCCTGGGCATTCCTGGCGCGGGCTGCCACGCCTCGGCATTGGGCTGGTCGGCTGGCCCGACACCTGTAGCATAGGGATCAGGCGCGCCCGCCTGGGCGAACTGCTGCCAGCTCACTTCCTCCTGGGCGGGCGTTTGCTGTTGCTGAGGCGTAGATGCTTGACTGTTGCCGCCACCTATCCCGGAGAAAGCCTGCCACGCGGATGCGTCATAAGGCGACACTCCGTCAGCCTGCTGATGATTGCCCAGACTCGGCTGCGTGCTGGAGGTCGGGGTAATAGTTATGGGCATGACGGTCTGCGGGCGTGGAGGAGTGCCCGATTGCGGCTCCGCAGGCGATACGGGGGGTTCAACCAGCCCCGGCGATACCTCGACAGGCGGCTCAGACTCCGCAACGATGGGGCGAGGTATGGACCGCTCAGAGGTATCTATCTCCATCTGGTCGAATAAGGCAGAGAGGTCGAGCGAGCCATCAGTGATCTGGACAGGATGGGCAAGATGCTCCTCTACCGGGGTCTCCGCCGGACTTAGCTCGGTAACTGGTTCCGTCGCAAAAGGCTGTGGTTGGGTATCCTCCGTTACAGGCTGAACCGGAGCTTCGTGGACAGGGATATGCTCCTGGGCAGGGACGTATGGCTGCTCCACGCTGGCCGGTTGGAGAGGCTGTGCGGGCATAGCGACTGGACCCACGAGAGTTGTATCGATGTCCGACGTGGGGGCCAGATCCGTATCCGCAGAAGCAGAGGGCATATAGGAGGGCCACATATCTTCGTTGGCGCGGATAGGCGGGACCCCATACGGCGTTGGTGGTGGGGGCGGAGGAGGTGGCGCCCATGTTTGCGGGTCCGGATGCTGAGGTTGTGGGGGTTGCGCCTGAAGGATCTCTGCCGCTGTGGAGGCAGGTTGTACAGGCGTTATTTCTGTCAAGAATGTATCGTGTGCAACGTCAGAGACAGTATCTGGAGGCTGTGGTGGCTCTGACTCAACTTGTGGCGCAGCTTCAGCGGCCAATGGCGCATCGTCTGTAGGCGACATTGCCTCGACATTGGGCGCTTCCACTTCCGCCAGGGACGCCACCTCAACCTGAGGTGTATCCTCAAATGCAGCCGGTGCGGTCTCAACGGGCAACAGTTCGTCAGGCAGAGACGGCGCAGCATCCAGGGATTGTTCACCCACGTGAAGAGCGCTCTCCATAGGGGGAGCAGTAGGCTCATAGGTTTCGGTATCTACAGGCGTAACTTCCGTGTCTATGTGCTCGACTTCTGCCTCTACAGATGCAGGGACGGCTTGGGCAGTGACCTCTTGAGTCTGTGGAGGCGAAGCAGCTAGTGGTCCTGTTATTTCCTCTTGCTCTTCTGTCTCTATACTTTGGGCTGCTTCTAGAGTCTCAATCTGCTCGGCAGGGGCCTCAGATTGCTCTACAGTGGCTACAGGTTCAGCAGGCTCTGGCTGTGCCGTGAGGTCCTCGCTCTCTGCTTCCTGGTAAGAGAATAGGGGAGGGCTTTCCGTCTGCGGCGCTTCACCCACATCCGCCTCAGCTGAGGCTAGCATGTCTGGAACAGATACTGCTGGGGCTTCATCCGCGATATGCTCACCTGTGCCAGCCAAGCTACTACCGGAAGATTCGGCTTCTACGGCAGCCATGATGGATACGGCTATATCTGGCTCAGGGGAGGCTACATTAGGCTCGGAGATACATCCCTATCTTGCGATGCCGGAACTACTTCAGCTATGGCCTCAACGGGCGCAACCTCAGTCTCAGTCTCAGAAGCGTAAGCGATAGCGAGAGGCTCATTCTCAAGCGTGTCTGCATCGGGCGAAGCGGTATCTTCTATCGGCTGGTCGGATTGGTCCACAGATGTGTCTGCTGCCACAGGCTCGGGCATATATACCAGGTCGTCATCATGGTCGGCTTCTGCCTGTACAGGCGCAGTTTCGTCATAACTCTGAAGAAGCGCATCGGTCAAGACGGTAGCAGCCTCCAAAGCCTCAGCGTCAATCTCGTCTGCCTCATAGAGAGGGGGTTCTGATAGGCTCGCCGTCGGCACAGATGCAGATTGAGTGGGCGCGTCCTCTGTGGCGCTCACCTCTGCTACGGCTGTGTGTTCAGTAACCAGGGCAGGCAAACTCTCATCAGCTTGTACAGGCTGCACGGTGCCAGCTTGCTCTGTAAGAAGAGTCGTCTCCGGCTGAGGCTCGGCATAGCTCACATGCGTAGGTTCAGGCTCCTGCACAGACTCGGCAACATCCGGGGTCGGCACGGCCAGGTCCGAGTTGCGCTCTGCTTCATCGGCATGATAAACAGACTCAGCCTCCGGTGCACCTGTGAGGTGTGTTTCCTCCTCTATCTGCGCCATCTCCGGTAATTCATGGGCAGCCTCAACCTCAGACTGAGTGGCTACATCGGGAACTGCCTCCACACCCTCGACCGCGTCTTGGGAGAGATAAGGAGTGGTATCTACCACATCAGAGGTATCAACGACCTCGTCTGCGTCTGCAACAACCTCTTCAGCAACCATATCATCCGAGGTCGTTGTACCGCCAGCTTCAGCAGGCTCGACAGTCTCAGCCTCTGCAAGTTGTGCTTCCAGGGAAACTGCCTCAGACTCGGTGACCGGCGGCTCTTCAACCGGAAGCTCCTCGACCGGGACCATCTCAGCGTCCGTCTCTTCGACGGTGAGCATATCGCCTGCATCTGCTTCCTCTGCTTCAAGCGCGGTAGGGGTGTCGATGTCCCCTACATCAGGGGTCTCATCAGGGGTAGATGCAACTGGTTCCGCTGCCTCTGAAGCAGCTTCCAGAGGTTGTATCTGCGGTTCTTCGGGGTGGAGGAACGTCGAGGCCATGACTTCAGCGGCTGTAGATGCGGAGTCAGGCTCTTGCTCCTCAACAGCGGCATCCTGTGAGCTAGCTAGCTGCTTTGGCTCTTCCGTTTCAGGTACATCAATAACTTCTGCCCGTTCCGAGAACCCAACGGTCTGTAATTGGTCAGTAATAACATCTTCAGTGTCAGTGCTGGCCTCAACCCTGAGCTCAGTATCAGGTTCAGCCGCAGCTTCGATTTCTTCAGATTCTGGCCCAGTTGTAGCATCGAGAGTTGGCGACTCTGGCTCAACCTCCATCTGTGGCAAATCTATTTCTGCCGTCTCTGTATCGAATGAGGGGGCAATCTCAGAGGCCGCATCGAGTTGGGGCTGCTCTACTGGCGGCTCTAGGGCTTCTGAGGCCGCGTCCTGCTCTAAGGGAGCGATCTCGATAGTCTCTGTAGGCTCGGCTGATACGGCCTCTTCGACGGAGGCTTCTTCTGCAGCAGGGGCTGGGGCAGAGTTGTCGCTCCAGGAGAATAGGGAGGATAAGTCCAGTCCGGAGGTAGGTTCAGGCGATACGCTAATAGCCTCCTCAACCTGCGGCTCCGGCTGCGCGAAGAGGGCCGATAAATCGAACCCCCCCTCGGCCTCGCCTGGGGCGGAGCTATCCTGGGAGGTTACAGCGCCTGATGGCTCGCCCACCGCGTCTGCGCTGACGGTAGCGCCTTCCTGACCGGCATAGAGAGCATAGTAGGGGTTAGGCGTACCGCATACGAAGCAGACCTCGCTGTTAACGGGCATCTGGTTATCGCACAGCGAGCATCTTACTACGTCAGAACTCATAGACCGCCGGTTCCTTTCAGGGACGAGTAATGTGATTATAGATGGCGGTGCCGTACGTGTCAATGCCTGTCGTCAGGCAAAATTGACACTACGTTGGGCACATGCTACACTCGTATAGTAACTTCATACCGGGGAGCAGATAGAAGACAGATAGGTAGTGTGTAAGGACGGTTCGTGAGCCTTCCTCTACACTTCTCTGGTTATCAGCATCCTATGCCTTGACGTGTCATTATCGTAATTGGCGCGCTTTTACACGATACCTGAAGGAGATAAACTATGGAGGCACTGAAGAGGAATAGCGTGCACGGTGGGTACTTTGTCGCGCTGGTGCTCATGCTGGCTAACGCGGCCCTCGGATGGCGGGTGGGAGCACAAGTAGTATCAGCCCAGTCGAATCCGGAGATAGGCTTCGTCGAGGTTATCGCGTTGGACAGCGCGGGCAATGGCTGGGCGTGGGCGGGACCACCCCCGCAGATATTCCAGAAGAATTTCCTGCTCCGCATCGAGAACGGTGCCTGGCGCATAGCCACCGACTCGGAGCAAAGTGGGAGTGTGCTGCCCGGGGGTACTATCATACACAGCATCGCCCTGACTGAAAGTGGAGACGAAGGGTGGGCAATCGGGGGTATCTGTTGCGACGCATCCCCTCTCACGCTGCGATTGCAAAAGGGTGCATGGTCCCAATATAAGAGCTTGCCACTTAATTTCAGCCCGCGAGACCTGGCTATCACGCCCGACGGGACAGATGGCTGGATGGCGGGGGTGGACGAAATTAGTCTCACATACAAGCTGATGAGGCTGCGAAATGGGAAATGGGAGGTCGCGCCCCCGCTGGCGAGCGGGGGTGGGATTCGCCTCCTGGCCCTCAGCCCTGACGGCAAAAAGGGGTGGGCTGTAGGTCCGCGCAGTAGCAGTGATGCGACCGACATCGACGTACCTCATGCCGCGTATCGCCTCAACAATGGGCGGTGGGATGTCGTGCAGGGCAGTCTGTATAAGAGCACTCACGACCCCTTCAAGATAGCAGCCGATAACCTCGGCAATGGCTGGATTGTCGCCGCCAACACCACTGAGAACCAACCCGTAGATGGGGAGCTATGGCGCTTGTCGGAGAAGGCAGCGCCCAGGCGCGTCACGCTGGAAGCGTCCAGGCCCAAAGATAATCCTGACGCCGCACTAGACTTGATGAGCGTTGACGTAGATGGCTCAGGGCGCGGGTGGGTAGTAGGCTCGTTGCTCTTAGGGCAGAGAGAGGACCCGCCGGAGTTTGAGTCTCTTTATCAGCCACTCCTGTACCGGGTCCAGGGGGATAGCGCGACCCTCGTACCTAACGAGGCTGCCGGTTATGCAGGAGAAGCGAATCTGCGCCCGATCAGTGTCGAGATAGCACGCAACGGCGCGCACTCGTGGGTGGGCGCACACAATGGCACCGGCTTTGGCCGCCTGACCGAGATACGGGAGCCATGGACTCATGCCATGCCACCCGCTGCCAAGCCTCTGCCAGGCACAGGGAGATGTTTCGCTGAAGTGCCACACTGTATGCGCGGGGTTTTCGCAACGTACTGGGCGCAAAAGGGCGGTCTCGATCTCTTCGGCTTCCCAATCACACCGGAAGTACAGGAGACCCTGGGCGGCAAGACCTATACCGTGCAGTACACTCAGCGTGCTCGCTTCGAGTACCACCCTGAGAACAAAGCGCCTTACGATGTGCTGTTAGGGCTGCTGGGCGACACTCTCTCCGAGCCGAGGCAGAATGAGGAGCCGTTCAAGCCCAAGCCGCCTTCGATAGTACCGAGCGAGGAATGGTTCGAGCAGACGCAGCACAACGTCCGCCCGCCCTTCCTCGACTACTGGAAGAAGAATGGCGGCCTCCCCGTCTTCGGTCTCCCCAAGTCGGAAGCTTTCGAGGAGAAGAACGCTGCTGACGGCAAGGTCTACCTTGTGCAATACTTCGAGCGCAATCGGTTGGAGTACCACCCAGAGCTAAAAGGCACCAAGTTCGAGATGCTGCTGGGGTTGCTGGGGACTGAGCAGCTTAAGGGGATGTATGGGTACGCGCCTTGATCGGTGCCGTGTAAGTGGGATAAGGTACAGGGGCGCACTGCGATGCGCCCCTGTACGTTTGTAAATAACAGGTGTAGTTGTCAATAGAGTAAATAGATGAAACCTATCACGTTCTCAAATCACGCCCGGCAACAAATGGCCGAGCGTGGGGCCAACGAAGATGAAGTAACTGAGGCCAGCAACTCTGGGGAAATGGTGCCTGCGAAGAAAGGGCGGCAGGCGTATCGCAAGAATTTTCAGTATAATCAGTTGTGGGGTGATAATACTTACGCAATCAAACAAGTTCTGGCTGTTGTGGCTGAGGAAACAGAAGTTTTGGTTGTTGTGACTGTATATACATTCTACTTCTAAGGAGAGTTAGACCAATGAAAATCACATACGATCCTGAGGTGGATGCGCTATACATACGCTTTGTGGACGAGCCATCTCAGGTTACCACGCAACGCCTCTCAGAAGATGTAGCCGTCAACTATGCACCTGATGGTCGCATAGTCGGAATGGAGATTCTTAGACGCCTCTGATTATGTTTTTAACTCCCGAACAAACCCACAGTTAGAAGTACAGAATTTAACCACTGTAACCATCTGATGGGTAAGGCAGTAGGGTAAGGATTGAATAATGCAGCACTGTATGTTATGTGGGACGAGCTAATTCTGGCTTATGACTTAGCTACGCATTGATCGGAGGGAGACCAAGAGATGAGCAAACAGACCAATATAGTTGAGAAGCATCTTGTGCTTTCCCAGAATCACGCAGAGCGCCTGAGGCAGTTGGCCCATTTTCATCACATTACGGAAGACAGGGTCATAGAAAAAGCGTTGGATATACTCTTCAGCTTGACTGATCTACTTGACACAGCATCGGAGCAGCGAGGTTGGTCTTATCTTTCCGAGGATTCTTTGCAACGTGTCTGGGGCAATGATGAGGATGCTGCCTACGACAATTGGAGGGAGCTATATGGCGTTTCAGCGCGGTAACGTAAAGTTAGTGCTATTACCGTACCTCCCAAAGCTGTACCGTTTCGTCAATTAATCCTGCTAAGGTTCTTCCATCCGGAGAGAACGCTATAACTCAATGCATGACCCTCTAAGGTCTTCAGGAGGGTGCCAGTCTCAACGTCCCATAGCCGCACGCTCTTATCAGAAATTGATCCTAGATATGATCCTGAAGCTAAAATCGTTCCATCTGGGGAGAAAGTAAACTCCGATATCCAATCTGTATGTCCTATCAACTCACGCCAGAGCTTTCTGTTCTTCCATAACCTGATAGTTTTGTCCATCCCTCCAGAAGAAGCGATGATCTGGCTATTCTGGGAGAAGGCTATCTTCCCTACCCAACCAGCATGGCCTTCCAGGGTATCGAGAAGTGATCCATCCTTGACATTCCATAGCTCTATGGAAGAACCCGTTGCTGAAGCTAGAGTTTGACCGTCTGGTGAGAATACCAGGGAACTTACAGAGCCACGGCTTTCCAAAGTATGTAAGAGTTTCCCATCAGGATGTTGCCGTATCTTTATGATATTAAACGGATCCTCAGCAAGCTCGTGTGTTACAGCAAGGGTGTTTAGGTCCCTGGAAATTGCTAAAGATCCAGATGCAACATGAAAGCTTCCAGAAGGTGTATCTGAGCGGAGTTGCGATACCAACGCATTCATATTCCACAGAGTTAACCTTGCATCAGTATAAGAAGCAGAGTTTTCGGAAACTATGAGAGTTCCTTCGTCTATAGAAAAGGATAGTTTATCGGGCAAGCCAGAAATATTATCAATGCGGTGCACAAATTCACCGTTTGCAACCTTCCAAATTCCTATATCACTCTGAGGAGGACGTAAGGAAACAATTAGACTAGCGACCAAATATTGTCCATCTGGTGAGATTATTATACTAATCGCTGTTCCTGCCGCATCTTCTAGTGCGCGGACGGCGCGAACAGGAACCAGACGCTCTGCATTCTCTACCGATATGACCTCCACCTGTGGAATTGGAGTATCCGTTGGAGATGGTACTGGCAGGTCCGTTGGAATTGGCAACGACGTATCCGTTGGTAACGGCAAGGGCGTGTTTATAGGTAATGATAAGGTATTGGTCGGAAGCAGGATGGGAGTATCAGTTTCTTGAATCGGTAGAGTGGTTGGTTGTCCAGCAAAGGCACTGGGAGTGACAGAAGGTGTAGAGACGGCTAGTGGGTTGTTGGTGATTGTTGGCGTAAGTATAATGAAAAGCCCAATTGCCGTTAGCAGCCCCAAACCTAAAAGACTGGCTATCCAGGGTATTGCTCTCCTGCGCGTTTTTGCCTCTTTTAGTTTGATAAGCTCTGATACCTCTTCCGTTGGCGCATCTGGCCCTGCTCCTTCTTCAGTTATGGGAATGCGCTCTGTTTCAGAATAGGCCAATTCACTCTTGATGGCAGAAATAGACGCTTCCTCAGGCTGTATCTCTCCTGATGCCATGCCTGGGGTCGGGCTTTCAGGGACTGGGACTACCTTCAGGAGATTGACTGCTTACGTTATAAGTTTCGTCCGTAAACTCGTCACTGCTTTCCGTATACCTTGAACTACATCTGTCCATGCCTGATCTCGGTTCGGCCATTAGGTGACTGGTTTGCCGCCCTGGGAAGAGCCTGTAAGCCCTTAAGTCTCGTTTCCTTCCAGTCACAATGGCGTAAGATGATGGGGATTACCACAGCTAGACCCGCATCATGCATTTTCAGCGCATGGTCCATTTCTTTGTTGATAATGTACTCCGATGCAAGAAAGTCAGGACCAACGAGTAGCAGGAAGATCCTGGAAGCTTTTAGGTTCTCTGTAATGACATTATCCCAGTCTTGGCCCGGAAGTATCATGCGGTCATACCATGTGCTTATTACACCTTCGCGTTTGAGAAGCGACATATTTTTCACCAGCCGCTCTCGAAATCGTTCATCTTCGCGTGCGTAGATGATGAAGACTTGCAGGGGCTGATTTTGGGCTTCACTTGTCATAAGGTCACAAGCTCTGAGGATAAAGGCGAGATGTAGCAGGCGGCAAAGAGAGAAGATGTACAAGGGTTGCATCTAGCTCTACAGCAATTATAGCAGTATAGTAGGGCATTACGTAGATTTGTGTCAATAGCTATAGCAGGCTAACATGGGGCAAACGCGCCTACCTGTAGGTCAGCACCGTGTTGCGTGTTCCTTCGGTCAGTTTAGTTTTGACGCAATGCGCCATCTATACTTATACGGCAAGTCACTACATTATATCACAGTCCGAATCAAAAGGAATGGCCTGCACTGAGTTAGTGCAGGCCATTCCTTTGATTTAATTAGCCATTACCTACTAGAACGCTATCGGCTTAGTAATCCATTCCGCCGCCCATGCCGCCCATACCGCCACCTGACATTGCAGGCTCCTTCTCAGGGATGTCGGTGATGAGGGCCTCGGTGGTGAGGATCATCGCGGCGATGGAGGAGGCGTTCTCCAATGCGGAGCGCACTACCTTCGCCGGGTCGGTGATGCCCTTATCCAGCAGGTCTACATACTCGCCACTCAGCACTTCGTAGCCGAGGTTGGCATTCTTCTGCTCCTTCTGGAGACGGCGCACGTTCTGCACTACCACCGAGCCGTCCTCGCCCGCGTTGATAGCGAGCTGGCGCAGAGGCTCTTCCAGGGCACGGCGCACGATCTGCACGCCTGTGGTCATGTCGCCCGGCTCCGACTTGATACCCTCAAGGGCCGATACGGTGTTCACCAACGCGACGCCGCCGCCCGGCACTATGCCTTCCTCGATGGAGGCGCGGGCGGCAGACAGGGCGTCCTCGACGCGGTGCTTCTTCTCCTTAAGCTCGGTCTCGGTAGCAGCGCCCACCTTGATGACCGCAACGCCGCCCGCCAGCTTGGCGAGGCGCTCTTGCAGCTTCTCCCGGTCGTAGTCTGAGGTGGTGCTTTCCATGAGGGCGCGGATCTGCTCAACGCGGGCCTTGATGGCCTCCTCGTCGCCGCGCCCTCGATGATAGTGGTGCTGTCCTTATCGGAGCGCACCTTGCGGGCCTGGCCCAGGTCGGCTAGCGTCACGCTGTCGAGCTTGCGGCCAATCTCTTCGGAGATGACCTGCCCGCCTGTAAGGATGGCGATGTCGCGCAGCATTTCCTTGCGGCGGTCGCCAAAGCCGGGGGCCTTCACGGCCAGGACATTGATGGTGCCGCGCAGGCGGTTGACCACCAGGGTAGCCAGCGCCTCGCCCTCGACGTCTTCGGCGATGAGCACCAGGTCCTTGCGGCCCGTCTGGATCATCTTCTCGAGCACGGGCAGAAGTGTCCTGCACCGCCGAAATCTTCTTGTCGGTGATGAGGATGTAAGGCTCCTCGATCTCGGCGATCATGCGCTCGGTGTTGGTGACGAAGTAGGCGGAGATATAACCACGGTCAAACTCCATACCCTCGACGAACTCGGTCTCAAACCTGAGGCCGCGGCTCTCTTCGACGGTGATGACGCCGTCCTTGCCCACCTTGTCCATCACGTCCGCGATAAGGTCGCCGATCTCGCGGTCAGCGGCGGAGATGGTGGCGATGTGGGCGATATCCTCGCGGCCCTGCACGGGGTCGCCATGTTCTGGATGTGCTCGACGGCTGCGCGGGTGGCGACCTCGATGCCCCTCTTGAGGAGCATGGGGTTAGCGCCTGCGGCCAGGTTCTTCAGACCCTCGTGTACCATCGCCTGGGCCAGTACTGTGGCTGTGGTGGTGCCGTCGCCGGCCACGTCATTGGTCTTGGTGGCGGCTTCCTTGAGCATCTGGGCGCCCATGTTCTGGAATGGGTCCTTAAGCTCGATCTCCTTGGCGACGGTAACGCCGTCATGGGTGACTGTGGGCGCGCCGAACTTGCGGTCGAGCGCAACGTTGCGACCCTTAGGGCCGAGCGTGGTCTTTACTGCGTTTGCGACTGCGTCCACGCCCGCCTTGATGGAGTGGCGTGCCTCGTCGCTGAATGTAATCTGCTTAGCCATGTGTTCCTCCTAAAGCTAAATTAGAAATTATGAAGGATAAATTATAAGGAGCTATCTGGCCCGCATACTTTATCCTTTATCCTTTTTCCCTTATCCTTCTATTACGGCCAGAATATCGCTCTCGCGGAGGATCATGTACTCCTCGTTGAGTTGCTTGACTTCGGTGCCCGCGTACTTGGAGAAGAGGACCCTGTCCCCCTCCTTGACGTCAATAGGGGCGCGAGTGCCGTTGTCGAGGAGCTTGCCAGGGCCAACTGCTATCACGGTCGCCTCCTGGGGCTTCTCCTGTACGGTGTCGGGCAGGTAGATGCCGCTTGAGGTCTGCTGCTCGCGCTCCAGGGCCTTGACCACCACGCGGTCGCCCAGGGGGCGAAAATGGGTCTTGGTGCCGGTTGCTGTATCCGCCATTATGTTATTCCTCCTAAAAATCTATAGTTTCGCATCTGTCACCTGGCATCACGCCTGTGACAATTAGCAGACTATGGTTCCGAGTGCTAATTATAAACCATCTTTAGGGAATTGGCAAGGGTTTTTAGGCGCGAATTTAGCACTTTTTTGAAAGAGTGCTAAATTCGCGCCTGCACTTCGCAGGTCGCACGACTGTGGCGCTCCGTAAGCCCGCGTCCAAAGAAGGTGGTAGCCTAACATTACTACTCATCTATATGGGCGGGTTTTGTGCGACTTTTGTGCAGACCTTTATGACATATATTCGGCTTTAATCTAAATGGAGGAGTTGCAGGGAGTGTCCGAAAAGTGAGCAAGAAATGAGCACTTTTCGGTCTGGAAAGTGGGCACTTATAAGGGTTAAAGTGAGGCTGGCTGAAAACGGCCTATAGGGATTGAACTATAACAGAGATGCTCACCTCCTTTGCACACCTTAGGTAGCCCTATAAGGTTTGTCCGTTCAAATTTGAATCAGATAAGGAGAAGGGTCCAAAATGCTAACTATCACAAGAACCAAGAAGCTGGGTAAAACCTTTAGAATAATGGCGGTCATCACGATGCTGCTTGCGATGCTAGGGCCGGTTGGCACCGGCAGCATATTAGCGGCATCGGTATCCTCCGCGATGTTCACCGGCGGTCCGGGCACGGCGGTTGTTGGAGGTACGCTCTTTACCCGGAAGATGCAAACGGTGACACTCAACGTAACTACGACATTCCGACACTAAGTGCGTAGCAGTGACGGGAGCCCATTCGAGCACACAGAAATCGAATTCGGGCCAATCAAGTTGGACCTTTGGGTTCACGACAGGCAACGGGGATGGATTGCAGAGTGTGCAGGTTCAGGCATTCCCGAACTCCCAGGGCAACAATTGCACGGGAGCAGGCTCCTCTACAGTAGCGGCATCATACACCCTTGATAACACCGATCCAACCCTGACGGCTACCCTCTCGCAGACCCCCAACAGCTCAGGGTGGAACAACGCCGACGTCAATATCACCTGGACCGCTACAGACTCCGGGTCCGGCATCGGTAGCGGCCCCTCACCAGCGATGGCAAGTGTAACGGCCGAGGGCGCGGGAAATCCGAACTTCAGGACCGCAACAGCGTCCGACCGCATAGGCAATAGCGCCAGCGATACGGTGAAGATAAAGCTCGATAAGACTGCCCCTACCATCACCGGCAGCCGGGTCCCTGGGCCTAACAGCTACGGGTGGAATAATAGTGACGTTGTAGTCAGCTTCGTCTGCAACGACTCTCTCTCCGGCATCGCAGCCGTTGGAGGCTGCCCTGGCCCTACAACCGTCAGCAGTGAGGGGGAGAACCAGGTAGTCACAGGCACGGCGTCGGATGTCGCGGGTAACAGCGCCAACGCCACGGTGAGCAACATCAGCATAGACAAGAGTGCCCCCACCTTGAGTGGTACCCCTACCTCAAGCCCCAACGGCGATGGATGGTACAACGGGGATGTGACGATAGAGTGGACCGCCGCCGACGCCCTGTCGGGCATAGACCCCTCCACCAACCCCGCTGACAGCACAATCACAGGCGAGGGGGTTGGTCTGACCGCGAGCGCCTCGGTAAGCGACAAGGCGGGTAACTCCACAAGCGCCACCAGCAGCCCTGCCGTCAAGATTGACCGCACCGCGCCGGTGACGAGCGCCAGCGCCCCCGCCGGGTGGAACAACCAGAGCGTCACGGTGAGCCTGAGCGCTACCGACAACCTCTCCAATGTGAAAACCACCCATTATCTCCTGGATGGCAATCCCGGCACCGGCACCAGTGTGGTAATCAGTAGCGAAGGGACCCATACCCTCCAGTTCTGGAGCGAGGACTTCGCGGGCAACGTAGAAGACGCCAGCGCACCAGGCCACACCGCCACCATCATGATTGACCTCACTCCACCCACTATCAACCACACACAGTCTCCTGCCGCCAACCTCGCGGGCTGGAATAATACGGACGTGACCGTCACATTCACCTGTGGCGACCAGGGCGGCTCAGGGCTGGCTTCATGTGGCCCGTCGCCACAAACTATCACGGGCGAGGGGAGAGAATCTCTCCGCTACGGGCACGGCTGTCGATAACGCCTCTAACAGCGCCACCGACCCCGCCACCGTCAATATAGACCGCCACGCCCCCGCCATCACGGGAGGCGCGACCACAGACCCCAACAGCAACAACTGGTATAACTCCGATGTGACGGTACAGTTCAGTCTGCACCGACCCCGACCTGGCAGACAGCAGCGAAGGCTCCGGCGTGGTTAGCTGCGGCCCCGATGCAACGTTGAGCAACAACGCCGCCAACCAGAGCGTCTCTGGTACGGGCACCGACTACGCCGGAAACACGAGCGCCCCCCTGGCCGTTGAAGGCATCAACATAGATAAGATAGCCCCAACGCTCACAGGCGCGGCTACCACCGTAGCTAATGGCAGCGGCTGGTACAACTCAGACGTGAGCATAGAGTGGACGTGCGACGACAATCTCTCAGGGGTAGATGGCCCCTGCCCCGCCAATAGCACGATAACGGGTGAAGGCTCTAACCTTTCAGCGAGCCAGTCAATCAGCGACCTCGCGGGCAACAGCACCACCGGCACCGTGAGCGGCATCAAGATAGATCGCACCGCGCCGACTATCACAGGCGAAGCGACCACCGATCCAAATGAGAACGGCTGGTACAACACCTCCGTGACAATTCACTTCACATGCGACGACGGCTTGTCCGGGATAGTCGATGGCACGTGCCCAGCCGACGTAGTTTTGAGCAGCGACGGCGCTAACCAATCGGTGATGCGCTCTGTGAGCGATGCAGCGGGTAACTCAGCCAGCGCCACCGTGAGCGGCATCAATATAGACCGTACCGCGCCTGCCATCAACGGTAGCCGGACACCAGCCGCTAATGGCAATGGCTGGAACAATACACCTGTGAGCGTGAGCTTTACATGCACCGACACCCTCTCCGGCATCGCTCCCACCGGGGGATGCTCCGACCCCACCACCCTCAGCAATGAAGGCGCGGGTCAGGGGGTAAACGGCACGGCTATAGACCTGGCAGGCAATATGGCTACTGCCACGGTAAGCGATATCAACATAGACCTCACCGCACCGACGATTACGGGCGCGGCGACCACCAGCCCCAATGCTGCCGGGTGGTACAATACACCCGTTACGATACACTTCACCTGTACAGATACTCTCTCTGGAATACCTACAGGCGCTTGCCCCACAGACGTAGTTTTGAGCAGCAACGGCGCTAACCAATCGGTGACGCGCTCTGTGAGCGATGCTGCGGGCAACTCAGCCAGTGCGACTGTTAGTGGCATCAATATAGACCGCACAGCACCCACACTGACGCTGCCCAACATAACCGTGAACTCCAGCAGTCTGTCAGGAGCCGTAGTCAGCTACCCAGGTGCGCTTGCAACCGACACCCTCAGTGGCTTCCCCGGCAACGTGACAACTACGACGCCTACTTGCTCCCCAGCTTCAGGCTCGACCTTCGCCCCAGGGAGCACGACGACCGTCAACTGCTCGGCTACGGATAAAGCGGGCAACACTGGCAGCGGCAGCTTCACAGTCACCGTCAACCCCTTCAGCTTCCAGGGCTTCTTCCAGCCGGTCGACAATGGCGGCGTGTGGAACAGCATCCGGGGCGGCCAGACAGTGCCTATCAAGTGGAAGCTCTTCATGTACCAGGGAGGGCCTGAGATAACCAGCGTCGCCTCGGTGATGTCAGGCTGGCCGCGCTACGCGGGCGTAACCTGCACCAGTCTGCCCGAAGATACAGTTGAAGCCACCAGCACGGGCGGGACGAGCCTGCGCTATGACACCAGCGGCCAGCAGTTCATTTACAACTGGCAGACCCCCACAACGGTAGGTTGCTACAGGCTAGATGTAAAGTTCGTAGATGGCCGGACCTACAGTGCCCTCTTCAGAACGAGGTAAGGGGAGTTGGAAAAGTATCAAAAAGAGGCTTCGGCTACGCCGAAGCCTCTTTTTGATACTTTTCCAACCGTAGTGGTATGTCACCCCGCTTCCGGTTCGGTATCTTATATATGCGCTGCCGCCGACTAAAGGTATTAGAGCACGCCTGCGCCACGCGTAAGAAGTAGTACAAACTTAATCCTTACGGGTTATTCTACTCCTTGCATCCGGCTGATATAATAAGCATTGCTAGCATGGCGAAAAAGGAAATAACGCTCATGTTAGCTATGGATATCCGTGTCCTGTCGTTGTCGTAAATTCCTATAGCAGAAGGCTGCAAACAGGAAGTTGGTAGGAGTGAGCTATGCCAAAGTTTTCAATACATAAACCCAAGAAAGGGATGCGAGGCCTGTTGGTCATCGGGGTGATACTGGTCATCGCCGCCTTGGTCTCCGTAAGCGTGCAGATGCTTGCGTCGCTGAATAGCGCGCAGGTCCAGTACGCTAAAGCCAACGGGCTTCCAAGCGACGGCGTTGCCCAGGAAAAGACCTTACAGAGCATCACCGCGCAAGTCAGCAGCTATGACCACCAGGCTAGCGAGTGGGAATTCTCTATAACCCAGGTGAATGGGGGTGATCCTCCCGCCGCGATCCGCGTCACGTGGGACAATGGGGCCGTAGAGGACGTATCTCTCAGCGGGGTAGCGGGTGACGTAGCGAGCTATACCACCTCCTCTAACCTCGACGCCCGGGTAACCAGGGCATCAGGCCGGATTTATCGTGAGTGGAGTGGAAAGTTCAGCTTGAACTACGGCCCACTCTCCGAGCCTGTCCCTACAAATACCCCAACCGTCTCCTGCGACCCCGAGGATGACGTCTGAGCTGGTAGGGTACGTGCGAGTCGCAGGTGGACGCGCTGAGGCGACAATACGCAACAATGGCACTTGCAGCCAGTTGGTAGGTATCGCTACTTACCAGAGGGTTGACAATCACATTAACAACCAGGTGCTCTTCGACTATGAGCAGCGAACCCTGGAACCTGGCGAGAGTGCTAATCTATCCGCGCAGCTACCGAGTTGCTCGTGGCAGGCTGACGCTTTCTATGGCGAAGTGCTCACCTCGCTCGCCGGTGGCGCCCGTTACGGTGAGCGCCTGCTGGGAGATGAAGAGAGTCACGGGCAGCCATACTGCGACCTTTCCACGCCCACGCCTGCGGTGCCCACGAATACCACCGTCCCCAGCACGTCCACGCCCGCAAGCTGCAACTGCATATCAGATGTGATACTTACCCAGTATCTCACGGTTGTGGACAACGGAACTCGCATACAAGCAACCTTCTACAACCGCTCTGCAACGTGCAGCCATCTTGTTGGTATCGCCAGCTACAAGAAGATCAACGAGGACATCGAGGACCAGGAAATATATGATTACTGGCAGTACGAGTTAGCCCCCGGCGAGACCCACACCCTCTCGGTGGCCCTACCCGACTGCGCATGGCAGGCTGACGCCTTCTGCGGCGAGGTAATCCACTCGTTCCGAGGCGGCGTGCGCTACGGCGAGCGCCTGAAGGACGACAAGCATGGCGGCCACGACTACTGCAACGTCAAAACCAAGACTCCTACGCCCATGGCATCGGCCACCAATACCACGGTAGTTGAGACCAACACGCCGACCGCCACCAAGACTAAGGTGGTAGAGACCAATACGCCCACCGCCACCGATACCCGCGTCGTTGAGACCAATACACCCACCCCTACCAAAACTAAGGTAGTCGAAACTAACACGCCTACCGCAACGAACACCAGAGTGGTGGAGACCAACACGCCGACCGCTACCAAGACCAAGGTCGTAGAAACCAATACGCCTACTCCAACCAATACCCGCGTAGTCGAGACCAATACACCCACCCCTACCAAAACTAAGGTAGTTGAGACTAATACGCCTACTCCAACCAATACACGTGTGGTTGAGACCAACACACCGACACCTACCAATACCAGGACGGCCACACGGACAGCTACCAAGACAGCTACGCGCACCGCTACTCCATGCTACGTCTGCACTACCACACCAACCGCCACCGCAACTGCCACTAACACGCGAGAAGTGGAGACGCCTACGCCACGACCTAGCAGAACACCACCCGTTGAAGAGACTGAAACAGCTACGCCCACGGCTACAAATACACGTGTAGTGGAGACCAATACGCCTACAGCCACTAACACACTCGTAGTGTCAACGAATACCCCGGCGATCCCGACTAATACGCCTACTAATACACCTGTAGCGCCAACAGCGACCACCGTGCCGGCTACCGCTACGAGGACTCCATTCGTACAGACAAATCCGACCGAGGGACCCGCTCCGACACCCATGCCTATACCGACGCCGCCAAGGGACATACCGAAGACGGGTGCGACCGAAGACTTCTTCATGGCCTTGCTCACTATAGCCGCTATACCCGCAGCCTTGCTGATAATAGGCATGAAGACCCGCAGACGACGAGCACACGACGAGTTCAGACTGTAAGAACCGTAAGGCATAGCTAACGACAAAGAGCCGCTCCAAACATGGGGCGGCTCTTTGCTTGCCTGGAAATTGGACCTGATATAATAGAGTGCTATGATAGAGCAGACATCCAGGGATGACATACAAAACATATCCGATAAAGTCGCGCCCCTCGCTGAGGCGTTGAGTCAGGCACGGCGGCTGGTGGCGCTCACGGGGGCGGGCATCAGCACCGAGTTGGGTATACCGGACTACCGAAGCCCCAACGGAGTATGGTCAAAGCAAGCGCCCATTTATTACGCCGACTTCGTGCGCAACCGTGCAATCCGGCGGCGGTACTGGGCGCGCAGCCTCAACGGCTACGGGCGCTTCCGCGATGCGCAACCTAACAAGGGGCACCTCGCCCTGGCGGAGATGGAGCACGCCGGTAGGCTGCACTATCTGGTAACCCAGAACGTGGACCTCCTGCACACGAAAGCGGGTAGCCGGAAAGTAATCGAATTGCACGGCGAGAACAGCACGGTGCAGTGTATAGAGTGCGACCATCGAGAGCCGCGCAAGGAGACCCAGGCCCGGCTCGAATGGGAGAACCGCCACCTTCGCCTCCCCGCCGACGAGACTGGAGAGGCCGAAGGCATTATCGTGCCGCTATGCCCGCAGTGTGGCGGTCTCGTCAAGCCTGCGGTGATCTTCTTTGGTGAGCCGCTATCTCCCGCCGTGACGCAGAGAGCTTTCGAGGTGGTGAAGGAGTCTGATGCCCTCCTCGTGGTCGGATCATCCCTCACGGTATGGTCGGGGTACAGGCTGGTGCGCCTCGCCCGTGAGGATGGCAAGCCCGTCTACATTCTCAATCTCGGCCCTACCCGTGCCGACAAAGAAGCTACCCTGAAAGTGGAGGCTCCCGCAGGTGAGGCGCTGGAATACATCGCTTCCACAATCCGTCTTTAGATCGATTGACTTTGTGAAATATTTCACATATAATATTAATGGATGTTAGCAGTACGTAACACGCATTTGGGACGTTAAAAGGAAGCGTAGACGGATAGCCGATAAAGGAGGAAACCTACAATGAAAATGCGAAGCTCAATAGTAATAGTTGTTATCGCCACGCTCCTTGGCATGTTCTTTGGCTACATTCTGGGAGGGTGGCTCTGGCTGCTCATCGTAGGCGCTGCCTCGGCAGCAGCCGCAGTGTACAGTGTGACGCGCTACGAACGCGTGCCGATAGCCGAGCGAGACATCCACGTGGAGGACCCGCGGTTCGCTCACTTCCTGTTCCGAGACACGCGCTCAGCTGCCCTGTGGCTGCCGGTACGCCTCTTCGTCGGCTGGAGCTGGCTGGACGCCGGTCTGCACAAGTTCAACGATCCGAAGTGGATGGAAACGGGGGTTACTATACGCGCATTTTGGGAGAAGTCTCTTGGCCTCACTCCCGCAACCCCTGGAGCGCCCGCTCCCAAGCCCACAATTACTTACGATTGGTGGATGGAGTTCATAAAGGGTCTTTACGACAACAACGCGCATACCTGGTTCTCGAAGGTGATCGTATTCGGTGAGCTACTGGTAGGTCTGGGCTTGATCTTGGGGGCGCTGGTAGGCATCGCAGCCTTCGGGGGGATATTCATGAACATGGCTTATCTTCTCACTGGCTCGACCAGCACCAACCCGATACTGCTGCTCATGGGCATTATGCTCCTGCTCGGTTGGAAGGTCGCCGGGTGGATAGGCCTCGACCGCTTCCTCCTGCCCTTGCTCGGCACGCCCTGGCACAAGGGGGAATTGCTACAAAGTAAGCCACCGGCAACAGTGACGCCGTAGAGCAATGGCGCGCCATTGCCCTACAGGATACACACCCTAATAAGAGTGTTGGTCCTAAATCAAAATGAGCGCCTGCGGCGCTCATTTTGATTTAGACTTGAAGGGGTCATTCCATCATCAGGCTGAAACCTGGGGTGACGCCGAGTGCGCCCTATGAGGATATGGGGAATATGAGAGGCTGAGGGGGAATCTCCGGGTAGAAGCGGTCAATCTCGGCGCGGGCACGTACCAGGAAGTCGAGCCAGGGGAGATCACCCCTGCACATCATCATCTCGTCCAGGTTGCCCGCCACGCGCGGAGGAGTCGGCCAGGTGGCCTCGATGCGAACCATCTGCTCCTCTCCCACCTCTTCCTCCAGGCGAACGAGACTGCCGTGCGCGTTCATCAGGTAGCTCAGGTACTCACTTAAGGTGAAGCTCTGGCCGGGGCTGTGGGCAACACGGGCATTCCAGCGCGACACCACCTCTGTATATAAGTCCGAACTCGATATAGGTACGCTTCACGGCCTTGCGCCATGTGGGCCGCTCGATCTCTCTCCGGGACCAGGAACCAGTAGGGCAGATAAGGTGATCGGAAAGACGCACTTCCCCCTTTGCCATAGTCATTGGGTAGACCCGGCAAGCCGACGGACGGTCGGGGTAGATGCCGCAACGGTACTGTCCACCAGCCAGGCTCATAAGGAATACACACGGCTGGTAGCGATTGAAGCGCCCTTTCTTGTCCAGCGCCAGGAAGAAGGGCCTCCCTTCGGGGTCGAGCAGGAAACCCTCGGAGTTCTCCTCCCTCTGGTGGCCCGCTATCAGGTAGCTCTCTGGCGCGAGGCGCTGGCTGGTGCTGATGCGCCAGACGTCGTACCCCGTGACAGGCACTATGTAGGAGCGGCAGCACGCTCCCTGGCAGTTATGGCAGGGCGGGTTAGCGATGGCTTCCGCCAGGCCCGCCGCATCACTCTCATTCTCGATAGAGGCAGTCATGCTCGCTCCTCTGAGACTAACTCCCCCACACTCACACCATTAGGGGCCAGGCTTGGGGCTTCTGACCCTGGACCTTGAGCCTCGTTCCGCGCTATCCCATCGTATATCTCTAAAAGGAAGTCGCAATAAGAGAAAAAGTCGAAGTGGGCGTCTTCCGGCGCTGAAGCGACGTAGGAGTTCCAGAGGGCCACGACTTCGCTGTACTCCTGGAAATCGCCAAGCTTGACCTGGACCGCCGCTGCCTCCTCCTCCAGGTCTACATCGGCGAGGGACCACGTGCGGCAGGCGCATCCTGTCTTGCCCGGAATACACAGGACCTGGCCGACCAACTCTACCGGGAAGGTCTTGCACACCTGGGGGCGCAAGTCGCCGAGGCCGCACCTGTGATGCCCGTTGCGAGTGCGCATCAGGAAGATGCAGGGAGGAGGGGTCTTGCGGCGCTTGGTAGCGGGCTGCTTCGCCAGGGCGAGGCGAAACTGTCGCCCGGAACGATCAAGGATAAAAGTGTCGGGCCGCCACTCAGAGGATTGGAAATAGATGAGGAAGGCTGAAGGGGGAGTGTCCAGGGCGCGCGATATGCGCCACACATCACGCCCGCTTACCAGCACGAAAGCGTTATAGCAGCAGGTCTTGGGCTTGCAGGCGAGCCATACGGCCTCTTTCTGCGTCGGCACTAGAAGCTGGTCCCTACACCTAGCATGATACGCTGCTCTTCAGAGCTCAACTTACCCTCGACGCCTACGCCCCAATTGTAAGGGCTAGGCTCGCCCGCGCCCGCTATATCACCCAGGCTGCCCGCCATCCCGAAGAGCTTATTGACAGTGCCGGAAGAGGGGGGCCATGGGTTGTTCATGAGGCTGTTGACGCCCTCCGCGCCTGCTGCCATCGAAGGGTCGATGTCCATCCTCCAGGGGAGAAGGGGCTTGCCATAGCCGAGGTTCAGGTCAACCTGCCCGTCCCAACCAAAGTCGGCCCCTGCGTGTAAGGGCCCGCCCTCGTAGCTAAGCCCAGGCCCGCCCGGAGTGACGCTTGCGTCCACAGAACCCATAGACATATCGAGGCTCGGCGGGAAGGGAGTGAAGCGTGGTACGAAATCTTCTTCGTCATCCTCGCGTTGCACGCTAAGAGTGCGTTGGACGAAACGCTGCACGGCGCGATTGCCATATGTTTTCTGCATCTGGCGCATGGCAGCGGCGCGGATGGGGCTGTTTGCGCTGCCCCTCAGCGCAGGGTCAGCCAGCAGTGATGCTGAATAAATGCCACCATCTTCAGCTATCAAGCGTGAACTGTCGTATTGGGCCAGCGGCTCGTCAGAAGCGGCTCGATTTCGGGCTTTCGAGTCCTCTGTCTCTCTGGTTTGTTCACCCGGCATCCTATGGCCTCCGTCTTCTCCTTTGATAGCGTATGTAAGAACGAATGTACAAAGAGTATCATTCCGAACGAAGTGAGGAATCTGGAAATCTATCCACCTGGCAAGCTCGGAGATTCCTCACTACGTTCGGAATGACAGGGAGAGATGTGCTTCGTTACGCGAGATTCTTAGTACATCATTACTGTTCTTAGTATACAGTGTAAGAGCAGATGTCAAGGCATCTTAGCAGCCCGCTTCGTCCTTCGTCCTTCGTCCTATGCCTGAATGCGCTCTAAGTTGCTAGAACCATGAAGTGACACTATCCCACGCGCCCTTAGCTGTGTCATCAATCCAATCTGCAGCGCCACTGGCGGCGCGATCCACCGCGCCCCCCGCGCCGCCCACCGCGCCACCAACCCAATCGGCGGCGCCACCTACCGCGCCACCAACCCAATCGGCGGCGCCACCTACCGCGCCACCAACGGCACTGGCGGCGTCACCTGCCCCCCTACACACGGCACAAGCAGCATTCTCAATCGCGCTCCCTGCGGCGCTTATACCACGCCCTGCGAGGCCCCCCACAGCACTTATACCACGCCCTGCGAGGCCCCCCGCGGCGCTTATACCGCGCCCTGCGAGGTCAAGGCCTACATTGGCTAGAGTGCCCGCCGTCTCAAGGCCCCACGTACCCATACCGAGCACTGCTTTGCCAACGCCCTTATCTGCTTCGCCGAGAGTGTTGCCGAGCCATCTCCCCGCACTACCCAGCGCTTCGGTTGCACCGCCAAATGCTTCACTTCCGGTCTTGCCGAGCCAGTTCGCAGCGTCGACGGCCCCGCCCAAAAGTCCGCCAGCAACGTCACCCGCCGAGTCCCACTCTGAAGCACTCTCCACGAAGCCCCCTATACCCTTCCTAGCTTCGCTTGCCTTATTGATGCCCCAGTTGGTAGCGTCGTCGTATGCGCCCGTGAGGCCCTTTTTCGCCTCACCATATTTGTCTATGCCAAAGTTCACGGCGTCCGATACGCCCACACGTGCCCCAAAAACACCCTTGAGGCCCTGCCCAAAAATGCGTGCGGACGGGGTGTAGCCGCCCGGGTTCTCGTCCATCGCTTTATCTACGCTCTCCATGAGTTCGCGGTCCTCATTCGCCACACCGAGCAAGCCCTTGCGGCTCGTCCACATATTCGCTTTGCCCGGAATGTTACCGGAGTCGATGCCCTCCCTAGTATACTGGTCGTCGTGCTTCTTGCACGCTTCGTCAATCTCGTCAATCGGGTCCGCGCCTTCCCCACACCGGCTGCCGGTTTTGGGGTCGCCGCCAGGTCCACAGTAGCACCCATACGAGACAAGACCTTGCAAGCCCCCGCCCTTGCCAGGACCAATGTAGCCGTCGCCACGCTTGGCGCTCGTGTAGCGGGGATCAGCAGGGGCATGCTTGTAGTCGGGGTCTTGAGAATTGGACTGCGGTTGTCTCTGCACGGGTAGCGACCTCTGCACAGGCATTTCAGCCCAGGCGAGGTCGGCCATGCGAGACACAGGTGCCATTTCGTGGTCGTGGAGGGCGTGATTGACTTTCTCCTCGGCAGAACATCCGCAAGGAGTATCACCACACCGCTGCACGGGCACGCTACGCTGTACGAAGCGCTGCACGGCGCGGTTACCATACGGCTGCATGGCACGCTGCACAAATAGAGTTGAGGAGTTGAATAAAGTCGGGACTGCCTCTTCCATCTGGCTTCGCTGCACCTGTTCGTGGGTGTGAGGCTCTCCCCCTTGATCTCCCTCGCCCGCGTGGCTTTGCTTCGACTCCATCTCATCGGCGATGCGCTCCGCCTCCTGCTCGAAAGTGTCAGAGCGGTCGCTGAGGGTGATGCCCGCATCTATGGGCTTGCCGTCCACAGGCCCTTTTGATTGTTGCATGACGTGAGCGGCCTCATGGGCTAATAGCTTCAGCCCTTCGGCACTTCGTGGATCAAAGGAGCCTGCCTGGAAGTAGGTGTCTCTCCCGCTGGTAAAGGCCGCGGCTTTTACCGAGCGCGCCATGTGATCGGCTTCCGCGTCGGTATGCACCTGCATATGGGACAGGTTTGTGCCCAGATCCCGCTCCAGTTGGTCGCGCACCGGATCGTCTAATTTCTCTCCCGTGCCCGATTTGGACGATATTTGCTGGGCAATTTTGTCGTCCGTGACCTCCTCGGCATAGGTAGGGGAGCGTTGGACTTGCAGGAAGCGCTGCACGGCGCGGTTGCCATGCGTCTTCTGGGCGCTCTGCATCACCTCGGCACGCATAGAGGCGTTGCTGCTCGCATCGAGGCGGCTGTCACCGAGAAGGGATCGGAAATGAGATGGCAGAAATACGGAGGGAGATTCGAGGGTGAAGTTCCGAGTCCGTCCCTTCCAGACCTCGCTCAGCTTTCTTCGCACGCTCTTTAGCGCGCCGCCGCGCCTTTTCTATAGCTTCATGCGAGTCGCTGCGTAGACATCCTGCTTAGCTGCCCCCCGCTTTCCCGACGAGAAGTTATGACACAATGTCAGTGTAGGGGCGTGGCGTCGCCACGCCCCTACGGGCTGCACATGCCTTCTCTATATCACCAGTCAGTGAGCCAATCATAGGCGTCCGAGGCGGCGCCACTGACTGAGTCGTAAGCATCTGAGGCAGCACCACTGACCGTATCGTAAGCGCCGCTTGCATAGGCAGAGGCCGTATCGTAGGCGCTACTCGCATAGTCGGAGGCTGTGCCGTAAGCGCTGCTCAATCCCCCGGCAACCGTGTTATAGGCGCCGCTTGCGTAATCGGAAGCAGTATCGTATGCGCTGCTCAATCCTCCAGCCACCGTGTCATAGGCCTGGCTGCCATAGTCCTTTGCGCTGTCCCACAACTCGCCAGCTCCCTCCCATGCCTGGTTGCCATAGTCGGAAATGGTGTCTAGGGCCGCGCCACCGTACTCTTTAGCCGCATCCCACGCCTGGCCCGCGTACTCGCCCGCCGTGTTGGTCATGTTGCCGCCTGGGAGGAGATAATCGCCTACCATGCTCCCCATCGGACCCATCGCGGTCCGCGCCAGGGTGCGTAGAGGGTCCTCGCTCTTTATGTCGAACGAGAAGGGTCCGAAGTCAGCGCCGAGGCCGTACATAGCCTGGCCGTCCTTGTCCTTATCTCCCCAGTGGAGGCGACCCGCCAGACCTACTCCTTCACTCAATCCGAGGCGCACGCTTTCGTCGGTGTTGCTCGCCGCCGTTTCGTTGCCGAAGGTCATCGAGCCGCCAACGAGGGTGGCCTGCGCGCCCAATGTCGCGCCGCTGT
This sequence comes from uncultured Chloroflexia bacterium, assembly GCA_963811305.1. Lineage (GTDB taxonomy): Bacteria > Chloroflexota > Chloroflexia > QHBQ01 > JADMIH01 > JADMIH01. The sequence continues at coordinate 181,690 of CAWEQU010000007.1, forward strand.
CGCCCCAGCTAGCCTCGGCGCTGGCGGTGAGGGCTTCCGCCTGGCCGGAGACCAACCCGCCCTCGTTGATGCTAAAGTTGGCGACGCCTGCGTTACCGCCCGCGCCGTAGCGAGTGCCGCCCTGGCCGTCGTCCCACGCGCCAAGCTGGCCTCTCGCGTAGAGGAGGTCGTCCACTACGGGCACACCTGCTATATCACCTTCGCCGTGGAAGGCTCCGAAGCCCCCCTCTACGCCGCCCTGTTCGTTGCCCTTATAGTACGCCCAGGGACCCGGAGCTTCGCCTCTCCCTGGTGGCTGCCAGCCCATCCCTGTACCCCCGCCCGGCATCGAGTGGAAAGGAAGAGGTATGTTGGGGGTAGGGTTATAGAAGGGACCTCCGCCCGGGAAGGGCAAGCGCTGCACGGCCAGGCGTTGCACGGCCGTAGGTGCCTCTTCCTCCAGACGCTGAACGCTCCTGTCACCTGCCACCGGACCTTCAGCCCCTAACGCGACGGCATCCGCGACACTCTCAGCCATCTGCTCGAAGCTGTCGGAGGGGTCACTTATAGAGACGCCACCCGCGGAGGGCGTGCCGTCTACAGGCCCTGCCGCCTGCTGGATTGTATGAGTGGCCTCATGCGCGAGTAGGCGCAGCCCGTCGGGCGTGTGAGGGTTGAACGCGCCCTCTCGGAAGAAGATATCGCTGCCGGTGGTGAATGCGGTGGCGCTCATCGATTTGGCAAGATGGTCGGCCTCTGCATCAGTATGCACTCGCACGTCCGACAGGTCGGCACCCATGCCCGCTTCGATCTTAGCCTTGATGGACTCGTCCAATACCCCACCGCTGCCAGCTTTGGCCTCGATGCGCTTAGCCAGGAAGTCGTCAATCTCCGCTTCGGCAGTGGCAGCGGCTGAGCGTTGTGCGGTCAAGAAGCGCTGCACGGCGCGGTTACCGTGCGTCTTCTGCGCGGTCTGCATCACGGTAGTGCGGACAGGAGCGTTGCCGCGCCCCTCCAGCTTGTTATCTCCCAGCAAGGCGCTGGAGTAAACTATCTTTTCCTCTCCCCCTACCAGCAGGCCGGGTTCGCGCTCCGGCTGTGGTGACTGGTGCTCGTGGATGTGAGTAGAGCGTCGCTCGTCGTGCTCGCTGTTGCCGAAGGTATCTGACATTTCAGTTTCTCCCTTTGCTGAGCTTGGGCCGTCGCAGAGTCCTCTGCTATAACGCATATCTACAAGTAACCTGGGATTACTTTTGAATAATAATATAGCTAATCAGAGTTAAGCAAGCGTTAAGTCTAAGACTAAAATGCTCAATCTTCCAGGTCATCTCCCCTTAAGAGGTGGGCGTATTGCCCAAAGTCGCTGTCGTGGAAGAGCTTGCCTATCTTCTGGTGCTCGCGGCGGGTAGCGCGTACCAGGTGGGCCATGCTAATGGGCGTGCCCGCCTCCGCCGCGAGGAAGGCCGCTTCCAGCACGATATTCTTGATATTGCCTCCGCTCAGCTTGAGCTGCGCGGCGAGGAATGGAAGGTCAATATCGTCCGCGACTGGTGCCTCGGCGGGGAAGGTGCGCTGCCATATCTCCAGGCGGTCAGGCTCCTCCGGCATGGGAAACTCCACCGCGCCATGCAGGCGGCGGATGAAGGCGTCGTCCATGTTCTTGCGCAGGTTGCGTCGCCAGTATGATGATGCCGTCGTACTCTTCCATGCGCTGCAGGAGGTAGCTGGTCTCGATGTTGGCGTAGCGGTCGTGGCTGTCCTTGACCGCGCTACGCTTGCCGAAGAGGGAGTCGGCCTCGTCGAAGAAGAGGATAGCGTTGGAGGTCTGGCCCTTCGTTGAATATCTTTTCCAGGTTCTTCTCGGTCTCGCCTATGTACTTGCTGACCACGCTCGATAGGTCTATCTTGTATAGCTCCAGGCCGAGGTCGGTGGCTATCACCTCCGCGCCCATCGTCTTGCCGGTGCCGGGCTGCCCTGCGAAGAGGACGTTCAGCCCCTTGCCGCGAGCCAGCTTGCGCCCGAAGCCCCAGGTCTCGAACACCAGTGGGCCATGAGTGGATGTGGTGGCACATCTCGTGTAGCTGCGCGAGGCGGTCAGGAGGGAGCACCAGGTCATTCCACGTATAATGCGGTGTGATTTTGCGGGCCAGCATACCGAGGCTCTGGTTGGAGTGCGTGCGGCACGCTACCAGGAGATCGTGCATGGTGATCCTGGCATCCTCGCCGTTGCCGGACGAGACGGCACGCCACGCGGCTGCCTGCCGCGCGCTCTCTGCTGCGGCCTCGATCTGGTCGCCCGCGAGGCGGAACGCGCCAACCAGCAAGGGGAGGTTCACGTCGGCGGCAAGGCGCGACTTCCCACCCAGCGCACGCTCCCAGAGTGAGCCACGTTGCTCGTTGGACGGAGCGGGAAAGTCAAGCTCTATCGACACAGGTCCGGATGGGATGTGCAGCGGAGGCTGCGTCTTGATATCGAAGAGAGCGCAGCCGTACCAGTCGGCCATGACGCGGCTCAGTTCTTTCCCCAGGTCAGGGCCGGTGTTACCCTCCGGGCGCTCAAAGAGAGCGTCCGCCCCGGTCCAATAGACGATTGCCCCCTGCAAGCGAGCTTCACGCAGGGCGCGATAGATGCTGGAGCGAGCGTTGCCTGACGCCGCCATCATAACCGCCACGTCTATGGTGAGCAGAGGCGCACCCAGCACGGCTGCAAGCTGCTCGGCGGTATTGCGCTTACCCCGGCTCTCTGCCCCGCGCATCCAGACCGCGAGGCCGCGTCGCGGGCGAGGTTGAGCAGCCGCACCGTTCTCGGTCTGCTGAGATTGAGGCGAGAGGAGAGTCATCACCACCTGCGCCAGGCTCATTACCTGCTTGTCGGGAACCGCCTGGCTACCCTTCGATATATCCTGCATAGCAGGCCGGGAGAGGCGGGCGGCCCCCGCCAGGGCGTGGTCCGGCTCGTCGGCCCCAAGCAAGAAAGCCGCTATTCGCGGGTCGAGCGCCAGGGGCCGCGCGAGGAGGGAAGTATGCTGGGTAGAAGAGTTGTCTATGGATAGCAGAAGTTGGCGGCGCAGCGTCCCCTCAGGCCCAAGCAGTCGCCGTGTCTCTAACCGCTCAGCTACGGTATCGCACCACAGGCTCACCACCAGGTCAAGCGTAGGGTATTTCTTGGTAACGTCGTCGTGGACGTAGGCGTAGAGGTTCGCGTAATCAAGCTCTACTTCAGGGGCGAGGGCCGTGAGGACGGTAGCGCGCTCGAACGGCCCCAGGCCGAAGAGGTAGCTGAGGGCGTACAGCCTCCCGCCGGGCTGGCCGACGTGTTGCGCGGAAACCACACCACCGCCTTCCCCAGATGACACCTTAGAGGCGTGAACGCTGCCAAGGTTGCTCAACCACCCCTCAACGTCGCTCTCCTCGATCAGGAGGCCGCGATTGCCTGGGTCGGTGTCACCCGTGATGGTGGCGCGCACCCGCTCTACGGCACGATGCAGCCGCCCATCGAGGATACGCAGGTCGGCGAGGAGCGCGGCGAGAGGTGAAGCCTCCCTCTGTGGTGGGGACGCCTTGGAATCAGGTGGTGGCGCGGTTTGCTCTGTAGTGGATTGTTTTGCCATGCGACCTGCCCGTTATTTGCTCTTTACGCTTTCTATCTTCACCGGCTTCGTGTTTTCGAAGCCCCGGCTACCAGACTCAGGGACAAAGGTGTACATAGTCCCATCGTCACTTACAAAGTATATGTTGGAGGTGCCTCCTTTCGGTATGTACAGTAGTTGCCCCTTCTGAGTTTTTTGGTGCGAGTTGCCCAGGCTATCATAATATTCGGATTCGGTGCAACTCCCTACAAGCTCGTTATGCTCTTTGCGTATCTCCGCGAAGCCCGCAGCAGTGCCGCACTCCTGCTCGGAGAGTGCCTGACGCTTCGGGCCACCTAGTGACAAATCGTAGTTGTCGCAGAGGATGCCATAGTAAAAGCGGGCAGACGATATGCCATTCGGCGCAGGGAACATGAAGAACTCTCTCGAGCATGGGTTTATCTGCGGCCTGACGAGGATGAAGCAGAGGAAGAGGGCAAAGAGCGCGCCGAGTATGATGGGCCAGCGCCAGCTTCGGAAGACCGGCCTGTGGACCAGCTCGCCCTGCACCTCTTTGGCGTCCTTTTCGTCGCCGTCAACGGGTCGAGTGAGTATGGAGAACCTGTGGCTGGTTTGCTGCCCCACCAGCTTGATGCCGGGCGGCTTCACGGTGACGGGCACCACCTGGCGGCCACCTGCGTTCACGGTGGGGTTGGAGGGCCGAAACCCGTATTTGAGGCTCGATTTCGGGGTCTCGACCTGTTAGCTCCAGTTGCGCATCGCTGTTGCCACCGTTGGCGATATTGAGGCGATACTTACCTTTGCGCCCGGTGAATTTCTTGGGCGCAAGCTCAACCTGGAAGTTAGTGTAACCCCCAACCTGAATCTCTCCCTTGGTCGTGCCGACGAGTGAGGGGTCGGCGTGCGAGCGAGCGCGCACGATGAACTTGTAGTTGCCCGCGCGGGTGTTGCTCGACTTGGGCGGGTGGATGCGTATCACGATGGGCGCGCTGTCACCTGGGAAGAGCGCCACGCTCTGCTCCGTGATCGTATACCACGTCGGGTCAAGGTTCTCCAGCTCTATACTGTACTGGTCTACGGTAGCGCCAGCGTTGCGTATGTTAGCTGTAATCTCCACGGGCGCGGAGCCTGCTGCTATCTGGATCGCAGGGGGTGTTAGCTGAACGACAACTGGTTCGCTACTGGCCGATGGGGGTTGCATCATATAGTTCTCTCCATTCTCCTATTTTAGATTTAGACGACAGACGATAGACGATAGATGCTGAAACGTGATGCGTAAATCCTCAATAAACCTCTGCGCCTCTGCGTCTCTGCGTCTCTGCGGTGAAATCTATCGTCCATCGTCCACAAACATCACTCCACGCGCCCTGGACCAGGCCAGGGGCGCGCCGACGGTGGCAAGGGCGGCAGTGACTACAGTTATAGCAAGAAGCAGTGCGAGGTTGCTATCCTGCGTGCCTGAGATAGCCCGGTTGGCGGGCATCGTCGTGCCGGTGGCGCAGATGTTGAGGCCCCAGCTTTCGAGGCGCACCGAGTCCAGCGCCTGCACGTCACCCTTCAAAACCAGCTTCCAGGTGCCTGCCGCGATGGACCCGCGCAGCTTGCCCAGGATGCCGTCGTCGCTACTGCTGGGGCTGTCGGGCCGGAAAATCCCACCCCTCACAACGTTCTGGCAGTAGATACTCTGTATGGGCATCTCCCCCTCGTCCGATAGAGAGATGTTCAGCCAGCGGAAAGGCTCATCGCTGTCCCGGTTGCGGCATACCGAGTGGAATAGCTCCACCTGCACCCCATCTGGCGAGACCAGGTAGCCATTTAGCTTGCCCGCACCCTCTTTGGTGATGCTGAGGTTCGATACGCTTATAGTGTCTATCACCCCATCGAGCGGTATTTCTAGCTCCAACTCGATAGTACCGTCGGACGAGAAAGTCTGGGGGCCGTCATCCCTGATCCACTGGCGGCACGACTCGCTCGGTTCGGGCGTAGAGGTGGGTGAGGCGGTGGGGAGCGGCTCAGGGCCTCCACCACCGGGGCCGGGAGAGACGATTGGTCCGAGGGTAGGTGTGGGCGTGGGTGTGCTATTCAAGCACGGCCCGCGTAAAAAGATAAGTGCCAGGCCGCTGGTGAGTACGCCACCGTTATTGGTGCTACATACGTACTCTGTGGATAAACTCCCTATGTCTCGTTGCACGCCTACGGTTGAGTTGGAACCGTTATTTAGGTTGACCATACCGGGGCCATAAATAATGTCAAACCTCTCATTGGGTGCGTTCTCGTAGAAGCGGACTTCGAAGATCCAGCTTCCAAATTTTCCTAGGTCATAGGGCCAGACCACATGGTACTGACGGTTTGGTGCAACACCCGTTACCGAAGTCCTTATGCTACCAGCGAATGAAAAGTTAAAGATCTCGCCACAGTGGGAGTATTGCGTAGTCGAAATTGGAGTCGGGCAGACAGCCTGGTGTGGGCGGATTTGAGTTCGATACGAAGCCTAAAGTGCCATTCTCCCCTACAATTGCGTTTGTGAAGGTTTGCCCGTATAAGCTGATAGGGAAAGTCAGAGTAATTGGGGCCGTACAGTTAAAGCCCTCACACGGCACATACGTCGGAAAGCCTTCTACAATGGTGTCTGTGGAGGTTATGACCGTGAAGTTGGGTAACAAGCAAATAGTAGGTATTGCCGAGGCTATGGCAGTAGAGGTCGCAGTGGGCGTGGCACTGAAAGGCACAGGAGTGGAGGTAGCACAAGAGACTAGCGTGCCTGTCACCATCGTCCCAGCCGCTATCGCGGTGTTGCATGAGTACTGGGCATAGGTACTGGCGTCCCTCTGTATACCTGTGGTGGCGCTGGAACCCGTCAGGCCCATCACTCCATAGATCAGGTCGAACCTGGTCTGCCCTTCGTACAATCGTATCTCGTAGTTGGAGTCTGTGCCCGCTGCACAGGTGGTAGCGGTGCTGAAGCCGCAGGTACGGAACTCAATGTTGAATATGCGATTTGGTGCTACTCCAGTCACAGAGGTGAAGATACCCTTGCCCGCGGGAGTGGTAATCTGGTCGTCCCAGAAGGCATAGATGGTGTAGCTGTATGCTCTGTTGGTAACCGGCAGACAGTCATTGATAAAGTCGTTCAGGCCAGTGATGGCGCTGTTGAACTGCAAGTTGCCGTTGGAGCTTACGTTCACCGTCGTGAAGCTCTGCCCATACACGGTGTAAGGGAATGGTAAGGTAATCAACGTAATGACGTTATCGCCATGATTATCTATGTCTAATGTTCCAGGTACGATTGTCGCTCCCGACGTCGTCGTATAAGTGTAGTTCGTCGAGCACGTTGTTGCTGTAGCTGTAGCTGCCACAACTGTGTTGGTGGCGGTGCTTGTAACACATGGCCCTGGAACGGTGATGCGGATGTCATCCACACGCCAACCTGCTCCCGTTCCCCCTCCTGAGATGTCTGTGCCTTGTCGGAAGCGGAAGCGCAGGCTCTGTCCAGCATAATTGGTCAGGTTGACTACAGTCTGTACATATCCGTTACTGGTGCCTGTCCATGCCTGCCTGCCTGCTAGAGGATTGCCTGTGCTGGTTAGGAGAGTGCCATTATACCCTTCTGAGACGATGGAGGGACCCATGTCTGACCAGCTAGCGCCTCCGTCAGTGGAATATTCCAGCACTCCACCATCATACTCAAATTCTAAGTTGTAGTTATGCCAGAATGTGAGAGTGGAGCCGGCCTCAGGTACTACGGTCCCTGTGAGGGTAAGCTGCACGTCCGAAACGTTGGAGGAGCTACTCGCAAAGGCAGACCACGTGCCTGAGTGAGGAGTGGCGCTGGAAGGGGTCCAGCCGCAGTTACCAGCCACGCATGTGGATACCACTGAGGTGAACTGGCCCAGAGTACCACTTTCGAACCCTTCGGAGAGGAGGGCAGGCACACATGTAGCCGTCGCTGTGGCAGCCACAGGTGTGTTGGTGGCGGTGCTTGTAACACATGGCCCTGGAACGGTGATGCTGATGTCGTCCACACGCCAGCCTTGTGCTGATCCTGCGCTGTCTGTGCCTTGTCGGAAGCGGAAGCGCAGGCTCTGTCCAGTATAAGGGGTCAGGTTGACTACAGTCTGTATGTATCCTCCACTATCGCGTGTCCATACCCGCCTGCCTGCCAGAGGATTGTCGGGGGTTCCGATAATGCCGTTATATCCCCCTGAGAGGATGTTGGAACCCATGTCTGTCCAGGTAGCGCCTCCATCAGTAGAAGCTTCCAGCACTCCACCATCGAAGCTTCCTTCTAAGGAGTATCTATGCCAGAATGTGAGAGTGGAGCCACTCTCAGGCACTACGGTCCCTGTAAGGGTAAGTTGCACATCCGATATGGTGTCGAAGTTACGCGCAAAGGCAGACCATGTGCCTGAGTGAGGAGTTGCGCTGGAAGGACTCCAGGCACAACTACCAGACTCGCATTGAGCTACTACTGAGGTGAACTGGCCCAGAGTACCACTCTCGAACCCTTCGAAGAATAGGGTGCGCACACATGCGGTGGGCGTGGCACTGGGCGTCACTGGTGTGTTACTGGCGCGAGGAGTATTGCTGGCGAATGGAGGCGGCGGTTCGTTAGTCGCTCTCGGTGTCGCGGGTGATGGCGTTGGGGTGGAGTTAATGCACGCCGCCACATCTATCGAGTACTCGCCACAACCGCCGTTAGGTGCATACTCATGCACCACGACCACGTAGGTAGCCCCGGCGGGCACGATGAATGAGTATGTGTATTGGTTCGAGGGTGGACCGCCCTGCGCCAGGAAGTTCAGGCAGACGTTGTTCGGGTCAAAGCCGCTGAGATACGCGACGCTCATCACGCCCGCGCCGCCGCAGTCCTCTGCATTGACCCGCACCGTGATGCACCTGGCTACGCTATCACCGTTGGTGAACGTGTAGTTGTCGTAATGGCGCGGGAAGGAGTCGGGCTGCGGCAGGCAATTATCCGCCAACGCGCAAGTACTGGGCCTGTCGTACAAACCTACACGTCCGACCTGGATTGAATCGGCAGGCGTAATAGACCCGGTGATAGATTGGATTGTGGTACATGGATTCCCGCCAGGGCCGGAGGGAGTGGCTGTGGTGGTGCCGCCCAGAGGCTTCGTGGGGGTGCCCGTGAGCGTGGCAACAGACGTAGTGACCGGCGTGTTCGTAGGCGGCGTGCCAGTGACAGTAGATGTGCTGGTAGGTCGAGTACCTGTGATGGTAGCCGTGCTGGTTGGCGTATTCGTGGGCGGGGTGCCCGTAACGGTTGGGGTGCGGGTAGACGTACTGGTATTGGGTGATGTAGGAGTGCTGGTGAAGGTACTCGAAGGCGTGGCCGTGGGCGTGCAAGAGACCACCGTGATGTTGCCGGTGAGACTCTGGTCCAGCGTGGAGCTATAGTAATATACGCCTGGCATGTTGATGGTGGTCGTGAAAGTCTGGCCAGGGGCGAGGGTGCCGCTAGCCCATAGACCATCAGGGCCAACCGTCTTGTGGCTGTCCGAATCCAGATTGACCCAGGTGATAATCGAGCCTTGAGTGATGATAATATTGCGTGGCGAGAATGTCCCATCCTCTATGTTGACAGTGACAACGCTGGGTGCGCAAGAGGACGGAGGATTGCCCGTGCCTGAGCCGCCGCAGGGGAGGGTGAATATCAGCTTGAGGCCCTGCGACACTTTATTGGATGTGTTGCAGGAGTATTGCGTGCGGTGGCTGCCGGTATCGCGCTGCACGCCTATGGTCGCACTATTACCGCCCTGGGTCAACGCGCCGTAAATCACTTCAAAGCGCTGGTCGGGGGCGTTCTCGAATAGCCGCACCTCGAAGTTAGCGGTGCCGCTGGGAGCGTTCGCTACCACGTAGGCGGCCCGCCACTCGATAGTGAAGATGCGGTTGGGAGCGTCGCCGTCTACCCGCGTGAAGATGCCGCGATTCGCGCCCACAGTCGTCAGGTTGTCCCAGTGCGGGAATATAGCGTAGTCAAAGCTGGTCGCGGCGGGCAGGCAGGCGTTGGCGGACGAGGGGTTGGTTGTAGATGCGAAGTTGAGCGTGCCGTTGGAGCCGACCGACACCCTGTCGAATACCCGGTCGTACAGTTGGAACGGGAAGGGGAGCATCACCGTGGACGCGCAATCGTCGCACTGCGAGCCTGTCACCGGGGTCAGGCCCGGTACAACGGTCGCCTCCGTTTCCTCGGTAACGGAGTACTCTTCGGTGCAGGCGGTGGCTGTGACTATGGGCACCGCCGTCGTGGGCACTGCCGTGGGCACGCGGGTGGGAGGTATGGGAGTGGGTGTGGGAGCGCCCGGCGGCAGTACCGTTACGACAACCGATCTGCAGACCGTGCCGACCGGGTTGCTCGCACAGATGATGAAGCGCCGAGTGCCCGTCGGCTGGACGCCAATCTGACCATTGCCATCCGCGCCCGTAGTGCTAACGGGGATGCCGTCAATAGTCACATCTTTCGTCCCCAGCACCTGCCAGAGGAGAGTAGTGCTGTCGCCGGGGCTGATAGTGAGAGGCGAACCATCGAAGCTGGTTATCAAGGGCGGGCGCACCACCAGCACGCTCAGCGTGCGAGTCACCGGAAGCTGGTTGGTGCCGGTAGCCACCAACCTGAAGTCGATTACGCTGGCATCCTCAAACCCTGGTGCCTGGAAAGGTCGGGATGATTGGTTCATACGCACGGCCATCGCGCCTGATACGTTGTATTGCAGGCTCGTCTCCGACCCCGCGATGCCCCCTCCAATGGGCGTGGCTGTGGCGTTGGCGTCCCCCAGCTTGAGATAGAACCTGTCTATGATGGCCGCCCCATCGCCGGTCCCTCCCACGCCCCCCGCGATTGCGGTAGCGGTCAGGTTTGCGGAGGCAGATTGCGCCAGGGCTGTGAGGGTAGCGTTGGCCGCCGCTACGTCGCCCCCGTTCGCCTTAGCCACCGCAGTCATCGTCTGGGAGAGTCCTGCTGCCAGGGCGGTCTGGGTCTGCGATACCGAGAGGGCCTGCGCGGTAGCAGTCTGGGCCGCCGCGCTCAAACCGGGCTTGTCCTGCGGCCTGAGGAGCAAGAAGAGTAGGCAGGCGAGTATAAGCAGAGGTATGAGGAGCAGGAGGGCACGTCGCGCCGCCATTGGCATCCCCATCCAGGCCGCGAATATAGGCCGGTACGCCAACCGCCCCTCGACCATCTGGGCTTCAGCCGCCTCCCACTCCACGCCGGGGGGGTGCGCGCCCACATTGAATGGGAAGGGACGCTCCCTGCCCGTCCACACCAGTTTGAGAGGCTTGACCCTGACAGGGATCACAGTAGTAGAGGATGCGGGCGAGCTCGATCTCGTGCTCCAGGACGCCCTTGCCTCTGGCTGTGACCTCCCCGAAGGGGGGTGGAGTTACGTAGGAGCCGTTCGTATAGCCGGAGGTGGTGGGGGCAGCGAAAACATCGGCTTGCGCTACTTCACCCTCGCGTATGCCTGGCGTGCCCAGGGTGAATTGCAGAGCCTCTTCGGGGTCGCTGAGGGCGAGAACCGTCGTGCGTGGGGCGTTACTTGCGTTGGAGAGGGTTATAGCGTAGAGACCCTGGCGGCCCGATATGGTGCGGGGCTGCAAATCAAGCGCCAACCCACCCGCTGCGGAGAGGTTTATCATCCCCTGGCCGGTAGCCTGCGCCGTAGGGTTATCGCGGGAGATGACCATCACCGTGAATGGGTAGAAGCCCGCCAACGGGCGAGTGCCTGCCTGGGGCGGGTGGATTTCGAGGGTGACGGCGGATTGGTCCCTGGGGAAGAGCTTTACCTCGCCCGCAGAGAGCGTATACCAGGAGGGGTCCAGGCCCATGACCGTGATGCTGAACGCGTCTACCACGTCCCCCGAATTGGTCAGGGTCAGGCGCACAACGGCGTTTTCGCCCGGAGCTAGGTTTAGCTGGGCGTTATCCATCTGTAGCCCTATACTGTTAGCCATCACGTCACCTCAGCTACAATGCAGTTCTATTATGTGTCCACCAGGGAAGGATATGTATGGATGTCTATACATCCACTCCTTGAAATCTAAGAACAATCCCGGTCCCCGGAGGAGTTCGTTCTTAAATAGATATTTTGAAGCTCACACGGAAAGAGCCGTGAGGCATATCCAAACGTGAGATACTATTGGCCTATTATACATCCATTAACTACTTTCTGCTCACCTGATTCCAGCAATGTATTACTGAAAATAGGCAAATCGCCGGTCAAGAGTCCTCCCTCTGAATTGACAAGTGATCCATCCCTGCCTTCTACGCGAGGTATGGGGACTTGCGTAGGAGTGCCGCACGGTCTATAGGTGAAGGTGAGCCGCGTGCGGACGGCGACGCTACGCGTATTGCACGAAAATTGAGTGTAACGCCCGAACCCTGAGTTTGGATCGAACGCCTCCTCGACTCCAATCGTGGCCGAGGAACCGCCTAACCCCTCATCTCGCACGTAGACTATATCGAACCGCGACGCGTTTTCGTAGAAGCGTAGCACGAACTCGACCGGCTTTAGGGCTGTCTTGTTCATAGCATCCCACTCTATGCTGAAGATGCCTCCAAACTGGTTGCGGGTCGAGCTCTGTATATATGCCCGCACGCGCATACCCCTCCGTCCGCCTGGTATCGAGGTCGTCCCAGTATGGGAAGATAACAAACTCCAGGTCTGAAGTGGGGAGGCACTCATTGTCAGGGAGGGCATTGCTGTTCGTGAAGCTCAAAGTGCCGTTAGAGCCAACTATGGCGCTGTCGAATTCCTGGTCGTACAACTGGACCGGGAAAGGCAGGGTAATGGTAGTCACGCAGTCGTCGCAGTGGTTGCCCGTATCGGTCCGGGATTGTATGCCAACGGCGGGGGATGTGTCTCTCGTAATCACATAGCTAGGAGCGCACGTTGGGGTAGCCGTGCGGGTGGGTGTGCGAGTATTGGTGGGAGTGCGGGTAGCTGTGAACGTCCTCGTGGATGTGGGTGTTTGCGTGGACGTGGGCGTATACGTTGGGCTGTATGTGGCGGTGGGCGTTGAGGTAAATGAAGGAGTAGGGGTAGATGTAGGTGTAGCAGTTGGCGGCCGCGTATTGGTAGCGGTCGCAGTCCGGGTCGCAGTCGCGCGAGGGAGGGGTGTAGAGGTAGGCCGCACCGCCGTCGAGGTAGGGCGAGGAGCCGTCGGACGCGGCGTTGAAGTTGGAACCTTCGTATTTGTCGGGCGTGGTACGGTGGGCGGTACGCGTGTGGCTGTCGGCGGGACTACGGGAGGAATAGTAGCGACAGGTGGCACGGGTGTGGCCGTACCGGCGGGTAAGACCGTTATCTTGACCGAGCGGCAGGTGCGCCCCGCCGCGTTCTCAACGCAGTGCATGTAGATGTGCGTGTCGGGTGGCGTTACCACCACGCTGCCGAGGCCATCGGGCGGGATAGGCATGGTAGCGCCGTCCATGATGCACTCCCCCGTGCCTGTAATCTTGAAGGAGAGGGTGCTACTTGCCCCCGCCGGTATGACGGTAGGGTCGGCGGTGAAATATTCCAATTGCGGGGGGCGCACCAGCAATATGCTGAGGGTGCTTGTGGCTACGCGCTCAGTGCCCGTAGCCACCATCGTATAGTCAACGAGACTGAGGCTGGGATCCGGCGAGTCGAAGAGCCGTGTGCTCTGAGAGATACGTATATCCCTGGCTGAAGTCACGTCCCACGCCACATTAGGACGGCCCTCGGCGTCGGTGCTACTCCCTACCTGGGTAGTTGGAGAGCCTTCGGCGGTCGAAGAGGGCACTACCAGGTAAAATCTGTCTATCGACGGCGCACCCGCCTCCACCTGGGCCTCAAGCGCGAGGGCAGTCGCGGTCTGGGCAGCAGCCAATTGCCCAGGCGACATAGCCATCGCCGTAAGGGTGGCATTGGCAGCGGTGAGGTTGCCCCCGTTCGCCGCGACTACGGCGGTCTGAGTTTGGGAGACGGCTTGAGCGGTCATAGCGGCTGAGGCAGCCAAGGCGGTGGCAGTCTGCGAGGCAGCCAACGCGGGGCCAGATACGCTATCGTCTGGCCTGAGCAATAGGAAGAGGAGCAGGGCCAGTATGAGCAGGGGCAGGGCCAACGCCAGTGCCCGCCGCAGAGCCAATGGCAGGCCGGACCATGCGGCAAGGATGGGCCTGTATACAAGGCTCGCCTCGGCTCGCTTCTCCTCTTGAGTCTCCCACTCCACGCCGGGTGGGTGAACGCGCGCCTGGAACTGGAAGGTACGCTCCGGACCCGTCCACACCCGCTTCATGGGACGCACCACTACTGGCAAAGCGAGGTCACTGCCGGGGGGCATTTCCAGGTCATGCTCCAGGTAGCCCTCGCCGCGCGCGATGGGTGCGCTCACCGAAGCGGGTGGAGGATAGGAAGGAGGCTGCCCGCCAGCTGCTTCAGACTGCATCGGCGCGCCGAGCATGTAGTGGAGCGCCTCTTCGGGGTCGGTAAAGACCAGCACAACCTGGCGTGGGGAGTTGCCCGGGTTCTGGAGCGTAACCCAGTATGAGCCTTTGCGGGCGGATACGCGCTGTGGCTCCAATCCGATAGCAATCTCTCCCACGCGCGTCAGGGTGAGGATGACTAGGCTCTGTGCGGTGTCAGTGGGGTTATCACGCGATGTGGCTATTACGGTGAAGGGGTAGACCCCCGCCTGCGACCCGTAGCCGGAAGCGGGGTGCACGCGCAACACTACAGTCGCATCGTCTTCTGGGAAGAGGCGTACTTCAGCCTGCGTAAGGGCGTACCAGGAGGGGTCGAGGCCCACGACGGAGAGCGTGAAAGCGTCCACGACCTTGCCCAGGTTGGTCAGGCTAACGCGTACCTCGGCAGCTTCGCCAGGCACAAGTTCGATGCTACCTCTATCAAGCTCTATTCCGACGTGAGACATAAGCAAATGCGGAGTGCGGAATGCGGAATGCGGAATGGACGACAGACGACAGACGATGGACGATAGTCAAGCAATACGTAAGGGTCTTACGTATCACGCATCATTCCGCACTCCGCATTCCGAATTCCGCACTCACTAAGGTCCTGTGGTGGCGGTGGGTAGACCTTCAGCTACATTGACGGTGGCGATGGCCTGGATAGCACCGAATATATTCTCGGCAGTTAGCAGGTATTGTGTAGTCGTGCCTGGTTTGACTTCCATACTGCCGATATTGTCGGCCACCGGCGTGCCGTCAATATTCACTTTTTCGCCACGGATAACGTCCCAGCGCAGTATTACGGCACAGCCGGAGCATGGAGAATCAACGGGGTCTGCCGTGAAGAGTTTTATTTCAGGGGGACGCAGCAACGCCAGACCAAGCGCCCTGCTAACCTCGTCCTTGCCGTTGGTAGCTTCGAGGATGAGCGAGGCATCATCCTTCACATCCACGACCTGCGATCCAACCGCCGCGACAGGCGTGCCATTGATCGTCACGGTGATGTTATTGGTGGGGGTCACCTCCCACGCTGCCTGTATGCCACCGTCCGCCGTATATTCCCAATCGAAGCGCACAATCCGGAGCGGTCCGCCAGCAAGCGCGACGGCTGTAGCAGTCTGGTCTGCCGGGGAAACGCCCGCTACGGCGGTCAGGGCTGCTGACGTTTGCTGTGCCGACGCGGTTTGCTGGGCAGATGCAGCCAGCGCGGTCTGAGCCGCCGCAGTCTGTTGGGCAGAGCTCATGCCTGCAAGGGCCGTCTGCGTCTGCGCGGCGGATAGGGCGACGGCGGTCTGCGTCTGGCTCGCGGCAATAGAGGCGGGGTTCTGATCGTCCTTCGGCCTGAGGAGCAAGAAGAGGAGTAAAGCCAATATCAGCAAGGGGATAATTATCATCAGAGCGCGGCGTAGCGCGAGAGGCATCCCGGTGAGCCACGCCATTATCGGCCCGTACACCAACTCCGCCGACGCGCGCCGGGCCTCTTTCTCCTCCCACTCCACGCCGGGCGGGGTGGCCGCCACGTCAAACCTGTGCGTGATGTCTTGCCCAAACCACGTGCGCTTCTTGGGCTTCACGGTGATGTACATCTCGGCCCGGCTGTTCGCGGGCACGGAGAGGGTGAGAGTGCCCTGGCCCGTTTCGAGGCCAGGCCCTACCCACTCATAGACAGGATTGGTGGGGGTCACAGACTCGCCCACGCTTTGGCCCTGTGAAACGTACTCCGAAGCGACGGGTGGGGCCATGCCCTGCGCCTGGCGGGAGGTCTGCGTGCGCTCCGCATCGGAGAGGGACCAGAACTGCGCCTGTCCAAAGGTGAAGGCGAGCAGTTCCCCTTCGTCGGTAGGGCGTAACACGATGGTGCGCTCCGTGTTGCTGGCGTTGTTCAATGTGACGCGGTACGTGCCCTTGCGGCCTACGATTCGCTTCGGCTCGATGTCTACGCTCACCTCACCGGAAGCCGCCAGCATGATACGCATGGGGAGCGAGGCGAACTCCGAGTTAGCATCGCGGGAGGTGGCCACAAGCTCGAAGTTATACTCGCCAGCGAGCGCCCGTGCAGTCGCAGGGGGGTGAAGTATCAGGGTCGCTACGCCCTGGGCCTTGGGGAAGAGAGAGAGCCTGGAGGGTGTCAGTTCGTACCAGCTTGGATCGAGGTTGCCAACCGTTAAATCGAAGGCATCCACTACTGCTCCACCGTTCGTCACAATGACGCTTATGATGCTAGTTTCGCCAGCCGCGAGATTGACGCTAGTGTTGGCGGTTTCCAGGCCGATGCGACCAGCCATTACTTACCTCCTATGAGTAGCGAGTAATGAGTAGCGAGTTTTCATCTAGCAGCAACTCACTACTCACTACAGGAGTGGCTACGAATGCAGAGTATATATCTGCATCGATGGTTAGTATAATCCAGCTATTGTTAAATTCCTGTTAAGTTTCTTGTAAACTGATGCTGTTGAGAAAGTAGTAGAGCGCGGGGTGCTCTGCATTCTTAGCCACTCCCCTTGCTATTCGCTACTTGCTGCTCACTACTTTCCTTTGGCTCGTTGGGCGCGGCGGGCTTCGCCTCTGCGTATTAGGGCATATGCCAGCATGTTTTCGGCGAACTCCACGGCGGTGCGTATGTCGGCGCGCTCCATCGCCTTCTTCTCAAGGCCACCGTTCCAGGCGCAGGTGTAGTCGGCTGTGCTCACGAGTAGCCCGTCCCCTTCGAATAGCTGCCCGGTGGAGGCTCCGGGCGGGGGAGCGGCGAATACGTGGCGCGACGTGAGGAGGGGGTGGTTGCGCGTCACGGGTTGCGGCTTACGGCGCACGGCCTGGGAGATTGAGCTTATCACCTTCTGTGCTTCAGCGCTTGCCGAGGAGGCGCAGCCCTCCAACAATAGCACGCCCCCCTGGTCGAGGAAAACGCTCAACAGGTTGCCCTCAGCCTCGCTGATCTTGGTGGTCGCCGTGAAAGGCATTACCAGCAGGTCGGCGTCAATCGGCTCGGTGCTCCCCTCGGTGTAGTCACGCCTGCGCAGCCGCCACTCGATACTGCTGTTGGTGAGCGCGGAGTAGAGGCGGGTCGGGCCGGCGTAGTGCGATACGAGGGCGCTATCCGCTTTCTCCGGCTTCCACACGCTGATGCTGGCTCGCGGGCCTGGACGGATGCCTGCCTGCTCGCGGAAGCGGTTGTCTATCTCGTCCCCCTGCGGGTAGGTGGGGTCCGCCGCGTCTTTGAGGGACTTCTTGCCGTCGGTGAGCATCACACGGGCAAGCTCCACGTGCGGCTGGTCGGGGAGGCGGCCACGCTCGTAGATTGCGTATGCTTCCAGCAAACGGCTCGGCTTCTCTGAGCCGTCCTCTATGGATATGGCGGGCTGCGTGGGTATCTCGCGGAACATCAGTACCAGGTACATAAGGCCGGCTGCTGCGGTGGTGATCTGGTAGCGGAAGGGCTGGGCGACGATGATCATGTGCCCATCGGGGTCTATAGCCACCCCTGGACGTATCCACACGGAGCGGTCGGCGGGGGTAGCGGCGTCCACCTCAAGCCCGGTGGCGATACCCCATCCGTGCATGGCAAGGGTATGGACCTGCCCGGCCAAGCGATGGTAGTCGTGCGAGTCGCCCCAGGTCTGCGCATCAATCATCAACCCCATAAAGGGGTTCACCCGCTTGAGCTGCACGCGGGGCACGGCATTGTCCATTTGTCTCTCCTAAACGTAGTTTTGAATTCTAAATTTTGAATTTTGAATTAGATGATGGGACTAAATAACTTAGAATTCAAAATTCAAAATTCAAAACTCCAGTTACCATCGGGGCGGGGGCTGCTTCGGAAGCTTTAAATCCATCTTTACGACCCTCAATATGTAGGTCGTGTCTACAGGTTTGTCGGCCTCTATTATAGCTCTAAACGTATCCATGTCCAATGTTTCCGGGTCAGGAGAGGCGATGGTGACTGTGAAGAGACGGGGACGGTCCTCACCTATAGAAGTGTTGATACCCATGCGTGAGTCTTGACCGAGGCGGAAGCCGTTGGTCCGCTCCTCAACGAGCACCAATCCACCAGAGTAGATACCCAGGTGGAGCTTGACGCCCGCCGACGTGCCGCGCATCCTGTAGAGGACCGCGGCCGACTCGATCAGCTTGCGGCGGCGGGGGAGGGGCCAGTCTTCCCCTTCGTCGTCCATATCCACCCAGATGTCCATCCAGTCGAGGAGGTGCTTGGGGGTGGTCAGGGGGTCGAAGTAGTATGGCTGGTTGTCCACCATCTCCTCGACGGGGCGCAGCACATCCTCGAAGATACGCAGGAAGCGTCCGACAAACTCGTCCGCCGAGTATATCGCGGGCAAGTATTTCAGATAGCTTGAAGGCGCAGGCTCTTCCCCGTCAGGGAAGGACGGAGGTTTGTGCCCGTTGGTAGCAGGCCCCGACGGTATCGAGGGTGCGCCGATGTCTACAGTTTTCCCTAATGAGCTTAGTGTGGCCATATTGTCACCAGTCTATTTGACGAAGGACGAAGGACGAAGGACGAAAGACGAAGGACGAAAGACGAAAACAAATATTGCGTATTTGGACTTTGAACTTTGAACTTTGAACTTCGGACTGCCAACCTTCGTCCTTCGTCCTTCGTCCTTCGTCCGTCTACTTCACATTCACAGCATGATTGAACGACGCCAGCAGGCCGTTGGGCGGGCAAGTTATGGTGCCGTCTACTTTAGAGCGGGTGCCGGTCACCGTGTCTATCACGAAGAAGCGCACGGCTTCAACGTATTCTACACCATCTACGCCCTGCACGAGAGACGTTATCTCGGAGTGGTACAACCCGCGACCCCAGGGCCAACCCTCACCATCCGGCCCGCCATTGACGGGGTTGACAAGAGTGTACAGTTTCCTGGTGATGGTGTCATCCAATGCCTCTTTATTGGTGCGCTTACGAGCCGTCACGTCTACCTCTATCGACACGAAGCGATAAGGCGGCGCATCCAGCTTCACTTCGGAGGTGACGATGCGGCGCTCGTTGAGGAGGACCATGATCTCCTCCAGGGCACGCTCGCCCAGGCGCAGGCTCAGGTGGCGGTATGGGAGAGTTGGTGCGGTCACTCTCCGGCACGAGCAGTACCTTGATGACCCCCTTGCCCGAAGCTACTTCCTCTGGCGTGGGCGGGATGGTGCGGGCGCGTGCTACCTCCGGTGTGGCCTGCATCGCCAGGTACTCGTAGTCCTCGGTCGTGACGGCGCGGGAGCGTGCGCGCAGCATCTGCGGCCCGCGCACCATCAACATCTCCAGTGTCTCCGCATCCTCGCCGCCGATTGCGGGCGCGGCGTTCTTGACCGCGGCTACGTATGGTATGGACGAATTGAGGACGGTGACGCTGTTCTTGCCCACGTTACCTCTCAGGCCGCCTCCCGTTCGATACCTGGTGAAGCGCATCTGCGCGCCTGCCAGGGGGACCGTGCCGTACTGTATCTCGCGCCCTCCGGCGTCACGTATGGTGGGGCCGAAGCGGATAGTGCCTGTGTGGCTGTCGAGCGTGTAATGGAGGTCGCCCGGCTCGGAGCCGCCGAAGTCTTCCACCTCTTGCCAGGGGACGTACTCTCCCTTTTCATCCTGCACTTCAAGGTACTCCCCTGCGCGACACTCAAGTACCGGGAAATAGGCGAGGGGCCATTCATGGCCTCGCTGGCCCGTGGAGCGTCCAATAACCTCGTTCTCTATGCTCTCAACCTGGCTGGCGGGCACGATGCCGCCCAGTGACTCGGTATGCACTTCATGTATGCGGGGCGCGGCGGAGTAGCCACGCTGCTTGCGCTGCTCTTCAGGGGAGGTGGCTCGCAATCGTATCCAGAAGGCCACGTGCCCGTCAATATCGCGGAACTTGGCGTTATACGGTATGTGCAGCACCACCTCGCCGTCCTGGTTGAGAGCGCGAGTGGTGTCCGACTCTTTGAACGCCCGAATCCACTCTTTGTCGTCCCAGAACTCCCAAGCGATAGGCGGGTCTTCAGGTATGACGCCCGTGCCCTCGATCTCAGGTATCGTGAGGCTGACGCGAAGTATATGCCCGCTCAAGTCCTCGTGGTATCCAAAATAGAGAGCATCGTTAGGCTGGGGCGGGTCCTGGAAGATACCGAGGTTGAGAATCGGGTTCTCCATCACCTGCATATAATCGCTGAACGGGTTCTGGCCGCGCTTCACAAGCATCCCCGACACGGTGGGCACGTGGATCGTGCGGTCTGTGTCGGTGGAGAAGACGATGGCGTTCTGCGACTCGGTGCGCACAGTGCCCACCTGCGTGCCCATAGGTATCGTGACGGCGTTGGGCTGCGGGCCGGTGAGATAGATGGTAATGTCGGTGCGCGCTGGCTGCGGCGGAAGGAGGCGCAGCCCCAGCATCTCCAGCCACTTTATGTAATTGCGCTCCGGCACCCGGTTGACGCGATAGAGGAGTATATCCACCATGTAGGCGAACAACTCTATCATTGTCACCCCAGGGTCCGACACGTTATGGTCGGTCCACTCAGGGCAATAGCGCGGTATGAGGCGCTTGGTCTCGTTTACCAGGTCCTGAAACGTGCGGTCATCTAATTTAGGGGAAGGTAATTTAGGGGAAGGCAGTACCATCTTTTCACTCCGTGAGTTTTGAGTTTTGAGTTCTAAGTAAAGTTCATAACACGCTCTAGAATCAGTGTCTTGCTGCCTCCAGGAATTCATTCTCCCTTTGTAGCTCCTGGAGTTCCCACGGATTCAGGGCCGGCGATACATCATCATATTGGGGCTGCTCCAACGTGCCCGGAGGGGCTGCCCCCCGCATAAACCAATCGGGCGGCAGCCCTGTGATGGCCCTCTGTGCGTCATCTATCTCTTGGTCGTGCTTCTTAGCTTGCTGTCCCTCGTGAAAAGCCTTCGCGCCTTGAGCTCTGGCTATATGCTCTTGCACCATTTCGGGAACACTAGGCTGTGCAGGATCAGTGATCGGCGGGAGGCTCGACGGGCCAAGAGAGTGTAAGAGGTAATCGAACCCCAACGTTAATGGGCCGTAGAGGAAGGGTGGGAGAGAGGGACTATACTCCTCGCGTTGAACCGCAATTTGCCCAGCGCCGCTTGTGCTAAGGGCACGCTGCGCTGCACGGTTGCCATGCGTGCGCTGCACATTCAGTAGGACCTGCGCGCGGGTTCCGCTGCTGCCGCGTCTACGCATATTGGCGTGGCGCAGGAGCGTGGTCAAGTAGCTTGCCTCTGCCCCATGCTGTGCCGGGCTATCGCCCTCGGCTCTCCGGCGCGTGGCAATCTGCCCCTCTGCTTTAGACATTCCACTATGTTCTGCCATATCAGACTCCCATACCTGCCGCTAATACTGCAAAAGAGTGATAAGGACCCATTATACTACAGTAACCCAGCTTGCTTAGAACTCAAAACTCATTCGGCCCGAATGAGATAGAACGGGTAGACCAGGTTGCGGTCTTCGTTGGTGGCGCGGATGCGATAGTGGATATCTATTAGGAGCTTATTGTGTTCATCGTCATCAGTGTCCACATCAACACGGATGAATTCCACGCGAGGCTCCCACCACCCGATGGCCTCTTGTACGTAAGTATCTACCAGGCCGTGCGTGGTAGCGTTGTTGGGTGCAAACACGAGGTCGTGGATGCCGCACCCGAACTGAGGCCTCATATGGCGCTCACCTTTAGCGGTACTAAGTATGATGCGGATGGCCTCGTCAATGTCGAACGTCTGGTGAGACAACGCGATGCCCCCGCTGGGGCTGATATGGAGCGGCCATGACCAACCATTGCCTAAGAAATCGCCTTCGTTCATATCTTCTCCATTTGGAAAGGAAAAAGGAAAAAGGATAAAATATTGTGTTCAATTCTAGACTTTATCCTTCTTCCTTTATCCTTTTTCCTTTAGTTGAGGTTGAGTATGCTGCCCTTGACGTTGGTGATGGCGGGCGAGGTGAGGTCGAGGCCCGCGGTGCCGGTGACGGAGGCCTTCCCGGTCGCGCTAATCTCCACGCCTGCCGTGCCGGTGATCTTCACCTTACCTGTGGCGCTCAATGTCATATCCTGCATACTTGTCAGGTCCATTTTGCCTGCGGAGGCCTTGACCTCTACATTGCCCGTCCCGGCAGTGACGGAGATGTTGCCCGTATTTGACTTTACTTCAATATCCTGGTCGCACTCGATGTGTATCTTGTTCTTCTGGGTGATTATCTTGATGAAATTCTTCGTCGTCTTGTCTATGATTTCGATGCCCTGGGTGGGGTCGGGGCTATCGTCCAGCACGATCTCGTGCCCCAGGCGACTTCTTCTGCACGCGGCGGATAGTCTGGCTGCCCGTGACGAGCTTGGATGGAGGCTTGGGGAGCTTGTCCTTGCCGTTCCACACGCAGCCCAGCACGCACCCCTGGGTTGGGTCCCCATTCACGAAGGCCACGACTACCTCATCATTCGCCTCCGGGAAGTAGGCCACACCTTGCCCCGGCCCCGCCATAATCGTGGTCATGCGGCACCAGTGGCTCTCTATGTCCTGGCCATTGCTCTTGCCGAGCGAAGGGAACTTCACTTTGACCCTGCCCGCGTTTTCGGGGTCGTTGTTATTAGTGACGATACCCACCGTCAGGCCGACCGCCGAAGGCTTGCCTCCCCCACCACCCTTGCCCGCGCCGTTGGTAGAAGTGTTGACCTTGCCGGTCAGCAAGTCGGTCAGGGTCATGTTACCGTTACCGCTACACCAAAAGTGGGTCGTGTAACCCGTGGTGTTGTAGCGGTGGAGGGCGCGCGTTACCAGGTACTTACCACTAAAGCGCGACCCAACGTTTTTGAGGTCCACCCCTGAGCCTGCCGTGATGTCAGGGTTCCCGCCAGCGTGGCATTCGGCCTGCATAAAATTCGCCGCCATGCGGTCAAGCGTGGCCTGGGCCACTTTGTCGGCTTCACTCGCGGTGTATACCGCCTGGTTCACCAGTTCATGCTTGCCTTTTACCGAGAACGCCTGCTGGACAGCCTGCGCGCCCGTCTGCGAGCCTTTCGATTTGCGGTTTTGCGCGGTATTGGTAGGGCTGCTTGCCCGCCCCACGATCTCTTTCTTGGCTTTAGGGTCCCAGCCATATACCGTCACTTCAGAAACCTGGTCCGATGTCGTGAGTTGGGCCTGGAACCTGTCTAACGTTATCCCCCATTTCAATTCGGTTGTCGGTGGAGAGGGCGGTGGGGGCTTGAAGAAGAGGGTCTTATCCTCGACGTACAGGCGGTAACCTATGCGCTGGGCACGCTCCATGAGGAACTCCCAATCGGTCTGGTTATGCTGGAAGAGGTACGGGTAGACCACGGAGGTCGCCGTCACATTCGCCTGCAAGCCCGACTTCTGCGCCAGCTCCCTTGGCTATGTCGGAGTCGGTTTTCTGCAGGAAGGCACGACTCTGGCGAGCGCGCACCATACGATGGGAGCGGTCGTAGCCACGGACCACGAATGTCGCGCGTTGGCTGGAATTGAAGTCTACCTCTATCCCCGTTACTTCACCTTTCATCAGCGATTTCTTTTGCGGGACTGGAGCACCCGGCGTCGGTCCCGCAGCAACCTGCACCAATATTTCTATCGAATCGCCCGGCTTGAAAACGTCAGCGTTCAACATCTGGATACCCGGATCGGACATGTGTATCGTAAACATGTCGGGCAGCTCGAGGGAGTCATCAACGTCCACGCTTATGAGCTTTCGCATATAGTCCGGGTTTATATGCTGCCCGTTGATTTTTACGTAAATCTGAGGTATATGTTGCGTTGCCGGCATGGTCCTACCCTTTTCCGATTGCAAATTGCAGATTGCAGTCTACACACCACGTTCCACGTTTCACGCATTACTCCATCGTCTGTCGTCCGTCGTCCGTCATCCAACCCTCAGTCGTTCATCGGCACTATCAGCAGCGTTTGACCTGGGCGCAGCCTATCCGGCTCATCGAGTTTGTTGGCGGCGGCCAGGTGTCGCCAGGCGTTGCTACTTCCGTACTCAGCGAAGGCTATCCAGTCTATCGATTCCCCTTCTTTCACTATGTGGACGGCGTAACCTTCGCGCCCACCCGAAGTAGGGTTCTGCCCTGGGTACTTGCCATCCTCCTCGGCCTGTAAGAAGGAGATTTGAACGGTCGAGCGCACCGGCGTGCCATCAGCTAAGAATAAGGTGAACTTCTGCTGTATTGACGTTATGACCGCTTTGAAGCTCCAGGACTGCCCCCACCGGAACTCAACGTGGGGCGGCTCACTTAGCTTGGTATCGCCATCCATCCTCGTCGCGGTGGTCTTCATCATGAGCCATAAGCCGTCAGTCATCTTTCGGACGTCAGTCTTTTTCTCGTAGGTATCGAAGAAAAGCTCCATGTCGAGGGTCATAGGCTGTCCGCCCGTGAACTTGGGGGAAGCCATATCAAGGCCCGGTTTCGAATTGCCCTTTGCCCACCCATTCTGCTTCTTGAAGGTGTACTCTTTAGGGCGGAAGAGGCACTTCACCTCCTTGCTATCCGTGAGGTTTTTGATTGTAGCTTCCGCGTAAGTGGAGTTTGGCATCTTGTTTTCTCCTTCCTGGAGCGCGATTCATGGTCTAAAGTTCAAAGTTCAAAGTTCAAAGTTCAAAGTTCAAAGTAATCGGTAGTTAGTAGTCGGTAATTACGCAATGGTCTCACGCATCACGCATCACGTTTCACCCAAAGTTCCGCTCACGCTCTACGAGCAGTTTGTGTCTGATAATATCTAATACTAACTTCCGCAAGCTCATCCAGCTCAGAGCCTGCGCTCTGACCGCCATCCTGGGTGTTTTCAAGCTGTGAGGCTGACGAGCTAGATGACGACGAGGAGCTTCGCTCCTCACCTGCGAGCGCCAGGGCGGGCGAGCTACCCGAGTCGCTCGATACGGCTGATGCAACTACGTCAGCCCATGCGCCCGCTTCGCTATCACCCTCGCTGTAGCTGTCGGTGCTCCAGGAGGAGAATCCGGAGGAATCCATAGAATTTGTGCTCCAGGAAGGGGCAGTGCTGGTAACGAAGCTGGAAGGCTGGGAGAAAGATTGAGCACTGCTATCGGAACCGAAATAAGGCACTGACGGAGTTGGCATCGACATCGGCGAAAATCCGTCGGAAGCTGCCCGCGCAGGCGAGGAGATGGGGGAAGATTGCCCCAAGCCAGGCACCTGCCAGGTAGAGGTAGAACTCCGATGGTACGGCGAAGGCCCCATAGGGCACGGCGAGGGGCATATCATCGTTGCCCTGTTGCTGGCCGTACAGTGACTGGAGGGCAGCCATCCAGGGGGGTTGCTCCTGCTGCGGGAGTTGCGATTGCTCGCTAGACCCAGCCTCAGATTGGGCGAAGCTATCAGCAGTAGGGGACATCTCGGAGAGCGGGAGCATGAGCGTAGGATTGACCGAAGAGCCATCTGAGCCGGGCCACCCGTAGTCGCCCATCGAAGGGGACATATGCGAGGCCGGGCGCATTATAGTCCCAATGTCCGACAGCCCACTTTCTGCGGGTAAGTTTGCTACAGCGGTTTCCGCGATGTAGGAAGCAGGAGTTACGTTAGTGATGTAGCGCGGCGGCATAGAGACAGGCTCAGGCTTCGTAGCAAGTGCGCTTGTTGACTCCCCAGAAGAGATTTGCGGGCCACCTACGGCGATTGGGGTGGCGGGGAGTTCCTATAGGTGTAGGTGTAGGTGTAGGTGTAGGTGTAGGTGTAGGTGTAGGTGTAGGTGTAGGTGTAGGCGCACCCGACGGCGTTGAAGTTAAGCTTACAGGCGTCGGTCTCACGACGGGTGCAGTCTCGGCTAGCACACCTTCGGTCTGCACTGAGCCAGATGACCGGGCAACAGGCAAGTCCGTACCTGCGCCAGTCGCAGGAGCGGGCACGGCGCGTGGAAGGTCATCAGAAGCAGCAGCTGCGCCTATTTCGTGGCCGAGGCTGCCTAGTATGCGCGCCAGCAGGTCGCTCTGGGCGGCGGTCTCTATTGGTTGTACCGTAGAGAGAGGGGGCGTGCGAGCGCACAAGCGAATTGGCCACGTCGGGCATAAGGGTCCATACCTGTGGAGCTTCAGGTTCAGTCGATCTGACCTGTGCAGCTTCTGGCGCAGTTGGGGCTAACACAGGTTCGGGAACAGGAGGAGGTGGCGCTTCGGTAGGCATCTCAATAGTCGGCCTGACAACAGCTTGAGAGGGCAAAGTAGCCATCTGGATCAGATCGTCCGCACTCTCGTTTGTTACATGGAGGTCAGTCTGTATAGTCTGCGCCGCATGGGGCATATCGAGAGGCGAGGGCTGACTTGGAGTTGAGTCCATCTCAAGTACCCTGGGCAAATCAGGGTAGTCAACCATGTCCCCAGGAACCTGCCCGACTTGTGGTGACTCGAACATCTGCTGAGCGGCGGATGCAGACGCTTGCCCACCTACGCTCACCGGAGGTGCGCTCTCAGCCTCGACTTCGGCCTGCACAGGCATCGTCGCTTGAGAAGGGGGAGGCTCAACCGGCTGAGCGATGGGTGCCGTCTGCTCGGAGATAGGTTGAGGAGCCTGCTGCGGCGGAGGCGGAGAGGCAGATGCTAGCGAGGGTGTAGCAGGAGTAGATGGAGTGGGTACAGCAGCCACTTCTCGCGAGGCTTGGCGACCAGGCTCGGCTACACGCGTTGAGGGAAGCTCGACATCATCTGTACTCGTGCTACGCGTCTCGTCGGGCTGCGATTGTGGCAACCTGCCCTGCCGCACCCAGGGCATCTGGATGGCGGGCGTACGCGGCTCGCCCTGCTCTTCGGTCTTAGTGCGCTCGCCCTGCTCTTCGGTCTTAGTGCGCTCACCACGCGCAAAGAGCCTGTCAAACACCGAGCCTAGAAACCCACGCGGCTCCGATTCTCTGGAGGGAACAGGAGTTTCCCGCACTACTTCATGGACAACGGGCACTTCCTCACCTGCAGGAGCTTGAGCTACCTGCTCGCTACGCGCAGCTACCGGAACCTGGGTAGGAGGTGAAGTTGAAATAGGGGAAGAAGCTTCTGAAGGTAATTCCTCGACCGAAGGTGTAGCCGGGGTTGCCGACTGTGGGCTTGTGGGTACAGACTCAGTCGCAGGACGTGCTCGTTCGGCTACGAGGGACCGGTCAGGTTGAAAGGGTTCGAATGGACCGAGTGGCTGGCTCTCCTGAGGAGCCTGGGCAGGCTGTAGTTGAACGGCACGCTCAGCCGGAGGCTCCTGGGGTTGCTGGACCTGTTGCGCAGGTCGTGCTTGCGGGGCAGGTTGCGCCGGTTGGGAGGTTTGGAAAGGCTGAAATGGCCCTAATGGTGGAGCAGGTGGTTGAGGCGACTCCGCAGTCTGCCCGGAGGGAGCGATAGGAGCACGTACAGGCATCTCAAGGGCCAAAGGAGTTGAAGCGGGCGATGGAGCACTGACAATATCATGGCTTGCACGTTCAGCACGCGCAGTTAGCGAGGGAGTAGGTGGCTGCGGACTGCTGCTTGTCGCGGGCGTCGCCGATTGGGCAGGTGATGGCGTTGGCGTAGTGGGTACAGATTGAGGAGCTTGCACCTGGATGCCGGTAGGCAGGGCCTCCCTCTCAGCGGTAACAGTCGCCTGGACCGAGGGGCTCAACAGGAGCTGGGGTGGGCTGCATCTCGGTTGGAGTAGGTTCGCCCGTAATAAAGCGGCGAACGGCCTCCGGTAGAGGGAGCACGGATGCCACCCTGTCAATAAGCTGCCTTACAGGGCCACGCTCCGCTCGCTCTAATGTTTCTTCAGTTGTCAGGCTGGGGGCACGCTGGGAAGTGGCCGGAGTAGCCGCGAGAGGCATCTCCAGGCGAGGTGCTTCCTCGACAGGCAAAGCTGGTGCTTGCACTACGGAAGGGGCAATCTGCTGGGGTTGTTCAGACTGAAGAGTTGGTGCTTGATCTATAACGGGAGCTGAGATTTGGGCGCTCTGTCTCTCTCCCGGCAGGGGCAAATCCTCCCACGATGGGCGCACCATGCGAGAGACCATATCGGTGGTCGGCACCAGGTCGCGGTTGAGGCTCCCCGCGATATTGCGAGGGGTGTAGGAAGTGGTCTCGATGAGCGGGGCATGAGATACCAGGGGCTGTGCAGGTAGCGCCGCAGGCCCTGGCAGGTACTCAACTACAACAGTCTTGGCTGGCGCAGGCGGGGTACTATCGGCTACCTGCGTGGGGAGCGCAGCCATAGGCACAGGTGCAACAGGCACTTGCACGGCATCCGCGAGAGACGGCTGAACAACTTGCGGCTGGGGGGCACTGGCGGCTACGGGCACACTCGCAACGGGCATAGGCACTGTAGGGGTAGCCACCGCTGGCAGGGTCACCTGCGGTGGGGAAGGCTGGACGACGCGTGTTGCAGGCCGCAAGGCTGAAGCCAGTTGATCCTCTCTACCTGCTTCCTCCTCATGCGCCTGCTTGGTGGGGGAGACAGCCCGCCACACCAGTTGGGCGGGCCTTAAGGCGAACGGTTCTTGCGCCGTATGCGGTTGCTCTTGAGTTTGTACTGCGGGCAATAACTCCCTACCTGGACCAGGGCGCAACGACCTCTCGTCCGGCAGTATGCCAAGCCTTCGCGTTACCTGCCTCCATAGAGCGCCTGGGCGCAACGGGCTGGCTGAGAGCACCGCATAGGGACTGCTGAGGCGCGCTAAAATCTGCTGCGTCAGCCTTGCAGCCGCACTCCCTGCAAGCATCGGCATCTCGCTCTCAGCAGGCACGTTCGACCCAGCCAACGCGTCCGGATCAGGACCCGCTCGCTCCCCGCTTAATTGTTGCTCTGTATCGTTGCGTTCGTCCATCATGCTCTTCGGTTCAAAGTTCAAAGTTCAAAGTTACTCACGCATCACGTTTCACGCATCACGCTTCAGCTTATCTGAAGCCCCTTGTGCGTCAATTGCAGCGATTGGATCGCCCCGCCGCTCTGGCCCGATTTGAACTCAGGTCCGGTCCACTTGACTGGGAGGGCCTCTATAAAGCTCCAACGCTGCTTCTCCTGGCCCTGCTGGTCTACCAGCACTATAGAGACGTGGCGACGCTCGAAATTGCCCTGCAATATCTTCTTGAACCAGTTCCATATCTCATTGGAGGTAGTGATGCCGTTGCGGAGGGTAATGTCTGATACCTTAGCACGGCCCGGCAAGCGATGTATGTGGTCGTTGCGCCCACCTTCCTCATAGTCCTGCACCATAACCTCTACCGTCATGCCGGACACTTCGGTGAAAACCGCCAGCTCCAGTCCATCTCCGTCTACGTAGAAGTGGAACGTTGTCAAAACATCATTCCGCTTGCTGGTGACAGTTGTCATAATAACCCCCTACAGGTGCGCGCTGCGCTCCATATCTATAATCACTTCTCGCATCATAAGCTCATACACGCGTTCGGCTAATGCTTCGGTGTCTGGCTGTTGGGCGGATCGTCTGTTCCGTTGCTTGCTCTGGCGCTGCTCTCCCTCACTACGGCCTTGAGATTTAGCCGTTTGTACTGACAGTAACGCAGAAGATTCTACCGCCTCAGCGGTCACTTCCGAAGAGGGGAGGCTGGCTGGTACGTCCCCTCCTGTCCCACTGACGCCGGCCCTCTGCACGGATAAACCGCCACCCGATGCGCTCGAACCACCTGACGTCGCGCCACGGTGCACGTGGGGGCGCAGTAGAGGCATGTCGCTGGACGAGCCTCCCGACTGCTCCACTGCATGGGTGACCTCGTGAGCCAGCAACGCCTCTCCTTCGGGCATCCTCGAGTCTACCAACTCTGACCTGACGTATATATCGCGTCCCACAGTGAAGGCCCGCGCACCCAGCCTGCGGGCCAACTCTCCTGCTTGCGCGCTGTCGTGTATGCGTATATCGCCCAGCGAGCGCCCCTTCAGCCGCTCAAGCCATGACTCCCCGCCGGACTCGTTTTGATTGTTATTATCGTTATCCATGATCTATGATGTGTGAAACATAACTTATGAACCGCCAAGACGCCAAGAGCGCCAAGAAACCGCCAAGATTTTTATGGATTTATGGATTAGTTGACTATCGTCCTTCGTCACTGATTTAGCTGCCGGTTGATATTAGCTATCTGCTCTACCCAGGCCCGGCGCTCGTGGTGTTCCAGCTCTAGTATTTCCTCCCTGGGCCAGTGGAAATAGTATGCTATGTAGGCTACCTCTTCTCTAAGCTGGTCGAGAGGGTAGCCCGTCATTCCCCCGACGGCACCAGTTCCACTTCAAATGCGTGGTTACAGTTGGGGCACTGGGCCGGAATCGTGGCGTGCTCCGACTCATTGATCCGCCGGTAGAAGTCCTGGAGGTAAGCAAAGTCGGCGGAGAACATCTTCTCGATGATGCCTGTATGCACTTCGTGCAGCGTGCCCAGCTTGGTGATCACCTTTGAAAGGAGGAGCACCGTCAGATAGGCCTGGTTCTGCTTGACCCGCATGTCTTTGAGAGGGACTATCTCGTCCATCGCCGTCGCCAGGCGCATGACGCCATGCCGGTGCAGGGTCCCTTCGCCATCTATGTAGCCCCGTGGCAGGGTGAAATCATATTCCGTTTGCAGCCCTCTCTCAGGTGCCTTGGAGCCGGTCTGTGCCATACTGCCTCCCTTTTGCTAGTTTTGAATTTTGAATTTTGAGTTTTGAATTGTAGATTACCGTGAAGTGCTCTAACTCAAAACTCAAAATTCAAAATTCAAAATTTCGTTCTACTTCTCGCGCACGCAGCCTTCGTGGGTGAACTTGAGTTCTTCGACACCCACGTCGTTGCTGGCTGAGTTCAGGGCGGGGCCTTGCACTGACGTGGGCCAGCAGCGGATGAAGTTCCAGCGCGCTACCTCGGTCCCCGTCTGGTCTACCATGACGATAGAGGCATTGGCGCGAGCCGACTCCACCTTGCCTTCCTCGACCTCCTTGCGCCACTTCCAGGCGTCCATGGCCGAGGTGATACCGCGCTTGCACGACACTTCCGTCCACTGGAGCCTGCCGGGCACCATCTGGATGGTGTGGTAATCGTCCTTGCGGGCAGCCTTGTAAGGGACCACCTCGCTCGTGGAACCGATACCTGACACCTCACGGAAGACCAGGGCCTCCTGGAACTTACCGTCCACACTCAGGTAGAACAGTGATGAAACAATAGGGTCTTCGCGGACTGCGCCGCCTTGCATTGGTCCGGGCATTTGTTAATTACCTCCTAATATTGTCTTGGGTGTTTGACGATGGACGATGGACGATGGACGATGGACGATTGTGCATTATGCGTCCATTGCGCCGCATCTCCCTCAAGCATCTCTACTCCTGTTTATCGTCTATCGTCTATCGTCTATCGTCAGCCGAAGGCTATTCAGAGATTGAGCCTCCGCTCTGCCACTGGCTCAAGCGGATGATAATGAACTCGGCGGGCTTCACCGGGGCGATGCCTACCTCGACTATGAGCTGGCCTACGTCGCGGGTCTCCGGCGGGTTGTTCTCCTCATCGCACTTGACGTAGTAAGCTTCGCTTGCAGTCTTACCGAAGAGCGCGCCGTCCAGCCACACCCTGGCGAGGAAGGCGCTGGTGTTGCGCTTGATCCTCTCCCACAGGTCCATATCGTTCGGCTCGAACACGGCCCACTGGGTGCCTCTGAGCAGAGACTCCTCGATGAAGTTGAAGAGGCGGCGGACGTTCAGGTAGGTCCACGCCGGGTCGCTCGATATGGTGCGTGCGCCCCATACGCGGATACCGCGTCCGGGGAACGAGCGGATTACGTTGATCCCTGCCGGGTTCAATATGGTCTGCTCGTTGTGAGTAGTCTGGTACATGAGACCGATGCAGCCCGCTATCCCCTCGTTCGCGGGAGCTTTGTGGACGCCGCGTGTCGCGTCGGTGCGCGCCCAGATGCCTGCCATGTGGCCGCAAGGCGGTACGTAGATGCCGGAGCTGTTGCCCAGCGGGTCGGCTACCTTTATCCAGGGGTAGTAAAGCGCGCCATACTTGAAGTCATAATTGACTTCCTTCACGCGCCAGTCGCGTACCTGCTGCGGGTTCACGTTGGGTGGAGCATCGAGGATGGCTACGCGGTCGCCCATGTTCTGAGCGTGGTCGAGCATAGCCTGCTGGACGGCCTGCACGCCTTCCATATCGAGTCGCCCCGCCTGGTAGAGGGCCATGATGTCGGGGAAGCAAACGATTGTGGCGTCCTCGGCTACTTCCAGGCCGTTCAAGCCGCTACGATCCGAAGCGTCGCCAATCAGCACCCTGGTGCCAATCTTGGTGCTTGTGGAGGCCGGCATAGCAGCTTCACTCGCTATAGCAAGCGGGTAACTTCCTGGGATCGGCATCCGCTCGGTGGGGCTGGCAGTGCTCTCGCGCTCAGCGAGGCGGACCAGCTTCGAAGTCGGCGTTGACGATATCAACCACGTTGCGAGCCTTGCGGTCTTTACGGAACGTCACGTTCTCGAAGCGCTCCTCGGTATCTCCCTTCACGACGATGGTAAATTCATCCTCGGCGGCTGTCTTGCCTTCGGGGGCGGTAGCAGGTTCCACGTCTATCGTGATAGCGCTGCCACTTGTGCCAGGGTCGCGTGCGGTCACGTCGAGGGCCACAGCGCCTGCACCGGCACGCGCAGGAAGCTCCACTGCTCCGGAGGGGAGAGCCTTGGTAGCCTTGCTACCCGCTCCGGCGCTAGTATCAGCATCACCCAGGGGCAGTCGGGTGATGTAACAGGTAGCGCCGCCGTTATTGAAGAAGCCGTACACCGCATGTGCCAGGTAACCGCCCGCTATGAAGCTGCCGAAAGTGCTTACAAACTGGGTCCAGTTTGTGATGAAGGTCGGCTGGTTGACCGGGCCGCGCTCGGCGAAGCCCACGAAAGCGGCGGTAGACGTTCCAACACCCTCTATCGGTTTTGGACCTTTATCTACTTCCTCTACGTATACTCCAGGGGTCAAATAAGTTGTAGCCATTGTTCTCCTTTCGAGATAGCCGGTCGGGGATTGCCTCCGGTCTCTGCCTTGTGAACGCTAATTATGAGACTGGAATAGTAAAGTCGCTGCGCTTCTCCGGGGACGATGGACGATAGACGATAGACGATGGCTGAAATGCCACCCCCAACGTCATCTGTCGCTTCTCCCTCGAAAGTAAAGCCACGATACTCACATTCCTCCGTCCATAATTCCGCAGTCTAACTCTCCAACTTCTCTTCCACTCACTACTCGATATTCATCGTCTATCGTCTATCGTCTATCGTCCGTCGTCAGTGGCTCACCTCCTTCGGCCTTTGCCGTCTTGTCGCCCTTCGGAGGGTTCATCCCCTCCTGAAGCGCGAGCACCATCCTCTTTCCTGGCGGGCTTGGAAGTCGAAAGGACGAGGTCATAGCCCTCACCAGGGAGTTCTATACCCCGCTCGGCCTGCCCGCTCGCGGCGATTGCTCTCAGTGTATAGCGCCCATTGGGCACGTGGTCAAACTTGAATCGCCCTTCCTGGTCTGTTTTCGTGCGCAGCCCACGCTCCACTATCACCACGTCCGCCTCCGGCACGGGCTGAGCCTCTGCTCCCTCTCCCGTGAGGACCCACCCTCCAAATTGCACGGCTGGAAGCTCGAACTTCTCCCGGTTGTCCATCTCTTCGTAGACGCGTAGCCTCCTGGTGAGGACGAGAGGCGCGGTCACTACCATATCGGGGTCGAGCGGCAGAGTAACCGACAGCGTGATGCTCGGCTTGATCGGCACCTCCATGCTGCTCCAGAAGTCGGAGGGGTTCTTGATGGGGCTTTCTTGCTGGGCGATCTTTATGGGCACCGGCCATTCCTGCTTCGCAAGCTCCCCCTTCAGCTTTTCCTGGGGGATGGGATTGTTATTGAAGCGGATAAGCGCGGCCAGCACCCGCCACAAGAGGCGATGCTCGTCCTCGATCTCGTTCGCCCAGACCGTTATAGTGTAGAAGGCGTCAAGGCGGAATGGGAGGCGGCGGCGCGTGGCGGTGTGGTTGTTAGGAGTATTAGGAGCGCCGTTCTGCTGGCGCTGGCCGGGCATAGGGCGCTTGAGCTGCCAGTCGGTCTGCCGCAGATCGTAGTTCTCCACGACATGGTACAGGTAGCAGTTGATGGTGGGGCGGGCGAGAGATGTGCTCCACTCTTCGGTGGGAGCCTCGAATATGACATCGATCTCATTGATGTCGAGAGGCACCCCCTCGATGAGCATGTACTTGATAGTCTCGTCTAGGTCGTTTATCACGCCTGGCTCCGTGTAAATTATGAAGGAAAAAGGATAAAGGATAAATTATGGGTTCGGTTTTTGCAGGTCTCTTTATCCTTTATCCTTTTTCCTTTATCCTTTTTCCTTTACCCTGTGGCTCGTCTACTTCTGCTTTTTCGGCACCATCCACCGAGGACTCAGGTCCATCGAGCACAAAGGGTAGGGAGATTTCGCCTTCTACTGAATGCTGGCGGATGAACTCGATAACGTCGGCAACGGCAATGTTGCCGTCACCTACAGCCTGAAAGCGGAGTTTATCGCGGGTAGCAACGTGCTGGATGATACCCCAGCGCACGCCGTCCGGGGGTTCGACCCACAGACGCAATATAAAGGAACTATAGTGCCCCACTTGACCCCCAGATCGCCAGCTCCACCTTGGAGCAATTGTGATAGAGGATAGCAGAACTCGGTTTGCCCACCGTTAGGTAAAGGTTATGTGACAGTTAACTCTCGCTCACACCACACATAAATCCAGGATAAAGAAGCGCCAGCAGTCAGGAACGAGAAGAAGATGACATCTCTAAACGCGTAAACTCACGAGAAGCTACAGTGAAGCCGTCTGCATACAGAGATGCAAGCGTGCTAGAACGAAGCCCCACCGGGCTAGCAGTAGAACAATACCAGCAGGGTGTTTGTGCAGCGTTAAGGAGTATTAAGGAAGTGTTAAGTAGAGGCTAATATTCTTGGGAGTGGCTAATTGCAAAGAGGAGTAGGTGATACGGCTCTACATCTCCTCTTTTCACCACGTGTTCCACTACTTCCTCTACGGCATCTGCTATTGAAACTTAACAGGAACTTAACACAAGCTAGGTTATACTAACCATCACGGCGGATATATACGCGGATATATACTCTGTATTCTTCGTGACTCCTCCATTCTCAAGGTCATTGAGACAAGGGCGACCCCGTGCTACATTAGTCTTACTACAGAATTGAAGATTTTATCGCGTCACATTGGGGTATATGTATGACCTCCAATGTTCCGACTTATAGCATCAATGCGAGATTTAGGAGGGAAATATGAAGAAGTATAGTTATCGTCATTCCCCCGGTGCAATCGTGATGATGTTGCTCCTATTGAGCGCCGCAGTTGCGATCATCTTTAACATGGGATCATCTAATGAAGGCGGAGCGCAAGGGTATTCATCAGGGCCGTCAAACACAAATTCTGCCGTACTGGAGCCCTCCGCCTTCACGGAAGAAGAACCTACAAGCACCCCTTACCCCCGAAAACCCGAGGATCCACAGTCCGGTACTGTTCCTACACCCACGCTATTCCCTACTTATCCTGTACCTCCTATGACACCAGTGCCTATAGGGGCTGACTCAGAATTTGATGATGTAGCGCCAACTCCAGCAGTAGGGTACACCCCGGCTCCTACGCCGTTACCCAGTGACCCAATTAGCTCCATAGGGTACCCCCTCGATTTCACGAATGTAACAGCTAAGACAGATGCGTCTGTGAAGGTAGTGCGTGGAACTATCTCAGAGATTCAGTCAGCACGCTGGACGACAGAAGATGGGTCCAGGCCTGCCAACCCTCACTCACTAAACAATACCGACATGATCTTCAGGCCTGTGCTTGTGGATGTTGATACCTATCTCAAAGGATCAGGGCAAAGTACCGTAATGGTAATGGCTCTTGGGGGAAAGATTGGGCAAGACGAGACTGTATGGGGCAATGACACTCACAAGTTCCATGTTGACGACCCCGTGATCCTATTTCTCAATGACGAGGGCGTCAACCCAGACTTGAAGATTGATGGATACTCTCCATTGATGGTCACAGCACGCTACCTAATTAGCTCTGATAGCACGAGCGCTACAGACGGTGAGCAACGTACCATTCCACTAGAGGACCTGCTCGATGAGGTAGAGGATGCTCAGAAGTAAGAGATCACTACAAGATGAGATCAAGGATTTCGGTTCGGTAAGGAGGAATTACATGAGCTACCTTAAGCGATATAGAAAGATAATGCAGTTTAGCCTTGCGGCACTGATTCTAATGGCGTTGTCTCAAGTAAGCCCTAGTTCCGCCAACTACCAGACTATTCATCACTGGCAAGATTGGCCTGCGAATGTATATTATGGCATCGATTCCAATTTCGATACCAACCTTAACGTAGCAGGCGCGACCAATGCCGTTGCGTATGACGTTGTGCCCAAGTGGAATGCTACCACGTGGCACCATTTCACCAGGGTGTCGCCCTGGAATTCAAACGATAGTGGAATTACGACCTGGAATCAACCAGGTACTACGGCTCCAGGCTGCCCAGGACCTCTCTATGATGCCCAAGCCATAACGTGCGTGGAGCCTCTCGCCGGGAGCGCTCATACAAAGGCCAGAATCTATCTGAACACAGGCACCTATGGAGGCATCCATACTTACTGGAATAATTCCGGTACGATGGATGCACGCCCCCTGATTACAACGTAGTATCTGACATTTATAGCGTTGCATGAATTTGGACACACATTATCGCTAGGTCACAATACGGGAGATGCTAATGAAGTCATGGCTCCCGCAGACCCCACTAATTGTGTGGCCAAGCGCACGCTTTGGTTTGGCGACAGAAAGGGCGCCGTGCAAATCTACGGGCCTCGAACCAGTTTCGATTGGGCCGGTGGATATGCATTAGGCGAAAACAATAGCGTTGCTCTCGGGCAGACTGTGAGAGGCTACTACAACACCAACAATCCGCCGCCTGAGTTGGGCACCAGGGGCTCTGAATTCGGCGTAACTCCCGTCAGCGGATCGAGTATGGAAATGATGGCCGGCTATGCCTATAGCACCTATTCTTATGCATACATGAGAACTCTTCACGTACCAGAACGAAGTCGGCGGCACGCATCCGGAGAATTACATCAAGATCACCAATGGCACAAAGATACGTTGGTTCCAGTACAATTACCAGCAGCGTACCATGAGCATAAACTTTCACATGACCGATGGAACGTATGCAAGGAACTACGGGAATCTGGTAGACCAGCATGGTGTTCCCATACACCCGACCGCTCGCAACTATCCAACCGGACAGTGGATGTCTTTTGAAGTCAATCTTTCAGCACTGGCCGGCAAGACGATTGACGAATGGTACATAGCATACGACAACGCCAACGTACACACGATGGGCCAATACCGCGCCTACTTCGAGAATTTCAGGATAGAGTATCCTTGATCCCCGATGCGCCCCAGGGTTGAGGCTCTTCGCATCTCAGAACCATCCACCCGCCCATCAGGAAGAACCCCGCGAACAGGGCCTGCAACATAAAGCCGCTGCTCATTACCAGCATGTGCAACCAGGGGGAGCGCATTGTCCATCTTCCAATGAGCAGGTAGGCAGGAAAAGCTGCTATCAGATAACGCCCTACCGACGCGAACGGGTCAAAGTAGGTGACTAAGGGACTCGCCACGCTGACCAGTACCACCCCTACCATGAAAAAGGTGAGGGAGAGAGGCAGGCGGCGAGCACCAACGAACGCCAGGGCAGCAAAGGCCACCATAGGTAACACATCTACCAGCACGCGGGTTTGGGTGAAAGACCATGCAGGCTCTTTGAATATCGCATGGACTGCCAGGCCCGGTATTTCCCACAATGGCACGAACTGATGCTGCCAAACACTTTGCACCTGGAGAAAAATAAAAGGGTTGTCGAATTGGTACCAGAGGTATAGCGCATATGCGCTAACTGCGAGGGGCACTGCGCTTGCGATTAACGCGAACTTAGCGGCTGAAGCGAGGCGCAATTGGCGTATCCACTTCCTGGAGAGCCAACCATGCTGGCGGGCATATTCCCATAAGAGAGGCAAGATCAAGATTACCGCGATAGGACGGGTCAGCCCGGCCAGGAATGCGCTTAGAGCAGCTAAATACCACTCCCCGCGTCGAGCAAAGAAAATACTGAAAAGAGACAATCCAAGAAACAGGCTGTCAGGATATGCGGCCGCCGGTGAAGAAACTGAACGGATAGGCAGCTAATGCGCCTATAGCATAGGGCACGACTGACGGGCCTTCCTCCTGTGCGGTGAGCAAGCCAAGCGCAATGAAAGCGACTAGCGCCCCCAAATTGCTGATAATTAAGGCAACCGCTACCCTGACGGTCTCATCGCTCCATAGGGTGAAGATATGGATGAGCAGTGGATATAAAGGGAAGAACGCTGTGCGGTTTGGATCGGCTTCATAGCCCTCTGCCGCAATCGTAAGATACCAGTCCGTATCCCACTGGCTCCAACTGCGGACCATGTAGGAAGGCGGATAGTTGCCACCCAGGCCCATCTGCACGGGGTCGAAGCCTTGCGTGTTGAACATGACCGCAATGTACGTCAAAACCACGTATGCAATACGTGTTGCCAGCCACAAAAGAGTTGCCTGGCCGACTACACTGCGCCAGTGAATGTTATATGGTGGGGAACACGCCAAATCGACTAAGCTCCCGCCTCCACTATATTCCTGTAAAGCTCTTGCGTCTCTTGCGACGGCTCCAGCCCCAACTCGCGCTCTAATGAGCGCACGCATAACCCGTACCAGTAAGCCGACCTGTTATGCTGCCCCAGGCGATGGTGACTCGTCATCAGCAGGCGGTAGGCGTCCTCGCGGCAGTTGTCCTGCGCCAGCAGCTTCTGCGCCCAGATAATCGCCCCTGTGTAATCCCCCGCCTCGATAGAGATCGAGGAGAGCATAGTCAGCATCGTAGAGTACGCATCGCGCAACGCCTCGCGCCTGAGCAGGGTCCAGTCAGAATAAGGATCATCTTCCAGGTAGTCCCCAACGTAGAGCGTGGCCGCCTGCTCGTACTCGTGCATCGCCTCCATTTTGTTGCCGGCGCGGGCCAAACGCCATCCCTTATACCAGCATCGCTCAAACTCATCCACGTCAACCCACACCGAAGCCTTCGGATTGACCAGGAAATTGTTGCCCGACATCACCAACAAGTCCCCAAAGCCGAGGTGCTTGCAGGGGACGCTGCGCCGCAATGTGTGCATAAGCACCCTGAGGCGGCTGGAAGTAACGGTGGGATTGGATTCGGGCCAGAGGAGGTCGAGCAATGCGTCTTTGGAAGTAGGGTGTCCGCCCTGGCTCAACATGAATTTGAGGACGGTCTGCACCTGCCCAGGCACGTTCGGCCTCAGCTGCTGCCCACCTATATTCATCCTGAATGAGCCGAGAAGATTTACCCTGATGTGCGAGCTATCCTCTTCAGCCCTGTCGGGTGGAGGCGCGGGGCGTGGGGGAGGCTCCCGCCTCAGGCTCACCGGACCCGCCTGGCCCTGGATAGTCACACCAAGAGCGGCAAGCTGCGAACCAAGGGCGGATAAAGAAGCTGACAGCTTCTCATACTCGGCAGTCGCCTGGGCCAACCAGGAGTCCGCGTCCTTATTCTCCGATTGGACGGGGTTTGTAGCCACTTCCCCTTACCTTATGAGCGTGGGCGAGCTATGCCCTTTCTATGGCTTGCAAGTCGCTCGGGGGAATGGACAAATAGAGACTGAAGGGAGAGACTCTGCCACGAGATAGGATAGATTGCAGATTTTCGCCCACATATAGGCAGTCGCGGGTAGATGACCCTCCGCACAAAAGCAAGTTGCAGAACCGACGACTAAGCTGGGTCGAGCGAAAACCTATTTCATAGCTGCAAATAGGAACAAGCTTAACAGGACAATAATAGCACAGGGTCCCCGCAAAGTCAACCGGTACTTTCTGAGGGAGAAGTGCCCATTCCTTATATGAGCGACCCTCTAGCCTCCGTGTCCGCAACCAGAACCATAGGAATAGACTAATTGTTATTAAGGAAGTTGCGTGCGACCAGGGTAGTGCAATTACCATATAGACGCTATAAGAAGGAGCAGGTCCATTGCTGGACCTGCTCCCAAAAACCCATAAGTTGTTCTACACCACAGGCACTATTGTGCGCAGTGGGGTGTGCTCGCCAGTCTGTCCCAAACCTAAAATTCTGCTACTTGATTGTCCGCGCTGGGCCAACGCCAGATTGTAACTCGTTGCCAGTCCGCGCATCAAATACTCGGTAGCCAAACGTGTACTTGTCCGACTGTTCAGAGCCAATAGGGCTTACAAGAAAGTCACCACTGAAAGACACGTACACCATCGGATAGTCTTTAGCCCACATGTCCCATAGTGGGTCATCCAGCGCTGCCCTGAGCGCCCCTGCTGTTGTAAACTGAATGTTCGTGACGCTTAAATCTTGCACTGCAACACTCATAACATTAAGCGGGTGCGCCGCAACAAAGCTGCGTACCGTATCAACAGTAACGGGGGGCGTAATGCCTGTCTTACCGGCCGGTGCACTCTGTGGCTTTCCGACCCGTTGCTGTGAAAGCGGAATCTCAGTGTCAGGAAGACTCGCCGGAACTACTGTCTCGGAAGCACCGGCATAACTAATCGGAGCACTCGCCTCCAAGTTGCGGGCCAGCCCGCGACCCGAGAATAGGCTAATCGCCAGGGACAACACGACTGCACCAATCACCCCAGCCGCTACAAATCGCCAAAGGTTTTTCATTCCTAGTACCTCCTATACCTAGTGCGTAAGTCAAGATATTCTGTCCTGATTTGTCCACAAATCAGCATGATTATGGGCAACTAGAATAACCAACCTGAGGGCAGGCAGCATAGTACCAGCCACCATCGCTGCTCCATGATGGCAGCGGTTCCCACCAGTCATCCCAAGAAGCAACACTCGGCCCCTGTGAGAGTCTCGAGCCATCTGAGCTCTGATAAATCCAGGTATTGCCACAGGAACCGCATCTCCAGTGATGATTACGAGTGTAGAATTGATCTTGAGTGACGCTACCCGCCGCAGCCATCATACGCATACCTGTCTGCAAAACCTGCCATATGCTCTCGGTTGCGGTACTCTGGACAACAGTAGATGGCGACCCTCCATATGGTACGATTCCAATATAGTTTTTGCTTACACTGGGTTCATACCAAACTGTCAGTTCTACCT
Source organism: uncultured Chloroflexia bacterium (assembly GCA_963811305.1). GTDB lineage: Bacteria > Chloroflexota > Chloroflexia > QHBQ01 > JADMIH01 > JADMIH01. Next base: position 222,881 of record CAWEQU010000007.1, read on the forward strand.
CATAATCAGCAGAATTGACGCTATTCACATAGGTTTCCACAATACCTGTCGAAGTCTTGTACACGTGGTACACGTAATAGTAAGTGCTGGTCTTTTTTCGAACCCACCAATATGTATGTTCCTGTGCTTGTATTCTTGATCCACATGCCTCTTTGGATCTGAGAGCACCCAGTTCCACAAGCTGTGGTGCTGCCCATCCGCATATTCTCCCAGCCACCTGTGGTACCGCCTGTCCACTCATTGTACCTCTTGCACGGGGGGCGCCGTTGCAGTTTGCAGTGGGAACGTAGTTTGTTGAAGCCTCTTCCTTAGAGGACACAACGCTAGCCGAGGCTGATGACCATGCAAGTGCTATGGGCATCAACAAAAGACAGGTAAACGTGAAGACACGTAGAGCTACTTTGGTTACCATCAATCTACCTCCTAATTGCTGATAAGCGTGTGAAACACACTGGCGATTATTAATAGTATCACATTATGTCTTGAAGAGTTCAAGGTAATAAGCCAAAACTGTCAGGGCAAACGCATTTGTGCCCGTTTGCTTCCTGGTATATCTACGTACCCTCACCACACCAATGCCCATCAGTTGCTGCCGTTTATCTTTACACTGCGGATTGACATAGGCAAGGTATTCTTTTCACGAGCTAGTCTGCACTGATTCCTGGCTCCTGGCATACCATGTGCTTGTCAGCATTGCCATGATAGGTAATGAAACACACTCGGACATTATCACCGACCCCGTTGCCTCAGCTAAGGCGGCAGGGTTGCGCTACGTCACCGATAAGAGGCCAGGCATTACTCGTAAGCGCGCGGGCAAGAACTGGAGCTATAGCAGCCCCGGCGGGCAGATTATACGTGACCGGCAGACGCGGGAGCGCATCAAGTCGCTCGGCATACCCCCTGCCTGGACGGAAGTATGGATATGCCCCAACCCGGAGGGCCATATCCAGGCTACGGGGCGCGATGCCAGGGGCCGCAAGCAATACCGCTACCACCCAATCTGGCGTGAGGTGCGGGACGAGACCAAGTACGGGCGCATGATAGAATTCGGCAAGTCCCTGCCCATAATCCGAAAACGCATAGAAAAGGACATGGCAAGGCATGGCCTACCCCGCGAGAAGGTGCTGGCGACGGTTGTGAAGCTACTCGAAACCACCCTCATACGCATAGGAAATGAGGAGTACGCGCGCACCAACAAGTCCTTCGGCCTGACCACCATGCGCAACCGCCACGTCGACGTTGAGGGCGCAACACTGCGCTTCAAGTTCAAAGGGAAGAGCGGAAAACAACACACTATCGGCATCAAGGACCGTCGCCTCGCCCGCATCGTTGAAAGGTGCCATGAGTTGCCCGGCCAGGAGCTTTTCCAGTACATAGCCGACGATGGCAAACCTCACCCTATCGACTCTGAGGACGTGAACAACTACCTCCGCGAGATCACGGGCCAGGACTTCACCGCCAAAGATTTCAGGACGTGGACCGGCACAGTGCTCGCCGCCATGTCGCTCCATGAGTTCGAAGCCTTCGACTCCGAAGCCCAGGCCAAGAGGAATATAATGCGAGCTATCGAATCGGTCGCGGAGAAGCTGGGCAACACACCTACCATCTGCCGCAAGTGCTACGTTCACCCCCTGGTGCTTAACTCCTATCTAGAAGGCACCCTCCTGGAGACCCTCAAGCAGCGTGTAGAGAGCGAGCTAACCGAATTGTTGGGCCACCTGCGCCCGGAAGAGGCCGCTGTGCTCGCCTTCCTCCAACAGCGCCTGGCGCGGATAGCGAGTGAAACGGTGATGCGTGATGCGTGATGGGTCGTGAATTACTCCGGCGAAACTTCCCCTTGCATATAAGGATGAATTATTCGTTATACTATGTAAGAAGACTGCATATTCAGCAGCACGGCTCGATTTCTACTAGCGCCGCATGAGCATCTGAGTTTCCTACCACCTTTGCCATTCACCCTTATGGCGACCAGATAGGTAATGGGGGACTAAACCTATGAACAAACGAGCAATAACGGCTGTAGCCGCATTCGTTACGATCCTGGCACTCGGTGCTGCTATCGTGGGCCACCCGGCAGCTTCACGCGCCTCAACATCTACACAACTGTACGCGGCCCAACCCACCGTAGCTATCACGGCCACTGTCACCGTCAGCGTGCAGCCCACGCCCATACCTACTCTGGTAGTTCCCACCAGCATCTACCAGGCGGGAGGCACAGGCTCTTTCGCGTTTGTACACCCTGCTTTCGAGCGCGTGTGGGACCGCACGGACCACCCACTCAAGCTAGGGCAGGTCACCCGCACCTGGTTCTGGGGACCAGGCCCTAACACGTCTGGCCTCACCGAAACATACAACGACTCTCCGCTGGGGAATAATGCCAGGGTCATACAATACTTCGATAAGAGCCGTATGGAGTTGAACGATCCTAACGCCGACCCGAGCAAGCCCTTCTTCGTCACGAACGGCCTCCTCACCGTCGAGCTTATATCAGGCTTCATACAGTTGGGAGAGCGCGATTTCGTCCAGTATCACCCCGCCTGCATTCCTATGTCGGGCGATTTGGGTGATAGCCTCGCTCCCACTTACTTCGCTTTCCAGAAAGTGTCAAACTCGCAGGCAGGCGACCACTTCGCTTCCAATCGCACGGGCCAGAAGGTGACAGAGACCATAGACCGCAATGGCAACATGGGCACGGACCCCTCGAAGGCGAGCGTGCCAGGCGTCGAGCTTGTACAGTTCGAGAACAGCACCAAGCACAACGTCCCTAAAATCTTCTGGGACTTCCTCAACTCGGCGGGCACCACTCATAACGAGAGGCACGAGCCTGTCATGCAGCAGCTGATAACGCCCTGGTTTTTCGCGTCGGGGCTTCCCATAAGCGAGCCGTATTGGGCCAAAGCACGGATAAGAGGCAACGTCATAGATGTTCTGATCCAGGCATATGAGCGGCGAGTGCTCACCTTCGTCCCGTCCAACGGCCCCGGCTTCCAGGTGGAGATGGGCAACATAGGGCAGCATTACTTCGACTGGCGCTACCGCAACGCAGGCATCTGCCCGGGTGGCGTAGGCGGCAATCCCACACCTCCCATCCCCGTCCCTACAAGCACCGCAGGCTCTACCCGTACTCCCCTGACAGCCACCCCGACCGCCCCAGTCACTCAGACACCCAGGCCGACCCCTTGCCCCACGTGCCCATCGCCCACACCCACCGCCACGATACACATCCCGCCCGGCCCAATAGTCACCGCCTCCCAGCCCAGCCCAACCTCCACCCCTGCCCGGACGGCCACAGCCACACGCACATCGCTGAGCATCCCAGCGCCATAGACTAGTTGACCCCAATGCCAACCGTAGGGGCGTGCCGTCGGCACGCCCCTACGATTCTTTACATTTATATTGCGTTCCCTCTATTCTAATGGAGTATAAGGGTGCTATAATGCGAGCAATCTCGCGCCGCATACCTGGGTATCCGCGAGTAGTGCTGCATCAAGATAAAATAAGCGAGGAGGGCAATCATGAACAGTCGAAAGTGGACATGGGTGCTGTCGCTGGTGATAGCGTTAGGTGTCGCGCTCGGCGGGGCACGTGCCGTACTGGCGGCTCCCGGCGTTGACCACCTACCCGAAGTCAAGACCCCCAGCTCAGGCAAGTTCGCCATATCGGGCAGCATATCAAGTGATGGACAGACCATCCCGATAAGCGGCAGCGGCGCGTTCTCCGGTAACGACGCCATGATCGACCTGACCCTGACCGCGCCGGAAGGAGCTACGTCCGGCCCGGATAAGATAATGCTCAGCGCTATCGCGCTTGACAACAAGCTCTATTTCAAGATTCTCCGGACTCGGCGCAGACGATGAATGGTACGTGGCCGACCTTGATGACCTTATGGCGGGTATGCCAGGCTCGGTCGTAGGTATGCCTGGTTCCCTGACCGATATCGACCCTATGCTCCATGCCGCCATAAGCAGCAAGGAGGTAGGTAAAGAGGACCTCAACGGCGCGCCTACCACCAAGTACCAGCTAGACGTTGACCTGGAGAAGCTGGCGACCGCAGCCGGAGCGCCCCCGGAGGAGCTTGGAAACTCCAGTTTGACGATGCTATTGTGGGTGGGCGACACCGATATGTACGTCCACCAGTTCAGCATTATGTTGAACGCCGAGTCCACAAGCGGCGACATCACTTTAAGCCTCATGATGGACCTCACGGTCACATTCTCCGACTTCGACGTGCCTGTAACCATTACTGCTCCACCCAATGCCGAGCCGATTGACCTGGGGGCAGGCCCTATCGTCAGTATGCCCACCACAACGAGCGCGGGTATGCCCAGGACCGGCTCAGGCACCGATAACACTATGCTGCTGGTGCTCCTTGCCGTGAGCATTGGCCTGGTGCTGTCGGGCGTTGCCGTGCGCCGCGCTGCCCGCACGAGGTATAGTGTCTAAAGCCTAGCAGTTGTACTACCAGTTCCACCTTTGTTGGAACTGGTAGTACACTCACCGAAATCAGACCCACGCAGATAGGAGTGTACAAATGATTTCTCACAAAGAACGGTATGTCGTAGACGAGCAAGGCCAGCGCGTGGGTGTAATTCTGGGTGTGGAAGAGTACGAAAAAATAGTGGAGGAGCTAGAAGAGTTAGCATCAATTCGTGCGTTCAATTTAGCTAAAGCATCAAACGACGAAACAATTCCCTTTGAGCAGGCGATTATTGAGGTAGAGAAAGAACACCAGTGCTTCTAAGAGCCTGTTTACCAACAATGACGAAGGCTGAGTAGCCTATCATAACGAAGCACCCTTTTCCCTGTCATTCCGAACGAAGTGAGGAATCTAAAGCTCTATCCATACGGCCAAGCTCGGAGATTCCTCACTTCGTTCGGAATGACACTCTTTTTACATTTATTGTTAAACACCCTCTAAACTGTATTTGGGTCGTCTAGCCTTCTAGCATCCAACCACCCTAGTTCCGTACCGAAGAGCATGTGCGCCGCCAGCCGCTCTGCGGTAGCGAGGCCAAACCCCAGGCCATGCCCCGTAAACCCTACCGCGAAGTATACATTGGGCATATCGGGCAGCGACCCTACCAGGGGGATGCCGTCCGTACTGAAGCCCATCGTGCCCGACCACCTGTGGGTGATGCGCGCCCCAACCGCCTCCGGGAAGTAGCGGGCCATGAAGCCCTCCAACCCACTCTGCACGTCCGAAGTGATGCGATCCTCGTAGCCAACCTCTGCCTCTCGAAAATAGTGACGCCACCCTCCAAGAAGCAGACGTCCATCCGGTAGCTGCCGGAAATATTCGTACCCGTAGTCGGCATAGCATAGCTGCCCCAGTAGGGTAACGCCTAGAGGCTCGGTGCAAAATATCTGCCCACGTGTAGGCGTGACCTTCCCCATGAAGTAGGGGTGCACCAGGGGCGCGTATGCGTTGGTGCAGAGCGCCACAGCCCGGCACTTTACCGTCACCCGCCGCGACCTCACCTCCATCCCGCCGCCACTCCCAGGCTCTACAGCGAATACTTCCGACTGCTCATAAATAGGCGCGCCGCAGGATGCCGCCAGGGCCTGGGCAAACTTCACAGGGTGGATACCGGCATCGCCCGGCTGGGTCATCGCGGCGGCGAACCCACGCTTCAGCGGGTCCTTATAGCTGAACTTGACCTCTATGCCGTCGTCCAGCATCGCCTCCGCCGAACGCTCAAGGTCCTCAGCCTCCGTGTCGTTGAGCGCGAGGAGAAGAGACCCGGTCTCGTGCCAGGGCGTGCCTAGCTCCTGCGACAATCCGCGCGCTATGTTGCGGTTGTGCAGGCTCAACTGCCACACGTCGCGGGCCAGGTCACGCCCATAGGTGCGTATGGCATCATGGTAATAGTAAGCAGTGCCTGTGAGGACCATGCCCGCGTTGCGCCCGGTAGCTCCCGCCGCGACGTGCCGTGCCTCAAGCACGCACACTCGCTGCCTATGCCCCGCAAGCAAACGCGCCAGGTACAACCCCACGAAGCCCGCGCCTACCACGCATACATCGCATTCTATTGTTTGGTCAGAGGAAGCGTCTTGCCAGTAAGATACGGTCATTTTGTCACCTGGTAGCTAGTAGTCGGTAGTCGGTAGTCGGTGAAATGTGATGATTGATAGTATTGTGCAGTCTAGTCTATTTAGAGCTTCCTCTAATGAAGCACATCTCTACTTGTCATTCCGAACGAAGTGAGGAATCTCCGAGCTTGGATGTATGGATAGAGCTTTAAATTCCTCGCTTCGCTCGGAATGACACTCTTTTTACATGCGTTGTTATACTCCCTCTTAGAAATCTCTGCGCATTCTGCGCCTCTGCGGTAAATCCATAAATAATCTTGGCGGACTTTGCTATCTTGGCGTCTTGGCGTTTAGGTGATTTTGGACTAATCGGTCTTCAGCACTACTGCTCCGTCTTGCACTTCTACTCTATACGTCTTGAGCGGCTCATCGGCGGGGCCATTGATGACCTCGCCGGTGCGAAGGTCGAACTCGGAGCCGTGCCAGGGGCAAGTCACGGTGTCGCCCCAAAGCGCTCCCTCACATAGCGGGCCGCCCGCGTGGGTACATTCGCTCTGGGTGGCATAAAGCTTGCCGTCTACGTTGAAGATGGCAACATCCTCACCGCCGACCCTGCCGGGCTTGCATGAGCCTGGGGGTATATCCGCCACCCGAAGCCCTCGACCACCGGGTTGTCTGCCCATATCCAGCTCCCAACGTGGCCGCCTGCACGCGAGGGCCACTTGCGATTATACTCACCGTTGCCATTATTATAATACGAGCCATATAACATTGAACATCAAAGAAGAGAGGAGAGAAGTTGATGACAGCGAAGTTTGGCGTGATGGTCCCCCAGGGCTGGCGGTTGGACCTGGTAGATATAAAGGACCCTATAGAGAAATACGAGATGATGACCCGCCACGCCCAGGAGGCGGAGCGTCTGGGTTACGATTCCATTTGGGTGTACGACCACTTCCATACAGTGCCGACGCAGGAGTTGGAGACTACATTCGAGTGCTGGGCCTCGACGGCGGCGCTGGCCCGCGACACCTCTACGATACGCATAGGCCAGATGGTCACGTGCAACAACTACCGCCCGCCCGCACTCCTCGCCAAGATGGCTTCTACAGTAGACGTATTGAGCCACGGCAGGCTCGACTTCGGCATCGGAGCGGGGTGGTACGAGGAAGAGTTCAAGGCATACGGCTACGACTTCCCCGATGGGCCGGAGCGCCTGAGGATGCTGGACGAGGCGATGCAGGTCATCTGCGCCATGTGGACCGAGCGGTATGCCAACTTCAAAGGTAATTATTACCGGCTGGAAGGGGCGATTAACGAGCCAAAGGGCGTGCAACAGCCCCATATCCCAATCTGGTTAGGTGGTAGCGGCGAGAAAGTGACCCTAAAGCTGGTCGCAAAGTACGCAGACGCCTGCAACATCAACTCCATGCGGCCTGAGGATTACCGCCACAAGTTCGACGTGCTACGCGAGCACTGTGACCGCCTGGGGCGCGACTACAACAGCATCATCAAGTCGGCCCACGTCTTTATGACCCTCCTTGAGCCTGGGCAAGACCCGGAGGAGGGCACCGAGCGGCCACGCAAGCTGCGCGGTGGCATCAGCCTGGAAGAGTACCGCAAAAGCACATTCGTCGGCACGCCCCAGGAGACGATAGATTATTTTCATGCCCTGGAAGAGGCTGGCGTAGAATACTTCGTCATTTACTTCCGCAACGACCTCACCCGCCTGGACACGCTGCAACAATTCGCGGAGGAGGTCATACCGGCTCTTCGGAGAGAGTGAAGGGCCGCTGTGCTCCTATTCGTTCCAAACTGTAATACAGGCTATTGTCCACTACTGATCTGGCGCACAAATTAACTGATTCTGGCGATGCGCGCACCTCATAACCATGCTACCATTAGTGTATTAGCTTTGGTTCCCAATCACGTTACCGCCATCATTATGTGCGTACAAGAGGAGCCTCATGGACAGACCTACTTCGACTTCAACCGGCACAGGCTATGAAGCACGAGTGAAACCACAATGCGACCTCGTGATGAAGGGTGGCATTACGAGCGGCATTGTCTACCCGCCTGCGCTTGACGAGCTACAGAAGATGTATTCTTTCAACTCCATAGGCGGCACATCAGCGGGAGCCATCGCCGCTGCCGCCGCTGCACTGCCGAGTATGGATGCAGGAATGACCCTAACAGCCAGACGCAGGGCTTTCCTAAACTGACCACGATCAGCAATACCTTTAGCCCCGAAACTTCGGTTCCAGCCGCGCAGCCAAATGACCCTAAAAAGCTGTTCAATCTATTCCGCGCTCCCAAAGACACAGCGGTGGTTATGAGGGTGGCCGAGGCATTCGGCAGCTTCGGTGGCTCTAAGCCCAAGGGGCTCGGAAAAGTCTGGCACAATTTTCTTGTAGCTTTCAAGGTATTTGGCGCTCTCTTCCGGTCGCATTGGGTAAGAGCGCTGGCAGGCCTCATACTTGGAGCTTTCCTGGGGTGGACTGTAGTAGGTTTTGCCGTCCTCGCCGCCTTTAACAACGATGCTCAAGCGGGAGGAGCCGCACCACAGCCATTATTAGATGTATCCCTTCTAGGGATTCTTGCTCTTGTCCTTATATTCGTGGCAGTGATACTTGCACCGACGCTCACCCTTACTGACATGGGCAAAAGGATACAACATGCAGCAAAGATTGCTTTGCTTGTGACAGTTACAGCTTTTCTGCTTCTTATAGTGCCTTCGTGGGGCCCCTGTGGTTCCTTGCTGCTACAGCTGTATATCTGGTGGGGCTTATCACATGGGTATTCAGTGATACCGACAATATCAAGAGGGTAAGGTGGGTAGTAGTGGCAGCCATTATCACAGCTGGTGCAACTGCTGCGCTGCTTGTTGGAGTTCCAGCCCTGATAGCCTGGGTCCTTAATCTTGTTCCTCTAACCTGGACTGCTATCACAGAACAAAGTTGGTTCCATAGATACCGAGATGGCGGATTAGAGGCTGCTGTACGCTCTTTCTTTATGTTTCCTTTGGCCATAGTGGGAGCACTAACGTTTGTCATCTTCCACCTTGTGCGCGGTGTATTACTCAAGGCGGTGCCGGGTAACTTCTACGGTATTGTCAATGGACACAACGAGAAGATTGATGACCCGAAGAATTGGGAAAATCCCGTAAGGCCAGCTATGGACAAGGCCACACACCTGTCAGACTGGCTATGCGTATCGATTGACGAAATTGCAGGGAAAAAGGACAACAGCCCCCTGACCTTTGGCGATTTATGTGATGAGTTTATTACCCTCAAAATGATCAGCACCAACCTGAGCCTCGGTATTCCCTATGAATTGCCCTTCGAGAATGAAGACGCCTTTATCTTCAACGAGGGTGACATGAGGAGGCTCTTCCCAGATTATGTAGTCAACCATCTCATCCAGCGCACCAGGTCAGATGGTCTATTCCTGGAACTGAAAAAGCGACTACCTCCAGGTTACCACTTCTTCCCACTCGCAAGAGAGATGCCAGTGGCCCTCGCAGCGCGCATGAGTCTGGCTGTACCCCTTTTCATTAGCGCGATACCCCTCTATACAATCAGTGCGAAAGGTTATAGGGCGTACGAGCAGAATAGGAGTACCGATGGGTGGCAATTAGATGCATATCATTCACGCAATACAGGTGAGAAAGATCAGCCAAACAACGATTTGTTGTTGCACTATTTCAGTGACGGTGGCACCGCAAGCAACTTCCCGATACACTTCTTCGATAGCTGGCTTCCTACGCGGCCCACGTTCGGCATTGAACTTACTTCAATGCCTGCTACTGCAGTAAATACAGCAAATGGAGCAGCGCAACCCGATTCCAACGAAGGCAACAGACGTCTCAACCTCGCATACCTTAGCGCCCGTATCCCTCCCAGGGGCAAAGCAGCAACGACAGACACACCAGGGGATGAAGCAGGCTTACGTGAGCAGGACCTTCCAGATATTACCACCCATGCTATGAATCCCGATGCGCTCTCACTGAGTGTGCTACCTCGCGTAAATGAGGTAGCGCTCCATGAATGGACACCGGTCGAAAACCCATTTAGTTTCCTGGGAAAAGTGGTCAACACGGCACGCGAAAACCACGACATATTGCAATCGCAGTTGCCTGGCTACCGGGATCGCATCATCCAGGTGCGTTTGGAAAAGGAAGAAGGTGGGATGAACCTTCTTATGTCTTCAGGAACTATCAGAAACGTCATGCAAAAAGGTCAGGAAGCGGGGAGGATATTGCGTTGTGACTTCAACTTCGAGCATCATCGGTGGGCCCGTTTCAGGGTATTGATGGCACGCCTGGAAGAACAGCTTGAAAAGATGGAGTGCGCCTTCACCCACCCTGAATACGGCTATCCTACGTTCATCCAGGAGCATACTCACGCGCCCGCGGAGCGCGGCAGCGATACAATTGATAGGGAGGGGTACACACCTCCCTCCCATCAGAGGCTTCCCGTAGAACATCCTTACGAGCACACTCGCGAATGGCGGGCAGATGCGCTCCGGCGCGTCTTCAACCTGCTGGAAGTAGTAGAGCAATGGCGCGACCCAGAACTCGAAATTAAAGACCTCGACAGCGAGAAAGGGCAAGAAAAGCTGCGAATGCTAAGAGACAGTCTCAGTAAATGGGAAGCATGGGCTAGCTCCAGCAACGTGGCGACATCAGGACATAGGCCACATAAACACGATCGACAAATAGATGAGTGCGACCCAACCGCGCCTGCTCTTAAGATCGACTTCTTCTGTAAGCATTGCCCAGAACCCAAGTCCTCACTCCGTGTCGCTCCAGAATTATAGCCAGCACGCAGTATGGGTGGACAGAGAGACCTGGGAAGCATTCGCACCCAGCCAATCTAAATATCTGGAAAGAAAAGCCCGATTTTGGTATAATTGATACTTATGAGCGAGCAGCGAGCGGATCGAAAAAAGACCCTCGCGCCGACTATCGAGAACCGCAAGGCCAGGCACGACTACTTTATCGAAGAGACCATCGAAGCCGGTATCGTACTGGCGGGGTCCGAGATAAAGAGCGTGAGAGCCGGGCGGGTGAACCTGACCGAGGGGTACGTACGTGTCGAGAATGGCGAAGCGTGGCTCTTGAACACTCACATCTCGCCCTGGCAGCAGGCAGGCACCTACTTCAACCACGAGCCGACACGGCCACGAAAGCTACTCTTCCACTCACAAGAGATAGCCAGGCTCAGGTCGAAAGTAGCGCAGAAGGGCCTCACCCTTGTGCCACTCAAGCTCTACTTCGTGCGGGGCCGGGCCAAGCTCGAAGTGGGCCTGGCAAGGGGCAAGAAGCTGTACGACAAGCGCGAAGCCATCGGCCAGCGCGACGCTCAACGCGACATGGAACGCGAGTCTGCGCGAGCGAAACAGAGGCGAATAGCTCAGAAGGCAGTAGGCAGAGGTACGCACTACCCTCACGCATCACGCATCACGTTTCACCCATGGGGATGAAAGGTTTCGACAGGGAGGAAAGCTAAGGGATTGCAAGCCGTGGAGCCTAGAACCACGTTAATAATGGGCAAAAGCCATAACTGGCAAACAAACACCAGTTCTCGCTGCTGCTTAAGTAGCGACGCCTGCCCCGCCTAACCCCGGGTGGTGGGTGCCGGCGACACAAACCGGGGCGCTGCTGCTCTAACGCCTGGTAGGAGCAGCCTAAGACCACCGGGCTGGCGCGAGGCAACTCTGTCCGTGGAGGTGCCGGGCGCGAGACCAAAACGCGGAATAAGCTTGTAGCATATCACTGGCAGCACTTTCTGGACGCGGCTCTCGGATGCCGCCATCTCCACCATCTAATTCTCCCTCTCCTGGGGAGAGGGAGTTATCTGAAACAAGAAAATATGCGGGCGCTGCGCGCCCGCATATTTTCTTGTTTCAGACGGAGAGACTCTAGCATATGGGTGATGAAAGCGCAGGGTGGCATGCTCGCCTGTACGAGCCGGGTGACGAAGAGGGGATCGTAGCCCTGTACGCCAGGGTGTTCGGGTACGAGCGCACGCCCGAATGGTGGCGCTGGAAGATCAAGACCCTGCCTGCTGCCGTCGAGACCACGTGGGTTGCGGTAGCTGAAAAAGACGGGAGCATAATCGGGCACTACCCCGGCATCCCCATCCAGATGAAGTTGCACGGCGAGACGCGCCCCACAATTCTCATTACGGATGTCATGACCGCGCCGGAGTTCCGCCGTAGGGGCATACTTCTCCACATGGCCGAGGAGGCTAAAAGGCACTGGCGCAACTCCGGCTTCACAGCCCAAATAGGTCTTCCTAACGACCAGTGGGGGTCGCGCACCAGGACCGTGGGGTGGATTACCCTCTTCCCACTCACATGGCTGCGCTTCCCACTCCACCTGGGGAGGATAGTCGCCCGCCCTGGCAGGCTGCCCCGCCCGTTGTCAGCCCCTGCACGGCTGCTAGGGGAGGCCGCCGCACGTGTGTGGGTGCGTCCGCGGGTCGGCAGGTTAGAGCGGCGCGCTTCCGCCTCCGGTGTCGCTGTTGAGGAGGCCCATTCCGCGGGGAGCGACTTCGACCTCTTATGGAGCAGCCTCGAATGGCATTACGCCAATTGCGTGGTGCGCGACGCGAGGTACATCCGATGGCGCTTCTTGACCGCTCTGCCCACCCCTTACAAAGTGCTTATGTCTCAACGCGGCGGACTCCCAACAGGCTATATAGCATACCGCACCGCTGGGCCACGCGACGTCGCCAACGGGTACATCGCGGATATGTTCACTGCTCCCGACGACGCTGACAGCGCTCACGCCTTACTAGGTGCAGCCCTCACCGACATCTGGCAAGCGGGTGCGGGCATGGCGATGGTGACTGCGGTGCCTGGCTCGCCCCTCCATTCACTTTTGAGGTCGGCGGGAGCTATGCAGGTCAAGACCGGCTTTGACTACGACATCATTCCTCTTGACCCGACCTTGAACGTCAAATCGCTGCATAATCCCCAGTCATGGCTCGCCAGCGGTAGCGACTTCGACGTGGTATGACCATGGGAAAAGTACGCTCGCTGCTCAAGTCCTGGGCACGCTATATGCTCTTTCCCGCCGTAGAGGCTGCCTGGGCTGCCCTATTCCGTCTCGTGGGGCTGGTCTTGCGCCCACAGGGTCAGGAGTGGTCATCCCCAGGAGGCGAGACGGTGTTGGTGGTAGCGCCTCACCCGGATGATGAGACTTTAGGTTGCGGCGGCACTATCGCGCTACACAGAGCCGCGGGCAACCAGGTCTATGTACTTATAGTGACGGATGGAGGGAGTTCAGGCGCGGGCGCATTGGGCCGCGAGGAAATCTCTCGCCGTAGGAGCCGCGAAGCGAAGGAAGCTATCGCCGCGCTAGGGAAAGATGTAGAATTGATCCAGCTAGCCCTACCGGAGGGCCTGTGGGCCTACGAGGAGTTGGTTGGGGTGTTAGGAGGCACACTTACCAGGTTGAAGCCGGGGATAGTGTATACAACTTCTTGCGTAGATTATTACCCGGAGCACGTGCGGGTGGGTGCCGCGGTTGCGGACGCACTCGCCGCCACCCGGGGACGCAATGGCTGCCGTGTCGTGCGGGCCTATGAAGTGCAAGTGCCCCTCACGCCGTTGCTGGCGAACGTCGTAGCCGACGTACATGATGTGGAGCATCTCAAACGCCGCGCTCTCCAGGCATACGCGACGCAACTACCAGGGCTTCTCTGGGCGCACCGCCAGGAGCGATACCAGCGTGCGATCTACGGACGCAAGGGGGCGGTAGAAGCGTTCTGGCAGATGCGGCCCGGCCTCTTCTGTAGAGTGATGGAGCGCGGACGCAATAGCACATACCCGGTGTCGCCGTACCGGGGCCTGCGACCGCGCCCTTTCACAGACGGCCTCGCGTGGCTGGTGGGGACCCGCGACCGCAGGCGCTTGCGCCGCCTGACGACATCTTAATTCCCCACCCACATATATCAGGTGGGTGAAGAGGAGACCAATGTGAAACTCGCTCGCGTCCGCCTGACCTCCCAACGCTTTGACCTCCTCTGGCTGAGTGTGGCTACCACCATAGTCACGCTCACGATGTTCCTTTCCGGGCTGTGGGGGAGCGATGGACACCTCGCGGCCCCTCTCGATGACACCTTCATCCACCTCCAGTATGCTCAACAGCTAGCAGCCGGACATCCATTCGAGTACAACACGGGCGACCCTCCTTCATCAGGGGATAGCTCATTCATCTACCCCTTCATGCTGGCCCCTTCGTATCTCGTAGGGTTGGACGGCATGGAGGCGCTTCTGTACGCGGATGCGCTCAACTTCATAGCGCACCTGGTGATGGTGATGCTCATGTACAGGCTGGGCTTCCACCTGGGCGGGCGCACTCTTGCGCTGTTCGGCGCGTCTTTCCTACTACTCGATGGCGGCCTCAACTGGGTCTTCCTCACAGGCATGGAGACGGGCATATACTCGGCAGGGTTGGTGGCATTCTTCTGGCTGTGGCTGCGGGATACCCAGGTAGGACGCTTCCACTGGCTGGCCGCAGTCGGCACGCTGGTCGCACTGCTGAGGCCGGAGGGGCACATTCTGGTGTCGCTCGCCTGCCTGCTGACCATCGCATATCTATGGCGGAAGCGCGGATTCGCCTGGGGATATGCATGGCTGCTCGTGCCCATACTTGTGGGCTTCGTACCTTATATAGCGAACCTGGTTATGACCGGAAGCTGGCAGTTCAATACCGCTACGGCAAAGTCAATCTGGTACTTGCCCTATGCTCCCCTGCGCGAGAAGCTCTCGATCACTATAAGCTATGCTATCACCGCTCTCAAACAGACTTACCTCGGCCTTGAGGTGGGGCGCTCACCATTTCCCTTGCTGGCGGCACCGTTGGTAGTGCTTGGCATCGTCGCCGCATCCCTTCGACAAAAGGCAGCTTTGTTTACTAATCGCGCAAGCAAAGCCCGCCTGCGCAGAGTGACCAAACACGCGCGAGCAGGGCGTGATTTATCGCGCCCCTACACGCGCGCCAACCGTAGGGGCGTGATTTATCGCGCCCTATCGCTACCTCACCAACGATTTTTCCACGCGCTTATGGTCCTCACATTACTCGGTGGCATCGGGCTGGCCTTGTTACTCCCCCCTCTCCACTTCAACCGCTACTATATGCCCTACAACTCCTTCGTCTGGCTCTACCTTGCCATAGGCCTACTCGCCCTGATCAAGCCCACCACCACACTCACGTTTCACGTTTCACGCATCACGCATCACACCCGACCCTTTAAGGGCCAATCCGCGCTCCACACTCCGCACTCCGCATTCGCCGTAGTGGTCCTTCTCTGCCTGCCCCAATTCGTCGCTTACTTCTTTGCTTTCGGTGACAGCACCCGCGACATCTACTACCAGCAAATGACCTTCAGCGAGTGGGTGCGCCGCTACACTCCACCCGATGCGCGCATCGCCGTGAACGATATCGGCGCGCACAAATACCTGAGCAATCGCTACGTGCTGGACCTCGCAGGCCTGACGAGCAACTACATGCGGGGCGCGTACTTCAGCGGTTGGGGCACTATCTATGACCGCCTGGCGGCCCTCCCGGAGAAGGAGCGCCCCACTCACATGCTGGTCCACCCCAACGTCTTCGGGAACGGCCTGGATGAGAGCATCAGCCAGAGCTTCCTCAGCCCGTTATACTCTATCAAGGTGCAGAACCCCATCATCACCGCGGGCGACACCGAAGTTTTGTACAAAGTGGACTGGGGGTACGCGCTCCTCGATCCGCAGGTAACGTATCTGCTCCACGAGGGGGAGAGGCCCATAGATACTTTCAACGTGGGTGACCTGGACGATGAGCGCCGACACGTCTACAAGCTAGCGGGAAGGCAGTCTTCCGTCGCCGAGCCTAAGTCTATCGTGACCACCGCGCCCTACGAGGAGGAAGGATTTGCCCTCACCGAAAGTGGCCGTAGGCATTCAGGCTGGGAGGAGTTCTCCGTCAAGAGCGTGCCTGGCAACTCTCTAACCATCGTGGTCCGCACAAGGCTGGCTCCCGACGCCGACCAGACGGTGCTCGTATTTGCCAACGAGCGCGAGATTGGCCTATGGAGATCACATAATGAGCGTGCTAGCGCCTGGCAAGAATATGAGTACACTATCCCCGCCGAGTTCATCACCTCCGGCCAGACCACCATCCGCATAGACTCTACCTTCGACCCAGGTGGCGCAGGCTTCTCCAATTACCGTTACTGGTTCTACGCGCCGTGAAACGACTAGTCACACGCAATTGGGGCGCTGGGCTATTACTAATGTGCAGCCTGCTCGTCTTCGTACCCAACCTGAGCGGGTATTTCCTTGCCGACGATTTCGTGCTCCTCTCCTGGACGCGCGCAGGCTCTGCGTTAGATGTGGCCGCGTTCTTCGATCCCAACACGACATGGTTCTACCGGCCTGGTGTGAAGGTAATCTACTGGCTGGGGCAATCGGTGTTTGGCCTGCACGCCGCGCCATTTCATCTCTTCTCGCTTCTCTTGCATGGCGCGAACGGCTACCTGATATACAAGCTAATAGCGCGGCCCGCTACAGATAGAATGGGCTGGATCATGGGTCTGGCGGCGGCACTCCTCTTCCTCTTGAACCCACACCATGCCGAGACAGTCTCCTGGATCGCTGCCATAGGAGACCTGCTGGGCACCTTCTGCATACTCTCCTCCCTCCTCCTTTTCCTGCGATTTCGAGAAAATCCCAGGCTCTACTATCTAATTGGCTCTCTAGTCCTCTTTACAATCGGCCTCTTTACAAGAGAGACGGTTGTGGTGCTTCCGGTATTGATTCTCCTTACTCTACTTACTCTCGGCGATAACATGAAGGCCATCTCGCCCGGAGCCTCTACCCCTTTGAGAAGCCGCAACCCGGTCGGGTTGCGCGACCTCCTGCTCTTAGGCGCTTACCTCGTGCCTTTGTTACTCTACAGCGCGCTCCAGTTGGTAGGTAGAGGCGGAGAGACTCCCCTTGCGCGAGGGGGCCTTCAATTCCGCGCATTGAATGCCGATTTTATTGCCCTGGGAGTTATGGACTACGTGCACGGGCTGGTTCCTGGGGGGAACCTCATGGCGGGTCTGCCCCTAGACACTTTACGCGTCGTTGTATGGGTGGAGCTGGCGGCCATAGCTCTTCTTGCGATGGCCCTCTGGCGTCTGATGTGGCGAGTCACGCTCTTCGGGCTGGGGTGGCTCATGATCACGCCTCTCCTCTTCGTCTTCTTCAACGCGCCCACCGACCGCTATTTCTATCTACCGTCAATCGGCTATGCAATCGTAGCGGGGTCGCTTGTGGCCCGAATACCACGAGTCGCTATTTGGTTGCAAGTGCCCCTCGCGCCCGCGAAGCTAACGGCAGCAATACTTGCGGCAGCCCTGCTATTGCCCCAGGGCTTAAGCCTCGCTGCGAAGGAGCGAATTCTGGCATATCGCGGGCCAGGCCAGTGGTGGCGTGTTTCACGACGTGCGCAACTCAGTGCCTGCCCCGCCTGCACGCTCCCACTTCTATTTTATAGACCTCCCTCCCTTTCTAGATGGCGTCCCCACCTTTCAGAACGCCTTGCCCCAAGCCCTTCACCTCATATATGGCGACGCTACCCCGGCGGCTTCTTCCGCAACGTGTGAAGAGCTTGAGGTCACAGAGCTACAGGAGCCTGCTTACCTCTTCCTCTTCAAGGGGAATGGCGTCGAGCAACTCACGAGCGTGCAAGAGTGCGGGAAGTAGATTCCCGGACCCGAATATTCAGTAGCTACTACACGAAGGCACGCTTCGTGCTGTTATGCTTCGCTTGTGCAGGCACCTTGCTTGGCCTGTGTGGAGGGTATATCTTATATATCTACAAGGGAGGGAATAGGATATGAAGAAGGTTACATCACTCTTAATGGCGTTCCTGGCGTTATTCGCATTCTCCGGAGGGGTCGTGGTTGCACAGGAGCAGTCGGTGACCATCGCCCTGATGGAGCAGAATGATTCCGGGCAATCGGGTACGGCTACGCTCACGTTGAGCGAGGATCCTCACCACCATCACGGTAGAGATCAACCTGTCGAACGGGACCGATGAGCCACAGCCCGCCCATATCCATGCGGGCACGTGTGCCAATCTCGACCCCAAGCCCGCTGTGCCCCTGGAGAGCGTCGTCAACGGCCACTCCGTTACGGTGATTGATACAGACGACGCCTCAGGCATGGGCGATGTCGAGGGAGAAGACTTCGCAATCAACGTGCACAAGTCGGCTGCCGAAGCCAAGATATACGTAGCCTGCGGCGACATAGTCACCACCAACATCGTCGGTATGCCCACGACCGGTGGCGAGAGCAACAACATGGTTCCTGTGCTAGCCTTCGTCGCTTTGGCCCTGGTAGCCACGGGCACGACCCTCTCGTTCGCTCGACGCAAAGCATAATCTACTCTAACCATGGAAAAACAAGACCCCAGCGCGTAGGCGCTGGGGTCTTGTCATATTTACGACGGGAGCTAGCTACTTCACGATAACTTGCGCCACCATCTCAGGGTGGAGGGTGCACAGGTAGTCGTAGGTGCCCGCCTGAGTGAAGATGTAGCTGTACTTCTCGCCTTTCTCCATTATAGGCGACTCCCACAGGAACTTACCGGCGACGCGCTGCTTGCTCACGGTGTTGTGGATGGTAGGGCCAACCTGCGTCCACGTGACTTTCGTACCCACCTTCACTGTGATTACCTTGGGGTTGAACGCGAAATCGACTATGTCAACTTTGACCTCAGCGGAGTTCGCATACTTCTGGTCGTAGCGGAACTTGCCAAGCTGGGAAAGGAGCACCTCGAACTTCGTGCCCGCGTTCTCAGGGTGCAACTCGAACACCGCGCGCTCAAAGTACTGCACTTTGTATGTCTTACCGTTCAGGTCATTTTTCTCCGTGAACTCATTGGAAATGGGCAACCCTTGCTGAGCAAGGCCGCCATTCGCTTCCCAGTAAGCGCGGAACTTTCCGCCAACCGTCTTGCCAGTCTCGTTGAACTTGCGGGCGTTTTCGGTGCTTGCTACCTGATTGGGAGCGTTCCCCGCGTACTTCTGCTGATATAGGAAGTTGCCCAGTAGGGAGAGCAACACATCGAAGGGCGCCTTATTCTCAGTGTGCCTTTCGAATACGGCACGCTCGAAATATTGTACGGTGTACGTCTTGCCGTCGGTGTCGCTCTTCTCCTGCATCTCCTCAGAGATGGGGTAGCCCTGCTGAGCGAGGCCGCCATTGGCGTTCCAGTATTGCAGGAAGCGACCCGACACGGTCTTGCCGGTCTCAGTGAAGGTGCGCGAATCGTTCTGTGCGTAGCTCGCCCCAGAAGTGAACGCAGGCGCAATGAGCGCCAGCATCACTAAAGCGGACAGCCAGCGAGTCTTATGGTTATACATGTAATATCCTCTCTCCTACTAAATAAGTAATTCGAGTATTCACCCAAATCCACTACGGAGAGGGTTACACGACGACGGACGACGGAAAGCAAATTCACCGCAGAGACGCAGAGGGCGCAGAGATTATTTTATGGAAATACATACTCCATCGTCCATCGTCCGTCGTCCGCTCTCAGTCTGCTCCGTGCTGACCTTTCTTGGGGCCAGCATCACCGTCCGCATTATCGGGGTCCTGCCCCTCAGCGAGGAGCTTGAAATCGCTCAAGGTCTTCCTCGACGCTTCTTGCCATCGTATGAGTTCGCAGCCTCACCTATCGCCTCTATCCATGTAGGCTCATACTGTATTACCACGTGCATCTCGGTGATATTACCACGCTCCGATAGGGTAACTGCTCCTGCGTTGTCGGCCCCGGATGTAGAATTCCATGTCACCGAGCGATTGGGCACCATCGCCTTGATATCGGCATCCCATTCCTTCACGATAGGCCCCAGCTTGGCTTTCCAGTGTAGCTCCCTATCCCCCACCCGCGTCACCAACTCGACGTGTTTCATGAATGATGGGAAGTTCTCAAAATCGGTCCACATCGCATACACCTTGTCAATAGGCGCATTGACGGTCACATCCTTCTCGACTCTCATTACATATCCTCCTGATAATCTATTAGCAAATTGCGCGAAAAGAGTAGAGCAAAAAATATGCCGTTGGGAAAGGATAAGGGATAAAGGAAGAAGGATAAATAGCCTGTCATAATTTATCCTTCTTCCTTTATCCCTTATCCTTTAGACAGTTTCCCCTGTCTAAATTGCCAGAGTAGGCAACTTAGTGATATAATACAAAGTGTATAGCTACGCCCAATTCGAGGAGCTTAGCCAAACGGAGGGAACATTTCAATGCTAGACCCTAAAACTGTAAGTGGCTCGCCCCGCGCAGAAGTCATGCGCACTATCCAGCACTTAGGCTCGGCATCGGTCAAAGACCTTGAGGCTGGCCTGGGCGTCACCACCACTGCCGTGCGCGAGCAGGTGGCCCATCTCTTGCGAGAAGGTTTCATCCAGGCGACCCGCGTGCGTGGTGAGATTGGCCGTCCATACTACGTCTATTCTCTTACCGCCAAAGCGCAAGAGCTTTTCCCTAAGGACTACGCCACTCTCGCCATGCTCATGCTGGAAGAGACGCGCGAGCTGCATGGGCCGGAGGGACTGCGAATGCTCCTCAACCGTGTAAGCCGCAGGATGGCGGAGAAGCTTGGAGGCCAGCCAGAGGGTAATGAGCTATCTCAGAAGCTCCTCGGTCTCGTGGCCGCGCTAGGGGACGCAGGCATGGAAGTGTCTATGCTCCCGGTCGTTGAAGGTGAAGGCCAGGGTGAAAGTGGCTTCGTATTGAAGGCCCACTCCTGCCCATACTTTGAGGTAGCGAAGAGCCACCGCGAGATTTGCGAGATGGAGGCCGAGATGCTGGGGGACCTGCTGGGCACCGGCGTAGAAGTCAGGCTCGGCAGCCGCATAGTAGAAGGTCAGTGCACCTGCGACTTCCATGTGTCGCTGGCAAGCAATACACCCTTGCAGCGTGAGAAAGTCACCGCTCTCGGCACGCCGGAGTGACGAACGGACGATGGACGATATTCACCGCAGAGACGCGGAGTGCGCAGAGTTTTTTGGAGTGATGGGTGAGGTTGGGCTTTGGACTTTGATCTTACGCAATGCAAGTTATAGTCGACAACGAATAAAATAGGAGGAAATGGATTTAGATATGAATGATACGATGAGTAACAGTGCAGTGGCGGATAAGCTTACCACCGGCGAAGGGCTGGTCATAAAGGGCCTTCATGTTAGCGTCGAGGGGCGGAGAGATACTCAAGGGGGTAGACCTGACGGTGCGACCAGGGAGAGGTACACGCTCTCATGGGGCCAAACGGCTCCGGCAAGTCCACGCTGGTCAATGCCCTGATGGGCAACCCCAATTACGAGGTTACCGGGGGCACCGCTACCCTCAACGGCGAGGATATACTTGATCTCCCACCCGACGAGCGCGCTAAAGTGGGTCTATTCCTGGGCTTCCAGTATCCTTCCTCTATCCCAGGCGTGACGGTTGCTAACTTCCTCCGCACGGCGCTGGTGTCTCTCAGCAAGCCCCGTGCTCGCACCGAGTCCGAATTGCTGACCGAGACGGGCGAGGTACGCCGCGATGCAGACCCCACGCCCGCAACGGGGCTTGAGCAACCCACATACGTGGGCAAGGCAGGCGTCACCAGGGCAGGCAGCAACCCCGCGCTCAAGGAGTTCCGCAAGAACCTGCGCGAGAAGTTGGGCCTCGCTGAAGATGGACGAGGGCTTCGCCACCCGCTACGTCAACGACGGCTTCTCCGGCGGCGAGAAGAAGCGCCTCGAAGTGCTCCAGATGGCGATGCTCAAGCCGAAGGTAGCTATGCTTGACGAGCCTGACTCCGGCCTCGATATAGACGCGGTGCGCGTGGTGGCCGACGGCATCAATTCCCTGCGCGGCACCGAGATGGGCATCCTCCTCGTGACCCACTACCAGCGCATACTCAACTACGTCAAGCCCGACTTCGTGCACGTGATGATAGGCGGGCGCATCGCTCGCTCCGGCGGACCCGAACTGGCCCAGGAGCTTGAGACGCAGGGTTACGACTGGCTGCGAACGGACTACATGGACGACGAGCCAAAGGGGAGCTACCGGGAGGAGGGGGACGATGACAACGCCTAGCCTGGTAGACAGCCCACGCTCCGACATCGCAGTACAAGGGCAACAGGGACTCACCCGCGATGCGGTGCTGGCCCTCTCCGAGCGCAACGGCGAGCCGGATTGGCTGCGCGAGTCGCGCCTCGCGGGGTGGCAGGCTTTCGAGGAATTGCCCGTGCCGCGCTGGACGAAGGGCATCGCGCAGTGGTGGACCACCGACGTGAGCGCCCTCGACCTGAGCCTTATGCTCCCATACGTCGAGAGCATCCGCACCGCCCAAGAGGCCAAGGACATGATCTCCCTCTCCGACGAGAGCGAAGATGCGGGCGGCCTGCTGGTGCAGATCAGACTCTGAAACAACCTACCTGGACTTGCCCGACAACGTGAAGGCGCAAGGTGTCATCTTCTCCTCCCTCGAAGATGCGGTGAGGACGCACCCGCAAATTGTCGAGAAGTACCTGCACAAGCTGGTAGCTCCCAATAATGACAAGTTCTCTGCCCTGCACACGGCATTATGGAGCGGTGGGGTGTTCCTGTACGTGCCGGAGGGCGTCACTGTAGAGCTTCCGGTCCACGCCGTCTATCGCCTGGAGACACCGGGCGCAGTCGCACTGGGACATACCCTCATCGTAGCCGAGCGCGGTTCGAACGTCCGCTATATCGAGGAGTTCCACTCCGGCCACGCCGAGGGCCGCAAGGTCTCCACTCAGGCGTGATAGAGGTGGCGGTGGGCGAGGATGCCAAAGTGGAGTTCACTTCGATGCAGGAGTGGGGCCGCAACGTCTACTCCTTCGCCACGCGCTACGCCACAGTCGCCGCGGGCGGGCTGATGCACTGGGTCATCGGTGAGGTAGGCGCGAATCTGGTCAAGGCCCACGCCGAGACGCAGTTGCTAGGCAAAGGCGCAAAGACCCTCACTCGTGGCATCTGCTTCACCGACTCGGAGCAGCACTTCGACAACACCTCCAACACCCATCACGCCGCAGAGGACACTTTCGGCGACATCCTCTTCAAGGGCGCTCTACGGGATGTGTCACGCCTCGGCTTCGAGGGTATCATCAAGGTGGACCACGGCGCGCAAAAGACCGACTCCTACCTGACGATGAACACCCTCTTCCTGAGCGCGGGGGCGCGAGCAAGCTCCATCCCCGGCCTGGAAATCCTTGCCGACGATGTAAGATGCTCGCACGGCGCGACGGTGGGCACCGTCCTGGAAGAGCAGGTCTTCTACCTCATGTCTCGCGGTATAGACCGCATCGAAGCCGAAAAGCTGATCGTAGGCGGCTTCTTCGAGCCGGTAATCGCGGAGATGCCGCTAGAATTGGTCCGCCAGCGCCTGCGCGACATCGTGCAGGAGAAGGTAGGACTGCCGAGGGTAGGGAAGGAAGCGCAGAGACCTGGTCAATAGAGGTCATGGCACGTAAAGTTCGACAATTGAAAGCGGAGCTACGTAAAGCAGGTTTCACATGGAGACCCGGCAAAGGTAGCCATACAGTGTGGGAGCATCCACTTTTGCCGGGCCACAGAGTAGTTTTAGCAGGTAATAATGGAGATGATGCCGAACCGTATCAGGAGAAGGATGTACGAGACGCACTGGTAATGTTGCGCGAGGCCCAAAGGAGGAGACTATGATAGACCATGATAGAGAGTATGGACACTATAGCATGATCATTGAGTGGTCAGATGAGGACTCTGCTTATATCGTGACTGTGCCGGAACTATCTGGCTGCCGCACACATGGTAGAACCTATGAAGAGGCTATCGCACAGGGCCAAGATGCCATAGAAAGCTGGATTGATGCGGCTCGTGCCGGTGATGGTCATGTACCTCCGCCTAGAACCTTTAAGTATTGGTCCTCTTTCACAGCAGATCGAGTAAACTCTGCACAGGACACACCGGTCGAAAGCCGGTCTGCATAACTTCATGAACAGCACACACAACATAATCTCCACCCTCGAAATCGCCGCCTCCGACCCACCCATCGTGGACGCGCCCCTCGCGCCCCAATCCGCGCCTGCCCAGGAGCAGGTCAGCGCGGCGATGGACTGGGAGCGCATCCGCGCAGACTTCCCCATCCTCCACCGCACCGTGCATGGCAAGCCCCTCGTCTACCTCGATAGCACTGCCACTTCGCAGAAGCCCCAGGCCGTGCTAGAAGCGATGGATACCTACTACCGCACCACCAACGCCAACATCCATCGCGGCGTGTACCAGTTGAGTGAAGTCGCCACGCAGCAGTACGAGGGCGCGAGGGCGCGCATCGCCCGCTTCATAGGCGCGAAGAGCAGCCGCGAGATCATCTACACCCGCAACGCCACCGAAGCCATCAACCTGGTGGCGCACAGTTGGGCGCGCCGCAAGTTGAGTGAGGGCGACGTAATTCTCCTCAGCAAGATGGAGCACCACTCCAACCTCGTCCCCTGGCACATGCTGGCTGCGGAGCGAGGTATCACGCTGCGCTACCTGGACGTGACGTCTGATGGCCTCTTGGACATATCGGAGTTGGATGAGATGCTAAAGGGCGTGAAGCTGGTTAGCATCACCCATATGAGCAACGTGCTTGGCACCATCAACCCTGTGGAGGAGATAATCGAGAGGGCACACAGAGCAGGCGCGCTCGTGATGCTGGATGCGGCCCAGAGCGTGCCCCACCTGCCCGTAAATGTACAGGCGCTCGACGTGGATTTCCTGGCCTTCTCCGGGCACAAGATGTGCGGCCCCACAGGGATAGGCGTGCTATACGGCAAGCGCTATCTCCTTGAGGAGATGCCCCCCTTCATGGGCGGTGGCGACATGATAAACATAGTCACACTGGAAGGCTTCACCCCTAACCAGCTCCCCTGGAAGTTCGAGGCAGGCACCCCCGCGATTGCAGAGGCCATAGGGCTGGGCGCGGCAGTGGACTACCTGGCCCAGATAGGCATGGAGAACATTCACGCGCACGAGCAAGAGCTTACCGCCTACGCCCTCGACCTCATGCGCGCTCTTCCAGGCGTGACCGTATATGGCCCTGACGCCTCGCAGAAGGGTGGGGTAGTAGCATTCGCTATAGAGGGCGTACACCCGCACGACGTAGCCACTATCCTCGATGGCGAGGGCATCTGCGTGCGCGCGGGCCACCACTGCTGCCAGCCCCTCATGCACCACCTGAACGTGCCCGCCCTCGCCCGCGCTTCCTTCTATATCTACACCACGAAGGAGGATATAGACACGCTGGTGGAGGGGGTGAAGAAGGTACAGGAGATTTTCAGATGACAGATGATTTACTCTATTCGCAGCAGACCGCGCTGCTCCAAAGGTTCAACGAGGCGTTCAACCGCCATGACGTAGACGCGATCATGGGGATGATGGTGGAGGATTGCATCTTTGAGAACACCTACCCTCCCCCGGACGGCACTCTCTACAAAGGGCAAGCGGCTGTGAGGCAGTTTTGGGAGAGCTTCTTCCACTCTTCCCCACACGCCCATTTTGAGACCGAGGAGATGTTCATGGCTGAGGAGCGAGCGGTGCAACTCTGGATTTACAGATGGGTGGACGAGAAAGGGGCCGCCGGTCATGTTCGCGGTGTGGATGTCTTCCGCTTCCGGTCAGGATTGATTGCTGAGAAGCTGTCATACGTGAAAGGCTAGGTCGCCCTTTGATGGCTACCAGGCACTACTGGTAAATTCAACGTCGGTAGTGTATACTACCGTCCAGTTACTTCAAGGCTATAATGAAGAAAGAGAAAGAGTGAACTAATCCTATGGACCCTGTCACAACCGCGATTGGCGCTGCCCTCCTGGCCGGAGTTGTCAAGAGCGCCGGCGCAGTGGCTGAGAAAACGATTGTTGAAGGCTACGATGCGCTAAAGGCTCTAATTCAGCGCAAGTTCGGCGCAGGCAGCAGTGTCTCCAAAGCAATCGACTCTGTGGAGGCTAAACCCGACTTTGTGAGTTGTCAGCAGGTCCTCTCCGAGGAGATCACCGCTTCCAAAGCCGACCAGGATCCCGAAATCCTCAAAGCTGCCCAGAACCTGCTAGAACATGTGAAGGCTAATCCAGGCGGTTCCAGCTACATTCAGCAAGCTTCAGGTACAGGAATAGCCCAGGCGCAGGACTACAGCACTGCTAGCGTCAACATGGGTATGCGACAGGCACTAAGTCACCAGGCCAGCAAGGTAACTCCAATTAGTCGGCGCAAAGTGGGGTCTATGGAAGAGCAGCCAGCCAAGAGGCGAAGTGAGCAAGCTACCGGTACGGGACCCCGTGCACAGACCCAAAACCTCAGCGCTGCCACCGTCAATGCTTACCAGCACATCCAGCCTCAAGCCATAGACGAAGCTACGCTTGCCGATTCTCAGAGGCTTCTTTCCACCCTGCCCACTGCCGGTAATATACCCTCTATATCCGCACTTCCTCGTGGCTCTCGTATGCCTTTCACTCGCAATCCACTCTTTGTAGGTCGGCAGCACGATTTAATGCATCTTGCGAAAGCGCTCAAGGGGGAAGGCGATGATAGTGCTACTGCTACTGCGGCAATCGGCCAGATAGCCGCAGTCAGTGGCCTGGGGGGTATAGGCAAGACCCAGTTAGCTGTTGAGTTTGTCCATCGCTACGGCAGGTACTTCCAGGGAGGGGTGTTCTGGCTGAGCTTCGCCGACCCCAATGGCGTATCCGCAGAGATATCCACCTGCGGCAGCCCTGCCTACCTCAACCTCCACCCTGACTACAACAGCCTGCCCCTGGATGACCAGGTAAAGCTTGTCCTTGCAGCGTGGAGCAGCCCCTTACCGCGCCTGCTGGTCCTGGACAATTGCGAAGACCAGGACCTCCTTGCTCGTTGGAGGCCACCCACGGGCGGCTGCTCGGTGCTGGTCACAAGTCGCCGCTCTCAATGGGATGCGGCCCTGGGGGTGCATTCCCTTCCCCTGGGTGTGCTCTCTCCTGGCGAGAGCATCTTTCTTCTACGCAAACACCGCCCAGACCTGTCCGCAAACGACCCGAACTTGGCGGCTATAGCCGAAGAGTTGGATGGTTTGCCCCTGGCGCTGCATCTCGCCGGCAGTTTCCTTGCTAGATACCGTTATGTCGTCACTCCACCAGAATATCTACAGGAGCTTCGTGGTCAAGGCTTGCTTGGTCACGCCTCCCTCGAAGGCAAAGGGACTAACTACTCTCCCACAGATCATGAACTTAATGTTTACCGTACTTTTGCCCTCAGCTATGAGAGGTTAGATGCCAGTGACTCGAACGATGCCCTTGCCATCAAGCTACTAATCAGAGCTTCTTACTTCGCATGGGGCCTACCTATACCACGCGAGTTGTTGGTGGAGACTGTAAAGTTGCAGGGAGACGAGCCGGACATCAAGTTGCACGCAGAGGATGCTCTCTCAAGATTGGTAGATTTGGGTTTGCTAGAGACGGAAGAAGATGGGACGCTACGCCTGTACCGTCTGCTTGCTATATTCGTGCGAGATGTAGCAGATAAGGACGGTAGCAATACGGAGGCACAGAGCGATGTGGAACAAGTGCTACAAGAGATAGCTAATGAGCTTAATAACAAAGGCTACCCGGCCCTGTTGGTTCAGTTGCAACCCCATCTGCTTGCCGTTACTATGGCAGCAATGAACCGAGTTGATGAAAGAGCAGCTGATTTATTAGACACCCTCGGCCACCATCTTTATATTATTGGAGAATATGCAGCAGCCCATCCACTCTTTCAGAGAGAGCTCTTGCCATCAGAGAGAAAGTACTTGGACCTGACCACCCATCCACCGCTGCCAGCCTGAATAACTTGGCTAGTCTGCTGAGAACACAGGGGGATTACGTGAGTGCTCGTCCTCTATATGAGAGAGCCTCTTGCCATCAGAGAGAAAGTACTTGGACCTGACCACCCAGATACCGCTATCGGCCTGAATAACCTGGCTAGTCTGCGCGATTTACAGGGGGATTACGCGAGTGCTCGTCCTCTATATGAGAGAGCCTCTTGCCATCTGGGAGAAAGTACTTGGACCTGACCACCCAGATACCGCTGCCAGCCTGAATAACCTGGCTAGTCTGCTCAGTGCGCAAGGGGATTACGCGAGTGCTCGTCCTCTGTTTGAGAGAGAGCTCTTGCCATCAGAGAGAAAGTACTTGGACCTGACCACCCATCCACCGCTGCCAGCCTGAATACCCTGGCCGAACTGCTGAGAACACAGGGGGATTACGCGAGTGCTCGTCCTCTATATGAGAGAGCTCTTGCCATCTGGGAGAAAGTACTTGGACCTGACCACCCAGATACCGCTATCGGCCTGAATAACCTGGCTAGTCTGCTCAGTGCGCAAGGGGATTATGCAGGTGCGCTTCCTCTACTTGAGCGTGCCCTTGCCATCAGAGAGAAAGTACTTGGACCTGACCACCCATCCACCGCCGCCAGCCTGAATACCCTGGCCGAACTGCTGAGAACACAGGGGGATTACGTGAGTGCTCGTCCTTTATATGAGAGAAGCTCTTGCCATCTGGGAGAAAGTACTTGGACCTGACCACCCGTACCCCGCTATCGGCCTGAATAACCTGGCTAGTCTGCTCAGTGCGCAAGGGGATTACGCGAGTGCTCGTCCTCTATATGAGAGAGTCTCTTGCCATCTGGGAGAAAGTACTTGGACCTGACCACCTAGATACGGCTGCCAGCCTGAATAACCTGGCTTTATTATATTACGACCAGAATAATTATGAGGAGGCGGCAATTCTAATGCAAAGAGCGTTATCCATATGGGATGCAAAGCTCGGTGCTAACCACCCTTATGCTCTACAGGCACTCAAGAACCTAGTAGTCATCAAACAGAGACTCGGATAGACATGGGTGGAAGGTCTCCCCGACAGGCAATTCCTCTCCTGAATGCGAGACTCACGAGTTATTGGCATCGCACATCAGGTTTCATACATCACCCAGGACACATATATGGACGCAATGGACGCAATGTACGCAGATGAAATCCTAGACCACTACAAGCACCCGCGCAACTTTGGACAGCTTGAGAAGCCCGACATTCACGTCGAGGCGAACAACCCCCTGTGCGGCGACAGGCTTTCTATGGACCTAATTGTGGAGGATGGCATAGTACAGGACGTACGCTTCAGCGGTCGAGGCTGCGCCATCAGCCAGGCGTCCGCCTCCATGCTCACCGAAGAGATGCTGGGCAAACCTCTCACGGAACTCGCAGGGACCACCCAGCAAGACATCCTGGACAGCCTAGGCGTCCCCATCAGCTACGCAAGGCTGAAGTGCGCGCTGCTCTCATTAGGTCTACTGAGAAGTGCTCTGACAGAAGCGGGTATATTAAGCATAGACCAATTACAGAATGAATAAGATCCTCAATTACGCCCTCGCACTACCTAGCTCTGGATATAGCTGGTGGCGGCAAATATCTGCGGGTCTTTTTGAGAGGATATTTATACCAGGACACATCCATGATCATAAGGATGTTTCCTCTACTTTTTAGCCCTTTCTCCACGCCTCAAAGACAGGAAGTAATGGGCGTGTTGCCTCATCATCCCGTGCAAGTCCCCCTATGAGCTACCTAGCAGGTCGGGCATCAATTCGCGCCAAGTTGGTCTCAGGTGATGCATTTCAAGCTCATTCCGATCTCTTATCCCTGTGTTGTCATACTCTTGGAGATTATCATGATCTAAGAGATCATGTAAAGTCTTATTTGGCAGGATGGGAATGCTCAATTGCCCAAGTTGTTGCTTCGAATATATCTTTTGAACTTCCAGATGCACTCTTACCAATTCCAATAGTAATTCCCGTTCTTGGATAGGTATGATCAACCTTTCTTTGACCTGCTTCTGCAATTCCGCCTCTTGTGATTTCGCATTTCCTAAGGCAGTCCTGAAAGCATTGTATGCTACGAAAAGTATCAAGATGGTCCCGAACCCTAAAAGTGCATAGATTACCAAACCAAGACTTGGATCCATGTTTCTTGCCTCCTAAGAGTGCGATTCGATCTCTTTAAGGTGATAATAAAACAATCTCGATTTCACTACAAGTATATACAGGATACCATAAACAAAGAAACCCAATTGGTACGAACTGGCTACATTAATGTCAACAGATGCCGACTTTAGTGTGTGAAGAGTGATGAAGATTACAGTGCCCACGATAGCTACTATTATTAGACACATTATTATTAACGCTATTTCGAGGCTGCGGTCCAGTTTTATGCTCCTCGGGACAAAGTAATCGACTGTAACAGCTGCAACCAAGGCCATAACAAGTACGACAAGGTCTCCATTGCGAATCACTTCCGACCAACTGTAGGGTTTTTCCAAGCTCAACTCACTGCTAATGAGTAACAACCAAACATGGATGAGACCAAAGAACGCGACAATCGCAGTCCATCGGAGGGAAGCCCAAACACCTCTCCTGACCAAGAGCATTTCGTGATTTCTCATTGATCTAAGCGAACATTCTGACCGATTAGTTACGACAATATTATTCGGAGATTAGCGATCCGTGACGACCGGACAGATATACTTGGTTTTATAGAGGAAATGAAGATGACATCTAATGAAGCTATCATAAACTACTTAGTACGACAAATCAAGTCCTAAATCAATTCTCTAGGCAGGGTAAAGGCCTCTAAATTGAGGCACGCTTGCTGTGAGGGTATTGACACCTACGTTATCATGCCCTAATGTAATCCAGTACAATATCAAGACACCGAAGTTGTATACAATACTTGTCACCTAGTTATGCCCCATACTCCAAACCTCATAAACAAGCAGAACCCCGGTCCCATAGCGGGATTCGCCGCTATCATCTGCACCCTGCTGGCCTTTCTCAACCTCTACCTCGGCCTCCAGTCAGGTGGGATGCCCCCTGAGTTCATCATGTTCAGCGTGCTGGCGCTCGTATTCGTCGCCGTTTGGTGGGTAGCCCGCAAAGCGCAACTATAGGACGAAAGACGATAGACGATGAAACATGATGCGTGAGGAGTGAACCGCCAAGACGCCAAGAGCGCCAAGATACCGCCAAGATTTTTATTGATTAGCTGACTGTCGTCTGTCGTCTATCGTCCGTCGTCAAGCCAACGATTGCCCATCGCGGTTCGCTCTGGTATAATGCGATGCTTAACATCAAGAAAGGGAGCATCTAAGAATTGAACATTACCCGTGAAGATATGCCGGGCAGGCAGGTTGCCCTCACCATCGAGCTTGAGGCCGAAATTATCAATAGCGCCCTAGACCGCGCATATCGCCAGATGGTCAACCAGGTGAACGTGCCTGGCTTCCGGCGCGGCAAAGCCCCACGCCACATCCTCGAAAGCTACGTGGGCAAAGAGACGCTCACCGAGCGCGCCGTCAAGAACATCCTCCCCCAGACGGTGCAGGATGCCATCGCCGACCAGAACATCGAGGCGATGGACGTGGGCGACGTGGAAATAGTCAGCATGGACCCCGTGCAGGTGCGCGTCATCATCGTGCAGCCGCCGAAGGTAGAGATTGGCGACTACGGCTCCATCCGCGTCGAGAAGAAGCCGGTCGAAGTCGG
Source organism: uncultured Chloroflexia bacterium (assembly GCA_963811305.1). GTDB lineage: Bacteria > Chloroflexota > Chloroflexia > QHBQ01 > JADMIH01 > JADMIH01. The sequence goes on from CAWEQU010000007.1 coordinate 254,528, forward strand.
CCAGGAGCAGGTAGAGCAGGTACTCCTTGAGCTACGCCGCGACGGCGCGCCCTGGAACGAGCCTGCCGAGCCTCGCCCCATCCGCGAAGGGGACATGGTCTACCTCAACCTCGAAGGCTTTTCCGGCGCCGGAGAGCTTGAAGAGGCTAAGCGCGAGGACTTCCCCACGATAGTCGGCATGGAGCGCGGAGGCGTGCCCATGTCGGTCAGCAGGGGCCTTGAGGGCATGGCGATAGGAGAGGAGAAGGACATAACCGACACCCTCCCCGACGACTATCCCACCGAAGAGCTGCGCGGGCGCGACGTGTCGTACCACGTCACCACCCTGCGCATGAAAGAGCAGCAGCTTCCTGAGCTAAATGACGAGTACGCAAAGACCCTGGGCGAATACGAGAGCGTGGAGGCCCTGCGCGAATCTGTTGAGAAGAATCTGCGCGAGCGTATGGAGAGAGGAAGCCGAAGTCTGCGCAGGTGGACGAGGCTATTAGCCAGATGGTGGAAAGCTCCAGCGTCGAAGTGCCCGATTCGATGGTTAAGGAAGAGTTGGACAGCATGCTCGAAGCGGCTCGAAGGGAGACTGAGTGAGCAGCGTTTGTCTCTACGCCAGTTTTTCACCTACACAGGCACTAACGAGGCGGAATGGCGCGAGAAGAACCGCGAGGGCGCACAGGCCCGCGTAGTCCGAACCATGGTCCTCTCGGAGTTCGCCCGCCGCGAGGGGATTGATGTAGAGGAGAGCGAGATCGAGAGCGAGATAACGACCATGCTCGACCGCTTCGAGGGTACGGAGAAAGAAGAGGCCCAAACCATACTCTCCAAGCACGAGGCCCGTCACGACGTCGAAGATCGCCTCTTCCAGCGCAAGATAGTGGAGCGCCTGGTAGGAATCGCGGAAGGTCGTATCGAGGCCGCGCCTGCTGAGGAGACGAAGGACGAAGGACGAAAGATGGAAGATGAGGGCGACGGAGGCGATGTGGAGCAGGACGAAGCTGAAAGCGATGCGTCTGACCTTGAAGAGGCTGGCGGGGCCGCCGAAGTGCTGGGCACGGGCGATGTGGACCTGCGCTCGCCTAGGATAGGCGAGGCTGAGGGTGGCGGGGACACCTGAGAGCGCGCCTGCGCTTGACAGAAGCACTGAAGAGTCAAGCTAGAAACACGACGGGCCAATAGAAAACGTAAATTTGGGCGGCCCATAGGCCGCCCGATTTCTTTTCTGATTTAGAAGCAAGGACGAAAATGAAGGCAAATATTCCTGGAAATTACTCAACGTCTGTGGTATGATGGTTTTCATGGTTTTAAGGCACGTATAGAGGCCATAAAGCTTACCAGTTGAACAAGCGAATATAAGGAAAGGTCACATACTGGGGCAACCTTCAAGTTGATCATTCCGTTGCCACATGAGGAGGGCAGCATCATGACATCTCTTAGAGCACTTTTCGGTTCGATGAGCACAAAGCAGCGTATAGGGGTTGGTGGGATTTTACTCTCAATCGCTCTGGCAATTGCGCTCCTGTTTCTCATACCACATTTGCCCGTCATCTTCCTCCTATATCAGCCACGCCAGCCCAGATGGTTCGTATTGCGCCTATTGTCCCTGCGCAATGCGACAACCGGCCACCAAACATCCTTACTTACATCCCCTTCTAGATAAACATTATCCTTCGATTACCAGGCGGGGACTTTCGTTACCCTTTACACATGCACCAATGCGATTGCACACAGTTGGCCGAACTAACACAGCCGACGACGCCATCAGGCTTCGGGTTCCCGGAACACCGCGAGATATAACTTCGATTTCTTCACCCATGAGTTCCCTCCGGCAGACGTTACCGCTCTCTTTGTTCCTGGCAATAACACACTCAGGTACAACTCATAGACCGCATGTCGCCATGTTGGGGTTCGCCACGCCCATTCGTGCTGGTGACCTCGGATACACCTGCCCCAGGGGCTGTCCTTGTAGTAGAGTTTGCCCCTGCCGGAACCCAGTGGAACAACCCGCTCTCTACTACCGCACCAGTAAGGATCCTGTACAGACCAATACAGGTAGTCATGCCTATTCTTTCACCGATATAGCCATCCAGGGGCGCGGACCGTCTCCTCTCTTCATGCGCTCTTACAACAGCAACGACACCCGCGTAGGGCCACTCGGCCCAGGGTGGACCCATAACTACTACACCCGTTTGAGAAGCCCAGGTGACGGCACCGACGATGTCATCCTCACAGGACCTCAAGGGCGCAGCGACCGCTATACCGCCAACCCTGATGGCAGCTATACTCCACCCCCAGCCGTATACACCACTCTCGTCAAGAACGCCGATAACACCTATACCGCCACCCTCAAAGACCAGACCAAATGGGCCTTCCACCCTGCAGGCAAGCTTCTGCGCATCGAGGACCGCTATAGCAACTTCTCCCTTCTCATGTATGATAACTACGGCCCCACAGGGAAACTTATCTCCGTTAGCGACCCGGCAGGGCGTGGCTCTCTCACTTTCACATACAACGCCGATGACCTCCTCGTCAGCGTAAGCGACTGGTTCACCCCCTCCAGGACCGTCAGCTTCACCTATGACGGGACAGGGAGGCTCAGCACCGTCACGGACCGCGAAGGTAACACCACCACCTACACATATGACGGCAGCAGCCAACGCATTAGTGCTATCGCGGATGCCAACGGTCATATTGCGGTAACTAACACTTACGACGGTCAAGGTCGTGTCGCCACCCAGAAGGACGCTCGAGGCATCACCAGCGGGCAGCAGACCACCTTCACTTACACTGATAACGGCAATGGCACCAATACTACTACCATCACCTACCCCGCCACCTCTTTCGAGCCTGGTTGGACTTACAAGGAAGAGGACACTTATGACAGCGAGGGGAGGCTCACCAGGCACGTAGCCAAGCCCACCTCCAATTCAACTGAATGGGTCGTGGAAGAGTACACGTATGACACAAACTCTAACGTTATCACCAGCAAGGATGGGCGGGGCAACACCACCCAGCTTTGCTATGATACTGATTACGCAGGCGCAACTATCGCAGGCAATCGTGGCAATCTGACTCGGCGCATCGAACCTGCGGCCATATCAGGAGGCGTGCGTCCTGTTACGTTGCTCAAATATGATGAGAAGGACAACCTGCTTCAGACTGTGGCACCCAAAGGGGTCAACAGCACAGCGAGCGTGACGTGCGCCACCAACCTCAGCAGTATCAATACGCAGTATGCCACCGATATGACATACGATACTGATGGAGATCAACCTGCTCGCTACCACAACTCGCTACACCGACCCCGGCACTGGAGCAATGACCGCAACTACCAAGTTCGAGTACGGCGACGCCGCCAACCCAGGCCGTGTGACGAAGATCATCTCCCCGAAAGGCAATAGCGGCCCCACTCCCGACTACAGCTTCGCTACCACTTTCACCTACTTCTCAACGGGCAGCCGAGCGGGTATGCTGGAGCGCGCTACCAACCAGGAAGGCAACGCCACTACCTACGACTATGATGCCGTAGGGAGGCAGACCAAAATGGTAGACCCCAACGGCAATGCCCCTGGCGGGGTGCCTGCCGACCACACCTGGGAATACGTCTATGACAATGAAGACAGGCTACGCTTTGCCAAAGCCCCTGCGCCCGCATCAGGAGGGTCGCAGTCGTCACCGAGAGCAGGTACGACGCGGTAGGCAACAGGACAACAGCCATTGATGCCAATGGGCAGGTCACCCGTTACCTCTACGACGAGCGCGACAGCCTAAAAGAGGTACATGAAAGCCCCAGCTCCTGGACCGATCCAAACGTGCCACCTTCCGTCAAGATAATCACAGCGTACAGCTACGACCACCTCGGGCAACCTCTCTCGGGTGACGCGAGCACAAGGGGATGCCGCCAACGAACGTGTGACTGAATACCTCTCGGACGGCATGGGTAGGGTACGCAAAGAAGTGCAATATCCAAACTGGCCCAATACCGCCACTACTCTCGTCACGGAATACACTTACGACCAAAACAGCAATCGCCTGACCCAAAAAGACCCTATGAACCAGGTAACGACTTACCGGTACGACGCACGCAATCAACTCACCAATATCAACTACACCAACCCGAACACGCCCAACGTGGCCTACACTTACGACCTCAATGGTAACAGGTCGAGCATGGTAGACAGCACGGGCACCACTACGTACCTGTACGACGAGCAGGACCGCCTCCTCTCTACTACCAGCCCCGGTGACCGTGGGCCAAACACAGTGGGCTACCGTTATGACCTCAACGGCAATCGCGCCAAACTGATATACACGGATGGCAACGCTATCGCCTACACCTTCGACAGAGCGGACCGTCTGGTCTCGCTACGCGACTGGCTAAACAACGTCACCGACTACCAGTACTTCGCCGACAGCAACCTGAAGACGATACAGAACTCCAACGGCACGGTGGGCTTGTACGCCTATGACAACGCACAGCGCCTGACAGAGATACACCACAAGCTGGGTGAGAACACCATCAGTAAGCACAACTACAGCATGGACGCGGTAGGCAATCGCACTCGGCTGGATGAGGTTCTGCCGCAGAACGGCGTAGTCAAGCCGATAGATCCAAGCAGGCAGGCCACAACTAACTACACTTATGATCGCCTCTACAGGCTGACCGGCGAGAGCACCACAGGGCTTGCAATCTCATACACATACGACCCTCTAGGGAACCGACTCACGATGGTCCGTAACGGCACTACAACGACATACGCATACGACCGAGCCGACCGTATCACCAAGGAAGGCAGTATCCAGTACGTGGTGGACGCCAACGGCAACCTGCGGGAGCGTGGCCGTGAGACGTACACATACGACCAGGCCAACCGATTGATCAACTCCCGCATGCCCCAGCCCAGCCAGTATATCTACGATGGGGATGGAAAGCGGTGGAAGACGGATGCGGGGCAAGGGCCGCTAGATGTGCATGTGTATGACGTGAACGCCCCGCTACCCTTGCTGCTGGAAGATGGACGACGCAAGTACATCTACGGCGTAGGTCTCGCCTATGCCCTGGAAGGCAACGGCACGCTGGAGATCTACCATGAGGACGGATTAGGTTCAACCAGAGCCGTGACCTATCGAAATGGCAATGTCGTGCAGAACTACCGCTACGACGCATTTGGCTTACTGCTTGGCCCACCGGCACCTCAAGGCTCGCACAACCAGCCGATGCAGTACACAGGGGAGGAGCGGGATAAAGAAACTGGGTTCACGTATCTCCGGGCACGGTACTACGATCCAAGGATTGGGCGGTTCGTGCAAAGGGACCCATTCGCAGGATTCGTGCGGTACCCATCTTCGCTAAACTACTACAACTACGCCGAGAATAATCCTACTCTGCTTGTTGACCCAAGCGGCTTGCTGACAGTGGGGATTTGCGGAGGTGGCAGTTTAGCAGTTCCGGGCCTCTTTGCCACAGGCTCCACCTGCCGGGTGGTCACATCTTCTGGTGAAGTAGGTGCAGCTGACTCTGTAGGAGGTGGTGGCGCCATAGGTGATGCTGGTGGATTCAACTTCGGTATTCAAATCACCTCTGGAAGTAGCCTTGCGGACCTGAGTGGTCCATTTGCCATAATGGGAGGTTCAGTTAGGGCCCTGCACGGCGGTAGTGTTGAAGGCTCGGTAGGTACGGGTTCACGAGGTCAAGATGTATGGGGTCTTTCCCTCAACTACGCGCCGGGAGGTGGCGCCGAGTTCCACGGCGGTGCGACTAATACGTGGGTCCGTAAGTTCTTTACCATCCAAGATGTGCGCCAAGGTATAGTTAGGTGGACTAACAACATCCGCGACTTTCTTGGGCGCGCGGTTCCAACGTGGAGCGCCAGTACCTGAACCTAGAAAGAATAAGAAGTGAGAAGTAGTGCCCTCCTTTGGTCGAATAGTTTATCCTAGTACATTTGCACAGTACCCCGCCACATCGGAACGAGTGGCGGGGTACTGCATTGAGGGTTCTGAGATGGACTAGGCCAGTTCCAGAGTTAGTGGAGCAGGTAGAGCGCGGTGGGCTGCTAGGCCAGTTCCATAGTTAACGGTGCGCTGCGGAATGCAAAGTATAACAAAGCGCAAAAGTGCTATATCTGCTCGCTCCTGCGCTTTGAATTCATAATGATTATCGTCTTAATGTTATAATTCCTATATAAACACCCCACGTACCGACTAAAATCACTGGATAGGAGAGGCACCAGCCCCAATCTCTAAAACTCATTTGGGGAAAACACTATCGCGTGGGAAAAACATTATGTATAATAGCCATATAGAGGAGAACACATATGAACCCTAATCACCCACTGTGGACGCCTAACTCTTCGTTCGTCCCACCACCCACACACAACTCGCTGCCCCAGGCCGTCATACCGTATGTAGTCGAGAGCAGCAACCGGGGTGAGCGCGTATACGACATCTACTCTCGCCTCCTGCGCGACCGCATCATCTTCCTGGGCACCCCCATAGATGACCAGGTAGCCAACGCCATCGTGGCCCAGCTCCTCTTCCTGGAGCACGAGGACCCGGAGCGCGACATCCAAATGTATATCCACTCCCCCGGCGGCGTGGTTACAGCAGGCCTTGCTATCTATGACACGATGCAGTTCGTCCGCCCCGACATCACCACTCTCTGCATGGGCATCGCCGCCTCGATGGGCACGATCCTGCTCTGCGCGGGCACCAAGGGGAAGCGATACGTCCTCCCCAACGCGACTATCCACATGCACCCCGCCCAGGGTGGGCGGGGTACGCGGCAGCCCCCGACGTAGAAATCCAGGTCCGCGAGCTGCTGCGACTGCAGTCGAAGGTCCGCACCATCATGGCTAACCACACCGGCCAGACCGTGGAGAAAATCTCCCACGACTTCGACCGCGATGTGTACATGGACTCATACCAGGCTGTGGAATATGGTATTATAGACGAGGTAATCGAGACCGCCCACGCGATATCCGGCAACGAGAAATCGAATAATGGCATCGCCGACACGCTCATCGCCGGAGCGCTCAAGTAAAGAGAAAAGGAAAAAGGATAAAGGATAAATTAGAAGTTCATATCGAAATTTATCCTTTATCCTTTATCCTTCATAATTTCTAATTCGGAGGGAGACGCATGGCAAATCCGCGCAGCGGTAAGCCCCAGTATCGTTGCTCGTTTTGTGGCAAGAGCCAGGAAGACGTCCGCCGCCTCATAGCGGGGCCGGGGGCCGTCTATATCTGCGACGAGTGCATCGAGCTTTGCCGGGAGATACATGGACGAAGAGGTAGAAAGCGCCCCCAAGACTGAGTTCAACCTGGGACGCCAGATACCCAAGCCACGACGCATCTCCGAGTTGCTTGACCAATACGTCATCGGCCAGGACCGCGCCAAGAAGGTGCTGTCCGTGGCCGTTTACAACCACTACAAGCGCATCGTCACCGGCATGCAAGGACGACGACGTAGAGCTGCAAAAGAGCAACATCCTCCTCCTGGGGCCCACCGGCTGCGGCAAGACCCTGCTCGGCCCAGACCCTCGCCAAAATCCTCGACGTGCCTTTCTCCATCGCCGACGCCACCGCCCTCACCGAGGCGGGCTACGTAGGCGAGGACGTAGAGAACATCCTGCTCCGCCTCCTGCAGGCCGCCGACCTCGATATAGCCACGCGCCGAGAAGGGCATCGTCTACATAGACGAGATAGACAAGATCGCCCGCAAGAGCGACAACCCATCCATCACCCGCGACGTGTCGGGCGAGGGCGTGCAGCAGGCCCTCCTGAAGATAGTGGAGGGGACGGTAGCCAACGTGCCCCCGCAGTCGGGCCGCAAGCACCCCCATCAGGACTTCATCCAGGTAGACACCTCCAACATCCTGTTCATATGTGGCGGGCGCGTTCGAGGGCCTGGACGAGATTATCGCCAAGCGCATAGGCGGCTGGCAATACGATAGGCTTCACCCGCTCGAATGACCCCGTGGAGCGCGCCAAGCAGGCAGCCGTCCTCCTCTCCAAAGTGATCCCCGAAGACCTGCTCAAGTACGGCCTCATCCCCGAGTTCGTGGGCCGCCTGCCCATCATCGTGGCCCTCGACCCGCTTGGACCAGAAGGCCCTGGTGCAGATACTTACCGAGCCGAAGAACGCCATCGTCAAGCAGTACCAGAAGCTGCTGGCTCAGGACAAGGTGGAGCTTGTCGTTCACCGACGACGCCCTGGAAGCCGCCGCCGATAAAGCCCTCAAGCAGAAGACCGGCGCTCGCGGCCTCCGCACCATCATCGAAGAAACCCTGCTGGACGTGATGTACGAGATCCCCTCCCAGGAAACGTGTCGGCAAGTGCATCATCACCCGCGACGCCATCGAGGGGAAGCGCCCTCCCATGCTTATCACCCGCAATGACCGCCCCTACGACCGCGATGCGCCTACCAAGCGCGGTCTAGCCTCCCCTGCCAAGGATGACAGGAAGGATACGGAGGAGCTGGAAGAGAGCGCGTAGGCACTTCAGCAAAACGCGAGCGGCTCTATGGCGACGACGGCATCTCAGAAGGACTGGCGCATGGCAGCTTATATAAATGCTGCCATGCGCCACGCTATCTACAAAACATTCGCCGATGGCACCATTTATGGCGAAATTCCCGGCATACAGGGCGTGTACGCTAATGAGCCTACACGGGAAGCGTGCGAACGGGAGCTTGCATCTGTGCTGGATGGGTGGCTTCAGTTGCGCCTGGCTTGGCAGCGCCCCATTCCTTCCGTAGATGGCATAGACCTGAGCAACTCATAACCTTCTACCTGCAACTAATGCCAAGCATCGGCCCTATCAGTCGCCGCAATTTGGTGCGCTATTTGCGACAGTCAGGTTTCCGTGGGCTGGGGCAATTGGCACATCCACTTCAATAAGTTCTGCCCCTATGTAAGTAGCTTCAGGTAAAGGCTCGGCCACTTCGCTCATCGCCTCTAGATGCAGTTGGAGCGCTTCTCTAATGTTTGTCAAAGCCTCCTCAGAAGTATCACCCAATGTACCGCAACCAGGAACATCAGGAGCATATGCGCCGTAGCTGGTGGGGCCTTTCTCGAGCAATACTAGATACGTTCGCTTCACGGCTGCGCTTCTGCCTCTGGGTCCACCAACCCTAGCCTCCGACGCATCTCCTCGGTGGATATTCCCCCCTCAGCCCTTAGCCGTGCTCGTGAGCGCTCAATGATAGCTAGGAATTTGGGGTTCGTCGCTACTGACAGAGTTTCCAAATCCACATCATCAATCGACAGTAACACCGCAACTGGCTTCCCATCGGTTGTCAGAACGACAGGTTCCTCATTCACATTGAGCGCAACCTTAGTGATATGCTCAGGTGCTTCATCTAATTCTAGGGTCTTCATAATTGACCACCTCATTTCCTATCCGGACTTCGTTGTGCTCCTTGACCCCTATAGCCACAACGTACACCGTCTGTTGGGGTTTTTCCTCAATATCATAGTATACGCGAAAGTTGCCTATACGCAGCTCCCACGAAGCCAGTCTATTGGCACGCATAGGCTTTCTGTTGCGCGTCCTGATGTTAGGCTGATGCGTTAGCTGCTCGACAACAGTATCAAGAATGGTAGACTGTTGCCGAGCAGTAAGCAAGCGCAGGTGCTCCTCTGCTTCGGGCGAGTATTCTATCTGAAACGCCACAGCAGTGATTCACCTACAAATACTCATGCAGATCATCGCAGAGCTTGTCTATTGTATCCCTCCTCAACTCGTACATCACGCGGTTATCCTGGTTGATCTCGTTGATGAGGCCGGCGTCGCGCAGCACGCGCATGTGCCTTGAGATGGACGACGGGGTGATGCCGCACTTGGCCGCTAGGCGAGAGCCGTAGTATTCCTTGTCCTTAGCGATGGCACGCAGGATGGTCATGCGGGTGGGGTCTTCCAGGGCGCGGGCCACCGCTACGATGCGCCTCTGCACGTGCGCCATCGCGTTGCGGTGCTCGTCGGAGGTGAGGGCATCATAGATGATTATCATCTGCCCGTAGCCGTACATAATCATCGAGGACATATTCAGGAAGAGGGAAGGGACCAGTATCACCTTCTCCAGCGGGTAGCCCTCCGGGAACTCACGAGGCAGAGTGCGGTTAGCCAGGAAGCGCTCTTGCACGGCAGTGAGCCTGTCAGGGCCGAGGGACATGGTGCGCTCGCGCACGCTCTCCTCCCACCTCGACTTGAAGTTGTTGACCTGGTGGCGGTAAACGTTCTGCCAGTACGTCCTGAGGAGCCGTAGGAGGCGAGTGCGGGTGGAGTCAGCTTCTGTAGATAAAGATTGCAAAGCCTGCTTCCAACCCTGGTCGTGGATGCGGTGCTCTCCGCCGTACAGCTTCTGAAGAGCCGCCAGTAACCTGAGAGGGTGAGAGGACATCGTGGCTATATCGCCAGGCGACATCACGCGCCCGGTGGCGTAAAAGACGAAGTCCTCAGGGGCCATCGTCTCCAGATAGCGGAAGAAGCCCTCGACGTCGCTATGGTCCGGGTAATCGACCGCAAGCTCCACCAGGCGGTTTTCGAAGAGGGCGTGAAAGTAGTCGGCCTCCTCGCGCATCTGGGGCGAGAGGTCGCGCTTCACCTCGCCTGCCCACGCTTCATGGCGCTCGCCTGGGTGGCTCATGGTGCCTAGAGATATAAATAGGTCATATATGGGCGAGACGAGGAAAGTAACCGTTGGGGCAGAAGATGGGGCGTCGGGTGCAACAAGCACGGGCATGTGAATGTCCTCCTTTTCGTTAGCAATTATCTAACGGCTGAGCATAAGGGGGTGTATAAGATGGTGGCAGGTGAAGCAACCACGCAATACCTAATTAGCCAACCGAACAACATCTTACCCGAAAAGGAACCGCTTGTCAATAGGTCTTTTAGAAGATTATCGCAAAACGAACTCGACGGCGCGCTCTATTACAGGTTCAAAATCGAGTGGGTATTCGTGGCGAAGGCCGGAGATTGTTTCCAGCTCACACGGTATATCATGCTCGTTCAACAGCACGGCTAACCTTTGTAATGCTTCCGGCACGATGAGGGGATCCGTATCGCCAATAATGATGTACCCACGCAGTCCGGGTGCTTTATCTTCCTCTATGAGAGGGAGATAGCCTTCGGGCGCATCAACCGTGGGACCGCCTGGGCCGAGGAGGATAAGCCTCGTGCCGGAACGGTCCCCTTCAGCACGGCGGATAATGCCGTCTCCCCACCCATAGAGAAGCCTGCGACTATGACCCTTTCGGTGTCTACAGGGTAATCTCTGCAAAGCTGCGCGTAATGTTCCGTCAACTCGCGTAAGGCGGTCTCCTGGTCGTCCCACACGTACATATTGGAAGAAACTATCTGCGAAGACTGCGCGGCTGCTAACAACCACCCTTTGGAAACGATATGTCGCCACCCGTTCAGAGATTGCCTACCGTTGGAGGCATTGCCATGCAGAGCGAGAAATAGAGGGTACTTCACACCTGCCTGCAAGCCGCCCTCCGGCTCGGAGACGAACAATTCCGGCTCGCCGCGTGCTTCCTCTTCACGCACCCGGCAAACCTCTACCATCCGCTCGAACTCCGGCATCCCCTGCAACACTTTCCAGGAGGGGCTTTCCCGCATGACCTGGCGGTTATACCAGTAGCCATTGTCCAGGGCTTCTTGGAGTAAACCGAGAGCTAGCTCAAGCTGCCCAACCCGAGCAGCCATGCACGAGCGCAAATATAGCACCGTATGGCTATCATCGGGGAAAGCGCCTCCCTCGCTCGTCAGCACCTCAAGCGCCCGTTCAAAATCCTGCGCCTGGTAGTGCCTCATCGCGTCAGCATACACATCATCAAAGGTTCTAGTCACCATCTATCACTCCTCACCCACAAAGGCATCCGCCTCAATCTCCACCAGCATCTCAGGGGAGATCAGGCGGCTGACCTCCACCATGCTCGTCGCCGGGCGTATATCGCCAAAGAACTCGCCGTGTGCACGGCCCACCTGCTCCCACTCCGCTATATTGATGACGTACATCCTTGTACGCACTACGTCTTTCAAGGAAGCGCCAGCCCTACTGAGCGCAGCCTCGATATTCTTGAGCGTCTGCACCGCCTGGGCGTAGGGGTCGCCCACACCCACGACATTTCCGTCTGCATCGGTAGCTGTCGTGCCGGAGACGTGGACGTACTGCCCAACTCGCACCGCACGCGAGTAGCCCACTATAGGCTCCCAGGGCGTGCCAGTCGCTATGTTTTGCCTTTCCATTCTTAATCACTCCTTTCTCCGCATTATGGTTTAAATCGAAAAGGATAAAAATGGAGGTTCGGGATAGCCGAACCTCCATTTTTATCCTTTTCAGAAGATGTTCACGCGTCGTTACGGCACCATTTCGGTGTAGACGACGGTGCGCTTATCGTAATTCTGGCTGGCCTTGTTGAAGGTGCCCGCGCAGGTGATCAGGTTGAGGCGCGTGGAGGCCGACGAGCCATATATGTCCACCAGGGGGCACTTATTGTAAATGCAGGTGGTGTTCGCCGTCACCACGAAGGCGCGGTCACGTCCCTTATCGTCACGCACGTATGCCCGGTCGCCAGGCTTCAGCTTGTCGAGGTAGAAGAAGACCGCCTGCGTGACCCCATACCAGTCGAGGTGGCCGTCCATAACCGCGTTGCCCGGGTTGCCGGGGATGGTGCCAGGCTTGAACCACGCCACGTTGTACGGGTCCTTCGGGATGTCCATATTTCCGGCTTTATCCACGCCTACATATTCGACCTTAGTTTGGACGCCAAGAGCGGGGATAGTCAGACGTATAGGCAGGCTGGGAGAAGCCTTCGGCCTCTTCTCAGGTCCGGCCCCGTTCAAGCCGTAGCGCCATTCGAAGTAATGCTGACCTATATTGCCCATCTGCACCTGCCAACCCTTGGGGAGGCCCGCCACGTAAGTCAGCACGCGGCGCTCGAAGGCCTGTATCAGCACCTCCTGCATCTTCCCCTCTATCTTGACGTTGGCCCAGTATGCATCCGATATGGGCAGTCCCATAGCGAACACCCAGGGGTCGAGGAGAGGCTTGTTGGCGGTAGTCATACCCGTGCGGATAGTGCCGGAGTTGTTCAGGAAGTCCCAGAAGACCTTCGGTATGTTATGGCCTGTGACCTTCTCGAAGTAGACAACTTTGGCCTCCGGCAGCTTGCTCTTGGTGGCGTCATCCTTGACCGCGCCTGCCCGATCTATACGGCCGGTGGCGTAGCCGTCTTTGGTCTTGTCCGGCTGCGGGTGCAAACCAAGCGAGGTGTTGGAGACGCTTGCGAAGGAGGCATAGGTGGGCGCATTGGGGTCATCGAGGTCGGAGGCGATATCGATGCTGGCCGATTTGCGAGCCTCGAACTTGGTGTTGCCAACCTGCATCTGCCCCGATATAAGCTCCACCGTCAGGAGGCCGTTGGTGACGAACCACTTGTCCTCCGGCGCGAGCTTGGGATTGTTTATCTCCATGCGGCTCTTATCGAAATACTGCACCAGGCGCATACTTGAGCCGTCAGGGGCGTCAGTATACGAATTCCAGGCCGGAGGCGAGCGGAGCCGGACCCCATGTCCAGGAGCGGGCTATCGTTTTGGAGGCCACCGGGGAGTCATTGCGCGTCCAGACGTTCTCGAAAGCCGAGTCCGCGAAAGGCATGGACGCGGGAAGCGCCTTCGGCTGGGCCGGAGTGTTCGCCTGCGCTGGCGAGGAGTAAGCCAACGGGGAGAGTGAGAGGGTCAGCACCGCTAAAGCGGAGAGGGATGCGATCTTAGAGCGTACTTTGTTCATACCTTCCTTCATTCTGTAAATCTGAGACTTTTCATAGAAATGCGCACTACTACAGCCTTTCAGGGCCATCGAATAATGCGCCTGCCCTTAGTTTACCTGAGATGCAGACGTAAAGCAAGTGACGAACCCTTACAAAACAGTTAAATCTATCAAGCTTCACGCATCACGCATCAAACCTTATCGTCTATCGTCTATCGTCTATCATCACGTATCACGCATCACGCTTCAACATCTCAATATACCGCGCCGACGCCCTTATCCCCTGGTAGATGTTATCCAGCTTCATCTTCTCGTTGGGCGCGTGCAGGTTGTCGTCGGGGAGGCCGAAGCCCATCAGCACCGAGGGCGCATTCAGCACCTTGCTGAAAAGGGAGACGATAGGGATAGAGCCGCCACCTCGTATAAAGACCGCCTCCCTACCGAATACCTCGGAGAGCGCGCGATTGGCGCACTGCATGTATGGCGTGTCGGTGGGGAGGAGCACAGGCTCGGCCCCATGAATGTAAGTCACATCCACCGTGGCGTATGGCGGGCATATCCCCTTGACGTAGCGCTCGAACGCTGCCCATATCTTATTTGGGTCCTGGTCAGACACGAGCCTCATGCTGACCTTGCACTTCGCTGTGGCTGGGATGACCGTCTTGGCACCCTCGCCGGTGAAGCCACCGATGATGCCGTGAGCATCAAGGGTGGGACGCGCACCGATACGCTCCAGCACCGAGAAGCCTTCTTCACCTGTGAGGGCAGGCGAGCCGACTTCATGCTTGCGGAACTCTTCCTCATCGAATGGCAGCCCTGCCCACTCCTCGCGCTCCTCAGGCAGTGATGGGGCGCACGTCGTCATAGAAGCCTGGCACCTGGATATTGCCTTGCTCGTCCTTCAGCTTGGCGACGATGTGGCAGAGGGTGTTGATTGCGTTGGGGGCCGCGCCGCCATACAGGCCGGAATGGAGATCGTGGGCGGCGGCGTTGACGGTCAATTCGGTGTAGACCATGCCCCGCAGACCCACATCGATACCGGGCAGCCCCTCGGCGAACATATGGCTGTCGCTGATGAGCACGGCGTCGCATTTAAGATCGTCAGGGTGCGATTTGATGTACTCCTCGATCCCTTCGCCCCCCACCTCCTCTTCACCCTCGATGATGAAGCGCACGTTGATCGGTAGCTTGCCGTCATTCTTGCGCATCAACATCTCCACCGCCTTCAGGTGGACGTACAACTGCCCTTTATCGTCCGCTGATCCACGAGCGTACACATTCCCATCCCGCACGGTCGGCTCGAACGGTGGGGACTTCCACTCGTTGAGCGGGTCGGGAGGTTGCACGTCGTAGTGCCCATATATGAGCAAAGTCGGCTGTCCAGGCGCATGAAGCCAATCGGCATAAACCAGCGGGTGGCCGTGCGTCTCTATCAGATGCACGTTTTCTAAACCTGTGCAATGCGCAGATCGCCCTTGACCCACTCGGCAGCCTTCAGCACGTCGGCCTTGTGCTGCGATAACGTGCTGACGGAGGGTATGCTGAGGAAATCGGTAAGCTCGCGCAGGTAACGCTCCTGGTTGTCCTGAACGTGCTGGGAGTATTGATTGCCGTATGTCGCATCATCTTTACCAGTGTTCATTTGGTGGCCCTCACTTTGCAATGTATAAGGTAGAGTATAAAGTATGGACCCCGAAGAGACCACCTAGTTAAATGAGGCAGCAACACGGCATAGGGTAAATGGTTTCACCTAAGTACAAGCCGCTACAGAGAGGCTCACCAGGAGCAGAAAGACACATTTCCCAAGGCATAGACTACGCTGAGTTCTACGTAGGCAACGCCAAGTAGGCGGCGCATTTCTATTGCATTGCATTCGGCTTCAGCATTATGGCTTATGCCAAACCCGAAACGAAGGTGCGAGACCGGGCATCATACGTGCTGCAACAGGAGCATATCCGCTTCGTGCTGACCGCGCCGATGGGGCCGGAAGGGGAAATCACGGAGCACGTGCACAAGTATAACGATAGCATGAAAGGTATAGCTCTCAGAGTGCCAGACGTTGCTCTAATCAGTAAGTACCTCATTACATACCTCCCATTGGGCTTGCATCCTATTGAAGATATGTATATACTCCAGTTTTAAGGAGAGAAGTATTTATGTTAAAATTGGAGTATAAATAAGAGTAGCAACAGCAAAAGCAGACATGAGCTAAGCGATTTGAAAAGGTTCTAGAGTCATGCCTAGAAAGAAGCCAAACAAAAATAAACCAAAGGCATTCTTTATCATGCCGTTCGACCCGGAGTTTCAGTCAATCTATGACCAACTACTCAGGCCGACCCTTGAAAGCTGTGGATATCAAGTCCATACTGCGAAGCTCAATAACCAGCAGAGTATCATGAAGGACATTGTGGTTTCTATATCAGAAGCCTACATAGTGATTGCAGACGTATCCCTTGCGAATATGAATGTATACTACGAATTGGGGGTGGCCCATACCTTGGGGAAGAATGTCATCCATATCTCTCAGGATTTATCGAAGTTACCCTTCGATTTAAGACCATATCGAACACTTCAATATAGCACGCACATTGCGAAGGTAAGCGAGTTTGTAGAGGAATTTAAAGCTGTAGCTAAGGGAGCACTTGATGGGACTGTTATATTTGGCAATCCAGTGACCGATTTCATTCCCCACGAAGAGAGGACCGATGTAACCCGACAGCAACCCTTTCTGTCTCAGCTTTTAGCCCTTGTGCATCGTGCTGTATCTAATGCAAAGGATACAGCACTCTAGCATTGCCTACCTAAGCACAAAGTTACGCAACGAGCATACCCATACAACACTTAGCGCTCAAAGAGGAGGCACACAGTATGAACCCCGAAGAAACGACACAAGTAGATGAGGCAACGGAGCAGCATACAGTAGATGGTAACGGCACCGGCAATGGCGCAGTCCAGGCAGCCACCCGCGAAGCCCGACAGGAGCAGAAAGATAGCTTCCCAATCCAGGGCATAGATTATGTAGAGTTCTATGTGGGCAACGCCAAGCAGGCGGCTCACTTCTACCGTACCGCGTTCGGCTTCAATATCACCGCTTACGCAGGCCCTGAGACCAAAGTGCGAGACCGGGCGTCATACGTGCTGCAACAGGAGCATATCCGCTTCGTGCTGACCGCGCCGATGGGGCCGGAAGGGGAGATAGCGGATCACGTTCATAAGCATGGTGATGGCGTGAAGGATATCGCGCTTCGGGTGCCCGACGTTGACTATGCCTACCACACCGCCGTCGAGAGAGGTGCGAGAGGTATCACCGAGCCTCATACCGTCGAGAGCGACAAGGGGCGCATACGCAGGGCCGCCATAGCTACCTGTGGTGACACGATACACTCATTCATAAACCGCGACGACTACGCGGGCACCTTCATGCCCGGCTACCATAAACGTGACGTGCCAGGCGTGCCCACCGGCGTGAGGGCGGTAGACCACATCGTGCTGAACGTAGAGCTTGGGAAGATGAATGAGCTGGTCAATTACTATGCCCGCATCATGGGCTTCAGCCAGCTCATTTCGTTCGACGACAAGGATATCTCCACCGAGTACTCCGCGCTCATGTCGAAGGTGATGCAGGACGGCACGGGCCGCGTCAAGTTCCCCATCAACGAGCCTGCCGAGGGGAAGAAGAAGTCGCAGATAGATGAATACCTGGAGTTCTACCGCGGGCCTGGCGCGCAACACATCGCACTCATCACCGGCGACATCCTCGGCACGGTGACGAACCTGAAGAACAACGGCATCGAGTTCCTGCGCGTGCCCCACGCCTATTACGAGGAGGCCCCCCAGCGCGTCGGACAGATAAACGAGGACCTCGCGCAACTTGAGGAGTTGGGCATCCTGGTAGACCGCGACGACGAAGGCTATCTGCTACAGATATTCACCAAGCCCGTAGAGGACCGTCCCACCCTCTTCTATGAGATCATCGAGCGTCATGGCTCTCGCGGCTTCGGCAAGGGCAATTTCAAGGCGCTCTTTGAGGCGATTGAGAGGGAGCAGGAATTGAGAGGGAACTTGTAGGGTCCGTCTGTAGGGGCACGGAGCGTAGCGACGCACGTCGTGCCCCTACGCCGTCCAATCAGATGAAAGGATAAAATACGAATGGATGAGCAGCTATTACAGCGTATTGAGATTAATCCAAGAGTCATGGTTGGTAAGCCCGTAATCCGTGGTACACGCATCCCTGTTGAATTGATTGTTCGCCTGTTGGGACAAGGCATTCCCGAATTCAGAGGTGCTCAGGCAGTATCCTCATCTACATGAGCAAGACTTACGCGCTGCGCTCACATATGCCGCGTTGGTGCTGGCGCATGAAGAGATTTTTCCTATAATGACAAGTAATTAGCTACCCACATCAGAAATCCCTGGCTCAGCAATGTTTCGTCTGTAAGGGTACGGGTATTAAAATAGATCCTTTAGCACGATGCAGGATAAGATGAAGCTGCCACAACCATGAGTCCTGAAGTCTGGTAGGACGTTAGGTGTTACAGTGAGACTATGCGCTTCCTTGTTGACGAGTTCGTGAGTAGGGATGTAACTGAGTATTTACGTGGTTCAGGGCATGATGTGTTGGCTATTGTTGAAGCGATGCCAGGCGCAGACGATGAAGATATACTGGCGAGGGCGGTCGAAGAAAAGCGAATCGTAATTACCAACGACAAGGACTTTGGCGAACTCGTGTTTCGTAGCGGTCAGGCTCATTACGGAGTTCTGCTTCTTAGATTGAAAGACGAAAGTGCATCCAATCAGGTGCGAATACTATCAGCTATAATGAGCCAATACTCCGATCATATCACCGGGCAGTTTGCCAGTGTTAGAGAAGATCGTCTTCGTATTCGGGGCGGCATAACACTTCTACTGACGGAGCATCAAGGCCAGGAATAAGGGATGAAACTAGTAACCTTCTCCCACCTCCACCGCACCGCCCCCGACCGTGACGAGGGGGAAGATACCCATATCGGCATCTACCTGCCCGGCGGCAAGCGCTCGCGCGTGCTGGAAATCGAAGCGATGCACGAATGGCTCCGCAAGACGGGACGCACCCCCGGCTCCGGCGGCTGGGGGCCAAAGTCGGGCTTCTACAACCCCCCTAAGACCATGCTCGACCTCCTCGACCGCGGGCCGGAGGGTATGGACCGCCTACGTGGGCTGATGGAGCGCGTCATGTCCGACGAGCAGGCGATGTGGGAATGCTCCTTACCCGCAGACGACCTTCAGCTTCTCGCCCCCGTGCCGTTCCCGCGCACCATACGCGACTTCTACGCCTTCGAGCAGCACGTCAAAACTGCACGCGCCCTGCGAGGACTGGAGATGATACCTGAATGGTACGACCACCCCGTCTTCTACTACTCCAACCCAGGCTGCGTATACGGCCCCAACGCCGAGATACCCTACCCGCGCGGCTCAAAGGAAGTTGACTACGAGCTAGAGATAGCATGTGTCATCGGCAAAGCGGGACGCGACATCCCCGCTGAAGAGGCCAATGATTACATCGCGGGCTATATGATACTGAACGATTGGAGCGCCCGCGACACCTGGCGGACCTTCGAGTCAAAGCTGAGCATGGGTCCAGCCAAGAGCAAAGATTTCGCCAATTCCCTAGGCCCCTGGCTCGTCACGCCAGATGAGCTGGAGGACAAGAGAGAAGGGGAAGGTAAAGACACGCGCTACAGCCTGCAAATGGCGGCCCGTGTGAATGGCAAGGAGCTATCGAGGGGCAACGCCAACACCCTCACCCACACCTTCGCCATGATGGTTGAGTGGGCCAGCACCGACGTATGGCTGCGCCCAGGTGACGTGCTGGGGTCGGGCACGGTCGGAACGGGCTGCATACTCGAATTGAGGCCGGAGAACACCGGCGGCTGGCTCAAGCCTGGGGATGTGGTGGAGTTGGAGATAGAGAAGTTGGGGGTGCTGAGGAACAGGTTGGTGGAGCAAGGGGTATTGTAGGCCGTAGATATGTACATAGATGACTTCATTTGGCTGCCTGACATAGTTGAAAAGCTGCTTGTGAAGCACCATGTTTCTCAAGAAGAAGCCGAAGAAGTGTTCTTCAATCACGCTCGATTTCGCTTTATCGAGAAAGGATACACTGCGGGAGAAGATATATATTCAGCCAGTGGACAAACAGACGCAGGACGTTACCTGATTGTGTTCTTCATCTTGAAACCCCTTGGCATAGCTTTGATACTGAGCGCACGGGACATGGACAAAGATGAACGGAGACTATATGAGCGAAAATAAAGAGCCGCAGGCCACCAGCATCTCGAACGCACGCACTCTTGAAGAGATCGCTGCATTTTGGGATACAAATAGCTTGGCCGAATACATGGACCAAACACACGAAGTCAATTTTGAGGTTAGAGCAAAGCGCAGACATCGGGTGACAATTGATCCTGATGTCTACGCTCAAATCGAGACCCAAGCCCATGTCAGGGGTGTCCAGCCTGAGACATTGGTCAACCTGTGGCCTGCCGAGCGCCTGCAAGATGGAGATGTAGCAGGAATGTGACATGCAAATCTAAAAGGAGGAACTAACGATGCCCTTCTACCACAAGCTAGGCAACATCCCCCATAAGCGCCATACCCAACACCGCCGCCCGGACGGCGAGCTTTACACCGAGGAGCTATTCGGCTTCGAGGGCTTTTCGGGGTGCGCCTCGCTCCTTTACCACCACCACCCGCCCGTGCGCGTGGTAAACATCAAGCCGTGCGAGTACCAGGAGCCGCAGGAGTGGAAGCTCCCCGTGCAGCGCCACATACACACGCGCACCAAAGATGTAAAGGCGATGGGCGACCCAATATCGGGACGGCGCATATTGATGTTCAATTCTGATTGCCGCCTCGGTATCGTGCGCCCCAACGAGCCGATGAAGTACTTCTACAAGAACGGCCAGGCCGACGAGCTATACTTCATCCATCGAGGGCACGGGCCGCTTCCTCACCAACTTCGGTGTCCTCCCCTACCGCGAGGGGGACTACGTGCTGATCCCTCACGGCACCATCTACAAGATAGAGATGGACGGCAAGAAGGAGCAGCGCTGGCTCACCGTCGAGGGGAAGTACATCACGCCCCCCAAGCGTTACCGCAATGAATACGGCCAGCTACTGGAGCACTCTCCCTACTGCGAGCGCGACATCCGAGTGCCGGAAGAGCTTATGACCATCACCGCAGACGAAGCAGGTAAGGGTCCGTTCGAGGTGTTGGTGCGCGCCAACGATCTGCTTACCGCCTATTACTACGATCACCACCCGCTCGACGTGGTTGGGTGGGACGGCTATCTCTACCCCTATATCTTCAACATCGAAGACTTCGAGCCTATCACCGGGCGCGTCCACCAGCCGCCACCCGTTCACCAGACCTTCCAGGCGCACAACTTCGTCGTCTGCTCATTCGTGCCGCGCAAGTATGACTACCACCCCCTCTCCATCCCCGCACCCTATAACCATTCGAATATAGATAGTGAAGAAGTGCTATATTATGTCAACGGCAACTTCATGAGCCGCAAGGGGATAGACGTAGCCTCCTTCACACTCCACCCACACGGCATCCCACACGGCCCCCATCCCGGCGCGGCAGAGGCATCCATCGGGCACGAAGCCACCGAGGAGCTTGCGGTCATGGTCGACACCTTCCGCCCCCTCAAGCTGACCCGCTGGGCCGAGGAGTACGACGATCCCAGCTACCCCAAGAGCTGGCTGGACGAGAAGAAGGGCGACGGGATGCCGACTGACACGGACTAGTCCCAGGTATACTTTGCACACCTGTAAGGCAGAAGAACTCCATACCGTTACAGATGATTAATTTGATCAAAGCCGGAGCATGTAAAAATGGATCAGGCTGATCTGTATCCGGTAAGTCCGCGGCAGGCGTTGTACACCATGCGTCGGGTGCAACTCCTACTTTAACTTGGCTGGACTGCTATTGGTCAGTGGGCTGTTACTGGTGTTAGCCTGGCAAAGTCCGAGACCTGTCGTCATTGACATAGAAGGCACAGACCTAGTATCGCGAATTGATTTGCACGATCCCGAACCTGGCCCCCATGGTATGTTCCGATGGACCGAGTCACGTAGCACGATTACTTTTCCCGGAATTGGTCTCGGTACATGGCGACTGAGTTTAGGGCTGGCGTCAGGTCGAGACCCTGACAGCCCGGCTCCCCAAGTGGACGTAATGGTCTCACCAGGAGCTGTGCCCCTAGACCGCTTGACACCTACTGGCCGTGAGACGCAAACCTTCGACCTCCTAACGCCCTTGTCAACGGAGCCAGCGGGTGATTTGACTGTTGTGCTGGTGACGAACCCACTTTACACACCGCCAGGCGAGCCGCGAACCTTAGGTGTGCAGTTTGACTTCGCAGTATTGACCCCGCTTGGACCCGTGATACCACCATTGGGTGTGCTGGCAGCGCTACTGGGGGTAGTGGTGCTGGTTGGGCTAGGATTGGCCGCGCTGGGTGGGTGGCAACTGGTATGGGGAGGTGGGCTTGCGGTGACCGTAGGCCTGTCGGCGGCGTTGGCTTGGAACCGGTTGTGGGTTACGCCGTTCGCATTCACCATGCTGCTCCTGGCGGCACTCCTAGCAGCAGGGGTCTGGCTGATTCGCTGGAGCCTGGCATCATTTGCCTTTGCCCCGCCTGGTAGCCAAAAAGGTCTCCTCTGGAAGCGCATCCGGTTCGTGCTGTTGCTGGGCTTGTTGGGCGTTGGACTGGTTGGAGGTGCACAGGGACTCGACTTCGCATTCAAGCGTGAGCGCGCCGTTGACTTTCGCGCCCACTGGGAGGCCTCCCGCCGATTTAACGAAGGCGCTCCTCTCTACGATCTGGCTGCCCTGCGAGCCAACATTTTCAGCGATCTGTACAAGTACCCGCCCTTGCTAGCGGGCCTACTGCGCCCTTTTGCGCTGCTCGACTATCCGACAGCACGCGATTACTGGCGGTTGATACTGCTACTTAGCTTAGTCGTAGCAGTCGGTGTAATAAGCTGGAGCTTCGTTAGACAGCCATTCCCACCTCTTGCTGCGGACGATGGATCAACGGAGGCCCGCACGGCTTGGGAGCGCCTTATGCAACCTACCCTGCTATTTGTAACGGTGGTCGCCCTCTTTCGCCCGATGGTAGATGCTCTCAATTATGGTCAACTCGATCCGGCTATTCTGCTGCTACTTGCCTTAACTTTGGTGGGACTACGAGCAGATCGTCCTGCTCTAGCGGGCTGGGCTTTGGCACTGGCAACTGCGCTCAAGCTCTATCCCGGGATACTGATACTCTATTTAGTTTGGCGACGTGAATGGCGGGCAGTGGGCAATTTTGCCGTGGCGGTAGTCGCATGGAATGTGTTGGCGGCCGCTCTCACCAACCTGAACGATACATTGACATATTATACACAAGTGCTACAACTATCTGGGGGCAGCAGTGCTTGGGTCGAGAACCAGACGATCAGTGGCTTCGTAGCTCGCCTCTTTACAGACCACCTGCGCCAGGAAGAGTTCCCCCAGACACTGCTTCTACGCTGGCTATTACTTAATGGCCTCACCTACGCAACGTTGATAGTCACTGTGGGAATCAGCCTGTGGGCAGCGCGTCGGGTGCGCCCAGGAGATGGTATGGCGTATGCCCTCGGCTTCTGTATGTTGGTCTGTGTCAGCGTGTTTGCTTTGCCAGTGGCCTGGTTACATTACCTGGTAGCGTTCCTCCTACCTTTAGCGGTCGCCTTGTACGCACTAGCTTGCGCTGGGCGCGAGTGGTGGGCAACTGCCCCACGCCTAACTTTATGGGCTGTGGTCTTGCTCGTTCTGGGCACGATTCTCCTGGCTTATGAGAATATCTGGATTGTTTATGAAAAGGTCAATCTGGGTGCGTTGTGGAAACTGGTTCTGTCCTATAAACTATATGGTGAAATGGCTATCTGGGTTAGCTTACTAATTATGCTCCATCTGGTTCGCAGGACTTCATCGGCAACCAGTACCGAAGAGTACTACGCCCCCAGCTACCCTAAGAGTCGACTCGCCGAGAAGAAGGGCAACAGATTGCCAACTGATAGGGATTGAGCGCCTGCGACGGACGGGGACATAGAAGGAGACAGCCTTGGAGAGTATTCAGCCTGGAGGCTACGTTTACGTCGGGAAGAGCAAGTAAGCTGTAAAGCGAAGGTAGATATCTCTATGACCCATTTTCCCCTACGCATAGACATAAAAGCCGCCCAGCATGAGCGCGACTGGGATAACATGCTGCTCTACTGTCGCGACACTGAAGCAGAGCAGACCTTCGAGGGATTCTGGCTGTTTGATCACTTCGCGCCTATCAATGGGCACGTCGAAGGGCCGTGCATGGATGGTCGGACGCTCCTTGGTGCGCTGGCGGCAGTCACCAAGCGAGTGCGATTGGGCTTGATGGTTGGGTGCAATGGTTACCGCCACCCGGCAGTGCTGGCGAAGATTGCCACGACTGTAGACCAGGTGAGTGGTGGCCGTCTGGAGATGGGTCTCGGTGCAGGGTGGTTCGAGACCGAATACAACATGTACGGTATACCCTTCCCTCCTCCCGCACAACGCATCCGCGAGCTTGACGAGGCCTGCCAGGTGCTGAAGCTGCTCTGGACCGAAGAGGTAGCCGACTTCAAAGGCAAGCATTACACCCTCACAGGAGCGCGCCACGAGCCGAAGCCCATACAGAAGCCCTACCCACCCATCACACTTGGAGGCTCCGGCGAGCAGTTGATGCTGCGTGTAGTCGCCAAGCACGCCGACATCTATAACGGTCCTGGTGGTACACCTGAGATTATCCGTCACAAGAACAGCGTGCTGGACGCTCACTGCAAAGAGATAGGGCGCGACCCCTCGACCATCCGCCGCTCGACCCAGTTCTACCTGCAAACGCCCGATGACGTTGCGAATGTACGAGAGCGCGTGCAATCCTACATAGACGCAGGGATAGACCATATCTGCATAGGCGTGCCCACCGAGTACCATGAGGGATTGGTGCGACGTATAGCAGAGGCGGTGAGCCCTCTGACTAGGTAAAGTCATGTCTGCAAACGCGACACGTAGCCTCTCTAGATGATGGCATTCCTCTTGCTCACCAATAACCTGTCGAAGGAGAACCAGAACCGAAATCTAACTGTTGATAGCTACCAACTATCAGCAATACGAGGAGGGACACACAATGAGCGAACGAGGAATGATCCTGGCCCTACAGCGTATCCACGACGACCCAGGCTTCACCGATAGGGTAACCGAGGACCCACAAAATACGCTAGGGATTTACGACTTGGACCAAGAAGAATGCGACAGGTTGATAAACGCGGTAACGAACCGTGACAATAGAGCGATCCGCCAGATGGCGTCAGGTGTGGGCATAGACTGGAGAGCTGACCATATCGGAGGCGTCGGCGCGCTTGATGAGCAGGAAGTGAGCACGGAAGGCGCTGCCAATACGGGTATAAAGGGGCCAGGCGCGCTCCCTGGCGACGGCTATGAGGGCGTCATGCCGGAGCGCCCCGCTTGAGTTTGAGAATGGTGTTCTAGACACAGCGAGGCACGCTTCGCCTTATACTGGAGTATATGTTAAGCCCGCATAAGCGGGCTTTGCTCTTTTCAGGCACGCGTACTGACCGATCTTCTATGGATACCGTTTTATATCCTTCTGACTACTTACGTTATCAGCACCAATGTTCTATTATGTTAGCGTAGGGGTGCAGAAGGGAGTATACGATTGAAGGATGTCTACGATGAGTGGAGCGACGTGGAATTGGTTCATGCCGCCCAACATGGGGATATAGAGGCCCGTAACGCGCTCTTCATGCGGTGCAGAGAGCGAATAAAGATGTTGTGCCTGAAGGGCAAACAAATGGCGATAAGCTTCCCAGAGAGCGATGTGTCCATAACGGGTGAGGATGTCGAACAGCAGGCATTTCTCATCTTCTGCGATTTGCTGGAAGGCTGGGATGTTAGCTGCGGTGTATCCTTTCAGGCTTACTTGCGGAAGATGATGCCGTGGGAAGCTGTACATTTTGTGCGCTCATCCACCCACTATCGTGCCAGCCGCAAGGTGCGGCGTATCCCAACGCATTTTGAGACGGGGGAGATAGACCTCCAAAGCATAGAGGCTGAACAATCCCTTGAGGAAATAGAGGATAGAGTGGCCTGGGATGACCATACAGAAGCCCTCGACGATGAGTGGCGACGCCTGATAAAGATGCGGTACGAACAGGGTCTAACAAGGGGAGAGATAGCCGCCCTGAGAGGTTATTCACCCCGCACGGTAAACCGCGAGCTCCGAGCCGCCACAGATGCGCTCCGCGAGAAGATACAGGATGATCGGGAAGGCTGCGCCTGACGACGGTGGGTGAAACGTGATGCGTGATTATTAAACGCCAAGACGCAAAGATAACAAAGAACGCCAAGATTTTATGGGTTTATATACGACGCGGTACGCAATACACTCACGCATCACGCATCACGCATCACGTATCATTGTCTATCATCTATCGTCCATCGCCCACCCTCAGGAACTCCATGAGCGGGGCACGAATAGGCGCTCGAACGTGCGTACGGCGAAGCGGTCGGTCATGCCCGAGATGTAGTCCACAACCAGGCGCTCCGTTGGCTCCTGGCGCGGGTTAGTCTTAATTTCGCGCGGCAACTCTTCGATGTGCTCGCAGAAGTACTCAAAGAGCGCTCGGATAAGGTGATTTACCTTGCTCTCTTCGTCTTTTGCCTTTGAGCCTATATACACGTTGTTGTACAGAAATTGCTTCAGCGTGTCGGCGGCGGCTTTGATGTGCGGGCTGACCTGTAGAACTATTTCCTTGCGGTCCTGGGCGGCCAGGTCCGCGTCTGGGTAAGCAACCTCCCAGTTCTGAGCGATGATATCGGTCACGAGAGTATTGATGCGGATGGCGTTGGTGTTGCCCAGCACGTCGCACACCTCTTGCGGAATCTCAGAAGCCTTGATGATGCGGGCGCGTATCGCGTCATCCGTGTCATGGTTGATATAGGCTATGGTATCGGCCAGCTTGACTATCTTAGACTCTATAGAGCCGTAACCCCTACCTTCAGACGATAAGCTCTCTTCGACAGGGGTCGAGGTAACTAATGCCTCCCGCACTTCGTTGGTCAGGTTGAGACCGGCCCCATCCTTCGCCAGGTAGTCTACTATGCGGAGCGATTGGTGGTTGTGCTTGAACTTGGGGTCGTAGATTTTACGCAAGGCGTCCTCCCCGGCGTGGCCGAAGGGCGTGTGGCCGAGATCATGGGCAAGGGCGACAGCCTCGGTTACATCTTCATTCATGCGGAGAGCGCGAGCTATAGTGCGGGCGATCTGTGACATCTCCAGGGTGTGGGTGAGGCGAGTGCGATAGTGATCACCGATGGGGCCAATGAAGACCTGGGTCTTGTGCTTCAGCCGGCGGAAGGACTTTGAGTGGATGATGCGGTCGCGGTCGCGCATGAACGCCGTCCTGAGAGGAGACTCCTCTTCGGGCACAGGCCGAGTAGCATCCGCTGCCTTCGCCGCCAGGGGCGAAAGCCGCTCATACTCCTCCCCCTCCAACCTCTCCCTCACCCGCTCCGGCGCCATCGTTTTATCACTCATCTAGTATCTCTCCTATTTTTAATCACAAAGAGCACAAAGACACAAAGAACACAAAGATTATTAGAGGATTACTCTCTTGAGACCCTCTTTCAGATAGGGGACGTTGAAATTGATCAGCAAACCCAGCTTATTATTGGTTATCTTGAGGTAAGCCACCAGTTGCGCTTTATGAACTGGCAGCAGTGCTTCGACAGACTTAAGCTCTACGACAAGTACATTGCCCACCAGCAAATCTAATCTGCTTTCACCAACGGCTCGACCTTTGTATGAGACTATTACAACCGGTTGCCGGGCAAAAGGTATGCCACGTAGGGTAAGCTCGATACACAACGCTTCCTCGTACACCCCTTCCACAAGCCCAGGACCAAGCACGCGATGCACCTCGATTGCTGCACCGATAACGGCATGAGCGAGCTTTTCAACCTCCTCATCCACCCCAAAATCCTTTGTGTTCTTAGTGTCTTTGTGTTCTTTGTGATTAAATCCGTTCCACTACTTATCCTTCTCTACTTCTTCTAGAGCGGCCTGGGCGGCGGCGAGGCGGGCTACGGGGACGCGGTAGGGGCTGCAACTGACATAGTTTAGACCTACCTCGTGGCAGAAGTGGATGGAGGAGGGGTCGCCTCCATGCTCGCCGCAGATGCCCACCTTCAGGTCGGGCCGTACCTTCCTACCCTGCTCAGTCGCCATTCTTACTAGCTGCCCTACGCCGTCACGGTCCAGCACCTGGAAGGGATTCTCAGGGAGGATGCCCCGCTCGACGTACTGCAAGAGGAACTTACCCTCCGCGTCGTCACGCGAATACCCATACGTGGTTTGCGTCAGATCATTGGTCCCAAACGAGAAGAACTCGGCATACTCGGCGATCTGCCCTGCCGTGAGGGCGGCGCGGGGCACCTCTATCATCGTGCCGAACTTGTAGGGGATACTCTTGCCCGCCTCCTTCTCTACCTCCTTCGCCACCTCCTCAAGCTGTTCCCGCACAGCCTTCAACTCGTTCACGTGCCCCACGAGGGGTATCATTATCTCAGGGTGCGACTCTAACCCCTCGTCCAACAGCCGTACCGACGCCTTCAAGATGGCGCGTACCTGCATGTCATTTATGCCTGGATAGAGCAGACCGAGGCGGCAGCCTCTCAGCCCCAACATCGGGTTCTGCTCGCGCATACCCTCCACGATGCCCAGCAGTTGTACTTTCTCCTCATATTCCTCTGTGCCGGTCTGACCCCGCTCGCGCATCTGCGTCACTTCTACCAGCAGGTCATCGTGCTGAGGCAGGAACTCATGCAGCGGTGGGTCCAGGAGGCGTATCACAGTGGGCTTCCCTTCCATCGCCTTGAGGATGCCATAGAAGTCGCCCTGCTGTATCTCCTCCAGGTGAGCCAGTGCAGAGTGGTACTGTTGCGCACGCTCGGAGGCGGCCAGCGCGGCTTCAGCTTCGGCTAATACGCGCTCTGCCTCCGCGCGCTTCTCACTATCCGCAGGAAGTTGACTGAGCGCTACCTTCGCGTCATAAACCGCCCCATCAAGCCGCGTCCCCTCGGCCGCTGACAGTATCATCTGGCGAACCACTGGGAGGCGCACCTCCTCGAAGAACATGTGCTCCGTGCGGCACAGCCCTATCCCCTCCGCGCCGTATGATACCGCCTTAGCCGCATCCTGGGGGTAGTCGGCGTTGGCCCACACGCCCAGCTTCCTTACCGCATCCGCCCACCCCAGCAATGTAATCAGGTCGTGCTCTTCGGCGAAGTTGGGAGCTATAAGCGCTATAGCCCCCGCGAATACCTCGCCCGTCGTGCCATCTATCGAGATGATGTCGCCTTCGCGCACCGTCTGGCCGTTGGCGGTAAAGTACCCTTCCTCGTCATTGACGTGGAGGCCGCCATTCTCGGCACCCGCCACGCAAACCTTCCCGAACTGGCGGGCGACCACCGCCGCGTGGGAGGTAGCGCCACCCCTCGCGGTCAGCACTCCCTTCGCAGAGATCATGCCGTGCACGTCATCCGGATTGGTCTCCTCGCGCACCAGCACGACATCCTCCGTAGCACCAACCTCTTTGGCGCGGTCGGCGGTGAAGATGGCCTTCCCGACAGCAGCCCCAGGCGCAGCGTTGAGGCCCACAGCAAGCAATTTACCCTCCGACTGAGCGCGGGTCTTGTCCTTGTCATCAAAGCGGGGGAGGAGGAGTTGCACGACGTGGGCAGGCTCCACCCGTTGTAACGCTTCCTCTTTGGAGATAAGTTCCTCCTGCACCATATCCACCGCGACCTTGACCGCTGCTGCCGCCGTACGCTTGCCGGAGCGAGTCTGGAGCATGTAGAGCTTGCTGCGCTCCACCGTGAACTCCATGTCCTGCATGTCGCGGTAATGTCGCTCAAGGCGCTGGCCTATCTCCTCAAACTGGCGGTAGACCTCCGGCATCTCCTGCTCTAACTGGGCTATCTTCTGGGGAGTGCGTATGCCGGCCACCACGTCCTCGCCCTGGGCGTTGACCAGGAACTCACCGTACAGCTTCTTCTCGCCTGTTGATGGGTCGCGGGTGAAAGCCACGCCCGTGCCCGAATCGTCCCCCATATTACCGAAGACCATCATCACCACATTGACCGCCGTGCCGAGGTCGTGCGGGATGTTCTGCACGTCACGGTAGGCGAAGGCGCGAGGCGAGTTCCACGAGTTGAAGACCGCCTCTATCGCCAGTCTGAGTTGGTCGTGAGGGTCGTCGGGGAAGTCGCGTCCCGTCTCGCGCTTGACCGCCTCCTTGAACTGCGCCACCAGGGTGTTGAGGTCTTCGGCGGTGAGGTCGGTGTCGAGCTTGACCCCGCGCTCCTCTTTCATCTTGTCCAGCAGCTCATCGAAGTGCTTCGCCTCAACCCCCATGACGATGCGCCCGAATAGCTGGATGAAGCGGCGATAAGCGTCGTGGCCGAAGCGCTCATTGCCCGTGAGCCTCACGAGGCCCTGCAACGTGTCGGGGTTGAGGCCGAGGTTGAGCACGGTGTCCATCATGCCGGGCATGGAGAACTTGGCCCCGGAGCGCACCGATACGAGTAGCGGGTCGGCAGGGTCGCCCAGCCGCTTGCCACTCTCCTGCTCCACCGTATGCAGAGCGTCCATCGCCTGCCCCCACATCCCTTCGGGGAACTTCTGCCCCCCTGAGTAGAAGGCGCGGCACGCCTCGGTAGTGATGGTGAAGCCTGGGGGCACGGGCAGCCCCGCGTTGGTCATCTCCGACAGCCCTGCCCCCTTCCCGCCGAGAAGGTCGCGCATTTTGGCGTTCCCCTCGTGGAATAGATAGACCCATTTTTGAAGTGCGGAGTGCGGAGTGCGGAGTGCGGAATTGGTTGTGGTGGTCATTGTTAGTTGGTCTCCTTCAGAAATCATATTGGGATGTGATTGCTCTACTAGGCAGATTCTAATGTGTGCCGTACATTTACTAATGTGACATAGGCCATATATCGAATGACAGGCACTACTCTGGACACTGCTAAGACGTCATGTGCATACGCGCCAGTACGGGGCTGCCCACCCGATTTAGTGGCGGCACCATGTGCTAGTGCCACCCGATATGGATCATTCATACGTTGTTTAGCGGCATCGAAGCTTTGGCCTTTCCAATCAGCAAAAGCGGGCAGTTCTGGGAATACTTCTATTTGTGTCTTCATATCGCGTCGGTGGTGGACTTTACACCAATTACCGCGCACACGGCAAGCATTTTCATAGGTTTTCCATAATGTTAGAAATGAATGGAAGGGATTATTTGATGATATGCCCTCTCTATAAAGAGCCATCGCGTCGCGCAGTTCAAGTGGCGGATACTTTGGGAAAACTTCCAGTTCACTACTTAAGATTTGCTCGCTAGGACCCCTAGCAAAACTAATCGTGAGTATGCCCGAGGGTACACCGATTATGAAAGAGTGAGCAATAGGGAGAGGTTGATCATATCGCATGGACAAATCATCAAGTATTGGCGAGATAATGTCATAAGCGGTGCTAAACGGCTCTCCCAATGGCTTTGGATTGCCAATAACCATGAACATTGAAAGCACACGTTCAGGATCTGGAAATAAGAATGTCGGGAGAGCAGGCTTTGATAGACGAATTGCCTTCGGGAGTTGCAACGCCAGCGGGCCAATCAAGGCCAATTCTGATGGATTTGGGAAATAGAAGTAATTAGGTCGTAGAAAAAATAGTGCTATCCAACCTGTATCTTGGTCCGCTAATTCTAATTCTACACCTGGAATAGATACACGGACTTCTTGTTTTGATGCTGGTGGTTGCACAATACCCACAGTTTGGGAAGTATTCCCATAAATGGCATTACTTCTGTTATCGCCACCTCCCCATTGACAGCCATGCGCTAGGAAGTGCAGTACGCTGGCCCTAGAGAGATTACCAGCCTCGTCTGTAAAGCCCAGCAGACCACTGGACAACAGTGCATTAAAGACATCGGGCGAGCAATCGAGTAATTGTCCTGCTTCTTCTTGAGATATGAAGGTATTGTCGGTCATCGTTGATGCAACTGCCTCTACAGGGTTATTGCTCACTCAGATACACCACCGGATCGGTCGGCGGCACAGCCATGCCAAGCAAATCAAGTATCGTAACGCATCGGGCTAAACATATCTCACCTGATTCTGCATCTCGTCCGCAGTTACGCTATCGAGGATTAGCAATAGCCGACGCACGACCTCATATGGCGAGCGACGACCTGCCAGGATAATGCCGTAGTGTAGCTTCCCTGCGGCGAAGTAGTCTTGTGCAAGGTTCTCAAAGTCGGTGCGATTATGCGTCAGGAGCGCCTTAGATTGGCTCACAGCATAAGCCAATTGGTCTACATCGTCCTTTCCTAGCTGACCCGCTTCTCTGGCAGTCAGGGCCACAAATCCATGAGCGCGTAGGAGTTCCGCTATCAGCACGTCCACATCCTCGTCAAGATATAGCTCTATGAAGAGGCGATTCACTGGCCTCTAACCAAAGGATCAACCAACTCGTCCGGTATACGGTTGCGTTCTATATAGGTATTTATCTCGCGCTGATTGTCGCTGTAATAACTCAACGCATCGAACACTTGCGCCAGAGTCAGGTGCGGCAGGTGGCTAGGTATCTCTTCAGGCAAGACGCCCAGCCGCCACATCTCAACGATAGCCCGTACTGGCGTGCGCGTCCCCTTGATGATAGGCTCACCACTAAGGATTTGGTCGTCCCTCACTATATAGCGGTTTTCCGTAGCTTGCATCATCTCATTACCTCAACTCTCAAAAAATCTTGGCGGTTTCTTGGCGCTCTTGGCGTCTTAGCGGTTACGTATTCAGTTCGCTCAAATACACCACCAGGTCGGTCGGCGGCACCTCCACGCCCAACTGTCCAAGCATAGTGCCTATCTGCGCCCTGTGCTCGGTCTGGTGGTTGGTGACCTGGAGAAGCATGTGCCAGATTTTGCGGCTGCGGGTCTTGCCGTCGGGGGCAGTGTACGTGACCGGCCAGGTAAGGTGCGCCTCCTGAAGCTGTGAGATATAGAACACTGCCTCCTGATGCACTCCATCCCACCACTCTACAAGCGTATCCAGGCTCTCGAAATCTTCCCCTTTAGGTAACTTCATGGGCGACTCCCCCAGGCAGCGCCGTATCCACAGCCACTCCGATGAACCCATGTGCGCCAACGTGTCGTGGATAGAACCGTACACACCCTTGTGCTCACCCTCATTCAGTTTCGTCTCTTCAAGCGTGCGGATAGCGCCTAGCAGCTTGTCCCGCGCCCATAGAGAGTAGTCGAACATGGTCCTTATCTGGTCGAGTGCGCCATCATCCTCAACATCTTCAATAATGCTTACAGGCGTTGCTCTCACATAGCCTGACGAGCTTTTCAGCACCTCTATCACTTCCCGCCGCACCTTCTCAAGCGACACGCCGAGGCTCTCCAATACACCTGCTGCTATACCTTCACCCTCTCGAACCAGGCCAAGCAGGAGATGCTCGGTGCCTATGTAGTGGTGGTTGAGGCGGCGAGCCTCGTCCACTGCCAGCTCGATGACACGCTTGGCACGGGGGGTCAGCCCGATGTCGCCCATCACCATGCGGTCTCCCCGCCCGATGATAAACTCCACCGCCGAGCGCACCTTTTGTAGCTCGACGCCCAGGTTGTTGAGCACGCGAGCGGCGACGCCATCTCCCTCCCGAACCAGCCCCAGCAGAAAATGCTCGGTGCCAATGTAATTGTGATTGAAGCGTTGAGCCTCTTCCTGAGCGAGCTGTAGCACTTTCCTCGCTCGCTCCGTGAATTTGTCGAACCTGCTGGACATGGCGCAACCTCCTATGCCTCTCATGCGAAGCATCGCCCTATTATATAGGCAATTCATCTCCACCAACAAAAATCGGGAGCGACACGCTCAGCCCTACCCTTGGCTCTTTATCTTCCCACCTTTTATCTATATGCAAACGCCAGGTTGCTGATACAATACCAGGTAGGGTTGTACAGACCAAAATGCTCCCACTATCTAACATCTCCATCATAATCCTCGCAGCCGGGAGGGGCGCACGCATGGGCGGTGCCCACCCTTCCAAGCTCCTCCTCGCATGGCGCGACGACAAGCCTATCCTGTGGCACACTGTCCAGTGCGCCCTCAACCTGGGGCCACACGAGGTGATAGTGGTGGTGCGCCCCGACTTACCGGAGATGCTGGATGCCCTGCGCGACCTGCCGGTGAGGTGCGTGCCCAACCCGCGTTATTTGGAGGGGATGGGCACGTCGTTAGCGGTGGGGATAGGATCATTGGGAGAGGAGATAGAAGCCGCCCTGCTCATGCTAGGGGACGAGCCTGACGTGCCCAGGCGCATAATCGAACGCCTAGTCGCTGCCTACCGGAGTGAAGGGAAGGCAATAACTATACCGATGTATGGCGAACAAGTAAGTCCTCCTACTATCTTTGCCAGGCGCATCTTCCCTGAGCTAATACGGCTAGAAGGAGATGCCGGAGCCAGGTCTCTGATAGCCAGGCACCCGCATTGGACCTGCTTAATTCCTTTCGATGAAGCGGATAGGCCCCATGACATTGACACGCAAGAGGATTACCAGGCAGTGAGGCCTGAGCCTTAGAGAGTATCCAAAAGTGTAAAGCCATGAATGTCATTCTGAACGAAGTGAAGAATTTAGGATTTTTACGACAGTACACGCTCAGAGATTTCTAAATTCTTCGCTTCGCTCAGAATAACAGGCTGAAGATTACAGTTCTTGGATACCCTATCAGACTGTAAAGCAAAGGGCGGTTCGGGAACCGCCCTAGAGAATACCATTGTAAAAAACCTCTGCGCTCTCTGCGTCTCTGCGGTAAACCCAAAAAATCTTGGCGTTCTTTGTTCCCTTTGCGCCTTGGCGTTTAACCGGACTTTACTCCATGTAATCCTTCAGTTTCTTCGAGCGGGCGGGGTGGCGGAGCTTGCGGAGGGCTTTGGTCTCTATCTGGCGGATGCGCTCCCGCGTCACGCCAAACTCGCGGCCTACCTCTTCCAGCGTGCGACTCCTTCCGTCTTCCAGGCCGAAGCGCAATTGCAGCACTTTACGCTCTCGCCTCGACAGCGTGCCTAGCACCAGCGTTATCTGCTCCTTGAGGAGGTGTTGCGAGGCGGCATCAGAGGGAGCAATTGCTTTGTGGTCCTCTATGAAGTCGCCCAGGTGGCTGTCTTCCTCCTCACCGATAGGGGTCTCGAGCGATAGAGGCTCCTGGCTCATCTTCAGTATCTCACGCACGCGGTCAGCGGGCATCCCTACCGCGTGGCCCAGCTCTTCGGGGGTAGGCTCGCGGCTCAGGTCCTGCATCAGCCTGCGTGAGGTACGCATGACACGATTGATAGTCTCTACCATGTGTACGGGGATGCGTATCGTGCGCGCCTGGTCCGCAATGGCTCGTGTGATGGCCTGTCTTATCCACCACGTTGCATAGGTCGAGAACTTGTACCCCTTGCTGTAGCGGAACTTCTCGACCGCCTTGAGGAGGCCCATGTTCCCTTCCTGTATCAGGTCGAGCAGCGTCATCCCACGCCCGGTATGCTTCTTGGCGACGCTCACCACCAGCCGCAGGTTCGCCTCCACGAGATGCTTGCGGGCTGCCTGCCCATCTTCGAGGATAGCCTGCCAGTGCGGCTCCAGCCTATCCTCTATCTTCAGCAATAGGTAGGCAAGCTGCTCGCCGTCCGGCCACTCGCCCTGGTCGAACGCGTCCTGTAGCTCGTCCGGCAGCATCTGGGCGGCGAGCAACGTAGCACGTAGCTCTTCTGCCAGCTTCTCAGGCTGTAGCATCTCGCGCAGGGCCAGCCCTCGCAACACAGCAGGGTCGATATTGTCGGCGGGGGATATAGCCGCCATCAGCTTGCGTCTCGATTTGGGGGGCTTGTCAACGTACTGCGCCGTGTATATCTCCTCCAGCGCGGGCCAGTAATGCACCAGGGCGTCGTACAACTCAAGGCACACTACCTCTGCGGGGGGGACGAAGCCGTAGCTGCGCGACAGCCAGGTGAGCCGCTTCTTCAGGCACAGCCCGCGCTCCATGCGCTTTGCAAGTGCCACCTCGTGCCCCGCCGTGAGGAGCGCGACGCGTCCGATCTCGCGCAGGTACATGCGTACCGGATCGTCAATCCCCACTCCCTCCATGTCGAGCACCATTTCCACGTGCTCATCGGCAGGCTCGACCTCGATGTCATGCTCGCTCAGGTCGTGGGCGTCGTGGAGGTCATGCAGAACGTGGATGTTCTGGACCTCGTGGTCGTCGTGCAGGTCGTGAATATCATCCGCGAGGTCGATGATAGCGGTGGTATCGTCGGGGCGCAAGATGCCCAGGTGCAGCATCTCTTCGCATACCGTGTCAATCTGCAACATCGTAACGTTGCCCTTCCTCTTCAGCGGCCTGGGCGCGTCAGGGTGGATGTCATTCAGAAGTGCAGGCTGTCCCATAATAGTCCCCCTCTCTCTTGCTTATACATCTCAATCTATCTTCTAAGCTCTCAACTGCTAAAGGAAAAAGGATAAGGGATAAAGGATAAATTAGGAGTTCAGCAGCCGTCTTATAATTTTTCCTTTATCCTTTTTCCTTTAGTCTAGTCCCTACTGTCTCTAAACACCGTGCTCGGCTTGGGGTTGTAATGCCGGAAGCGGGAGAATGAGCGGCCCAACAGCGGCAATAGCTTGGCTATCGTCTCTACATCGCCCGTCTCTTGCGCCTCCTGCATCATGAACTGGCACTGCTGGAGCCACATGCGGTCGTTATGCTGTCGCAGCCGCTTCAGCCTCCCCTCCAGCTCATAGGGCAGCGCGAACCTGAAAAGCTCCGGCTCGCCTTTCGCGTACACCCTGTCGAAGTGGGGCACCAGGGCCGGATCGAGCGACTCGCGTGCCGCCAGCCTGATACCCTCGGCGTCTACGTTGACCTTATCGCTCTCCAAAGCCGCTTGCATGACGGCCTCGTAGATGGTGCGGTTCTCGCGGCGGGTGAAGTCCTCCGGCGCGGGCGTATTCACCATCCACGTCACCTGGGGATAGCGCACCACCAGGCTCAACAGGTGCTCCTCGGTCGCCGCACCGGGGTCAATCGCGCTCGGCAAGCCGTTATGCGCCGGGGTTACATCTCTCTCGACCCGCCCCTCTCGATACTCTCTGCCTGCTGCTTTCTGTCTGCTGCCTTCTGCCCTCCTCGCGCCTCGCCCAAGCGCTTCGGCTACAGCCTCCTCGCTCACGCGCATCACCGAGGCGACCCTCTGCGCGTAGTGGGCGCGCTGCACAGGGTCGCCTATCTCGCGCACGAAGAGGGCCATCTCCTTCACGGCGTCGCTCTTGCCATGCGCGCTCTTCAGGTCGTGCTTCGCCGCTACCACGCCGATGACGTGCTCTACCAGGGGGAGAGCATCTTCACGAAGTTGCTCCCACTGCTGCGGCCCGCCCGGCTCAAGGAGCAGTTCGTCGGGGTCCTTGCCCCTGGGGAGCTGCATTATCCTTATCTCAAGCTCGGAGCGGCGCTCCACGCCCATCAGCCCACGCTCACCCCTGATTGGGATGGCTATCTTCTCTGCGTGCTCCTGCAACACCTCCGACCCTTTGAGGGCCGCCAGGTCGCCTGCTGTATCTGGGTCGAGGCATAGCACTATCCGCTTGGCAATGCGCTTCAGCATCTCGGCGTGCCTGTCTGTCAACGCAGTGCCGGAGGAGGCAACTACGTTCGCCTGCCCTGCCTGGTGCGCCCCCACCACGTCCATGTACCCTTCGACCACCACGACCTGTCCAGATTTCTGTATCGCCTGCCGCGCGAGGTCGAAGCCGTAGAGTATCGAGCTTTTGTCGTATATGGCCGACTGGGGCGAGTTTAGATACTTGGGGGTCTGCCCCTCGCCGAGCGCCCGCGCCCCGAAGCCGACGATTGCCCCCTTGGAGTCACGTATGGGGAACATGAGTCGGTTGCGGAAGCGGTCATAGTGCCCACCCTCGTCCTTCTCGGCAACAAGCCCTGCGTCCACCAGCTCCTGCGCCGAATAGCCACGTCCCGCCAGGTAGCTGCCGAGGGCGTCCCACGAGTTGGGCGCGAACCCTACCTGGAACTTCTCAATAGTGTCTGCCGTGAGGCCGCGCTTCTCAGCGTATGCGCGGGCGTGGCCTGCCGCGGGGTGGTTGCGGAAGAGGTTGTGGTAGTAGGCGGAGGCTGCCGCGCACGCTTCCTTGAGGCGCTCTTTCTGGCGGTCCTCGGCGACGGCCTGGTCGTTGCGGGGCTTTAGCTCGACCCCCGCCTTGCCCGCCATCTTCTCCAGCGCGCCCCGGAAGTCCAGTCCCTCGGTCTTCATCAGGAAGCCGAAGATGTCGCCATTCTCGCCGCAACCGAAGCAGTGGTACGAGCCGTTCTGGGGGTAAACGACGAAGGAGGGGGTCTTCTCGCCGTGGAAGGGACACAGCCCTTTGAGGTTGCGCCCGGCCCGCGTGAGGCGCACCATCTCCCCTACGACATCCTCGATGCCGACCCGCGCTTTTATCTCTGCGATAACGTCGTTTTCAGGCATTTCCAGGGAGATTTTCGGACGCTTGGGGGACTAGATGTGGTAGACAGTAGGCCGTAAAAGGAAAGATGTAGTATGTGGAAAAGTTTCCCACCAATAATCACTTAGTATAACCTACAACAGGTCATTTTGTAGCTATGTATTAGAGGGAGTTATGCACATCAAGAGCTACCCTGGAAAATTTCTTGGAAGATATACCCTTGCAGAAGGGGAGAAAAGTTATCCACAAATCCACACTTGACACGGAGTCGTATACTATCTCACACGGGCATCGCATTTGGAGCGGTGCGAATGGCGTCACCGGCGCGTTTGTCCGGTATAAAGCTCTACTCGGAACTGGAGAGGAGGTCGCAAGAAAATGGCAACAATGTCAACGGTTAGAACATATGCGGGCATAGTAGGAATAGTGCTGCTCTTGCTGGGCGTAGTGGGACTTATCCTACCCGATGCGATACTGTTCGGTTTTCTGAACAGTGACATTATTGAAGATATTATTCACCTGGTAACGGGCGCGCTAATGGCCTACGTCGGCTTTGCCCAGCGCGACAACGCCCTCGCCAAGATGGTCGTCGGCATTCTGGGAGCTATCTACCTACTGGTAGGCATCCTCGGCTTCTTCAGCGCCACCCTCTTTGGCATCGTCCCAACCGGCTACACTACAGCCGACAACATAGTCCACCTGCTGCTGGGTGTGCTCGGCCTCATAGTCGCCTACGCCCTGCCCACCACCGATACAACAGTCACTACTACATAATGCGTGAAACGTGATGCGTAACGCAATTTACGGTTTGCGCATTTTGGATGAAAAAGAACTGGGCGTAAGCACTCCCAGTTCTTTTTCATATATACTGTTTTCACGCATCATGCATCACGTTTCACGCCACAATGCGAA
This sequence comes from uncultured Chloroflexia bacterium, assembly GCA_963811305.1. Taxonomy (GTDB): domain Bacteria; phylum Chloroflexota; class Chloroflexia; order QHBQ01; family JADMIH01; genus JADMIH01. The sequence continues at coordinate 293,853 of CAWEQU010000007.1, forward strand.
TAGGGGAGAGGTATGCTAAAGAGTATAGACCATGTAGTGATTGTGGTGCATGACCTTGACAAGGCCAGCGCAGACTTTGCGGCTATGGGGTTTACGGTGGTGCGTGGTGGGGAGCACACCGGTGGGGTGACGCATAATGCTTTGGTAGCATTTGAAGATGGGTCCTATTTGGAGCTGGTAGCGTTCCTGGACGCGCCGCCGGATGGGCACCCCTTTTACAGGAAGCATGGCGAGGAAGGACTGGTGACCTTCGCACTGCTGCCTGATGATATAATAGGAGATGTGGCGGCGGCCGAGAGGCGCGGATTGAACCTGGATGGGCCTAGAAGGGGCGGGAGAACGCGACCTGACGGGGTGAAGATAGAGTGGGAGACGGCGTGGCCGCGCACCCGAGATTTGCCTTTCTTCTGTGCGGAATGTGACGGCCAGGGACTTGAGAGTGCCGCACGGGCCGGCGCGATTGCACGCGAATGGGGTGAAGGGGATTGCGGGAGTGACTGTAGCGGTAGCCGACCTACGGGTGAGCGCGGAGCGATACGCGGCGCTGCTAGGTGTTACACAGCAGCGCACCGGGGCCGCTGCGGGCGAATCAATGGCGGACTTCAAGATTGGCGAGGGAGATGAAGCGGCAACAATAACACTCGTGGAGCCGGTGGGAGGGCCAATACAGGCGTACTATGAAATGCGAGATGAGGGGCCATTTTCGCTGGCGCTGAAAGCTGATCACATAGAAGCTGGAGATAGCTTCGACCCTGACAAGATGCACGGAGTGTTGATGGGAGTAGTGTGAGTGCGGAATAGACGATAGACGATAGACGATAGACGATAGACGATAGACGATAGACGATAGACGATAGACGAAATGCAACTGAGAATTAATCCATAAAAATCTTGGCGGTTACTTGGTGCTCTTGGCGTCTTGGCGTTTCAATCCTCACGCATCACGCATCACAAAAAGACATGTCTCAACCCTACACATCCAATGATAATGACCCTTTAGCGCTGATACCGTTTGGCGACGACCTGCTGGACGAAGTGGTGCAGGCGGCACGGTCGAGCGCGCGGAAGAGGAGTATCATAAGGTTCCACGAGCACGGGGACGCGGTTCAGCGGATGCTCAACGCTTTGGAGCCGGAGAGTTACGTGCGCCCACACAGGCACCCCGTTAAGGGGAAGCGGGAAGCGTTCGTAGCCCTGAGGGGGAGTTTATTGGTAGTGCGCTTCGGGGATAATGGCCGGGCGCTTGAGGGGATTGTGGTGAGCGCGGGCGGGCCGGTAAGAGGCGTCGAAGTACCGGAGGGGGCGTGGCACTCGATAGTGTCGCTGGAGAGCGGAACGGTGATGTTTGAGGTGATACAGGGGCCGTATGACCCGGAGACGCACAAGGAGTTTGCCCCCTGGGCACCCCCTGAAGAAGATGAGGAGGCGGGTGTGGCCTACATGAGGAGTCTGCGCGCCCTGTTCGAGGGGACGATACCGCGTCTGGCGGCGTTGGATAGGATCGAGGCAGAAGAGGATGATATTTGCTGAACAGCTACCAACCCTAACCCCTGATCCCTAACCCCTGATCCCTAACCCCTAAACCTTCTGAAACACCAGAATATACTGGTGCAGCTGATTAGCTACGAACCTATACGGATACCCAAATGGATACAGCCGCGGCGTCTGGTCGTACCAGATTTTGCACCCCCTGTACGCTAACCCGTCCAGAGCCGACATCCTCACCACGATATCCGCGTGCAGCAGATTATGGTGCTGCTCGGTAGGCTGTAGGTCTTTAGCGAATATCACCATGTACCCCAACGGCTTCAGCACTCCCAGCGCCGTCCGCAATATCCCAGTCAGCTCGTTGAGAAACTGGTCATAAGGCAGGTTGCCCAGGTCGTGCGGACTGCCCGTAAAGGGAGTAGCATCGTCCCGCCCCGTGCGCTTCTTCTTCTCCCCACTCTGAGGCCGCCGCATCATGTCGCTGTATGGCGGGTCGGTCAGCACCATATCGAACATCCGCCCCACCACCTCCGGTTGGTCCAGCATTCGCCGCGCATCGCCCAATAGCGCCACCTGGCCAGCCAGTCCCTCCTGTCGAGCAACCTTCTGGTACGTCTCGATATACTCCGGCGAAATATCCAGCCCCACAGCCCCACGCCCCGCCATCGAGCAGGCAAGCAGCGTCCCACCCACCCCCATAAAGGGGTCCAGCACCCACTCCCCCTGCTTCGTGAAGAACTCCACTATCCTCCGCATCAGCTGGGGCGGCTTCGGAGACGGGTGGCTCCTCCTCAAATTATGTCCAAACGACTGCGGCCCAGTCGTCGGGTAAGCCGTCGCCTCCACCGATGACAGGAAATGCACCCACTCCCTCCCCGTCAAGTCATTCAGCCGGTTCCGAGGGTGCCTCTCAACCTTGGACTTTGAACTTTGAACTTTGAACTTTGAACTTTGAACTTTGGACTTCATAACTCGACCCAAAACAGCATCTCCTTCACCTTATCATCCGGCCCATACCTCCTGTTATCCCCGTCCGCGTCCGACCTGAACCGCCGGTACTCGCAGTAGTACACCTGCACATTACCGCGCTGAGCAAGTATCTCCACAATCCGCTCATGCGGGATAATCCCCTCGCTGTTGTAGCTCACCAGTATCCATCTCGCCGCCGACTCGCGCACCAGCTCCGACAGCGCCTCCTCAGCCTTCCCCGCCCTGCAATACGCCGATTTCTTGCCATTCTCCGTACGCAGCCCCGCCACGCCCTTCGTCTCCGGCTCGTCACCCAGCGCCAGCGTCTCCAGCAGGTGATAATTCGTGCTGTACTGCCTGCTGTTGTACGGCGGGTCCACATACAGGAGGTCGCACTCCCGCCCCTGCGCAAGCTCGTTCGCGTCCACCATATTCACGCTGTGCTCGTGCGCGCTGTGTACAACCTGCGGCACCGCCAGCACGAGTGGCTTATGGGCACGCGGGTCCCAATTCTTCAGATAAGCCGCATAAGTCCCCGCCACGTTCGCCGTCTTCGATACCGCCTCGATGAGCGCCGCCACCAGTATGTACCTCTCAGGCTCGGCCAGCCACCCCTTCTCCCACCATCTGTTGATCTCCTGACGTATCGCGTCTATCCTCAGCGCGTTCGCCGACGTAAAATACTGCCTCCCATCCGGTCCGCCCGGCGAATAAGTCCTGTAGAAATATCCCTCCACCCCCGGCAGGTTGTTCAGGTGCGCGATTGCCCACTGCAACGGCACCGTCCGGTAAAGGTCCGGGTCGAGCGCACCCGCCCCTACCAGCCCTGAGAATGGCGGCAACTCGTTCAGCCCGATATAAGCGTGCTGCAAAGCGTAAGAGTACGCCATTATATCCCCTGATATAACCTGCCACTCTCGCCGCTTCAGGTGGCTGGCAACAGCAGTCGTGCCCGTGAACGGGTCGCACACGCACAACGGTGCATCGCGCCTGCTAACGGCCCTATGCTCGTCCAGCACTCCATCTATAAAGTGCAGCAAGCTCTTCTTGTTACCCAGGTATCTCATGGCAGACGACAGAGGACGTTGATAAACACTCGGAGCGGGTTCTTGGACATGCTCGCAGATAGGTCTGCATATTATGACCGCTTTACTCTGCCTATGCAAGGAACCGGGAGTATGATATACTCATTGCACCTTTGATCCTTTGCTAGAAAATAGCCTTTAACCTATAAGGTGTTAGTGACACTATCGTCATAACGAAAGGAGCTATGGATCCTATGGTCTTTGGTACACTTTTGGATATCGTTGGTAAATTGGGCATCCTTGGCGCAGTAAAAGACAAATTGCTTCATCATCCCGACCCCGCCTCTGACAAGTTGGTTCAGGTCCTCAGCGAGATCAAGAAGACTTACCTTGCACTTGATACCGCGATTACAAAGTACTTGAGCCTTTCCTTCGATGATCCAAACGATTTATATGAAGAGCGCAAGGCATTAATAGAGACTCCAGAGCCCTGCTCTTACCATCCAGATGGTAGAAGCTAAAGGGCATTGCAGCAAGATATGGAACATTTATCAGAAATACCTCAAAACATGGTTTGATAGCGCTGGCCTATCTGGAGTTGAAAGCCAGCAACTAGAGGAAATATTCATAATATTGGGTTCTATCGATGCGGGAGTAGTGTGGAGCTATGAAAAATGGGCTGAGTGGCTCGCAAATAAGGCCGAGTCAACGCTTGACCTTGTAGATAAGGGGCAGTTAAACGAAGCCAACCAGGAGGTTCTAGCTACAGCTAAGGAGATCCTTCCATACCAACGCGCTCTGGGAAGCCTATTATCTACCCTTTACGAAGTACAAGCGTCATTTATTGCCGTATCTGGCGCAACTTGAGCGAGCCTACTTATGCTAAACTTCCCCTGCCAACCACACAGGGGGACTCCGCCGCGTGCAACCTGACTTCGTGCAAACAATCCTAACCTGGGCATCAGCCCTCCTGCTCTACCCAGGGCTGCTCTTCGCCATAGCCCTCGCGCTCGTGGGCGAGTGGATATTCTCCCTGGCTCGGCCCCTCATCACTCCAGGCACCTATCGCTCCCGCGCCACCCAGCGCACCCTGCTCCAACCCCTATACACCTTCCTGAAGCTATCCGGCAGGCGCAGCCCCGCACGCTTCTCCCCAGACAGCAGCACGCCCACACGCTCCACGAAGCCATCCAGCCTCCTGGCGGCAGCGTGCGCGATAGCTCCCATTCTTGCCCTCGCGCTCCTTCCTTTCCCAGGCAGCCCCCTCAACCGCCCAGGTGGGCTACAGGTCGATCTCCTCACTATCTTGCTCCTCCTCGCCGCCGGGCCGCTTTTCAAAACCGCGTATCGCTTGCTCTCAGGCGACCTCACCAGCCTTCGGGGTGCGCAAGACCTCGGCAGACTCCTCACCGGCCTCCTCCCCTCCATCCTCGCTATTGCCGCACTTGTAGAAGCGTCAAACACCCATTCTCTATCAGTCGCCTCCCTCACCGCCGCCCCCGAAACCGCGGGACAGACAATCGTCCGCCTCCTCGCGGGTGCAGTCCTCCTCGCAGCCCTCCCCTGGTGGCTCGACTGGCGCGACACCACGACTTCTGGCGACAACGCAGGCATCCACGCAGGCCGCCTCCTCCAAACGTCCGCCATGTCGGCCCTCTGGTCCCTGCTCATCCTACCCGCCCCCGGCGACAGGACGTGGGCAATCGCGGTAGCAATCCTCGGCGCGCTATTCGCCTACCTCACCATGCGAGCCGTGCCCCACCTGTGGGTCCCCATCCGCCGCGAGCGAGACGCCGCCAGCCTCGTCTGGTCAACCGCCCTCCCCGTAGCCCTCCTCGCCCTCGCCATAGCCCTCTGGACCGGAGCCTGACCAAATGACCCGGTACAATCCCCTCACGCATCACGCATCACGTTTCACGTTTCACGTTTCACGTTTCGTCACCCGTCGTCATAACAGGGTCCTATCCGCATGAGGCTCGCCATCACCGGCACAACAGGCACTCTCGGCAAGGCCCTGGTCCGCCACGCCGAAGCCCAGAGCCACACCCTCCTCCAACTTAACCGCCCCCAGCACGACATCACCGACCCAACCGCCATCACGCCAGCTATCACCACCTTCAAGCCTGACGTAGTAATCCACCCCGCCGCCTATACGAACGTAGACGGCGCGGAGAGCGAGCCTGATGCAGCTTTCGCCGTCAACGCCCAGGGCACGCGCAACGTCGCCATCGCGTGCGAGGCCGCAGGCTCCCCCCTTATCTACATCAGCACCAACATGGTCTTCGACGGCACCAAAGGCACACCCTACGTCGAATCGGACACGCCCAACCCACGGGGCGTCTACGCCACCTCCAAGTGGGAAGGGGAAATGCACGTCAAAGAAGTGCTCACGCGCCACTACATAGCACGCGTCTCATGGCTCTACGGCAAGGACGGCGACAGCTTCATCCACAAAATCATCCGCGCCGCCGACACACACGGCAAACTCAGCGTCGTAGCCGACGAGACAGCCACCCCCACCTACGCCGAAGACCTGGCCGGAGCCTTGCTCAAGCTGGCGACTACCGGGCGATACGGCATCTACCATCTCATAAACGAAGGCGAGTGCTCCCGCTACGAATATGCCGCCGAAATCATGCGCCTCACCAACCGCGCCCACATCCCCATCACCCCCACCGCTCTCTCCGACTTCAAGCGCCCCGCCTATACCCCGCCCCACTCCACCCTCCTGAACACCGCTGGCGCACAGGCAGGCATCACCCTCCGCCCCTGGCAAGACGCCCTCGCCGACTACCTGCGAAATTCTCAATTTTGAATTTTGAGTTCTAAATTGGTATTCTGTCCCTATAGCGCAGGACCAATCTCATTTTGTCTCATACAATTCCAATTCAAAACTCAAAACTCAAAACTCAAAATTCGACACCAAAGGTGTCGGTCATCATCCCCACCCACAACGGCGCGCACCTCCTCCCCGAATGCCTCGAAGCGATGTGGCGCCAGACCTATCGCGCCATTGAATCCTTCGAGACCATCGTCGTAGACGACGCTTCCACCGACGGCTCCCACGACCTCCTCCTCGGCTACCCCGAAATCAAGATAGTCACCCTCCCAGGCACGCAGGGTCACGGCTTCGTCGCAGCCGTAAACGCCGGGCTTGACGAAGCTCGCGGCGAAATCCTGGTCCTCCTCAACAACGACGCCGTGCCCGACCCCCCCTGGCTCGCTTCCCTCGTAGACGCCCTCGACCGCAACCTCTGGGCAGGCATGGCCTCATCCCGCCTCATGCTCTACGGTCGCCCAAACACCTTCCACTCCGCGGGCGACTACTACGGCCTCGACTGCGTGCCCAACAGCCGCGGCGTCTGGCGGCGTGACCGGGGCCAGTACAACCGCGAAGAGGAAGTCTTCGGCCCATGCGCCGCAGCCGCCGCCTACCGCCGCACGGTGTTAGCGGATGTAGCCCTCCTGGGCGGCACTAATCCGCCCCTCCGCGTATTCGACCCCCAGCTATGGATGTACTGTGAGGATGTGGACCTCAACCTCCGCGCTCGCCTGCGGGGCCACCGCACCGTCTACGTCCCCACCGCCCGCGTCCGCCACCGCCTCAGCGCAACGGGCGGCGGCACACTCTCCTCCTACTACGTAGGCCGCAACATCATCTACCTCATCGCCAAAAACCTCCCCGTCCAAACCATCCTCCGATGCCTCCCCCATATCCTCGTCGCGCAGGCCCGCTTCGCCCTCGAAGCCCTACGCCACATCCGCCACCCCTCCTCCCGCGCCCGCCTCCGGGGCATCATCGCCGGCCTCCTCACATGGCCCCGCCTCCTCCCCACCCGCAAGCGCACCCTCTCCACCGCCCGCCTCTCCTCCCCGCAACTTCTCCGCCTGATAAAGCGTTTCTCTGGCGCAGGTAGCCGGTAGTCTGTAGCCAGGAGTTGGTCTAAATCAGGATAAGCAAATCAGAGCCAAAATAGATTAATTTTTGTAGTAGGTCTTGACAATAGTAGTATAATATGCTATATTAACTAAAATAGGGATGTCCTTCCTCGTTCCCTTCCTCATAGTAACTCCTCTTAGTTTCTCTATACAGAGAGACCTGCTTGGCGTTCTCTGTTGCGGTCAACCGCGTGCTGCTATTGGTATTGCTTATGAGCCCGCCCGTTTGCTTGCATCTGGCTTCTTCGTTCCGAGCGGATAGAGGCCGACAACTATCTGAAGGCTGAAGGAGAATACGATGAAACGCACCAAATTAACAATCTACTTGTTTTTTGCTGTCCTGGTCTTGTTGCTGGTACTCCCGTATGGAGGTACGCAGACCACAAAAACGGTACTTGCACATGGAAGTACGCTAACTACAGCAGCCGCTGATCCTCCGGAACCTGGATTCCATGCCGGACCGCATAGCGACCCAGCCTCAGGCGTCTCATCAGGCTGTCGGCCTAAGGAAAAGTCAATGAAACCACCTGATGTAAAAAGGTCAGGCAATTTTAAAGGCCAAAAGAAGTCCTGGACGGATTACTATTTGGGATCGTGGACCTTCATAGAGGGTGACGAAGACCTGACGGTAACCCGGTGGTGCAAGGGTGAGCTTAATAAAGGAGGCGGTATTTTCTACTACTATAGTCTTGAGATATCAACAAGTGTTCATACAAAAGATACCTGGACCATGACCCCGCGAATAAGTCCGACGGACCACTGTTGCCCGTATGACGGTGGGAAAAACCGCCGGTCTGGGTTACCTGGACCTAAAAAGGCACCCAAGGATTACTTTAAGAAAATACCCTCAAGGGTCGATTGGATATCACGTAATCCTCATCTTGAGGGTGGGATTTTCCCAGAGCAAGATGGGCAGAAAATCATCTACTGGGTTAACCCTGACAGGACGATAGTGAAGGGGAAAATCACCAAGCGGAACGATAAGAGGCCACCTGACAACTACGAGTTTGAAGGCGATTTCGTGGTTGGCGAGGGTAAACCCAAGCCGGTCAAAGATTTGAGCCCAGATGATAAAAAGGAGTTGATCAAAGACTTTGATAGCGAGTATAAGACCACGTTCGTAAGTGCGGGATCCAATGAGGCAGAGGCGGGATCCAATGAGGCAGAGATAGAGACGTGCGCCTTTGTGCTCACCGAGGCTGATGGATATTTTACGCAGACGGGCTTCTTAGTGGAAGACCCCTTCTGGCAGTATTGGCAGCCTCGCGGCGGCTTGGCTCAACAAGGTTATCCCATTTCAGATGAATTTACAGATATATGTCCCCCCAACGGCAAGCCATACACGGTGCAGTACTTCGAGCGAGCCGTGTTCGAGTACCATCCAGAGTATGCCAATACTCCCTACGAAGTGCTCTTGTCGCAGTTGGGCACGGCGCAATTCAAGAACAAGTACCCCTCCGGTGCACCAAATCAAAAGCCCAATCAGACAAACGCTCGCTACTTCCCGGAAACCGGACATTGGGTGGGTGGCCGCTTCTGGCAGTACTGGCAAGAGCACGGCGGCCTGCCCCAGCAAGGATACCCGCTTACTGATGAGTTCACCGAGGTGAGCGACCTCAACAGCAAGCCCTACCTTGTGCAATACTTCGAGCGTAGTGTGATGGAATACCACCCTGAGTACGCCGGTACTCCCTATGAAGTGCTGTTGTCGCAGTTGGGCACTTTCTACTATCGCCAGTACCAAACAAGGTGCCCAACTGCGACCCCTACCCCCCAGGCCGCCACTGGCACCCCCACTCCTACCTCTACATCGGCCCTACCAACGCCTCTATCTACAGTTATCCCGGTCCCACCTACGTCAATTCCTGAGGCTACATCTGCCCCACCAATCAGCACTAACACCTCTACTTCTGTGCAACCAACAGGCACGCCCACGCCTCATTCGGCGACGGCTGTAACCACTTCCACGCCTGTCACTACCGGCACGCCCGCAGGTTGCACTATCACCTTCACAGACGTACCTCCTGATAGCACCTTCTACACGTGGATTAGGTGTCTGGCTTGTCTTAATATCATCTCCGGCTATTCCGATGGCACCTTCAGGCCGGATAACGACATCATACGTGGGCAAACAGCCAAAGCGGTCTCCAATGCTGCCGGGTACAATGATGCGATACCTTCAGACCGCCAGACCTTCGAGGATGTGCCCCCTGACCACCCCTTCTGGCTCTGGATCGAGAGGCTTTTCCTGCATGGTGTGATGGGTGGCTATCCATGCGGTGCCGATACCGAGCCGTGCAACCCGCCAGGCAATCTCCCCTACTTCCGCCCTAATGCCAGCATTACCCGGGGACAGCTAGCCAAGATAGTCGCCAATGCGGCAGGGATAGGAGGGACACCTACAGGTCTGTACTACACGGATGTGCCTGAAGAGCACCCCTTCTACGTATGGATAATGCGTCTCACCGACCTGGGAGTGATGACTGGCTACCCGTGCGGAGGGGAAGGTGAGCCTTGCGACGACCAGAACAGGCCATACTTCCGGCCCTTCGCCAATGTAACTAGAGGACAGGCAAGCAAGATAATAGCCAATACCTTCTATCCTAATTGCCAGACGCCTCAGCGGTAAAAGCAAGGGATAGGCAAACAACAATGGTAGCCCGCGAGATGCTAATATTTCGCGGGCTTCCTCTCTATTCGTCACCCCTCCTCCCGCGCCCGCCTCCTAAGCATCATAGCTGGCAAGAACTGAGAGCTTGACACTGGTGGTATAATAAATGGATATGAAATAGAGACGCCCTTGCTCGTTCTCTTCTTCGTGATAATCCTTCGTAGTTTCTCTATGTAGAGAGGCTTATTTGTCGTTCTTCTCTGTATTGGTTAGCCTCGTGCTGCTACTGGTATTTCTTATGAGCCCGCCCCCTTTGCATCTTGCTTCTTCGTTCCGAGCGGATAGAGCTGACAATTATCTGAAGGCTGAAGGAGAATACGATGAAACTCACCAAAATCATAGCTTACTTGTTTAGCACTGTCCTACTCTTGTTGCTGGCACTTTCATATGGGGGTACGCAGACCACCAAACCGGTACTTGCGTATGCAGGTACGCTGAACACAACAACCGTAGAAACACCACCGACCCCCGGATTCGATAGCGGGCCGCATGTCAATAAACCCAGAGAGGGAAGTTGCCCGCCTGATGAACCCGCAAAGATACCACCCGATGTAGCAGCCTCTTACGTTATTACTAATAGCACTCCGCCCAACCAGACGGTCTCCTGGACGAATTACTATTTAGGATCATGGACCTTCGTGGAGGGTGACCGAGACCTGCGGGTTACGCAGTGGTGCATGGGTGAGGTCAATAAAGCAACGGGCGGCGTTTTCTACTTCTTCAGTCTTGAGATATCGACAAGCGTTCATCTCTCAAATACCTGGACCGAGACCTTGCAAGTTGCGCCGACGGAACACTGTTGTCCATATAATGGCGGACGTAACAAGGACTCAGGGTTGCCAGGTACCACGGATAAAGAAGCATACATGAAAATACCCCCCAGGGTCGATTGGATATCGCGTAATCCTCATCTAACGGGTCAGAGAGATAACGCACCCAATCAAGATGGGCAGAAGATCATCTATTGGGTCGTCGATGGAAAAATAGTGAAGGGGAAAATCACCAAGCGGAACGATAGAGTCCACCTGACAACTACGACTTTGAAGGCGATTTCGTGGTTGGCGGGGGTAAGCCCAAGCCGGCCAAAGATTTGACCCCGGAAGATAAGAAGGTGTTGATGGAAGACTTTGAGAGCGAGTATCAGACCACGTTCGCGAGTGCGGGGTCCAACCCAACGGACACAAGGACCTGCTCCTATGAGCTTACAGAAGCTGATGGTTTCTTTAGCCAGACAGGTTTCGTAGTGCAGGACCCCTTCTGGCAGTATTGGCGGAACTCATGGCGGCCTGCCCCAACAGGGTTATCCCATTTCGGATGAATTTACGGAGGTAAGTGACCTCAACGACAGGCCGTACATGGTGCAGTACTCTGAACGAACCGTCTTTGAACACCACCCGGAGTATGCCGGTACTCCTTACGAAGTGCTATTGTCGCAGTTGGGCACGTTCCGGCTCAGGAACAAGTACCCCTCCGGTGTCCCTAATCAAAAGCCCAATCAGACAAACGCCCGCTTCTTCCCGGAGACCGGACATTGGGTGGGTGGCCGCTTCTGGCAGTACTGGCAAGAGCACGGCGGCCTGCCCCAGCAAGGATACCCTCTTACTGATGAGTTCACAGAGGTGAGTGACCTCAACGGCAAGCCCTACCTTGTGCAATACTTCGAGCGGGCTGTCTTTGAATACCACCCGGAGTATACTGGCACTCCCTACGAAGTGCTGTTGTCGCAGTTGGGCACGTTCCGGCTCAGGGACAAGTACTTACAACCGTCTCCTAATCCTGAGGCCACAGCTCGTCACTCCCGCTCCTACATCTACGTCTGCACTCCCCACGGCTTCCTCTACAGCTATCCCGGTGCCACCTACTTTAGAGCCTACGGAGCCGATCCCACCTACGGAGCCAATACCACCCACCCAACCAATACCGCCTACCCAACCTCCACGCCCATGACCTGTTAGGTAGCCCAACAGTTGGGCATTAGTAATAAAACCTCTGGAATATCCGCTCACAAAAGGGGAATTTCGCACTCGCGGGTGACGGCTTCCATACCGCCACCCGCCTCCCCATATCCTCGTCGCGCAGGCCCGCTTCGCCCTCGAAGCCCTACGCCACATCCACCACCCGCCCCAAACCCAGGCAACTCTACCGGCTTGCTCAAACGCTTCTCTAATAACCGGTAGTCCGAAGTCCAGGGGCCATAACTCCGCAAGCCCCTTCGGTGAACCAATCCCTAAATCCTTTGTGTTCTTTGTGTCTTTGCGTTCTTCGTGATTAATACCCGCATTATAAGTATCATCTATCGTCTATCGTCTATCGTCCATTTCCACATCCCTTGCATAATCCTCCTATGTCCTGTATAATTCACGCAATTCCGATAGCGGAACCCCTGAGCTGAGAGCGCCGAGCGGCAGTCCTCTCAGTTTTTGCTATTACTCTTTCGCCATTGCCACCACGGCTGCCCTGTCCGTGCGACAATGCAGACTAAAGGACAAGATCATGGTCATGGATAAGACTGTATACCTCACCGCCGAGGGTAAAACCACGCTCGAAGAAGAGCTAGTCCACCTCACCGAGGTGCGCCGCCCCGAAGTAGCCGACCGCATCCAGCAGGCCAAAATGGACGGCGACATCTCCGAGAGCGGCGAATACGAAGATGCCAAAAACGAGCAAGCGTGGGTCGAGGGGCGCATCCGCACCCTTGAACACATGCTCATGCACGCCCAAATCATAGAGGGGCCGCGTGGCGACACCATCGTCCTCGGCTCTCGCGTCAAGCTCAAAGACGGCGAAGGCGAAACTTACGACTGGATGATAGTCGGCTCCGCCGAAGCCAGCCCTCGCCAGGGCCGCATCTCCAACGAGTTCCCCGTCGGCAAGGCCCTCCTGGGCCGCAAAAAGGGCGACAAAGTAGAAGTCAACACCCCAGGCGGCGTTGAAAAGTTCACCATCCTCAAAGTAGAATAACCACGCCCACCCGCCCCCGCTTCGCTCATGCCCGCCCCACGTCAAGAACCGGCCCGATGGTCGGTTCTTCCTTTTAGCAGGATTAATCACAAAGAGCACGAAGACACGAAGAACACAAAGAATATTGAAAGATATATCCTTATCTCCAAAAACCTCTGCGCACTCTGCATCTCTGCGGTGAACTATAATAAATCTTCGTGGCCTTTGTGTCTTTGTGTTCTTTGTGATTAAATAACGTCTAATCACGTATGAGGTACAAACAATGACCCAACCCCCTGACCGCGACTACGCCACCGAGCTAGACATGGGCGACCAGGAGCGCCAGCGTCTCGCCAAGCTCCATGAGCTGCGCGCCGCAGGCATAGACCCCTACCCTCCACGCTCCCACCGCACCCACACCGCAGCCGAGGCCGTCGCCGAATTCGAGCAATGGGAGGCAGAGCAGACGACGGACGACACATCCCAATCCCAATCCGAAATCCGAAATCCGAAATCCGAAATCGTCGGACGCCTCCGCCTGCGCCGCACGGGTGGCAAAGTCACCTTCGCCCACATCGAGGACGAGTTCGGGCCGCATCCAGCTATACTTCCGCATCAACGACCTCCAGGAACCCCCCTGGGACTACGAGGCCGTCAACCATTACCTCGACCTGGGCGACTTCATCCAGGCCGAGGGCTTCATGTTCCGTACCCGCACCGGCGAAGCCACCCTCCACGTCGAGCGTTACCACCTCATCTCCAAGTCCCTCCACCCCCTCCCCGAAAAGTATCACGGCCTCTCCGACACCGAGACCCGCTATCGCAGGCGCTACCTCGACCTCATCGCAAACGAAGAGGTGCGCGACACCTTCCGCACCCGCGCCCGACTCATCACCTACATCCGCCGTTTCCTGGACGAGCGCGGCTTCCTCGAAGTCGAGACCCCCGTCCTCCAGCCCATCTACGGAGGCGCGGCAGCCCGCCCCTTCACCACCCACCACAACACCCTCGACCAGACCCTCTACCTCCGCATCGCCGACGAGCTATACCTCAAGCGCCTCATCGTTGGCGGCTTCGAGCGCGTCTACGAAATCGGCCACGACTTCCGCAACGAAGGGATAGACATCACCCACAACCCCGAATTCACCATGCTTGAGCTTTACCAGGCATACGCCGACTACAACACCATGATGTCCCACCTCGAACCTATGGTATCCGGCATCGTCCGCGAGCTAAAGGGCGGCTACACCCTCGAATATAACGGACCGCAGGGAGCCAGACCCTCGACTTCACCCCGCCCTGGCCCCGCGTGGACTGGCGCGCCACCCTCAAGGAGCAATCAGGCATAGACATAGCGCACTACCCCGACCGCGACTCCCTACTCCAGGTCGCCCGCGAGAAGGGTGTGGACGTAGAGACCAACGCCAGCCGCGTCAAAATCCTCGATGAGCTACAGGGCCACTTCATAGAGCCTCTCCTCGTCCAGCCCTCCTTCCTGGTCGACTACCCGGTAGAGGTCTCCCCCCTCGCCAAGCGCAAGCCGGGCGATCCCGCCGTTGTAGAGCGCTTCGAGGCATTCGTCACCACGTTCGAGATAGCCAACGCCTTCAGCGAGCTAAACGACCCCCTCGACCAGTACGAGCGCTTCCGCGAGCAGGCCCAGGCAGGGCGCGAAGGGGACGAAGAGGCCCACCAGATGGACCTCGACTACGTCACCGCCCTCATGGTCGGTATGCCCCCCACGGGCGGCATGGGCGTCGGCATAGACCGCCTCACCATGATCCTCACCGGCAACTACTCCATCCGCGACGTAATCCTCTTCCCCCAGATGCGCAAGCTAGAGTAGCATCCCAGCACGCACCATATAATCCCCCTGCAAAGGACTGATTTCCTATTGCCCGCGCGGGCAACTGAGGGTACAGTCGTTGTGAGTAACCCACTTGAAAGGGAGGATTATGGCGCAAGTCATTCCAAACCCGAATACCACACTCCTGAGCGAGCCTGACCCCGAGCGGCAGAAGCTGGCGAGCCTCTATGCGCATAGCATTCGTAGGATAGCTTGGAGGTATACGCTATTATTCTTCATACCTCTCTTTGTAGTGCAAGCCCCTCCGGTTACGATCACTCTTCGCAACTGGGCACGGTGGGTGTCAACAGATCCCTCAATCATGGTTGGGATATTCATGCTGGTGTTCTGGGGGTCTGTTCTTTTGGTCTTTGCGCCTATCTCATATGCCCTGGGTTATACTTTGCCGCGAAAGTATGGGTTGATGCCAATGTCGGCCTCCGCATGGTGGGTAGACTATGTGAAGAGCAGTGGATTGATCTTGCTTTGGGTAGTTGCAATCGCAGTCGTATATCATTGGATCGTGCGTGCCAATAGGGATTGGTGGTGGCTGATAGTGGCCATATTATGGTGGGGCATAATCTGGCTCATACAATATTTATGTCCGCTCGACAGGTTCTGGACCAAAAAGCTGACCCTGGTAGAAGACATTGAGCTTACGAATAGGCTGTCACGGTTGACAGAGCGGGCAGGACTACCTGCAATGACCTTGTGGATGCTTCCGGTAAGCAAGAAAACGACAACCGCGAACTCATGGTACCTGGGCTTGGGGAGAAAACGTAGGCTAGTGGTGACCGATACCATGCTAGGGATATATAACTACGACGAAATGGAGGCCATGCTGGCCCACAAATTGGGGCATTTTGCCGCCAACGAGATAGTGAAGCAACTAGCTCTTCATGGAGTCGTCATATTTACAATGACTCTCATCACATATTGGCTAATCGGACATGATGACAACAGAAATGGCCTCGGTGGGGCAGCAGATGTTGCAACGCTGACTTATCCTATGATGGCTTATGTCACGTATGCATGCCTGTATTCCGCGATAGATGGAGCCAGGTCACGCAAAGTAAAGGCGGAAGCGGACCGTTACGCGATAGAACTGACCGGCAATCCTGACGCCTTCAAGTCGGCAATGCTCAAACTGGCTGATTTGAACTTGACTGAGACCCACCCGTCGGGTCGCACGCGAAACTTGCAGCGCACCCACCCAACGATGGGCGAGAGGGTTACAATGGCCGATGTAGCAGCAGGTAGACCAGCCCCTTCCCTACCCCAGGACGAAGGTTGGAAAAGACCGGCGAAGCGCGTGTCCAGAGATGGCGACGAAGCAGGCGAGAGTCACGCACAGGGTGGAAGATATAGTGCTGCCCGGAATCACTACACGCCCTTTGTCGTGCGGCGAATTAAGATATAATAGGCTGATCTAAGCGGCCGCAAATAGCTCCAATTATTTCTTAATCCACATTAATCGACCCTTACCACAAACGCCCCCGGTTTGATGATAAAATAGATATATGCACGAAGGCGCAACCCTCACCCCTGCGTACGTAACCACTCCTGAAGAGTTGGCCAAACTCACCTCAGCATCAGGCACCGCCGAAACAAATATAACAGCACAACCCGCTACATCCGCCTGGGACCGCTGGCGCTACGCCGGTGGCAGGCGAGACTTGCGCCTGGACGCAATACGCGGCCTCGCTGTGCTGATCATGATAGTTGACCACCTCGGCGGGCAGCAGTCATGGTTATACTTCCTCACAGGGCACGACCGCTTTTTCATATCAGCCGCCGAGCCTTTCATTTTCGTGTCGGGCCTCGTCATGGGCCTCGTCTATTCACGTATCATCGCCACGAAGGGAACAGTCGCCGCCGTCAAAAAGGCCCTGAAGCGCGCGGCCGTGCTATATACCCTCACAGTCGGGGTCAGCCTCACTTCCGCCCTCCTCTCCTTGCAGTTCAACCTCCCCTGGGCGCCTCACTGGTCAGAAGGTGGTTCTGGGCGACTTCATCCTGAGCATCGTAACCTTCCAGCGGGCATACTACCTGACCGACGTTCTGCTTCTATATACTCTGCTCGTGCTGGTGGCCGCACCCCTCCTCGCACTCCTCGCTCGCGGCTACCGGTACGGCTGGCTGGTCCTTACCGCCTCGTGGGGCCTGTGGGCCGCGTGGCAGGTATCGCCTCAGCCCTTCGATTTCCCCTGGCAAATCGCCGATAATGGCATCTTCCACTTCTCCTCCTGGCAGGTCCTCTTCTACTCCGCCCTCGTAATTGGTTATTACCACTCCACACTGCAACGTACCGGCAGCAGGCTGTGGGCTAAAGCCTTTCGCGGCCGTACATCGCGCCAGGCTCTCTTCTCCATACTCCTCGCCTCTACAGCCCTGATCATCGCCGGCTCTATCGCGGCCTACCTCTGGATACAACACACCCCAGGCAGCGTGGACGACCTCGCGGCGGCTCAATTCTTCGAAAAAGCAAGCTTGCGAGCGGGCAGGCTGGTGGTCTTTACCCCATTCATCATCTTCGCATTTACTCTGCTGACCGTAATGTGGCGTCCAATCAAGCGCATACTGGGCTGGCTCCTCCTGCCATTAGGGAGGCACGCCCTGGCGGCCTTTATCCTCCATCTCTTTCTTGTCACCATCTTCGCCAAAACACTCCCACGCATCGCGTCCTTATTCGGTGCAACCTGGAACCCGGACGACCCTGCTCTCGCTACCCTGGTCCAGTTACTGGGTATCGCCCTCATATGGCTCGCGGTTCAATTGCTGCCCCGCATTTGGGCGCGTGCCATAACAGCCGTGAAAGCTCTTGCCTCGTACCATCCGGCCCAGAAAAGCAACCCCTCTACCACACGCTCGCCCTTCCCATTGCGTGCGGGCACTATTGTTATCCTGCTCGCGGCTCTCTTCATCACCTCCAGCCTGGCTCTCCTCGCGCTCACCCAGAGGGACGCGCTCGCTCAAACACTCCAGGCCCTGGATAAGAAGGGGAAAAATACCATCGTCCTGATGTCTACCACTACCGCCCGCGTCCCCCTCCTCCCCACGTCCACGCCGGTTCCACAGAAAGTGCTGGCTATAGCAACCTCGATAGCGACCAACTCTCCCGCCATTACCGCGCCAACCGAGCCAACCGCCACAATCCCCATCTCTTCACAGGAGAATACGCCTGCACCCGCGTCTCCCACGCCGGAGGTGCCCACTCCTACACCAACTGTCGCAAACGTTACCCCGGTGCAGGAAAGCCCCACTCTACTTCCCACCTCCACTAAAATTGCGCCAAGCCCAGTTGCCACACAAAAAAGCCCAACCCCGCCCTCTACATCTACCGCCACCAGCACGCCGAGCGTCCCAATTGGAACGGCGACAATAGTGCCCAGCCCAATACCAACTACCTTCATCTCCCCAGGCGTCGAAACCCACAATTTCACCAGTTCTACCCTGGGACGCGAGATGCCCTACCTCATTTACCTGCCGCCCGACTATTACACCGCCCCCGACAAACGCTATCCCGTGCTATACATGCTTCATGGTATTGGGGCCTGGTACGGCGAGTGGGCGCAGCTGGGCCTCCTGTCACGGGCCGATGAAGCCATTCGTGCAGGTCAGATAGAACCCTTCTTAATAGTGCTGCCCCAGGGCGACCAAAGCTACTGGATGGACCACGCAAACGGAGGGCCTCGTTGGGGGACCTATCTGGTACAGGATGTGGTGGGCGAAATCGACTCCCATTTCCGTACTATGGCCGACCGCGACCACCGCGCGGTAGGTGGCCTCTCCATGGGCGCTCATGCAGCGCTTCAACTCTCCATCAACTATCCTGATATCTTCGGCATCGCAGGAGCGCACAGCCCTTCCCTATACCCAAGAGAGAGACTCCCCGCCTTCTTTGGAGACGACGCTCACTATAAAGCGCACGACCCCGTGCAAACATATGCAGCCTCCCCTGAAATCGCCCGCACCCTGAAGATATGGATCGACCTTGGAGAGAATGACCCCTGGCTCTCTGTCATCACCAGCTTCCATGGGCAATTACAAAGCGACGGCATCCCGCACGAATGGAATGTCTACCCAGGTGAGCACGAAGTCCAATACTGGGCAATCCACGTGGTAGACTACCTCAGTTTCTACAACCGGGCCTTTCTCAAGGCAGCCTCCTCAACCCCAGGCGCGAACGCCCGGTGAAGCTGAGCGAGGCCGCGAAGTAAGCCGCCCGCCGCAAATAGCCCTCTAATGCAGCCAGCCGAGCAGTCCTACAACCTCTCCACCCACTTCGACCCCACCACCCTACGCGACATCCCCGACGACCCCGCCGCGATGGAGGGTGCCATCCGCTACCTCGAAGAGCGTCTCCCCATCATCGAGACATTCTCCATCGCCCAGCAAATCACCACTCTTAGCCGCCTCGGCGCTTATTGCCGCATCCTTGGCAGGCTCGATGAAGCCCAAACCTACCTCGAAAAAGCAGTTGCCATCTCCCAACAGGAAAATTACCCCACAACCACCCTCATCAACCGCATCCGCCTCGCCCACGTCCACCAGTGGCAGCGCCGCTTCGACCTCTCCGACCCCATCTTCCAGGACTGCATAGCCCTTTGCGAGACCGGCCCCGCCCTCCAACCCTACCTCGACTTCGCCTACCAGCACTACGGCAAATCCCTCTTCGACCAAGCGCGCTACCAGGAAGCCGTTTCCTTCTTCCAAAAAGCTCTCGACATCAGGCTACAAAAGGGTGATGAGGAGCTTATAAGTTCGACTCAATTGGCGATAATAGCAGGAAATGAAAGGCATCAAGCTGATTTGTAGCTTCCATTCTCTTGTAAATGCGTTACAGGCGAGGCTTATTTCCTAGCTTTAGACACTTTCCATATGTAGTAAAGCACAATGCCTGTTAGAACTGTAGCTGTAAAACTCATTATTAAGAGTAGCCAATCTACTGTTGTAATAGGCATACCTCTCATAAACGCGATAAGAATTGCCGAGATTTGTGTGCCTACTATAAGGCCAGCAAGCGAGGCGACGCCTAAGCTTCCGAAAACGGGACGGTCACTGTATTCCTTATGCATATAGCGATGAAAGCCTTCTACCTTCAAAGGCTCTTCAATGCGTTTACTTATGTAGACATCCATCTCCATGATAGCGGTCTGATTGTACTTCCAATACGCAGCCATCCACAGTGCTAGGATCGGATAGATAAACAACACAGAAGCTACTACGGTGGGTTGAATTCCAGCAGCGAGAAACGCGCCCGCTAACAGTAAGGTCCAGTTTAGAAGATTGTATTGTATTTCAGTACGTTTCAGTATCTCCTCACATAGAGCATTGTATTCTAGGCGACCAAATTCAGGATTTACTACTATGGGATCGGCAGGATTACTGCTAATTTGATTAGTCTTATCCATTGCATTCTCCTTAGGGCTTGTGCATGCAGATATTGACCGTATATGCATTACAGTGGATAATACATACTACTTGAATATACGGGACAAAGCAAAACAATGTTGCAGGTTTATCATGTTACGTACCTTGATCGCACTAGGCTAAAGTTATGGAATATTAAAATTTCAACCTGCACAGCGGGCTGTCTAAACACAGCCCGGGACATCAGTCATCGAGTTGGCTCGTTGCTCCCAACCTCATCGATGATATAAACGCATTCCGCGCCCCATCTTCACCCACTCCAGCCCCTGTGCGAAATCCACCCTGCCTGCACCTCTAACTCAACTTCACCTACCAGCACTACGGCAAATCCCTCTTGACCAGACCCGCTACCAGGAAGCCCTTGATATCAGACTACTAAAGGGCGACACGGAACTTATCGAATTGTCACAACTAGCATCAACGACAGCACAAGAGAGACAGAATCACGCATAGCTAACTTCACCTCTATCG
Source organism: uncultured Chloroflexia bacterium (assembly GCA_963811305.1). GTDB lineage: Bacteria > Chloroflexota > Chloroflexia > QHBQ01 > JADMIH01 > JADMIH01. The sequence continues at coordinate 314,635 of CAWEQU010000007.1, forward strand.
TTCCTCTTCCTCCAGCTGTATCATGCTCAGACCAACGCTCAGTTGGCGCTTATCACTACTTTGACCAACCTCTGAAGGGCGGACACTCCCTTCCGACACGACGAAGCGCACCCTTTGCGGCCCTGAAGGCCACTTGATAGGCGATGTGCTTATACTATGCAAAGCCCCATCAGCAGGCACTAAAACCTCAGCTACTTTCTCCATTCCCAGCCAAATTTCAAGGTGACGCGGGTTGGCAAAGCTGCTCGCTTGCATACTCAGTCGGGCAGAATGAGGGATCGGACTGAACACACACATGTCACTCTCTGCGCCATTGATCCACCTGAAGGGCTGCCCATAGCTATCCTGGACTCCATGCCAGTTTTCGCCCAGTTGCACAAACAACTCCGGCGTATCTTGCGTGCTCTGGAACCGGTATATCGTTGCCATATCATCATCTGCGATGGGCACACCTAACCGGCCCGCAAGCTCTTGAAGAATAGATAATTCGCTTTCCGGCACAGGAGTAAGCTCGTCCTGGTTATAAAAGCCTTGCTTATAAACGGCAATATAGGCAAAATCGCTTTCCGCCAGCAGGCCATTCAGCGATTGCAGTGCAAGGGTGGGGGAGATGATGTCAGGTGCAGGTGGTTCCAGGACGCTCTCCGGGGAGCTATTGAATATCCTCAGAGGGGAGCATGCCTGTATATAAGGGTCTATCACATCTCTGGATATATAAGCGCTCGTGATGGGGCGACCATGGACCGTTTGATAGAGCATCCTATGTACGTCTACACGTCCATGCTGTGTCAGCGGCAGTTCAAGCAAGGCACCTGGACTTGTCTCCTGGTGTAGCGATGCTAGGCTGGATGGAATTGCTGTCGACTCCAGAGGGCGCTGGCGGAGGGGCATCTCCAACAAGAGTAAACATGTCACTCCAGCCACCGCCAGACCTATACCTCTTGAAGATGTAGATAATCGTCTCGATAACGCGACAACTCCCCAACCCGCGAGCACGCCAAGCGAGAGATAAGTAACTATAATGAACCGCTCAGGCGAACGCACCAATCCGAGTAAGGGTACTTTCTGTAGAAGAGTGAAGGGCATCGGTATCTCGACACCGCCTACCGTCCGTGCATTGTTGATTTGTAAGATTGGGCCAAGAGCCAGGGCGACCCCCAGTGCAGCCAGGGCCACCCACAACCACGTTATAGATTGCCGCCGTCTAAAGTACACACCTACGGCGGCTAGGGTCAACGTAACCACACCCAGATACGTGTAATCATGGATAGCAGGATTAACCCATTCCCACCAGGGTGTGCCCTCACCTAACAGCCAATGGTTGCGGTTGGGGACAAAGAAGCTGAGAAGGTCCGCCGAGTTGAGGATGGTTCTCAGCGCGTCACCCCCTGAGCCTGTAGCTATCTGACCCTTCTGCAAGCTAAGCCATGCACCCAACAGATAAGGACCCGCCAACAGCAAGGCGCACCCGCCGCCCCATGCGAGCAGAGGTAGCGCACGTCGGAAAAGCGCGTGTACTCTCTCTTTCCACCCACTGGCAGGCTCACTAAATAGTGCCCAGACGAGGAACGCAAACAAGAAGAGGAGCAAATATATCTCGAAATAGCCAACCGTCAATACAGCCAGGCTGAAGAAAAGCCCGGTCAACAATGCGTTTCGTCGCCCTCCCTCATTCCAACTCCGCAGGAAAAACTCAATGCAAAGTAGAAACCACTGGAGGCTCACAACGTTGATCTGCGCCCGTATCAACACACTGGTAAGGGGATTGAAGCCGATTATGATACCCCCTACAAAGGCGGCCCACCAATTTCGGGTCAGATAAAGAACCAGGCGAAAACCGGCATAACCGGACATGAGTAAGGCAAAGAACACACTGGTGTTGTACGCGGCGGTAAGCCCAAAGAGTAAGAATGGCACCAGGGTGACAAGAGTAGAAGGTAGATTGAGAGTATGGAAGTATAGGTCTATCCCCTGTGGATAGAGGAGCATATTAGTGTGGAATGGATTGCTATGCTGGTCAATGAGCGCCTCTTTGACCCACCAGATGTTCCATAGGTTTTGTAGTCGGTCAAAGTAATGCTCAGCGATTACTTCACTACCGAAGCGTAAAATGAGAGGCCATGTCACCACTATAGCCAAAAGAGTATATAGGCCAATAACGGCGAAATGTCTCCAAAGACCCCTGGGGAACTTAGAGCGCGCTGGTTCCATCTGGATGCCTTCCTAACCTTATCGGGGCCAAAAATGCATTCCGCACCCCATCCGCCAACCTCCCCGCCTCCCCAACCCTCTCCACCTTCAACTCACCCACCCCCACCGTATCCTTAATCCTCCCTGCTGCCTCTTCAACCTCTCCCCACCTCTCCTCAACTGCCGCTCCGAACGGTGCGACCCGCACAGTCAGCCTCCCACCATGCGGCTTATCCGCATAATCGAACTCCCACACCCCCTCAGCAACCCCGTCGATCAGCACCACCGAAGTCCCATTCCCCACCTTGTCATAGACCCGCCCGTAATCCCCTTCCCTCACGAAGCGCCTCCGATCAGCCCACCCCATCAGGTACGCGTCCCACACAGGCAGCAACCGCACTCCGTGAGCGTTCTCTGGATCAGTAGCCAACAGATCACCCTCTTCCTCGGCAAGCACGAGTGCACGGGCAGGCGCAGCCCCCTCGTCGTTCACGCTAACATGGATAATGCCATCACCCAACCCCATGACCGCAGCATTGGCCTCTTTTACGGTCCACCCGGCCCACCACTTCAAGTCGGCAGTGGTCGCAGGCCCGTAAGCCCGCAGGTATCTTCTCGCCAGGTCCACCCGCGCACTCTCCGGCTCGACCTCCTCTACGGGCGCACCCACCCAATCCTCCCAGCGTGCATACGTGTAATTATCGCTACGCCACGACCCGCGCACCTCGGCCCGCACCAGCCTGCTCTGGCGGCACATCAGCGCCACGGCATACTGCAATGCCTCGCGCCGTTCCGGCACATGCGGCCCCAGCATCTCGCGCAGCTCCGGTATGGTAACAGGCGGGTGACCTGCCAGCAATCCTTCGATACGCCCCGACAACTCGTTATACGCACTCTCGGTCAGCCCGCTTACCCTGAGGATGCGGCTTATAGCTTGCCCAACACGCTCCCCCGTCGCCGCAATGATAACGGGAAGCGCCTCAATCGGCTCAATATACGCGCTCTGCCTCATGCAGCGCAGCCGCACGAGCCTGCGCCGCTCATAAAGCTCCTCATCCAGGTGCGCGAGCCGGAACCCCTCCACCCGCGCTGCATACGACAGGTAGCACGTTGGAGCCGTGCTATAGACCCCCGCCGTCGCCAGCGTAGCGTCATAAACGCTCTTGCATCCAACCCCGCCCAGCCCCTGCTTCACCACCACAAACGCACGCGCCTGGGCAAGCGAAACAGCCGGTCCCTGCACGATACCTGAGCCTTTAGGCAACGCCCCTCTCCTCCCCTTCACCAGAAGGTCTATCTATATTATTCTCCCCTCAATGCAGGCATCACTTCCTCCGCGAAGGCCCGCAGCGTGTCGAGATGCACCACATTGGTGAGGTAAACGATAATATACTCCACCCCTGCATCTATCAACCTCTGAAACGCCCCTATCGCCTCTTGCGGCGTCCCAATAAAGCCCTGAGGGTAGCCCCTGAAGTTGTTAGCGCGGAACTCCTCAAGGCTAACCTCCCTGCCGACCAGCCTCCCGACGTCTCTTCTCGGCTTGGCGGTCACTTCTTCTGCGGTCTGTCCAGGTAGCACCAGGTGCGTAAAGACCTCAGCCGACTTGATGATACTGCTGTAGTCCCGGCCCAGGTCCTCGCAGTGCTGCTTCACCACCCCGAACTTGTGCCTGTACACCTCCGGGTCTATACCCCCGATGTTGCACGCATCCCCGTACTTCGCCACCAGCCTGAGCGTCACCTTCTCCCCGCCCCCGCCTATCCATATCGGAGGGTGAGGCTTCTGCACCCCTTTTGGCTCGTTGATAGCCCGTCGCACCCGGTAATACTTCCCCTCGAACGTGGCATACGGCTCAGTCCACATCGCGTGTATGATTTGCAGCGCCTCTCCCAGCATCCTCAACCTCTCCGGCCCATCCGGGAAGTCATATCCATAAGCGCTGTACTCGTGATCGTACCACCCCGCCCCGATCCCAAAGTCGAGCCTCCCATGACTCATCACGTCCACCGTAGAGGCCATCTTCGCCAGCAGCGCCGGGTTGCGGTAGCTGTTGCACGTCACCATCTGCCCGATGCGCACCTTCGAAGTCTCCCGCGCCAGCGCAGCCGTCGCCATCCAGCACTCAAACGTCGTCTCGATCTCAGGCGCGGGCACGGTATGAAAATGGTCGTACAGCCATATCGAGTCGTACCCCAGCTTCTCCGCCTCCACCCCCACCCGCACCATCGCCTCGAACTGATCCTCCGGCCCCTCTATGTCCTCCAGATCAAAGTGCCACCCCTGAGGCACCAACACCCCAAACTTCACTCCCATCGAATTGCCCCTCCCATCGTGTAATTTTCAGTTTTCAGTAACTATAACATCCGTCGCAATAGTCTTACCGCACACTGACTGCTTAAAAAGCATCAAAATAAGGTTCCGGCTGCGCCGGAACCTTATTTTGATGCTTTTTAAGCTAGATTACCCCTACTTACTAATCCCCAGGAAAATCCGCGTCAAATTCCGGCTCATCTCCCCCTCCTTTGCAGGGTCGGTAGCCGAGCCTACCAGCACGTACTTGAGTGGCCTAACGAAGGGCGAGGAGTTCTTCTCATACTCCGCTTTATCTTCAGGCGACATCCCCTCTTCCTGTATCGCCATGATCGCCGTTATATCGACGTACCCTATGAGGTTGCTATCCTTCGGCAGGTGCCTCACCGGCATCCTTCCACTTGTCGGTGGTGCCCAACCCCTTACCCAGGTTGGCTACCGTCCCATCGGCCAGCGCCTTAGCGGCTTCTAGCCCCTTGGCGTCGTAAGTCAGCAAAGCGCGGTCTTTACCCACCCCCAGGATCATCTCGTCGAAACCCATCGTATAGAAGGTACCGCCCGCGACCTCGAACGACTTAATCTTATCGCCCAGCGCCTTCTCCATGGCCCGCTTCAAAGCGTCTACCGCCTTAGCCCGGTCCGCCTCGTTCAGCTTCATCTGCGTTACCAGGGGTGGGATGTAGAACCAGGTTCCGCTCGGTACATCTGCAGTCTTGAACTTCGACAGGCTTGCCGCGAAATCCCCACCCATCAACGCCAGCACGTCGTTCTTCAGGTCGAGGCCCGTATTATCCTTGAAGCTCTTCTGCATATCCGCCACACCCTGCCTCGTATACTCGTCAGTCGATTTCTCTGCCTTCTCTATAGCGGCCAGGGCGATACTCTTGAAATCGCTGCCCGCCAGGAAAGCTATCGAATCGGCGGGTATGTCATTGAGCGTACTGGCGTCCGGCCTGGCGTTGGGGTTTACCTGCATATCCCCGAACCACCACCCGAAAATCCAGCCTGATGAACCAAGCAGGCCGCCCCCTTCCGTTGCGATGTCCACTTGCAGCCCATCCTCCAGGCCGCTCAGTGTAACAAGCATCGCGCCACTCAGCTTCTGGTATCTATTATAGAAGGAGTCCCCAAGCCCCAATGCCTCGATCCCTCTGTTGATCTCTCCCAGGTTGAGGTAGAGAGTAGCCACGCGCTCGGGGGGAACCTTACCGGAGAGGTACTTGAACCCGGTATTGTCCTTCAGCCCCTTGTTCGCCTTGATCTCATCTATCACTACCTTGATAGGCGCGCTATTTACCGCCACAGCCGCCGTCGTAGTATCAGGCAAGAAGGCGAAGTAGAGCCTCAAGCTTCCCGAAACGTACTCGCGCACATCCACACCGTTGTGCGTCTCGACAACTTTCGCCTTGTCCAGGCTCTCCTTCAAGGCCCGCAGGTCGGCGATAGGCCCCCTCCCGCTCGACGGGTTGAAGTCGAGGTCCGCAAGCCCTACGATGTTCCGCCCCGCGCTATCTATCAAGCCCATCGGGTTGCCCGACGAGGATGATGCCTTGAGCGACTGCAAGTCCGCGTCGCTGGGGGCCAGCACCGCTATAGTCAGACCCCCTCCCAGGTAGCCTGCGAGCGAGGTCAGAGTGCCCGCATTTCCTGATTGGTCGGGCTGCATCCCTATCATCATGCCCAACCCCTCCACCTGCTGCACCATCTGTGCCATAGCCTCGCGGAAGCCGGGCTGCGAACTCGAATGCATCCAGCATCCTATCGAAGGCCCTCTTCTGGTTCTCGTCAGGCGAAGGATCAATAGAAAAATATCCGAGCGTGTTAGCAGGCAGCGCCCGCTCCACCACAGACGCACCGGACCGAGTCTCTCCAGCCCTGTTCAGTACGAGCCACGCCACAAGCCCCGCAACCGCCACCAGCAATACCAGCGCGCCGAGGGCGAGAGGCATACTGCTCCCCCCTTCCTGGCCGCGACGTTCACCTGTTGCACGGGCTGGTAGGGCGCGGGCTGCTCGTACAACTCCTCATCTATCGGCGCGGGGTCGCTCGCTACCCTGTACTCGCCGTGCATCTCTGTGGCATCACTTTCCCTGTAGCCCGGCGTCCCCTGCATATCGGAAGCCTCAGCATCCCCCGAACCCCATGCAGAACTTGAAGCAGCATCAGCATCATCCCCCATCGAGGAGCCTTCCCCACGCGGCTCCTCTAATCTACCTTCACGATCAGACTTGTTATCATCCATTTGAGACCTCCCCAGTGTAAAACGCACTCTTAGAAACTAGTAGTCGGGCAGCAGTTACGTTTGCCACTGCCTATGCTTCTATTAAAGCATATAGAGGGCTGTAATGGTCTGCACAAAACCCGCACAAACCCGTACATCTGACGACGGACTATACCAACAGGAGACATTCCGAATCTTCTAGCTAGCATAACGAAGCGTGATCAGCTTCTTAAAAAGAGATAACAAATAGAGGTGCGGGGCACAGATATAGTGCAGCTGACCCAGCTACACATACTCTGTAGGGGAACATTGTACACCATAAGTCAAGCCCAATGCGCCCTGTGCTCGCAGGCAAATGTTAGGAACAGATGACGGTTGCTGCCTCTACACTCATCCGGCTGGCGTCTGCGGACAGCTTATGGCGCCGGTCATCTACTCGTGCTTCGATCCGTCAGGCATAATTGCTCCGTAGAGTGTCTTTGCCTGCCGCAATTGCTTGTCACTGATTATTGCCCCACGCAAGTCTACGTACAGCAGATTTGCCAAGCTCAGGTCCGCCCCATTCAAGTTTGTCCTATTCAAGTTTGCTCCATTCAGACTTGCATCCCGCAGGTTTGCCCCAATTAGGTTTGCCAACGTCAGGTTTGCTCCATTCAAATCTGTCCCACTCAGGTTTGCTCCATTCAGACTTGCCTCCTGCAGGTTTGCCATATACAGGCTTGCCCCACTCAGATCGGCCCCACTCAGATCGGCTTCATTCAGGTTTGCCTGCCTCAGGTAGGCCTTATTCAGATTTGCCTTACGCAGGTCTGTTCTAGTCAAGTATGCATCAGTCAAGTATGCATCAGTCAGGTTTGCCCCCATTAGGTCTGCCTTACGCAGGTCTGCCTTACGCAGGTCTGTCTTATGCAAGTCTGCCTCCCTCAGGTTTGCCTCAATTAGGTTTGCCCTAGTCAGGTTTGCCCTAGTCAGGTTTGCCCTAGTCAGGTCCGTCCCAACCAGCTCTACCCTATTCAGGTTTGCCTCCCTCAGGCTTGCCTCCCTCAGGCTTGCCTTAGTCAAGTCTGCCCCATTCAAGTTTGCCCCACTCAAGTTTGCCCCAGCCAATCTAACTATTGAAGCTTCCTTGTTAATCAGACCCGCTTCATAAAGAAACTGTACAACGCTTCCTTTTCGAGAGCCATCACCTGCCAGAGCGTTCAGTAAGGTAAGAGTTCGTGCTCGTGCCACGTACCGAATGGGGCTATCCTCTTCTGAAGCCGCAAGATTGCGCTCAATTAATAACACGGACATGCGGTCAAGATATTCTCGCAAAATGCTATCACGAATGCGCTCATCTGCAATTTCACGCTCTGCCTTGCGTTCTGCGCTGCTAAACAGCAAGCCACCGACACCTAGCGCCGCCGGAATGATAAGCAAGCCCAGCCAGTCCCACACTGTCTTCATAGGGCGATAGTCCGTATCAACAAGCTTAGGTATCTCTTGACTGTTAAAGCCGATCCAAGAATAAGGTAGCCAGTAGCCGAGGATAACGAGACCCACAGCCACAGCCAATATGACACCAATTCGGAACCTGGTAGAACGCCACAAGGGTTTTTCCTTGTCGGGATTGTCTGCCATACCCAAACCTCGCAACTGCCAGCTAAATGTGCTTATTCGCCAACTCCATTAGCGATTGTACCACATCCAGACGTACTGAAAGACGCCACACTGGGAGAGTCCGCCCTGGGAGAGTTCGCTACGCTCATAGTCGGGGGTTACGTATACAAAACCCCTCTCCGGGGACTATTCGGCTCAGTCCGCGTAGGCGAACTTCGTATTATGTAGCCCGCAGATTTGTCTGCCGGGCGGTCTCCAATGTTAAACTAAAGCTTACCGCCACGTCACACTCTTCCCCGTAATCCACTCATAAAAAACGATCAAAGCCACATATAACACATACGCGCCAATAGGGAAAACGACTATGAAAATCGCAGCCCCAAGCAATACTCCCAACGGAAACGGCAGCCCCTGCGCCGCCCCGATAGTCCAGACCAGGAACGCTCCAAACCCAATCACAATAGCCGCAAGGATGCCCGTTCCCGCTATCCGCTTCAATATCGTGCCTATACCTGACATTCCCACATCTCCTCCACGCCACAAAGCATCACCCGCAAACAAAAGAGAGGCGCATCTATGCCCCCGCTCCATGCGCATAATAGCAACGCCTTGCTTCGTGACCCTCAGTCCGAACTTGCATCAATCACCAGAGGCTGAGAGGGTATATAACAACAAATATACAAAGAGTGTCATTCTGAGCGAAGCGAAGAATTAAAAATCTATCCACCTGGTAAGCTCGGAGATTCCTCACTGCGTTCGGAATGACAGGTAAATGGGTACTCCGTTACGGCACGCTCCTCTTCCTTCACTAGAGTTGATAAACAGGCTCTGAGATTCGCGGCGCGTTACGCTCATCTCGCTCCTCACGCATCCTGTTGACGGACTCTACCACGTCAAAATCAATCAGTTGCCCGCCATTTTCCTCGACTATCTCAGCACGCAGCTTGCGCACGCGCTCCAACCCCTCGAACCGCCGCCGCGATACAGCGTCCTCAGCTTGCTTGCGCGCCTCCAATTCCCGCCCCAATATCTCACGCGCCATCTCCGAGATACTACGCCCCTCCCTCTTAGCCAGCTCCGCCAGCGCCCTGTGCTGCTCAGGCTCAAGCAATATCTGCGTCCTACGCAACCTATCTCCCATAATCACACCTCCTATCCCAGTATACATCGATGTAGATGTAATTACCTCACTTCAGCAGGCCCCTACAGGCAGGCTTTGTACTTATAGCCCGTAGATTCACCCGCCTGACGACCTCCATTTTTGACCAATTTTCAAAAAAACCCCAAATTGGTGCCAAAATCTTGTCCCGTTTTGACCCCAAAGTGGGATTAAGTTTAAATAGATGCATCTCAACCCCCGCAACCGTAGCGAGGGCCATTAACATAAGGGAACCCGCTGGTGCCCCGATATAGAGTGACAGAAAGGATCACTCTGCTCCCCAAAGGAGCGCCTACTCACAACATTACATCACAACCCTATAGGCTTACCTGCCGAGTGCTGCTCCCACCCTCACGCATCACGTTTCACGCATCACTCGGCAGCTAAAAGTGTCGCGGCGCAGGTCAATCCCCCTGGTGAGCGCCGCCAGGCACCCTCTCTACTCTAGCAGACAGGAGAGGAAACCCACCAGGAACCAGTTACGGTTATCGGGGCACCCACACCCTATCATTCAACACGCCTGTAGGGGCATGGCGTCGCCATGCCCTGCCACCGCAACCGCACCACCAAACTCACACCTTACCACTACTCCCTAACAAACCTCTGCGTCTCTGCGTCTCTGCGGTGAATTCATCGTCTATCGTCTATCGTCTATCGTCTATCCTCCAAAGGAGCTTCCCATGTCCAAACCCAAATCCACCATCCCCAAATTCCTCGAACCCCCAAAGCGCTCAGTCCTGCGCGAGATAAGAGCCCTCCGCAAGCTCGTCCGCCAGACCCACGCTCAAATGCTTGCAGGCACCATAGACGTATCAAAGGGCGTCACCCTCATAACCCGTGCCTGCAACTCCATAGCCCGCCTCCTCGTAGCAGAGCATCGCATCGCCCCACCCGAAGAGCACAACCCCTTCATCGGCCTCCGCCGCGAGTTCGACCGCATGTTGGTCGAGCTAGGCTACGGCCCCGAAGAAAATACCTAGCCCACCCCCTGCCCATGAAGCCTCACCCCAAAACTTCCGGCCCCTTCGTGCTCTTTGTAATTAAAAACAGGAGAGTGCATCTCTGCACCCTCCTAAACTCAAAATTCAAAACTCAGAATTCAAAATTACCGTTCGTGCTCCCCATACAGCATCTGCCGTATCGTCAGCACTTCCTGCCGCATCTGGTTGTCCGACTCGACCAGGTTCTCTATCTTCTCATACGAGTGCATCGCCGTCGTGTGGTCCCTCTTCCCGAAGAAAGCCGAAATCTGTATGAAGGGCAGTTCCACTTCTTCGCGCATCAAATACATCGCTATCTGCCTCGGCACCAGCACCTCCCGGCTCCTCGACCCCGTCTTCAAGTCCTCCGGCTCCAGGTTGAAGAAGCTCGACACCGTCTCCACTATCCTGTCCGCGTTGATGGGCCTTCTGCGAGAGTTCGCACCCAGGTCGTTCAGCGAAGCCGCTGCCAAATCGACACTCACCGGCGCGCTGTTCAGCTGTGCGAAAGCCACTATCCTGTTCAGCGCCCCCTCAAGCTCACGTATGTTGCTCTGCACCTTCCGGGCGATGAAATCTACCACGTCCCCAGGCACCGCCACAGCAGCGGTCTCAGCTTTCGCCCTCAGGATCGCAATCCTCGTCTCCAGGTCGGGCGGCTGTATATCCGCTATAAGCCCCCACTCGAATCTGCTCCGCAGCCTCTCCTCGAGGGTAAGTATCGCCTTGGGCGGGCGGTCCGAGCAGAGCACTATCTGCTTGTTCGCCCCGTGCAGCGCGTTGAAGGTGTGGAAGAACTCTTCCTGTGTGCTCTCCTTGCCAGCGATGAACTGTATGTCGTCTATCAGCAGCACGTCCACCGAGCGGTACATGTTGCGGAAGCTGTCGTTCCTCTGGTCCCGTATCGCGTTGATAAGGTCGTTCGTGAACTTCTCCGACGACACGTACAGCACCCGTATCCCAGGCATCCGCTTGATAACCTCATGCCCGATAGCGTGGAGCAGGTGCGTCTTCCCCATTCCCACCCCGCCGTACAGGAACAACGGGTTATACGCCCCGGCAGGTCGCTCGGCCACCGCCATAGAGGCCGCGTGCGCGAGCTGGTTGCTCTTGCCGACGATGAAGCGCTCAAAGACGTACCTGGGGTTGAGCATCGTGTTCTCTTCCAGCCCCATCTCGAACTGGAACCCAGGTCCATTCCTCTTGCCCTGCGAAGATACCACCCCAGGTCCATTCCCTACACCTGGCCTGTTAGCCGGTATCACGTTGCCCGACCCTGGCCGCGCTATGCTCGTAATCTTGCCGCTCCCACCCGTATATGACGGGGAACCCGACGGCTGCTGCGGCACTTCGCGCCCCGCGTGTATCTGCGTCGGCACGTTGTTCCCTACCGACATAGAAGGCTGCTGTGGCATCGTCGGGATTGGCTGCACCTTTGGGCCGAAAGGATTGGAGATGTGCTCGCCGACCGCCGCCGCCCGCTCCTGCGCGTCCGCGACTACCCCGTCAAGCGCCTGCAACGACCGCCCGCTCTCATGACGGGCATGGCTCCTCACCTCGAACCGCACCTCGACCTTATATCCGAGCACGTTGTTCAGCGTCTCCGCAATAACCTTGCTGAACTTGTTCTCCAGCCACTCCTTAGCGAAATTGCTTGGAACGGCTATTATTACCCGGTTGTTCCCCTCGAATGCGGCTATGGAGGTGTTCTTGAGCCATGTTTGGAAACTCGGCCCCGGCACCTTTACCTGTAACTCTCCAAGCGCGGCCTGCCAGACTTGCTTAGCGTTCATGCAGACTCCCCCTCGTTCTCAATCTCGATGCAAACTCGATACTTCTCAATTTCGTTAGCTGGTATTTCCCTCGACCCCAGACTTTGGACCCTTTACGCATCACCCCAAAAAACCTCTGCGCACTCCGCGTCTCTGCGGTGAAATATCGTCCTTAGCCACGTTTCACCAATCATACCAGCCCGGCTCTAACCCCACAATGGGTTTTGTGGCCGATTTCCATAAGAGTGGTTTATATCTTACGCACGGAACGGCCTACCATGTCGATTTTTCCACATCAGAAGTGCATAAAGTTTTCCACTATTCCACCGGACCATGTGTATATTTGCGCCTCCGCGATGGATTGTCCATATCTTGTGGAACATCCACCGCTAATATACAACATCTAGTAGCCCTTTGTCTAGGGGCAAACAATAGAATCCACACAAATCCACCATAATTGGTGAGTGTGCCTAGTACTTTTTTCCTATAAGGATCGATGCGAGGCTGAGATTTTTTTACGCCCACCTTAAGGTGGAACGTGAGAGCAAGGGTCTACCCCTCACTATCCTAATGGGAGATGTTGAGTGAGGAACTCCCGAAGGTTTTGTAAGGATAAAACAATCGAAGGCCAGAGTTCAAGCGATTTCCCCAACTCCGGCCTCCAACTTTCTATAAGTATTTCTACTAACCTTTCGTTTGCTGATATTAGATTCAGTCGCTAGAACATAAGAGCGTTAATTTTTTAGCCAGGAATTGGGGGGTGACGAACTGCTACGGCTTGCTTATGTGAGTTGTATCCACGGCTCGTATGCACGGAGGCACTAGCCTAACTTTTACTCCGAGCGAATCAAGCTCTCGGGTTCCATGTCATAAGGAGAATTCCTAAGAGTCCCGAAAGGGTATATAAAATGAGACCCACCGTATTTCCTGATCCAAGTTCCGACACGAAACCTTGAATAAACAGTCCAAATAAGGCCCCACCACTGACTTTAGCCAATTCTTTCGACCGCGTATACTTTTGTTTATTGTGAATTACGCCTAGGGCTTCATCAACATGACTAGTTAGGACAATATCATCACCCTTCTGGTGAGCCAAGATTTTGGCTTGCACTACGAGCGAATTCTGGAACTCATCGGTAAGCATCTTGACTCTGCTCTTGGCACCAACATGAAGCTTTTTCTCGACCCATTTTTGCAAAGCGGTTCTCATATCAGTTGCTCCTCTAAGGACCATTTACGTATTTACTCCTTTACATCCATCATACCAGCCCGGCTCTAATCCCACAACGGGTTTTAAGGCCCAATTCCATAAGACTGGCTTATATCTTACGCACGGAACGGCCTACCATGTGAATTCTCGCTGCATCCCAAGTGCGAAAAGTTTTCCACTATTGCACTGGACCATATGTATATTTTCGCCCCTGCGATGTTTTTCCAATATATAGTGTACAAAGGGTCGCTAATATACAACACTCGGTAGCCCATTGTCTAGGGGTAAACAATAGCATCCACACAATTTCACCATAAAAGTTCCAGCGATTTCCCCAACTCCAGTCTCTATGTTCTATAACGATTTCTACTAATCTTTCCCTAAGGTGATATTCACGGTGATATTCACCCGACCCGTTAGAACCATCTGAACGTAAAACAAAGGCAGAAGGTTCTACGACCTTCTGCCTTATGCCTTCTGCTTACTGAAGAATTATCTTACAGAGATACCCGTATCGCAGGTCTGCCAGCCGTACCCCTGCGAGTTGATCCACCAGCCACAGCCTATGTCGTTCACAGCAGGGTCGGTCAATACCGCATAGTGGCCTGGGCTGTCCCACCAACCATCTACCGCATCCAGAGGAGTGACATAGTTGCACGCGACCACCTCGCCCGCGCCCCATCCCCCATAGCCCGCCTGCGCGAGGCGGTCCCAGGGGGAAGTACCGTCAGTGCCGGTGTGCTGGCACAACTGCTGGGGGCCAATATCGAACGAATGGCGGCGAGCAGCGGCGTTCATCGCCGGGTCTATCCGTAGCGTGCCTATACCCATCGCGGCGCGGCGCTCGTTGATGATGCGAATCGTCTCAGCTTCCTCGGGGGTCATCTGGGGCGCGGTCGCCAGGTAGACTATCTTGGCTATCTGCCCGCGTGTCGCCGCGTTGCCGGGGCGGAACGAGCCGTCCGTATATCCAGAGAGTATGCCATGAGCCACAGCCGTCTCTATATAACTATAGAAGGTGCTGCCGGGCGACACGTCCGAAAAGGTTGGGCTGCCAGGCGTCACCAGGGGCCACCCCTCAGCCGAGACCACTATCTTGGCAAGCTGGCTGCGGGTGACCTCAGCATTGGGCTTGAAGGTGCCATCCGTGTAGCCGCCGAGGACGTTATGCAATAGAGCCGTCTCTATATATTGGTAGAAGGCATTGTCCCGCGCCACGTCCGAGAAGGTTGGCACAGCAGGGTCGACCAGATCCCACCCCTTCGCAAGCACCTCGATCTTGGCAAGCTGCCCGCGGGTGGTGTTGTTACCGGGACGGAAGGTATTGTCGGGGTAACCTCCTGATAGCCCCCCGGCAAAAGAGATTGAACACCCCTTCATAGAAGTAGTCGGAGGTCTGAACGTCGGTGAAAGAGAGCGCGCATGTGGTCGGAGACGCGGGGCCGGTATTGGTAATGCCTGAGATTTGAGAAGCGCCTTTCTCAGAGGCACGCGCACCAGGCGGGTACAAAACCACGCCTACCAGCAATAACGCGATAGCCGCCAAACGATATTGGAGAGAAAAAGTATATGTTTTCATAGCTCGATCATTATAGCCGCGCCGCTAACCCGTCCGGTATAGGCTTTTGGTCTCAGCGCGCGTGGTACATTAGGGCCTGGGACCTTTCGGCCATAGCTCCTAATCCATCACTTCATCGTGAGGGCGGGAGTGCATGGGAGTCGAACCCACCTGCGCCACTCTGCGTAACGCACAGCAGTTTTGAAGACTGTGAAGCCCACCGGGACCTATCCACTCCCACGTGGATCATATAAGGATAACGAACTGACTATGCTCGCGTCAAGCTCGTTGCGCGCTGTCGAGCAGAATTGTCACAGGGCCGTCGTTGAGGAGAGAGACTTCCATATGCGCGCCGAAGCGGCCCGTCTCCACGTGGATACCCGACGCCTGCAATAATTGGGCGCACCTATCTACGAGCGCCTGCGCAATATCGGGCGGCGCGGCATCGATAAAGGAAGGCCGCCTCCCCTTGCGGCTATCGGCGTAGAGGGTGAACTGGGACACGAGCAGAACGGACCCGCCAACGTCACCCAGCGCGAGGTTGAACTTACCGGCAGCGTCCGAGAAGATACGCAGGTCCGCTATCTTGCGAGCAAGATAGCACACGTCCTCCTCGGAATCGTCGCGCCCCGCACCCAGCAGCACAAGCAGGCCCGCGCCGATCTTGCCAACCGTCTCACCCTCGACAACGACACTTGCGTGCGTCACGCGCTGGAGGACTGCTTTCATCTCACAAGCATCACGACGCAATACGCAGCCATGCCCTCACCCGTGCCCGTGAAGCCGAGGCCATCTGTGGTCTTGCTCTTGATGTTCACAAGCTCCGGCTCGATACCGAGGGCTTTGGCTATAGTCTCCTTCATCCGAGGAGTGTGAAGAGAGAGGCGCGGCTGCTGGGCCACGATAGTGCCGTCTACATTTCCAACTCCCCAACTAGTCTTTCCCACCATCTCCATAACGCGCGAGAGCATGTCGAGGCTCGATATTCCCTTAAGTGTAGGGTCGGAAGAGGGGAAGTACGTGCCTATGTCACCCATGCCAGCCGCGCCCAGTATGGCGTCTATCAGCGCGTGGAGCAACACGTCCGCGTCGGAGTGCCCTTCGAGGCCCTTCTCAAATGGCACCTCGACGCCACCCAGGATGAGGGGGCGGCCTTCTATAAGGCGGTGAACGTCGTAGCCAAAGCCTATGCGATATACCATGTTAAGTGGTGGGTGCTAGATATTATCGAGGATAGCGTCTTTGGCCTATCAAGCAGACTTGCGTTTCGCTTGAATAGCCTGTTGGCGTTTACGCAGAGTAGCTGTACGTTGCTGCCAGAAGGCAAGCTTTTCCTCCGGCGTCATGTCTTTTATCTGCTCGTGAACCCTTGCAGCTCCAGCACGCTTCATTTCGACAGCGTCAAATGTCTTCATCTTCATATTCGATTACCTCTAATGGGGAGTAGATAGCAATTTGAGGGTATCCATTGAGCACGTTGATGGCATTATACAGCGGTATCTTCTCAAAATGCACTATGTGCCTGAAGTTCCAACTTACAATCAGCGAACATCGGGCTACAGTAGCCAGAGCAACATGAAGGGCATCACTCTCCCATTTTGGTGTAACGATGCCAGCAGTAACATAGCTTTTCTGGAGCTTTACGGCATCAGTAGAGACTTCTACAACTTCGCTCAGAGCAAGTACTTCATCGAAAAGGTCCTGAACTTCAACAGGCGCTGCCTCTATCTCTGCTTGCACGACTGCGGATGTTACGAGATGAAATCTATTTCCCCGAACTTGGCTGAAAAAAGCGAGGCTTGCGTCTGCAAACTCTTCGTCAAACGCTCCGCCAAAGACAGAGGTATCAGCGTAGACTCGAATGTTATCCATTCTGATGTCCTATCAAGAAGCTATTTGCTACCGACCCCCATCGTCTGCCCCTTAATAATCGCTTCAGCCACCAACAGGTCGAGGGGGGTGGTAATCTTGATGTTGGTACGCTCACCCTCGAATACCTTGACGGGGCGGCCTGTAAGCTCTACCATGCGGGCGCAGTCGGTGGCTTCGGCGTCGGGGCCGTCCTGCGCGAGGCTATCATAAGCTCCTGCGAGGATAGAGGTGCGGAATATCTGTGGCGTCTGGGCGAGCCAGAGGTTGCTTCGCTCAAGCGTGCGCGTGATGGTACGCGATGCGTCCACGGTCTTGACCGTATCGGTCGAGGGTAGGGCCGCTATTGCCGCGCCCAGCTCCTGCGCCGCCTCCAGACCCCGACTGATAAGGCCGGGCGTAACTAGGGGACGCGCCCCATCATGCACCGCCACCCATTCATAGCGCTCGTCCCCTTCCCCCAGGCGGACCGCCGCCGCCAGGCCAGCGCCTACCGAGTCCTGGCGACGCTCGCCTCCCGGCACCATAGCACGCACCTTTTGCCAGCCGTATTCCTGGCCCATCTCTGCGGCCCCAGCTATGTTGTCGGGGTTGAGCACAAGCACTATAGCCCCCACATCGGCGCACGCCTCAAAAGCGGCTACGGTGCGCGCGAGCACGGGCACGCCGCCGATGGTGCGCAACTGCTTATCTGCCCCGCCCATGCGCTGGCTCTTCCCGGCGGCTACTATGATGGCGGCTAAGGTGGTTGACATGGTACCTCCGTGGGAGATTGCGGACAACGGACGACGGACGATAGACGAAAGACGATAGATTTTACCGCAGAGACGCAGAGGTTTTTGGATGACGAATGATGCCTAAGAATATTTTTCCTTCTGCCTACTTTGAACTTTGAACTTTGAACTTTGAACTTTGAACTTTGGACTATTATCGCCCATCCTTCATCTGGGCGAAGATCATGCGGCCCGCGACGGTCTGCAAGACGCGTGTGACCACTACATCTACCTCAGAGTTCATATAACGCTTGCCATTCTCTACTACAACCATCGTGCCGTCGTCAAGGTAAGCGACCCCCTGCCCTAGCTCTTTACCCTCCTGGATGACGTGGACGTTCATCTCCTCGCCGGGGAGGACGACGGGCTTGACGGCATTGGCAAGCTCGTTGATGTTGAGCACGCGCACGCCCTGTATCTCGGCTACGCGGTTGAGGTTGAAGTCGGTGGTGAGTACGGAGCACTTATAGATACGGGCGATCTTGACCAGCTTGCCGTCCACCTCCGATATCTCCTGGGCGTCCACCTCGCTGATCTGCACAGGTATGACCAACTCTTTCTGGAGGCGATTGAGTATGTCCAGTCCTCGACGGCCCCTGGCACGGCGCATGGCGTCGGGGGAGTCGGCGATATGCTGTAGCTCGTTGAGCACGAAGCGCGGGACGAGGAGAGTGCCATCGAGGAAGCCCGTCTTACTTATGTCGGCTATGCGCCCATCGATGATTGCGCTGGTATCTACCAGGAGGTACTTTTCGGTCTGCCCGCGCTCCGGGCTGCCCAACTCCTCACCACGCAGGGGGCCTGTGGTCATTATACTGTCTATTCGGGCGGTCCTGGCTGAAGCAGAAGAGCCGAGGGCCTCCATACGTTGAGAGAGACGGCCATCGCGTGGCATGGGGAGAGCATCCAGGAGATCGCGCTTGCGCAGGAGGCCAACATAGAGGCCGAGGGCTGCGAAGAGGAGAGTGGCGGCGGTAGGTGCTATGCTCCCCACCCAATCGGGGAGATTGCTGAGGGGCCAGGAGATGAGAGCGCCGAGCACGAGGCCAACGAAGAGGCCCGCCGTAGCCGACACGAGGTCGGGCGCGGGCATAGCCTTGAGGCGATTGCGAACGGCTCGTAGCGGATAGACGGTCAGGTAAGGGGTCACGATGAGTCCGAAGAGCGCGCCGACGAAGGTGAGTGGGAGAACAAGCTCGTTGAAGCTGCTCTGGCTGTCGCCGTAGAGTTGAGGCGCGAGATAGAAGCCCAGCAGGAGTCCTGCCGAGGCGAACAGCAACATGCCTATCAGGCGAACTGTTATGTTGGAGGACATAGGGACGCGCCCGGTGGTCGGGGACGGGTGGATTTATGATGCGTGATACGTGATGCGTGAGGAATTACGAGCGGAGCATTACACCTGTCCCCGTGCTGACCTGGTGGATAAAGAATATAAGTCCTGGATAATAAGAAAGACAGGTTGATGATAGCACACAGAGGGGCGGGTGTCAAAATTACGGGCTATAACTGCCGGGGGTCTGGCAGCCGGGGAAGAAGGTGTTGGCGCCTATCTTGGACATCTGCCCCCGCGTGGTATTGTTGCCTGGGCGGAAATATGGCCTGTTATCTGGCGGCACGCATGGCTCGCCCTCAGCGCCGCATGGATAACCTCCCAGGATGCCCCTCTCAGATAAACGCTCTACCCAAAGCCAGAATGTGTAGGTAGGGGGTACGTCCTCAAAGGTCTGCTGGGTGTCAGGGACGTAGTCCTGGATATCTGCCGCGTTGGAGACGATTTTGGCTATCTGGCTACGCGTGGCGTTATTGCCTGGACGGAAATAGGGGCGGTTGCTAGGTGGGACGCACGGCTCTCCCGCAGAGCCGCACAAGTAGCCACTTATCGCGCCCTTATCCGAAAGACGCTCTATCCACAACCAGAATGGGTTGCCGGAAGGCACATCCTCGAAGGTTTGCCTGTCCGGCGGTATGGGGTCGTTGAGGGCTGCGGCATTAGCGATTATCTTCGATAGCTGCCCTCGCGTCACATCTGCCCCTGGGCGGAAGTAGCTGCCGGGGCACGGCTCTCCGGGACCTCCGCAGTCGTAACCGGATACGATATTGCGGCAGGCGAGGCACCGGACATAAGAGTAGAATGGATTACTCTCGTCTACATCAGAAAATTGGAGAGTGCAAAGGCATCGTTCTTTGTACCGCTCAATGAGTGTGAAAGTAGATTGAATACTGCCTGTGTGACTGTAGTTTCCTACCGCCCATACCCTGTTCGCTGGGAGGGCAGACACTGCAAAGAGTTGATTGTCCTCAGTTCCCGGATTGGACCCTGGGATTACATTCCATTCGGAACCATCCCAGTGCATGACGAGAGTTCGTGTTTGTCCAATCTCATCCAGAGTTGAATAGCCCACCGCCCACACGTCATTCCACGAAACGGCGGCCACTCCATAAAGCTGGTTATTATTGTAAGCGCCAACGTTGGGGCTTGGAACCACACGCCACTCGATACCGTCCCAGTGCTCTATAAGTGTTTGGCTGTATAAGTGGCTATTTGGATCACGACGAGAATAATAGCCAACGGCCCATATGTCGTTAGCTGAGATGGCGCTGATATCTACAAGGTCGTTTCCGAAGATTCCACCCCTCGGTATGTCAACGTAGTTCCATGTGCTGCCGTCCCAATGTATGAGCGTGCCGCCCCCATTTGCCAAGGCCCAAACGTCATTGGCAGAGATGGCATCCACCGCTACAATAGGGCCGCCACTTGGGTCTAGGGTTGGTGTTGGTATAACACCCCATTGGGAGCCGTCCCAGTGGACCGCCAGCATCCCCATTACTGGGCCATTACAGCAAAGTCCAACCGCCCAAACGTCGTCAGACGCTACGGCATCTACATCCTGTAACTGGTTATTCAAAGTCCCGATGTTAGGGCTGGGCACAATAGCCCACTTGATCCCATCCCAGTGCATAGTCAGGGTCCGGTAGGGATAGTCATAAGAGTCGCCATAATATCCAACCACCCACACGTCGGTCGGACTGATGGCGGTAACTCCTGTGAGATAGTCAAAACTGGGATCAGGGTCGGGGCTGGGCACGACGCTCCACTGCGTGCCGTCCCAGTGTAGGATCAGTCTGGCGCGGTTGCTCGTGCCCACAGCCCATGCATCATTCTCCGAAATCACGGCTACGTCTCTGAGACCATAAAAGTCTATGCCATTAGGGTGGAAAACCGCCTCCCAACCTAACGGGCAGCTTGGGGTGGGTGTAGAAGTCGCCGGGGGCGGGGCGGTAGGAGTGGGATAAGGCGTGGCTGTTGGAGGGGCGCATAAGCCGGTGTATCTTTCTATTAGCGGGCGGGAGGTGCCCATAGTGTAGTGGCGGCCCACGGCCCACACATCGCTCGCCTCAGTTGCGTCCATCCCCGAAAGGTCCTGATCTCCACCGAGGCGAGGGTTATAGCCGACGGACCAGGCAGCGCCGTCCCAGTGGAGGGTCATAGCTTGCTGGTAGCCCGTGTTAGTGTCGAAGTAATCACCTACTGTCCAAACATCATCGCTCGATACAGCGCCAACCCCAAAGAGGTCATTACTTAGCCCGAAGCTGGGGGTGGAGACTATACTCCAGGCTGCGCCATCCCAGTGCATCGCCAGCGTTTGCGCGGTCGTTGGAGAGCCTACACCGAAACTCCCTACAGACCATATATCATTTGCAGAGACAATAGCCACATCCATGAGTGAATTACGGACTGATGCTATGTTAGGGCTAGGGACGACGTTCCACGCCTGCCCGTCCCAACGCAAGGTCAGGGTCCGGCTAGGGCCAGTAGAAGCGGAATACTCACCGACTGACCAAACGTCACCGCTCGATGAAGCCGCAATTGACCGCAGACGGTGATCTCCATTCGTGCCACCCGGAGTTGGAGCGGGCACGAGGCTCCATGCAGTGCCGTTCCAATGCGCTATCAAGGCTTGGACGCCAGAGCCAAAGGAACGGTAGTAGCCGACTGCCCACACATCATCGGGGGCAACGGCAGCTACTCCCAACAGGTACTCCTCGGTGGATAGGGGCGCGCCGGGTACCGAGAATAGGCTCCATTGGGAACCATCCCAGTGCATTGCCAGGGATTGAATGGGGCTACTACTGTCGCTTTTGAAAATACCGACAGCCCAAACATCATTCGTTGAAATAGCTGTAACGCTCTCAAGTGTTGAGTAGAACCCGGCGTCGGGGCTGGGAACGAATGTCCATTTATTACCATCCCAATGTTCAGTAAGGGCTGTAGAGTCGCCAGCGCTACCGTCATAGTAATCTCCAACAGCCCATGCATCATCAGTGGTGATTATCTCTACATCGGAGAGGGATGCGGTACTCCCTGGGTTAGCTCCAGGTATCACCTCCCAGCACTGAGTGGTAGAGAGAACAGTAGCAGTAGGCGTTGATGTGGGTGTACCCTGCTGTGGGGCGCGCTCGGATAACTCGTTACTGAATATCCTGGGGGTGTTTGCGGGTACATGGGCGTCCGTGGTGGAGAACAGGAGGGTAGAAGCCCCAATAAATAGGGCTATGGGTAATACGAGTAGGCCGAGACGGAAGCGTAGACATTGCATAGCGAGTCTCCTTCTCTGTACTGCCTATAATACCATATATTCACCTATCAGGTTCAATCTGGCCCTTTCGTGTCGTTCCCGCACGGCGCTCAAGCTCATCAAGGCATTCGGGCGGGACGCTCCTGCTGCCGAGGTCGGCATGGAGGAGGCCATCACGTCCGTGGAAATCGGTGCCGCCTGTCGGGACGAGGTTGTACCGGCGGGCGAGGGTTTCGAGCCACTCTATCGTTTCGGGCTTGTAGAGGCCGTAATAAGTCTCGATGCCGTCCAGTCCGGCATCTACGAGGGATGGGAGGAGGTTTTCTACCTCAGCGACCCAGGTAGGGTGGGCGAGGGAGATGACGCCGCCCGCGCTGTGGACCAGCGAGATACACTCGGCGGGGGTGATCTGGGTGCGCTCGACGTAGGCGGGCTTGCCACGCCCCAGGTATTTGCCGAAGGCATCGTCTACTGTGGAAGCGTAGCCGCGCTCGATAAGGGCTTCAGCGACATGGGGGCGACCTAAGGAGCCGCCCGCCGCTATCTGCTCGACGCGCTCCCACGTCACGTCTGAGAGGCCGAGGGCGTTCAGCCTTTCGACCATGCGGCGGCCCCGCTCAAGGCGACCCTCGCGCAGGTCAGCGAGGGTCTGCTGCATCTGAGGGTGGTCGGGATCGAAGAAATAGCCGAGCATGTGGATTTCGGCGTTCGCCCAGTTGGTGCCGAACTCTACGCCCGTGATGAGGCGTATGCCCAATGCCTCGGCTACGGGACGAGCTTCGGGGAGAGCCTCTACGGAGTCGTGGTCGGTGATGGCGAGGGTGGAGATACCTACTTGAGAGGCGCGGTGAAGGAGTTCGGTGGGAGTGAGTGCACCATCTGAGGCGGTGGTGTGGGTGTGGAGGTCTATTTTTGAGTTCGGAATTCGGGGTGCCGAGTGCAAATCTGGTGATGCTTCTGAAGTTGTCACTAACAAATCCAGCCCTTACGAACGCCATCACGCCAAAGCGCGCGAGCGTAATCCTCTGCCGATATGCTGTACTTGTTGCTGTCGCGCCTTACCTCACCCCGCCTCTCGGCAGCGGCATATTCTTTGACTACCCTTTCTTCGTTCATGCCGAAGCGCTCAACCAAGCGTCGCAATACATCTCTTTGTGATGGCATTGTATTATCTCCTATCATCTATATCTGTGATTGGGGCATCTCTGGCTGTTCTTGGCGATGTCGGTATGATCTGAGGTGATGCTGTGGGGATATTATAGCATATAGCGTGAGGAATTCAGGGTACGCTGACCAGCAGACCGTATAGCACGTATCTGCTGGTATTCTGCTTATTGTATGATTGCTTTGTATCAGGTCTGGGACTGCCTGCCGTTGGTCTGTTTATTCCGACCCAGACCAGCGAGCGAAGACCTATCCCTGACCCTGCTCAGGCGCGAGCTTCTACGACCAGGCGGATGGCAGTGCGCTCCTCGTCGGCGATCATAACGTCTATGAAAGCGGGGACTACCACTATGTCTATGCCATTAGGCTGAAGATAATCGCGCGCGATAGCCACGGCTTTGATAGCCTGGTTGGTCGCGCCCGCGCCGATGGCCTGCACGTCGGCGCGGCCCAGGTTGCGGATCACAGCTGCGATAGCACCGGCGACGGCGCTAGGGCGGGAGTGTGCGGATACTTTCAGCACCTCGGTATCGTCGTACACTACGGCGGTGGGGACCTCGCCTTCGTGGGCTTCTAAAACGGGTGTGCTGTCTATAGTGTCCATGATGTTGTGTGCCTCCGGTGTAAGTGGGTGATGGGTGATAGGTGGTTGTGGAAGTTACGAATTACGAGTTACGGGTTACGAGTTACGAGGCGTGTGTTACGACGTTGCGGACAACTCATAACCCGTAACTCACGCCTCGTAACTCGTAACTAAGAACTCACTTCGCGTATTCGATGGCGCGGGTCTCGCGCACAACGGTAACTTTGATCTGGCCTGGGTATTCCAGGCTTTCCTCGATGCGCTTTGCTACGTCGCGGGCCAGTCTCATGGCTCCAAGATCATCTACGGATTCGGGTTTCACGACCATTCGGACTTCGCGGCCTGCCTGGATTGCGAAGCTGCGCTCTACCCCTTCAAAGGAGTTGGCTACGGCTTCGAGGGCTTCGAGGCGTTTGATGTAGTGCTCCACGCTGTCGCGGCGAGCACCTGGGCGACCACCAGAGAGGGCGTCTGCTGCCTGGACGATCCAGGCTTCGACGGTCTGTGGCTCTTCCTCGTTGTGGTGGGCGGCAATCGCGTGGACGATCTTGGGGGAGCGTCCGAGGCGCTTTGCTATCTCCGCGCCGATGAGGGCGTGGGGGCCTTCCACCTCATGGTCTACGGCTTTGCCGATGTCGTGCAACAGGGTCGCTGTGCGGGCTGTATTGACGTCGGCCCCGATCTCGGCTGCGATGGCAGCGGCGATGCGGGAAGCTTCCACTACGTGGTGAAGCTGGTTCTGGCCGTAGCTGGTACGGTACGATAACCTGCCGAGCAGCTTTATGAGGTCAGGGTGGAGGCCCTGGACGTTGGCTGCGTAAGCGGCTTTCTCTCCCTCTTCGCGCATGATGTTTTCGACCTCGGCGCGGGCCTTGGCGACTACTTCTTCTACGCGGGCGGGGTGGATACGGCCATCGGAAATCAACTTAAGCAAGGCTCTACGGGCCACCTCACGGCGAACCGCGTCGAATGCCGATAGGGTTATCGCTTCAGGGGTCTCATCTATGATTATATCTACCCCTGTTGCCTGTTCTATTGCCCTGATGTTGCGTCCTTCTCGGCCTATGATGCGGCCTTTCATCTCATCGTTGGGCAGAGGTACGATTGATACGGTGATTTCCGGTACGTACTCTGATGCTGCGCGGGCTGCGGCGACGGCTAGGACCTTGCGAATGCGAGAGTCGGCCTCTTCTTTGACCTGGGCCTCGACTTCGCGGTAGCGGCGATTGGCGTCTATCCGCACTTCCTCTTCGATTTCGTCGAGGAGGACGGACTTGGCTTGCTCGGCGGTCATGCCTGCGACGCGCTCCAGCTCTCGGCGCTGCTCTTCGCGGGCGTTGGCCAGTTGGGCCTGGGCCGCTTCAAGCTCGCGCTCCTGGGACTGGATGGTCTTTTCGCGCTTTTCAGTGGCGTCTAGCTTGCGGTCAAGGGTCTCCTCTTTTTGCTGAATGCGGCGCTCCTGGCGTTGAAGCTCGGTGCGGCGCTCGCGGTATTCGGCTTCGACTTCGGCGCGTATCTGGTGCGACTGGTCTTTGGCCTGGAGGAGTGTCTCTTTGCGCTGAGCTTCGATCTCGCGGAGGGCCACCTGGGCCTTCTCTTCGGCGGTTTTGATCCGCTCTTCAGCGAGTTGATGCTCTTTAGCCACTGCTGCCCTGGATGATAAGAACGCGGCTACGGCGGCGATTGCGATGAGTGCAAAGATGCCTGCCAGTAGCCATGCTAGTTCTGGCATAATCAACCTCCCTATTCTGTTTTTAAGGTACGCCTGTGTGACGTTGTGGAGTGTCGTTTCTCCCGCGTGGGCTGTGAAGGCCCATTTGGGAGCCGCCCTTCACGATGGGCGCGGACGGGCGAGACTATACACTCGTTACCCGCCTACCCGGTGTTAGGCGTGACGTATGTTAACGGACAAGCTGTTAGACAACTTGCATCAGAATACAATATATACCCAATAGTGGGTGCTGTCAAGTGGTATAGGAGAACTAGAATACGCAATATCGAAGTTGCTAAACGCAAAGACGCAAAGGAGGCAAAGGTCGCAGAGATTATTGGGGTTCACCGCAGAGGCGCGGAGACGCTGAGATTTTATGTGGAGATCGATCCGCCAGTCTTTCACACTAGGCACGATATGTGATAAGCTACCATTTTGGCTATAACAAATATGACGAAGAGGGTGTGATGAAAGAAGAGTTACAAGAAACGGAATGTGAGACATGGGTCCCGGTGACGGATGCTGGGAAGTTGCCGCCTGGAAGCTTCACCCGCATCAGCCACGAGGGGATCGATATAGCGATATTCAATCTGGAAGGGGAGTTTTACGCGATTGGAGACACGTGCACGCACGCCGAGGCTTCGCTTGCGGACGGGGATTTTTACGAGGATATGCGGGGGTGGGTAGCCGAATGCCCTCTACACGGATCACAGTTCGACGTGAAGACGGGAGAGGCGGTGTCGCTGCCCGCTACAGGGAACGTTGGGAAGTATAGGACGAAGGTAGAAGGGGGAGTAGTGTACGTGGACCCCGTGCCGGTGACGCCGCGTGATGAGTAACTATTAAACGCAAAGACACAAAGCTAGCAAAGGACGCAAAGATTTTGAGAGGGTATCCAAGAAGTGTAAGAGTTAGCCTGTCATTCTGAGCGAAGCGAAGAATCTAGAAATCTCTGAGCGTGTAGTGTGGTAAGATTCTAGATTCTTCGCTTCGCTCAGAATGACACTCATTGCTTTACACGTTTTAGACACCCTATAATAATTCACTGTAGAAGCGCGGAGGTATTACGGAGTAAGTAGAGTCTTCACCATAGTAAAGAGAGGCGTCCCGAATAGCTCATGAGGGGCTTCATCGGTGCGCCGGAAGCCCCACTTCTCATATAGGCGAATGGCACGGTCCAGAAAGGGAGTAGTGCTCAGGAACATGCGCTTGTAGCCTTGTGCGAGCGCGAAGTCCTCAACGCTCCGCAATAGCAACTCTCCTATTCTGTGGCCTCTTGCGGCGGGTAAGACGGCCATGCTTCGGACGTATAATCCCTCGCCTTTAGGGACGGCGGCCACTGTGCCGACGATGGAATTATCATAAAGAGCCACCCATACGGGACCTTCGGTAAAACGACCCTCGATCTGGTCACTTGTGGGAGTGGTTGCAGCGAATGCCTCTGGAGTGTATAAGGGTTCGTATTCCGCGAACGCGTCATGTAGAAGTGACGCGATTGAGGGAGCATCGCCTGGCGTAGCTATTCGTATCTGTACGGCAGGCTTGCTTTGCTCTTCTGTCTTTATTTGTCAAGCTCCCGACCTAAATCGAGATAGATGTCTCGTGTCCCCTGGTCATTGCCAGTGATGTTGAGTAAGAGGATTGCGATAGTGTTGGGAGTGTCAAAACCTTGCAATAGTTGGAACTGGGCGCTAAATAGAGTTTGAGGCAGAGGATCAGGTTCGGCTCCAAACCCGTACAGGAATTGGGGTCGATATGGTGCTTCGTCCCAATCATCTTTGGTGAGCGTATCCTTGTAGAACTGGTATATCTTCTCCGGAGGGTCGGATGTTCTGAGCACAATGCGCTTTCCCTTGCTACCCTCACTAACCTTTAGCTCTTCTGTTTTTATCTGTTGAGCCCCAGGATAGATGGGTGGGTTCTCAGCGCTAGCAGGTATTGGAGGGTTAAGCAAGCGCATCACGTAAATAACCGCGACGATGACCCCAATTGCGACCACACCGATAATAACAATTACTGCGTTGGGCCGGCGACCTGAACTGCGTGTTGGGCTGCGCTGCTCGTCACCAGATGTGTCACTGGGAGTTTCCATATACATCCCTCCCTGAGCAACCATTCTTCTCTACACTTGCTTTCTCAGTCACATCTCACACTTAGAGTACATTTCAAAACCTGTGCTGATAGCTGTAGGGGCGGTTCGTGAACCGCCCTGGGTTGAGCAAGTGTTGTTCCCACCAGGGCGGTTCACGAACCGCCCCTACACAGGATTTGGAAATGCCCCTTAGAAAGCCCCTTCCCGCTTGATCACAGCAGGGATGGTGCGGAGGAGGATCATCACGTCTACGGCGAGGGACCAGTTTTCGGCGTAGTAGAGGTCGAGCTTGACCATCTCATCGAAGGGTAGCTCGGAGCGGCCACTGACCTGCCAGAGTCCGGTGAGACCGGGGGTCACATCAAGACGCTTGTGGTGCCAGTCGCTGTAGCGGGCGACTTCGTCGGGGGTAGGCGGGCGAGGGCCGACCCAGCTCATATCGCCTTTGAAGATGTTGAACAGCTGGGGTAGCTCATCGAGGGAGGTGCGGCGCAGGCGCTTGCCGAAGGGCGTGAGGCGAGGGTCGTCGCGCATTTTGAAGATGGGACCTTCGATCTCATTGAGGTGGCGTAACTCTTCGAGGCGCTCCTCGGCGTCACGGTACATAGAACGGAACTTGTAGCAGGTGAACTCGCGGCCACCCTTGCCGACGCGCTTCTGCTTGAATAAGACGGGGCCGGGAGAGGTAAACCTGACAAGCGCGGCGACTACAAGCATCGGGATGGCGGCGATTACGAGCGCGCCGAGGGTCATAATTATGTCGAGGGCGCGCTTGATGAAGAGGTTGAAGCCCTGGAGCGCAACATCCTTCACACCGATGAGAGGGACGCCGTTGAGAGCGTCTATGCGCACCTCGTTGAAGCGCATCTCGAAGAGGTCAGGCACGAGCTTGAAGTCAACACCCGACTCGCGGCAGTTGTCTATAATGCCCAAAATCTGGTGATGGTGGGTGGCTGGTAGGGCGACGATGACCTCGTGAAGGTCCTGGCGGGAGATCAGGCGCTGCACGTCTTTGAGGCCACCGAGACGCTGAGGGCCGCCATTGCCGTTGCGAGCACGAATAGGAACGCGCCAGTTGGGGCTGCCGGGGATGTCCGCGGTATCGGCGACGTAGCCCGACAGTTTATAGCCAAGCTCAGGGCGCTCAATGATGTCTTTCATAATACGCTGGCCCGCGAGGCCCGCGCCGATGACGAGAGCGCGGCGGATGTTGATGCCGCGCCGCCAGAGCCACATCCGTAGCTGGCGGTACAAGAAGCGCTCTACGGCAAAGATGGCGAGAGTGGAGAGCCAGAGGTAGATGAAGATGAGGCGGCTGGGGAGGACAGGGTTGAGGAGCAACGCGCCGAGGGTGAGGGCCGATACACCTATGAGTGAAGCGCCGGTGATGATGCGGATGTGGTCAAACCAGGCCGCGCCCCTGGGGAGTGCGTAGAGGCCGCGCACCTGAAAGGCGAGTAGGGTGAGGACGACATAGGCGAGGGCGTAGGGGTAGAACGAGGAGATCGAGAGGAACGATTCGGGAGCAACTACGTCGCGTCCGAACTCCAGGCCATAGCGCAGCCAGTAGGCGATAGCAAAAGCAAACACGAGTAGCGCACCGTCAATGGCTACCCTACCTAAGATGAGGGCGAAGTGGGCGCGCCTGGCGCGGCGTGCCTTCATTTCATGCAGGTTGGGGAGGTCGATAAGGGGCCGCGTGCGTGCGTTGTTAGGGTCCGGCACGGCGACCTGCCTGACTTGCTTGGGAGCGCCGGGCGTGCCCGTAGTCTCAGGCATATCAATCTGTTCCTGGTCGTCGGACGTTAGTGGGTAGGAATGGGCTTGCACTTTTCTGGATTTTGGATGTTGGATTTGCCTGTGGTTAGCTCGATTGATGGCTAACGACTATTGTACTGGATTGGCGAGGAGTATTGGGTACGGTGGATTACGTAATGTAGCTTCGAGTTTTCTCCCGGCTGGTAGTTAATATGCGCCGGGCTATAGCTGGGGCGTGTACAACTGGGGCTGGGATCGTTCGTCTTATAGATTGGATCAAGGTTAGCCCTCGCCCATGTGGTTTGTGCGGTCGCGGGCGGAGGGTATTATACCATAAAGCGCAAGATGTTTGCCCCGGAGCGTGGGGATGTGTATAATGTCGGGTATTCGCATCACGCTTCGATGAGAGATTGATTTGAGATGGAGATAGGGGTATAAATGTGTCCAGCGGTGAAAAGCAGAGCGAGATGCCAATAGATAACCCTCGCACACAACGTGCGAGCACACCTGTCACCGAGCCACACCACCTCCCACAGCTTCAAAGTTCCCTACGCCCTCTGACCACCGGCCCCATAGACCCTGATGAAGATGACGGGGTTGACGGAGTGGATGGCGTCGACATCGGCATCGACGGCAGTAATGACGGCGCTATAATCGCTACCGCCCCATTACCTTTCCTCGCACCCTCTGACGGCACGACCTCGGCGCTGATTCAGGCGGGGTCGCCTATGGCGCTGAATGCCGTGACGCCCGACGAGAGGGAGCGTGCTTCGCGTGGCCGCCGCAGATACCCTGGTGAAGCTGCTGCTGGCCGGGCTGGTGGTGGCGCTCGTGACGGTCCTCTTATATGGGTCGCCTATGGCGGACCCGGCGGCGAACCTGACTCCCAGGAAAATTGGCTCTGTAGCCCTGGCCGAAGTGCAGCCTTACGGGGTCAATACCTTCCTGCATAAAGAGGTTGACAGTTGGAAGCGCGAGAAGACCATAAGCATGGCACAGGAGATGGGCGCCGGGTGGATCAAGCAGCAGTTCCCCTGGGCTGAAATCGAGTACCGCCAGAACCCTGATGACGCGTTCTGGGACGTGAAGAACAACCAGAGCGCATGGGGCAAGTTCGATGACATAGTGGCGCTGGCCGAGGAACACGGGCTGCGGGTGATAGCGCGTATCGATAGCGCGCCTGCGTGGGCACGCAGCAACGCCCCCCAGCTATTAGCCACGCTGAAGGCACAGGGGCTTGACCCCGCTAAAGCTCCCCCTTTGGGCGACAAAATGGAGGACTTCGGAAACTTCATTAAAGAGTTCGTGAAGAGGTACAGGGGGCGAGTGGCGGCGATCCAGGTGTGGAACGAGCCTAACCTGAAGGGTGAATGGGCCACAGGCAACCCCGTCAACGCGGCTGAGTACGTGCAAATGCTGAAGGTAGCGTACGATGCGGCTAAAAGCGTGGACCCTAACATGGTGATACTGGCCGCGCCACTTGCTACCAATAATGAGCGGCTGGAGTTCGCGGGGAACCAGAACGAGGTGGAGTATTTGCAGGGGATGTACGCGGCGGGGGCGAGAGCTTATTTCGATGCGATGTCCGCGAACGCTTACGGGACTACATTTCCGCCCGAGGACCCACCATCGAAGGAGAGGTTGAACTTCAGGCGCGTGGAACTGCTGCGCGAGGTTATGGTGAAGAATGGGGACGAGGGGAAGGCGGTGTGGTTCAATGAGTACGGCTGGAACGCCTCGCCCCCAAGTATAACGAAGTTGACGTGGGGCCGCGTATCAGACCAGGAGCAGGCTGAATATACGGTGAGGGGGATACGGTACGCCCGCGAACATTGGCCCTGGGCGGGCGCGTTCACGATATGGTACTTGCGGCAGGTGGGAGATATAGCGCCTAGCGCGAGCGAGTATTATTTTGGGCTGGTGAACCCCGATTTTGTGCCTAGCCAGGCGTACAACGCTGTCCAGGCTGCGTCGGAAGAGGAAAGCCAGGTAGCGATGCCGGGCGAGTGGGGGCCGTTATCGGCACCTGTACACGCGGGCCCGAGATGGCAGATGCACCTGGGTAAAGGATTGGAAGGCGTATTAGTAACGCCCACCGGACCTGGGGACACGCTTGACATTGAGTTCATGGGGACCGACCTGAAGATGGAGTTCCTTCCAATAAGCTCAAATGCAGAAATAAGCGGCACGGCGCTGACTTATTACGTAAGCGTAGATGGAGGCTCGCAACACATCGTACCGGAGTTGCCACGCGATTCCGCCGGGCGGGCCTATATCCAG
This sequence comes from uncultured Chloroflexia bacterium, assembly GCA_963811305.1. Classification (GTDB taxonomy): domain Bacteria; phylum Chloroflexota; class Chloroflexia; order QHBQ01; family JADMIH01; genus JADMIH01. The sequence continues at coordinate 346,444 of CAWEQU010000007.1, forward strand.
GCAACCGAAGCGCAGCCGGTAACGCTGGTGAGGGGCCTGGGTGAGCAGTTTGCTACCGGGCGTCACACGCTACAAATAAGCGTGGGTGGTAGAGCAGAGAGCGAAGGGGCGTCAGGGGGCGGAGTCGTCTTCTCTCCCCTGCCACAGGGGACAAATTTGCCGGGGATTGGGAAGGTGACGATTGAAGCCAGGCGGTCTTATTTGCTATTCGGGGTGACGACTGCGCTGTTGGTGGCGGGGATAGGGCTGCTTGCGTGGGGGCTTAGGCGGACCAGGCCCTCCTGAGTGCGGAATACGGAGTGCGGGGTGCGGAATTATTTACTCACTGCAAGGACAAAGGGGACGCGTAGTTTGTTAGAGGGGAGGGGGAGGCGATAGGAGGCAAGAGGGATAAGCGCCAGGTGACGAGGCGTATCCTATCGTTGGTAGGGGGTATATCGGAGAACCCTGTGGCCCGCGCTTTTATAGCGCTGGCCTTATTTGCGTTCTCTCTAGGGGCGATGGCGGTCACGGCGTATACAGACCAGTACGTGAATGGGGGAGTGGCGTGGGGACCTCGGCCTGCTGACGCTCCCAGGATAGAGCATGCGGACGCGAACCCGATGGGGGCGAACCTCGCCCTGGAGAAAGAGGTGGACCCGGCGAAGATAGAGCGCACGCTACAGATGGTGCAGGAGGGAGGGTTCAAGTGGGCGCGTCAGGGGTTCGCGTGGAACGATATAGAAATTAGCGCGAAAGGGAACTACACCGATACGCGTAACCCTGAGCTTGTAGTGAGCGCTTGGGACAAGTATGACCGCATCGTGGACGCTTACCAGCGATATGGGATCGAGATAATAGCGCGTCTCGATAGCCCGCCGGTGTGGGCGCGGAGGCCGGGGGACGACGTTGAGCAATTCCAAAAGGGGCCGCCAGCGCGTAACGAGGACTACGGCGATTTCGTAAACGCGGTCGCCAGCAGGTACAAGGGGAAGATAAAGTACTTCCAGGTATGGAACGAGCCAAACCTGTGGGGGGAGTGGGGCGGGTACGCGGTAAACGCGGAGGAGTACACGGCGCTGCTGAAGGTCGCACACGACCGGATTAAGGAAGCGGAGCCGGATGCGGTGATTATCACGGCGGCGCTGGCTCCAACCGCCGACAACTCTATCCGAAACCTGAACGACGTGCTCTACCTGGAGTGGATGTACAGGGCAGGGGCCGCGCCGTACTTCGATATACTTTCAACGATGCTGTACGGGCTGGGGCAGTCGCCGGAGGAGAGGAGAACAGACCTCAAGCGTCTGAACTTCTCGCGCCCTATATTGCTGCGGCACGTAATGGAGCGGAATGGGGACGCTCACAAGCCTATATGGATTAGCGAATACGCCTGGATAAGCATCCCGCCCGACTTCAAGGGGGACCTGGGAAGGAATATCTGGGGGGAGAACGTAGATGGGCAAACGCAGGCGCGCTACCTCGTAGAGGGGTACGAGCGGGCGCAGAGGGAGTGGCCCTGGATGGGGGTCATGAACGTCTGGTACTTCCGCGAGCCTGAACCCGACCCGCTTGACCCTGCTGACTATTTTGCGATAGTGCGGCCCGATTTCACTCCCCGGCCTGCTTATGAGGCACTGAAGAGGTATGGCAAGGAAAGGCAGTCATTGACGGGCAACTCCGCTGTTGTAGAGAAGCATATTGAGCGTGACCTGGCTACGGCTTTGGTTCGATACGAATATGTCGACACGGTCAAGTTCGTAGGAGCCAGTCTGTACATAAACTGCTCATGTGCCAATGCCATAGTCGAAACAATAGATGGCAGTCCAGCCAAGTCTGAGCAAAAGAAAGATTGGTACATGTGGAGCGGTAGAGGAAGCTTAGCCGAGCCTTTGATCTACGGGTTGTCCGATGGTACGCATATGGCAACAGTCAAGATGCACATGGAATATCACCTAGGAATGACAGAGCCTGCCCGCTATGTAGCTCCGAGTGACAAAGGGCATACAGAAGCGTATCCAGAGAAGCCTACATGGAACGCCTGGGGATTCCCTATCCTGTATGGGCTATTTGGGCTGTTCGCGGTAGCCTCGGCGGGATTTGGCACGTCGAGCCTGGGAAGGTGGGCGGAGGCCGCGCTGAACAGGCCGAGAGGGAAGTATTCGGAGGCGGTCAGGGAGACGGCGCGCAATGGTGCGGCTGTGGTGGGGATGGCGCTGCTGGTGGGGGTGTATTACCGTGTGAATAGCCTGCCTCTTATGCTCGCGGCGCTGGCGGGGTGGTGGGTGATAGCGGTATTGAAGCCATCGCTTGGGCTGGCGGCGGTGGCGTTCTCCATACCCTTCTTCTGGATGCAGAAAGTAGTTGGGGAGCAGCATTTCCCACCTGAGGAGACGTTGTTGGTGCTGGTCTTTGGGGCGGTGGTTACGCGTGGGGTGATAGGGTATTTGTTGCCAGGTCTGGCTGGGAGGATAGGCATTGCACCACCAAGACGCCAGGAGCGCCAAGAAACCGCCAAGATTGTTGATGAAGTTCACCGCAGAGACGCAGAGAGCGCAGAGGTTATTAAAGGTTATGAGGTTGCAGAAAGTGATAAAAGCGCGAATTTAGAAGGTGATCAATACGAAGGCGCTACGGGGTGGCGTGCGGTATGGGCGCGATTCCAGGGTTGGAGTCGAGCGGAGCCGTTTGGCGCGCCTGCGGTAGCATTGCTGCTGGTTGGGACATTATCGCTCTTTACGCTGGCAGACCCTGCTTATGCGCGGGACAGCTTTCGGGTGTACAGGTGGGCTATCGTGCTCCCTGTACTCTTCTACTTCCTGCTGACGGATGTTATCAGGAGCAGGCGGGGGCTGCTGAGGGTAGCTGATTTCTTCGTCGGGGCGGCGTTGGTGGTGTCGCTTTTGGGGCTGTGGCAGTTCGTGCAGGACACAAACGTGCTGGACGTGCAGGGGGTGAGCCGCATCAAGAGCGTGTACCAGCACCCTAACAACCTGGCGCTCTACCTGGGAAGGGTCGCGCCGTTCGTGGCGTGCATGGCGCTCTTTCTGCCGTGGGGTTGGCGTAAGGTGACGTATGGATTGGCGGCGCTGCCTCTGGGAGCAACATTGCTCCTGACTTTCTCGCGTGGGGCATGGGTGGCAGTGGTAATTGCAATAGCGGTGGCTCTAGTCGTGGCATGGAGGTGGGGTCGGGTCAACATGGAGAGGGGGAGTGTGTGGAGTAGAGTACCCAGAAGGGTATGGATAGGGGTGCTCGTTGGGGTGGTGGTAGTGATTGTGGGGGCGGCAGTGGTGATAGTGCCCAAGTTGCCACCAAGGATTTTCACAGCGCAAAGTCTCAGTATGCGGGTCTTGCACTGGTGGAGCGCCATCAGAATGATCGGGGACCATCCAATAACGGGTGTAGGGATTGACCAGTTCTTCAACCAGTTCCAGAGGCCGGACTACAGGTACAGAGAGAAGGAGCAAGATAGAGAGCTATACACGGCCCACCCGCACAACTTCGTTTTGGACTACTGGGTGAGTTTGGGTATAATTGGGCTGTTTGTGCTTGTCTGGCTGCTGTGGAGGTACTTCCGGGTCGCGGTAGCCAGAGTAAAGCAAAAAGCACAAGAGGGAGATATAGTCGGCAGGGCGCTCGCGCTGGGGCTGCTGGCGAGCATGGTAGTTTTCCTGGTCCACGGCATGGTGGACAATTCCTACTTCCTTATGGACCTGGCGAGCATATTCTGGCTCTGCTGCGGGATGCTGCACGTGATGCGTGATGCGTAATTATTTAAACGCCAAGACGCCAAGGGCACCAAGAACGCAAAGATTTTAGGGGTTATGCAGTAAGAAATACGAACTGCTCTCACGTTTCACGCATCACGTTTCATCGTCCATCGTCCATCGTCCATCGTCTGTCGTCAAGTTTCAGGAGGGTTGAATTGCGAGTTGTAGTTACGGGCGGGGCCGGGTTTATCGGGTCGCACCTTTGTGAGGCGTTGCTGGCCGAGGGGCATGAAGTTACGGCTGTTGATAATTTTCTGACGGGAAGCAGGGTTAATATCGCACACCTGGAGACGCATCCTCGTTTCGCGTTGGTCGAGCATGATATTACGGCACCTTTTGGCGACGAGGTAGAGGCGCAACTTGGGAAGGTGGACGCAGTGTTTCACCTGGCAAGCCCGGCGTCTCCTGCGGACTTCAGCAAGATACCTCTAGAGATAGCGATTATCAACTCGCAGGGGACCCATAATGTGCTTGAGCTGGCGAAGCGGCATGGGGCCAGGTATTTACTTACCTCTACGTCGGAGGCGTATGGCGACCCATTAGAACACCCGCAGAGAGAGGAGTACAGGGGAAACGTCAGCACGACCGGGCCACGTGCTTGTTATGACGAGGGGAAGAGGTTCGCTGAGGCTATCACATCGGTTTACGTGAGTGAGTACGGGCTGGACGGGCGGATCGTGCGAATATTCAACACCTATGGGCCGCGCATGAACCCGGAGGATGGGAGGTCGGTGCCCAATTTCATCACGCAGGCGCTCCGGGGTAAGCCACTAACAGTTTATGGCGAGGGGAAGCAGACGCGCTCGTACTGCTACGTGAGCGACATGGTAGCGGGTCTGATGGCGGTGATGGCAGCGCCCGCAGAGAAGGCGAAGGGTCTGATATTCAACGTAGGCAACCCCGACGAGCGAGAGATACTGGCCTTCGCGGAGATAATAAAAGACTTGTGTGGGTCAGAGTCACCCATAGAGTACCAGGTGATGCCCCAGGACGATCCGGTGAGACGATGCCCCGACATCACACGCATAAAGACCAGGCTAGGCTGGGAACCTCGCGTACCCCTTGAGGAAGGGCTGCCAAAGACGATCGAGTGGTTCAGGGAAGTGATACGGGACGTGTGATTGGAACATGGAGAAGGCAACAAAAGACACATACTTGCAGATCGTGAAGAGCCATTATCCACATCTTGCCGATGAACAGGTGAATATCCTTGAGGGAGGTAATGACCATTTTGTATTCGTTGTGAATCAGGAAGTGGCATTTCGTTTTACTCGAAGCGCAAGAGAACAAAAGCCTGCCATAATTAAGTTCCTGGAGATATTTTCAAGATACTCCCCTATTCCCGTTCCCAGATCGGAGATACACTTCGATGTACAGAATGGCATACTATACGAGACCGGCACCTTCATCCCAGGCACGTCGTTCTACCCCGAAATAGCAAAGAGCTTCACGCACGATGAACTCGAGACAATCGCCCGGCAGATGGGACACTTTCTAAGTGCTCTGCACTCGTTCCCCCTTCACCTGGCGCGAGAGATAGGTGTTGGCGAGATGGATCCAGCCACGTTTTGGGAGTATATGCAAGAAAATGCGTATCCAGAATATGAGCGGGTGGTTTTCCCACATGTTTCGGCTAGAGCGCGACAGTGGATAGAGAACTCTTTGCCGATTATATTGACAACATAAGGGCAACTCCCTTCACGACCACGGTTACCCACGCTGATATGTGGGTCTTTCACATCATCGTAGATTGCCAGAGTCATACACTCTCCGGCGTGATAGATTTCGGACTGCGTATCGCTGATCCTGCAAATGATTTCAAGGCATTCGAGCACTACGGTCAAGCCTTTGTAGCAGAAGTGTACAGCACCTATGATTTACCTATAGATGATAGCTTTGACATGAGGCGACTATTCTATACAGGACACGACGTTGTATATATTCTTGCCCGCGCTATCGAGAGGAACAACCAGAAACAGATATCAATCGCCCACACGAAGCTAATGAAATATATAGAGGCCCATCCGTGCAGGTGAACTATTCGAAAAGTTTCCTGGATAAGATGCTATGGCGAAAGCCCTAACTCAAAACTCAAAACTCAAAACTCAAAACTACCTCAAGTGGGTTGGTTCCGGCGTACTGGTGGTCGGCGTGGCCGCACTGGTAGGGCTGCTGCCCGCGCCTATCGGCGCTGCGGGCGTGATGGGCCTGGTCATCGCGGTGCTTATACTGCGGAGGCCGGTGTGGGGGGCGTATGCGCTGGTGCTGAGCGTGCCTGTGCAGAAGGCGGTGAATTTACCTGCGGAACGTGACGGTGACGCAGCTGCTCTTCGGGCTGGTACTGGCGGTGTGGTGGGTGTGGATGATGATAAGGGAGGACAAGAGGCTACACATCACGCCTATAGCTATTGGGTTGCTCTTCTTCCTGGTGGGGACGCTGCCAAGCCTGTGGACCACCGGCTCGATGTCCGAGAGTCTGGCGGAGATCTCGCGGTGGCTCGTGACGATACTGGCCTACGTGATAATGGTCAACTCGGTGCAGACGCGGCGAGAGATGAGCGGGCTGGTCGCGGTGATGCTGATAGCTGGGCTGTCGGAGGCCCTGCTGGGATTGGTACAGGCGTATAGCGCCATCGGCCCGGCGAGCTTCATAGTGAACGATTTATTCACACGGGCCTACGGGACAATTGGCGCGCCTAACTCCTTCGCGGGATATCTGAACATGAGCGTGCCGCTGGCGATGTCGATGGCGGTGTATCATGCGGGAAAGTGGTTCTCAGAGCGGAAAGCGTTACCTGTACTGAAGAGGCCCGAGCACGTGACGATGCGGCGGCTGCGGGTGCCGTTGTTCATGTCGCTGATAGCGCTGGTGCTATTCTGGGCTGTGATTACGACCCTTTCGAGGGGTGCATGGATAGGACTGGCGGCGGGCGTGCTGGTGATGGTGCTGGCGCTAGGGAAGAGGGCTAAGGCGGCGATAGTGACGCTCGTGGTAGGAGCGCTGGCGCTTGTGGGGCTGGGGTCGGTGGGGGCGCTACCGCCTGCGGTGAGCGAGCGGTTCGATTTGCTGACGAGCCAGCTTTCGGTCTTCGACCCTAGGGGGATAACTCCGAACCCGGACAATTACGCGGTGATAGAGCGCATGGTGCACTGGCAGGTGGCGGGGAATATGTTCCTGTCAAGCCCGTGGACGGGGGTGGGGATAGGGAATTTCAACGCGCGCTTCGACGAGTTTGGCATACAGGGGTGGCCCTATTCACGAGGCCACGCGCATAACTATTACCTCAATACGCTGGCCGAGACGGGTGTTGTGGGGCTGGCGTTCTACATGTCGATGCTGGCGATAACTGTAGTGGTTGGGTTCAAGGCATTACGGCGGGTACGGGCGCGTGGGGACACGTATGGGGAGGCAGTGGTTATTGGGGCGCTGGGGATATTGGTGACGTTCATGGTCCACAATTTCTTCGAGAACCTGCACGCGCTGAATATGGGCATACATTGGGGGGCCGCGCTGGCTTTATTTACGCTGGTGGATAGGGGATGGACAACGGATGGCGGACGGCAGACGACGGGTGAAATGCTGGAGAGCGGATGAAGAGTCCTCGTGACGGGCGCGGCGGGCTTTATCGGCTCTCATTTGTGTGAGGCGCTCATAGGGGAGGGATACGAGGTGGTGGGGGTAGATGCCTTTATCCCTTACTATCCCCGCGCGGTGAAAGAGAAGAACCTTGAATGGCTGATGGAGCAGTCGCGGTTTGAGTTTTACGAGGTTGACTTGCGGCATGGAGATTTAGAGCCGCTCATGGAGGGAGTAGAGGCGGTGTTCCATATCGCCGCGATGGGCGGGCTGCTGCTGAGCTGGACTAATTTTGACCTCTATATGACGTGCAATATACAGGCTACGCAGAGGCTGCTAGAGGCGGCGCGGAGGAGTGGCGGTGTAAAGCAGTTCATCCATGCCAGCACGTCGAGCATATACGGGTCGGACGTGACAGGGCCGGAGACGAGCCTGCCACAGCCCGTATCGCCCTACGGGATTACGAAGCTGGCAGCAGAGCATCTGGTGAGCACGTATGGGAAGCAGTTTGGGCTTCCGGCAACGCTACTGAGGTACTTTTCTGTGTACGGGCCGAGGCAGAGACCCGACATGGGCTATTACATATTCATCGACAGCATATTGCACGATAAGCCTATTACCATCTTCGGGGATGGGAACCAGCTACGAGGCAACAGTTACGTAAGCGACATCGTGCGCGCCACGATGCTCGCTCACACGAAGTTCGAGCCTGGGTCGGTGTACAACATCGGTGGCTCGGAGGAGATAAGCGCGAACCAGGTGATTCAGATATTAGAGGAGATTATTGGAAAGAGATCCGACATCAGGTATGGACCTGCGCGCCCCGGGGAACAAAGGCGGGCGCTTGCCGACACGACGCTTGCGCGAGAGCGCCTGGGGTTTGTGCCGCAGATGCCGCTACGAGAGGGGCTGAAGGCGCAAGTGGACTGGCAAAGACGTGATGCGTGATATGTGAGATTAGTGTCTAACCAGTAACTCGTAACTCGTAACTCGTAACTCGTAATTCCCAAAACCTCTGCGCCCTCTGCGTCTCTGCGGTGAACCATAAAAATCTTGGCGTTCTTGGTTATCTTTGCGTCTTGGCGTTTAATAATCACGTTTCACTCTAACAGCTATCTTTTTCCATCCCCTTTCGTTATACTAACAGGTATAGGTCTATTTTTCAGTTAAGATAGACTTATGCGGCCCGTTGGGTGCCAGGCTCTATCTTCGCTTGGGCACGAAAATGTGGGGATGTGGAGATGCAGAGGTAGAGCATACCACGCCTAAACCGGACCGCAACTCGTATGGAACTACTGGGGCATGAAACTTGCCCGGTGGCTCTGGCTTAACTGAGCTACGAGGAGTGGTGGTGGCGCAACCGGACGAAGAACGGTCGTGGGTAGAAAAGGCGCGCGCGGGGGACACCTCGGAGCGTAGCGACGCTGCGGGCTGGATTTATGAGCGCTACTTCGACCGGATTTACAGGTACGTCTACCTCAAGCTCGGAGACCCCACCGACGCTGAGGACCTCACCGAGCAGGTGTTCCTCAAGATGATAGAATCCGTGGGGAGTTTCCAGTGGCAAGGGTCGTCCTTCGCGTCCTGGCTCTACCGCATAGCGCACAACCAGGTCGTAGATTTCCTCAGGCAGCGTTCCAGGCGGCCCCAAACGCCTTTAGAACCTGTGGGTGACGTGTTACCCTCGGAAAAGCATGACCCCCATGAGCACGCGGAGCGTCGAGACTTCGCGGGCCAACTCGTTGAAGCGATGGTAGACCTCACCGATTTGCAAGCGCAGGTAATAGTGCTCAAGTTTGGCTCGGACCTCAGCAACGCACAGGTGGCAGAGATACTTGACCGCACCGAGGGCGCGGTCAAGGCATTGCAATACAGCGCGCTGCAAAAGCTGAATAAGGTGATGGCGTCAAAAGGGTTTGGGCCGGGGGAGTGACGATAGACGATAGACGATAGACGATAGACGATAGACGGCAGTAGGCAGTAGGCAGTAGGCAGTAGGCAGTAGGCAGTAGGCAGTAGGCAGTAGGCATTTGGAGCAATCCAAAATCCAAAATCCAAAATCTAAAATCGGAGAGAGAGTGGCAGAGGTAACGATACACGACGCGCTTGAGTATTGTCTGGCGAACCCGGACGGACTTGGCGTGGAAGAGTTACTGGCAAGGTTCCCCCAGTACGGAGGGGAGCTTGAGCCGCTGCTTGTCCTCTCCAGCCGGATAGAGGAAGTCATGCCGCCACCCGTACCTGTCGAGCGCCGCGCCGCTATGAAGGCACGGCTCATGGAGGTAGCGGCCCAGGGACAGGCCCAGCCCGCACAGATCGCGCCGGAGGTGCCCACAAGGCCTGTGGTCATACCGGCTGAGCAAAAGCGCAGTTGGATATGGACCATATTACGACGCCCGGTGCTGGTGGCAGCGGCGATGGCGGCGTTATTGGTATTGGGAATATGGTGGGGAGCGGCGTCGGCTCTACCCGATAGCCCCTTCTACAACATCAAGCTGGCCTCAGAGAATTTCATGCTCAATTTCGCGGGTGGAGATGCGGACAAAGCGAATGCTCACCTGCGCCTGGCGAACGCAAGGCTGGATGACATCCAGGCTATGAGCAGGCAGGGTAAGTTAGAGGCGTCCGGCGGAGCGATCAGCAACTACCAGGAGCATCTGGATAGCGCCGCTAACCTGCGGAAACAGACTGCGGGTGAGGTAGAAGCAGGCGTCAAGGCGGGGATTAGCACGACCATCACCAGGTTCGATCAGACGTTCAAGGGCTTTGGAGGGGACGTGGCGGCCTTGCCTGAACTCGATGAAGGCAAATGTGGCACAGCTATACCGCGACCTGTCGGCTATAAGAGCGCAGATCGGAGAGCCGCCATTAGATGTGCCGGTGGGCATCGATGGGACAAGTGAGCCAACCCCCACACCAGGGCCGACGCAGGGGAGTCGAACGCCCGAAGTTAGTCCTGGGGTGGGCACGCCTGCGGGTGGGGTTATCGCTACGCGGACGCCAGGGGCGGGCGGCACGAGCACTCGTACCGCCGAAGTGGCCGCAGCTACCGGCACGAGTACACCCATCACCGGCGCAAGCATGACGGTAGCCCCCGGCGGAACTACGGCTACGGTACAATGGACCTCTACACCCTCTACGGGGACGGCACATGCTACAAGCATAGCGACACGACGAGTTACGGCTACTCCGACCAGGGGAGGCCCAGCGCTTCCCACCAATACTAAACAGCCAACGCGCACCTCGACCCCCACGCGCACAAGCACGCCAACAAGAACGCGCACACCAGGCACTTCAAGTAGAACTCCCAGCGCAGGGCCGACTCTGGTTCCATCCAGGACGGCCACAAGAACCTACACGGCGACTTATACAGCTACTAGCACGCCTACGCGCACGGTTCCGACGCAAATTGAGCCGTCGCCGACTAGGAGGCCGCCATCGGCAACCCCTACGCGTACGCCCCCGCCGCCCGACCCGCCTGAACCGACACCATATGCAACCATAGGAGTACCGTCAGGCCGTGGTACTCCCCGACCTACAAGTGTGCCGCCCGGTCCAACCAGCACACGCGTGCCGTCAACTGCAATAGTAGAGCCTACCGAACCTCCCAACACCTCATGTGAACTGCGCATAGAGGAGTTGGAGGTGGAGCCGTCTTGCGAGCTTGGAGGGAACGTGGACTGGGTTGCAGAAGTCGAGAACGAGTTTTCCACCGCACAGGAAGGGAATTGGGAGGCGGTGTTGAAGATAAAGACGCTAATCGGACCTTACATTGAGGTAGCCAGGATGTCCGGGAGGGCTACGTTCCAGCCCAACCAAACAACGCAGATCGAAAATAGCTTCCAACACGTAATAGTCCCCAACGTTAAGATGGTCAGGGTAGAGTCTGACGATAACCCAGGATGGGAGAACGTGCGACCAAAAGAAGATAAAGGATAAAGAGTGCGAATAGACATAAAGAGGAGTTTTACTTATCAAAATGAGCGCCCTAGGGCGCTCATTTTGATAAGTAAAATGGAGTTATCTTGCACTTTCTCATACTTAAGGGTCGCACGGCAACGTCAGCGCCGCACTATACCCTTCAGCCCCGTTAGCTCAGCCTGGGAGAATGGTCTTAGGGAGATGAGGAGCAGACCATAGATAGCGAGAAGGGCTAGACCGCTGAGGATGTAGAGGGCGAAGTCGGCTGCCGAGGTTGACCACCGCCCGGCGATAGACCACAGAGCCCAGGCAGGTACTACGAGGCCAAGCCCCGATATTAGAGGCTTAAGTATAACGGCAGCCAGGTTGATATAGCCTAACTCCCGCCGGGTCCAATAGATGAATGGTACGAGCAGCACCACCTCGCTGAGGATGGTGGCGATAGCCGCGCCGTTGATTCCAAACAGGGGCACGAGCAGCAGATTGGACGCGAAATTGAAGATAACAGTCACAACAAAGGCCCCGGTGATGAGGCGCTGGCGGTCGAGGGCAATGAGCATGTACTGAGTTATGCCGTTGATGAAGCTGAGAGGAAGGAAGAAGATGAGGATTTGGAGAGCAACTGCAGACTCCGGCAGGTAGCCACCCTTGCCTCCCGTGACTATGGCTATCAGTAAGGGGGCAAACCACACAGTGAGCCCCCACTAGCGGGACAGAGATGATTGTGAGGGCCTTGAGTGCGAAGGTGTACTCGTAAAGGAGTCGTGGGCGGTCGTTCGCGGCGTGGCGAGACATGCGTGGGAAGAGGGCAAGCGTGACCGCTGGGGTGATGAGGAGCGCGAAGTTTAAGAAGCGGTAGGCGGCCTCATACCGGGCCACTTCGAGGCTGGAGGCGCTTGCCTGGATGATGAACTGGTCGGCGCGGAAGAAGAGTCCGACCAGCAGCGCGTTCAGCATGAGGGGCCAGCCCGCTGAGAGGAGCGCTCCGATTTTGGATTTTGGATTTTGGATTTTGGATTTATTTGACTTTGACCCCCTAAATCCAAAATCGGGAAAGTGGCGATGGAGGAGGTATAGGAAGACGAGGGAGGTGAGTAGGGTAGTGGCGAGGGCGGCGATTGCCAGGCCAATTACGCCCCAACCTAGATAGAGGGCGACGATCCCCAAACCGACGTTGATAGCGGAGGTGGCTATGCCGATGAGAGCGGGTATGGACATTCGCTCGTAGGCGTAAAAGAGGGCCGTTACCGAGCCTGAGAATGCGCTGGGTAGGAGAGAGATGGTGAGGATGATGACGGCCCACGCACCCTCGACGCCCAGGTGGAAGAGGCCAACATAGATGGATATGAAGAAGGCGACAGGTAGGAATAGCGCCAGGCTTATAAGGAGGCGCAGGGTCAGGGTCTGACTGAAGAGGGTGGAAGCGTGCTCGGCTTCTGTGTCGGTGTCGCGGCTCCTGGCTATGTCGCGGGCAGCGAGGGTGCCGAGTCCCCACTCGGAGATGGTGCTTGTGTAGGAGAAGACAATAGTCGCCAGGATGTAGCCGCCGAGTGATTCCCCTGCCACCAGACGGAACTGCACGATAGCATAGCCCAGCATCAAGAGCCTGGTGAAGACCTGGGCAGCGAAGGGGTTGAGGGCGTTGAGGGCAACCCTCCTTGCCGGATTTTGGATTTCAGCTTCTATAGGTGTGCTGTCTGGGTCAAGCATAGCACACCTCCGGCCATGCTTGAAGCCAGCCCTCAAAATCCAAAATCCAAAATCCAAAATCCAAAATCATTGGAGTCTGAGTAGGATAATGAGAAGTACGGATAGCATCATAGCCAGGATAACGCCCATACCGGCGCACCCCATGACCAGGACCCGTGTCTGGCCGCGCTTGATGCGGGCTTTACGCTCTGTTAGATACTGCTCGTAATCGCTGAGGATGGCGGCGTAGCGATCACCAAGTCCCTGCAATTCCATGAGGCGACGCATAGAGCCGCGGTGCGCTTGCTCAAATGTCTCGAAGTCAGGGATGGTCTTGATCGGGATGGAGAGATTAGGCGTGTAGTTAGGGGTCTTGCGCCACATCTCGTAAGCGTCCGCACCGAGGCCATCAGAGAGGCTAGACTCGATCCACTTGTAGCGCCTGATGCGGTCCGGGTCTTCACTCAGAATGAGGCGCAGTACGATAGCATCCCAGCGCTCGCGGGAGGGTGGGTCGAGGTGCTGTTTGATGGCGCTCTTAGCCCATTCAGAGTAGAGGCGGTCAAACGCATCCTCGGAGCGCGGAATATCCTGGTTTTGGCTCTCAGCACCATCGTCCGTCGTCTGTCGTCTGTCGTCTGTCATGGCAGTACCCTCTTGTACACATCCAGGACGGTACGGGCGGCGGCGTCCCAGGTGAAGGGAGCGACCTGGATAGGGCCTTTAGCCGAGAGGGTAGCGCGGAGGCTGTCATCGGATAGGAGGCGTTCGAGGCCAGAGGCTATATCTTCGATCGAGCGGGGGTCTACTTTGATAGCGGCGTTGCCTACGACCTCGGAAAGAGCGCCGTCAGTGGAGACGAGTGTGGGCACACCGCAGGCCAGGGCCTCGGCTGCTGGGAGGCCAAAACCTTCGTAGAGGCTAGGATAAGCGAACACGGTAGCCATATTATATAGCACAGGAAGGTCGCTATCGTATATGTAATCCACGAAGATAACCTGCCCCCCAGAGCGGTTGACGCGCTCGGCAGCCTCCATGATAGGTTCGAAAAGCCAGCCTTTGCGACCTGCCAAAACCAGGGCGATTTTGGATTTTGGATTTTGGATTTTGGATTTTGTAAGGAGGAGGTCGTAGGCTTCGACCAGGCGCTTTAGGTTTTTGCGCGGCTCAAGGGTGCCGACGTGGAGGATGAACCTGTCAGGCAAATCTGCCAATTTTGGATTTTGGATTTTGGATTTTGGATTCTCATCATCGACTTCTGCCTTCTGCCTTCTGCCTTCTGCCTTCCGGAAACGAGAGTCTATGCCGTTGTGGGCGACAGTGATTTTGTCTGGAGGAACGGAGAGGAGACGTATGAGGTCATTCTTCGTCTGGTGGGAGACTGCAATTATGTGGTCGGCGCGGCGAACGGCGGCTGGAACTGACCTGGAGAGGAAGGCGGCCAGCTTTGGCTCGGCACACTCCGGCACCACCAGGAAGGAAAGGTCGTGCACGGTGATAACGTCGGCCCCAGTGTAGTGAGTTGGGGAGACGAAGTCGGGGGAATGCATCACGTCGCAACGTCCGGTGAAGCGGTCCACGCCGACAGGGAGGCGGAGGCGCTGCCATAAGGCAAACATCTGACGCACAGATACGGGCAAAGGCACAGGGCGGAAGTTAGGGTGCGATGCGAAGAGAGCATCGGCCTGCTCCGTCTCAGGTGTGGGCCGAGGGAGGCCCCTGGCAGCGTAGAAGAGCGAGTAGCGGTTCTCGCGGTCCAGTTCGGAAAGCGAGGAGATGAGCGAGCGGGTGTAGCGAGCGATACCCGCTCCTGGGTATATGCCAGTGGTGTAGTCTAAGGCGATATGCATGAGGAATTACGAATTACGAATTACGAATTACGAATTACGAATTGCAAATATGTAGACCAACTCGTAATTCGTAATTCGTAATTCGTAATTCGTAATTATTCATCGTCTCCTGCTGATGAGGTAGAGGATCAGGCCGCCGAGGATAAGGCTCCAGTAGTTGATGAGGCGGTCCAGGATGGCTATCGAGAAAGCCAGCTCATGGTCTTCAAGGAAGAGGTAGAGGGCTACGGTGACTGCTCCCTCTACGAAGCCCGCACCGCCTGGAGTGAGGGGAAGAGTGGTGATGAGGGAGCTGAGGAGGGCGATGAATATAACGGCGGAAAGGGTGACTGTGTGGGCGTCGAGGGAGCGGGTGACGAAGAAGAGCCGCCCCGCCTCGAAGAGCCATATCAGCACCGTGTAGAGGAGGAGTATGGGGAGGCTACGGCGCTTGAAGGAGCGCAGGATGCCCTGCCGGAAGCTGGTGAACTTCTCGCGGAAGCGGTGTGGGACGAGCCTCACGAGTAGATGGCTGAAGAAGCGCAGGCCAACTAGCGCCACTACGAGGGCCACCACCATCATCGCTCCGAGGAGCATAACCAGCCCTAGCGGGAAGTCTTTGCTGCTCGATAGTTGCTGCTGCACAAGCGTGAAAGAGGCAATGAGGAGGCCAAATAGCACCAGCAGGTCAATCATGCGCTCGGCGAGGATGGTGCCGATGGTGCTTGAGAAGGAGATGCCGGAGTTGCGCTTGAGAAGGTAGCTGCGGTAGGCGTCGCCCAGCTTGGCCGGGACTATGCAGTTCACGAACCAGCTAAGGTAGATTATCTCTACGAGGCCGTTCTTGTTGGG
This sequence comes from uncultured Chloroflexia bacterium, assembly GCA_963811305.1. GTDB lineage: Bacteria > Chloroflexota > Chloroflexia > QHBQ01 > JADMIH01 > JADMIH01. The sequence continues at coordinate 362,061 of CAWEQU010000007.1, forward strand.
GATATTGACCTTTTTTTCCTTGCTGAAGCCGACGTTGCTGAGCAGGAGCTTCCAGCGCGCCGCCCTGAGCCAAAAGGCGGAATAATAGATGACGAAGCCCGCGAGCAGGAAGAGCGGGTCGGCTGTGAGCATGGTGCTCCAGATGGCGGCGGGGTCTATCTCCAGGCGGGTGAAGATGAAGATAATGATGCCAATGGCGAGGGCGAAGGAGACGATGGTGCGGATATTGAGGAGCTTGTGGCTGAGCCAGGAGCGGTCCTCGGCTACGTCCTCAACGGGGCCGGCCATCATAGGGGCCTCGGCCTCGATAACCGCACGCTCGTCGGGAGGGATGGGGAGCTGCCCCGTCTCGACCTCTAGCTCAGGAAGCTCGATGAGAGAGTGGTGCTCGCGCGAAATGTAATCGTTGGGGTTGTAGGGGTCGTCACCGTCGACATCAGGGGGTGTGGGTAGGCCGTGGTCGGGTTGGTGACCGTTGGTGGATGCTTTTTCCCCGGTGCCGGGCTGAGTATCTGCGATTTTGGGGCCTCCAGGGGCGTAGAGACAGCGGCTTTCCCACTTAGCGCCGCTCGAAAGTGCCTATCTATATTACCACAAAAGCGGTCCATGTTGGGGCACGAACCTTTTCTAGGAGTGGCGAAAAGCGAAGAGGAATATCTGTAGGGGCGAGATTTATCGCGCCCTGGTCGGTACGACAGCCTCTTGTTCCAGGGCGCGATAAATCTCGCCCCTACATCTGCACTATTCGCCACTCCCCTGTGACTGTGGAAGGAAAAGAACGGGAGTTAGTGTTATAATCTTCAAATAAGGAAAACAGTTATCAAAGCGAGCTTCCGAAAGGACGAATAAAAGGATGGAGAGATGCAGCGCACAGATGTAAGAGGTATCGAATCGAAGAGCAGTAATAATGGGATGAAGGGCGCTAACGGTACGAACGGCAGGCAGAAAGGGCGTAATGAAGCGCGCCCCCACGAGGCACCCCTTTCGGACGAGGAGAAGTTCGGGATGGAGGGGCTGACGTTCGATGACGTGCTGCTCGTGCCCGCGTATTCGGAGGTGCTACCGACGCCTGAGTACATCTCGACTGCAACTTACTTCACTCCGACGATACCATTGAATATACCGATCATCTCAGCGGCGATGGACACGGTAACAGAGGGTCGCATGGCGATAGCGATGGCGCGGGAGGGAGGCATCGGGGTAATTCACCGCAACATGTCCATCCAGGACCAGGCGCGTGAAGTGGACAAAGTGAAGCGGTCTGAGGCGGGGATGATAGTGGAGCCTATCACCCTGGGGCCAAACCAGCCGCTCAGCGACGCTATTGACCTCATGGCGCATTACCACATATCGGGTGTACCCATAACGAAGGACGAGCAGCTTGTGGGCATACTGACGAACCGGGACATACGTTTCGCCGAGACATCCGACTATGACAAGCCGATAGCCGAATTCATGACCCGCGCTCCTCTCGTGACCGCGCCGCTGGGGACGACGTTAGAGCAGGCGCAAAGCATCCTGCGTAGGCACAAGATAGAGAAACTCCCCGTGGTGGACGCGGAAGGGTGCTTGAAGGGGCTTATCACGGTCAAGGACATACAAAAGAAGACGCAATACCCGAACGCGACGAAGGATGATAAGGGAAGATTGCGAGCTGCCGCTGCGATAGGCGTAGGGCCGGACACCGAAGAGCGTGCCGCCGCGCTCATCGAGGCCGGGGTGGACGTGCTGGTGGTAGACACCGCGCACGGTCACACCCGCGGGGTTATCAGCACCGTCAGTCGCGTGAAGGCGCGGTACAACATACCGGTCGTGGCGGGGAACGTAGCGCAGGCTGATGGAGCGCTTGCACTGATGGACGCTGGCGCCGATGCTGTCAAAGTCGGCATGGGTCCTGGCTCCATTTGCACCACGCGAGTTGTGTCGGGCGCTGGGATGCCGCAGATAACCGCAGTGTGGGAGTGCTACAAGGTATGCCGCGAGAGGGGTGTGCCCGTGGTAGCGGACGGCGGGATACAGTATAGCGGGGATATAGCGAAGGCGATTGCAGCCGGGGCCGATACCGTGATGCTTGGGAGCCTGCTGGCTGGGGTAGACGAGAGTCCGGGCGAGATCATCCTGTACCAGGGAGAGAGGTTCAAGGAGTACAGGGGGATGGGGTCGCTCGGCGCGATGAAGCAGAGGTCGTACAGCAAGGACAGGTACGGGCAGCACGAGGTGGAGAGCCTGAGCAAGCTCGTGCCGGAGGGGATAGAGGCACGCGTGCAGTACAAAGGGCCTATCTCGACCCTGCTCTACCAGTTGGTCGGCGGGCTGAGGAGCGGCATGGGCTACCTGGGGTCAGCGGACATCGAAACGCTCCAGGAGAACGCCCGCTTCATACGCATATCGGGCGCGGGCCTGCGCGAGAGCCACCCCCACGACGTGACGATTACGAAGGAAGCTCCCAATTACGGGCAGAGTCGCTAGAGTCGCCCTGCGTCTGAAGACGCGGGCTACACCTACGAAGTCCGCCTGCGCGGACTGGAGCGTATGCAAGAACGAATATATAACGAGTGTCATTCCGAACGAAGTGAGGAATCTCCAAGCTTGCCAGGTGGATAGATTTCTAAATTCCTCACTTCGTTCGGAATGACATGTAGAAGGGTGCTTCATTATGCGAATCTCTTTGCTCCTCATCATTGTTCTTAGAGGAGCAAGTTAGTTGGCTGGATTGGTTTTCGCCTGCATCGCACCGCACGGGAGCGAGGTAATCCCTGAGCTTGCGGGTGATAACGCATCGCGCATGGAAGTTACCCGGCAGGCGATGGAGGAGTTGGGTCGCCACATGGAAGCTGCGCAGCCCGAAACAGTGGTAATAATCACACCACATGGGGTGCGGGTGGCGGGCGCGGTGTGCGTGATGACCACCGAGCGGGCGGTCGGCACGCTTGAAGGTGAGCAAGGGCAAGGCCGGGTCACTGTGGACATGGCGGGAGACACGGAGTTGGGTCGCCAGATCGCTGAGCACGCTGCCCGTATCTATAATGTACCTATGGTGACGGCCATCTATGGAGCGAGCGGCGGGGATGGCTGTTACACTCCCCTCGATTGGGGCGCAGTAGTGCCGCTCTGGTTCTTTGGCGCACGCTGGCCTAAGCCACCAGCCATTGTAAGCATTACTCCATCGCGCACTTTGACACTGGAGCAGCTATACAACTTCGGCACCGCAGTGGCAGAGGTCGCCTCCGAGATGGGGAAACGGGTAGCCCTAGTAGCGAGCGCCGACTGGGGCCATGCCCATGCTGCCGATGGGCCGTATGGGTACGACCCAGCGTCGGCAGAGTTTGACGCGATGGTGGTAGAGACCGTGCGCAGAAACGACCTGGATAGCCTGTTGGAAGCAGACCTCGATTTCGCGGACAGGGCTAAAGTGGACGGGCTGTGGCAGACGGTAATGCTCGCAGGCGCGTTGCAGCACACGCCCATGCGCGGTGAGCTGCTCTCATATGAGGCACCTACTTACTTCGGGATGCTCGTCGCGGCGTATGGGACATAGGGGACTCCTGGTGGGGTGTTATAATACCCTCATTACCCATCTCTAATGGTTCTCATAATGGGAGGCAGGAAATAGAATGAACTGCCCGAATTGCCAGACGCATAATCCCGAAGGCGCTAGGTTTTGCCCCAATTGCGGCACTCCACTAGCCCCCACTCACGTCCCACGACCCGTAGAGGGGGAGCGCAAGTTCGTCACCGTGCTCTTCGCCGACGTGGTAGGCTCCACCTCGATGGGCGAGGAACTGGACCCTGAGCAAATAGCTGAAATCATGAACGGCGCTTTCGCCTTCATGAACTCGGCTGTGGCGAAGTACGGGGGCACGGTGGCACGCCTCATGGGGGACGCTATCCTAGCGTTCTTCGGCGCGCCTGCCGCCCACGAGGACGATCCAGAGCGAGCCGTGCGCGCGGGGTTGGAGATACAATCCCTGGCGCGGGAGTACGCCCAATCCGTGAAGCGCGACTATGACGTGGACTTCAACGTGAGGGTGGGAATAAACACTGGCCTGGCGGTGCTGACGATGGTCGGGGACCAGATCAAGACCGAGTACACGGCTATGGGGGACACCACCAACCTGGCCGCCAGGCTGCAAAGCGCCGCCGCACCATGCACCGTGCTCGTCAGTGCCGACACTTACCGTCTGGTGAAGCACGCCTTCGAGTTCGAGTTCGCGGGGCGAGCTTACGGTCAAGGGGAAGAGCGCGCCGATAGTGACATACGAGGTCATAGCCCCTAAGGAGACGGCGGAAAAAGCACGCGGCCTTGAAAGGGAGGGGTTAGGCTCACCGTTGGTTGGGCGCGAGGGAGAGTTGAACGCCCTCCGAGTCCGCGTGGAGCAACTGAGAGATGGGCACGGAGGCTTCGTAGCGGTTGTAGGAGAGGCGGGGCTGGGAAAGTCGCGTCTGCTTGCCGAGCTTCAGCATGACGGGGCAACCGAAGGCTCCCCTTCCGTAACGTGGCTTGAGGGACGGGCGATTTCCTATGGGAAGGGAATAAGCTACTACCCTTGGAGGGCGATTATTCGCCAGTCAGTCGGCGCGCACGAAGGGGATGCACCCGAAACTGTTCGCCGGAAGCTGTCGAAGTTGTGCGACTCGGAATGCTGCATTTTGCCGGGGGGCGACCTGCCATTCCTGGAAGCGATGCTGGCGGTGGAGAGTGAGAAGAGCCTGAAAGTCATCGAGGGGTTGCAGGGGGACGCGCTGGTCGAGCATATCACTAATGCAGTGCGCGGCTATGTGTGCGGGTTGGCCCAGGAAATGCCGTTGGTGCTCGTATTCGACGACCTCCACTGGGCGGACGACGCTTCTCTCGACCTGCTGGGGAAGGTGGCGGACCTCGTCGAGAAGTACCCCCTTCTTATCATCTGCCTCCTGCGGCCAGACAAGGATGCGGCCAGTTGGGCGACGATAGAGGAAGTACGCAATCGGTTAGGTGAGCGCTTCGAGGACGTGGCGCTCAACCCCCTCTCCGGGGATGAACTCGCGGCATCTATTGGGCAATTTGCTCTATGTAGAGCAGCTGCCGGAGAGCGTGCGAGAGCTAATCCTTGCCAGGGCCGAGGGAAATCCCTTCTTCGTGGAAGAGGTGATACGCTCCCTCATCGCTTCCGGCCACATCGTGCTGGAGGCAGGGCACTGGCGGGCCACAGAAAGCATCACGAGCGTGGCTATCCCCGAAACGCTTGTGGGAGTGCTCACGTCACGCATAGACCGGCTCCCCAGCGACACTAAACGCGTAGCGCAGGTCGCATCGGTGGTTGGCCGCCTCTTCGGCTATGGGGTGCTCAACTCTATCTGCCTGGCCGCGCCCGCGAATGAGAGGATAGAGGGCATAGAGAGCCACCTCGGCAAGCTGTCGAATGACGAGCTGGTGCGGGAGCGTGCTCGCACGCCTGAGCTTGAGTACATCTTCAAGCACGCGCTGACCCATGAGGCGGTATACAATTCCCTGCTTCTCAAGCGCCGCAAAGAATTCCACCAGAGGGCAGGTTCCGTCCTGGAGGGGGTGTACGCAGGGCGGCTTGACGAGGCCGCGCCCATGCTCGCCCACCATTTCTGGCAGGGAGAGGATTGGGAGCGGGCCGTACATTATTCGATGGAGGCGGGGCGGAAGGCGCTGGCAATCTACGCCTTGCACGAGGCGATTAGGCATTATGAGCGGGCGCTCGAGGGCATCTCGAAGTTGCCGGAGCCAGCGCCTGGGCTGGAGATTGACGCTATTCTCGGCTGGAGCGAGGCAACATTCAAGTTCACGCCCTACGTGCAAATCCTGGAGAGGCTGAACCACGCTGAGAAGATCGCACGAGCGATTGGTGATAAGCGCAGGTTGGCGCTGGTGCTAATCCGGAGCGGCAGCGTCTATATAGCAAGCGGTCTCCCATCATACTCCGGCAAGGCGTTCGCAGAGTCGCTGGAACTCGCAGATGAGCTTGACGATGAAAAGCTAGTGGTATTGCCTAACTACGCCATGGGCATGGCAATGTTAGATACCGACCCGCAGGGGGCAGCGACTCAATTCCGGCGCGCGTATGAGCTTGCGCGCAAGCATGGAAACCGTGAGGTCGAAGCTTTCGCACTGGGGGCAAGGGGGATGGTGCTCGCGCTGTTAGGGGAGTTCGAGGAGGCGCGTGAACTGCTGGGGAGCGCCGAAGAGTTGGTAGAGAGGCTGGATAATCTGGCGGTGCATGCGGACGTGCATCTGTTTACGGCCTGGGCCTCCCTCGATATGGGCGAGCCGGAGCGCGCACTGAAATACGCTGAACTTGGGGTGAAGGAAGCGATTGCCAGCGGTAGCTTTGAATGTGTTTGTCGAGGATTCGCCTGCGTCGGGTTTGGACACCTGCAATCGCAGAAGCTGCCAGAGGCGATAGAGGCATTCCAGGAGTCGTTACGGCGCTCAAGGCAGTCTGGGGCAATCCACGTGGAGAACATGGGGAAGGTGGGCCTGGCTACGGCACGCTTCTTTGGGGGTGAAACCGACGCTGTAGGGGAGATAGAGGCTACCCTGGAGAATGCCAGGGATGCCGGGGCCGAGAGTGAAGTAGCCATGTTCTCCGAAGTGCTGGGGCAGAGCTATGCGGCGTTGGGGCAGAACGAGCTTGCCGAGCGCCACCTGGAGAATGCCATAACCTTTTATAAGGCGCATGGGATGAGGCCATATCGGGAGCGGGCCGAGGGGCTGCTGGCGGGGCTACATCAAACAGCGAGTTAGCAAGCAGACAATTAGAAGGATTGGAGAGCAGATGGCAGAGCAGAAGGTTGCGCCTTATGGGGCGTGGAAGTCCCCTATTACTTCGAGCCTGATAGTGTCGGAGTTCGTTGGGCTGGGGCAGCTCGCGCTCGACGGGGAAGATGTGTACTGGTCGGAGTTCGCGCCCTTCGGAGGGTGGGCGACAGGTCGTGGTGAGGCGCACACCCGACGGGAAGATAGAGGATGTAACGCCACAGGGTTACAACGCCCGCACGCGGGTGCATGAGTACGGTGGCGGGGCTTACATGGTGACCGAGGGCACCGTCTATTTCTCCAATGACGCGGACCAGAGATTGTACAGGCAGGACAGGGGTAAAGAACCTGAACCTATCACGCCTGAGCGTGCCTTCCTGTATGCCGATGCGGTCATGGACAAGCAGAGAGGAAAGCTTATCTGCGTGCGCGAGGACCATACAGTCGAAGCGCGGGAGGCCGTCAACACCCTTGTCGCTGTAAACGTAGACGGTGATGAGGAAGGTGGTCAGATACTCGTCGTGGGCAACGACTTTTACTCGTCCCCGCGCATCAGCCCGGATGGGACACGATTGGCGTGGCTGACGTGGCACCACCCGAATATGCCCTGGGATGGGACGGAGCTTTGGGTGGGAGATATAGGCGATGATGGCCTGATCCAAAATATGGAGATGGTGGCAGGCGGGCCGGAGGAGTCCGTGTTTCAGCCTGAGTGGTCGCCTGGCGGGGTGCTGCACTTTATCTCCGACCGGACCGGCTGGTGGAACCTGTACCGTCTGCGCGAGGGGAAGGTAGAGGCCCTGTGCGAGATGGAGGCGGAGTTTGGCCTGCCGCAGTGGGTGTTTGGGATGACCACTTACGGGTTCCTTTCGCCTTCAACCATAGTGTGTGCCTATAGCGAGCGCGGGGCGAACCACCTGGCAAAGTTGGACACGGAGAGCGGGAAGCTGGAGACGCTGCAAACGCCCTATACGTATATAAGCAACGTGAAGGTGGCAAACGGTAAAGTAGCATTCGTGGGTGGCTCGCCTACGGAGCTTGCCAGGGTGGCGGTATGGACGACGGACGATGGACGACAGACGACGGATGATGAGGAAGTGCTACGCAAAGCGTCCAATGTCGAGGTTGATCCAGGGTATATCTCGGCGGCGAAGGCGGTGGAGTTCCCAACCGAGGGCGGGCTGACTGCGCATGGCTTCTTCTACGCGCCCAAGAATAAGGACTTTATAGCTCCAGAGGGCGAGAAGCCACCCCTGGTGGTCTTCAGCCACGGCGGACCGACGAGCGCGACGAGCAGTCTGCTCAGTCTCAGCATACAGTACTGGACGAGTCGAGGCATCGGTGTGCTAGACGTGAACTATGGGGGCAGTACGGGGTTTGGCCGCGAGTACCGCCAGAGGCTGAATGGCCAGTGGGGCGTGGTGGACGTGGACGATTGCGTGAACGGGGCGTTCTACCTGGTGGAGCGCGGAGAGGCAGACCCACAGAGGCTGGCTATCAGGGGAGGTAGCGCGGGCGGGTATACCACTCTAAACGCGCTGACCTTCCGGGACGTGTTCCATGCGGGCGCGAGCTACTACGGCATTTGCGACCTTGAGGCGATGGCGCTAGACACGCACAAGTTCGAGTCGCGCTACCTGGATAGCATGGTCGGACCTTACCCGGAGCGGATAGACCTCTATTACGATAGGTCAGCTATACACTTCACCGATAGACTGTCGGCCCCGATGATACTCTTCCAGGGGCTGGAGGACAAGGTGGTGCCGCCAAATCAGGCGGAGATGATGGTGGAGGCGCTAAGAAAGAAGGGGTTGCCGGTCGCCTACGTCGCTTATGAAGGGGAGCAACATGGCTTCCGGCGAGCAGAGAACATCAAGCACTCCCTCGACTCGGAGCTATACTTCTACTCGCGCATCTTCAGCTTCCCCCTCGCAGACCCCGTGGAGCCTGTGAAGATAGAGAACCTGGCGTGAAAGGATAAGGGATAAAGGAAAAAGGATAAAGTGAGGAGCTTACCCCCTACTTTATCCTTTTTCCTTTATCCCTTATCCTTTACGAGTTAGAGGCATTTGTGGATGTCGGGTTGCGCGCTCAGTGTGAGGGTGAAGGGGCCGTAAACCTGCTCTCCTGTAGCGCTGGGGTTGGTGACTGAGGAGTTGGAGACGCTCACGGTGAGGATCATAATGTTATCTTTGACCGTTCCGGTATAGAGCGCCGTATGTGGGACTTCTACCTGGTCACTACCGCCATGCTCCGGGGTGTAAAAACCCTCCACCTTGAAACTCCCATCCGCATTGAGGGGTATGGCTGCGCCGTTTATCGCACCATTCGCACAGTCGTAATCGAGGCGGATGCTCTTGCCGTCAATCCACAGGCCGATCCCCTTACCGCCCCACTGGCCCTGAGAGACGGTGCCCGCTGTAGGTCCAGCGGATACGCCATTAGGGTACTTCTTCCTGTACTGGAGCGTGCCTAGCTGGGATAGAAGAATATTGAATGGGGGCTGCTTCTCAGGGTGTAGCTCGAAGACCGCCCGCTCGAAATACTGCACGGTGTAGGTCTTGCCGTCGAGATCGCTCTTCTCGGAGACGAGGTTGGTGAGCGGGTAACCTTGCTGTATCAGGCCGCCGTGGCTCTTCCAGTACTCCAGGAAGATACCGCGTATCTCCTTGCCCGTTTCCTTGAAGAACATGCCCGCCTCCGGCCTCATATCGGGAGGCAACTCAGGCGCGCCCTTGGGGTACTTTTGCGTGTAGAACATCGTGCCGAGGAGAGAGAGAAGCACGTCGTAAGGTGCCTTGTTTTCAGGGTGTAGCTCGAAGACGGCCCGCTCGAAGTACTGTACGGTGTATTGCTTGCCGTCGGTCTCGGAGATTTCCTTGAACTCCTGACTGATGGGGTAGCCCTGCTGAGCAACGTCGCCGTGGGTAGTCCAGTAGTCGAGGAACTTGCCGCACACGGTCCTGTTGGTCTCTTTGAAGGTCCGGCAATTGGATTGGCGCTCGGTCTGCGCGGCGCTATGCTGCACAGCGGGGCCGTAGCTCGTGGCTGCGAGTAGGGTAATGACGGCTCCTGTTACCAGCGAAAGTAAGCGTTTGGACATGGTTATACCTCCTATGTCGGTTCATGGCCTGCAAGTATATAACGAACCGGAGGGCGAATAGTTGTGCGATTGAACGTTTGGGGATAAATGGATTGTGAGGCAATGCGGCGAAGTTATTTCTTACGAGCGACAATGCGTGTGAAGCCGAGGTTGCGTCCCGCGTCCACCCGCAGCATCTCTGCCTCATCAGGACCAGAAGGATACCCTTCTTCAGCGCAAACCTCCAGCCACTTGAGCCAGTGCTTCCACCCATCTGGGAGTATATCGGCGTGCGCTACTTCAACCTTGCCGGTCTTTTCCCAATGGTTTCGCCACCAGTCGGGGCTGTGGAAAGTCCAAAACTCCCACTCCCAAAAGGAAGTCAAATGCTCAGGGAGGCCACCAACAAACTCACGTAACACGCCTGGAGCGACTATGCCTATTTGCCCGCCCGGCTTCACGAAGCGGGAGATGTAGCCCAGGTAGAGGTCGTTCGTCCCGAAATAGTGGTACGCATCGAGGCTGACGACTGCATCGAAGAACTCGTCCGCGAAGGGTAGCGCATGTGCTTCAGCATAAATAGGAAAGACGCTCTCCTCTACGCCCGCCTCACGTATCCTCTTCCAGTTATCGGTCGCCTTGATCCAGAGGTCGGTTGCCCATACCTGAAGGCCAAACTCTTTTGCAAGGAAGATCGAGCTTACGGCCTTTCCGCAGCCGAGGTCCAGCACGCGCATACCCGGCTTGAGGTCCATTACCTGGCTCAGCGCCTCGGCAAGCCACAGGACGTTCGGCCCCATCAGGTTATCCATGACCCAGGTGGGGTCGTAAGATGCGGATCGGGGATATTGGTCGATAGTCAGTTGAGCAGCTAGTTCTGCGGGTGTGCGCTTCATGCTCTCAACTTACCCGCTCCAGCTTCGCCATGCTCGCCAGGAGGCGCTTCGTCCCTACCCTGCCGAACATCACGGTCACTTCCTCGTCGTTGCTGACGGACTTGACGGCGAGCACATGCCCATCGCCAAAGACGGAGTGCGTAACTTTCTCCCCCACCTTGAAGCCCCCCGACCCCTGATCCCTGATCGCTGACCCCTGGGCGCGGTCACGAAGATCGGCCCCGGAGGTGATGTTGAGACGACTATGCTGCTGCTCGCGCTTCTCTTCACGGCGCTTTTCGACGCGAGGAGATGTGGGAGGGGTGGGACGGCGGTCCGAGGGACTGAAGCGGTCCCTCACGCTCCTGCCGCTACCGTAGATACTCGCCCTGTTATTCAGGATGTCCTCGGCAGAGAGGCCTTTCTGGGGGACGGTTGCGCGCTTGCCGCCGAATAGGGCAGGCTGGAAAGCGGTGCCTGGGTCGCGTCCCGTAACAAGCTCAGGGGGGACGTCAGCGAGGAAGCGCGAGGGGCCGTTGGTCTGGGTCATGCCGTAGAGGGTGCGTCGGAAGGCATAGACCATGTAGAGGCGCTGCTTGGCGCGGGTGATGCCCACGTAGGCGAGGCGGCGCTCCTCCTCCATGCCGTCCGTCTTGCCAAGCTCTTCCTCGTCGAGGGCGCGCTTGTGGGGGAGGATGCCTTCGTCCATGCCGACGATGAAGACGACGGGGAACTCAAGACCCTTGGCGGCGTGGAGGGTGATGAGGGTAATCGCGTCGCGCTCTTCCTTGAGGGTATCTATGTCTGACATGAGGGCCACGTCTTCTAGGAAGCGGCCCAGTTGCTCGGGGAAGGGAGGTCGGCGTAGTTCTCGGCGACGGTGCGAAGCTCCAGGACGTTCTGCCATCGCTCTTCGCCTTCTTGGGTGCCGTCCTGTAGGAACTCCTGGAAGCGGGTCTTTTCGAGGAGGAGGTCGAGGAGGCCGACTACGGGCAGGTCGTGGCGGGAGGCGATAAGCTCTTCCAGGGTGGCGAGGAGCGGGGCGAACTTGGAGGCCGAGATGGCGAAGACAGGCGTGCCAGGGGGTAAATCGTCCGCCTTTTGCGGCTTCTGGCTCTTGATGGCGATGCGCATCGCATCGAAGAGGGAGACATTCAGCCTGGCAGCATATACCTCAAGCTCGCTTATAGTCTTAGCGCCGATACCCTTGCCGAGGGGGGTATTGCCTACCAGGCGTATGAAGTCTACGTTGCTCTCCGGGTTGTGCATCACCTTGAGGACGGATAGCACGTCCTTCACCTCCTTGCGGGAGTAGAAGCGCACGCCGCCCACCAACTGGTAGGGGACTTTGTAGAGCATACACGCCTGCTCGACCTCGCGGGACTGGGCGTTGGTGCGGTACATGACGGCTATATCTTTGTGGGAGTAGCCGGAGGAGGTTAGGCGGCGCACCTCGCGGGCAACGTACTGCGCCTCCTCGCTCTCATCGTATGCTTCGAAGAGGGTAACGGGGAGGCCGTCGTCATTCTCGGTCCAGAGCTGCTTCTGCTTGCGCTGGGTGTTCTGCGCGATGACCTTATCGGCCACCTTGAGGATGGTCTGGGTCGAGCGGTAATTCTGGCCGAGGACGATCACTTTTGAGTCGGGGTTGTCCTGCTCGAAGTTGAGGATGTTTCGTATATCGGCGGCTCGCCAGCCGTAGACCGAGTTATGGACAACCACGCCATTTACAGTGTAGTTATGCAGGTGCTCAACGTTCAAATCGTAGACCATACCATCGTAATCCACGTGCGTAACGGACACGATCTCGTCCTCCACTATCGTACCGTCCTCGTAAACAGGCACAACCATGGTTGGGCGCAGGTGGGAGGCAGGCTGAAAAGCAAATTTATCGCCAGTGGTAAGTGCCGACCATCGAGCAACTTCCGCACCTCCCGCAGCGTGAGCTATTTGCTCGGACATGGATATGCTCTTAGTTAGGTCTATGAAAGCACGTTCTACTCGCCAAGTGCCTCGTGACGCAGTGCGTGTTGCGATGCCGCCATGGATAATCTGCTGTTCTACAACCTTACTGGTGGTATTGAGCCATACCCTATGACGATACCAGGGCGATTGAATTGAGGGAGAATTACCCCCGAACGCGGTCAGATGAACGACCATACGATGAGCATGATTGTGGTCTGTGATGCCTTGCGGACGATGATGTGGATGGCTGACATGGATATCAAGATCCGCCATTAGCTTAGCAGCACGTGCGCGAGTGTCAATAGATGCATACAGTCGGTTTATGCTCTCCTGAGTAAAGACCATGTCGCCACGGCCAACTGTATGGAATATCAGCGTGGGGATGCCATATTCATACGCATAGTAATTCTCGTAGTATGTAGCCTCTTCCCGCGTGGCGCAGACCCTCAGTATCCAGACTTTGTCAGCGTGCTCTTGATTTGATCTAACGAGCAAGCCATTCATGATCTGCCTGCCGTCAGAACGAGCACCCACAGCTATCCCAATTCGATAGCCCTTGTCCTGGCGATACATCAGATAGACGTAATGCACATCGCCGCGAATACCGAGCTTAGCAAAGCACATATGATTCGGTGTCACCCGAAATACCCTGCCGCTCCGCAGGGTGGCTTCTATTAGCTTGCCCTTGAACGGGCGCTCTTTTATCTCCAATACTCGGCCCTGCGCGACAGTACCACGTCCTGATCCGGCGATAACTTTATCACCAACCTGGATGGAACTCGATTGGAGCGTCTCCATCAGGTGTCGTTACGATAGCACCCTCTGGAACGCATTGGTCCTCGTCACCCACAACGCACAAGTTACGGTGTATACCCGATAGTAACTTCACCATGATGTACTGCGAGTGACTTGTGTCCTGGTATTCGTCTACGAGGACATAGAGATAACGCTCCTGGTAGTGGCGCAATATGTCGGGGTGCGCGGTGAAAAGCTCGATGGTGAGCATGATGAGGTCATCGAAGTCGAGGGCGTGATTGGCGATAAGTAGCTCCTGGTAGCGGCGGTAGACGCGGGCTGCGATTTCCTCATAGAAAGTCTCGGCCTGGCGAGCAGCCTGCTCAGGCTGGGCAAGGACCGCTTTGGCCGAGCTGATGCGTGAGAGTAGAGAGCGGGGCGAGTACTGCTTGTCGCTAAGGTCGAGGTCCTTCATCGCCTGCTTGACAAGGCCAACCTGGTCGTCGTCGTCGTAGATGGCGAAGTCACGGCGGTAGCCGAGTACATCGGCGTGCTGGCGCAATATGCGCGCTCCGAGAGAGTGGAAGGTGCCGACCGTTAGCTCCTTAGCGCGGGGGCCTACCAGCTTCTCAAGGCGCTGCTTCATCTCGGAGGCAGCCTTGTTGGTGAAGGTGACGGCGCAGATGCGGCTCGGCCACACATCCTCCACCTCCATCAGGTAGGCGATGCGGTGCGTGAGGACGCGGGTCTTGCCGCTACCAGGACCCGCGATGATGAGGAGTGGGCCGCGCGTGTTCTCTACAGCTTCGCGCTGCTGGGGGTTGAGACCCACGAGAATGCTTTCTCGGGCGGCGGACGGCGGACGGCGGACGACGGCTGAGGGAGACGAAGGACGAAGGACGAAGGACGAAGAGGATAGTTCCGTGTCGTCTGTCGTCTGTGGTCCGTCGTCCGGGGGAGGGGCTTCACGCAGCCAGGCTGGTTCTTCAGGAAGGGGCGCTTCAGTGGTAGGGTCGGGCGCGACGTGTGGCATGAGATCGAAGCTCATCTGGCCGTTGGGAGCGCCGTTTGTGCTGGTATTAGGCTTGGTCTTTTTGTCGGGCAAGGGGGTTGCGCTCCTGTCTGGGATAGAGGGGTGACTCCTTTATTTTACCACCTAAAGAGGGGTGCGGACAAAGAAATCCACACTGGTCAGCGCCTGTTTGATTGCCCTGAAAGATGAGTTACAAATAGCTTCTATTGCGGAACGCGGATCATTTCTCCAGGATTTGGTTTTCCTACAGGAACTCGCTTTTAGTCTCGCCTGCTGGATTCTACATCTTGAAGAAGCAAATTAATTTCATCAAGAAGCTCGGCATCCCAAGTACCTAACCGGTGCTTATTCCCCCTGGTGTACTCAGTGTACCAAGTGTCAAAGCTATCCGAATAGAGAGGCGTTTCTTGCATCTGCTCTTGTGAAGGGATATCGACCTCATTACTTTTCGATAGTTTTCTTTGAGTACTCTCCATTCCCTCAATCCTCTTTATTTGATCTCTCTCTATTGTGATCGCCAATTTCGCAAGTAAGGTTTCAGTCTCTTTCGTTGGAACAAGTGAATCTGTTCCCGAATATCTCTAATGAATTTGATACGGTACGTATCATAGTTATAGCGACGTAACATTTCTAGAAGCTGATCTCCGGATATAGAGGAGTGCTGACTTCGCGTCCACTTCTGCCAGCGAAGCATATCCTGTAGCCAAGGGACAACTGCTATCAATAGTTGGCAGAGCATCCCTACCACCGATACCCATGCTATGCAGGGTATCCAGACCGTAAGGGTCTGCTGGAAATTATCAACTGCAAACAGGAACGACAGTATATATGACACAAGTATTAGTGTTACTAGCAGAAGGATTTTCCATCGCCTCTTAAGATATGCCAATGTAATAACTACATTCGTTTTGGCATGCGCCACAAGGTATAGCAGTGGCCATAGAGGCATTATCGGCCACCACGGTAATCTCTTAAACTGTCCAGTTCGTGCAGAGAGTAGAGCCATTGGCGCCCACATTGCCGTGTATAGATACAGGATTGTGATATATATAGAGTGCATTACCAAGGAAACTAGCAGCAGAATTATCAGGCGAACATTTATGAAAACGAATATGTATATACTAAGCCAGGATCTTATAGAATAAGCAATTGACGCTCCAGTACGTGATTCGCCATAACGCACACGTTGATGCACTACACTACGTAAATGCATATCTATTAACGATAAGCTGACATATGATATAAACGTGGCAAGCACGACAGAAGAAAGTTGGAACAATGTGGGAGATATAATAGAACCAGTGTAAATTAGCAAAGTAACGAATAGCACTGAATATAGGATAAGATCAACACGCGGCAGCCACAATAGGAGATGTACCACGGCCAAAAGATCCGAGGACTTAGTAAGGCGATTTAAATGTGCCCGCGTTGCATAATATTCACGCCGGAGGCGGCCATTAGCTGCTAGGAGTAGGATAGCTTGACGAATAGAATTCCCAATATCAGACGGAATCTCTCCCAGCCTGGCCACTTGTTGATAAGCAACATTCTTTAATAGCTGGCTTGAGCTTGCGAAAGCACTTCGGAGTAACCATAGCAAAACAGGCGAAGGTATAGTGCCTGCCACCTCCAATGCGGATATTCTGTCTCGCAGAGTACCAGTTTCGCTCACTGATATCAACAAGCGTCCAACATGTAATCGAATGTCATCGGGTAAGTCTTCTAGCCGACTGCCAAAACCAGCTTGGAGAAGGCTTAGAACGTGTAGCGCGCCCGGCGGCCAGTCAAACTTTTCGGGGAGTATATCTGCCTTACCCTTCTGTTCTTCCGGTGTGGGTGCGTGTTCTACATATTCCAATGGGTTCTCAATTAGCTCGGGAACCGTTGGGAGCATCTCGACAAGAAGATAGCGCATTTCTTCAATGAGAGAAGATAATACACCCAGAGGCTGTGTTTGGCACATTACAACTGCCGTTTCTCGCCAACGAGCATCAGTCAAGAGTTGTCTTGGCTTTACCCGCTCAGGTTCCCTTAGTACTACGTTGGTAGCGAAATATTCCTGAAAACGGCGATGGGCAAAGGTGAAAGACCTTGGCTCACCTGGTATCATTACTGATTCGGACTGAGCGAGCTTGATATATTCAAGAGCATCCAGAACATTATCAAAGTTCGTTACTAACTCAAAGCCCAGATTTACCAGGGCTTGCTTTAGACTATCCCTGGTTGGCCTTAGGCCCAACCCATTATCAGCACTCATAGTAAATGCTACAAGCTCTGCGGTTGCACGTACTTCTGCTGGCTCTAGATTATAGCGACGTTCTAGCCGTTCTCTGTCACGACTGAAGCGAGTGTTTACGTATGTCTCGAATACAATATGAGCATTTTCTGGAAAGGGATGTCCAGACCGCATGTGCTCACAGAGCAACCCTAAGAGCATAGGGTTACTTGCCATTAATCGGATATCTTGTCCTGCGGCTCCTAACTGACCTACTAAAGTCTGTTCTAGGCGAGGCTCAAGATCTGCTTTTTCAATCAATTCTCGCCTACGAGTTTCAGAAAGTGGCAAAATGTGAAAACGCGGCCAATTAGATTCGCCTGGACCGCGAAATTGTCGTGAGGCGATTATGCCACGGCATTGATTCATACCATGAAGGAAATCCGATATTGCATCAGCATAGCTTCTGATCGTTTCGTCAGCTTCGGTCGAACTCAACACTTCTGGTAACTCGTCGAACGAGTTGAAGAGAAAGAACCAAGTACCCTCCTCTAGCCCACGGTCGAATTCATTCTCAAGGAACTCCTCAATGTCACGATCATTAAATTCTATTTAGTGATCTCTTAACAAAATTCTCGATTAGATTTCTATCTACACCTTCGCCTTTCGGCCTCTCTAAACCTTTGAGGTTCACGTAAATAGGTATAAGACTTTTTGTGCTCCGTAACCCCCTAGCATGGCTTGCAATCAATTGGGTTAGATGGCGTAGCGCAACACTCTTACCTGACCCAGGATCACCTTCTAATAGGATTAGTCTCTCTTGACTTACCTCAAGTGCCTTCGATAGAGACCGTTCACGACGGAGACCTCTCTGCGTTCTCTGCAAGAGGCGGAATATACCAAATTTGCGTCTTCGACCTTCTGCCTCAACTTCAGCCTCAAGTTCGGCGAAACGATAATCTTTCCATTCTTCGCGGCTGTTCAGCGCATGGATTTCGCTCTCAATGTGATAAGCAAACCGCCGACGGTGCCTACTTCGCCGCTCTTCCTCTGGATTGCGTGGCCATATCTCTTCTTTTGCTTTCTTAAGTCGGATAAATATCTCAGGAATAAGCCACGAGAGAAACCACAGCAGAACTAAAGAAAGAACTAGCCACCATACCCAAGGGGGTACATGCTCTCCAAAGAAGAGCTTTAGCCAATTACCTATATCATCGGGTGACGGCACATTTCCCTCCTAGTGAATACTTATCACTAAGTTGGCAACGAAGTAGACTTCTCGAGTAGACCCATAAAACTCTGTGGCCCACTACCAGAGTAAGTATAGCATGATCTTACTCCAAAGACAATAAGATCCCGCAACCGAATTGTAGTATACAAAGTTGAACCTATACAAATGCCCCTAATCATAGAATTACGTAAAGATATCCTCACCCTCTCGCGCCTGTCTCATTGACCCTGCATACTACGGGTGCTATAATCAGACCGTTACCTATCTGTATAAAGACTATAGGGGGCATAACTTTGTCCAGTGAAATCACCTATGAGACAGACCTCAGCAACGTTGACTGGAAGGAGATGAAATCGCGCCTGTCAGAGGACGACTTTGACAACGGGCGAACACCGAAACAACTACGTAAGTCCTTTGAGAATAGCTACGTCGCCGTTATCGCTTACGCTGATGGCGGCATCATTGGCACTGCGCGTGCCCTATCTGACGAGGTTTGCAATGCTTACGTGGTAGACGTATGGACCCTCTCTCAATATCGTAACCGTGGAGTTGCCCGGACCATGATGGCGGTACTTGAGTCGAAATTGGAAGGGCAACATATCTATCTCTTTACGGATGATGCGGTGGAGTTCTACAGAAAGTGCGGTTACTGGAAGCAAGGTACAGGTCTCAGCAAAGTGGTTGGGCGATGGCTACAGGGTCCAGAAGAAGCGAGTAGAGAGGAGATAGAACATGGCCCTCGCTAGAGTATTGAGTTGCGCGGTAGTGGGGCTGGAAGGGTCGCTCATCGAGGTAGAGGTGGACGTGAGGCGGGCCGGGATGCCCTCGATGGCTATCGTGGGGCTGCCTGACGCAGCGGTGAACGAGTTGAAAGATCGTGTGAGGTCGGCCATACACAACTCAGGGGGCACGTTGCCGCAGCCGTCGCGCATCGTGGTAAACCTCGCGCCCGCCGACCTGCGCAAGGAGGGGCCATCGTATGACCTCCCTATCGCGCTGGGGATGCTCGCGGCGACCGACCAGATACACGCCGACTTCAAAGATACGGTCTTCCTTGGGGAGTTGAGCCTGGATGGGGGTGTGCGGCACACGACAGGGGTAGTGTCAATGGTGGCGGTGGCAAAGGAGCGCGGGATCAAGAAGGTATACGTGCCCGCCGAAGACGCACCGGAGGCCGCGTTGATAGATGGGATGGATGTGCTGCCCGTGAAGACGTTGCGGGAGCTGGTGCTGCACCTGAACAACCACCCGCTGGCGGCGGATATGATAGTGCCGTACGTGCTGAAGCCAGAGGAGGACGACGGAGAGCAGGACGGCCACTATCCTGTCGATATGAGCCACATTAAAGGGCAGGAGCACGTGAAGCGAGCGCTGGAAGTGGCGGCGAGTGGCGGGCACAATCTACTTATGAGCGGGCCGCCGGGTGCGGGCAAGACGCTGCTGGCGCGCTGTATGCCTACCATTTTACCCACCCTGACGAATGAAGAGAAGCTGGAAGTTACTAAGGTTTACTCAGTAGCTGGGATGCTTCCGTCTGGTATGCCCCTTATCAGGCAGAGGCCGTTCAGAGCGCCGCACCACACCATATCGCACGCCGGGCTGGTGGGCGGCGGCAGAGTGCCCCGGCCTGGGGAGATCACGCTGGCGCACAGGGGCGTGTTGTTCCTGGACGAGCTGCCGGAGTACAGCGGGCAGGCGCTTGAGACGCTGCGTCAGCCGTTGGAAGATAGGATCGTGACTATCACCCGCGCCAGTGGCACGCTGACCTTCCCCGCTAATTTCATCCTCGTGGCCGCCCAAAATCCGTGCCCTTGCGGCTACTACGGCGACCCCGTGAAGGAATGCACCTGCTCGCACACGACGATAGCGCGCTACCAGAAGAAGATAAGCGGGCCGCTCCTCGACCGCATGGACATACACATAGAAGTGCCTCGCGTGGACTACGAGAAGCTCTCCGACCGCAGGCTGGGTGAGCCTTCCGCCACGATACGGGCGAGGGTGGAAGCTGGCACGCAAGATACAGAGGGAGCGTTTCAAGGGTGTGCAGGGAGTGGCGTGCAACGCGGAGATGCACCCTGCTGAGATAAGGGAGTACTGCGAGCTGGACGCGGCTGGGCAATCGCTCATCAAGGCGGCGATGAGGCAGATGCACCTGTCGGCGCGTGCGTACCACCGAATATTGAAATTATCTAGGACGATTGCGGACTTGGCGGGGAGCGAGAGGATAGAGGCGGCGCATCTGGCGGAGGCGGTGCAGTATAGGCCCAGGCAGCCTCAATAATCTGTGCTATAATATAAGCACTATTCTGTGCTCATGGTGAATTAAGTATATAGCTTCTTTATTCAGGGTAACGCTATGCGGAAAAGAGCAACAACCATCGTAGTTACACCAGGTGCGGAGCAGATTACAATCTCCCTGCCGAAATCGCTGCTGTGCGAAATAGAGACTCTAACAACCGACATGGATCTGACGAATGATGAGTTGGTTGAACTGGCCCTTAAGGAGCTTATAGAACGGCAGCAGGCGCATGAAGAGACGCGTAAGCAAATTGCGTCTGCTTATGGTGATTACCCTGACGACAGCGAACAGAAGTGGCAAGCGGCCATGCGTGAGCGCCAAAAAAGACTCTCGATAGAGACGGAAGACGGGTGCTGATCAACCAGGGGGACGTATTCTGGGTTGATTTAGGGACACCTACGGGATCAGGGCCTGGCTATAGACGGCCTTCTGTTGTCGTTCAGAATGACTTATTCAATCACAGCAGGCTCAATACCGTTCTTGTGTGCGTGCTGACCACCAACCTCAGGCGTGCAGAAGCACCAAACAACATCTTGCTTGACTTGGGTGAGGCCAACCTACCGGAGCAAAGCGTCGTAGTGGTCTCGCAGATGTACACCCTAGACAAGCGAGAGCTAGAGGAGAAGATTGGAACGCTTTCCCGGCAGAGAGTAAGAGCCATTATTGAGGGCATCCACAAGTTGTTACAACCTCTTTAGCTCAATTATTCTATTATCAGAGAGTGGAGTGAGAAGATAGAGGCGGCGCATCTGGCGGAGGCAGTGCAGTATGATCCCAGACGGTATAATACCAGTGTAAGACTAATGGCATTGGAGGATACAGCTATGGCCCTCACAGATATAGAACTGGAACAACTGCTGAGTGCTGGTGCCATAAAGCTAGAGATAACAGGCGGTATCCCGACCTGGGAAGCCTCGCCGGGCATACGTCACCAGATGATGGTCTACGCAATTCAAACCTCAATAACACCTCTAGCCGAAGATGACAAGGGTTGCGAGTGCAGGCACGCTGCCGATGTGTACATCCGGTTCAAGGATGGGTCACTCAAAAGGCCCGACATCGCCATATTCTGTACCCTGCCTCTATACAAGACGAAGCTCTGAGCGTAATTCCCCAGGCAGTGATTGAGATCATCAGCCCAGGCTACGAATTTAAAGATGTCACGCTCAACCCCCAATTCTACCTAGCGCAAGACGTAGACGACGTAGTCGTGGTAGACCCCCGCTCCGGTGTCGTAACCCATTACCGGACGACTGGAATAGCTATCCATCATGCTCCAGTAACCATCACCCTACAGTGCGGCTGCCAATGCACAGTGCCCCCTGTTGGTGGGACCGACTAAGGTAACAAGGACTTATACTTTATCCCTTATCCTTTTTCCTTTTAGAAAGGGTAACCCTTAGCGCCCTGGAGACCTTTCAGGCAGGAAATCTCCCCCGCGATATTGTTGATGTGGCCTATGACCAGTATACTGAACGCCCAGGCGAGGGTAGGCTGGCCCATTCCTATTGCTGAAAGATCAAGAGTACTGTCCAGGTCCTCAGGGGTCAGGGAGGCCAGGTACTCGTCGGAGCTGCGATGAACGGCCTGCGCGTACTCCTTCAAGGCGGGCAGGTCCACCTGCACGCTCCGCGTCCAGGCAGGGTACGCTTCCGTCCAGCCGGAACCGGGTATCGGCTGCGGCGCACTGACGCCTAGCTTGCCTGCGTATGTCGTCATTGACAGAGTTGGTTGGTGCCTCAACATACCATTGATGACCATATCCTCCGACAGCACCGTGTGGGCGTAGCTGGCCCCAAGTGGGGTTGCCACGCCTGGTGGCGTCCACTGGGCCTGCTCCGATGTTACGTCCATCATCGTGCCTTCAAGAACTTCGTGCGCTATTTGCAGTTGCAAGCGAAGCAACGAGACACCATCCATTGTTATACCCTCCTCAATTTAAATGACAAAAGACGATAGACGATAGACGATAGACGATAATCAGCTAACCCATAAGAATCTTGGCGGTTTCTTGGTGCTCTTGGCGTCTTGGCGGTGCAATACTCATGCATCACGCATCGTCTTTCGCCAGCCTCCTATTTGCCCGTCTCAGGGCTGGTACGGCCCCAATTATAGCATAAGGGGCATAGAGCGGTAAGGTCTGGCCGATGTAAGAGGCCACATCATGACAAACACGATGGGACTTACACAAATCACGCAACGTCTATCGTCTATCGTCTTTCATCTTTCGTCTTTCGTCTCTGCGTAAATCCTGTCAAAAAAGGCAGAAGTGGTATAATGCCCCTTATTGGCGGCGTAGTCTGTACGCAGTCCGATCATGGACATCTCAGGAATTGACCATGCATGATCTACCGACTGGGACCCTCACCTTCCTGTATACGGACATTGAGGGCAGCACCATACGTTGGGACGCGAACGCAGGCGTAATGAAGTTAACCGTCGAGCGCCACGATACCATCATGCGCGACGCCATAGAGGCCAACGGAGGCGTCGTCTTCAGAAGGATGGGCGATGCCTTCTGCGCGAGCTTCGTACTGGCGGCTGACGCGCTTGACGCCGTAATATCAGCCCAACGTGCGCTGAACGCGGAGGGATGGGACGCCGCGGTAGCGCCCATCAAAGTACGCATGGCCCTGCATACAGGGACGGGAGAGGTCAGGGAAGGGGACTACGTTGGCGCGCACCTGAACCGCATCGCCCGCCTCATGGCTGTTGCCTACGGCGGCCAGACCCTCATCTCCCAGGCTACTTATGAGCTCGATTTGCGACAGCCTGCCACGAGGCGTGAGCCTGCGCGACTTGGGGGAACATCGCCTCAAGGACCTCCAGCGCCCAGAGCACGTCTACCAGCTGGAGAGTGAAGACCTCCCCTCCGACTTCCCCTCTATAAAGACGCTGAGCGCGCGCCCGAATAACCTCCCCGTTCAACCGACCGGCTTCATAGGGAGAGAGCGGGAAGTCGAGCAGGCGGAAGAGCTGCTGGCCCGCCCGCAAACAAAGCTCCTGACGCTCACCGGTCCGGGTGGGACCGGGAAGACCCGGCTATCTCTACAGGTGGCGGCGTTGGCGCTGGAACAGTTCAAGGATGGGGTCTTCTTCGTCCCACTGACCGCCATAAGCGACCCCGCCCTCGTGCCCAGCGCTATAGCTGGCGCTCTCTGTATCACCGAGATAGGGAGCCGCCCGGTGATAGAGGACGTGAAGGAATATTTGCGGCAGAGGGAATTGCTCCTCGTGCTGGACAACTTCGAGCAAGTCGTGAGCGCGTCACAGGTAGTGAGCGACCTGATCGCATCCAGCCCCCAGCTAAAGGTGCTCGTCACCACCCGCGAGGTGCTGCACATATACGGCGAGCAGGAGTTCCCCGTCCCCCCGCTGCAACTTCCACCGCGCATTCAGGCCTGCTCGCAACGCTTACCTCCATTGGAAGAGCTTGCCAGGTACGAGAGCGTCCGCCTCTTCGTAGAGCGCGCCAGGGGCGTCAAGCCTGGATTTGAGCTTGCCGAAGATAACGCTGCCGCTATAGCCGAGATCGCTAACCGGTTGGATGGCCTCCCCCTCGCTATCGAGCTGGCCGCCGCCCGCGTCAAACTCCTCACTCCCCAGGCCATCCTGGCTAGGCTGGATAGCAGGCTGAAGGTACTGACGAGTGGGGCGCGCGACCTCCCCGCGCGCCAGCAGACCTTACGTGGTGCGATTGATTGGAGCTACGACCTCCTCTCTCCACAGGAGCGCACTCTCTTCCGACGCATGGGGATATTCGTTGGGGGCTGTACATTCGAAGCAGCCGAAGCTGTGTGCAGCGGAGGAGTCAGGAACCAGGAATCAGGAGTTAGTCCGTCTTCTGTTAAACTGACTCCTCGATTCCTGGTTCCTGACTCCTTTAGAAATAGACGTTCTGGACGGAGTGTCGTCACTGGTAGACAAGAGCCTGTTGCGCCAGGTTGAGACTGAGGATGGCGAAGCCCGCTTCGTGATGTTGGAGACGATACGCGAGTACGCCCTGGAGAAGCTAGTCGAGGAGGGCGAGATGGAGGCGGCACGCAGAGCGCACGCCAATTACTATCTGCTCGTGGCAGAGGAAGAGGAGAAGAAGATACAGCGCCCCAGGCAGAGAGAAGCTATGCGGAAGCTGGAAGCGGAGCATGACAACCTGCGGGCAGCCATGGAATGGAGCCTCACGGGGGAAGGAGATAGGGAGATAGGGTTGCGGCTTGGCGTCGCGCTGCACCGCTTCTGGCATATCGGTGGACACTTGAGCGAGGGGCGCAGATGGATGGAGGCGTTACTGGCAGGGCCTTCGGAGCGAACGAGCGTGCGAGCCAGGGCATTGTACGCCGCGGGCTACATTACCTTCCTCACAGGCGATGTAACCACAGCGAGACCTTTCCTTGAAGAGAGCAGGTCCATAGCGAGCGAGATTGGGGACAAGCTAGGGCTTGCTTATGCCTCGTACATATTGGGGGCCGTGCTGGCCTTTGGAGGGAATGCAGAGGGAGTTGCGATAAACAACGAAGGGGTCGCTCTATTCAGGGAGCTAGGGGAAGAAGCGAAGCCGGGACTTGCCCTGGGGTTGATGACGGCGGGGGTGGTGGCTTTCCTCAGCGAGAACTACGAGGTAGCGCGCGGCCTCCTGGAAGAGGGCCAGGCGGTTGCGAAGGAGCTAGGGGACTTTTACGCTTACGCGCAGACATCAAATTACCTGGGCGATATAGCGCGCATCGAGTGTGACTACCCGCGAGCAGGAGCTTTGTATAACCAGTCCCTCGCTATATTTCGGGAGCACCAGGGAAGGGGAGACATCCCGGCGATGCTGCACAATCTGGGGTACGTGGCCCTCGCGGAAAGCGATTACTCGAAAGCGAGGGAGTTGTACACGGAGGGCTTGAGACTTCAACAAGAGATAGGGAACAAGCAAGGGATATCGGAGTGCCTGACGGGCTTCGCGGCGCTGGCCGGGGCGCAAGGGGAAGCTGAGAGAGCGGCGCGTCTCTTCGGAGCCTCTGAAGCGCTGAGGCTGGCGGCAGACGCCTACAGGTGGCCCGCAGAGCGCATAGAATGGGAGCGCCACGTAGCCTCCTCGAAGGCACAATTGGACGAGGCGGATTGGGAGAGCGCGTGGCAGGAGGGTCGCGGTATGACGGTGGAGGCGGCGATAGAGTACGCATTGAAGGACGGGAGATAAAGGCGATTTAGTTCAGACCCACGTATAGGCAGTAAGCTTACACAGTAGGTGCGTGGTACAATGGCAGCGATAAATATGTGCTTACAGACGTATGGAGATGACCGATGATCATCACAATCGAATGTGAACAAGAGGAAGATGAACGCTGGATTGCCGAAGTGCTGGAGCTTCCAGGGGTGCTTGTGTATGGAAGCACTGTGCAAGAAGCTACCGCCAGGGTGCCAGGCATTAGCCTTGAGGGTAATTGCCGACCAGATTGAGCACGGAGAACGAGAACTCTCAGCCTTTGAGCATATCATTTGTAACAGCGCCCGCCGCGTGATATGGCTATAACCTAAAGCTGATCCAATGCCCACATTGCCTACCGGCACAGTCACATTTTTATTCACGGACATAGAAGGAAGCACGCAATTCTGGGAGCAATACCCGGAGGCGGCCCGCGCTGCCCTGGCGCGCCATGACGAATTAATAGAGAGTTTGGTGGGCGAATATTCGGGAAGCATCGTGCGCCCACGCGGGGAAGGCGATAGCAGGTTCGCGGTCTTCCCACGCGCCACGGACGCTGTGATGGCCGCAGCCGCTATCCAGAAAGCCCTCCATGACGAGCCATGGCCTGCGCTGAGTTCAAAGTTCAAAGTTCAAAGTTCAAAGCCTGATAACCTTGAACCTGGAACTTTGAACTTTGAACTAAAAGTAAGGATGGCCCTCCATACTGGCGAGGCAGACCTGCAAGAGGGGGACTACTATGGGAGCGCGGTAAACCGCTGTGCCCGCCTGCGCTCCGCCGCTCATGGCGGGCAAACCCTCTTCTCCCAGGCCACCTATAACCTAGTACGCGATTTCCTCCATTCAGAGTTCAAAGTTCAAAGTTCCAGGTTCAAAGATAATGGCCTTGACCTTGAACCTGGAACTTTGAACTCTGAACTAGATGTGAAAGACCTGGGCGAGCACCGCCTCAAAGACCTGGAGCGCCCGGAGCAGGTCTTCCAGCTCGTGGTGCCAGGCATACCCTCCGATTTCCCGCCCCTCAAGACCCTCGACAACCGCCCCAACAACCTCCCCATGCAGCGCAGCCCCCTCATCGGCAGGGAGAAGGAGGCCTGGCTGCTATCCAGAAAGTGCTGCTGCGGGAGGATGTAGGCCTGCTCACCCTCACCGGGCCGGGAGGGGTTGGCAAGACCCGCATGGCTATGCAGGTGGCCGCCGAGGTCATAGAGCATTTCGATGATGGCGTATACCTCATCGCCCTCACCTCCGTCAGTGACCCCGATCTGGTCCTGCCCACGATTGCCCAAACTCTTGGCGTCAAAGAGGGACCGAACCAGCCACTGGCGAATACGCTGAAGCAGCACCTTCAAGACAAACAGATGCTGCTCGTGCTCGACAACTTCGAGGGGCTACTTGAAGCTGCACCTCTAATTTCCGACCTCATAGCGGCGGCACCTCGCATGAAAGTCCTGGTCACGAGCCGGGCGGCGCTCCACCTCTACATCGAGCACCAATTCCCCGTCCCTCCCCTCGGCCTCCCCGACAGCAAACGCCTGCACACCCTCGAACAGATGTCGCAGTACGAGGCAGTGCGCCTATTCATCGAGCGCGCAAGGTCGGTCAAGCCCGACTTTGCTATTACCAACGAAACGGCCCCCGCGGTGGCGGAGATATGCCACAGGCTGGATGGGCTGCCGTTGGCGATAGAGCTTGCGGCCGCTCGCATCGCGGTCCTCTCGCCACAGGCGATGCTCGTGCGACTACAGAGCAGGCTCAAGCTACTGACAGGCGGCGCGCGCGACCTCCCCGCCCGCCAGCAGACCCTCCGGGGCGCTATCGAGTGGAGCTACGACCTCCTCGACGCGGGCGAGCAGATGCTCTTCCGGCGGCTGGCGGTCTTCGCGGGCAACTTCTCCCTGGAAGCTGCCGAGACTGTGTGTAGCGGAGGAGTCAGGAACCAGGAGTCAGGAGTCAGGACGTCTTCTGCTAAACTGACTCCTGACTCCTGGTTCCTGAACTCCTTTAGAAATAGACGTGCTGGATGGCGTGATGTCACTGGCGGGTAAGAGCCTGCTCAAACAGGTGGAAGGCTCCGAGGGAGAATCGCGCTTTGGGATGCTGGAGACAATAAGGGAGTACGCCCTGGAGAAGCTAGCCCATAGTGGGGAGGCCCTGGAGCTGGGGAGGGAGCACGCACACTTCTTCCTGAAAGACCTCGACAACCCCGACGTTCTATACACCATGCAGTCGGACGCCGTGCAGGAGCTGCAACTGGACTCCGAGAATGTATGGAGTGCGCTCTGGTGGGCGCTAGAGCACGACGAATTCGGGCTGGTCTTGCACGTAGCAGGCACCCTCCCCTACTTCCTCATCAGCGACGTAACGGTAGCGGAAACGCGCAAGTGGCTGAACACCCTCCTTGAAAAGAGCGAGAGATTGACGGCAGAGACATCCCCCACCGGCGATGAGGTGAGAGGGATGGCTCTCTACATGATTGGGTACATGCAATTCATCCAGGGGGATTACACATCTGCGCGTGCGCAGCTGGGGGAGAGCGCGACCATTATGCGGGCGCTTGGGGATAGAGCAAATCTGGCGCACGTCTTGCACCCGCTAGGGATGTCCGCCCAGTTCCAGAACGATTACGTCGAGGCGCGCGCCTACCTGAAAGAGAGTATCGAACTGTACCGGGAGAGCCGCTTCGTCCCCGGCCTCGCCATGGCCCTCTTCTCGCTGGGAGACGTGGCCCTCGCGCAAGGCGACGACGAGGAGGCACGTAAGTGGTACGAAGAGAGCCTGGTGACGTACCGGAAAACGGGAGATATGTACAGTGCCACCTTCCCCCTCACCAGCATGGGTAGGCTCGCCTTGCTCCACGGCGATTATGCCACCGCCCGCTCCCTGGTGGAGGAGGGATTGGTGATAAGGCAGGGTTACACGATGCTGGTGGCTAACTGGAACCTCGCCATCTCCCTCGATAGCCTGAGCGAAGTGGCGCGATGCGAGGGGAAGTTCGACGAGGCGCGCACCCTCGCCGAAGAGGCACTGAGCTTGTATAAGGAATTGGACGACAAGTCAGGCATCGCGTGGTCTCTCTACAACCTGGCGTATGTAGCCCATTACCAGGAGGACTACGAGCGCGCATCACGCCTCTTCAGGGAGGCCCTGGCCCTGCGCGAGGAGCAGCGCAACAAGGAAGGGATAGCTCTCTGCCTGGCAGGGCTGGCAGGAGTGCTCGCGGTGCAAGGCCAACCGGAGAAGGCAGCGCGTATTTACGGCGCTGCTGAGACGCTATTCGAGGCGGTGGGCGCTCGCCTCTCCCCCTACGACCGCGCCGATTACGACCGCAACCGCGACGCCGTGCGCTCTCGGTCTGGGAGATGAGGGCTTCATGCTTGTGTGGAAGGAAGGTTGCGACATGAGCCTGGAGCAGGCGACTGCGTATGCGTCAGATTGAGTTTTTAGAACGGAAGTGCTATAATGTGAGGTGGTATGGAGAATAGCCGTGCTCACAACTCCTACATTCATCTATCATTTTACCCACTTGGAAAACCTTGCCTCCATCCTTGAAGCAGGGGAATTAAATTCGCCTAATATCTTGCGCCAGTCAGGTATCCCATATGTCAATATAGCCTATAGCAATGTTCAACGGCGACGCGCACGAAAAAGCGTGCCATGCGGGCCTGGCGGGGTCATACACGATTACGTTCCCTTTTACTTTGCTACTCGCTCCCCTATGCTTTACGCCATCAGCAGGGGTAATGTGCAAAGTTACGACGAAGGCCAGCAGCCATTGATATACTTGGTTTCCACAGCCCAGGCAGTGAGAGAAGCAGGACTACCATTCGTTTTCACCAATGGGCATAGCATTATTGAATACACCGATTTTTATGAGGACTTAAGCTACCTGGATCAGATTGATTGGAGCTTGATGCGCTTAAGGTTTTGGGCTAAAAGCGATGAGGATAGTGACCGTGTAAGACGCAGACAGGCCGAGTTTCTGGTCTACAAGTCGTGCCCCTGGGAACTCATTACCGAGGTGGGTGTGATCAATAGAGACATGAAAAGGCTGGTCACGGAGAGCCTGGAAAACTCTGGACACAAGCCCCCAATCATAGTTCGGCGTGGTTGGTATTACTGAGGTTGAGGTCAGGATAAATGATCAAGTACAAGCGAGGGAACTTGCTGGAGGCAGAAGCCGAAGCACTGGTCAATACCGTAAATTGCGTAGGTATCATGGGGAAGGGCATTGCATTGCAATTTAAACTTGCTTTCCCGGAGAATTTCCGCGCGTACCTCAAAGCGTGCCGCAAAGGTAACATGAAGCTGGGTAAGGTACTTGTGGTTCCTACTGAGCATCTAACTAATCCACGATACATAATCAACTTTCCAACTAAGAACCATTGGAAGAGTAAATCACGACTTGAGGACATACAAACGGGCTTACTTTCACTGGTCGCTGAGGTTCACCGGTTAGGTATCCACTCTATTGCGGTGCCTTCATTAGGCTGTGGTAATGGTGGATTAGAATGGTCGCAAGTTAAACCCCTTATTGAGGAGGCATTTAGCACGCTTCCCGATGTGGAGGCATACGTCTTCGAGCCACAAGAAGCGCCCGAAGAAACGACTATGCCTGTGGCTACTCGGCAACCGAAGATGACCCGCGCAAGGGCTTCGGTATTGGCTTTATTAGAGCATTATCAGACTATCAGCAATGAATTAACCTTAATAGCGATTCAGAAGCTGGCCTACTTCCTTCAAATCGCAGGAGAACCCCTTAAATTGAATTATTCGAAGGGACAATTTGGACCCTACGCCGAAACTTTAAATCATGTGCTGCAAAATATAGAAGGCCACTATATTCGCGGATATGGGGACCGGAGTCGCAAGCCTAGCCTGATCATACTGCCCAAAGCAGCAGAAATGGCCTATCACTATTTGGCTAACACACCGGAGGCGAACGAACATATAGACAGGGTACGCAATCTCATAGAAGGGTTCGAGAGTGGCTATGGTCTAGAATTGTTAGCAACGGTCCACTGGGTTGCCCGTAGTGACTTCTTGGCCGCCACTGACCCAGACGAGGCTATTAGGAAAGTACAACAATGGAGCAAGCGTAAGAGTCAGCGCTACAAGCCTGAGCATATTTATAAAGCCTGGCAACACCTGCGAGACAAAGGATGGTTGCTCAATACAGAAGCGAATATACCTGCAAAGCACTAAAGTAGGAATCGAAGCTAAGACGCTTATCCGTGTAAGCGACGCAGGTGTAAGCGTTTAGATCAGGAGTAAGGGCGGTGGAGAGGATCGCAAACTAATCTTGACATCTTTAAGAGAAGTCTATTTCAAGATAAGATTTAACAAGTGTCAGAAGCACTCTCCTTAGAACCTAACCTCCGCTGTTAAGGAATCCCTATCGGAGGTTAGGTTTAGGCCACCTGGCCCCCTACTCCCTGGTTCTCTCCTCGCACAAATCGAGCACAGTGAGCGTCGCCTGCCTATATATGCGGCGCAGGCGTAAGCGTTCAGGTCAGAGGCAAGGGAGATGGATCGGGCCACAAACTAATCTTCCCACGTTAAGAGAAGTCTATTGGTAGATTAGATTCATCCAGCGTCAGAAGCCCAATCCTCCTTATAACTTCACTTCACATCTTAAGGAATTCCTATTTGAAGTGAAGTTAGCTGTATGCAACATGGCCTCCGCTTCCCTGGTCCTCTCCCTACATAGATAAGCCAAAAGTGAACGGCACATCTTAAGAGAAGTCTATGTGCCGCGCACTTTTTACATAGGCATGCGTGTGAACAGACTCCCATTCTAACCAGGGCGGTCCGCGGCTGCTTGCGAGGCTCATAAAGCGCGGTTATAATGACTCCGATTGTCCGGATAGACGCCCGTATTGGACCGGGTCGTTCTGGCTATCCGGCTATATCGGAGCAACCCTATGCTTGATCTGCCTACCGGGACCGTCACCTTCCTCTACACTAACGAACCGCCTCTATCAGCACCAGGATTATTCTAATAGCCCAGGGTCTCGATCATAACCATGTCACCCCGCAAATCGAGGTTTCCAACGAGGAGACGCGACATGAGCGTATTCACCGAGAATGAAGTCGAATACCTGAAGAGCCAGCGCATAGGCCGGTTGGCGACGGTGAGCGCGGAGGGTGAGCCGCACGTAGTACCGTCGCGCTTCCGCTACAACGCTAACCTGGACACTATAGACGTTGTGGGCAGTAGTATCGGGACGAGCAAGAAGTTCCGCGACGTCGCACGTACCGGGAAAGCAGCTATCGTGGTGGACGATGTGCCTGAGCCGAGGAAGCCAAGAGGTATAGAGGTGCGTGGGCGGGCCGAGGCTCTGAACGAGGGAGGAGAGCTACTCATGCCCGGCGTCGACTCGCACTTCATCCGGATCACCCCTACGCGTGTGGCGAGTTGGGGAATAGACGGCGACCCCTTCATCCCCATAAGTCCGGAGGTCAGGTAGAAGCGCTCGCAGAGGCAAGGCAGAAGGTCCTGCCTCCCAAATAAGGAGGAAGCAGAACATGGCAGACCGTTTTATCTCGCGGGGATTTGTAGGCAAGAGGCGTGGCACGGATGCAGCGGCTCGCGTCCCACCCGGCCAGTATGTCACAAACGATTTCCCGGTCCTCTCAGCCGGGCCAACTCCGCGCACCCAGCTTGATCAGTGGAGCTTCACGATTGAAGGGCTGGTGAGCGAGCCTGTCAGGTGGTCGTGGCAGGAGTTCCTGGAGCTTCCCACCCAAAGCTTCGTCGTAGATATACATTGCGTAACGAAGTGGACCAAGCTCGACACCCGCTGGGAAGGGGTCAGCGTGGATACCCTCCTGGAGCACGTCAACCTCGACCGCAGGGCAAGGTACGTCACTGCCTTTTGCGATGGCGGGTATGTCACCAACATGCCCCTGACCGATGTAATCAACGGCCAGGCGTTCGTCGCATACAGGTACGACGGCGGGCCGCTCGCGCCGGAACATGGCGGGCCTGCGCGGCTGGTCGTGCCACACCTCTATCTCTGGAAGAGCGCCAAGTGGATACGCGGCATCAGACTGATGGAAAATGACAAACCGGGCTTCTGGGAATCGTTCGGCTACAACAATCACGGCGACCCCTGGAAGGAGGAACGGTACAGCGGAGATTAGACGATAGACGATAGACGATAGACGATAGACGGATAACTAACGACTACTTTGGACTTTGAACCTTGAACTTTGAACTTTGGACTTTGGACTTTGGACTGTGAAACTAAGCACGGGAGCCAGGAATATGAAGCAGACTTTAGAGTGGCAAATTGCTACGGTGAAGGCTATCGAGCCGGAGACGCCGAAGGTCAAGACGTTCACCCTCACCATACCGAATTGGATAGCGCACCGGGCAGGGCAACATTACGACGTGCGCCTCACCGCGCCCGACGGCTACCAGGCGCAACGAAGCTACTCCATAGCCTCGGCACCGGAGCGCAGAGGGGAAATTCAGTTGACCATAGAGCGACTTGACGATGGAGAAGTGTCGTCGTATATGCACGACGTGCTCGTAATCGGGGACCTGGTTGAGGTGCGTGGGCCGATTGGTGGCTATTTTGTCTGGGAAGCGAGTGCAGGTGGACCTCTCCTTCTTATCGCAGGCGGTTCGGGTGTAGTGCCCCTGATGGCGATGGTACGCCACCGCGCCAGGAGCGCCTCACGCATCCCAACGCGCCTGCTTTACAGCTCGCGCACGCCTGAAGACATAATTTATCTTCGAGAGCTGAATATGCTGAGCACCGAGGGTAATGGGCTTGAGGTATTTCACACCTTCACACGCGCTCAGCCGCCTGGGTGGACCGGCTATGCCCGGCGGATTGACCCGCAGATGCTGGGGGAAGTGGCGGGGCCACTGGGCGCACAGCCACAAACGTTTATCTGCGGCCCCACGCTACTGGTCGAAGCCGCTGCCAACGGCCTGGTGCAAATAGGCATCTCGCCCGCTCAGATTCGGACGGAGCGCTTCGGCCCAACGGGCAGCGCCTAAGGAGGGTTGCGACGATGGATGAGACTCAAATTGATATGAACCGGGCATTGATGCTGGACGGTAACGCGGTAGCGGGTATGCTACACGACATCTTCTCGGCGGAGATGACCGCCAGCCCCACCGAGTGCGCGGGCTGCGGCTACGGAGGAGAGATGGGCACGCTCCTGGCCTTCACTCAATCGCCTGGGGTGGTGCTGCGCTGCCCCGCCTGCGAGCAAGTCATCCTGCAAGTCGTGGTAACGCCAAATGCTATTTATCTAGATGCTCGTGGCGCTGTATATCTGCGCCTGAGACGATAGACGATAGACGATAGACGATAGACGATGATGCGTGATTTCTAATCCTAATCTATAAAACCTCTGCGCACTCTGCGTCTCTGCGGTGAACCAATAAATATCTTGGCGTTCTTTGTTATCTTGGCGTCTTGGCGTTTAGATAATCTTGGACTTTGGACTTTGGACTTTGGACTTTGGACTTTGGACTTTGGACTTTGGACTTTGGACTTTGGACTTTGCACTATGAGATGGGAAGCTAGTTGACCAATGGTGCTAGTGCTACAGACTGAACTCAGCGATAGAGAGATGAACTCTGCCGTGTTCGTCAGCCACAGGGCGATCAGGACCATTATGCCAGTGCCAGGCCGCCAAGATGTTGAAGGCAGCCATGCAGAAAGCGAGCCGAGCTTGCAAGTAGCTCCACACCCGATGAGCCATATGCTTGATGTGACAGACAGTATGCAGCATAGAAAGCACACTCTCAACCATGATGCGAGTGTTCCATCTGCCACGCTCGCACACCTTCATGTTGGAAGGATTGCCACTCTTGAGGTAGAAGCCGTGGTCGGTAAGCACCACCATCTCCTCCTCGAATTGTGCAACCATCGGTTGGAAGGCCGAGTCATGCACGTTGGCTGTGGAGCAGTCCCACCCAGCTACCAGACCCCACTTGTTGAGCACCAGTCCCAGCTTGGCTCCCACTATCCAACGGTGATTGCTCTTGCCTTTCCTGCCAATCTGCCTCTCACTGCGCCCTTCTCGCCAGGGGTGTATAAGCTCGATGCCATAAGTATCGGCCACTCCCAAGATGGTGGGGTCGGCCAGGAAGCGGTCAGCCCACTCCCGGTGAGTGGCAAACAAGCGGAAGAGGCGAGTGCGTTCAGGCAAGTGAGGGAACTCTTTCAGGTGGTCCCGCTTGATCCAACGGTAGAAGGCTCGATTACCCACTCCCTTGATGGCGAACAGCAGCGCCAACGTCACCACTTCGGAGGGGTGCAAGCTCGCTTGGTTGTGTTTGGGTACATCTGTCATCTTATCGTCCACTGGGCAGAACAGTTGTGTGATAAAATCTACGGTAGACATAGGGTTGCTCCTTTCGCTGTGGTTTGGTCACCAACAGCTTCGGGCAACCCTATGTTGTTGTCAAACTAGCACCATTGGTTAGTTGATGTTGCTGGTCAATTTTTCTAAGGTAAGCAAGGATTACGGGGGGAACGCGGTCTTCGACGAAGTGGACCTGGAGGTGCTGGAGGGGCAGAGGATTGGCCTCGTGGGCGAGAACGGCGCTGGAAAGTCTACTCTCTTCAGGCTGATAGCCGGCCTGGACACACCTGTCGAGGGGACGGTCACAAAGCGGCGCAATCTGACCGTCGGCTATCTGCACCAGGAGGCCGACCCATTACAGGGCCACAGGAGCGTGTACGAGACGGTAGCTGGGCTATCCCCTGAGATGCTGGAGCTTGCCACCAACATGCACAGGCTCGAAGCGCGCATGGCCGATCCCGAAGAAGCCGAGATGGAACGGGTGCTTCATGCGTATGGCGAGGTGCAGGGGCGGTTCGAGGCACTAGGAGGATATACAGCAGAGCATAGAGTAGAAGATGTGTTAGGCGGACTGGGCTTCACCCCCGGCCAGTACGGCCAGCCAGTAGGGACGCTCAGCGGGGGCGAGAAGAAGCTGGTCAACCTGGCGAGGCTCCTCCTGGAGATGCCCGACCTGCTGCTCTTAGACGAGCCGGACAACCATCTCGACCTCGATGCGAAGGGGTGGCTCGAAGGGTTCATAGCGAGCTACCCAGGCACCGTGATGATTATCTCGCATGACCGCTATTTGCTGGATCAGCGTAGTGAAGCGTATTTCGAGCTTGAGGACGGGCAAGATCGGCGTCTACGCCGGGAACTATACCTACTATGCGGAGGAGCGGCAGAAGCGGCTAATACAGCGCCACGAGATGTACACCTCGCAGCAGGAAGAGCTCAAGCGTATGGAGGCGCTGTTGCGCCAGCTACGGGGTTGGGCCAAGCAGAACGACAAGTTCGCGCCTCGCATGAGGAGCATGGAGAAGCGCGTCGAGAAGGCGCGAGAGGCTGCATCCGAGCGGCCCGTCATGCGAAGGGAGAAGATAAAGCTCAGCTTCGACTCCGAGCGTAGCGGGCGGAAGGTGCTGGAAGCGAAAGGGTTGAGCCAGTCGGTGAACGGGCGGTTGCTATTCGCGCCATTCGACCTTTCTATACAGTACGGGGAGCGCGTGGGCATAGTCGGAGCCAACGGGAGCGGGAAGACCACGCTGCTCAAGACGATAACGGAGGCTGCTGCCGCCGACTAAAGGCACGGTAAAGATCGGGGCGAGCGTGGTGCTGGGATATTACACGCAGGAGCAAGAGACTCTGCCTATGGGCAAGCACGCTGATGGACTTCGTGCGCTCCCTCAGGCCGATGACCGAGCAGGGGGCGATAGGGGTCTTGCGCAGCCTCCTCTTTTCATACAGGGAGATGCATAATAAGATACGCGATTTGAGCGGCGGCGAGAAAAGCCGCTTGCAGATAGCCCGCCTGATGCTGACCGACGCGAACTTCCTGGTGCTGGACGAGCCGACCAACAACCTGGACATCGCTTCCATCGAAGTGCTTGGAAGTCGGCCCTGGATGAATTTGATGGGACGCTACTGGCAGTATCGCACGACCGCTACTTCCTGGACAGGATAGTCAACAGGATAGTCGCTATCGAAGATGGCGGGCAGGTAAAGCAATACCCAGGAAACTTCAGCTATTACCTTGAAAAGAGACAATAGCCAATTACGAATTACGAATTACAACTGATAATCCGTAACTCGTAACTCGTAACTCGTAACTCGTAATTCCGCGCTGGGGGTAACTATGTCTAAGAGTATCACAGAAATCCCACTCGTTGACCTATCAGGGCTTGATATCATGGCCGGGGGTGTTTCGGAAGGGCTGGCGCGATTAGCGGTCGAGCACGGGCCGATCTTTGGGTGGGGGGTATCAGGCGGACTTGGGGTTGGGGGCATGAGGTTGATGATGGTGGGGCCGGAGGCGAACCGCTTCGTGATGCACACCCACCGCCATCACTTCAGCCACGACCTGGGTTGGACGCCCATCCTGGGGGCGGCGTTCGGACAGGGGCTGCTCAATATGGACGACCCGGAGCACGCCCGCCACCGCAAGATGTGGAACCCCGCCTTCACTTCGGCATACATGGGCGCATACCTGCCGGTGATACAGCAGGTCATAGAGGAGCGCACCTCAACATGGGCCGAGCGAGGGGAGGTGGACCTCTACACCGAGTCGCGTGAGATCACCTTCGATATAGCGGCGGGCGTGCTGGCAGGGTTTGGCACCGGCCCTGCGACCGACCGCCTGCGAAGCCACTTTTATTTCCTGATGCACGGCTATGACGAGAACGAGAACTTTGAGGAGTACATGGCGAAGGCTCAGCAGGTCCAATCTGAGTTGCTAGGTATGCTCCTCGGGATGATAGCCAGGAGGCGTGATGCTTCCGCAGAGGAACACCCCGGCGACGTGCTGGCGATGATAGTCCACGCCAGGGACGAGGATGGCAACGCCTTACCAGACGCGCAGGTGCTCGCTCACCTGATGATTTTGCTGGTGGCGGGGCACGAGACTACCACCACCCTGGGCACGTGGGTGCTCTACCTGCTGGCGACGATGCCGGAGCAGCGCGCCCGGATATGCGAAGAGCTGGAGGCGGTGCTGGGAAGCACGGGCGGCGAGATTACGATGGACGCGGTGCGGGCTATGAAAAAGCTCGACAACTTCGTGCGCGAGACGGGGCGGCTCTACCCGCCCGTGATAAACGTGCCGCGTGGGGTGGTGGAGGAGTTCGAGTTCAACGGCTACACGGTGCCCGCCGGGTCGCAGGTGACGGCTGTCGCTGGGAGCGTGCCATCGCCTGCCCAGCGTATTTCAGAATCCCAACCAGTTCGACCCCGACAGGCTGGCCCCGCCGCGTGAAGAAGATAAGAAGCAGCCCTACTCGCTCGTCACGTTCGGCGGAGGGCCGCGAGTGTGCATCGGCCAGCACTTCGCGCACGTCGAGACAAAGGCGCTGGCCGCCCACGTGCTGCGCCACTATACCCTGGAGCCTGTCGAAGGGCAGCAGCCAAAGCACGCAGGCTTCTTCAATGCGATTATACCTGGTGGGATAAAGATGAGGGTGAAACGTAATGTGTGGCCGGAACCGAGATGAAAGCGGTGCATATCCTGGTCCGACCATCTCCTATGCGTTATATAATACTGCCTATCACTGACCGCATCATACGTATCACAAGGAGTCACATCCATGGGTCGCTCAATACCTCGCTTATGGCCTTTCCTGGTTTGCGCTATAACGCTGTGCGTGCTGATAAC
The DNA here is from genome assembly GCA_963811305.1 of uncultured Chloroflexia bacterium. GTDB lineage: Bacteria > Chloroflexota > Chloroflexia > QHBQ01 > JADMIH01 > JADMIH01. Next base: position 400,132 of record CAWEQU010000007.1, read on the forward strand.
TGGCTCCCAGTATGTATACGGGGACGGGGATGGGGGCGCGAAGGCCGAGGTATTGCTAGCACAATCAGGCACTACTAGCTATTTTGGACCACACCAGCAGCCGGGTGTCACCCCTACACCTGGGGATGCATCTTCTGCCCCTACGACTGCCGCCTTAGTTACGCCCATATCTATCGTAACCTCAAGCGAGACACTATCAGCTACGACACCCACATCCCCTACGCCGGGGTCAGGCGCTGCTAATATAGATATGTGGCTGGTGTTGCTCGGGATTGCCACCATCCTGATAGTAGTGACGGTCATCGTGATGCTCCGACGCTGGGTTATCCCTTACAGCCCCACCCTGGTGACGCTGGCGCCTTTCGCCGTAATGATGGCGGTAGGAGGGACGGTAATCAGCTACGTTATGAGGTTGATGCCTTTCCCGACGATGATACAGAGCGAGGGCGCGGCAGCGGCCCTGTTGGGGTTGATGATGGGGGCAATTTCCTGGCTCCTGGCTGCCCTGGTTTATTCTTTCCTGGGACTGGCACGGGTGGAAGGTGCGAACCCTCGGAGCTATGACCTTTTATGCGCAAGGCTAATCGACCTGGAAGAGAAGCTGCCCATATTGTGTCCGGTAGGAGCCACACCTCCACATGCTCCTGGCGATACGGGCGTAACGGCCTGTGAAGAGGCGCGAGCCGAGGTGAACATTCTCCGTAATGCGCTGCACCCAAACCAACCGCAGCCTGAGACATTATCGCGTGTGAGAAATATGCAATGGGTATCAGGCTACGGGTATATAGCCCTATGGAACAGTGTGCATCGAGCGGAAGAGGCGCTGATCGAGGTAGAACCCAGGGAGGCGTTGGTGGGGTATGCCGCGCTAACCAGGATGCGCTTAGTTGGGTCCACTATAGCCAACCGTGACAGGTTGTTGAGGGCGCTACGCTTTGCGACGGACACGCTACACTTACCCAGGGAAAGCGTCACGGACAACCTACCCGCCCAACCACCTGCGCCCAATGGTGGAGCAGATGGAGGCGGCGGACAACCTCCGGTTGTACAGTCGGCGAACCCTCCGACACCGCAGGAACAAATGGAGGCCAGGGCAACGATGCGCCAGGTGAGACGCACCATTAACGAGTTCCGCGATAACAGTTGGGATGGCCTTATCCAGGCGCGCAACTACCTGATAGAAACGGTAACATTCACCGCGTTAGCTGCCTACGTGCTATTGGTAATTGCCTTGTTGATGGGAGCTTCACCGGATAGTGTGGGGGTGGCGGCGATTTTCTTCCTGGTTGGCGCGGCGGTGGGGCTATTCAACCGCCAGCGTATCGGCTCAGGGGCCAATACACACATTGAGGATTATGGCCTTTGGCATGCGCGTCTGGTCCATACACCTGTATTCTCCGGGCTGGCGGCGGTGGCGGGAGTGGTGCTATTCGCAATAGTGCCTGCAATACTGAATGCTGAAGCGCTCACGCCGCAAACGGCTACCCCAACGCCTGCTCTTGTGGCTACGGCGACCCAGGCGGAAGGTACGTTTACCGCCACCTCTACCGCAATAGCAGGAGTCGAGGCTACCGCTACTGATACACCACCGGGCACGCTCTCTCCCACCCCCTCGCCTACCACCTCCCCTACGTCTATTCCGGTGGCGGCAACCCCTATACCCGGTGCCTCGGCAGCTCCAAAACACCTTCCCAAACTGGAGGACATTTTTAGCATAGAGCGGAATCTATTTGGACTTATCCTCGCTGCCACCTTCGGGCTGACGCCTACGCTTGTGGTAGGCGCGCTGCAAAAACAGACAGATAAGTATAATTTAGCCATCAGCAGCACAGAAACTCAAGAGGGAGGGAAAGATAAGTCTTGAGAGTGTGGTATGGATAATGTAGGTCAGGTTCGGATTGATCCGTGATCGAGATATGGTTGGCATAGAAGAGCCAGAGAGAGAAGATGAGTTAGATAATGCGCCCGTCCCTCGACGGACTGGGCGCATACCTTTGCGTATCCATCTCCTTGTGCTTTTGGGATATGTAGTCCTTACCGTTGGGCTGACGTGGCCCATCGCGGGGAAGCTCTTTACCGAGATACCGGGCGGCGGGGATGCCTGGCACAACGTGTGGAACCTGTGGTGGGTGAAGCAGGCGGTAGTGAGCGGCCAGTGGGACCTGTACCACACGGACCTCCTTTATTTTCCTGAAGGGGTGAATCTCTATTTTCATACGCTCGCGCTGACGGCAGGGATTATGTCACTGCCTCTACAGTTCTTGGGCTTCAACCTGCTCGCTTCCTACAATCTGGTGGTGCTGTCGAGCTTCGTGCTGGCGGGCTACGGGACCTTCCTGCTGTGCCATTATCTGTTACGGACTTCGGATTTGAAAGCTCACCGCGGAGGCGCAGAGAACGCAGAGATTCTTGATGAACATAAGCGCAAAGGGTGGAGGGTGGAATGGGCTGCGTTCGCTGGGGGAATAGTATTCGCGTTCGCGCCGTATCACCTCGCCCATATGCTAGGACACCTGAACCTGACTATGGTGCAGTGGATACCGTTTTATGCGCTATTGCTGCTGAAGGCGGTGGACGCACCTGGACGACGGACGAGCAAATCCGAAATCCGAAATCCGAAATCCACAATCTGGTATGCGGCTGGGGCGGGCGCGTTGCTGGCGCTGAACGCTTATACGGACCTGCTTTATGCGATATTTTTGGTGTTGCTGACCGCGATGCTGCTCTTGTGGAGGGTCATACTGCCGTCGGAGAGGAGGGCGTTTCGGGAAGCAGGCGTCGAGTGGCGCGAGTGTTTGCTGAGGCTGGCGGTGGGAGTCGGAGTGTTCGCGCTGCTTGTAGCGCCGATGCTGATACCTGCCCTTGCCGAGGCGCGCAAGGGGTACGCTCAACAGAGCGTAGACGAGGCTATCGTCTATTCATCAGACGCGGTACTGGCCTTTACACCGTCCGAATTGCACCCTATCTGGGGAGAGGCGGTGGCAGAGCGAGTATCGCAGATGGGGCAGTATCTCCCTTACAAGAATAGCTCGGAACGCACTGTGTTCCTGGGGTACACAGTGCTGGCGCTGAGCGGGTATGCGCTCTGGAGGCTGCGGCGCGATAGGAGAGTGCGCTTCTGGGCCTTCGCGGCAGCAGCGACATGGGTGTTGAGCCTGGGACCGATATTGCAAGTGTTCGGGCGCACGAGAGTGCCTGTGGTGGGCGGGACATTCCCCATGCCCTACGCGCTACTGCAACAGCTACCCTTACTGAACATCATGCGCACGCCCGGCAGATTGACTGTGCTGACTATGCTCGCGCTGGCGATACTGGTAGCGTTTGGGGTGAAGGCGCTAACGTGGACGACGGACGACTCTGTAGAAGGCAGTAAGCAGGAGGCAGAAAGCAGTAGCGAAGCCCGATCAATCCAAAATCCAAAATCCAAAATCCAAAATTGGCTCAAGTGGGCCGTGCCACTGTTGATATTATTTGAGTTCCTGGCAGTGCCGTTCCCTACAGTGCCGCCAGGGTGGGGGCTGCCTTTTTACGACAAAGTGGCGGCGGAGCCTGGACGGTTCGCGCTGCTCAATCTTCCCTTAAGAAACCTGGGGGATTACATGGCGTACCAGACGAGGCACGGTAAGCCGATCATCGGCGGCTTCCTGGCGCGCCAGCCACCCTACACCACCCTCGACAATACGCCTACGCTCAGATACCTGCTGGACGATACGAAGCCTGATAGCTCACTCAAAGGTGAGGTGGAAGGAGGTAAAGGAGCGCAGGTGTTACACGGTCTGGGAGTGAAATATATAGTGATGAACTGGTGGCTCGTGCCCAATGATCAGATAAAACCGATGGAGGCCAAACTGACCGCGCTGCTCGATACCGGCGAGGGGCGAGCGAGAGAGCCTGATTTCGTATACCCTGATTTTCAAGTGGCAGTATGGCAGTTGGGGCCATGATAGCCAGCTTTGTAGGGGCGTGCCGACGGCACGCCCCTACGGATGTACAATTATCTTGCCGGATGTTGCGAGAGCTACGGAGCTAGGGGTATGATACAAGCTATCTACCTCTGCCCAGGAGGCCAAACAGCCGCATCATGAGAATGACCCACCTGTTCACCACGACCCTGCGTGAACCTCCCGCCGACGCGGAGGTGACGAGCCACAAGCTGCTCTTGCGCGCGGGGTTCATACGGCAGTTGGCGGCGGGGATATTCAGTATGATGCCGCTGGGGAAGCGGGCAGTCACGAAAATCGAGGGTATCTTGCGCGAGGAGATAAATCGCATAGGCGGGCAAGAGCTTTCCATGCCTGTAGTGCAGCCTGCGGACATCTGGAAGGAGACGGGGCGCTGGTACTCAATCGGCTCGGAGATGGGGCGGTTCCGTGACAAGAATGGACGCGAAATGGCCCTCGCTATGACCCACGAGGAGGTCGTAACCGACCTGGCGCGGCGTGAGATACGCTCCTACCGACAGTTGCCTCAGCTTATATACCATCTACAAACGAAGTGGCGCGACGACCCACGACCCAGGGCGGGCCTGATCCGCGTGCGCGAGTTTACCATGCTTGACAGCTACAGCCTCGACGCCGACCTTGAGGGGCTGGACAAGCAGTATGATGCGCACTACCACGCCTACTTCCGCATATTCAGCAGGTGCGCGCTGCCCGTGATAGCTGTAGCTTCGGACGTGGGGATGATGGGCGGGAGCATGGCGCACGAGTACATGTACCTGACACCGATAGGAGAGGACACCCTTATCCTGTGTGACAACTGTGGCTACTCGGCAAACAGGCAGGTGGCACGCTTTAGAAAGCCTCCCGTAGAAGAAGAAACGCCGAAGCCGGTAAAGAAACTGGCTACGCCAGGCGTCACCACAATCGCGGGGCTGGCCGAGCTACTCAGAGATACACACGTCAAGGACGGCGAAGGCGGTCTTCATGGTCGCTACGATAACCGAGGGTGAGACGGACGTTAGCAAGTTCGTGTTCGCGGTAATACGGGGCGACATGGAGGTGAATGAGACCAAACTGGCGAACGCGGTAAGGGCGAAAGAGTTGCGCCCTGCCCACGAGGAAGAGATACGGGCGATAGGCGCGGAGCCTGGGTACGGCTCTCCGTTGGGGGTGAAGGGCGCGATTGTTGTAGTAGATGACGCCATCCCGAAGTCGCCCAACCTGGTAGCGGGGGCGAACGAGGCGGGCTACCACCTGCTGAACGTCAACTACGGGCGCGATTACGAGGCCGATATCGTGGCCGACATCGCTGCTGCCGGTGAGGGTGATGCCTGCCCGGAGTGCGGCAGCCCCGTGCGAGCGTCAGGCGGGGTAGAGGTAGGCAACATCTTCAAGCTGGAGACCCAGTACACGGAGCCTATGGGGTGCTACTTCCTCGACAGGGAGGGGAAATCGCGCCCCGTTATAATGGGGTCGTATGGCATCGGGGTGGGGCGACTGCTGGCATGTGTCGCCGAGGAGCATAACGATGCGGATGAGCTGAGATGGCCTATCTCAATCGCGCCCTACCACGTCCACCTGGTGGCGCTGTTCGATGAGGAAGGGCAGGCGGGAGAGGTCGCGGGGCAGTTGTATGAGATGCTCCAGCAGGCAGGTATCGAAGTGCTATATGATGACCGCGAAGAGAGTCCCGGGGTGAAGTTCAAGGACGCCGACCTTATTGGCCTCCCGTTGCGGGTGACCGTGAGTAAGCGTTCGCTGGCGCAGGGTGGGGTTGAGATGAAAAGGCGTGACAGGCAAGAGCGTGCGATTGTGCCTGTGGAAGAGGCTGTTGAGCGTGTGAAGGGTGAGATCAAGACGCTGTGGGCTGAACTGCAAGTTCAAGGCTGATAGAGGGGTTATGATTGGAGATCAGGAGATATGGCAGAATATATAATCGAGCCGGAGCGGCGGACACTGCATGGGCACTTCTCACGAGAACTGCCACCTGTGCTGACCATCAATTCGGGAGATACGGTGCGGTTCCGCACATTGGATGCGGCCTGGGGAATTGAGCCGCCCAACGCCACAGGTGAGCCTCGCCGCAAGTTTGAGCCGCGAACAAAGGGGCTGGATGACGGGCACGCTCTCTGTGGACCAATAGAGATCAGGGGCGCGAAGCCGGGCATGACGCTGGAAGTGAAGATAGACGAGATAGTGCCCGGAGCATACGGGTGGACGGTGGCGGGAGGCTGGGCAAACGGAATAAACGAGCGATTAGGCGTAGAAGATGATCAGATTTTCCTGCGGTGGGCGCTCGATATTGAGGGGATGGTAGGGCAGAATCAGTTCGGACACACCGTGCCGTTACGCCCATTCATGGGTGTGATGGGTATGCCGCCCGACGAACATGGGGTTCACCCTACAGCGCCACCGCGCGTCACCGGGGGAAATATCGATTGCAAAGAGTTGGTCGCCGGAAGCACTCTTTACCTACCCATAGCGGTGGAAGGAGGACTCTTCTCGGTGGGAGATGGGCACGGGTTGCAGTCGGATGGGGAGGTCAGCAGCACCGCCATCGAGTGCCCGATGGAGCGGGTAGTGTTCACCTTCCGGCTGCACGAGGACCTGCATATCGAGACGCCACGCGCTTATACCGAAGCTGGATGGATCACGTTTGGGTTCGACAAGGACCTGGATGAAGCTACGCTGCTTGCCCTGGAGGGGATGTTGCGCCTCATAGAGGAGAAGCATGGCATAAAGCGCCCGGTCAGCCTGGGCCTCGCAAGCCTGCTGGTAGATATCCGCATCACGCAAATCGTCAACGGAGTGCGTGGGGTCCATGCGGTGCTGCCACATGGGGCCATCAAGTCAATTAAAAAGGATAAGGGATAAAGGATAAATTGAGCTACTGACTTTTCGGTGTCGTGCCATTGGATACCACGACCTGGGTCATATGTAAAGGGCCACTCCCGTTTCCATTGCCATTACCGTTGCCATTATGATATGGGACGTTGCCGGTGGTCAGATACGTAGTGCTCAGCAGAGGCTGCATCTCGTGGGCGAGGAAGGCTTCTACTACCTGGGGGTCGAAGTGCTTGCCTGATTGCTCGCGTATGTACATATAGACCATCTCTTTGGGCCTGGCTTTGCGATAGGGACGGTCGGAGCGTAACGCATCCCACACGTCTACTATGGCGAAAATGCGTGCGGCGAGCGGTATTTGCTCAGCCTTTAGGCCGCGTGGGTAGCCCGTTCCGTCCCACTTTTCATGGTGGCAGTAAGGGATGTCGAGGGCGAGCTTGAGGAAAGAGATGGGGGAGAGGAGTTCATAGGCGTATACAGGGTGGAGGCGCATGATCTCCCATTCTTCGGGGGTAAGTGGGCCGGGCTTGAGCAGTATGGAATCGGGGATGCCCATTTTGCCTATATCGTGGAGGAGCGCGCCCCGGCGCACGTGAACCAAATCGGCGGCGCTCATACCCATGTGGCGCGCCAGCTTGACGGTCATTTCGGTGACGCGGCGGGTATGCCCCTCCGTCTCTTTATCGCGCAAGTCGAGGGCGCGTGACCACCCTTCCAATGTGTTGTCGTAGGCAAGGGCAAGCTCAAGGTTTGAATGCTGCAAATCATCGAAAAGCGTGGCGTTATCGACGGCGATAGCAGCCTGCCCCGCTAGCGCCTCAAGGAAGCCAAGCCACTCCTGGTCAGGCTCCATGGGGGAGCGATGGAAGATTTCCAACACGCCCTCAACCTGTCCCTTGGCGATGAGGGGTACGGCATAATAAGAGACGAAATTTTCACCCTCTAAGAGGCGCGCACGGGTGAGGTTGCCGGTGCTGGTGATGTTGGTGATGTTGAGGGTGCGGCGTTCCAAAGCAGCCCGGCCAGCGTAGCCTTCCCCCAACTTTACACGTGATTTGGAAATGGCTGTTGAATGGAAGCCCCTTCCCTGCGCGTATTCAAGCATGGAAGTATGTTTGTTGAGGAGAAGCACGTCGGCGGCATCCACCCGTAGCTGGTCGCAAACGTGCTCAAGGATGACTTTGAGGGTGAGTTGCAGGTCGAGGCTGGAAGTGATACTGATGTCTATATTGCGGAGCGCTCCCAGGCGGTCCACCTGGCGCTGTATATTCTTCTCGGCCTTGATTTGCTCGGTAAGCTGCCCCTGGGCTTCGCGGTATAGCTGGGCGTTCTCGTCACTCTGGAGGGTAAGGCGGCGCGAGGCGTTGCGCACGATGGTAAATAGGGTGACGTAGAGGAAGAAGAAACCGAGACCAATGCTGGACCAGAGGTAACCCTGGGTAGCCGCCGCCCCTTGCCGCAGGTCGTCTACGTCGTAATAACCCTCGAAGACGGCTATTATGTCGCCGTTCGAGGTGGTGAGGGGTGTGTAGACCTCCAATAGCTCACCGAAACCGCGCTCTTCGACGTTCTCTGCCGCTTGAAGCTGGGAGATAGAGGCGTGGGTAGAGCCTTCAAATGCCTCAACGAGGTCTTCTTCTATCTCAAAGTGCTGTCCGACAAGGCTGCGTTCGTCCGAATAGGCAATCATGCCTTCTTCGTTCCAGATTTTGACGCGAACGAGACCTGCGCCGCCGAGGTAGGAGAGGGCGGTCTCTATGTTGCTGTACATGTCGCCCGTCGCGCCCTGGGACATGATCTCAGGAGTTATATAAGGCCCCACAACCGGGGTCACGAGCGATTCGAGGGAGGACTTGTGTTGCTCGATGGCCTGTTCTTCCAGGTAACGAGTCAGAGCCCAGCCCAAGGAGACGCCTATGGTAGCGAGCAAGACCAAGCTGGTTATAGAGAACTTGGCGAGTAGAGTTAGCCTCGGCATGAGACTCCTTAAAGGTGGACGAAAGACGAAAGACGAAAGACGAAGGATTATAGGCGGATGATTACAATGGAATACCGCTAGTGCCGAGAGGCCAGCCAATAAGATGTAGTTTTCAGATGTTGCGGGACGCTTTGTCAGGATTGTAGAAAGCTACCCAACGGTAATGAGGCACATTAATGCGTACAGTCAAGCGGACGCAAACACCCATGCTTATCTTACATATAAGTAGCAAGGAGGCGGAAGGCCTAATGGTCCCGAAAATGGCGGGCCGTTATAGGTAGGAAGTACCATAAAGGACTAGGACCTTCCCTTATAGGAGCTTTTATGAAGCTAAGACATATACAGGGGGCTTTCTTTATCACCAAAATGAGCCCCCGCGGGGCTCATTTTGGTGATACGATTTTCGGTTAGCGGTACGATACCCCTACATTCTCGACGGTCCCGGGCGGTCACCGAGGGCATAGGTTAGCGCGGCTTCCAGGGACATCGAGCGTCCGGCCTTCAGGTTGGTGGACCAGGCGCTGTCGCCTAGTCGAGCACGAGTGGTGGTGAGAACGCCGTCGTAGCGGGTCTGGTCGTGCGCGCCCATGATGGTGCCGGTGGCTTCGAGGAGAGTTTGGGCGGTGCCAAGCAAGGTCGCGGCTCGCTCCATATCGCCCTGGGCGCAGGCGACTTCGGCGAGGCCGACGAGGCAGAGGGCGATGCTCTGGCGGTTGCCCAATTCGTGGCGTAGAGCGAGGCTTTCCCGGAAGAGGGTGGCGGCTCTGTCGAGGTCGCCGCTGTCGAGAGCGACATGGGCAAGGTTGTAAAGAGCGAAACCCTCGCCCGCCTTATTGCCCTGCTCGCGGAAGATTTGAAGGCTCTCATCAAGTAAGGGCCGCGCTTGCTCGTAGTCGCCACCTGCGAGGCGCGCTTCCCCCAGGCCAACGAGGGCCATAGGTGCGTATGGATTTTTATTAGAGGCCCGGAGCGCGGGCAGGCTTTCCTCATACAGAGAAGCGGCAGTGGCATAATCGCCCTGGCCGGCGACGGCGCTACCCAGGGCGACAAGCGCGTGGCTGATGCTGCCCGCATCACCGAGGGTGCGCTGTATCTCCAGGTTCTCCTCGAAGAGGTCGCGGGCGACAGTATAGTCCCCCTGGAGGGTAGCCAGCCGCCCTGCCGTGACGAGAGCCTTCGACATAGTTCCGAGTTCCGAGTTCCGAGTTACTAGTTCTGGGTCTTGGGCGTCCTGGCCTAACTCGTAACCCGTAACCCGTAACTCAGAACTCCCGTCCAGGAGGGTGGATAGGCGCTCGCGGCCCTCACGCAGGTAGCCACGTGTCTGCCAGAACCAGAGAAGCGCACCCGATATACGCAAGCCCACTGAGAGGTCACCACCCGGCGATTTGCTCCAATCGAGGGCAGCGCGTATATTACCGTGATCGGCTTCCACTCGGTGCAGCCACTCGACCTGATTAGGGCCAATAAGCTGTGGCTCAGCCTCCTCAACCAGGCGGAGGTAGTATTCAGCGTGGGCTTTGCGGATGTCTAAGCTCTCGCCGCTTTCCTCCAGCCTGGATAGGCCATATGACCGGATAGTGGAGAGCATCCAGAAGCGCGGCTCACCAGCGGGCTGTTCAGTTTCGCGCAGGAGGCTTTTATCAAGCAGCGATTCTACGAGATCTTCGACCTCTAAGTGCGGCGTGTGATTACTGCCTTCTGCCTTCTGCTTTCTGCTTTCTGAAGATTCGTCCTTCGTCGGCACCGCACCGGCTGCGACTTCGGCAGCATCGAGGGTGCAGCCGCCGACGAATATAGAGAGGCGACGGAAGAGAGTTCTGCTCGTCTGGGGTGAGGAGATTGTAGCTCCAGGCGATGGCGTTTTGGAGGGTTTGCTGGCGGGCCGGGAGGTCACGCCTGCCACTAGCGCCGCTCGATAGGAGATCGAAGCTGGTGCGGAGACGGTCAAGTATGGCGCGAGGGGAGAGGAGCTTGGAGCGGGCGGCGGCAAGCTCGATGGCGAGAGGGAGGCCGTCGAGGCGGACACAGATTTCGGCTATCGCCTGGGCGTTCTCTGAGGTGAGGGTGAAATCGGGCTTCACGGCCTGGGCGCGCTGGACAAATAGGGCTACGGCTTCGTTGCTTGACAGAGCGTCGAGAGATGGCAAGCGCTCAGGGTCGGGTAGCTCTAGAGGCGAGATGGGGATTTCACGCTCCCCTGATAAGCGGAGGTCGGCCTGGCTGGTGATGAGCATATTCACCCTGGGCGCAGACGAAAGGAGCTCGGCTATGAGAGGCGCAGCATCCACCAACTGCTCGAAATTGTCGAGTATGAGGAGTAGGTTCTTGTCGCGCAGGTAGCTCTTGAGGGTATCGAGCAGAGGCTGCGCGCCCGCCTCCTTTACGCCCAAGACATGGGCGATGGTTGGAGCGAGAAGGTCGGGGTCGCTGATAGAAGCCAGGGGGACAAAGAAAACGCCATCAGCGAAATCATCCAGGAGATCCTCACCGACGTGTATAGAGAGACGGCTCTTGCCAACGCCACCAGGCCCCGTGAGGGTCACCAGCCGAACGTCGCTACGCCTGAGCATATCTTCTATGGCAGCGACCTCTCGTGTCCGGCCAACCAGGGGCGTGGGCTGCGCGGGAAGATTGGTGCGTGGAAGCGAGGGCGGTGGAGGCTCCTGGACAGTGGCAGGCGTAGGCATCGCGGGAGGCTGCTGGGATTGAGAAGGTGGAGGAGAGAGGGCAGCCTGCCGCTTCTCCCTTACCTTCTGCACATAATCCACTACCTGTATGACGCCCGCCGCCATGCCGATAAGCACCGCGACCCAGGTTATGACCGTTGCCGTATCCATAGATTTTCCTCTACCCCCATACTTTGAGAGGATGAAAGCATGAGAGAAATGCTGGTTGTTTGCTGGCTATTATAGCATCATGGGAAGCTCTTAGCGTGTGATATAATTGCTCGACAGGGTAAGAATGGACAACTCGCAGGAATGGGAGTGGAACAATGGCTACCCAGGACGTGATAGATGTTGAGGCGCTACTGCGTGATGCGGCGGTTCGCCTGGAGATAACGAGTGGGGTGCCCACCTGGGAGGCTTTCCCAGGCTCGTTACATCAAGAGCTAATCGATCTTATACGTGTGTCTGTTGAACCGATGCCGGAAAGTGGCACTGGTTGTGACTGCGCTCACCTGTCAGACGTATCTATCCGCTTTCCAGATGGCTCATTCAAGAGGCCGGATGTACCTATCTTCTGTAGCAAACCGCCCAGGCGCTATGAGGCATTGACGGTGTTGCCATGCGCCGTGATTGAGATTGTCAGCCCCGGCTACGAATATAAGGACTTCTCTCTCAACCCGCCATTTTACCTGTCGCAAGGATTATTAGATGTGGTGATAGTTGACCCACGAACGAACGAAGTGACGCATTTCTCAGCAGGGGGCCAGGTCGCCAAGCTGAGCGCGCCGGTGACTTTAGAGTTGGGCTGCGGGTGCAGATGTACGGTGCCTAAGCTGGATGAAGAAGTGTAGAGGAGATAGAAGGTAATACGCCAGTGAGAGCACAACATACAGATGAGCACGGTAACGCCTACGAGTAGGCGGCCAGGGCAGCCCGGCAGGATGCGCACTTCGTGGATATGGCTCCTCACCCTCTTCACGGCGGCGAGCTTTATTGAAGTCATCTTTTGGAGCCAGGTGCAGGCTTTCACGCCTCTCTACCTGAGGAGCCTGGGCATAGCGGATGCGGACAGGGATAGCTGGACGGGGGCTATCGCCGCCGTATCGAGCGCCGTAGGCATACCATTCCTGCCATTCTGGGGCGCGCTGGCTGACCGCTATGCACGCCAGCCTATCATAGTGCGCTCTTTCGTGGCGCACATGCTCACGGGGGTACTGGCGATACTCTCACCCAACATCTGGGTGTTCCTGGTGGCGCGTGCGATACAGAGCCTTTCGCTGGGCAACAGCGGGTTGATGATGACTACCCTCTCCGAGCGGATGCCTGCCAACAGGCTGGGCCTGGGGTTCGGGATATTGAATGGGGCCGCACCACTGGGCCTGTTCATAGGGCCGCTCATCGGAGGGCCGGTTGTTGACGGGTGGGGCTTCCCCGTGTTGCTCATCATAGATGTCGCGCTCCTGATCGCCGTCATCCTCGCGCTCACCTTCGGCTACCATGACGACTACAAGGGGACCGACCGTGGTTCGCTGCTACGTATGGCGTGGGCCTCGATAGGGATCATAGCAAGGTCGCCCCGGCTACGGCTCCTCTTCCCCGCGTTATTCCTCCTCTTCGCAGGGTGGATGCTGGCTTTTACTTACGTACCCCTGGTGATAGAGAGGTTGTATCACGGGGATGAAGGAGCATTGGCCACGACAATCGGCCTGGTCGCGGGGGCGGCAGGGCTTGCCACGCTCGTCATCAGCCCGCTATTGGGAGCGTTGGCGGACCGCTTCGGCCATTGGCGAGTGCTTTTCCTCGCATCCTCTGTATCGGTGGTGCTGTGGCCCTGGCCGATGCTGGCAAATGACCTGGGCGCATTTACGCTCTTTTGGGCTGTAATAAACGGCCTCAGCTCAGCCATCTTCGCGCTGTCGTTCAGCGTGCTGTCCAGTTCCACGTCAAGTGAGGTGCGCGGGCGCGTGATGACTTTCTCCTACCTGCCGGTGAACGTTGGATACGCGGTGGGTCCTGCCATCGGCAGCGTCATTACGCAGTGGAATATATTCGCAGTCTTCCCAGCAGCAGCGATAATTACGGCGATGGGGATAGGCGCACTGGCGGTGGCAGCTAGACAGAACGTGGATACGTTCAGTGAGGTTGAGGCCTCAGCAGAAGTGGAAATCCCTCCGATGTAACTCGGAATCCCCGCCGAAAATGGGGGGCTTATTCTTTACTTATGAAAATACGCGCCTGAGGCGCGCATTTTCATAAGTAAAGCAGTTATATGCAGCCCAACTCCAGATTCCCTGCTACCAAACGTCCACCTCTTGTTTACCCGGAAGTACATGTTTAGGGTGCAAACTAGAAGGGATAGCGAGCACATAAAGGCATAAAATTCTTCAGGTGATCTTAAGGTCAATTCAGCCTATTTTGTTAGGAGTTTACGCGTGAAAATTGGTAAAATTATGAGATGGCAGAAAAATGGACCAACCTGAAAAATGCCTTAAGAATAGTAATGGATACCAATATTTACGCGTAAACGGTGTAACAGAGAATCGTAACTGATACGGGACATATATAGTCACTAAGAAGCACGTCATACCAAGACATCGAAAGGATAGGAGCAATCATGAAAGAGGAACGGTACACTGGAAAGGAGCGACAGGGGCGACGCCACCTGCTCGTCACGGCTTTAGCAGTATGCTTGCCTGTTCTGGCAGCACTAGTCTTGTCTGGGGGCTTCAAGCTAGGAACCCTTCAGCCCGGCGAGATATTGAACGTTAGCTCTGCGCACGCGGCGTCTAACCATGCGCCTATGGCCGCAGTGTCAATCACAGACGGCGCCTTTGTGCCGTCAACCATCACGATAAATCCTGGCGACTCGATCACATGGACGAATAACGGCACCCGCAGGCATCGCGTACGCGACGTCAATCACGACCTGTTTGACAGCGATGATCTTGAGCCTGGACAGACCTTCACATTCACTTTCAACCAGTCCGGCACGATCCAGTACCTGGATGAGCGGGATGAATTCTACGGCACAATCGTAGTAACGGGCACGCCTGTTACCGGAACAGCCCAGACTACGGGCACCGCACAAACGACCGGCACGGCTCAAACCACGGGAACAGCGCAGACCACCGGTACTGCACAGACCACAGGCACGGCGGGTACTCCTGGCCCTACCAGCACGCCCGTCAGCGGTAACCTGGCAATCGTAGAGATATATGACGAGGACTTCCCCGGCTACCGCCCTGCCAACATCACAATCCAGTCGGGTACGACTGTACGTTGGAACAACGTCAGCGATGACGAGCACACTACCACCAGCCCAGGCAACTGGGACAGCGGCGAAATCCAGGAAGGTGGGAGCTTCCAGACTACGCTTATCGTCAATGGGACGTACAACTACTTCTGTAACTTCCATGAGGACATGGCAGGTTCTGTGACAGTGATTGGCGGGCCGACCGCTACACCCCAGGTCAGCCCGACGGTGGCCGGTGGCAACATAGCTGTGGAAATTCGTAACTCCAGCTTCCAGCCGCAGAACGCTACCATAATAATCGGCAGCACAGTGACCTGGACCAACTTTGACTCAACTTCACACACCTCCACAAGCCCCGGCAACTGGGACAGCGGCAGCCTGGGCCAGGGTGGGACGTACTCGCGCACTTTCAACACCCTGGGCACCTTCAATTACTTCTGTGCCTTCCACTCCGGCATGACCGGATCGATCACGGTCGTCTCAGCAGGCGGCACACCCGGCCCCACTAGCACAACCGGCCCGACTAACACGGCTGGCCCCACCAATACCGCAGCGCCTACAGGCACGCCAGGCGGCCCAGCTACGGTCAGCATCCAGAACTTCGCGTTCACCCCGCAGAACCTGACCATCCAGCCCGGCACGACAGTGCGCTGGACCAACAATGACACTTACCCGCACACAGTGACGAGCGCAGGCAACTTCGACAGCGGCAATCTGACCCCAGGATCGACGTTCGACTGGACGTTCAACACAATCGGCACCTACACATACGTCTGTAACTACCACTCCAATATGTCGGGCACGATAACAGTGACCAATGGCGGCAGTGGGACAGCTACTGCACAAACCACTGGGACAGTTCAGACAACGGCTACGGCGCAGACTACTGCTACCACACAGGCGACGAGCACGGCTCAGCCTACCGGTACGGTTGCTCCGCAGACGCACGAAGTGGCTATCCAGACCTACGCTTACAGCCCGGCTTCGATAACAATCAATGTAGGCGACACAGTACACTGGACCAACCTTGATAATGATCGACACAGCGTGACCAGCACGCAGAACCCTCCCCTGTTCGATAGCGGTGAGTTCGTACTGAATGGCACGTGGTCATACACGTTCAACACGCCCGGCACGTATGAGTACTTCTGCACCGTACACGGCACGTTCATGACGGGCTACGTGGTAGTGCAAGCGGCTAGCTCTGGCGGCTTCAACGATGTAGCGCCGGACAACACCTTCTACCAGTACATCATGTGCCTTACAAATCGCGGTATTATGAGTGGCTACAGTGACGGCACCTTCCGCCCCGGCGCTGAGGTGACACGCGGTCAGCTCTCGAAGATAGTCGCCAATGCAGCCGGCTTCAGCGAGAACTCCAGCGGGCCAGACGTTTGAAGATGTAGCACCTGATAGCACTTTCTACCTCTTTGTAGAGCGCATGGCTACGCGGGGTATCATCGGCGGATACGACTGCGGTGGACCCGGTGAGCCTTGCGGACCTGATACTAAGCCTTACTTCCGCACAGGGGCCAACGCCACTCGCGGACAGATAGCCAAGATCGTAGCGAACTCGGCTGGACTGACCGGCACGCCCACAGGGCAGACGTTCGAGGACGTATCTCCGAGCAGCACCTTCTATCTGTGGATAGAGCGACTGGCAGCGCAGGGCGTGATGGGTGGATACCAGTGTGGTGGACCTGGAGAGGCATGTGGGGTCGATAACAAGCCTTACTTCCGCCCAGGCAACAACGCCACAAGGGGCCAGACATCGAAGATAGTTGCGAATACCTTCTTCCCCGAGTGCGCTCAGTAAACCGGAAGCAAGAGATAGCATCAAATAAAGAGAGAGCGGGCACTGCGCCCGCTCTCTCTTTATTTGTTATAAGTTATATACACAAGCATAGTGCAAAGTCCGTCTCAAATCGCTATGATACGATTTCAGAATAGCATATAATATGTCATCAGGCACAATGGAGTAAGGTACTAGAGATGAATGTATTGCACGAAGCAGAGCATTTGCTATCGGAGATGACGCCAGGCGAGAAGGCACAGGTCCTTCAATGGGTAGCGCGTGATCTGGGGGATGCGTTCCCAGGGATAGACAGCATACCTAACGTGAGTGGAGGCGAGCCATGCATCGTTCGGACCAGGATTCCTGTTTGGATTCTGGTACAGGCCAGGCAGTTAGGCACCAGCGAATCTGAACTGTTGCGCTCATATCCCAGCTTGCGTGCAGAAGATTTGGCTAATGCGTGGGCATATTACCGTACTCATCGAGAAGAGATTGATACGCAGATACGTGAAAATGAGGAAGCCTAAGGAGTGGCAAGGTTATATTCCAATGAGAATTTCCCCTTGCCTACGGTAGAAGAGCTTCGCAGACTCGGCCACGATGTAATGACTCTATTTGAAACGGGGAAGGCCGGGCAAGCGATGCCGGATGAAGAGGTACTTGCATTTGCCCGTGCCGAGAAAAGGGTACTCATCACACTGAATTGCAAGCACTTTATCGGGCTACATCGCGAAAACCCGGATCATTCAGGAATTGTCGTTTGCACATTCGATAGTGACTTTGTTTCCCTGGCAAAACGTATCAATTCCGCGTTACTCGCGCAGCCAGACACAACAGGTCAACTGGTACGGATAAATCGCCCACAGCAGTAATATAGATATCCTTCTCAGAGGGCGTATCTACCGACTATTCGGCTCGCCTGAGCCTGCTTACTAGAGTGGCTGTGAAGTAGGCGCGCTCTTTCACGCGGGCGAAGAGGCAGGGGTCGGTGGAGGTAGTGATGCGGAGGGTATCACCGTCTACGAGTGGGACGTGGGTCTGGCCGTCTACGGTCAGGAAAGCCTCATCGTCGGTATCTATATGGAGGTCAAGGCAGTTATCGTCTGGAAGCACGAGGCTCTTGACGATGGTGAGGTAGGGAGCGACAGGCGTGACGACGATGCTGCGTAACTCAGGGTGGAGGATAGGGCCGCCCGCTGCCATCGAATACGCCGTAGAGCCAGTGGGTGTGGAGATGATAACGCCGTCGGCTACGTAGGTGGTGACGCGAGCGCCGTTGACGCTGAGAGTGCAGTGGACCACGCGGGAGAGGGCGGCACGGCTCGCCACCACATCGTTGAGCGCGATGAAGGAGCCCTCCTTTTGCTCGCCGCGCCATAACTCGGTCTGTAGCATGGTACGCTCTTCCAGCCAGTATTGCCCGGCGAGGAACAAAGGCAGGCACTCCTCGACCTGAGAGGGGTTCACTCCGTGAGGAAGCCGACCCGCCCCAGGTTCACACCCACCAGGGGAATGTGAAGGGGTGCGGCCAGCCGGGCGGCACGCAGTATAGTGCCATCGCCGCCGAAGGTGAAGATTAGCTCCAGACCGTCATCCTGGGTCCATTTGAGTGTCTTCTCAGGAGTGACGGAGTGGGACTCCATAACCTGCACTCCCTCTTTCGCAAGGAGAGTGCGAGTACGCTCCGCCTGCTCGATGGCTGGGGCGATAGTATCGTTTACTATGAAGCCAACTTTGGTTATCACTCGTGTGTCCTATTGGTAGCTGGTGGTCTGTAGCCAGTCCTGAATGACAAACAATGTGCCCAGGAGATGTAAAGCTCTCCCTGTCATTCCGAACGTAGAGAGGAATCTGAGGTCTCTATCCACCTGGCAAGCTTGGAGATTCCTCACTCCGTTCGGAATGACAGGTAAAATGTTACAGTCTTGAGATATATTACGTAGTGATATGGCCATTAATCTCCTAGCACGCGCTCCAATTCCGCATTGAGGTCGAACGGCTGCGCGAGCGGCTGCTTTTCTAGGTAGGCGAGGTATTCGACGTTGCCTGCGGGGCCGGTGATGGGTGAGCGTGCCAGGCCAGCGAGGTGTAGACCCAGGTCGCGCCACAAAGCAGCCAGACGTATTATAACATCGCGGTGGACCTTTGGGTCGCGCACGACGCCGCCTTTGCCAACATGCTCGCGGCCCGCTTCGAACTGGGGTTTTATGAGGAATACAAGGAAGGCATCAGGGGTGGTAAGGGGGATGGCGGGAGGTGTGATTAGCTCAAGGCCAATGTAGGAGACGTCGGCTGTGGCAAGGTCCGCCTGTTCGGGTAGGGATTGGAGGTAGCGAAAATTGGTCTGCTCCATAACTACCACACGTGGGTCCTGGCGCAGCTTCCAGGCTAACTGGTTGGTGCCCACGTCTACGGCATAAACGCGAGATGCTCCAGCCTGCAATAGCACGTCAGTAAAGCCGCCCGTAGACGCACCTATATCGAGGGCTACCTTGCCAGGTATGCGATCATAGAGGTTGAAAGCGTCGAGGGCGTGGGCAAGCTTCAGGCCGCCCCGGCTGACATAGGGCAGGGAAGCCTTGATTGTGATTTCGGCATCGGTGGGGATGGACATACCCGGCTTATCGGCGCGCTGGCCGTTTACCAGCACCTCGCCGGCCATAACGAGCGCCTGGGCACGTGCGCGGGTCTCTGCCAATCCGCGCTCCATCAGGACAAGGTCGAGACGTTGCTTCACTTAAAGTCCAAAGTCCAAAATCATCTAAACGAAAGTCCAAGATCATCTAAACGCAAAGACGCCAAGATAGCCAAGAACGCCAAGATTATTTATGGGTTCACCGCAGAGACGCAGAGTGCGCAGAGATTTTATAGGAATTACGATTATTACGAATTACGAATTACGAGTTAGGAACTACTCTCACGCATCACGTATCACGTTTCACCCAGCCTACTGCCTACTGCCTTCCGTCCTCCTGTCGTCCATCGTCCCCGTCACTGCCCCTCGGCCACAAGGCGCTCGTAGGCGCGCGAGTGGATGTGGCAGACTGCGATGGCCAGGGCGTCGGCGGCGTCGTCGGGGCGGGGATGTGGTCCATGTTCAGGATGATCTTGATCATGGCCTGCACCTGCTCCTTTGTGGCACGGCCATAGCCAACTACGGCCTGCTTTACCTGGAGAGGGGTATACTCCGCGACGGTGGCACCTGAATGGGCGGCGGCCAGGATAGCGACCCCGCGAGCTTGGCCTACTGTGAGGGCCGTGCGGACGTTCTTGTTGAAGAACAGCTCTTCGATGGCGACCGCAGCGGGCTTGTGCTCCTTCAGAAGCTCCATCAACCCTTCATATAGCATAGGGAGGCGCTCTGCGAGGGGAGTGTGGGGAGGAGTGTAGAGCGCGCCATACTCGACCATGCGAAGCTGCTCGGAGCCACGAGGGCGGCCATCACCGGAAGGCGAAACACCACTCTCTACAAGGCCGTAGCCCATGATAGCGGTGCCGGGATCAATACCCAGGGTGATCATAATTACGAATTACGAGTTACGAATTACGAATTGACGCATCTAAATTCAGTAATTCATAACTCAGTAAATGAACCTGTTAGCTCATGCTCGCCATGAGGGCGTCGGCGTGGGTGAGGTCGAGGTTGGTGTAGACGGTCTGTACGTCGTCGAGGTCTTCGAGGCGCTCTACCATGCGCAGGGACTTGCTCGATGGCTTTGTCGTCGAGTGACATAGTGGTCTTGGGTATCATGGTGGTCTCGGCGTGGGTGACGTTGAGGCCCTGGGAGGTAAGGGCGTCCTGCACGCGCTTCAGGTCCTCGAAGCTCGTGACCACCTCGACGTTGCCCTCTTCGTCAACGGAGACATCCTCCGCGCCCGCGTCTATAGCCATCAGGGTGATGTCGTCTGGGTCCTGACCCGCCTTAGGCTCGATAGTGATGAGGCCACGCGACTCGAACATCCAGCCGACGGAGCCTGCCTCGCCCAGTGAGCCGCCCATCTTGGTGAATATAGAGCGGACCTCCGCCACGGTGCGGTTACGGTTATCCGTGAGGGATTGCACGAGCATCGCCACGCCATTAGGTCCATAACCTTCGTAAGTGATCTCTTCATAGGTCACGCCATCCCCGCCTACACCTGAGCCTCTCTGGATGGCGCGCTGTATGTTCTCGGCAGGCATATTTTCGGTACGGGCACGCTGTACGGCCAGTCTAAGGCGGAAGTTGGAGTCGGGGTCGCCCCCGCCCTCTTTGGCGGAGACCGTGATCTCACGTGTCAGCTTGGTAAAGAGCTGGCCTCGCTTGGCGTCGGCAGCGCCCTTTTTGCGCTTGATAGTGGACCATTTGCTATGTCCAGACATGGTGTACCTCTTTTCGGTGATGCGTGGTGCGTGAGGGTATTACTCAGACATTTCCTGTTATCGGCTAATAATTACTCAATAGAGACGTTGAATACCAGGATTATACCAGAGGGTAGAATGGCACGGCAACAGTGCCAGAGCCTATTGCGAATCTCTCGCATGGGTTGTATCCTTAGCACCAAAGCAATGCCAGGAGCGCGAATGATAGTTATAGGAGAAGGGACACATCCAGAATCCGCTGAAAGATGGTTACGGTGGGAGGCATGGCGGCTTTGGCTGTTGATACCAGTCTTAGCTGTAGCAGCCTATGCGCCTGTCCTCTCTATGTGGTTCGTGGCGGATGATTTTGACTTTCTCGGCTCACAGGAAGGCCTTACACTGACAGGCTCCTTCCTGGACTTCTGGGATGGGCAGTTACTCTACCGCCCCCTCAGCACTATCATAACCTGGGGGCTGGGCTACAATCTATTTGGCACTAATGCCCTACCTTACCATGCTATCAGCCTGGTATTGCACGCGCTGGTGGCCTGGATGTCAGGACGAACCGTTGCTACCATATCGGGAGAGACTGCGTATCGGGTGGCTCACAGGGGCGCTCTTCGCGGTCTACCCCCTCAGCACCGAGCCTGTAGCCTGGCTTTCCTCTCAATGGGACCTTTGGGCGGCGGTATGCGCGCTGGGCGCTATATGGGGTTTCGCGCTGGCTTGGAGGACGCACGATTGGCGGCCCTACGTTGCCGGATTGGCTTCCGCGTGCGTGGGCGTACTCATGAAGGAGAGCACGCTGCCTTTACCGGCGCTTTTGCCCTTTGTGGCACTGGCTATTACGCTGATGACGGACGACGGACGACGGACGACGGACGACAGACGTCGAAAGTATAGTACGTATCGCGGGTAGGGCGATAGCGTGGGCGCTTCCTTTCGCAGTTCCGACTCTGCTCTTTGTTGGCTTGCGTATCTTCAGTGGTGGGAGTATGGGCTATCCAGGCAGGCCCACCGACTTTCAGCATTTCTACTGGGACAAGCTGGTGACGGCGAGCACGCAGCTAATCATGCCGCTGAACCGGAGCGTGTTTCATGGCCTCGTCGTGCAGGCAGTGGGAGCGGGCATGACCCTCTTTCTGCTGGTTGGATTGGTGCTGTGGGGCCGCAAGCGCTGGCCTCTGCTGGCGCTCGCTCTGGCATGGCTCTGCATCTTTCTCGCCCCGGCGCTCAACCTGATAGACGCCCAGCCCGAAAACTTCAACAACCGCTTGCTGTATTTCAGCCTCATGGGCTTCTGCATTGGGCTGGCGGTGCTCTTATCAAGCCTGGTCAGTGAGCCAATAGTGCGTAGACTTCAGATGGCCTCTGCTTGCATCTATATTCCTGGTCGCACTCCCCTTTTGCTGGTTGCAGCTACAGCCATGGGTGGCGACATCTCAGCAGACGCGACACATAGTGCAGGAGATAGGGGAGTTGATCGTACCCATGCCGGGGCAGAAGGTGGTATTCAATACGACCGACCTGCCACGGAGCCATAACGGTAGCGTGGTCTTCTGGAATGGCTTTGAGAGGGCAATGGAGACTTTCAAACAAGCAGCCGGTGAAGCTGCGCCAGGTCCCCCACCTGAGATGAAGAGCAGCTGGCACAGCCCTCTACAGGCACATCCGGGATTTATAATCTGGATTTCTCTTTCAACCCCCAAGACCAACTCTATTACGTCGGCAAACTGGCCGGAGTCACGCTGCCGGGCACACCGCCCGCCGGGAAGCAGTTATGGAATTATATGAATTGCGGTGAGGGTACGACTCTAGATTGGCAGCCAGCAGGAGCGACATTCAAATGTGCGCCCGCCCCAGAATCGCCGCCCCCAGGTGCGACATCGTACGCGGTCTATGAGCCTGGGTCAGTTGATGAAGCCGGTCTCGTATCGCCGGAATTGCGGCTTGACCTTTCAGGGGCGAGATGGCTGCGCCTGGGAGTTTGCGTCCGCCTCCCTACGGGTGAGCGAGGAGATGCAGGCAGATGGCGCTGGCATGCAGATAGCGAGCAAGAGGAGTGGAACGGGGAGAGCAAGTATACCTTCACCCTGCTTCCCTCCGAGGAGTGGGCCGTTTACTGGACATACGTACCCGCTGCCGAAATGGGGAAGGAGTTACACAATCTACGTCTCGACACTATTGACGAGCCTATTCGACTGGATGTTGCCTGGATAGCATTGGACGTAATTCCCATGCCCTGAAGGGCGCTGTACCATGCCGGACTGGTACAGGAAGATGAATCGAAGTCCCGGTACGCTTCTTGCAACATAAAGACCCATTCTCACGACCAAAGGAGTTCTCAAGACAATGAAGAACAGCAATCAGACAGGTAATAACGATACGGATAGTGGAGAAGGTCAAGGCCAGGGTAACGAGGGTAACAGCGGCAGCCAGGGATTTCTGGGAGGAATAACCGATGCCATCTCAGGCATCTTCAACACGGCAAATAACGCGACCAGGAATGCCTCCGAGCAGGCGAATACCACTACGAACGACGCGCCAACGGGAGGCATACCAGGGCTGATTTCAGGCATCTCCGACACGGTAAATAACGCTACTCGATCGACATCGGGGCAATCGAGCGGCACAGCGAGCGACTCCGGCACATGGCCTGACCAGACCAGCGGTGGCAATGCCACGCAAGAGAGTGGAGGCGCTGTAAGCACGGATGACACTGGCGACAACATAGGTGTCGATGCGAGCACTGAGGAAGAAGAGCCTTTTGTTGGCAGCGGTGGCGTGGGGAGCGCCGAATTCTACGAGAACCTACGTCGCGCTCACGAAGCCGAGGGTGGGGAGTACACTTCAGACCTGGGAGACCCGAACAGGGCTTAGCCAGGACGTGTCTGAAAACGCTGCCCTGGTTACTTACCGCCTGGCAGCATCATAGAGAATAGTTTGCTCTTCCGTCTCCGGGTCGAGGCGCACCATCTTGAAATCGTGGTCGCCTCCATACCTGGAGACCATATTGGACTCTTCCCTCGGCATGGTCTCGCGGTAGACGAGGGCTTTGCCATCTGGAGACCACTGGAGGTCGGCTATTCCGTTGGGCTTGGCGGGTATCGGATGCGCTTTCAGGTTGATAAGGCTGCCATCAACGATGTCCGCCGTCCACAAGCCTGCCAGCACTTCAACACGGCTGTCACGCAGATTATAGAAGCCGGTCAGCGCTACTTTGCCCTGGGAAGAGTAGGCGACGTGGACTATCTGCACCTGGCCGGGGTCGTCCACTCCGAGCCTGGATGGATCGAGTAAAGCGCCGCGGGCCGCACCCGCCGACGAATATAGGAAGCCTCCCCGGTAGAGAGTGGGGCTGCTGAAGGTGCCGCAGGTGAAGAGGAGATCAAGGTAGTATTTACCATTCTCAAGTCTGCCAGCGAGCCATGCGTATGACTTGATAGCCTGGTTTTCGTGGGTGAGAGCATCCTCGCCGCCCAGGGTTGGTGGCACAGGATCGGTATGAGCAACGATTTTGCGTAGATCGCTCCCGTCGGGGCGTAAGGCGTATATATCGGTCCCCTTCAACTCACCGAGGGGAGCGAGGAAGGTAATAAGCTGCCTGTCTGGAGAGACCGCCAGGCCACGCGCCCCTCTCATTTCAGAGGGAAGTTCAGTCAGGAGGATAGGCATGGTATCCATGCTCCCCTTCTTACCTGCATCCTGTAGGGTTACCGCCATGCGGTAGACGCCGAACACGCCCTCACGACTCCTGCCTATAGCCAGCAGGTCGCGGTCGCCGTACCATGCAATATCATAAACGGTCAGATCGGATACCAGGAGACGCGGGGTGATAGGCCCGTCGCTGCCTTCGTGGTCAACTATATAAAGGTATTTTGCCTCGACCAGGGGGTTGCTGAAATCATTGGTCGCCGCGAAAGCGATGTGGCGCAGGTCGGGGGATAGAGCAAACTGGCGAATCACGTAGCCACGTGTTACGGGGCTGGCACCGGGACGCTCCGTATTTACAGACCAAAGGTCGGTGCCGTTGAGGAAGAGTACCGGGCCGAAGCCTGATAGGCCATCAGACCCCTGGGCCGCCAGCGCCATGCTGCCGCTCATGCGGGCAAAGACACTCTGGGCCGCCAACCAGCGCGTCTCCATGTCACCGAGGTTGCTGTCCAGAGGAACTGTAGCACGGAGAGTGTAGATGTGGGTGGCATCGAAAGCGTATAGCTCGTCGTAAAAGCTATTCTCATCGGAGAAGTTGCGGCGGAGGCATTTACCGCCACCCCTGGAGCCGGACTTTATCTGGCATTTACCGCCAAACATGGCAGCGTTGGCAGTCTCGGCGGTATAGCCCTGGGGGTTGCCCTGAACGCGAAGCTCTATCCAGTAGGGGGCATAGCGCGTGCCGCCCGGCCCCCAGGGGAAGAAATAGCGGGTCGAGCCGAGGACGTGGGTCCACCAGTTGGGCGGATAGGAGACGGAATAGCCAGTGGCGGGGTCGCGCACAAGGTGCCAACTGGAGAGCTTAGAGGGATCGCCACCTTCCATAACGGCTGTAGGCTCCGCTAGCTCCAAAATGCGGTCGCGCACGAAGGTGGCAGTAGAGTGCACGGTAGCGCTCTCACCCGTCGTCGGAGAGTAGGCCAACTTGGTAACTACAGGTGAGGGTATACCCCTATCTTGCGCTGCCGGGTAGGATTTAGTGGCTATCCCGCCCGGTACAACGAGACTGGCTACACCCACCGCTGGGATCGGAATCGTATTGATCGCGGGTGGAGTGGCGAGGGTCGCTATCACCAGTAGAGCCGCTACCGCCGCACCCATGACGGCGAATGAGTGCGCCAAGGCTCCACAGCCTGGACGCGAGAGAGGGCTTGCGTGATGGGACTTGCGAGGGTTGGGCAAAGATAGGCGCGATATAGGGCCTGGAACTCGCGGCGCCGACTTCCTCCCTCCGGCGCTCAGCTTCCTTCAGCCTGTGAATATCGGTGAAGACGTTGGAGCGGACCAGGGGGTCCGGGAGGCGATTAGGCGCTTCGGAGAAGATAGCTGCCATCTCCATGAAGGCGGTAAGCTTCCAGGCGCAGCTATCGCAGCCCGCGACATGATCATCGACCAGGGCGCGCTCTTCAGGCGTGGCCTCCCCATCCACGTACTTTGATATGAGAAACTCTATTTCGTCGCAGCCTGGCTGCATTGCTTACCTCGAAACCTGACGACGGACGACAGACGACGGACGACGGACGACGGACGACGGACGATGATGCGTGAAACGCGAAACGTGATGCGTGAGTTCTAACCTGTAATCTTTATAAAATCTCTGCGAACTCTGCGTCTCTGCGGTGAACCCATAAATAACTTGGCGTTCTTTGTTATCTTGGCGTCTTGGCGTTTAGATAATTTTTGACTTTAGACTGAGTTATTCGGCGTTGGCCTTCTTGTAGGCGTCAATGAACTTTTCGCGGCCTCGAAAGATGCGGACGGCCACGAGGTTGACGGAGATGCCGAGGGTTTCGGCTATCTCTTTGTAGGACATACCCTGGTTCATGTTGAGGATCAGGCAGGTGCGCTGGTCTGTAGGGACCTGCCTGAGGGCCTGCTGGATGGCATCACTCTCGGCCTGGCGAACGGCATTGTCGGGCTGGTGCGATGGGTGATCCACGTCAGCTTCGAAGGGGACCCAAGTAATGCGCTTGCGCCTGCGGAGGGCGTCGAGCGCGGTATTGGTGGCTATGCGATAGAGCCAGGGGGAGAATTGCAGGTTATCGGCGGTTCGGGGGAGGGCAGTGTACGCCTTCAGGAAGGCGTCCTGGGCGAGGTCGTTGGCAGAGTCCCAATCGCCTACCACTCTATAGAGGTAGTTCACGATGGGGGTCTGGAAGCGCTCGAAGAGGGCGCTGAAGGCAGCTTCGGAACCGAGCTTGGCTTCGCGCACAAGAGCGGAAAGCTCATCAGCTGGCTGAACGGCCTGGGTCTCTGATTTGGCCGCGCGACCTATCCAGGTAATCGCACCTAAAGGTACGCCCATGCGCCTCCTCTTCCTCCTGATGTTGTCTTGACCGCCCAAATTGCTCTCGCGCCCCAGAAGGGTGCCGGTCGCGGGTCCCACGCTATGGAGCTTGTAGCCCGAACCTATAAGTCCTCGGTTACCGGGCGGTCACGACTGTTTAAACGCCCGGCTATGTACAACTCTTACACCCTATACGTATAAGTTACCCAAATCGATGCCGAATGTCAAAGCTAGGTTGCTTTTCTTGACGGCACAGGGGAGGCCACTTCACGCGCCTCCGGCAGTGAGACGGTGAAGCAGGTACCCTCGTCGGGGGTGGATTGGGCCGTAATCGTCCCATTGTGAGCGTCAACTATGGCGCGGGCGATTGCCAGTCCTAACCCCGCGTTGCCGGTGTCACGGGTGCGGGAGGTATCGCTACGATAGAACCTGTCGAAGATGTGCGGTAGGTCCGCAGGCGGGATGCCCGGACCCTGGTCCTGGACCCGTAGACTGACCTGTGTTGGCGAAGGGCCACGCGCTCCTGATAGATGCACTACCCCGTCCTGAGGGGTGTACCTTATGGCATTATCCACGAGGTTCAACACTACTTGCTTCAGGCGGTCTGCGTCGGCGCGCACCTTCAGGCACTCGGCGCATTCCACCGATAGACGCACCCCTTTCCTTTCAGCGACGGGAGCCATCTGCTCTGCGACCTCAGAAAGAAGAGCACACGCATCGACGGGCGTGAGCGTCATAGGGGTCGCACTATCGAGCCTGGATAGGGTCAGCAGGTCGGCTACCAGCCGCCGCAAGCGGCCAAGCTCGCCGTGCATGGAGCGCAACGTGCGCTGGACGATACGGGGGTCGCCCCTGTCGGCACCAATCAGCAGCATCTCGCTCAAGCCTTCAAGTGAAGTTAGAGGGGTACGAATCTCGTGGGAGGCATCGGCGACGAAGCGGCGTTGCGCCTCCAATGTAGCGGCGAGGCGGTCCATCATCTGGTCGAACGCGCCACCTAGGCGTGCAACCTCGTTCCTACCCTGTGGGAGATGCAGCCTGCGGGAGGTGTCCCCTGCGGCGATGGCGTCAGCCGTGCGGGCCACGCGCCCAAGCGGCCTCAGCACGGCGCGGGTCAGCAAGAGACCTGCTGGCACACCCAGGATCGTGCCACCGATGATGCCGAGCAGGATGTAGAGACGAAGTTGCCCAAGCAAGTCGTCAGCGGCGTCCAGGGAAGCGGCCTGCACAAGATAAAGACGTATAGAAGGCGCGTCACGGACGGAGATAGAGATAGGAGATATGAGTGCGAGGCGGCGACCGCCCTCAGGTGCAGGTAAAACCCACTGGGCAGGGGACGTGCTATTTTCGACTGATGCCAACCACCCGGCGGGTAAAGTCGGGAAGGGTGGCAGTTCGCTCCCATTGATCGCCTCCGCGAAGGCTACAACCTCCCCTTTGTCGTCCATTACCTGTACCAGCACGTCGGGTCCCGTCAGCCCGCGCACCAGGTCTGTAACGATGCGATTTGCGTCGCCCTGGGGACCTCGGCCAGGTCCAGATCGGGCCAGCGCCGTATTTGCCGCCTGGCCAAGGCGAGTGGCTGCATTCTCCACCAGAAAGCGGTCAAGCTGCGAGTAGAGGGCCGTGCCGAGTAGGACGAGGGTCCCCACCAACAGGAGGGTGTAGAGGGCGGCCAACTGCAAGCCGAGCGGCACGCTCCATAGTGCCCGGCGCAGCCTGTTACCCCCTTTCATCAGGCGGCTCCAATGAATAGCCGATGCCGCGCACGCTACGAATGAGGGTGCGATCCCCATCATCGAGTTTCTCGCGCAGGTAGCGAATATTCACATCTATCACATTGGTGTCGCCCAGGTACTCGTAGCCCCAGATGCGATTGAGTATAACATCCCGCGAGAAGACCTGGCGCGGGTGGGCCATAAGCAGTCAAGCAGGTCGAACTCACGCGGGGTCAAGGCCACTTCCTTCCCGGAGCGCGTCACGCGGTGGGTCTGCCGGTCGAGCGTTACATCACCGACGCGCAACATCTGTTGCAGGTTGATGCCCCGTCGCCGCAGCACAGCTCTCACCCGCGCCATCAGTTCGCCGAAGGTAAAGGGTTTTGCAAGGTAGTCGTCGGCCCCATTGTCGAGGCCCGCGATCCGGTCTTCCACCTCTCCGCGAGCGGTCAGCATGATGATGCCTGCGTCGCCACGAGCGCGCAAGCGGCGGCATACTTCGAGGCCGTCCATGCCGGGGAGCATTATGTCTAACACTACGAGGTGGGGCTTCGTGCTCCATGCCTCCTCCAACGCTTCCGGTCCGGTACGCGCGATGCTCACGTCAAACCCTTCATACCCCAGCCCCATGCTCAACATCTCAACGATTAGAGGCTCGTCGTCCACAACGAGCACACGCACGCGAGAATCTCCGCTGGAAGAATGATCTTGATCGCTCATTACTTGCTCTCCGTTAGTTCAAGGTTCAAAGTTCAAGGTTCAAGGTTCAAAGTCCAAATTAGTCGGTAGTCGGTGATTGCTCAATAATCACGCATCACGTTTCACGTTTCACGTTTCATCGTCTATCCTCCATCGTCCATCATAATATAATCCCCGCCCGATGTGTAGGACCGGGCAGGGATTACGGAGGGAGGAAGATAGTAAGCTAGAAGTTAGGCGACGGCACCGTAACGGGCGTGTCTGCGTTGGCAGGCGCGTTAGCGGCATGGATTAGTTCGCCAACTACGTGGGACAACTGCCCCGCGAGCTTGGCGGATACCACCGCCTCATTGTACTTACCCGCGCCGTAAGCGTCATATGCCTGTTTGTAAGCGCTCTGGGCAGAGGTAAGGAGGTTGGAAGCTTCGGCCGCGCTACCGGCGTTCTTCAGTAAGGTAGCCTGCACTACAAGCTCATTGTACGTCCTGGCTAGCACGCGGCTGGCCTGGGCCTGTGTTACAGTCACGTTCTGCAGGGTTGCGTCGGGAGGCATACGATGTATCGGACGCTGGCTGTAAGAGGGGAGCTTATCGGCACCGAGGGCCTGAGCCATCACGCTATCGGCTACGTCTGCCAGACTGCGTGCAGCCTCGGCGGTCGCAGCGGCCTTGCCAAACTGGGAGGCAACCAACGCGCTCTGAGCAGAGGCGAGGAGGCTATCGGCGGTCTTCAGATAGCCATCGACGGCAGCCGTGTCCATCTTGCCCGTAGCGTAAGCGAGGTCAGCCTTTACAAGGTTGATTACGGTGGTGGCATTGGTTATCGCCTGGCTCGCGCCGGCAGAGGTAGCGAAGTCGAAACCTCCCGGACCCCCACCATGATGCCCACCAGGACCGCCAGGGCCACCTTTACCAAATCCGCCCGGCCCACCCTCTCTATGGCCTCCCCGACCCGGCCCAAAACCAGGATCGCCCTTGAGGGGAGGTGTATTAGGCGCTGGGGTAACCGTTGCCTGGGCTGTGCCCGTAGTCGGGGTCTGCGCGGAGGCCCTACTCAGGCCACCTGCGACGGCCACCAGCCCGAAGGCTATCGCTGCCATCAGCGTGCCAGTCACGATTATGAGTTTCATATCTTTCATAAGCAATTCTCCTTTTCCATGTCGCTAGTGTTCGTGGGTGGCGACGGATTGCTGCATCGTCTGATATTAGTTTAGAGGACCAGGATTAACAGAGGATAGGTGAATAATTAGGTTTTGATTAAGATAGCGCGAAATAGGGGCATGGCGCGCTATGCCCCTACGGGTATCCTCTTTGTCCGCTATTTCTGTCGCCTAGGAACTTGACAACGACGCTATCAAGGTGTATCATATACATGTAATTAGCACTCTATCAAAGAGAGTGCTAGAAGGCACGGAAATTGCAGGTAGATTAGCAGCCGTAAGCATGGAACAGCATATGGACCACACAGGCGAAGTAAGAATAAGCGAGCGACAGCGCCACATCCTTAGCATTATTATTGACGAGTACGTAAACACGGCGCACCCCGTAGCCTCGGAGCATATCGTCAACAGGTATGAGCTGCATGTCAGCTCTGCGACGGTGCGGAACGACATGGCGGAGCTTGAGCGCGCGGGGTTGATCGTGCAGCCGCACACCAGCGCTGGGCGCGTGCCTTCGGACAGGGGATACAGGTACTTCGTGGAGAACCTGATGAACCCCACCGCCCTGCCCGCCGACGAGCAGCGCAAGATACGCCACCAGTTCCACCAGGTTGAGATGGAGGCGGACGAGTGGGTGAGGCTCGCGGCGGCGGTGCTGGCGCGCACCGTACACGTCGCGGCGATGGCTACCATACCTCGCAGCACGGCGGTACGCCTCAAGCACTTCGAGCTGATAGCCATATCGGATACGCGCATCATGATCGTGCTGGTGGGGCATGACGGCACCGTGACGCAGCAGATGGTCAACGTCGGGGAGGCGTGGGAGCAAGCTGATTTGAGTGCGCTCTCGGCGCAGATGAACGGGCCACTCGTGGGGAAGACCGCTGAAGAGATACGGGAGTGGGTGGGCGATGCCGCAAACGTGCAGGCACTGCCTCCTCTTGCGCCCCAGGTGGTAACAACAATGGCGACAATGCTCTCCAAGCTGGAGCGGCATGAGACCTCGCAAGTGTACCACGATGGGCTGGCTCATATACTGGAGCAGCCGGAGTTCCGCGATAAAGAGAGAATGCAGCAGGTGCTGGAGCTTTTCGACAGCGGGGCGATATGGTCCTCTATTATCCCCTCCATTATCGGGCAGCAAGGCGTGCAGGTGATTATCGGCGACGAGGGCCGAGGAGAGGGGATTGCGCAGTGCAGCGTGGTGCTTGCGCGGTACGGGCTGGGGGACAAGCTGGCCGGGGTGCTAGGGGTCATAGGCCCTACCCGGATGCCCTACAGCCGCTCCGTCTCGACGGTGAGCTATATGTCTCGGCTGCTGAGCGATATGCTTCAGAAGACGTACAGTCCAGAACGTGAAACGTGATGCGTGATGCGTGACGATGGGGTAGTAGGGGATACCCCTACTCTTCTTCCCTACCTTAACAAAGAAATCTATAAAGATGCGGGAGATGGAATATAGATATGGGAGATGTTGATAAAAAAAGTGACCTCGATATGGAAGAAGAGGTCCAGGTAGAAGAGAATAGTGGCGATGGGGTGGAGTCGACTAGCCAGGAGGAAGCGCAGGTTGAGCAGAAGCGGGACCTGGCTGCGGAGTACCTGGATGCTTTACAGAGGGAGCGGGCCAGCTTCATAAACTATCGCCGCAGGGTAGAGCAGGAGCGGGCTGACACTTTCCAGTACGCGACAAGCGCACTCATCAAGAAGCTCCTGCCGGTGCTGGACGACTTTGACCGCGCCCTCGCGGCGATACCTGAGAAGGAGCGCCAGGGGAATAAGTGGGTCGAGGGAGTGGAGCTTATAGACAAGAAGCTGCACAGCATCATGGAGCAGGAGGGAGTCGAGCCGATAGAGGCGCTCGGCCAGCCCTTCGACCCGAATGTGCATGAGGCTGTGGCCTTCGATGACAACTCTGCTGGTGGCGATAACGTAGATACCGTGTCGGAGGTATTCGCCAACGGATACAAGCTGCATGACCGCGTGATACGGCCTGCGATAGTCAAGGTAACACGAGGATAATACTCCAATTGTAAATTGTAGATTGCAAATTGGAAAATAGTCTCTTCAGCAATCTACAATTTACAATTTACAATCTGCAATTTGAAATTATCATATGAATTCTTAGGAGGATATAGGAAATGGCACACATACTAGGAATAGACTTGGGAACTACTAACTCGGTTATGGCGGTGATGGAGGGTGGAGAGCCTACCGTCATACCGAATGCCGAGGGAGCGCATTTGACGCCATCGGTGGTGGCTATATCGAAGTCGGGGGAGCGGCTGGTGGGGCAGGTCGCCAAGCGGCAGGCCATCACCAACCCGGAGAACACCATCTTCTCCATCAAGCGTTTCATGGGTCGCAAGTACAATGACCCTACCGTGCAGCGCGACCTGAAGCTGGTGCCTTACAAGGTGACCGAGGCTTCGAACGGCGACGCGCAGGTATGGATGGGTGGCAAGGCGTACTCGCCGCCTGAGGTCTCCGCGATGATCTTGCAGAAGATGAAGACGGACGCCGAGGCCTACCTGGGGGAGAAGATTACGCAGGTGGTCATCACGGTGCCTGCTTACTTCAACGACAGCCAGAGGCAAGCGACCAAGGACGCAGGCAAGATAGCAGGCCTCGATGTAATGCGTATCGTCAACGAGCCTACGGCATCGGCGCTTGCATATGGGCTGAACGAGCAGAAGGAAGAAGAGATAGCGGTGTACGACCTGGGCGGCGGCACGTATGACATCTCGGTCCTCTCCATATCGGAGGGGGTGTTCGAGGTGAACGCCACCAACGGCGACACGCACCTGGGCGGCGACGACTTCGACCAGAAGATCATCGACTGGCTGGCGGACGAGTTCAAGCGGGACCAGGGGATCGACCTGCGACAGGACCGCATGGCGCTCCAGAGGCTCAAGGAGGCGGCTGAGAAGGCGAAGATAGAGCTTTCGACGACGCAGAGCACAGACATCAACCTCCCATTCATCACGGCGGACGCCCAGGGGCCAAAGCACTTGAACATCACGCTGACCCGCTCGAAGCTGGAGCAACTTGTGGGCGACCTGATTGACCGCACCTTGCCGCCTATGAAGAGCGCGCTGGACAACTCGAAGCTGAAGCAGAGCGACATAGACGAGGTGCTGCTCGTGGGCGGCCAGACGAGGATGCCCGCGGTGCAGAAGAAGGTGCAGGAGTTCTTCGGCAAGGAACCACATAAGGGTATCAACCCTGACGAGGTGGTGGCCGTCGGCGCGGCTGTGCAGGCGGGCGTGCTGAAGGGGGACGTGAAAGACGTATTGCTCCTGGACGTTACGCCGCTGACGCTGGGCATCGAGACGCTAGGTGGGGTGGCTACGCCGCTCATACCGCGCAACTCGACCATCCCGACGAAAAAGAGCCAGGTCTTCTCGACCGCCTCGGACAACCAGCCGAGCGTGGAAGTACACGTGACGCAGGGCGAGAGGCCGATGTCGAGCGAGAACAAGAGCCTGGGCCGCTTTATCCTTGACGGCATACCGCCCGCGCCGAGAGGCATACCGCAGGTCGAGGTAACGTTCGATATTGACGCGAACGGTATCCTGACGGTAAGCGCGAAGGACATGGCGACCCAGAAGCAGCAGAGCATCACGATTCAAGCAGGCTCCGGCCTGTCGAAGGACGAGATAGACAGGATGGTACGCGAGGCAGAGGCACACGCCGATGAGGACCGCAAGCGGCGGGACCTTATCGAAGCGCGGAACCTTGCGGACAGCCTGGCCTACAACGCCGAGAAGACGCTGCGCGACCTGGGAGACCAGGTGCCCGCGGAGATAAAGAGCCAGGTCGAGGAGAAGGCCAAGGCGGTGCGCGAGGCACTTGAGACGGACGATACTGACCGCATCAAGCAGGCAACCGAAGAGCTTAGCACGGCTATGCAGCAGATCGGTCAGGCTATGTACGCTCAGCAGCAAGGCGCGGCTGGCACGCGTGGACCTGGAATGTCGGGTGACGGCATGGGCGACATGTCGGGCAACGGCACTGGCCCTAGCTCCGACGGCACGGGTGCCGACGAGGCTAGCACTGTCGAGGGCGAGTTCCGCGAGGTGTAGCCTCGGACGACGGACGACGGACGATAGATGATAGACGGATGGGAGGGCGCTTACGGCTGCTCTCCCATTTGGTTTTAACCTACTCCACTATCTTTAAATCTTCTTAACTGATATAATGGTTGGTAACAGGGCGCTATGTGTTATTGTCTTGTTTTCTATCGTGCTTAACTGGGTTTGGTTGCCGTATCGCGGGTCCTCTTCCTTATGAGAGACCAGTTGAATGGTCCATTGTGGGCAAGGTTGCGTAAGTGGCTACCTAATCTATGCCTCTATGCTCAGCGAGCATAGCTGACTTCAGAAAGGACGAAGAGAAACATCTACGATGAAGATATACGTTGGGGAGAAGACAATGAAGCTAAAGAGAGCATGGCAACTGCGTCACACGGTTGTACTTTCGGTGATGGTGCTGGCGGCGATCATTGGAGCCTTTATGCTCCTCATGGGAAATGCGAGCGCACAGGCATCTGTCTCAGGTCAGGGACGGCTCAGCGTCCACAAAGATTACTATTCCGACCTGAACTCCAAAGGTCTTCACTATTACGACCCCCAATATAACACACCCAACGGCAACCTAACCCCTACCCCCGGCATAACCCCTACAGCCCCCCAAATAACTCCTTCCCCTACACCCACCAACATTGCCACAGGAACGCCTATGCCTACTTGCGGACTGTACTGGCGTGTACAGTCAAGCCCTAATATAAATTCTTACATTCACTACCTCACAGGAGTGGCAGCAGTATCGGCCAACGATGTGTGGGCTGTGGGGTATCATGATACTTTGAGTGGAGATCAAACATTGACGATGCACTACACCAATGGAGAGTGGACCGTGGTGCCCAGCCCTAACCCTGGGACCCGCGATAACGTCCTCTATGGAGTGGCAGCAGTGTCATCTGATGACGTGTGGGCCGTAGGCTATTACCTGAATGGCCCTAGATCTGAAACATTGACGATGCACTACACCAATGGGGAGTGGACGGTCGTCCCCAGCCCTAACCCTGGGACCAGCCAAAGCACTAACCACCTCTATGGAGTGGCAGCAGTGTCGGCCAACGATGTGTGGGCTGTGGGGGGTTACAATAATGGCGGTAGAGGCCAAACATTGACGATGCACTACACCAATGGAGAGTGGACAATCGTCCCCAGCCCTAACCCTGGGCCATACCTCAGCAGTAACGTCCTCTATGGAGTGGCAGTAGTGTCATCTGATGACGTGTGGGCTGTCGGCCATTACATATACTACGGTATTTATAAAACGATAACGCTGCACTACACCGGGGGAGAATGGACAGTTGTCTCCAGCCCTAACGCTGTAACAGAACATAGCTATCTTACCGCAGTGGCAGCGGTGTCGGCTGATGACGTGTGGGCTGTGGGTTATGGCGGTTATAGCAATGGCGTTGCCCGGCAAACCCTGACGATGCACTACACCAACGGCCAGTGGACACTAATCCCTAGCCCTAACATGGGTAACAATAGCGAACTCCAGGGAGTAACAGCAGTGTCGGCCAATGACCTGTGGGCTGTGGGGCGTTCCTACGAGGGCGACTTTGGGCCCGATTATACCCTGACGATGCACTACACCAACGGCCAGTGGACTGTTGTTCCCAGCCCTTACGTGGATAGATATAGCGAACTCCACGGAGTGGCAGCAGTGTCGGCCAACGATGTGTGGGCTGTTGGAGATTACCGATCAAATGACGGCATATATCGAACATTGACGATGCACTACTCTAACCCTTGTGTAACACCCACGCCCACGTCTACAGCTACAGCCACAACGACTTCTACCAACACGCCTATTCCACCTTCGCCTACGCACACGAACACACCGTTACCGACGCAGATACCAGGCGGTCCCAGCGCAACAACCGCGCCAAGTGGTACACCCGTGCCGAGCAACACGCCTGTAGAGCCTACACCCTGCACGATAGTCTTCACGGATGTGCCTCCCACCGATACCTTCTACCCGTTTATCAGGTGCCTCGCTTGTAGCGGGATATTGGCGGGCTATCCATGCGGCGAAGAGGGTGAGCCTTGCGATGGCCGCGGCAACCCTTACTTCCGCCCCAACGTGAGTGTGACGAGGGGACAGATAGCGAAGATAGTGTCCAACTCGGCGGGGTACGATGAGGACCCAGGTGCCCAGGTATACGAGGATGTGGACCCCTCCAACGCCTTCTACCAGTGGATCAACAGGTTGTCTATGAGAGGGCACATGGGTGGGTATCTATGTGGTGGGGAAGGGGAGCCGTGCGGAGTGGACGACCTGCCGTACTTCCGGCCCTTCGCCGATGCTACGAGAGCACAGCTTGCGAAGATAGTGAGTAATGCAGCAGGACTTGTGGACACAGGCGCGGAGCAGATATTCACCGATATGCTAGCCGACAATACCTTCTACGTGTGGATACAGAGGCTGGCATCGAGGGGTATTATGGGTGGATATGCGTGCGGTGGAGAGGGAGAGCCTTGTGACGATGCGAACAGGCCATACTTCCGCCCCTACAACAACGTGACGAGGGGGCAGACATCTAAGATTGTGGCTGGAGCATTTTTCCCTAATTGCCAGACACCGTAGGCAGTAGGCAGTAGACAGTACATTAGGTATTAGGAAGGGAGAGCGCCTGGGTGCGCTCTCCCTTCCTTTTTATGCTGTAGGCCTATAAGTTTAATACATTTGTAAGAATCTTTTTGGTATAGTAAGGAAGCCTTCACTTTATTGTGGGACAATAGCGAGGGCAGTGAGATGGTGCCGCTGGCTGCTGTAGCATGTTATTCGCCTTAATTTCCTCGTTGTATATCGACATGGAGCGTCCAAATGTATCTCTTACGCGCTAATCTAAAGCGATTAATCGCAGCTTTTTTCTTACTGGGTTGCGTCGGTTTATTAGTTGGGCTGGGTGGTGACTCCGCAAGTGCGGCCCCGCCTGTGGTGCTCAATAAAACGCTTATTAATACGGTGACGGGCACTCCACCCACTTCAACAGTTACACGCACGCCTACTAGCACTCGCACCCCAACGGCCACGCCCGATTGCGACGATTGGCGTCAATGGGCCAATCCCGGCGGCGGACAGCTTATCAACCCTCTTTACGGTGTGGCAGTAGCGGCTCCCGACGACGTGTGGGCTGTGGGCTTTACGGGCGGATATGGCAGCACCAATCCCCACGTGCTGATAGAGCGGTGGGACGGTACGCAGTGGAACCTCATGCCAGCCAACGACCCCGGCATCCTGCAAGCAGTGGCAGTAGTTGCTCCCGATGACGTGTGGGCCGTCGGATACTACGAGGACCCGGCGCGAAATCTGACGATGCACTGGGACGGCACAAGCTGGAGCATAGTGCCAAGCCCCTACGTGGAAGGTGTAGGCAACAGCCTCTATGGTGTCGCCGCAGCCGGACCGGACGACGTGTGGGCAGTAGGGACCGTACAAAATCAGGGCCGGGTCTTGCGCTGGGACGGCACGCAGTGGAACATCGTGCCCATTCCTGAGTTTGACTACAGCTTTCTCTTCGACATTGACGTAGTTGGGCCGAACGACGTGTGGGCGGTAGGGAGCGTGGGCTACTATGATCATCACACCCTTATCCTGCACTGGGACGGCACGCAGTGGACCCAGGTTGACAGCCCCAGCCCGGCGTCATACCGCAACAGGCTGAACGCAATCAGCGTGGTGTACGCGGACGACATATGGGCAGCAGGGTGGGCGACTGAAGGCCAGAGTACCTTCAGTGGGACGATCCTGCACTGGAACGGCAGCCAGTGGAGCCTGGCCCCTATATCGGGAATCGATAACCCTGAAACGAGCGGGAGCACGCAGCTATATGGGATAGCGGCGGCATCGAGCACGGAAGCCTGGGCGGTAGGCTGGGAGCTCGACTGGACGATCAGAAGAAACGTCATCATACAGTGGGATGGCAACAGTTGGACGCGCCTCGATAGCCCCGATCCCAGCTCCTACTTCAACCAGTTGGAAGGCGTTGCCGCCGTAGCGCCCGGCGAAGCGTGGGGTGTGGGCCACTATGGGCTGGAGAGCAGCGGCCAGTATGGCGCGCAAATCTTGCGCTACGGCCCGCAGTGCGCCTCGCCAACGCCTACGGTGACAGGCACTCCCCCGACAGCTACGAGCACGGGAACGTCTACCCCTACAGGGACAGCCACCAACACGAGTACACCTACGAATACCGCTACAGCCATACCAACCGTATGCGGGACGCTGCTCTCATCGAGGGGTTCGAGAGCGGTAGCCTGGGGTTATTCACGAGTAGCGTGCCTACCTGCGTGCCTGGCGGGTGCGGCTGGCGAACATCTACCATCTCACCGCATACGGGGAGCCGAGATGCCTTCGCTCCTGATTTGTGGGACGTGTCAGACCAGCGCCTTTCCCTCTCAAATCCTATCGTGCCGACTGATGGGTCTCTACTGACCTTCTGGCACAACTACGACTTCGAGGGCTTTGACGGCAGCTACTTCGATGGCGGGGTGCTGGAGGCTTCCACCAATGGAGGGGTAAGCTGGTTCGACATGGGGGGCAATATCATCAGTGGAGGGTATGTAGGGACAATCTCCTTCCAATTCGAGAACCCCCTGGCGAGTAGGGAGGCGTGGGGAGGAAACAGCGGCGGCTACGTACAGAGTGTGGTGAACCTCTCACCTTACGCCGGGCAGAGCCTGCTCTTCCGCTTTAGAGAGGGGACAGACAACACGCTGGGGGCTAACGGCTGGCGTATTGACGACATAGTCGTCACAGGCGGCGCAGCCTGCCCCAGTGTCACAGTCGTACCGGCTACCAGCACGGCGGTAGCTCCAACAGACACCCCGGTATCTACCGGCACGACTGTGGCCCTGCCAACCGATACGGCCACAATACCTACCACGACAAGCACGAGTACGCTGGAAGAAACGGTCACGCCTGTAGCCGGGGAGTGCTCGCTACAGTTCAGCGACGTGCCGGAGGGGAGCACCTTCTACATGTATGTCAGATGCCTGGCGTGCAGGAGTATCATTGCAGGCTATCCTGACGGGAGCTTCCGGCCCGACGGCCTTATCACCAGGGGGCAGCTTGCCAAGATAGCGTCAAATGCAGCCGCACTGGACGGCACTCCGTCAGGTCAGACCTTTGAGGACGTGCCTGAGAGCGACCCGTTCTACATGTATGTGGAGAGAGCGGCCGCGAGGGGCGTGCTCAACGGCTATCCATGTGGTGGAGAGAATGAGCCTTGCGGGCCGGAGAGCAAGCCGTACTTCCGGCCATACGCCAGCACCACCAGGGGGCAGGTGGCGAAGGTCATCGCTAACGCGGCGGGGATGATGGAGGTGGAAGCCCCTACAGACGATATGTTTGCTGATGTACCTGCGGGCAGCACGTTCTATGATTACGTGCAGATGCTAACCTCGCACGGCGCGATGGGAGGCTACGCCTGCGGTGGCGAAAGTGAGCCATGTGACGCCCAGAATAGGCCATACTACCGGCCTTACAACAATGTAACGAGAGGGCAGGCATCTAAGATAGTAGCAGGCGCTTTCTACCCCAATTGCCAGACGCCGTAGGGGTAGAAGGCAGTAGGCAGAAAGCAGTAGGCAGGGAGGGCGCTCGTGGGCGCTCTCCCTTTTTAACCGATTTCTACTATCTGTTAATATCTTTTAACTGATATAATGGTTGGTAACAGGGCGCTATATAGTTATTGTCTTGTTTTCTAATGTGCTTAACTGGGTTGGTTGCTGTATCGCTGGTCCACTTCTTTATAAGAGACCGGTTAGATGGTCCATTTTGGGCCAGGTTGCGTGAGTCGCTGTCTGTACCCATAATCTCAGCGGGTATAGTGAATTCGACGAACGTTACAGGGGGACTGCCAAACTCGAAGAGAAAGGGTTTCGTTGTAATTACACGTTGGAGGGAAAGCTATGAAAATAAAGAGATCGTGGCAACTACGTCACACTGTTATCTTTGCGATGATAGCGATAGCAGCCATTATTGGAGCCTTTATGCTCCTCATGGGAGATGCGAGCGCACAAGCATCTGTATCAGGCCAGGAGCGGCTCAGCGTCCAAAACGATTACTACTCCGCCCCAAGCTCAAGAGGGGGGTACTCTACCTACCAGCAAGCAGCAGGGGCCACCAACACCCCCTTCGTGACCGTCACACCGGCGCCCGATTGCGGCCTGTACTGGCGCATTGTGACCAGCCCTAACGCCGGGACAAACTCTAACTACCTCAACGGGGTGGCAGCGGTGTCGGCTGATGACGTGTGGGCTGTCGGTTATTACAATAACGGCGGCGTTGAGCAAACGCTGACGATGCATTACACCAACGGCGACTGGACAGTAGTCCCCAGCCCTAACGTTGGAACGGGCCATAACCGTCTCAACGGGGTGACAGCGGTGTCGGCTGATGACGTGTGGGCCGTAGGCTATTACCGTAATGGCAGTGTTGCGCAAACCTTGACGCTGCATTACACCGAGGGAGAGTGGATGGTCGTCCCTAGTCCCAACGTTGGGACAAGCTCGAACTTTCTCAACGGGGTGGCAGCGGTGTCGGCTGATGACGTGTGGGCTGTCGGCTATTATCATATTACCGATATGGGTAGCACGCTTACGCTGCATTACACCAACGGGCAATGGGCGGTGGTCCCTAGCCCTAATGGTGCGGCAGGCATTAATAATCTCAGCGGGGTGGCGGTGGTGTCAGCTGATGACGTGTGGGCTGTCGGTGATTACAATGCCCAAGCGCTGACGCTGCACTACACCAATGGACAGTGGACGGTCGTCCCTAACCCCAGCCTCAGCCCTAGCCGTCTCAACGGAGTGGCAGCGGTGTCGGCTGATGACATATGGGCTGTGGGTATTTATTATGAGGGCGGTGAGGCTGGCGGTGACCGGGCGCTGACGATGCACTACACCAATGGGCAGTGGACGGTCGTCCCTAGCCCTTACTCTGCATATGTCTATCGCCGTCTCACAGCGGTGGCAGCAGTGTCGGCTAATGACGTGTGGGCTGTCGGCTATTACAACGTTAGTGGTACTAATTACCGAACGCTGACCCTGCACTACACCAACGGGCAGTGGACTGAGGTCCCCAGCCCTTACGTTGGCTTACACCTGAACCGTCTCAATGGGGTGGCGGCAGTGGCGGCTGATGATGTGTGGGCGGTGGGTTATCACCGTCCTGACAGCGACCAAACGCTAACGCTGCACTATTCCGGCCCTCTATGTGCCACATCAACGCCCGCCCCCAGCACGGCTACCAACACGCCATTGCCCACGCAAACGCCGGGTGGCCCCAGCGCAACTCCCATACCAAGTGACACACCCGTGCCACCCTCGGCTACCTACACCAGCACACCGGTGCCGACGCAGACAGCAGTTGATCCCAGCGCCACGGCTGAGCCGAGTAGCACGCCGGTAGAGCCTACACCTTGCACGCTAGAGTATACGGATGTGCCCTCCACGCACACTTTCTACGAGTTCGTGAGGTGCATAGCGTGCAGGGGGATAGTGTCGGGGTATGCTTGCGGCGGGGATGGGGAGCCTTGCGATGGGGATAACAACCCGTACTTTAGACCAAACGTGAGCGTGACCAGAGGGCAGATAGCGAAGATCGTGTCGAACTCGGCGGGGTACGATGAGGACCCAGGTGACCAGGTATATGAGGACGTGCCCTCCTCCAACACCTTCTACCAGTGGATCAACAGGTTGTCGATGAGAGGGCACATGGGTGGGTATCCATGTGGTGGGGAAGGGGAACCGTGCGGAGTGGGCGACCTGCCATACTTCCGGCCGTTCGCTGATGCAACGAGGGCGCAACTGGCGAAGATAGTGAGCAATGCAGCGGGGCTTGGGGATACAGGCGCAGAGCAGATATTCACCGACGTGCCACCCGACAATGTCTTCTACGCGTGGATACAGAGGCTGGCGTCGAGGGGCATCATGGGTGGATATACGTGTGGTGGAGAGGGTGAGCCTTGTGACGACGAGAAGAGGCCATACTTCCGGCCATACACCAATGTGACGAGAGGGCAAACGTCGAAGATTGTGGCGGGGGCTTTCTTCCCCAACTGCGAAACGCCGTAGAGATAGAAGGAAAGAAGGATGAAGGGAGAGCCCAGTATAGTGCCCTCCCTTCATCCTTCTTTCTTTTTCTAACCGCCAAGACGCCAAGAGCGCCAAGAAACCGCCAAGATTATAGGGTTATCAAGGAGCCCCCGGCATCTAAAGGCGCGGGCTATATAAATACGAAGCCCGCTTGCGCAGGCTGGGTGGGTATGTAAGTTCGGGCCTGGCAGTACCGCTCATATATCATCCTGCTCTTCCATGTGATCAAAGCCAAGCGCGAACTCTATGGCTAGCCGCACGGCGTACATTCTGGTGGAGGAAAGATGCGCGATGAAGGGGCCAATGTTTGCTTTGGGGATGGTTAGCAGGTTGTCACAGTTGACTACACATTCATTTGCTAACCCATCAGCAGGCGTCAAAAGAACCTCAGAGGCGATACCTCTCATGGTAGAGGTTATTGGCGCAACTGTAACGCTGGTTAGATAGGGGATTGCGGAGTTGCGGGTGAGGATTAGCACCGGGCGGCGCTTGTCGGGCGGTCTAAAGGTGTACCAATAGATGTCGCCCTGGTTCATTCGTCGCCCCAGGCTTGCTCTGTAAGCCACACGTCAAACTCCCCCGGTTCGACAGGATGGCGCGCATAACCTTGCGCGTGTTGCTCTTCCAGGAGGGCGATAGTATGCTTGCGGATGGCTGCCTGTAGGGCG
The DNA here is from genome assembly GCA_963811305.1 of uncultured Chloroflexia bacterium. Lineage (GTDB taxonomy): Bacteria > Chloroflexota > Chloroflexia > QHBQ01 > JADMIH01 > JADMIH01. The sequence goes on from CAWEQU010000007.1 coordinate 443,375, forward strand.
TTACGGATGAAGGCCGAACGGGTGGTGTTGAGGGCGGTAGTGAGGCGGTCGACCTCTTGGAGGAGAGGCTCATCGATTGTCATCTGGATAGTTCGCATGTTGGTTTCTCTATGTGGATTGCGATGTGGGTTATGATGTGGATTATAGCTCACATAAAGAGGTTAATCAAGCGGAATCCCTTAGCTCGACTTTGTACAATTCCACAATTGAAGTTGTGCGTGAGCCTGGATGTGCCTGTGCCCACGCTTGGGAGTTTATAAACATCCGCCTTTTAACGTGATGTGTGATAAATGTTGGAAAACTCTTGTGCCTAGCTGTACGCGTATGCCACATTCAACCTAAAAATTGTACAAAGTCGAGCTTAGAGACTGCCTGAAAATTCGGTACTCTCCGCCCGGCGTCTGAAGACGCGGGCTACACATACAAAGCCTCCCTTCGGAGGCTAGTGGGTACAATGGCTATGTGAGCCTAGCCCGATGTTACTATTCTGGTGAGACGTAGTTAGGACTATACTAAGTACGTGTCCAAACCCTCCGTAGGGGCGATTCCCGAACCGCCTTGGGTCAAGTACGCGCTGTCCCCACCAGGGCGGTTCACGGGTTCTTGGGCGGTTCTTCGCTACGCGAATTCATCCCAATTCAGGCCCCTACGGATTATATGGCAGGTTTTTACTGCGTGCTAGGCCCGCACCCAGATTTGTGAGGGGAATGAAGATGCTGCTTAAGACGAAAACTCATTTCACAATGATCTTAGGTGTAGGCATAGCGTGTCTCGTTGCTATTTTTTGTTCAAGTTCTGCATCTGCCTATCCGGCAGGTGAGGAAAATGCAAAGAGAGTGCGACCTTTGGGTGGCCTGGTGGATGTCGGGGCCGCCGGCGCACAGCCTCTTGTTGAGGAAAGTGCTACGGCCACCGCCACGCCTTCGCCTACGTGTGGGGTTGATTGGCGCGTGCAATCCAGCCCGAACCTGGACTCGCACAATAATTATCTTACAGGAATAGCGGTAATATCAGCCGATGATATATGGAGTGTGGGATACTCTACAATTCCGTTCAGCCCGGCGTCCCAGGCCCTGATATTACACTATACGAATGGGGAGTGGCAGGTGGTCCCCGGTCCCGTTACGGGAGGCGCTGTCGCATTGTGGGGGATAGCAGCGGTGTCAGCCGACGACATATGGGCGGTCGGGACGTGGTCAAATAACGTCCTGGGGACTATTACATTTCACTATACAAACGGGCAGTGGCAGGTCGTTTCCACTCCTCATGTTGGGGACTCTACAACTCCCAACTATTTATTGGCGGTATCAGCAGCGTCGGCCAATGACGTATGGGCGGTTGGTTACTATACGGTCGCCAACTTGCATCGCACATTGACACTGCACTATGCGAATGGGCAGTGGCAGGTAGTTCCCAGCCCCAACGTTAGTGAAGGCTCGGTAGGCAATGGGCTTATGGGCGTAAAGGCGCTGTCGGCAGATGATGTGTGGGCCGTGGGGTTTCTGGATAGCGCCGGACATGGCTCATCGCTGACTATGCACTACACAAATGGGGCATGGCAGGTAGTCTCCAGCCCTGACGTGGGAGCGCTTGCTACCGACCTTTATGCGGTAGACGCGATAGCTCCTGGTGACGTGTGGGCGGTTGGACAGGCGTATAACAGCCCGCAGCAAAGCCAGACCCTGACAATACACTACACAAATGGGGGGTGGCAGGTGGTCCCAAGCCCCAGTGTTGGAGTAGGCAGGAATCAGCTTAAAGGGATAGCCGCATTGGCTGATAACGATGTTTGGGCTGTGGGGTCTTATACGAATAATGGAGCGTCAACGTACAGCCTGATAATGCACTACATAAATGGGGTGTGGCAGGTGGTCCCCAGCCCGAATGTCGGCACAGGCCACAACGTTCTCGCCGGAATAGCGGCAGTTTCGCCCACGGATATATGGGCCGCCGGGCATTACCAGGATACCGTATCGCTTGAGTATAAAACGCTCGTGCTGCACCAGGAAGGGACCCCATGCCCAACTACTACGCCGCAACCTGCTGCTACCGCGACGGCCACGCAAACAGTACAGCCCACCAGCACAGTAGCGCCGTCCTCCACCACTGCTGCGGCAAGCACAAGTACAGCTGTGCTACCCAGTGCTACCGCCATGCCCGCGACCAGCACAGTAGCGCCGTCCCACACCCCCATGCAACCTACCGCGACTTCCATACCTGTAGATACGGCAACACCATCTCACGCGCCAACAAATACGCCAGTACAACCGACCGGCACATCTATTCAACCCACGAGCACGCCGGGCGTAGCTACGGCCACTCCATGTAGGCTGCAATACACGGACGTTCCTACCGATAGCACCTTCTATCCATTCGTGAGGTGCCTGGCGTGCAGGGGTATCATCTCCGGGTATGAGTGCGGTGGCGATGGTGAGCCTTGCGATAGCGAGAGCAACCCGTACTTCCGCCCGAATGCGAAGATAACGAGGGGACAAATAGCCAAGATTGTGTCTAATTCGGCGGGCTACGATGAAGACCCCAATCCGCAGATATATGAGGACGTGGACCCTACCAATACGTTCTACCAGTGGATCAACAGGCTGTCGAGAAGGGGGCACATGGGAGGTTATTTGTGTGGGACGGTGCCCAACGAGCCGTGCAACTCCCCTGATAATCACCCGTACTTCCGACCTTTCAACAACGCGACACGCGCGCAGCCTGGCTAAGATTGTGAGTAACGCCGCAGGGTTCAACGACACGCCTGTGGGGCAGATATTCGCCGATGTAGCGCCTGAGAACGATTTCTATATGTGGGTGCATAGGCTTGCATCGAGGGGTATTATGGGTGGGTATGTGTGTGGTGGGGAAGGGGAGGCTTGTGATGACGAGCAGAGGCCATACTTCAGGCCATACAACAATGTGACGCGGGGGCAGAGTGCTAAGATAGTAGGTGGGGCCTTTATCCCTGGCTGTCAGATACTCGCCAGGCCGTGAGCAGGAGCGCGAATTGGTTATCAGGGGTGATGCCAAACAAGGACAGGAACCTTCTACCTGTCATTCTGAACGAAGTGAAGGATAGGTTGCGGTAAGATAAACAGGTGTTGTAGGAGGCTGATCCTTCACTTCGTTCAGGATGACAGGTAAACAGTTACAGCATAACCACGACTTTGCATCTGCTCTGGGTTGGTTACTTGTGGTGCTTGACGACTGGAGGAGGCACGCCATATACTGGCTATATAGGCCAAAAGGGATCTGGGACGCTCGCGGCGAGCATACCAACTGAAAGAGGATAAGGACAGATAATGCTGATACATCGAGGTTGGATATTGCTCCTTTTGGGGGCGATGATGGCGTTATTGATTGCTTGTGATGCGAAGGGGCTGCCGGATAACCCGACACCAGAGCCTACGGTGGCCGTGCAGGCTACGCCGACCCTGCCGGACGTTGCGATAGAGGTGACCAGGACGCCACAGCCGACTGTGCCGAGAAGGACCCCTACGGAGGAGGCTACGAGCGAGCCTACGGAGGTGGCACTGACGACGGGCACGGTAACGCCGCAGGGCACATCGAGGGCCGACCTCGAAGTGATCGAGATCGAGCAGGACGCTGAGAAGATACGCGGGCTATCGCCCAAGCAGGACGTACCGGAGATGTTCCTCACCAAGGAGCAGATGCGGGCGAATATCACCAAGCTGTTCGAGGAAGAGTACAGCCACGAGGAAGCCCAGCAGGACGCCACCGAGCTATGGCTGATGCGGCTGATCGACAGGCCGACGCTGGACCTCTACCAACTGCAGGTGGACCTGCATAGCGACGTGGTGCTGGGCTATTACGACCCAAAGAAAGACGAATTGTTTGTGCTGAAGGAGGGGGACGTTCTCGGCGCGCAGGCCCGGAGCACCGTGGCGCACGAGTTCGTCCACAGCCTGCAAGACCAGTACTTCGACCTCGAAAAGCTCTTCCCGGAGGATAGCGTCGAGTATGACCGCGACACGGCGATGAGGGCGCTGGCCGAAGGGGACGCCGTCGTGTCGGAAATAGAGTACGTGCGCACGTACTTCACCCCGGACGAAATCCGGGACCTCATCGAGCAGGAAAGCGCGGGGCCTAGCGAGACGCTGAATAACGCGCCGCGATATATACGCGATACTCTTTACTTCCCATACATACAGGGGACCTCATTCGCTGAGCGGTTGAGGGGGGAGGGCAGTTTCAAAAGGGTGAATGACGCGCTCGCCGACCCGCCGCAGTCTACCGAGCAGATAATCCACCCTGAGAAGTATATAGACAACCCCAGGGACAACCCGATAAAGGTGACTATACCTCCGCTGACCAGCACGCTCACGACGTTGGGTCCTGGCTGGAAGTATATGGACGGCGGGTCGTTTGGCGAGCTTGATATGCAACTGATGCTGAAAGTGAACGGGGTGCCGGAGAGTGATGCTGACGAGGCGGCAGCGGGTTGGGGCGGGGCGTGGTACGTACACTATCAGAGCGGCGAGACGAGCGTGCTGGCCCTCGATACGCAGTGGGACACCTCAAGGGATGCGGGGGAGTTCAACGATGCCCTGGGGACGAGCTTCAGAGGCGCAACTAAAGAGGGAGAGGTGTGGGTGCAGGGTGGGCGCTATTTCTCGGTCACCCAGAGTGATAAGCGTGTGCTGTATATCTCCGCCACCGACAAGAAGGCGCTTGAGACGGTGCTGGGGGAAATGAGATAGGACGATGGACGACAGTAGATTCACCGCAGAGACGCAGAGGGCGCAGAGATTATTTTATGGAAGTGTATGCTGTGCCGTCTATCGTCTATCGTCTATCGTCTATCGTCTATCGTCCGTCGTCCGTCGTCCAGGCTAGGGCGTGGTGAGGTATAGGTACCAGGCGCGGGAGTTGGCGTAGCCTGCGGCCGCTTTGTTGTAGAGGACGTAGGTGCGCGTGCCGTCGGTAATTATGAAGCCCTTCTGGAAGAGCTGGCGCTCTTGAGGAGTTATGGAGCGCTCCGGGGCGGTGGCGAAGCCGAGTGTAGGGTGCAGATCGTTCTCGCGCCATACTTTGCCGAAACCGAGGGCAGGGATGAATTGCCCTGGGGTTAGGGGGGGTGGAGAAGGCTCAGGGCTTCCAGCAACGTATGTATCGGGAAAGATGTCTACTTTGCCCGGGTATGAGAGGACGTAGATAAGCTTGTTGGAGGGGAGGCCAGGGGGGACGGGGCCTTGTATCTCCAGGTAGATCATCGCACCGTTCTGGAAGGGTTGGAAGGCCATGCTCACCTGGGGGGTGCTGTCGGGGCAGCCGAGGCGGTTCTGCACCAGCAGGTTCTCGAACCAGAGATTGCTCCGTGGGGGCGGCTCTTTACAACTTCTGCCGTCTATTGGCTGCCGCGCCGGGAACGGGATTGGGTTGGCGTATATGACCCAGTAAGCCGGGTAAGCCCAGAAGGCGTACTCCTCATTGTAGAACATGTATATCTTGTCGCCGTCGCCGACCATGAGACCGAAGCGGAAGAACTGTCGCTCCTCCTCGGCGATATCTTTCACGGGCGTGGTGGCCCAGCCGAGAAGCTTGCGGGCCTCCGCGCTCTCGCGCCAGAGCCTGCCAGGCTCACCGGAGGGCTTGAGAAGGCCAGAAGGGGGGTCCTCCTTGGGGCCGGTGAGGCCGAGCCTGCGGTCGGGAAAGTATGATTTGACGGTGCCGTCAGATGCGAAGACGTAGGCAGCAGTAGTGAGGGCGCTGGTGCGGGGTGGGACGTTTATTAGCTGTACGTAAACCACGTCCCCGAACTGGAAGTGCTCGATCTGGACGTTGGCCTGCTCCCAGTATTCGGGGCAGAGTAGCCGGCGCTGCACGACCACATCCTGCGACCAGAGCTTGCCGAATCCAGCAGGGGCTAGTTCCCCGCAAGAGATGGGACCGGGCTTCCCCACATCTTTGTAGCGCCAGTCGTAGTAGTGCTGGCCGATGTTGCCCATCTGTACTTTGAAGCCTTCGGGTGCGGAGGGGACGTAGGTGAGCACGCGCCGCTCGTATGCCTGGATTAGCACGTCGGTGTTGGGCTTGCCCGCGATTTTCACGGTTGCCCAGTAGGCGTTGGTGATTGGGTAGCCGGTGGCGTAGAAGTAGGGGTCGCTCAGGCGGGCGGTCTGCTGCTTGCCATCTACGAGGACGGGGCCTGTGGAGTCGAGGAAGCGCAAGAAAACGTCGGGGATGTTGCGCTCGGTGGCCTTCTCGAAGTAGACATTCTTGACATCGTAGCTGGCGAAGCGGGGCACATCTCTTTGAGTCCCATAACGGTCTATGCTCGTTGTCAATACGAGACCAGTCGTGTCGTTAGTGGTGTACTTATATAAACTCCTGAATGTGGCGTAGGTGGGTGCCTCCTGGTCGTCTGTGTCGCTGGCGAGGGGGATTTCGGCGTGCCAGCGCTGGACGAATTTGGAGTTGCCAACCTGCATACTGCCTGAGATAAGCTCGACTGTGAGGAGGCCGTTGGTGACGTAGAAGGGGTTGTTTTTGTCGGCTTTGGGGTCGTTTATTTCCATGCGGGACTTGTCGAAGTACTGGACGAGGTGCTTGCCACCCGGCCCTTCAGCGTACTCCTCTTGCAAAGCGCCGGTGTTGGGGGCAGGACCCCAGTAGAAGCTGCGTTTGACTTTTCCGGATGCGACGAGCGCGTCGGTGCGCTCCCAGGTGCGCTGGAACGCGGGGTCGGCGAATTTGGGCTGGCTCGTTGGGGAGGCGAGAGCGCCGCCGTTGCCTGCGGCCAGCATTACCAGGATTGTGATTGTTGTGGCAGTTGTGAGTGTGCGTCTGTTCTTCATTTCCTTCCTCCCATATATGCAAACCCTGTGTAGGGGCCTGAATTGGTCGTAGGCCCAAGAACCCGTGAACCGCCCTGAGTTGAGCAGGTGTTGTCTCCACCAGGGCGGTTCACGAACCGCCCCTACGGAAACATCGCTGGTTTTGAAATGCTCTCTCAGTGGGCTGGGGCGGGGTACATTTCCCAGCGTTTTATGTCGAAAAAGGAGGCGACGCCGTCTCTGGTGACGTAGAGGACGTATATCTTATTGAGGGGCGCGCCTGCGTAGACGGGTACGCCGTGCTGGTGGTACATGAATGCGCCATCGTTGGTTACCACTTCGGGGGCAGTGGCCCAGCCGAGGCGGTTCCGTACATCGACCTGCTCGCGCCAGACTTTACCGAAGCCACGCAGTGGCACTTGCAAACCCGTTGGAGGGGTCGGCTCAGGGGTGCCATCCTTGTAGAAGTCGTCTACGCGCTGAGCGGTGCCATCCTCGTACAAGACGTAGAGCCATTTGTAGACGGTGCCATCCTTGGCCTGCTCGATAATGTCTATCATCTGGCCGTGCTCGAAGGACTGTTGCGCGACTTTGCCCTTGTACTCCAGGTCGCCGCCGGGGCCGTCGCCCCCTGGGCAGCCGAGAGACCGGCGCAACTGCACGTTCTCTTCCCAGAGCTTGCCGAGCTTCTGCCAGGGTGGATTGGGGCATCTTCCGGCGACGGCGGGGGGCTGCCCGGCTGTGCCGTAGCGCCAGTTGTAATAATGCTGGCCGATGTTGCCCATCTGCACCTTGAAGCCTTCGGGAGCGGAAGGGACGTAGGTTAGCACGCGGCGCTCGAAGACCTGGATTAGCACGTCGGTGTTCTCTTTGCCCGCGATTTTGACTTTCGCCCAGTAAGCTCCGCTGATTGGATAGCCGGTAGCGTAGAAGTAGGGGTCGCTCAGGCGGGCGGTCTGCTGCTTACCGTCTACGAGGACGGGGCCGGTGGCGTTGAGGAAATCCCAGAAGACGCCGGGGATGTTGTGCCCGGTGGCCTTCTCGTAGTGCGCGAAGGTGACGTGATAGGCGAGAAATAGGGTGCCCTTAAAGTCTATTTCCCTGGAGCCACCTTTGGAGATGATGTAGCGCGCCTGCTCACCTACCCTGTCCGGCTCGGCGCAGCAATCTATCTCATAGCGGAAGGTGACGTAAGTTGGTGCGTTGAGGTCATCGAGGTCGCTGGCGAGGGGTATGTCGGCGGGGTAACGCTCAACGAACCTGTTGTCACCAACCTGGATCATGCCTGTGATAAGCTCCCGCGCCAGGTGGCCGTTGGTGACGTAGAAGGGTTTGCTTTTGTCCGCGCCGGGATCGTTGATCTCCATGCGGGACTTGTCGAAGTACTGGACGAGGTGCTTGCCGCCCAGGCCCTGGTCGTACTCCTCCATTGTGGCGTAGCCCGCAGTTGGCCCCCAGTACCAGCTACGCTTTACTTTGCCGCTGTCCACGAGGGCGTCCGTGCGCTCCCAGGTACGTTGGAAGGCGAGGTCCGCGAAGTTGGAGGGCGCGGGAGCAGGCGATGCTAGCGTGTGTGTGGAGGGCAGCGCAGCAAGGGAGAGGAGTGCCGCTAATATGGAGTTGTATAAAGCCTTTTTCATGGTATATCCCTTGAACGTGAAACGTGATGCGTGATGACGGACGATAGACGATAGACGATAGACGATGGTTGCGTGAGAGCAGATCGTATTTCGTACCGTATAACCCCATAGAATCTTTGCGTTCTTGGTTATCTTGGCGTCTTGGCGTTTAATAATCACGTTTCACGCATCACGTTTCACGCATCACGTTTCACGCATCACGTTTCACGTTTCAATCTTTATGGCTGGAAGGTATCGTCGTGCACTTCCCACCTGTCTATGTCGGTGAAGCGGACGTGGGGACCCTGGTAGGTGTAGGCGTAGCCGGAGGTGTTGTAGAGGACGTATATCTTCTTGACCGCGACATTTGGGTAGACCATGAGGCCGCCGTCGAAGTACTGCACGGGGCTGCCGCCAGTGCCATCCTTGAGTAGCTGCACGGTCTCGGCGGCTGAGGTGGCGTTGCCGAGGCGGGAGCGGGCGGAGGGGTTGCGCCGCCAGCACGCCGGCGAAATTACGTGGCAAGCTAAAAGTGCCTGGAGGAGCTGTAGGTACGGGACCAGGGGGAGTATTCGTGTCTACAGGTAAGAACGAAAAGCTCTGGGCTGTGCGGTCATAGTAGAGTATGAAGACGTCCTCGTAGAAGCGGCCCGAATAGAAGTCATAGTAAGTGACGCCAAGCATATACTGTTCATTCTCGAAACGCTGGCGGGTCACGGTAAGCCTGGTCTCCGCGGCCATCTGGCAGCCAAGCTGAAACTTGACGATATTGCTCTCGTAGACCTTGCCGAAGCCTAGCTTGGGATAGCCCTGGCCGCACCTGCCCGTCAGCGTCGGCGGTTTGCCTTCGTTCCTGTAGCGCCACTGGAAGTAGTGCTGGCCGATATTGCCCATCTGTACCTTGAACCCTGCCGGGGCCGAAGGGACGTAGGTCAGCACGCGGCGCTGGTAAGGCTGGATGAGCACGGGGGTGCCGACTTTGCCCTCGATCTTGACGGAAGCCCAGTAGGCGTCGGCGATGGGGTAGCCGGTGGCGTAGAAGTAGGGGTCGTTCAAGCGGGCCGTTACCTGCTGATTGTTGTCGTTCATGACCTGGCCGGTGGCGTTGAGGAAGGACCAGAAGACGTCGGGTATATTGTGCTTCGTGGCGGCTTCATAGTAGGCGTTCTTGACGTTGTACGTGTCGTAGGTCATGTAGGGCGCGCCGCCATGTATAAAATCGAGCGCACCCGACTTGGAGACGAGGTTGATGACGACCTTGCCGACCGCGTTCTCATCGGTCCGGGCTATGGCCCCTCGGAAGCTGGAGTAGGTTGGCGCGCTTTGATCATCGATGTCACTGGCGATGGGGATGTCGGCGGGCCAGCGTGTGACGAAATCGTAGTCACCTATCTGCATTTTGCCCGAGATAAGCTCCGTAGTAAGAAGGCCATTGGTGACGAAGAACTTATCGTTGCGGTTGCCGTTGGGGTTGTTTATCTCCATGCGGCTCTTGTCGAAGTACTGCACAAGGTGATTACCGCCCAGACCCTCAGCGTATTGCTCGGTAAGAGGCGGGCTGATGGGGCCAGGCCCCCAGAAGTAACTTCGCTTTACTTTGCCCGTTAGGACGAGCCAGTCGGTGCGCCTCCAGAGGCGCTCGAAGGCGGGGTCAGCGAACTGGTAGCCCTGGATGCTCTGCCCGTTGGGCGAAGTGGGTATTTGTGCGGCTGCTGTATGCGGGTTGCCCAGGCTCACAAAACCGTTTGCGAGCAGGGTGGTTATGACGATTGTTGTAGATACTTTGTTTACGAATCTGCGCCCGTTCATTTCCTTCTCTTCTCCTTTAGATGTGGTCGTATGAGACCGTGATATTTGGTTGCAGTATAACAACGGAGAAGAGAGTTGAAGGTTTCGCGGCGTTTGGAGAGAGTATTCTAAATAGGTTAATACTAATTATTGACTTGAGAACTGCTCTATGGTATTATAGATTCGCAAAGTGGTGGTTGGTCTTTGATCACAGTCGTATTTGATTTGAAAGGAGAAGCTGATGGGGATCCTATACAACTTACGTGCCGCGAGCAAGAGAGTGAGGTTTGTGCCTTTAGCAATTGCTCTATTCGGCTTTGCCGCTTTGAACAGCGGCACGGCATTTGCTACAACAGCCAGTATGAGTCCTAGCTATAGGTCAGCCTGTTGGAGTGCCACTATAAACTTCAACCTGTATTGGGGTGGTAACGCACCCTTCGACGCTTATTTCGAGAGCGATGATGCCTATGGGGGTACGGTCGAGTATAATAACGTATATTACACGTCGGGATCGTTTCCCGGTGCCCATTACAGCACACCGGATACATACCACCCGAGGATTTGGTCGTATGATTATGGTTGTGGGGGCTTATGCGGTGTTGGGTACTCCCAGGGCACCGTAGTGATCACTGCCGGCGGCCCCGGGTGTCCGCAAGGACCTGTGCGGGACAAGTCCAGAACGTCACTTCAACGATAGAAAGTATCCCAAACATGTTTCACTATATGTTGCGGCTGATGCTCCGCCGTAGCAGCCGCAACATCCTTCTCCTCACGGGGCTACTCGCCGTCAGCGCAGGGCTGTCAACGTATGTTGCAGCCAATCAGAACGCTTCGGTGAAACTAAGTGCCACGCTAGATGAACACTGGCGTGGCACTTACGATATCCTTGTGCGCTCAAAGGACGCCGTGCAGCCTACAGAGCGGCAGTTTGGCGTGGTAGAGAGCAACTACCTGAGCGCAGCCGGGTCGGGCATTACCGTGCAGCAGTGGAAGGAAATCGAGAAGCTATCGGGTGTTGAGGTCGCCGCACCCGTATCTACGATTGGATATTTACGTAATACCAACGGCAGAATAACTCTGGACATACCGCCACAAAGTGAGCCTTCTTTGTACAGGTTCAATATGGCGATAACTTCTACCAACGGTTATAGAGATACAGGTCTTGACAGGTATTTGAATTATCTCGTAATCGGCCCTTCCAGTGTAGTCAATCCAAATAATGACGCAGAACTAAATAAGCTCTACGAGAGTGTTGACCTTGCACAGGCAGGTATAGGGGCTATCCAGCCCGACGGCTCGGTGAACTCATGGGTAGCAACGCCTCCTATTATTTGGACGCTTGTGGCGGGAATAGACCCGTCAGCCGAGAGTCGCCTTACGCAGTTAGATAAGGCTATAGTAGAGCGCAGATATCTCCCTGATAACGACGGTATAACGACAGCGAAGGTGGGCGAGACCTATTGGGGAGATCAAGCGGATTCGCGGGACCGTTCCCAAGATGCACGTAACCGCAGCCTGAATCCGAACGGCCCAGACTTGCCGATTATATCCGCTGCCAGCACCTATACCACTCTATCCACTACGGTAAAGATAGATAAGCTAGAGATGCTGGACGCCGAAGAGTTTAGCGGGATGCTGGACGCAATGCAACAGGCTTATATTGGAGCGAATAGTCCAGGCGCTATAATTGACCCCGGAAAGAACCCGCGAATCGAAGCACAACAGAAGTTCCTCGAGGGGTTGCGCCAACCCGTGATGCAGACCCTTGTCGACACTGCCTTCAACCTCGGCGACATGCTGAAGCCGATGTCCGTTCGTCCCCTCAATATAACTATTTATCCTGGGCAAGCTCCCCTGCAGACAGAGGCCCAAATACAGCAGTCACAATCCGTTGGGGTAGGCAAATCGTACCAGCCGGGGGCTATAACCTACGAACCGCACCGTGTAGAGTTCGATACGAACGGTACGCTTACGTTGGCTGCCATGCCAAAGGTAGACGCGCAAACAATTATCTCTCTGACGGGGGAAACGGCGTTCCGGTCGCTCGCCCCTTCTTCCCCCGCAATGTTGAAGCCAGACTGGGACGCTGATATCAAGCAGCAGAATAAGAGTCCCTTTACGTTCCATGAGACAGGTTCTTATGACCTGGGTAAGCTGCCGCCAAGCGTGACCCAGCCCGACCCTCTCACTTACGTGCCCCTGGGTATATACCAGCCGCCCCTCGTTAGCCTGGTCCGAGACGCACAGGGTAAGCCCCTCCCCGGCGGCCCCGTGCCTCTGCGACCTACTATCAATCCGGCCTCGTTCATACCAGGCCCGCCCCTGGCCTTCACCGACATCGCGGGTGCTCGCTTCTTCAGAGGCGAGGCGTGTATAGACGCTATACGAGTGCGCGTGGGTGGTATAGACCGCTATACCCCGGCAAACGTCGGTAAAGTGGAAGAGGTGGCCGCGCAGATTATCAAATCTACGGGGCTGCACGCGGACATCGTGGCCGGCAGCAGCCCGCAGAAGGTGTTGGTGTACATACCAGGCTCTCCTGACGGCACAGTGCCACCGCTTGGATACGTAGAGGAGCAGTGGACCACGCTGGGCACGGCTGCCACCATCACCACAGGGATAGACAGGGCAAGCATGCTGATGCTCGCGGTCACGGGGATGACAGGGCTGCTTTACCTCATCAGCCAATCGCTCCTGTCAACTCTATCGAGGCGTAAAGAACTGGCGCTGCTACAGGCCGTTGGTTGGCGGAGGCGGCACGTAGCGGGGCTGGTGCTGGGGGAAGCAGCCATACTTGGCTTGCTGGGCGGGTTGTGCGCTGTGGCTCTTGCGATGTTGATCGCATGGGGGCTTGGATTGCTGGCCCCGCTCGAACAGAGCTTAGCCGCAGGAGCAGTGGTATTGCTTCTCTACCTCATCTCCTCGACCGGCCCCGCGTGGTGGATAGTAAGGCAACCCGTAGCCGAACTGCTACAGCGGGGGGAAGTGACCCTGCCCGCCGGTAGGATGCCCAGGGAGCGAGCAGGGGGTAAGAGCAGGACGAGGACGCGCCTCTTCGGTGGGGTAGGCGCGGGGCTGTGGGGGCTGGCATTATTCGCGTGGCGCAATCTCGCACGCAGGCGCGTACGCACTATTCTTGCCGCAGGGGGCGTTGCAATAGCGACCGCGCTGCTTACGGTCCTTGTGACGACCTTGACGGCTCTAAGTGGCGTTTTGCGGGTTACGTTGCTTGGGCAGTTTGTAGGTCTACAGGTTGAGCCGTACCACTATGTAATGGTGGGCAGCGCTATTGTCGTAAGTATCCTCGCGGTGGCGGACCACCTGGCAATGGGCGTTCTGGAGAGGCGGCCCGAAATTGCCCTGCTCCAATCGGTTGGCTGGAGGGCTGGGGCCTTGCGCCTTAGCCTGCTCTTTGAGGGGGTATGGTTAGGGCTTATTGGAGGAGGGGTAGGCACGCTGATTACGATTTTATTCGGCCTGATTTCACCCGGCCAGGGGTTATGGCAGGCATGGTGGGTAGCGCCCGCAGCGCTTATGATAATGTTGGGGTTGTGTGGAATATGCGCTTTATATGCTATTATGCTCATCCCACGCCATACGTTGGTAAAGGTCCTTCAACAATAAAGGTGGGTAGTTAGAGGGGGAAGCTCCAGACGCTATGCCAGCACTTTCGATAAAACGCCGCTCTCGGCCACCAAAGCGCACCGACGCGGGGATGGTTGTCGCCGAAGGTTTAGGAAAGGTCTATAAAGGCGGGGAGACGCGGGCCGTGGTAGGCCTGGATGACGTAAACCTGACTATAGAGAAGGGTGAGTTCGTGGCGGTTGTTGGCCCCTCAGGCTCAGGGAAGAGCACGCTGCTGAACCTTATTGGCGGCATTGATCGTCCAACCGATGGCAAGCTGCTGGTGGATGGAGTTGATTTAGATTCATTGAGTGGTGATGCGCTGGCAGATTTCCGCCGCGAAACGGTAGGGCTTATCTTCCAGTTATTCAACCTTGTGCCGGTGTTGTCTGCCCTGGAAAATGTTAAGCTGCCATTGATCCCATATCCACCAAAAGGGTTCAACCTGGATAAACAAGCGCGAAGCCTGCTTGAGCAGGTAGGACTGGAGAAGCGCCTCAGCCATCTGCCAAGCCAACTGTCGGGTGGAGAGCAGCAGCGTGTGGCAGTGGCTCGCGCTCTGATAAACAACCCGGAGCTGTTGCTTGCCGATGAGCCAACCGGTAATCTAGACAGTCATGCAGGCGGTGAACTATTGGACCTTTTCGCCGATTTGCACCAGGAACTCGGTATGACGATTATCATGGTCACCCACGACCCTGACATAGCGGCGCGAGCGCAACGGATTATTGAACTGCGCGACGGGAGGCTGGTGTCTTAGGGCACACTGTATGGGACGACGGACGACGGACGATGGACGATATTCACCGCAGAGGCGCAGAGGCGCAGAGGTTTTTGGAGTGATGCGTGATGCGGGAGAGTATCGCCTCTTCTGCCGTCCGTCGTCTGCCGTCTGTCTTCGGGAGTGGGTAACAAAGGAGATAAGCACGCGTAATGAGTAGCGCCGCCGTCTCGGCGGCAGTGTGGCACTAGCGTAAGGTATCAACGGGCACGATTGCCAGCGAGACGCTGGCGCTACCCATACTATCTCTCCCTTTTTCGCCACTCCCCTGTCGTCTATCCGCTTGACTGAACCTTTTGAGGGTGGTATACTCGCGGCATAGACAACTGAATATGTGTACCACAGAGGCCGCCCGAAACACGGAAGTGAGGGCGTCAATGGGGGAAGCCGGTGTAGTCCGGCGCTGTCCCGCAACTGTAGTCCTTCTAAGGAAGGAGAGCCAGGATACCCACCTCTGTGAGACTCCAACACCTTCGCGAGAAAGGGGGATAGGAGCGATGACGCAGGCGTGCATTTTGCCGCGCATACCGCCTTAGTTGAGAAGGCAGTATGCAGAGGGCAGCAGGCAGTAACGGGTCGTCGAGACGGGGAGCGATACTCCCATTTATCTTACCCTTGTCGCAATGACAAGGGATTTTTGTTTTAGTAGGGGTGGTATGCCGTAGGGGCGTGCCGTCGGCACGCCCCTACAGAAGTCGATAGGAGGAGAAGATGAACTCGACAATATGGAAGATTAGAAAAGTGGGGACGGCCTGGATGGCGGCGCTGATGGTTTTCGTCGCGGGAGCTGGGGCCGTACGGGCTACGCCGGAGTTCCCGGACGTGGCGTACTCTGCGCTGATATGGGTGACGAAGCAGCAGCAGCCTGATGGCTCCTTCCCAGGGTTCGGGGCGGGATCGTCGGTGGACGCGCTGCTCGCTTTCGTGTCGGCGCAGGATGACAAGTCGGCTGGAAGCGAGGATTTGAACCTGCACAGCTATACACAGGAAGGGAGCAAGCTCATTACCTTCCTTGAAAGCAAAGTCGGTGACCTGTCCAAAACGCCGGGCGGCGCGGGTAAGCTGCTCATCGCGGTGGCGGGAAACAAGATGGATGGCAAGGCGTTCGGTGGGGTAGATTTGGTAGGGGTAATAAACGCCTCTTACGATGCCAAGACCGGACAGTATGGCAAAGATGTGATCGGCCATGCCTTCGCCATCCTGGGCCTTGCGGAGGCAGGTGAGGAAGTGCCCGTTCTCGCGGCCAATTTTCTAGCTGACGCCCAGGGGCCGGAGGGTGGATGGGCCTTCTCTGGGGATACCGCTCCCGGGGCGGCGGACACCAATACTACGGCAGTCGCTTTGCAGGCGCTCATCGCCATGCACGTTGGCACGAGCGACCCTACTATAGATAGAGCAGGCAAATGGTTAGCAGAGCAGCAGAATGAAGATGGAGGCTTCCCTTACCAGAAGGGAGGAGAGTTTGGTAGCGACAGCGACGTGAACTCGACTGCGTATGTAGCGCAGGCGTTCAATACGCTGGGGATGTACGACGAGGCGGGGATGGCGAAGAGCTTCATCCGCTCTATGCAATTGGAGAGCGGCGCGTTCCAGTGGATGAAGTCGGAGCCTGGGGAGAATGCAGGGGCAACGTACCAGGCGATACCCGCGGTGCTGGACGCTACGCTGGTGGCTCCCGCGGGTGTAATCAATGAAGGCGGCGGAGTCGTGCCGGTTGGTATGCCCACGACGGGGCAGAGTGAGATGGGAGCGGCTATAGCGGTGGCGTTACTCGCAACGCTGGCGCTGAGCGCGGGCCTCTTCTTGCGAAGATCGGCTTTCCCACTGGGAAAGAAGTAAATAAAGATTGAAAAGTTATCGGAAATCATCGCAGATGATTTCCGATAACTTTTCAAAGATAAAGATATAGAGTTTGAAAGATAGAAATACAGAGTTTGGAAGATAAAGAGCCTGCATGAAACGTGTTAGCCGTGCTTTTGGATACGTACTTGGGCTGGTGATGCTCCTCATTGGGGGCGGCACGCACCTGGCCTCAGCGCAGGGCGCGCAGAGCAGGGCTGGACTTGTGGTGCAGTTCGGGGATGGGAGCGTGCGGAGCTACTGTATCGCGTTCGAGGGGGAGAGCATTACGGGATTCGACCTGCTGCTGAAGTCGGGGCTGAATGTGACAGCCGAGGGATTTGGCGGCATGGGCGGGCTGGTATGCAAGATCGAGGGGGAGGGGTGCGATTATCCGGGCGAGGCGTGCGTGTGCAAGTCGTATGGGCCGCAGGGGGTCTATTGGAGTTACCACCATTTGCGCGAAGGGAAGTGGAAGACCTCCTCGATGGGGGCGGGGGGATACCGCGTGCGTAACGGCGAGGTGGATGGCTGGGCGTGGAGCGCGGGTAAGGCCCCTGTTGTGAGGACATTTGACCAGTTGTGCGGCGCTGCCGAACCTAAGCCGACAGATACGCCTGTGCCTCCCACAGCTACGCCTCGCCCGCAGCCGACCAACACACCTAAGCCATCTACGGACACTCCTCAACCGGCCAAGCCAAGCAGTACAGCTACGGCACGGGCCGCCACCTCTACCCCTGTAGCGGCACGACCTACGAGCACGAAAGTGCCACAGGTAGTCAAGCCATCCGCAACCAGGGAGGTAGTGCGGCAGGTAACAGCTACACGACAACCACCCCGCGTCATGGCAACCTCCACGCCGAAGAAGGTCATTACATCTACATCTACATCGATGTATACATCTACACCTGTACCTACAAGGCGTCCGATTCAGGTGACACCACCACCCATGCCTCTAGGGGCCAGCCCAACACAAGTAGAGACGGTTGCTCCTACAGTGAGCGCGACACAGACGACAGTGCCACCTACCGGGACAAATACATCTATCCCTATGCCTATTGAGACGGTAGCTCCAACCCAGACCAGCACTCCAATTGCACCAGTCGTTACGAATAGCCCTACCCAAACCCCGACCCCTAACCCCTTACCCCCAGCCACAGATACGGCGCGCACCATCAGCATGGTCATCGGCGCTGCCGTCATCGGCGGGTTGCTGGTGTGGGGCGGGGTGACGCTGGCGACGCGGAGAGTTGGCGGGAAGAGCAGGAGCGGCTAGCGTGTGGGATGACGGCGTAATGAGGTTCCACGTTGGGGCATGGCTGCTGTGGCTCATGGCGACGATGCTGGGCGCCCTCCTGACGCGTAATCCTATATATCTTGCGCTGGTCATAACTGTGGCTCTACTCGTAAATGCGCGTTTGAGTGGAAGCGCCGGAGATAGCCAGGGAGATACGACACGGCGGGCAACTGCGGGGTTCATAAAGGTGGTGGTTGTACTGACGGTGCTGGTTTCCATCTTCAAGGGGCTGTGGGTGAACAACGGACAGACCGTGCTGTGGAGGCTCCCCGACTGGTGGCCCGATTTCGGGCGGGTCGCTACGCTGGAGGGGTTACTGGCTGCGGGGTTAGACGCTATGCAGATACTGGCGGTGCTGGCGACCTTTATGGCATTCAGCGCGGGGGCCGACTATTACGCCCTTTTGCGGGCAACGCCACAATCTATGAGGCAGGTGGGGCTGGTGACCTCTATTGCGCTGACGTTTGTGCCTCAAACGGTAACGCGCTTCGGGGAGGTGCGTGAAGCCCAGGCCCTGCGCGGCCACAGGATCAGGCGGGTGGGAGACCTGGTGCCGCTGGTAGTGCCCCTGCTGGGTGGGGGGATCGAGCGCTCGATAGACCTCGCGGAGGCGATGGAGGCGAGGGGGTTTAGTAGAGATACGGCGAGGGGGCGGAGGATGCCGCCCATAGTGGTGCAGTTAGGTATAGCTGCGGGGCTGGCGCTCGTGCTGGTGGGAGGAACCCTGTTCGCATTCTGGCCGCCGGAGATGCATTGGGCTGATTGGGTGCTGATATTTGCGGGGCTGCTGCTTATCGGGGGCACGCTGTGGAGCGTGGGGAGAGGAGCGAAGCGCACCCGCTACAGGCATACGGTGTGGCGCGAGCGCGATAGTGTGCTGGCGGTGATTTCGCTCGGTATCGTAGCGATACTGTGGACGTACAGGTTGATAGAGCCTGCCGTGCTGGGGTACAACCCATTTCCGCGCGTGAGCATGCCCAGTTTCGACATCATGCTTGCTTTGGCATTGGTGGCGCTTGTCTCTCCAGCGGTTATTCTGCGGGGAGGGGATAAAGACGGAACCGCCAAGACGCCAAGAGCGCCAAGTAACCGCCAAGATTTTTAGAGGGAACCGCAGAGGTGGTTAGGTGCTGCGAACTGGTATAAGGACAGAGTTGGAACAAGAATGCATATGGATAACGAAGCACCATCCTCCCTGTCATTCTGAGCGAAGCGAAGAATCTCCGAGCTTGGACGTGTGGGAAGCGTTTTAAATTCTTCGCTTCGCTCAGAATGACAGGCTAATAGTTACAGTTCTCGGACACCACCTCAAAATGACAGGCAGAAGTGCATTCATCTTAAAGAGCTTCTTAGGTCTCATAGAGAAATTATGCAATACTCACGTACCACGAATTAAACGATATGCCTGAACCGATCATCTCAATTGACAATGTGACTTATCGCTATCCGGGGGGGGATGGGGATGCGTTGCGTGATTTCTCCCTTGAAGTTGAGGAGGGGGAGTTTCTGCTGGTGGCGGGGGTGTCGGGGGCTGGGAAGTCTACGTTGCTGAGGCTGCTCAATGGGCTTGTGCCGCACTTCTACGGGGGGGAGGTGGCGGGGAGCGTTATGGTGGCGGGGAGGGACCCTGTGAGGTTGGGGCCTGGGGAGATGAGCGAGGTAGTTGGGCTGGTCTTCCAGGACCCGGAAGCGCAGATGGTGGCGGAGAGGGTCGAGGACGAGGTAGCTTTTGGTATGGAGAATGCGGGGTTGCCGCTTGCCCTGATGCGCAAAAGGGTGGAGGAGAGCCTGCACGCACTCAGCATCGAGCATCTGCGCGGGAGAAGGGTGAGCACGTTGTCGGGGGGAGAGAGGCAGCGAGTGGCTATTGCGTCGGTGCTGACGATGCAGCCGAGGGTGCTTGTGCTGGACGAGCCTACGTCGCAGTTGGACCCGCAATCGGCTGAGGAGGTGCTTGACAGCGTTGTGCGGCTGAACAAGGACCTGGGGCTGACGATAATTATGTCGGAGCATCGCCTGGAGCGCGTAGTACAACATGTTGATCGCATCCTCTATATGGCCCCTGGCGGCGAAACGGTGCTGGGAGAACCGCGCGAGGTGCTGACGCAGATGCCTATCGCTCCGCCTCTTGCGCAGGTGAGTAAATTGCTGGGATGGCATCCTCTGCCGCTTAGCATCAAGGAGGCAAGGCGCTTCGTCGCAGAAGGCAGAAGGCAGAAGGCAGAAGGCAGTAGACCCTGGTTAGGAGACGATTCCAGTAATTCGTCGTCCGTCGTCCGTCGTCCGTCGTCCGTCGTCCACTCCGCACTCCGCACTCCGCACTCCGCACTGGACAGGGTTTGGTTTGGCTACGGTGGGCGGGAGGTGCTGCGCGATTTCAGTATGGAGCTTAGGGCGGGGGAGATAACGGCGCTTATGGGGCGGAATGGGGCTGGGAAGACTACGATACTGAGGCTGGTATTGGGGCTGCTGAAGCCCGCGAAGGGGAAGGTGGTTACGGAGGGGTTGGATACGAGGCATACGCCGCTGGAGGAGATGGCGCGGGTGGTGGGATACGTGCCTCAGCAGCCTGACGTGCTGCTCTTTGCCGATACGGTAGGTGGGGAGATCAATTTCACGCGGCGGGCGCATCGATTGGCACCGGATGGCGCGGGTCTGTTGGAGAGCCTGGGGCTGACTCGATACCGCGAGCACGACCCGCGCGACCTGAGCGTGGGGGAGAGGCAGAGGGTGGCGCTGGCGGCGGTGCTGGCGGGGGAGCCTCGGATGCTCGTGCTGGACGAGCCTACACGCGGCCTCGATTATTTGCAAAAAGAGGTGCTAGCGGGCATACTGCGCGATTTGCGCGACAAGGGGCGGACGATAGTGCTGGCGACCCACGACGTTGAGCTTGCGGCGCAGATAGCAGATCGGGTAGTGCTGCTGGGAGATGGAGAGATAGTTGCGGACGGCCCGGCACGCGAAGTGATGTCAGGTACGCTCGCCTTCTCCTCCCAGATAAGTAAGTTGTTCCGCGATCCGAGGTTTGTGACGGTTGAGGACGTGAAACGTGATGTGTGATGCGTGATAAAGCCTACGAGGAGTGGCCCTCTTCACCTGTCATTCTGAGCGAAGCGAAGAATCTAAAACTCTATCCATACAGCCAAGCTCGGAGATTCCTCACTGCGTTCGGAATGACAGGGAGAGGAGTCTTGTTCTTACATAAACTCTCGAGTTGCATAGGGCACGAAGATATTATAGTTGGACGCTTTCGATGGATGTAGCGGTTGTAAATCCGAAATCCGAAATCCGAAATCCGAAATCGTCGAGGGCGATAAGCGCGGTGATTCTTGGGCTTACGACGCTGCTTGGGATATGGGCGTTTGTTTACCCATTCTTTATACCTCCTGCATCTGCGGGGGAAGCGCAGGCTCATGCTTCGGATGCGCCCCTTATCTTTTTATTGGTCATGGCGCTGTCGCTCGCTGCTATCGTCGCCGACCTGGAGACGCGGGCTATGGACAGCAAGACGGTCGCATTGCTGGGGGTGCTGGTGGCGACTAACTCGCTGCTGAGGCCGTTGCAGGGGCCTGGGGGATTCTCGGTATTCCTGGTGCTGCCGATGCTTTGCGGGTATGTCTTCGGGGGACGGTTCGGATTCCTGATGGGGTCGATGTCGGTGCTGGTGTCGGCCTTGTTCACGGGCGGGGTTGGGCCGTGGATGCCGTTCCAGATGCTGGCTATTGGGTGGGTGGGGTTGCTGTCGGCAGCGTTGCCTCAGAAGATTATGTCAAGTATATGGAGTGGGAGAGCGGAGAAATGGGTGCTCGCGGGGTGGGGGGTCGTGATGGGCCTGCTGCTTGGGGCGGTGCTGAACCTGTGGTTCTGGCCTTATATCAGCCAGAACGCGGATTTGCCTGCCAGCCAGCTATGGCAGCCAGGGGCAGGGTTGGTGGAAGCCTTGCAGCGATATGGTGCTTTCTACCTGGCGACCTCCCTCCCCTTCGACATCTGGCGGGCTGCCGGTAACGCACTCTTCCTGTTGGTGCTAGGGCCACCTGTGCTGAGGTTGCTCAGGAGGTATAAGCAGAGGTTCTTTTTCATAGAGCTAGATAGATTTTAATCACAAAGGCCACAAAGACACAAAGAACACAAAGATTTCTGGGTCTGCTAATGCCAGCGGAAAGAATGTAGAGCTAAAGCTATAGGAAAAGGAAAAGCCAATAAATAATCTTCGTGTTCTTTGTGTCTTTGTGGCCTTTGTGATTAAACTCCTTATTTACTTCAGTAGCCACTTCTCCATAGTCTTGGTATCTACGACGCCTACGCGCATATCGCGGATAACTCCGTCTTTGTCTATGAAGAAGGAGGTGGGGATGGGGAGGACGTGGTAGAGGCTGGTGACGCGGCTATCCACGTCGGGAAAGATGGGGAAGGTCATGCCGAATTCCTGGGTGAAGGCTTTGATGGTCTGGTTATCGCTCTGCGTGGCGACGCCAAGTATCTCGTAGCTACCCTCTTCGTGGGTGCTCTTGTAGAGCTTCACGATGTCGGGTATCTCGGACCGGCAGGGGGGGCACCACGTCGCCCAGAAGTTGATCATCACGGGGCGGCCTCTCAGCGCGCTCAGCTTGACCTCTTTGCCTTCTATATCTTTCAGGGTGAAGTCGGGAGCTTCAGAGCCGACGCGCGGGGCGGGACCGGAGCCGGCGGGCTTGAGGCGGTCTATGCGGGCCGACTGCGCGAGCTGCGTCTGCCACTCGTTGGTGATAGTGCGCTTCTCATCGGCAGTCTTGCCCGCGACGGCCACATTCTGGCTGACGTGCCTGCTTATGACGAGGGCGTCGCGGATGGAGGCGCGCATGTCATCAAGCGTGAGATTATACTTGGACAGAAATGCTGAAAATTGCACCTGGGTGAGTTTGAACCCGCCAGGGACCGAAGCCAGCGTATTCTCAATATCAGCCTCGCTGACGATTACGCCCGCCTTCTTAGCGTCCTGCACCTGCACGCGGCTGGTGATGAGATTTTCCAGGGCGAGGGCAGCTGTGGGAGCGGGCGTGTCAGTACGCTTTTCCAGCTCGATGAAGGCGCGGGTGAGGTCCATTTCGCGGGTGATGTCGCGCTCGGATATGTACTCACCGTTCACGCGCGCCACCGCGTCCGATGGCACCAGGGTGTTGGGGTTGGAGAGCCACGCCCACAAGATTATCGCTCCGAAGAGGGCGGCACACGCGACTATGATCAGGGTAGTGCGCCTGCGGGCGCGCGCTTTGGCGGCGGCACGGGCGGGGGAGAGGGTAGGGGCAGCGCGGGAGGTTTGCCCCCCGTCGTAGGCGCGCCCTCCGCTCGTTATCTCTACCTCGAAGCCGGGATTAGCAGGCGCTTTGGATATATCGGTTTTGCTCATATGGGGAGGATGGAAAGGTGTCTGACATCTATATTGATAGGGGGGGTAATAGTGCTCAAGAATCCCAGTGCATTCGTGAGGACCAATATGCCCATGAATATCAATATGAGGCCGCTGACCAGAGAGATGATGTTCACCTGCTCGATCACCGTCCAGTTACCTATCTTCAAGAAATAAGTCCGCCTGGTAATCCGTTTGAGGCCCGCCGAAATCTGGCCCAGGGCCAGGGCAGCCAGCAGGAATGGTACGCCAAAGCCCAAGGAATAAATCAGGAATGGTATGAATGCCTGGCCAGGCTCGCCGTTCTTCGCCAGTGTGATTATCAAGCCAAGCTGAAAGCTGGTGCAGGGGGTCCATCCAACCGCGAAAGCGATGCCTATTATGAGCGACCGCAGATAGCCCAGGCTCTGAGATGGGCGCAGGTCAAGGCGCTTGGTGTAGTCGAAGAACTTTATCCTGATGAGGCCCACGGAGTGCAGGCCGAAGACGATCAGCATAATGCCCATGATCCAATTGATGACGTCTCTATTGTCGAAGAAGAAGTCGTTGAGGACGCTTGCCAGGCTGCCGAAAATCGCGCCGAAGACGAAGGTGAAGCCTAGCATGAACATCAGGGCGTGACCCATCACTACCCACCGGGCCGCAGTGGTAGACATAGTGGCAGTGCCGCCCTGTGCAGATGCCGCCCTGGCCGCCATGACTGCTGGACCGCTCAGGTAGCCCAGGTAGACGGGGACGAGCGGAAAGACGCAGGGGGAGAGGAACGACAGTAGCCCTGCCAGGAACGAGAGGAAAAGATCAGGTGTCTGCATAGGTTTTCGCTTCTAACTCCTGGGTATATCTTCTATCTATTATATGCGACCTGTGGTTGACAGCAGGCCGTTAGCTGCCTGCAACCTGCGCCCGGCTGGCCGCCACCGACTGCCGATAGGCTATCTGCACCGCTTCGGACTCGGCGACTACGCGGGCCATGCGCGGGAAGGCGAACCAGGCGACGCCTAGAGCCGCCAGGCCGCCCGTGATTATCCGCAGCCACCAGTTGAGCGAGAATGCCTGCGAGCCGATGTAGAATGAGCCGAATGAGGTATCCATGTCCATCGAGAGCATATCGCGCAGGCCGAACATGTGGGTCACGCCATCGAGGAACATCGGCACGAGCAGGATGACGAACCAGTACCAGTGAAGGGGTCTGCGCAGCCACCGCAGCCACGACACGTTGCGGTCGCGGGCAACTGCGAAGAGGATGCCGAAGAGGAGCACGCCCGCGTAGATAGCGGTGTTGCGGTAGCAGAAGGCGACCTGGTAGCCAAATATGAACCCGGCACGCTCCGGCAGCTGGTGGCAGGTAAGCGCGTAGGCCGTGTAGATGGGGTTGGCGAGGTCCCACCAGCCGAGGGCGGCGAAGACCGGCGCGAGCCAGGGCAATCCTACAAAGATACCCAAAGCTATACAGATGAAACGTAGCCAGTGGTGGCTTACGTAATCGAGCACGCGGTCCAGCTTCGTTTCCTGGTAGATGACAACGCGCCGTGGTGGAGCGCCCCCGCGATCTACCATACCGAGATAGCCACGTAGCTCCGCCTCGTCTATGGGCGCGAATAGCCAGCCGTACTTGCCGTCTTCCGCCACGACCACGGGTATCTTGTCGTGGTAAGCCTTGTCTAACTCAGGGTCGTCCAGGATATTGACTTCGCGGACGTTGAGGCCATACTCCGGCGCGAGACGGTTGAGGAGTGCCAACGCCTCTTCGCAGAGGTGGCATTCTGGTTTGCTGTAGACGGTGATTTGCATGGGTATCGGTGACAAGTCGAATAGGAGCGTAGTAGCTACGCCCATAGGGATTGGGCCTGCCTAATTATACGTAGGCGGGTGATTGGGTGTCAATGCGGGCTGGACGACAGACGACAGACGACAGACGATAGACGATAGACGATAGACGATAGACGATAGACGATAGATTTTACCGCAGAGACGCAGAGACGCAGAGATTTATTCAGGATTCACGCATCACGTTTCACGTTTCTTCGTCTGTCGTCCATCGTCCATCGTCCGTCGTCCATTAGGTCCGAGCATGAATAAGTAAACAAAGGGTCAGTAACAGGGTCAGTAACAACCAGGTTGCAGAAAGCAGGCTCGAACAATAGCTGTTTTGCCTTGCAAGCCAGCAAAAGCATCAATCAGTCGAGCGCGAAGATGAGAGAGGTTATGGCAAGCAAGGTTTCTCAACTGCACACACTTCATGTAACTCCACACCCCTTCAGCAGGATTGAGGTCGGGAGCGTAAGAAGGCAAGCGTACCAACTCGATACGCGCAGACCCCTCTCGTTCCATGAACTGCTGCACCTCTTTGCTCCTATGCACGCTTATTCCATCCCACACAATGCCGATCTTGCCCTCAATCGAAGCCATCAGTTGTCGCATAAACTCCACCACATCACCACTGTTGAAGGTGCCTTCTTTGGCCTTGATCATTGTCCACAACTCTCCCCTCTCGCTGATAGCACAAGCAGCCGACAGATGGTTCCAGTTGGCTTGCCACTTGAGGACGGGTGTGCAGCCTCTCGGTGCCCAGGTCCTAACCACACTCGGCAGCAAGTAGAAGTTGGACTCGTCAGCGAACAAGGCGATGCGCCCCTCTATCAACCACTTTTTTTGAGCGTAGGCCACTCTTCCTCAACCCACCGCTCTACAGCAACCTCATCACGCTGTAGAGCCTGCTTTACTGGTTTTTGTGGGCTGAAGCCAATCTTACGCAAGATACGCCCGACCTGGGAGGGGTGGTACTTTACACCAAAGCGATTTTCAATCAGTTGGGCTACTCGTGGGCGGGTCCATACTTCTCCCACAAAGTCATGCGCCGAGGCTCCTTCTCTGAGGCACACCTCTAATTGCTGTAGCTGTTCACTGTTGAGGCGAGCCACACCACCAGGAGCAAAGCGCCGCAACAAGGCGTTGGGACCGATTGTTGTAGCAGCTTTAAACCACTGGCTGACTGCTCCTCGGCTCACTCCAAGCGCTTCGGCTATTCAACTCTGGTTCCAACCTTTCTCATGTAGCTCCCAAGCTCGCAAACGTCGCCCTTCTCGCCAGGCTCGGTCACTACTCATTTGTATCTGATGTAGCTGAATAGTGTTCTTCATGCTTTTCAGTATAGCTTTGTTTAGCTATTCATGCTCGAACCTAATCGTCCGTCGTCCGTCGTTTGTCGTCCTGAGTTGATTGGCGGCAGACGGGCCTCTATGCTAAAATGTGGGGTGCCCGCTAGACGGTGGGTTACAATGTCGTAACCGTTTCCAATGGAGGAACTCTAATGGCTTTAGATACAGATGTTGCCGATAAACGTATTCTGGATACACAAGACTTAAGTAGTGACGAGCACAGGCCTGATATAAGAGGCACTTTACCTGGACCCCTGGGCGAGGAGATTGTAAAGCGCGATGATGTAGTGGTGTCGCCTTCCTATACGCGCTCCTACCCGTTCGTTATGGACCACGGTAAAGATTGCATGGTGTGGGACGTGGACGGCAACCGCTTCATAGATTTCACAGCAGGCGTGGCGGTGCTCGCCACAGGGCACGCCCACCCCCAGATCGTAAAGGCTATACAGGAGCAAGCCGAGAAATTCATCCACATGGCGGGCACCGATTTCTACCTGCCCAACGTGGTCGAGCTTGCCGAGACGCTTAACCGCATCACGCCCGGCGACTTCGACAAGCAAGTGTTCTTCACGAATTCCGGCACCGAGGCGATAGAGGCTGCTATGAAGCTGTGCCGCCACCACACCGGGCGACCCGTGCTTATCTCTTTCCTGGGGGCCTTCCACGGGCGCACTTACGGGTCGATGTCTCTATCATCGAGCAAGTACCTGCATCGTACCGGTTACCAGCCACTAGTGGCGGGCATCTATCACGCGCCCTACCCCAACACTTATCGCCCTCCCTTTGACGTGCCCGCCGAGAAGCTGGGCCGCGCCTGCGTGGAGTATATCGAGAAGACGATGTTCCGCCACCTTGTGTCGCCGCATGAGGTAGCCGGTATATTCGTGGAAACGATCCAGGGTGAAGGGGGGTACGTGGTCCCGCCCGACGATTTCTACCCGGCGCTACGCGACCTGTGTGACCGCCACGAGATACCGCTTGTGGTAGACGAGGTGCAGTCGGGCATGGGGCGCACGGGCAAGATGTTCGCCATCGAGCACTGGGGCGTGGAGCCTGACGTGGTGTGTATAGCCAAAGGAATAGCGTCGGGTATGCCTATGGGCGCGATTGTGGCCCGCAAGAGCATGATGACCTGGCCGTCCGGCGCGCACGCGAACACCTACGGCGGCAACGCCCTCGCGGTAGCAGCCGCCCTCACGACTATACGCTTAATCGAAGAGGGGCTGATGGAGAACGCCATCCGTGTCGGTAATCACATGAAGGAGAGGCTGGACAGATGGCTCCACCGCTACCCATTCGTTGGGGACGTGCGTGGTAAGGGGCTGATGCTTGGGGTGGAGATAGTGTCGGACAGGGCTGCCAGGACCGGCGACTCTGCCCTGCGGGACCGCATCGTGGATGAGTCGTTCAAGAGTGGGCTACTACTGCTGGGTGCAGGACCGTCCACGATACGCTTCTGCCCACCTCTCACGCTCGACAAGGATACGGCGGACGCGGGGCTGGATGTAATGGAAGATGTGATGGACGCACTCTAAACTATAAGCAGGAACAACTAGAAAATAAGACATGAGTCATACCGAATTTTATATTCGTGCCTGTCTCATGCTTACAACCGTACCACCGCCCCACCCCAACTCCTCCCCACATGGGGAGGGGCTTTAAAATCATAAAAAGCATGAAAATGGGCAGCTTGCGCCGCCCATTTTCATGCTTTTTATGATTTTTGAGCTTGAGATTCTACGCTTGCCAAACGTAAATCTTAAATTCGGAATGACTCATGTCTTAATGATATGCATCGGTCTAGGGCTGCCTTATAAAGCCTGCTTGCTCAAAATGCCTGTCAAAGGTGAGAGCTGTAGTGATACCCAAGTTCCGCATAACTACGAAAGAGATGCAGTCTGTTAGCGAATAGTCTTTATCCTTGTGTCGCTTAAAGTATTGCCAGGCTTCTGAGAAGAACATTGTTTCAACTTGCAGAAAACGCACGTAGGAGCTTTGCAAGAGAAGATCACCAAGTTGAACAGCCTTCGAATGGAGACGTCTGCTGTTTAGGAATGTCGTTACTTCATCAAAGATGAACGAAGTAATGACCAACTCTGTAGAGTGCCTATCCAGTGCTTGCCAATGTCGTTGTGCTAATTGATGATTTTGATCATTACTGACCTCTAGCGCTATCAGATAGCTAGAATTTGTAAGAACAATGTTCATAGTCTATAGAGAGTCATAGAGGTATTTGTCCAGGTTCTCGGACGCATCAGTTACGTCAGCCTTGATGGGGTGCCTCCCAAGTTCAAAAATAGGATCCTCCGCACGTGCAGGCACGATGATTATCATCCCATCCTGCTTCTAGAATCTCAACCTCGTCCATATCTCCCAGCAACTGTTTTGGTATGAGGACACCTTGCTCTGTTACTTTCGCCTTCATCTCGCCCTCCATTCTTTGAGGTGTCGTCACTTACCATCTCTGTTATATTTCGCCAGTTAGACGTATTGGAGTTATGTCTATAGTATTATACCACTAAAGCCCAGGGGACCTTTCGTGCAAGTACCTGTAGAAGCCGTAGGCCGCTATGCAGACGAATGCCACGGCGAGAGCGATGAGCAGTGCTCTTAGAAGAGCCTGTATCAGCGCGGCGGTGCTAGTCAGGCCGTACTGGGTTGCGAAGAGCAGGAACATTGCAACGAATACGAACAAGGGTATGATGCGGAAGACGCGTCGCGCTACGCGCAATCGCGCCTGGCGAATAGTGGGGGAAGACATGGTGGGGGTGTCTTGCTTCGCAGTTTATTTGAATAGATGGGAGGAGTTGGAAACGCCCCAGAACACCATGGTAAGTATCAGGAAGCCGAGAACTACCGCCATCGACCACATCATGCAAGTAGGGGCCAGCTTGGCATCGAAGCCGATGTCCGAGCCGCCGCGCCTTCGCACAACAGGGGTCTCAGTCTCTATCTCCGGGGCATCCGGCATTGCTTGACTATCTGCTGCCATGCTCTCTCCTTTTTTGAAGGATAAGGGATAAAGGATAAATTAGGGTTTGCGGCTGTATTCTTTATTGCTACGTATGGGGTACGTGCAGTATATCACAATTGGAGTGAGGGGTCAGGGGTTGGGGGCCGGGGTCGGAGATTGAGCGATAAGAGCTTACAGTGCTGTCTGACGCCTAATCCCCGACCCCCGGCCCCTAGCCCCTAATTCTGACCAGCGATGCGTCTATGCTCTCAACGGTGGGGCGGCCTGAGAGGGCCATTGCCAGGGTGATCTCCTGCTTGAGGAGGGCGAGGACGCGGTTCACGCCCTCCGCGCCACCGATGGCGAGGCCGTACAGGTAGGGCCTGCCTATCAGCACGGCTCGCGCGCCGAAGGCAAGCGCCTTCAGCACATCAGTGCCTCGCCGCACGCCACCGTCCATCAGTACTTCGATGGTGCTGCCAGCGTCTCTGACAGCTTGAACGACATCTGGCAGCGCCTCGATGCCCGAAGGGATGGAGTTTAGCTGCCGCCCACCGTGGTTGCTGACCACGACGGACACGGCCCCATGCTCGGAGGCAAGCACGGCGTCCTCCCCCGTCATTATCCCCTTCACGATAACGGGAAGCCTGGTTATAGAGGCCAGCCAGTCTACGTCCTTCCACGACAGCGTAGGGTCCCACTTGGAAGCGATATAGGAGCCGAGACCGGAGGATGCGCCTACAACCCCTATGGGCATCTTCTCTAACTGCATCTCGGCGAAGTTCGCCAGGGGAAAAGGGAAAGAGAAGGCGTTTCGCAGGTCGCGCTCGCGGTGGCCTATGAAGGGCACATCTACTGTAAGGCACAGCCCCTTGTATCCCGCGTCCTCGGCTCGCCGGACGAGGGTGCGCGTCACCTCGCGGTCCTGGTAGACATAGAGTTGGAACCACTTGGGGCCATTGCTGGCAGCAGCTACCTCCTCCATTGGGGTAGTAGAGAGAGTGGAGAGGACCATGAGCGTGCCTGCCTCGGCACTCCCTGCGCGGTTGCAAGCTCGCCGTCGGGGCAGCATAGCTTGTGCCCAGCGGTGGGCGCGAGCATGACGGGCATACTGATGGGCGTACCCAGCACGGTCGTGGAGGTGTCCACATTGCTTACGTCCACGAGCACGCGAGGGCACAGCACGATACGCTCGAAGTCCTCACGATTGCGGCGGAGGCTCAATTCGTCGTCCGACCCACCGGCGATGTAATCGAACGCCCCAGGCTCTATAAGCTCTCGCGCCAGGGCTTCAAGCTCGACCAGGTTAGTAAATTGCATAGAGGCTATTCTCCCAACAAGAGTTACTCTCAAATATACACTATAACTGCCATATAGCCATGCAGTTCATAACTAAATGGAGTGGCGAAAAGAGAAGAGAAATGTCTGTAGGGGCGAGATTTATCGCGCCCTGGTCGGTACTTGTTCCAGGGCGAGATTTATCGCGCCCCTACAGCTGCATTATTCGTCACTCCCTAACTATATAGGACGTATGGGCTATGCTTATCGGGTCTAATTTTGTTGACAAGGAGATGTGCCGCCAAGTATACTTTCCATGCCATGCCTGATGGCCGCTACGTAGGAAAATTCGTGTAACATAGCGCATCTTGAGCATAGTCATAGCAATTGAACCGGGCCTCAGCGATGGGCCTGCTATCCTCAATGAGGAGGACCCAGCCACATGACCATACCTCGCCAGGCGTCGGACGCCGCGAGTACTTTAGGCGTAAACTCCACCGTGCCTCTCTCCACGACCTCCCCCACTCCAACCCAACCGCACGTGCCCACACTTCTCCCCTCAAGTAACGGTAGTCATATGTCCGAAGATGAGCAGGCCGCACTTGTAAGTAGGCTACGCCGCGAAGCGGTAGAGAGATACAGGCCAATCTTCGCCGCCACAGCATCGCCCATTCGCCTGATGGCGCGCATGGTCAATGAGGTGCAGGCTGCGGCCCGCAAGGCCGGGGTCTCGCCGCAGGTATTGGCGCGGGAGGTAGTCAACCGCACCATAGGTGATGTGAACGTGCGGATGATTACCGAAAATATAAATGGCGTGGACTATAGCACGATAGGCGAAGACCTGGGGTTGATACTACCCAACGAAGAGATAGCGGGGCAAGTCAGCACGGGCGAAATCCATACCCTCCTGAATGATCGAGAGGATGAGATAGAGCGCCGCCTCCTGTACGACTATGGGTGGGATATCAGGGTGTACGACGTGTTCGGAGTGGGCAACCCTTATCTGCGCGAGCTTCTTGCCAGGCGGTTCACCGATACATGGGACATCCCAGTCACTACCGACCAGACGTTCATTAGCGTGGGCGCTCTCGATGCGCTGTACAAGTGTATCCTGTCGCTCGGTTATCACTTCAAGAAGAAGCATGGCAAGCCCACCACGTTCGCCTTCCCATCGCCTGGCTTCGCGGTAGTCAACTGGCAGGTGGAGATGGCAGGACTTAAGTTGCTGAACATCAAAACAAGCGAGGAGAACAACTTCACTCTCACATACGAGCAGATGAAGCGCGCCCTCGCTGAGGACCCGGAGCTACGCCTCCTCTACCTTACGGTAAGCAATAATCCTACTGCTTTCTCCTATGAGCCGGAGGATATTCGGGCCGTGTACCGGGCTATAGAAGAAGATGGGCGGGAGTTCGCGGTGCTGGCGGACCTTGCCTACATGGGCACGGGCATCGAAGAAGAAGACAAAGCGCGCATGGCCGCGTTCAACACACCAGAAATCCTTCAGCGCACCCTCTTCATCAACTCGCTGTCGAAGGTCTTTACATTAACGGGGGACAGATGCGGGTGGGTATCTTTCCTGAATTCGGAGTGGGCTGACATCCTTCGCGCCACCTGGAACAACACCACCGCAGGGCTTCCCGCAGAGTGGCAGCTACGCTTCACAGCATATATTGAGTGGTTCAATGAGCACCCGGAGATACAGGAGAAGATAAAATCGCTGTACAACTTACGCCGTGAGCACTTCCGTTCCGAGCTACGCGATCTGAACAAAGAACATAACCTCTTCGATGAGGTCGGCCTGGACGATCACACGACTATATACAATTGGAGTAAGCTAAAGCCCGGCGAGAACGCGTTGTCGCTCTTTGAGAAGACGGGGATCGCCGGGGTGTCTGGGAGCGCGTTTGGGTATAGCGATAGCTACATCCGCTTCTCGGTGGGGTTAATCCCTATACCAAGCGATGGACAATAGCCAAGATTACGAGAAACTCCCAGCATGGCAAAAGGCGATGGAGTTGGCGGTGCATGTCCACCGCGTGGTGCGCCTGTGGCCCGATGAGGAGAGGGACGTGCTGGCTGATGATTCTCTCCGCACCGCCGTATTGGTCGCCTCCAACATAGAGGAAGGACACAGAGTCCGGCTCGATGAGCGAAATGCTCGATCATGCTGATGTGGCGCGAGGCAAGCTGGGAAGACTGCAATCCCTGTTGATTTTGGCGCAGCAATTAGGCTATTATTCATTAGAAGAGTATGAAGAGCTTGCTGAGGAGATAGCCGAAGTCAGGATGCTTATAGACAACAGCACGGTTCACTAAGAAGAGGCCCACGCGAGGCTTCACGGACGCGAGAGGAGTATACAGGTGGCTACAGTAATATCCAAACAAGAGTTGATTATCTCACGCGACCCAGAGGTAATGGGGGGCACACCCGTGTTCGCTGGTACGCGCGTACCTGTGCAGGCACTAATCGACGTGCTTGCGGCAGGTCGCTCGATTGCCGAGTTTAAAGAGGGATTTCCACGGGTCACAGATGAGCAGATCACTGGACTGTTGCGCCGTATAGGGGAGATAGTGCAAACAGCGCGTATATGAAGTCTTTATTGATGAGTGCGTCAACAAGAAGGTGCTACCTTACCTGATTGGACACACATTCGTCCACATCCTAGATACTCCCTTGCGGAGTACAAAGAACGGCGCTTTATTGCGTGCAGTCGCGCCCGATTATGATGTTTTCCTGACAACAGACAAAAACATCCAATACCAACAAAACTTGAGGAAATTTCACATGCTGTTCGTAATCCTGCGTCCGGCCTCAAACGATTTAGGAGATGTGTTGCCACTCGTACCCGACACGCTAGCGGCGCTGGATAAGATTAGGCACAGTAAACCTGATCCAGGCACCATGTACGAAATCACACTACATCAGAACTGAACATAAGCTTACAACCAACAACCACCGTCAAACGTTCATATATCAGGCCACTATCGCGCCTGAGAGTATAGGTCGAGCCATTTTTCTACATGCAAAGGGGGAAAAAGTGCACAAAAGGCTGGTAGTTTCCGCATCGTTCTTACTCATCGCGCTATTGCTGCTATCATCGGGTCCCGTAGCCATATACGGGCAGGAAGGGCCAGGAACGCCTACGGCGGCACATCCAGCACTGCTACACGCACACCTGGTACGTCCGCGACAGCCGTAGCATCCGCGACACCCGCCGCTTCTCCAACGGCCAGCGCGGGTGACCGTCACTTCCCGGAAACGGGCTTTACGGTTCCTGCTGTCTTCATCAAGTACTGGGATTCTCATGGCGGCTTGCCCATATTCGGCTATCCCATCTCTGCGGCACGCACCGAAAAGAACCTGACCGACGGCAAGGACTACCTGGTGCAGTATTTCGAGCGCAACCGCTTCGAGTACCACCCTGAGTTCAAAGACACGACTAACGAAGTGCTGCTCGGGCTGCTCGGAGTGGAGCTTAACAGGTGGCGCACCTTCGACCCCATCGAGCCTTTCGCTGATACGCCGTCGAAGATATACATGGCACCCACCAAGCACTCACTCGCTGAGCCGTTCCTGAGCTACTGGAACAGGTATGGCGGTCTGGGGATATTCGGCTATCCCATCTCTGAACCGTTCAACGAGAAGAGCGTCACGGATGGTAAGACCTATCTTGTACAGTACTTCCAGCGCAACCGCTTCGAGTTCCACCCGGAGAACAAGGAGCCATATGACGTGCTGCTCGGCCTGCTCGGTATAGACTTCATGGAGATGCAGGCGCAGATGACGGTGTGGGGTCCGCCCATAGCGGGGGGCATACCGGTACAGCAGCCTATTATGAAGCCCGCCAGGCCGGCTGACGGGACCAGTAAGTTCCTCAAAGGTCCCACCGTTGGCGACGGGATGATCATCCACTCCTATTACCTGGACTACAATCGCATAATGAACAATGTTAACGACCTGGAGTTCACATGGGTCAAGCAGCAAGCGGAGTGGAAGGATACTGAGAACCCAAAAGGCAATTACCACTGGGACGAGTTGGACCGCATCGTAAATGCCGCCCAGTCGCGTAATATCAAGGTGCTGATCTCCGTGGTGAAAGCGCCTGAGTGGGCTACAGGCGGCAAGCAAGGCTTCCCACGCGACCCGAAGGATATGGGCGACTTCATGCGCGCCATCACCACCCACTTTAAG
Source organism: uncultured Chloroflexia bacterium (assembly GCA_963811305.1). Taxonomy (GTDB): domain Bacteria; phylum Chloroflexota; class Chloroflexia; order QHBQ01; family JADMIH01; genus JADMIH01. The sequence goes on from CAWEQU010000007.1 coordinate 478,093, forward strand.
GGGCGTGTGAGCGCGTATGAGATATGGAACGAATATAATCTGATGGGCGAGAGCGGCGACCTCAACCCTGGACGTTACGTGGAATTGCTCAAGGAAGCTTACACGGCTGTGAAGTCAGTGGACGCGAGTGCGGTGGTAGTCGCTGGTGCACTCACTCCTACGGGCGTGAATGACCCGGAGGGGAAGCGTGCTCCCGGCGCTGAGGGGGCTATCTCCGACACCCGATTTCTGGAGATGATGTACCAGTACAACGATGGGGAGTTCAGGAGCTACTTCGACGCGATGGCGAGCCACCCATATGGCTTCAACAACCCTCCCGATACTAACTGGCCTGACAACCCCAACCTCAACCCGTCATTCCCATTCGACGAGAAGAGGGGTATTCCGAGCTATTACAACACGCACAACTCGTTCTACTTCCGCCGCATCGAGGAGCAGAGGGCGATTATGGAGAAGTACGGCGACGCTCAGAAGCAGATGTGGCTGACCGAGTACGGCTGGTGCAGCGACTTCCGCCCAGATGGATATGGGGAGTGCAAGTACAACACTGAGCAGCAGCAAGGAGAGTACATCTTAGGGGCGATGCGCCGAGCGGAGAAGTACTACCCTTGGATGGGCGTGATGTTCCTGTGGAACCTGAACTTCTCGACCTTCCAGCCCTGGTACACCGGCCCCAGCCACTTCAGCATCCTGAATGGGGATTGGAGCGGACGGCCCGCGTACCTCGCGCTGAAGAATAGACCGAAGTAAATATTATCCTAGCAAACATGAGTCATCCCGAATTTAAGATTTACGCTTGACAAGCGTAGAATCCCAAGTTCAAAATAATAAAAAGGGTGAAAATTGGCGGCTGCGCCGCCAATTTTCACCCTTTTTATTATTTTGAAAAGTCCCCCAGACGTGGGGAGAGGTTAAAGGTGAGACAGTTGTGGGCATGAGGCAGGCACGAATATTAAAGTTCGGGATGACTCATGTTTGCTAGGAAGATTTCCTGAGAGGATGGGTACATTACTCCCATATCAATCAACTCCCTTCGCGGCTACAATGAATCAGTAGTAGTTGTCGTATTAGTTGCCTGGGAGTCATCGCATGTCTAAGTATCGAATGTCAGTTGTGGTCGCCATCGTGGCGATGGCATCGCTGCTTGCCCTGTACGGGTGTGGCGCGAAACAAGAGGAGACACGATCTGCACCTGTGGACCCCACAGCCGCAGCTAGTATCGGTATGCCTATTATTGGGAGCGCCATCCCCAGTGCAACAGCAACCAATCCAATAACAGCCGATCCAACGGCAACCAACCCAACAGGAACAGGTGCCGTTGATTTATACAGGCAGGCGATAAGCGCGATGGGTGGAGTTTCGACTTACCACCTTGTAACCGATATGCAGCTTTCAGCGAACCCACCGACTTATACGCGATATGAGGGAGATGTACAGCAACCTGACAGGGGGCACTTCAAGGGCACAACGGGTAAATCAAGGAACGAATTCACCATCATTGGTAGCGACATTTATTTAAAGGAGTATTGGGAGCCAGGATATGGCCATTACTTCGTGCAGAGCGCTTCTCCCGGAGCGAACCTGAACAGCATAGGCGGCTTCAATACCTCGATATTCTCTTCTTACATACACCCTCTAATGGAGGCGCGTATCGTAGGCGATGAGCTGCTGGAGGGCGTTGCTACGACGCATATCTCCTTCTCATACCCTACGTTCCTCACGAACATGGCGTTAGAAATATTGGGCGACAAGGGGAGAAAGCTAATACTGGCCCCGGATGATAGAGACCGGGTTTCAGATTATAGATCGGCCTCGCTAGAGAGATTCACCAGGGATTTCTGGATAGAAAAGAGCAGTGGGTATATCTACAAGACAAAGATCGAGACAATAGTTTCCAGGAAGAGCGATAAGGCTGTGTTGGGCCAGCTCGAACATATAGTTACCTACGCTGCCTATTCGGCGTTCAACAAAGCTGTCGCCAGCCCAATAGCCAAGCCCTCCAATGTTACCGAGATGTCCAGGGATAGTGCGATTCGCTGGGAGATACCTTCAGGGGGCGAGAGGAGCGAGGAATTCAAAAGCAGAAGAACACTATAATCTGGGATATATCTACTATAAGCAAGATGACGATTTGGAGGAGGCAATCAAGGAATTCGACCTTGCGCTCAAATCTAACCCTGGTCATGAAAAGGCGCTCTTTTACAGAGCAGCTACCTATACCAGGAGAGGCCGATTAAACCTTGCCCTCAGCGATTATACCAGGGCGATAAAATTGAGTCCCAACTACGCATCTATTTATTACTGTCGGGCAATAGTCTACGAATACCTCGGCAGGTACGATCAGGCTATAGCAGATTACACGCAGGTTATCAAGCTGGACCCTGACTTCGTCTGGGCGTATAGCGGGCGTGGGGATGTCTATCGCAGCTACAAGCACGATCCCAGCCGGGCTATCGCAGACTATAAGGAGGCTATCAAACTGGATCCCACCAACGTGGACGCGTACAGCAGGCTGGGCTGGGCCTTTACCGATACAACGGATTACGATTCGGCTATCGTCATTTTCAGCAAAGCCATACTGGTAAACCCTATCCTTCCGTCGAGCTACAACAATCGTGGGTACGTATACAGCGAGATGGACGAGTCGGACATGGCGATAAAGGATTTTACGCAGGCTATCCAGTTATACCCTGAATACTGGGAAGCATATGAGAATCGAGCTTACGAATACGAGTACATAGACAACAACTCCGCCGCACTCGCAGACTTCAAGAGGGTGCTGGAGTTAGCGACGATCCCGAAGTGCTGAAGTATACCAGGGAGGAGATACGGTCTTTGGAGGGAGAATAAGCCCTTTAATTGCTTGACATTGCACCAACGTTAGTGTAATATTAGCTCTAACTTACATGCAACTTTATGGCTATAATACCGTATGTAAGTAGAGAGGTTTGTGGTTAAGATGAATTGCAGGAATGACAACTCATCTCTTTATGGAAATCCTAACACCTGGGAATGATGAAGTGCTACGAATTATGAATAATGAGGAGCTAGAGGAGTTGCCGGATTACCAATATGACCCGGTGGCCTATGAACTTGAGGAACGTGCACGTCCCGATGAAATGCTGATGCTCAGGCAGGCAGGCGTTCAAGGAGTGCAGCTTTTGGATAACATGCAAGATGCCTGGGTGCTCGATTTGTGCTGTGGTACAGGCTTGTCGCTGGAGCATTTAGTAAATCACCCTAATGTAAGTCGGATCGTAGGCGTGGATAAGTGCGCATCTTACTTGGAATTTGCGACAGAACGATTCAGCAGCGCCCGCACGAGACCTGAATACATTCTTGACGATGCGGTTGAGGTACAACTACCGTGGGGAAGATGGGACGTCATCATGTTAGCCTCGGCATACCATCACATAGAAGATGAACGCAAAGTCAAGTTCATGAGTTGAGTAAGTCGCTTGCTAAGTAAGAGAGGAGAGGCAGTTGTTGCCGAGAATATTCTGCCAGAGTACACAATAGGCGATAGAAATAGCTATGCTCAATCGGTGAAGCTCTTCTACACGCAAGTTTTAGAGGAGGCGAAGCGCGACAATCCTGACCTACCTGAATACGTAGAAAAGCTGATCTGGCGGGTTGCACAATATGGATATGACGCTGATTACGAATACAAAGTGTCCTATCCCATTTTCATGCAAGACCTGAAAGCAGCTAATCTCGAAATAATCTGGCAGAAAAGAGTGTGGCCTGATGGCGGTGCAGTAGCACGAACAACCGGCGGAAACTACGTCCTACGACTGCATGCTGCTGATAAAGAGTAGATACCTTCAATTGTAGCCAGGAGGAGGAATCACATGAGCCAATTGAAGAGGATGTTACTTAAGCACCTATGGATCGAGCTGACCATAGGTATAGTCTTTAGCATTGTGGTTTTTCTATTGACCTTGTCCATACGTGGACCTAATGCAGGTCTATGGGACTTACTGTCCCCTAGTCTAGCGAGCTTGATACCAGGCGTTCTTATCGGCGCTCTCATCGGAATAACTGGTGAGCTTTATGAGAAAATAGTGGAGACTAATAGTATCTTTCGTGAAGTTAGAATAACCTGGAGGCTTGAGAGAGTAGTACAATCTGCATTGGACGCTCACGGCGAAAGATATAAGCCCTTCATTGGGGGACTTATAGAAAAATCTGTACGAGCCAAGGTCAACCAGATAACTGATATTGATGTTGTAGAGTTCTATACAATGCTAAGAAATGCCCTAAGGCTTTGCAGCCGCTGGGAAGGCATTCATCAGGGATCACTCAAGCTTTTAGGTCTAAACGCGGAAAAAGGTATGGGTCTAGAGCAATACCAGATACAGGATAATAGTTTACGTGTTAGAGACGAGGTATACAAGAGAAACACTCAGAGGTATTTCGATAGCTTATGTATGGCAGCTAATGATGAGGGTTTTAAGGCTAGAAGAATCATCATATTATCCAAGAAGAATCAAAAAGACCTGAAAGACCCAGTAGTGATGAAGAGCTTTTGGGAGGCCACAGGTCGTCATGTGACCTCCTATTGGATAGATCAGGACGAGCTTACTGCTAGTCTGAGGGGAGGTCTGAAAGAAGTGCCCCAATTGGAGGATGCCGCTTTACATGACGGAGAACTATTTTTGCAGTATGACCGCGACCGTGGTGTAGTCAAGTTTCAATCCTTGAGAGCAATGCCGGCACCGACGAGACCGGAAGAAATAAAAACCCCACATGAGTTGGTGCAATTTCTGTTCGCAGGCCTTGATGCGCACCTAGGGAGAGATCCGTCAAACCCCGGCGGGTATGGTTATTTTGATTATATGGAACTTACTGAGGCTGACATCCCAAAGGCCAGCAACGACAAAGGACAAGGACCACCTGCTCCCGTAGGCACATAGCGCATCAACGTGAATTACCCAGAATTTTAGATTTGTGTCTGTCTTACGTATAGAGGCACATCAAATCCCCACCCCAGCCCCTCCCTAATTGGGAAGGGAAGTACGAAAAGCATCAAAAAGAGGTTTAGGCTGAGCCTAAACCTCTTTTTGATGCTTTTTTATCGATCAGTGGGCTGAGTCTCAGGCTCAGCCGTCAAGCTGCCCCAACCATGCGCGAACGGATGCGGAATGCTCTTCGTAGTGCTCGAAGGTGTCGCCCGCGATCCAGTCGTAGAGCGGGTTGTCCTTCGTGAAGGTGAAGTGACCAGGCTCGAATATTTGCTGCTGCGATAGACCTCGGACACGCTCCATGAAGTGGTTGTATGTGTCCCGCGCTTGTGACAGCATATCTTCCAGGGGACGCTCGCGGTTCCGTTCGTAAAGGGCTACGTTGATCTCATCTACGGTCTGGCCGAGCACTTCGAGCGGCTTGCCGGTGCTGTCCGCATCCATGCGGTCCAGGACGCGCTGCTGCCATGAGGAGAGGTGAGCAATTATATCTTTCACCGACCAATCGTCCGTGACCCCAGGCTCAGTCATGCGGGACTCGCTTACCTCCGCAAGGACCGACTCCCACTCGGAGTGAGACTGTTCAATCTTATCAATCAGTTCCTCTTTAGTCATCTGGTAGGCCCTCCGAAGCCGCGCCAATGCAGGCGCTTCCGCCACTCACGGCTGGTGAACTTGTCGCGGCTATCCGCGCCCCATAACATTGCGGATACGTCCAGTACAACCAATCCCAACAGACCATATAGAATTTCCATGATACCCTCCCTAAACCCTTAGCTTCTAAACCTTTACTACTCAGCGTGAACCACTAACGAGTTCGATGCGGCGATTGTATGTACTGCACGCCGATCTCGCAAGACCCGGCGTGGTGCCGAGCCTCCAAACGCTTCCCCACACCGACCAGCCAGCGACCCAGCATTGTGAAGCTCTTGTCGAGAGGCCCAGGACCCATCTTCAAGCTCGCACGCACCTGCTGGAATAAGATGTACCTCTCTATCTCTCTGACGCGCTCCTTGTGCTGCTCTAACGCCTGCTCTGCATACCAGTCCATTGCCGATACCTCCATTCTTAGCTGCGCTTGCCATTCGCTTTCCGGACTGTGTTGCCGGAAATACTCTCTGCCAGATCGGTTCGATTACCCCTTGACATTCTTGTTCTAACCATCTATAATGTTTTTACTAGTTAGATTATACATCTACTTTTCTAACCTGTCAAGGGTTTTTTACCGGTTATATAGAGCAATTTACTGAGCAAGATATAAGAAAATAATGGAGATATGGTAATGGCTGAAACAGAGAGTTATACATTTTCAGATGTGGGCGGGGCACTGTGCCTCGACTTCGTCAACACGGTAAGCTCGCACCTGGCGGAAGCGCCGAATGAATATATGAATAGCTATGATGACCTGCTATTATGGGGCAGGCAGAAAGAGGTGGTTTCGGAGAAGGAAGCCAACGAGCTAGCCAGGCAGGCGAAGCGCCGTCCTGAGGACGCGAAGGCTGCACTCCAGAGCGCGCTCGATCTGCGGCGCACTATCTACAGGGTATTTTCTGCCGTTGCGACAGAGCAATCCGTCCCTGAAGAGGATATGCAGCGGTTCAATGGCTATCTGTCTAATGCGCTCTCTCACGTTCGGGTCGTGGAGGAAGAGCATGGCTTCGCCTGGGGGTGGGCAGCACTTGAGGGGCATTTGAACCGGGTGCTGTGGCCCATCGTGCGCTCGGCGGCAGACCTGCTGGTGTCTGAGCAGTTAGGGAGGGTACGCGAGTGTGGAGGCCACGATTGCGGATGGCTCTTCGTGGACCTGAGCAAGAACCACAGCAGGCGATGGTGCGACATGAACGACTGCGGCAACAGGGCTAAGGCGCGCAGGCATTACCACCGCAAGCAGAAGGCAGTAAGCAGTAAGCAGTAGGCAGCGGGCTAGGTATGTGTCTGGATTATGCTGTGCCTGCAGGCATCACTCGACGGGAGTCCGCTGCGCTCCCATCCGTGGGCTATCAGCAACAAAACTTCCCTAGTAGGTTTGCACTATCCTTAGGCTGGGGCTTTAGTTGCAGAACGGTAGAAGCTGCACACTTTCGACAAGAAATAGACCTTCGGTTCGATAACGGAGCCCTAATATTTGGAAGATGCTAATTCTGGCACGTTACGATGTGAGATCAAGTACTACCTATAGATGGCAAGTGGCCTAACAAAGAAGTCTGGATATTTCGCATGGAGGTCGTTTTCGGTGATTTCCTTTAAGCCTAATGGTATGCTATTTAGAGCACTTAAAAGTGCCAACGCTGTATCTTGGTTACCAAATTTAGATAAATCGACTAACTTCCATATTTCCTCCTTATCCAAAAGCCTTTCGACTTGCCCAACCACTATCACTTCAGATGTAAAATCGGCATAGGGCGCTAAGACAAACTCTGGTAGTAATCCACACCAGATATTATATTGTCTTGTGACCGGACTTATTCTGATATATTCTCTACCTGGATCTTCTCGCGTCAAGCGAATGTAATCTTGCAGTAAGTCAACTATTGCTTCGAATTGCTTCAGCATCTGAGTATCAGGCCTTTGTTGCGAAACTCCGCGCCCTTTCTTATTTGAACGTGGAGATAATGCGTTAGGCATCTTACCTACCAATTGGCTATACTTTTCCAAAAGGTCAAGTGTCAACCTCAATTGCTCCATCCAACTTTCTAAGACAGGGGGGCTAGCAGTGCCTTCCAACTTTACAAATGTTCGAATGCTAAGTTTCCTTCGAGTTTCAACAGTAGCATCTTTGATCTCAACCAACTTGTCATCTTCTGCAAGAGCGCGATAAACACCATCAAACAGTACAGCATCTGTAATCTTCAGGGTTTGCATGCGTTCACTTTCTCTTCCTTTTGAGCCTCCAACGCTCGCACCTACTTGCATTATTCCAAGGTTGAGTTCCACCTGACATCTCTCCTAATTCCTTAATCGACTGGCTAACTTCAACTGCCAAGCCGCCCTGTATCACAGCCGAGAAACTCTGCACCTTGGCTGTATCAAGATAAAGAAACTCTCTCAATTCAACTTGTGTGGTTCTCACCATTTTTGTCCTCTGTATTTCCTACCAGACTGAAGAAAACAGCACTTGCTTCTAGTTCTGGGCAAGCGCACTTTTGCTCACACTCGGTGGTACTTGATCTGTACTACGTAACTTGCTCGTTACGTCTCGTAAGCTGATCTGAAAAGACTGTACCGTTTGTTCAATGAATTTCCCCGTATGCTCATTGAACATACTTAGACCACTACTGAATGCAACTAGACCATTACTTATGGACTCCGCTACTTGTTCAGTTGTCTGATAACCCGCATCCAGTAACTTACCTACTGACAGCCTTGAGGTTTCTATGGACCCGGGGGCAGCCTGAGTTTGGGATTGCCAGGCAAGTTGCTCCATAATCCACATTCGGATTAACGTCTGATAACCCACACCACGATGTTCAGCTAGCACTTTCAAGTTATCAATTGTCTCCTGATCTAATCGAAGGGTGATATGGACCTTACGTGGACGAGGCCCCACGAACCTAGTATCAACAGGAGTTGTTTCTTCTAGGTACTGAGTGGAGTTGTGAGTATCCCAAAACTCCGACTCTTCCAGATCATCCTTGAACTCTGGTATCTTAGCCATGCTACTCCTTATTTGCTTCTATAGAGGGCGCGTTCCGCTTTCTCCATGGGGCGTGCACTAATGATCCGTACAAAACGCCAGTTCTCAACGATTTTATATGCAAAGACAATAAATAAATACTCACCACTGGATGAATGCGTGTACAAGATATACTTACCTCCTCCGACGTTGCGAACCTTACTTTTAGGGTCAGGCTCATAGAAGCATGCTTCTATCATCTCAGGTAAGAGCTTATGCTTCCGCCAGATTTTTTCTTCGAGCCTCTGGTAACCAATCAAAATCATCGAAGATTCGCAAATTACTTGGAGTTCTTGCGTCCTCAGCCTCAGGAGGCCACTCAAAGTCATCAGGCATTTGTGGTTTCACTATTGCTTCGTTGCCTCTAAGAGTGGTATGCATACATTGTATACACACAACTTCTATATGTCAATAAACAAATAACCGTTTTAGGATCTATTCATTGTCGGAAATATGCAGCTACCGCCGCCCTGCAACTAAAATCACAGGCTACAAATACAAAGTCATTCTTCGGTGACTGACCGAGTGCAAGCTAGCCTCTCCCGCCTGCCAGTTTACTTGCCTCCGGTGAGCGCCGCAATGCACCCATAGCCCATACTCCCAACGCAGGACCAATAGCCAGGAACGCGAAGGCCCACTGCCAGCCGACCATACCTTCCAACCACGGTATCAGCCATATAGTGAACATCGTAAGTAGGAAGCCGAGGCTCGTCTGTAGAGTTAGGGCGGTGCCGATGTACTCTCGCTGCGAAAGCTCGCTGATGCAGGCTGAGAACTGGGCCGAGTCTGCTATTACCGCGAAGCCCCATATCAGGCACAGCGCCGTCAATAAGAGCGGGTTGCCGCCGTACAGTAGCCCGACGAGTAGAGCGCACGTCCCGCTCACGAGCATGGAAGCCATAGTGATGGTCGTGCGTCCCAGCCTGTCCGCCATTTTCCCAGCGACGACGCTACTTACGCCGCCAATACCTATGACGGCGAAGGCTGCCACGCTTGCCCACACCGGCTCTACGCCCGCAATCCTGAAGCTGGCGAGCAAGAAGACGGGTACCCACGCCCACATAGCATATAGCTCCCACATATGCCCCAGATAGCCGAGGTTAGCCAGCACTACTTCTCGCTGGTGGAGTATGTTGCCGATGTACCTGGGGTTGCAGGGAGGCGAAGGGGTCTTGTAAGGGCCGTCGTCTACGAATAGCAAGGCGATGAATCCGCCTAACGCGGCCAACACCGCCGCTCCGTACAGCACCAATTGCCATTCACCCGCGCCGCCAAAGGCATTGAGCAGGTGAGGTGCGGCCGAGCCGAGGGTGAGCGCGCCTACCAGCAGGCCGATGCCCAGCCCCCTATCCTCCTTAGTCCACGTCGCCATGATCTTCATGCCGACCGGGTAAACGCCCGGCCAGGAACAGTCCGGTGAGGAACCTGAGCGGTAGAGCTAAGAGCAGTCCCGTAGCGAGCAGAGGGATCAGCGCAGTGGCGAAGGCTGCGAGCCATGCGGAGATTGCGAAGAGGCGGCGGGTTGGGAGGCGGTCAGCCAAGTTCAGCACCGCAGACAGGAACGCACCTATCACGAACCCGCCCTGCACCGACATGGTGAGCCACGCCCTAACCGATCCCATCCAGGCTCCATGTCTGGGTCAAGGCAGGCACGACTGCTGAGGCTGAGAACCAGACGGACATCCCCAATAGCTCCGCCAATGACAGGAGCATGAGCGTGCGCCACTTTCCTGGATGTTGCTGCATAGTCACTCGTATGAACTGGTCTTTATGATTGCGTAGCCTGGGGATTCTGCGACATTTGCGCTATATACTGCGCAAATTCCTCCTTCGCTTCGAGTGCGTCCCTGAAATCAGCCGAAAGGTCCGAAAGAGCCTCAACAACATCTGCTTTAGTTGTCTCTTCTAAAGCGATGACCCCAGGAGGGCGGGGAATGTGAATTTGGAGATGATCGTGGAAGAAGAGAATAACGATAGTCCCTACAGGCGCTCCTTCCGTCGAGGTGATCTTGCTCCAAAACCAGCGCTGCCGGTCGTCGTCCGGCCCCCATTCTCTTGAGATCGAGAGGTTGCCCGGAAGCCGAGGGGAGGCGCGCAATCCATCCTCCTTAAGCTGCTCATGAACTGGTTGGAACAATCGCTGGACGTAAAACCCATATGCAGCATCATCGCCGACTCTGTTGTATAAGTCCAGCAACTTACTGTAGTTATCCTGAAATACGGTCTGCCACTTTTCCTCGATATGCCGCTCGATATATCTAGCAAGGATGGAAATCGGCGCTTCTTTGTTGCCTGAGAGAGCGACCTGGGATGGATTCATTGTAAGCTACCTCCTCTTACCACGCGGCTCGTTAAGATGGAGCGCGGCTTCCATGAAAAATGTCCGAAAGCCCGCCTGGGCGGACCTTCGGACATTTCTTCGATCAGGCTTATTTAGCGGTTCTTGAACTTGGGGAAGAGGAACGGGGGTATGTCGAGCTCGTCGCCACTCTGCGGCTGGGTAGGTCGGGCGGGTATAGCGCGAGGTCCGGTCGAAGGCTGCTCCATGGGGCGGACCTGCGGGCCGGTCGAGGGCTGAGACGCTGCATTATTGCCATCCGTCGCGGGGTAGGAGGGCGCGGGCTGTGGCTGGACCTGGGACTGGTGCGAAGATGAGCCATAGCCCTGGGTATAGTCACGCTGGCCGTAGTTGTGGCGTATCTCGTTGGGGCGGCGGACCGAGTCGAAGCCGGTGGCGATGAGGGTGATCTTTACGTCGCTGCCCATCTCAGGGTCGATTACCGCGCCGAAGATGATATTTGCGTCGGGGTCGGCGGCCTGCTGGATAACGGAGGCAGCTTCATGCACCTCCAGCATACCGAGGTCCTGCCCGCCCGTCACGTTGAAGAGCACACCCTTCGCTCCCTCGATGCTGATTTCAAGCAGCGGCGACTCGATGGCCTGGCGGGCGGCGTCTATACAGCGGTTGTCGCCCGTGCCGCGCCCTATAGCCATGAGGGCCGAGCCTGCCATCTGCATTATGCTCTTCACATCTGCGAAGTCGAGGTTGATGAGGCCGGGGTCGGTGATGAGGTCGGAGATACCCTGGATGCCCTGGCGGAGCACGTCGTCGGCGATGCGGAATGCCTCGTTGAGAGTGGTCTTCTTATCAGCTATCTGAAGGAGGCGGTCATTCGGGATAGTGATAAGGGTGTCCACCTGCTCCTTGAGCGCGCTGATGCCTTCATCGGCAGCCGTGCGCCTGCGCGAACCTTCAAAGGTGAAAGGCTTGGTTACAACGCCCACCGTGAGCGCGCCTATCTCACGCGAAATCTGGGCGATCACTGCCGAAGCGCCTGTGCCTGTGCCTCCACCCATGCCTGCCGTGATGAATACCATGTCGGCCCCCTTGAGGACCTCGAACAGCTCTTCGCTCGTCTCATCAGCGGCGCGGCGGCCTACGTCGGGGTTGCCGCCGGAGCCGAGGCCCTTGGTCAGCTTATCCCCTATCCTGATACGCGTGGGCGCTTCCGAATGCAAGAGGGCCTGCGCATCGGTGTTGACCGCTATGAAGTCAACGCCTTTCACGCCTGCCTGGATCATGCGGTTGACGGCGTTTGAGCCGCCGCCCCCCACACCTATTACCTTGATTTGAGCGAAATTATCCGCGGGTATGCCGTTGTCGCGCCCTGTGCCGTACTGGATGTGCACGGGACGGTTTGAGTTACCGCCGCCTGGTGGAAACATCGCCTACCTCCTATCCCCCTTAGTCCGCCTGACTATGCAAAAGAAAACTAGATAATTGCGGGTTGGTGTTGCGCCCCCACGTATATGCTACTTAGTGTAAACAGTGCCTAACGTTAGATGATACACTATCAGGCAGCATAGTTCAAGGCTAAAACGCCCTATACAGCCCTATTTTACGGAATTATGCGTACTGTTTTGCCTCATCCGTGAGGCAGGAACATTCTTAGCCACTTAGCCAACATACCTTCACGCTGGTCCGCAACGCTGGAGCGGCGAAGCTGAGGGGCCGTTCCAGTAGATGTTACGTTGCTTGCGCTCTCCTTCGCTCCCCACAGGATGAGGCCGACGCTGGTAGCGTACATAGGACTGTCGAAGGCGTCAGTAAGCCCACCTATCTGGCGAGGGCGACCTATACGTGCAGGCATTCTCAGCTTGCGAGACGCCACGGAAGCGATATCGGGCATAGAGGCTACACCACCCGTCAGCACTACACCTGCGGGAAGCATACCATCGTAACCACTCCGGCGTATCTCGTCGCCCACGAGGCCGAAAAGCTGGTCCAGGCGCGCAGCCATGACTGCGTTTAGCTCGTCACGCGCTATGCGGCTCGGCTTGCCCTTCGAAGGTCTGGGTCTCGAGCATCTCGCCCGATTTTGGATTTTGGATTTTGGATTTTGGATTTTCTATGTTGCCTTCTGCGTAGCCGTTATCCTCGATCCGCCGCCCGGTGTTGTGGGCGTGAGCTTTGACCTGGGCCGGTTGGGGCCTGGGGGCCTGCGCTTCTGTGGGAGTTTGAGCTTCGCCGTATTGAAGCTTCAGCGCTTCTGCCGCGTCGAACGGGATGTTGAAGACGAGCACGAGGTCATTGGTGAGTTGCCATCCCCCTACCGGGATGATGCGGCTGTGCCACACCGACCCCTCCACATAGATGGAGATGTCGGTGGTGCCATGCCCGATGTCCACGAGAGCCACGCCCAGGTTCTTCTCCTGCTCGGTTAGAGTGGCCTCCGCCGAGGCGAATGGAGATAGCACCAGGTCATCCACCTCTACGTCGGCCTTTTGAACGCACCGTATGAGGTTCTCGCGGACGTTGCTGCCGCCCGTTACCACGTGGGTCTCAACGTCGAGTTGAAAGCCCGACAGGCCGAGAGGGTTGCGTATGCCCTCCTGCCCGTCTACGGTGTAGGTGCGCGGGATGACGTGGAGCACATCGCGCCCTGCCGGGATCGCCATAGCGCGCGCCGCATCCACGGCGCGCGCAACGTCGTCCTGGCCTATGATGCGCTCAGGGTGTGACACCGCGACCAGGCCGCGGCTGTTGGTGGAGGAGATATGGTTGCCGGAGATGGAAACGTACGCCGACAGGATGCGGCAGCCAGACTGGCGCTCGGCTGCGTCCAGAGACGAGCCTATGGCGTTGCTGGCTTTCACGATGTCGGTGATCATCCCCTTCGCCACTCCCTCCGAGGCTACGGCTCCCACGCCTAAGACGTTGAGCCTGTTAGGACCCGAGTTCCGATTCCGCAACGACAGTGCATATTTTGTGCGTGCCGACATCAATGCCGACAATGATTTTGGTGGGCATGTGCGGTGTTTCGGGTAGAAGGCCTCCCCTTCTAACCTAGTTCCTCCTATCGTTTAGCTGGGAGGCTATTCTACTATCTCGTTGGTCTATTATAGCGTGCTTTGCACATTTTGTGGATAACAGTTCGAGTAGTTCTAGTTATATCTTCCCTTTTCCTCAATAACATTTGCTTAATGCTTGCGCAGAGGCGTTATAAGCAGGTTGGCTAATGCAAAAACCTCTTCTCGATATAAGACGGGTTTCTCCAAGGGAACCCGTCTTATATCGAGAAGAGGTAAGGTAAGCTAGCGGAGGATGCTGGGACGCTCGACGGAGCGTACGTCGAGCACGCTCCAGGATTGGTTGCGGGTGTAGTAGTCACGGACCACGGCCTGCACCAGCTTTATCTTCTGGTCGAGCTTCTCGCCCGTGCCGAACTCGATGCGACCACCTGTTACGGTGATTGCGGTGATACCGTTGTTGGGTGCCCACTCCATCTGCCGTAACTCGATACCGGCGGCGGCAGGGAGATTGAGGTAAATCTGCTGGGCGGTGTCGGAGGCGTCAGCTTTGTGGACGGGCATCGGCTCGCCTATCTTCAGGGCATCGGTCATCGGCCCGCGGTCGAAGATGGTCACGAAGCCATCAAGCGTGGTTGCCTGGCCCACCACCACGTGGTCGTCGCTCGCCAGCAAGGGTGTGCCGTCCCCGATGACCCACACGGTGGCGGGGCGGCGCTCCTGGACGTGGATGATGACCTGGTTGGGGAGGCGAGTTCTCTACCGTTACGCCTTTGAGGAGGGCCGCTTTCTCGGCCAGGCGTGCCTGCACCTCAGCGGGGATGATGGTGAAGATATTCTGCCCCTGGACGCCCGCAATGGCGTTGGCTTGCTCTACGCTCAGCACTTTGCTCCCCACCACCGACACCGATTGCACGATGTACTCAGGTGAGGTGGCGAAAGAAACGGCAGCGGCAGTCAGGAAAGCCAGTCCGACGAGGGCAAAGAAGCTCCCGCGCCGGATGTCCTCATTGAAGAGTCGCCAGCCAGCCTTGCGATTTTGGATTTTGGATTTTGGATTTTGGATTTCCATTCTTTATATTCACCGCAGAGGCGCAGAGGTCGCAGAGGGTCTTTGGGGAATTACGAAGTACGAATTACGAATTACGAGTTAGTTACTAATCTCACGCATCACGCATCACGCATCACGTTTCACGCTATCGTCCATCGTCTATCGTCTATCGTCTATCGTCTGTCGTCCATCATCGCGTTTCATTTACACACTCAGGTCGCTGCCCATCTCTTCCAGGGCAGCTTTGTTTCTTACCCGGTCCTCGTGGCGCTCTATCGCCAGCTGGATGAGGCGGTCTACCAGTTCGGGGTAGGGGACGCCGGAGGCTTCCCATAGCTTGGGGTACATGGAAATGCGGGTGAAGCCGGGTATGGTGTTTATCTCGTTGAGCCAGACGGCAGAGAAGTCACGCGCTACGAAGAAGTCTACGCGGGCCATGCCTGCCGCGTCTATCGCTTGAAACGCCTCCACCGACAGGCGGCGTACCTCCTCCGATATGCTCGCGGGGAGGTCGGCGGGGATTATCAGGTCGGAGTTGTCATCAACATATTTGGCGCGATAATCGTAGAACTCGTTGCCGGGGACGACCTCGCCCACGACAGACGCTTCAGGTGAATTGTTGCCGAGCACGGCACACTCGCACTCACGAGCGTCCATTCCCTGCTCGATAATGAGGCGGCGGTCGAAGCGGGCGGCTTCATCTAGCGCGGGGGCGAATTCGTCGGGACCATGTATTTTCGAGATGCCGACGCTCGATCCCATGTTGGCGGGCTTGGCGAACATGGGGTAGTCCAGTCGCTCTTCGACTTCGCGCTGTGTGCGCACAGGGTCACGCTCCCAGCTGGACCGGAGGACACAAACATAGGGCACAACTGGTAAGCCACGCGAGATGAAGATGCGCTTCATAGCGTCCTTGTCCATACCTACCGCAGAGCCTAAGACGCCCGCACCCACGTAAGGTATGCCGGACAACTCAAGCAGCCCCTGGATGGTGCCGTCCTCGCCGTATGGCCCGTGCAGCACGGGAAATATCACGTCGAGCGGCTTACCAGCTTTAGCCGACATTCCCACCCCTGGCGTGGGAAAAGTCCACTATCTCGGCACGGCCATCTCCGCTTGGGTCGGGAGCGAGCACCGAGCCTAGTAGGGGCACGTCAGGGTCTACGCCTGAGCGAAGGGTCTGCATAGGGTCGCCCGAAGTAAGCCACATACCACGCTTGGTGATGCCTACCGGCACCACTTCGTACTTGGCAGGGTCCATGGCGGACATGACGCTTCTAGCCGAGGCCAGCGATACCTCGTGCTCGCTCGACTGCCCGCCGAATAATACGCCTACTCTGAGCTTGCGCGGCAATGTCTTCTCCGAGTTCAAAGTTCAAGGTTCAAGGTTCAAGGTTCAAGGTTCAAAGTAGCAGATTGTCAGGAGTAGACGTTGGACTTTGAACTTTGAACCTTATTTCAGACTTTGGACTTTCAATCACGCTTGTAATCATCTTCCAGCCTTACAACATCCTCCAGGAAGGGCGTGGAGACTTCCAGCAACATAGCATCCTCTATCGCCTCGAAGCGATGCACCGTTCCGGGAGGGATGTGGACGAACTGGCCCGGCTCCCAGTCATGGGTAGCGACCCCGTAAGTCAGGAGGACCTTACCTGAGAGGAGATATAACGTCTCCTCTTTGACGCGGTGCTTTTGTAGGCTGAGGCGATGTCCTGCCTTCACGTGTAGCACCTTCCCGGCGTAGTGCTCGGTGTGAGCATACCATATCTCCCTCCCCCACGGTTTTTCCACAATCTTCGGAGCTTCCAGAGGACTTTTCATTGTCACCTCGATCTCATTCGCATGTACGATTGGGGCGAACGGTTTGCCCGCAACCTGCCCCAATATTATATCGCACAGGCTCAGGGAAGCTAACGATACCCTACGCTTCATAGCTACAGGAGGTTTTCCACAGCCCCTCTCCAGTGGAGAAGTGTTTTTCTTTACACATGAAAATGAGCACCTGCGGCGCTCATTTTCATGTGTAAAGAATTCTCTTATGCTTACTCATGCTTCGCTATGTTTGCTAGAAGTCGCCTATGAACTCGATCTCAGGCTCAAGCTCTATGTCGAACTGCTCTTTGACACGGGCGCGGGCAAGGTACATCAGGTGGCGCACGTCGGAGGCGGTAGCCCCGCCCAGGTTCATCATGAAGTTGGCGTGCTTGGGGGAGAACTGCGCTTGCCCGTATCGCTCTCCTTTGAGGCCGACCTGCTCTATAAGATAGCCTGCGGACGAGCCGGGGGGGTTCTTGAAGGTGGACCCCGCGCTTTTGCCCTGGGGCTGTTTGGCCTGGCGCTCTTCTAGGTAGGAGCGCATCCTTGCGTCACAGTCGCCCTGCGTGTCGCGGGAGAGGGTGATGTCGGCGCTCAATATCACTTCGGGTGGGGAGAGGGCGCGGTTGCCATGCACTTTGAAGATGCTGGTGCGATAGCCGAGTTGCAGCTTCTCGGTGAGCCACTCTTCTATAACTCCATCCTCCGTGAGGACGCGGATGGAAACCATGTCATCCTTCAGTTCCTTGCCGTGCGCCCCGGCGTTGCTCACCACGCCGCCGCCAACGCTGCCTGGCACACTGTTCGACCACTCTAATCCTGTCCACCCTTGCTGGCAAGTGAGGCGCGACAGCTTGCTGAACAGCACCCCCAAATCGACACGCCACAAGCTCGTACCGTCTTCATGCTCATCGTGGGAGATACCCTGCGTCTTGTTATGGATCACAAGGCCATCTATGCCGTAATCAGCGACTAGCATATTGGTCCCATTGCCTATGACGAGGTAGGGTATATCGCGCGCCCTGGCGAAGAGCACGGCAGCCACTAGCTCTTCGGTGGCCGTCGCGGTGACAAAGAGGGTGGCGGGACCGCCGATGCGTAAGGAGTTGTGCTTGCTCATCAACTCGTCTCGCGTCACCTTAAGTCCGGTGGCCACTTCAAGCGCAGCCGCTACATCGGGTTGAAAGGTGATGGCGGCGCGCCTGGCGCTTTCTTGATTGTTTTTATTATTTGCCTGGTCCATATTTGTATCTTATGGGATATGTAAACTTTCCAGTATAGCGTCCCCCACCTTCCACACGTCGCCCGCGCCCATCGTCAGCAGCACGTCGCCGGGGCGCAATTCTTCGAGCAAGGCGCTTGCCGCATCTTCCAGGGTTGTGACGAATGTAGCATTTTCTCCTCCCATCTTCTCGACAATGTGGCGGCCACTCATACCCAGGGTGTCGCGCTCGCGGGAGGCGTAGATTTCGGTGACGAATACGCGGTCAGCGGCGCTCAAGGAGGATGCGAAGTCGTCCAGGAAGTCGCGGGTGCGGGTGTAGGTGTGGGGTTGGAAGACGATTACAAGGCGGTTAGAGGGGTAACGCTGGCGGGCGGCCTGTAACGTGGCGGCTATCTCCGTGGGGTGGTGGGCGTAGTCGTCTACCACGGTGATACCGTTGACCTCACCCTTGACCTCGAAGCGACGGCCCGCGCCTATGAATTCTCCAAGCCACCTCGCAGCTTCCCCGGCCTCGATCCCCAACTCGACACATACCGCCAACGCCGCAAGTGAGTTGAGGGCGTTATGCTTACCAGGTATTTGTAATGATACCCTGGTCAATTCCTCTCTATCACGGAATACTATATAGCTCGTGCCACCTTGCTCATTCGCCTCTATATTGCGCGCCTGCCAGGAGGAAGCATCGTCCGTCCCGTAAAATGTAGTACCGTAGGGGATGTCACCATCAGAGATGTGAGCAACTATAAGCCCTTCCTGGATGCCTCTGACGCCAGGGGCGTCATCGCAGAGTAACAATAGACCTCCAGGGCGCACACTCAGGGCAAACTGCAAGAATGCCTGGTGGATAGCTAGATGGCTGCCGTAATACTCAAGATGGTCGCTCTCGACGTTCGTGATGACGGCCACATCGGGGCGCAGGTGGAGGAACGAGCGGTCGTACTCGTCCGCCTCGGCCACAAGCTCTTCGCCGGAACCCCAGTGCCCACCCGGCCCCAGCCCGCGGATGGTCCCACCAACCATGTATGAGGGGTGGCGTCCGGCTTTCGCCAATACCCAGGCGATCATCGAGGAGGTGGTGGTCTTACCGTGCGTGCCCGCCACCGCGATGCCGCGCCGCAGGTCCATAAGCTCACCGAGAAGGGCTGCGCGCTTGATTACAGGTATGCCTCGCTCCTGGGCCGCGACAAGCTCAGGGTTATCAGGGGAGAGAGCGGCAGTCACTACCACGCGGGTAGCGTCTCCCAGGTTCTCCGCGCTGTGCCCGATGTAGATACGCGCGCCACGCGCCTCAAGCTCCCGGGTAGCATCGGAAGCCGCCATGTCCGACCCCGAAACGGACGCGCCCAGGTCGAGCAGCGCTGAAGCAAGAGCGCTCATGCCTGCCCCACCGATGCCGATGAAGTGCCACCTGGAATTTTGGATTTTGGATTTTGGATTTTGGATTTTAGCGGACATTGGGGAGGAAAACTTCGTTTGTCCGAACCCTCAATCCAAAATCGGAAATCTAAAATCCAAAATCGTCAGAAGGGCTGTGCGGAGCACGCGCCAGATAGTGTACACGATTATGATGAGGAGGAAAAGGCCGAGGGCGACAGTCGAGATGCCCATGAGGGGGTTGGTGCTGGGGAGGCCGCCCACGCCTATGGATATCTGGGGGACGGTGACCGCCGTCGCGCCGGAGGGGTTTGAGCCACTCCGCTTTACAAAGTCGGTCCAGTAGTCGAACGCTCCGGAGAGGGCGAGCACGGCAGCTATCCCCCCGAACGCGCCCCCGATGAGGCGGCCCAGAAGCCCAACGTCGTCGCGCCCGGCAAGCTTACGCGCCACCCACCACGCCAGCACTATCAACACAAAGAAGAGTATAGCCGTAGCGAGTGGCTCCCAGGGTGAGGCGATCTCGACCTGCGGGGTCTGGATGCTGTTCTCGTCCTTGTCGGCGGCGATGGCGAAGAACTGGCCCAGGACGCTGAAGAACTTGTTGATAAAGAGGTCGAGCTTTGGACCCAGGCGACCAGCCACCAGCCCGGAGAAGAAGACCCCAACGGTCCACACCGCCATCACCCTCCAGCCCATGTAGAGGCCCATCACCACACATGCAAGCATGGCTGGAAGGACCCATTGCCACCATTCGAGCTGGATAACCATAGTTTACCTCTGGACGAAGGACGAAAGACGAAAGACGAAGGGTGATAGGTGAGCTAGTGTGCTGAAGGCGCTAGCTTTGCCGTCATGTGGCTTGTTTAAGTGAATGTCCATCTCTCGAACTCAGAATAAATAATCTTTCGTCTTTCGTCCTCCGTCTTTCGTCCGTCGTCACGCATTCCGCAGCACCCTCATGCGCTGCCTTGCCGGGCCGGGTTGAGGGGTCTCGGCTACGGAAGAGTTGGCGTACTTGGATATGTTGAGCAGGAGGCCTACCCCAGCCAGGGTGATAATCAGAGAGGAGCCGCCGTAACTTACGAATGGGAGGGGGACACCTGTGAAGGGGATTGCCCCGCTCACCGCGCCGATATTCAGCATCGCCTGGAAGATCATCCATGTGGTTATGCCTGTGGCTATCAGGGAGCTGAAGCCGTCGGGGGCTTTCTGCGCGACACGATAGCCGCGCCATGCCAGGAGAAGGAAGAGAGTAATCATCAAAGCCGCGCCTATGAAGCCCATCTCCTGCGCGTAGACCGAGAAAATCGCGTCAGTGGACTGCTCAGGGAGCCAGCCGAACTTCTGGCGCGATGCCCCCAGGCCCATACCCGTGATGCCCCCTGAGCCAAGCGCGAGGAGCGATTGCACCGAGTGATAGCTAACGCCCAGTGGGTCGTGCCAGGGGTCCTGGAAGGCCAATAGACGCTGCATACGGTAGGGTGCGGCTACGGCGGCAAGGGCGAAGCCTCCTGCCGCCACGAGGAGGCTCAATCCCATGTGCTTGAGAGCCGCACCCGATACGAAGTACATGCTTATGCCTATGAAGAAAATCACCAGCGTGGTGCCCATGTCCGGCTCCATAAAGACCAGGCCACCCAGCAGGCCGAGCATGATACCGAATGGGATGAGGCCGTTGTGGAAATCTCGCACCTTCTCACCCTTGGTGGAGCACCAGTCCGCCAGGTAAAGCACGAACGCCAGCTTTGCGAACTCAGAGGGTTGCAGGCCGATGGGAAGGTTGCCGAGCGACAGCCACCGCTTCGCGCCCTTGATCTCTTCCGAAATGAACGAGGGGCCAACCAGCACGAGCACGAGTAAAATGAGGGCTATCACGACCGCAGGCACCGAGTAGCGCCGCCAGCGCGTGTAGGGGACCGTCATCGTAAGGACGAGCGCGCCCGCTCCAACCAGGAGCATCATCATGTGGCGGTTGATGAGGTAGGTAGGGTTATCAGGGTCGATCCCACTTGAGGAAAAGACCATGAGCATACCGATCAGGCACAGCACCCCCACGAGGGCCAGTATCCAGTAGTCGGGTCGTTCAAATCTGCGGGAGCGTCCAGGCATAAGAGATCAGGAGTTACATATCATTTTTCTTGTCACTACAAGGCGAGAAAAATGATATGTAAGATAGAATGGCAACCAGGGGCATCCAGCCCTGGAAGACCAGTCTACCTTACGAGAAGGTCAGGAAGGGGGGTTTTCCACACGGGCAAGCGAGGCCACGATACTCCGGAAAAGCTCGCCCCGATGGAATTCGTTGTTGAACATGCCGAAGGAGGCGGTGCCTGGGGAGAGGAGGACCGCGCCACCGTGAGGAGCAGCCTGCCAGGCGGCCCGTATGGCAGTCTCGAAGTCGTCGTAGCGGCCCAGCACGTTCGCCCCTGCCCTGCGTAATTGGCGCGACATCAGCCTCTGTGGCAGTGCCTTCCAGGAGGACCACGGCGTGAGTATGCTTGGAGGCTGCGCTCGACATGGCTGCAAAATCGAGGCCCTTGTCGGCCCCGCCCGCTATCAGGATGATCGGCCCTTCAACCGCGTCGAGCGCCGCGATGGTAGAGGTCGGCGTGGTAGAGGTCGTATCGTTGTAAAAGCGCACGCTGTCCAGGGTCGCCAGGTATTCCAGGCGATCGGCTACGCCTCGGAAGGAGCTCAGGCCCGTCCGTACTGCACTTAGTGGAGCGCCCGCCAGTATCGCCATCGTGGCGGCGCAGGCGGCGTTCGCCAGGTTGTGAGGGCCAGGTACTTGCACGTCGCTCGTAGGGGCGACAAGGGTACGCTCCCCTTCTGCATCTATCCAGTAGAAGTTATCTTTGGCCACGAAGACGCCAGGCTTACGGGCAGGAGGGAGGCCGATACCGAACCAGGCCACTCCCGCCGGAGCTTCTGACGCCCAAGCAGACACGATAGGGTCATGGGCGTTCAGCACGGCCCAATCGCCGGGGCGCTGGTGTAGGAAGACCAGCTTCTTAGCCGCGCCGTACTCTTCCATACTCCCCTTGTATCTGTCCATATGGTCAGGAGAGAGGTTGGTGACCGCGCCGATATGAGGGGCGAGGCGCGGCTCAGCAAGCCCTTCAAGCTGGTAGCTGGAAAGCTCTAGCACCACTGGCGTACCGGGCGCTATCCATGGCAACGCCTCGAGGGCAGATACGCGCAGGTTGCCCGCTAAAACTGCATCAGGTCGCCAATGGCGCACCATCTCCCACGTCCAGGTGGCGGTGGTGGACTTGCCTTTGGTGCCCGTGACGGCGAGCACGTGACCGTCGTAGAGGCGCAGGAAGATACTGAACTCCATCTCGATGGGCTTGCCCAATTCGCGGGCGAGATGTATCCAGGGCGATGAGAAAGGCACCGCCTGGTTCTTCACAACCAGGTCGGCCCACCGGAAGTCCTCTTCGCGGTGCTCGCCCAGGGTGTAGGTGATGGGGTGGGGGAAGTGCTCACTCTCCAACGCATCGATGGAGTTCCTGCATCTTGTCGGCGGCACGCAGGTCGGTGACGCGCACGTGAGCGCCCTGGCGAGCCATGAAGCGTGCCACACCGAGGCCGCCGCCGTGAACGCCGAGGCCCATGACGAGGATATGTTTGTTGGTGTATTGAGATGTCTCAGTCATCCTTCTTCTCAGCAGATAGCAGCTTATTTCTGGCCTTGCACCATGCAGCATAATAGGCGCGACTTATAGCAGTGCGCCACTTCGCCTCTTGTGCCTGTGGGTTCGCTTCCAACCGGGCACGCACGTCAAGGTCGAAAGCGAGACGGAAGTATTCCGACCAATCGAAGCTCATCTGAACTCAAGGTTTATAGACATCTTGCCGAGAGTTTGCGCTACCTTATCTATCCACCAATCCTCATCAAAGCGCTTGAGATTAGCGAGGGCGACTTCTGGAGAGTTGATAGTGCCAATGAGCACCATCAGTTGTTCAGCTTGTGCCCCTCCTTCGGGGTCTGCTTCTAATTTGAGCGTTACCGGCGCATCCGGGAAGTGCCGAGCAATATGAGGGCGGGCCTCGTTGAGCAACGAGGTTAGGTAAAAGTGGTCCTCAAGAAAGCGCGTGGTGGTTAGTGCATCATGGATCGTGTAAGTCGCACCAAGAGCTTGTATCACGCTAGCCATGTTCTGCACACCTGGGCTGCCGCTATGAAGATAAGATTTCACTCTTGACCATGCTGACACCCTCCAATAGAGATATTATAGGGCTGAATCAGCGTATCTTCAACAAACCCTGGTAAAGCCGTTGTGGGGGACTATGAATAGACCAGTATTTAGGACATCTCGAGACCTGGATATTGGTTATACAAGAGCAAGAGCTATCCCCAGCATACCAGCTACTATGCTGACTAGCCAGAAGCGCATCGTTATCTGCGTCTCAGACCAGCCGAGCATCTCGAAGTGGTGGTGGAGGGGGGCCATCCTGAAGAGGCGCTTACCCCCGGTGAGCTTGAAGTAGAGCACCTGCAAAATATCGGAGACCACCACCGCCACAAAGACTATGCCTATCAGCGGCAGCAACAGCCATTGGTTGGTCATGAGCGCGCACACCGCCAGCAGCGCCCCCAGGGTAAGAGACCCCGTATCACCCATAAATACCATCGCCGGGTGAGAGTTGAACCAGAGGAAGGCTAATAACGCCCCCACCGTAGCGAAGCAGAGGGCGACCACCTGCGCCTGGTTTTGCAAATAAGCGATGATGCCATACGAGACGAACGCTATAGCTGAGGTGCCCCCGGCGAGGGTGTCGAGGCCATCGGTCAAGTTGACGGCATTTGCCATGCCCACGATAGCGATTATCGCTATAGGGATGTACCAGAGGCCGAACTTTATAGGCTCGGTCACAAAGGGGAAATAGAGCTTGTCCATGCCGAGAGGAACGTACAGTATATACGACGTCAGGGCAGCTATTGCGAGCAGCCAGGCCATCTTGAAGCGAGCGGTCAGACCACCCTTGTTTCGCACCACCGTGCTCAACAGGTCATCGAACCCCCCCAGGATGCCGCACGATACGACTATGCCCAGGGGGAGGAGGAGGGACGGAAACTGCGGGATGTCCATAAATATCCCGATAGCTATCACCATCGGGATGAGGAATATCAGCCCGCCCATAGTGGGAGTGCCCGTCTTGACCTGGTGGCGCTCCGGCCCCTCGATGCGGATATGCTTGCCTATGCGCCGGTCCCGCAGCCAGTTGATAACAGGGGTGCCGATTAGAAGGCCAATCAAGAACGCCACCGCGCCTAGCGTCAGCCCCCGGATCATGTCTATTTTCTCTATTTTCTTAGGTTCAGGCTTCACGGTTCCGGGAGGTATTATCGTAACCGTACCCGTAATCGTAGCCGTAGCAGAGACACTGACGGCAGTACGGATAGCGGTAGGAAGGGGGGGAGGCAGAGGTAGGGTAACGGCCAGGGTAGTGGTAGGGAGCGGTTGGGCGTTTGCAAACTCCGCCGGGAGATCAAAAGCGACCCCGTTCAGCTTCAGGAGCAGAGATAGAGCCAGTATGGCTAAAGCAGACATGTTATGCCCTCAGCCCGTCTACGATTTGTTCCATACGAAGCCCTCTCGACCCTTTCACCAGCACGTAATCACCCGGTTTCAGCACGCGCATGAGGTATTCAACGACCTGCGCGTTATCCGCCGCGAAGAAGACGCGCTCAGGGGCCATCCCCACACGCAACGCCTCCTCACCGATAAGCCTCCCCAACGTGCCCACGACCACTAAACGGTGAGCCACCACGCTCGCACGCCGCGCTACCTTGAGGTGGCCTTCTTGCTCGTAACTACCAAGCTCCAGCATATCACCCAGCACGGCGATGCGGTTCCCCTTCATGTCATCCAGGAGGTTGAGGGCCGCGACGGTCGAATCGGGCGAGGCGTTGTAGCTGTCGTCTATGAGAGTAGAGCCGTTGTAGCCAGGCACCACTATGAGGCGTATCTGCGCGTCGAGGTGTTGCAGGGCGTACACGATTTCGTCCCAATTCATACCTGCGGCGTGGGCGGCCCCGGCAGCAGCCAGAGCGGTATGCACGCTGTGTCGCCCGAGAAGGGGTAGGCGCACTCGCCAGCTTCCACCCCCGGAACGCTCGTGCAGCGTGAAATGCACGCCTGCAAGACCCTGGCCTTCAATACTTGTGGCGCGAAGGTCACAGCCTTCATCTAAGCCATAAGTGATGACGCGGGCAGAGGTAGTGTCGCGCATGGCAAGAACGAGCGGGTCGTCGCCATTCAGGACGGCGGTGCCAGTTGATGGGAGCGCCCGGACGATCTCACTCTTGTTGAGGGCGATATTTTCGATAGTGCCCATGCGCTCAAGGTGCACGGGCTTGACGTTGGTGACGACCGAAATCTCCGGTTTCGCCAACTCACACAACAGGGTAAGTTCTCCAAGCGCGTAGCCTCCTCCCATCTCCAGGACGGCTTTCTGGTGGCTCTCATCGAGCTGCAAGAGGGTGAGGGGCAGGCCAATCTCGTTGTTGAGGTTGCCTACGTTCTTGAGGGTCGGGAAGCGGCTCGATAGCACGGCAGCCGTAACCTCCTTAGTGGAGGTCTTGCCCACGCTGCCGGTGATACCGATAACCTGCACGTTCCGGTGCTTATCGCGCCACCATGCCGCCAGCTTCTGAAGCGCTGCTAAGGTATCCTCGACACGCACAAGGATGACATCTGAGGAGATGGCTTCGGGCGGCTGCCAGGCCTGGTTGACCAGCGCGCCACGAGCGCCGTGCCCCACTGCATCCAGGACGAAGCTATGCCCATCCACGTGCTCGCCTGGAAGCGCCACGAACAACCCACCCGCCAACGTCCCACGCGAGTCGGTCGCCACGCAGGTGAAGAAGGTCATTAGCCCATCGAGCGCATGGGAGGCT
The DNA here is from genome assembly GCA_963811305.1 of uncultured Chloroflexia bacterium. GTDB lineage: Bacteria > Chloroflexota > Chloroflexia > QHBQ01 > JADMIH01 > JADMIH01. Next base: position 504,415 of record CAWEQU010000007.1, read on the forward strand.
CTGCCTCTATCCACGTACCCTTCGGTGGCTACTAATATGTCTTTCAGGGTGAGCATGGGGGTTTAAGTCGAAAGTCGAAAGTCCAAAGTCGAACAAGAAAAAGGATAACTTATATCGTCCAAACAGGCAATGAGCCTTGTTACCAATAACAAATGATGGAAAGTCGAAATCTAACTGTAACTCTTTCCCTGTCATTCTGAGCGAAGCGAAGAATCTCCGAGCTTGGACGTGTAGGGACAGCTTTCAATTCTTCGCTTCGCTCAGAATGACAGGCAGAAAGGTGCTGCTCTATGTAACAGGTGCTTCCTCGGGCTTTGCACCAGCTCAGCTACCTATGAGACTTTAGACTTCGGACTTTCGACTAGGTCACGGCGTGGGTGTGGGTAGGGGCTGAGTGGGCTGGACGTTCATGTAGAGCAGAAGCTCCTTGGCGAGGCGGCCCCAGGAGACGGAGGCGGTGTTCTCACCCCACTGGCTTGTCCGGGGGTTGAAGAAGGCGATGTAGAGGGTGAATTGGGCGTCGTGAGAGGGAGCAAAGCCCATCGCGGACGCGAGTGAGCCATCGCCCGTATACACACCATTCTCTACAATCTGAGCCGTGCCTGTCTTGACCGATACATGGTAGCCAGGCACTTGCGAGAAGCGCGCAACCAGCTTGTTCTCTACCCCGTAAGCCAGCATATCGGCTATGTCGCGGGTGGTCTCCGGCTTGAGCACGCGGCGCACCTCTGTAGTCTCAAACTGCTCTAATACCTTGTCTCCTTGCCTGATCTCCTTCATAACGTGAGGCTTGAGGAGTCGCCCGCCATTAGCCACCGCCGACACCGCGTTGATAAGCTGGATTGGCGTGGTCGCCGCACCCTGGCCGAAGGAATTAGTGTATAAGTTGATTGGGCTGTACCCGTCATCTTCAGGATAGGTAATAAGGCCGGCCACTTCCCCGGAGAGGTCTATGCCAGTGCGCTTGCCTATGCCGAACAACTTTGTATAGTCGTAGAACTTGCGCTCGCCCAGCTTCTCGGCGGCGAACATGGAGGCTACATTATCTGAGCGCCCCAGCCCCAGGGTCATGCTCTGGTTGCCCCATTCGGTGCGAGTGGCGTTCCAAAGTGTCCAACCATAACGCTGCAAGTACGCTGTTCCGTAGAACGTTGTAGTCGACATAACCGCGCCCGCATCTATGGCCGAGGCATAGGTTAGCACCTTCATAGTGGAGCCAGGCTCGACCACATTGTTTACGACGGGGTTTTTGAAGAGAGCATAGTCCGTCACCTTGCTGAAGTCATTAGGATTGAATGTAGGGAAGTTCGACATCGCCAGGATGCCGCCCGTGTTGGGGTCCTGCACGATAACGTAGCCACTCTCCGCCTTGAACTCCTCGATGGAGCGTTGAAGCTCGCGCTCGGCCATGTACTGTATGGCGCTGTCTATGGTAAGCACGAGATCGTAGCCATCTTTGGCAGGCTGGCTCTCAGGCTGCTGCAAGACGAGGGGCCTGCCGAAGGCGTCATGCTCGGCGATTATCCAGCCCGCCTCTCCAGCGAGCTTGCCGTTGTAGAACTCCTCCACTCCATAGTGGCCCTGGTTCTCATGGTCGGTGAAGCCGAGCAAAGGGGCTGCTAGCTTGTCGGCGGGGTAGTGGCGCATCGGCTGCATGTCGAGCGATACTTTAAGCTCTAAGACATCCGGGTACTTCTCCAGGAGGGCACGAACCTTAGCTGTGTCTACGTCGTTGAGGCGACTGGCAACGCGCACATTGGTGCCCGGCGCTTCCTTCAGGCGGGTGTAGAGGTCGCCGGGCTGCTGGGCGATAACAGGCGCGAGGAGATCAGAGATCTTGTGGAGGTCCTCATCGTCGGCGTGGGTCTTGTCCACGTACACATCTTCTGCGGTAGTGTTGCCCGCCAGAAGCTGCCCGTTAGCGTCGTATATGAGGCCGCGCCTTGGCACGAGGGTATCCTTCCACTTGATGCGCCCCTCGGCCATGGTGGAGAGCCGCCCGTAGTCGAGCACCTGGACAGAGAATACCTTCCAGGCATTGTAGCCAGCGAAGAGGGTGAAGAAGATAAGCACCACCCACAGCCGCCGCGAATTGAGCTTGCGATGCCGCGAAGCCTGCTGCGCCCTCTGCTTGAGCGTATTAGTTGCCATCCAAACTCCTTTTTCTGATGCGTGAAATAGGACGATCTAATCACAAAGAACACAAAGATACGAAGAGCACAAAGATTCCCTATAGGTTTATGTTGTTTTGTGACTTGATGAGGTTCTAGAAACTCTGTAGGTATCCTCTTCATAAAACTTAAATTATCTTCGTGGCCTTTGTGTCTTTGTGTTCTTTGTGATTAAAGAGAATGTAATCAGGGTTCGGGCGTTTCGGTGGGTGGAGGCCACACGGGGGTGGGCAGTGGAGGCATGGCGGCGAGGGGACCTGTATCTACCTTCAGGTAGGTGTATTTTTCGCCCAGGGGCACCATACGGAGCTTATCGCGTGCTATGGTCTCTATGTTGGGGAGAGATTGGACGCGCCCTATTTGTAGCTGAAGGTCCCCTTGTTCGCGCAGGAGCTTGTCGTGCTCGGCCTGTAGGGCCTGGTAGGTGTAATTGGCGTTGGTGACCGCAGTGACCTGGGTGAGGTATATAACCCCAACGAGCGCGAGTATCGCCACACCCACCAGCGTCGCCAGCGCGGGAGGGAGGTCAATAGAGCGGAGCAGGTTGGCGGGCCGTACTCTTTGAACCGCTTGCTCAGCCGCCGCAGAGACTCGTGGCACGAGGCGCAGATTTGGTGGGAACCTGCGCCTCTCCGGCCTGGCCTGTACCTGGTTTTTGCGGCGGTTAGTCACTGGTTGTTACCTTCTCAGCCAACCTCAGTCTGGCGCTACGGCTGCGTGGGTTGCGGCGGGCCTCTTCCTGGCTCGCCTCTATCGGCTTGCTATTTACTACTTTCAATCTCGGCTTACGCCCGCACATGCAGACCGGGTACTCCGGCGGGCAGATGCAGCCTTTCTGCTCCTGCCTTATGAATAGCTTGACTATCCTATCTTCCAGCGAGTGGAAAGATATGACGGCGAGCCGCCCACCCGGCTTCAAGACCCCGACTGCCGCTTCAAGACCCTTCTCCAATACTTCCAGTTCACGGTTGACGGCTATACGCAGGGCCTGAAAGGTCTTGGTCGCGGGGTGGATGGGATTGCGGCTGCGCCCGGCTACTTTCCCACCTAATGCCCTATATACGATGCTCTCAAGTTGAGCAGTTGTAGTAATGGCCTCTTTGCTTCGTGCCTCTACTATTCGCCTGGCGATGCGGCGTGAAGCCGGTTCTTCTCCGTACTTGTAGATGAGGTTCGCCAACTCCTCTTCCGGTAGAGTGTTTACAAGGTCGGCGGCGGTGGTAGGGTTGCGCGGGTCGAGACGCATATCGAGCGGCCCTTCTGCCCGGAACGAGAAGCCGCGCTCCGCCGTGTCCAACTGCATCGAGGAGACGCCCAGGTCCAGCAGCACCCCGTCAACTTCCTCGAAACCTTCCGACTGCGCGACCTCGTCAAGCCGCTCGAAGTTGGACTGCACGAGCCGTACCTGCCCGCTCTCTATAAAAGTGCTTAGTCTTTCAGATGCTATGTTAAGGGCTACCGGGTCTACATCCAGCCCAAGCAGCCTACCACCTGCACCCGTCTGCTCCATGATAGCGGCGGAATGCCCGCCTGCGCCTACCGTGCCGTCTATATAACTACCACCTGGGCGCACCTGCAAACCGTTGAGGACCTCATCCAGCAGAACGGGAATATGTGGGAAGTTATCTACGTTCTGTCGTCCGCCGTCCGCCGTCCATCGTCCGCTCAATACTGCCCGGCCAGGTGGGAGGATATAACGTCAACGTTGTCCTCGATGCTAGTATCGATGGCGTTCCAGGCTCCCTGGTCCCAGATTTCTATGTAGTTTCCTACGCCGATGATGGCGACGTTGCTTTGCAGACCGGCATACTGGCGGAGGTGGTCGGGGAGTATCACGCGCCCCTGCTTGTCTAATTCCACAGGCTCGGCTGCCGAGAAGATAGCGCGGCGCAGGTTACGGGCATCGGGGTCTCCTGTGGGAAGATCGTTAAGCTTGGCAGCGAGAGGCTCCCACGCCTCCGTCGTGAAGAGGTAGAGGCAGCGGTCGTTGCCGCGCGTGACTATAAGCTCGCCCGACAGCTTGTCGCGGAAGCGAGCCGGCACTGCCACGCGCCCCTTTGCATCTATTGAATGCTCAAACCGGCCTAGAAACATTTATTCCTCTGACGAGGGACGATGGACGATGGACGATGGACACCGAGAACCTGATCCTCTACCCCTGAACCCCTTATCTTTAGCCCTCGATTGTCCTCGGTTGTCCACAGTTTTCCCCACTTTTCCCCACTTTTCGCCACTTTTTCCACATCTGAGGCTATTATAGCTGGTTTTGGAGGGGTTGCAAGCGTTTCCACACTACTGCTTTTTACCGCCCTGTTTATGGACTCCATACATACCCCACATCATGCTCTTTCCTGGTAGTGGAGATTAATGCAGAGTGTAAGGCTGATGGAAAGTCGCCATCGAATTATAACCGCTTACCTGTCATGCTGAAGGGTGCATCTTGCAAGTGATGTTCGGGGAGAGTGGATATCTATGTGTGTCATTCTGAACGAAGTGAAGAATCTAAAAATGATCAAAGCCAGAGAGCTTCGGATAAACAGCATAGGTTGGTCAGATTCTTAGATTCTTCACTTCGTTCAGAATGACAGGCTAAGAGTTACAGTTCTTGGACACCCTCACACAATGACAGGTAGAGGTGTTGTTCCATGCGATATATGCTGTCTGTAACCTTGCATCTGCCTTTGATGGAGCGGATACTTCTTGACAAACAGATAGTTTAGTTGTAAACTATATTTGTTTAGAAGATAGAATAAGAGCCGCCGAGCGAGACCTTTATCAACAAGGACAACGTATCACAGATTATGGCGCTCTTACTGAAAATGGACTATCTGCTATATTGAATTATAAGTTACAGGTTGAGCTATAAACCTGAATGGAGAAGAACATAATGAAATTATCTGGATTGCATCACGTCTCGGCTGTCACCGGAAACGCGGCGGGCAACGTCAGGTTTTACACACAGGTGCTGGGCCTGCGCCTGGTGAAGAAGACGGTGAACCAGGACGACGTTTCGATGTACCACCTCTTTTACGGTGACGAGGCCGGCAGCGCAGGCACGGAGGTCACCTTCTTTGACTGGCCTCATGCCGGAAAGAACGTCCCCGGCGTCGGCAGCATCGCGGCAATAGCGTTGCGGGTGCCGGGCCGCGAGGCGCTCGACTGGTGGGAGGAAAGGTTCAACAGGCTGGGCGTGCCACATGAAGGTGTAGTCGAGCGCGGTGGCCGGGCGACTATAGCTTTCACCGACCCTGAAGGGCAGCGTCTGATATTAGCCGACGACGTGGGAGCGCCTGGGGGAACTCCCTGGGTTGATAGTCCCGTACCGCCTGAGTATGCCATTCGCGGCCTGCACGCCGTCACGATACTGGTGAGGCGATTGGAGCCGTCCGCCCTGCTGCTCACCGAGGCGCTCGGCTTTCGGCAGGTTGGGGAGTACCCCGCACCCGAAGACCCATCGCGAAAGGTGACTGTGTTCGCAGCAGGAGACGCAGGGCCGGGGACCGAAGTACATATCGAAGTGCGCCCGGAGTTGCGGCTTATCGACCTGGGTGTTGGTGGCGTGCACCATGTGGCTTTCAGGACGCCAAACGATGAGGAGCACAGGCGGTGGCAGCAGCGACTTACCGAGATGGGGCTGCGCGTAACGCCTGTGATAGACCGCTACTATTTCCGCTCGATCTACTTCAGAGAGCCGGGTGGAGTGCTATATGAGATTGCTACCGACGGTCCGGGCTTTGCCACGGATGAGGCTGTCGAGCACCTGGGGGAGCGGCTAGCCCTGCCGCCCTTCCTGGAGCCGCATCGCGCCGAGATCGAGGCGAACCTACACCCTATCGGATGAAATACACCTAACTATCACTTCTAATCAAAATGAGCGCTTGCGGCGCTCATTTTGATTGAGAAAGAAGAGATTTTTATCCCTGGAACTTATCGCGTTGCTTTTGGCGCAGCCAGGCAAGGCCGAGGAACAATAGGCTGAGGCCTATCAGCACGAGCCATCGCAGGAGCAGGTGCCCCGCCGTTGAGCTGTAATCGAGCATGGAATTGGGGTCAGCGTTCGGCAAAATCCTCGCCCGGGTGAGGCCCACCGAGTCGCCCATCGCTTCGGTAGCCCAGTTTGTGAACATTAGCCTGCTAACAGGGTCGAGGAAGCCGGGGAGGTTTATGACCACCTTGCTCAAAACAAACTGCGGGATCATCACCATAGGCACGAGCGCGCCCAGTACCTCTTGAGTGCGTGCGAAGGCCGAGAGCAACAGGCCCAGCGACATGCCCCCGAACGCGGTGAGGAAGAGGGTGAAAAACATCTCCAGGGGTGCCCAGAATAATGCTCCACCAGCGGGCGCAGGAGCCTTGAGCAGCACCAGCAATACCAGCACGAAGCTCTGGTAGAGGCTGAAGAAGCTGAGCACGGAGATTTTGGAGAGGAAATAAGGCCCCAGACGCAACCCCACCATCCGCTCGCGCCTGTAGATGCCGCGCTCCTTCACAAGCTCGCGCATAGAGAGGAGCACTCCGAGGTAAACGGCGCTCACACTCATCGAGAAGAGGACTGTTTGGGCCAGCAACTGCTGGTCCGTGAACATGTTAGGCTCGGAGAGGAAGGAAAGCAGCAACCCTATGACGAACGGCTGCACAACCATCAAGACGAGGAATGACCAGTCCGACTGCACCAAAGATTTGTCGCGGCGTAGGAGCGTTCCAAACTGGGGGCGTTTGCGCTGGAGCACACTCATAGGGTATTGGGCCGGATAAGCGGGCGCGCCCACAGGCATGGCAGCCGGATAAGGCGAGCGTCCGGCCATAGGTGGAAGCGACATGACCTGCTGTAGTGGGGCTGGAGACGCAGCATGAGCCATAGCAGGGGCCGCAATTGCAGCGCCAGGTGGTGGAGCATAGGGAGATGGCGTGGGAGGGGCAGGAGGGGGCGCTAGAGGTTGAGGGGCCGCCGACACGCTGGTAGTCCATGAGCCTGGCTTCTGCGCCGCCGGAACCGCGCCACCCTTACCCTTACCGGGTGGAGCAGGAGGTGGAGGCAAGGGGACGTTCTGAGGTGGTGCGGGCGGAGGGGCGTATGGTTTCGCGCCTTGCGCCGGAGGTGGAGGCGGCGGAGGTAAAGGTGAAGATTGCGAGGATGGTTGTGCGGGTGGAGCCGTGCTTGCAGTTGGCGGAGAAGGAGGCGTCTGCGGTTGCCTTTGTGGTGAAGACACAGGGGTCGGACTCGCCTTACTTGGCAGTGACGTTTGACTACGCGTGACGCCAGGCATGGGGGGCCGTGAAGGGCGCTGTGGGGTCTGCGCCGGGCTTGCAGGTACTCTCACTACCGGACGCTGTCCGGCCCCGCTCGGAGGGTGTGTCGCAGGCTGCTGCCTTTGTACGGCGGGCATAGGTGCAGGCAATGTCGCTGGCTGTTGAGCGTACATTGCACCTGTGGAAAGTGGGCCTGCCCGCAAGGCATGAGCAGAACCAACCTGGAGGCGCGCCTGGATAAACTCCTGGTAATGCGCAGACCTCTTGAAATCGGCAGCTAACCTGCCAGGATCAGGCGCATCGTCAAGCTTATCATAAACGGCTGCATAGCGCTGGGCCGGGGAGAAATCGGGGTTGACGCCGAAGTAATCTGATACCTGGTCGGGCGGGCCGAAATAAACGAGATGCCCACCCGGTGCGAGCCATCCTACATAGTCGGCGTAATCGAGGAAGTTCAGGCGGTGGCTGATGAGCACAATGCTGGTGCCGTCGTTAGCCAGGTTGCGGAGCATGATTATCAGGCTCTGCTCTAACGCCAGGTCTTGCCCTTCCGTTGGCTCATCAAGGAAGAGTATGCCGGGGCGGTTCAGCAACTCCACCGCTATGCTCACACGCTTGCGCTGCCCGCCGCTCAGCCTGTTGATGCGCTGGCGTGTCTGCGGCACCAGTCGCAACTGTTTCAGGACTGCGTGAACGCGCGTACTCACGCTCTTCGGCGGTGAAGGTGGCGGGCAGACGCAATTCGGCGGCGTATAGCAGTTCCTCGAAGACGGTAAGCTGCTCGTGTATGATGTCGTCCTGGGGTACGTAGCCCATCTGGGGACGCAGAAGATGGGGATTATCCTTATATTCGCGCCCCTTGTAAAAGAGGCCGCCAGCCTGGGGGTAGATGAAGGTGCTGAGGATATGCATCAGCGTGCTCTTGCCTGAGCCACTGGAGCCTGCAAGCACGATGAAGTCGTTGGGGCCGACGACGATATCCACGTCCTGGAGCAGCACCTTCTTGCGTTGTGGGGGTGTGAGGGTCGCTCCAAACTGCCGGCTCGCGCCTGGGTTGAAAGTGCGCTTTGTAAGGTAGCGCATGTACTGGCTGGCCCACATATTGGCTTCTATAGTGACCGTGCGGTACAGCCCATGCCCAACGATGTGCTCATCGGCTTCGACGCCGAGGGGGAGCATTATCATGCGGGAGGCGTCTATCTTTCGCACGCTATACTGCGCCTTGCCGAAGCGCACCATGTCATCTTGCTTCAGCGCGACACTCTGGCCGGGGACAAGCTGCATGTTATTCACGAAAGTGCCATTGGAGCTTGCGGCATCGCTAAGCTCATAACTCGTGCCTGCGGGGTTGGTGACTTTGGTGATTGTGGCGTGGTGGTCGGAGGCGTTCTCACCGAAGAGGCGCAGGTGGCCCGGCCCGACGTTCCTGCCAACCTTGAGGGGGTTGTGCCCTCCTGGGTGGAGGAGCCAGCGCTTGACGGGAGGCCGCTCTATGGGGTCGTGGTAGATGAGGCGCACGCTGGTGGGGCCGCCTACGGGGCCGAGCCATATCTCATCGCCGTCATCGAGACGCGCCCAGGCCATGCGCTGGTTATTACGGTAGGAGCCGTTGGGGCTGCGCAGGTCTTCCAAGCGCCACACGGCCAGCGTGGGGTCGCGGTTATCGAGGTGGATGCGAGCGTGGAAGGCGGCTACCGCCGTCGCGCCGCTATCTACATTGATCAGGTTGGGGGACTGGCTCGATGCGGGCGCGCGCCCGACTGTATAGACCGGGATGGCGTCTACAAGAGGAATACTCTTGGGCGTCCCGAACCCACCCGTAGCGATTTCAAGAAACGCGTATACCGGACGCGTGAACGCTACCGTGCCCGTAGTGTGGCGCTGAATGGGCGTGCCACAGCGCGGGCACTGGGCATCCCGCGGGCCGATGCTATAGGAGCAGTTGGGGCAGTGCGTGAGAATAGCCATGAGACTGCCTCTTTAAGGGAGGGCGAGGGACGACGGACGACGGACGACAGTGGATTGTAGCATTTAGGTGAGTGCGGTGTCTAGCACCCACCAACTACCAGTAGGGTCTAATAGTTCCCCGTAGGGGCAGGTCCCCGTGCCTGCCCTGTTCACAACAGGTCCAACCAGACCAGGGCAGGCACGGGGACCTGCCCCTACCCACATGTTTTGCTGACAATGATTATGCTCTGCAACCGCCGTGAGGGTCAATGCGTCTCGCGGGTGCGCTCGACGGCGTGAGCGTGGGCGAGTAGCTCAAGATCGTCTTTCAGGGGGGTGAGTGGGTCGGGGACGTGCCTGCGGGCTAATGCCTGGGAGAGGAGATGGTCGGCCAGGCGTGGGTTCTTGGGGAGGAGGGAGCCGTGCAAGTAACACCCGTAAGCGGTCTTATATACGGCCCCTTCGGTCTTGTCCTCCCCGTTGTTGCCGCCTCCTATGATGCTCTTGCCGAGGGGGGAACAGCCCGCACCCAGGAAGGTCTTGCCCGAATGGTTCTCGAAGGCGACTATAGTGCCGATGCCGGGCAGCGCACAGTCCACCAGCACGTTGCCTATGTAGCGCGTGTTCCCTGCTTCGGTGTGAGCGTTGAAGAGGCCAATACCCGGTAGGTCATCCGCGTCGAATGGGCGATAGTAATGTCCTAGTAGCTGGTAGCCACCACACACGCTCAATATGACTGCCCCACGCTCGACAGCTTCCTTGATGGCGTCACCTTTCTGGCCTTGCAAGTCGTGAGCGACGGCTATCTGCTGCTTGTCCTGCCCGCCCCCGAAGAAGTAGAAGTCGTAGTAATCGGGGTCGATGCGGTCCCCCAGGCTGACCTTATCCACAGTCACTTCGATGCCGCGCCACTGCGCGCGCCTGCTCAGCGCCAGGATGTTCCCACGGTCACCGTATATGTTCATAAGCTCAGGGTAAAGGAACGCGATGCGTAAGTCCATGTGTACCTCGTGATGCGTGAAACGTGATGTGTGAGTATTTAACCACAAAGATGCTAGGAAGACAAAGATTGGTGTAGAAATGACCAGCTCTTACCCCAGCGCGAGGGCGGTGATGCCCGCGACGACAGCGCATGAGGCTAACAGGCGGCGTCCCGCGTCACCCTCTGAGAGGAGGCGGGCGCCCATGATGGCACCTATCAGGATGCTGACCTCACGTGCCGGGGCGACGTAGCTGACGGGGGTGAAGGCCAGGGCCGTCAGCACCAGGATGTATGACAGAGGGCTAAAGAGCGCCAACCCCAGCACCTCTATGCGGTTGGTGGCCCACTCGCGCCGGACCTGACTCCACCGGGGGGTTATGTAAGGAACGAGGATGAAGATGCGGCCCAGGGTGGATAGAATATAGTATAGCACGGGCGGTATCAACAAGACGCTAACGGCCTGTTTATCCCACAGGGTATAAACGGCTATTGTGCCCCCCGTGAGCAGACCATATATCACCGCTTGCCTCGCGCCAGATTTCACAGCGGCGCGAGGCCCACCCGCCAGCAAGAAGACCCCTACAGCGACCAGTAATGCCCCACTGATAGCTATCGGGCCGGGACGCTCGCCCAGGAAGAGTATTGCCGCGAGCGTGGAGAGGACCGGCCCCGTGCCCCTCGCCAGGGGATATACCAGCGACATGTCGCCCGCGCGATAACCCCGCAGTAGCAGAATGAAATAGGTCAGGTGTAGCAGAGAGCTAACGAGTACGAAAAGTAATGCCCATCCGCCCAGGTTGGGCTTCTCTATAATAAGGACCGCCAGAGCGACGGGCGCGTAAAAGAGGACCGATATAGCATCGGAGAGCCACATAAAGGGCACACCGCCACCCGACCTCTTGGCGAGCAGGTTCCAGGTCGCGTGCAGCAACGCTGATAGGAGGACCAGGCCAAGTGCAAAGCCGGTCAACCTTCGACCCTATGGCGAGACGAAGGACGAAAGACGAAGGACAAATAGCAACACTCACGCATCACGTTTCACTAATTCCTGCCTTCTGCCTTCTGCTTTCTGCCTTCTGCCTACTGCTCCCAGAACTGCCCCGCAACCCATCCTCGACTGTGGAGCAGCCTGCGGAAGGCCAGCATAGAGGTATATGTGGGCAGGACGTAGAGGGTATCTCCTGGGGGTAATTCGCGCAAGGCAGCATCGAGGGCCTGCACTGGGGAGGATTCCACCGCCATCATATCGGAATCTACACCTGCGTACTTCAGGCGTACAGCCATGTCAGATGCGCGGATACCCGAAACGTGGACGCGTCCGAGGGGGTGGGGCGATGTTACCAGCACCTCGAAGTCTACGTCCCATAGCCACGACACGTCGCGCCCGTCCGCCGTGAGATCGTTGATTATTATGAGGAGGTGTTTGGGGGTAGTAGATGCTTCTTCCTCTCCTTCCATACCTTTGAGGGGGAAGAGTATACGCAGCACTTCGTTGAAGCCGACGGGGTTCTTCACCAGCGCCATCAGGAGGTCTTTTCCTTCATCACCCGGCACGGCAACACGCTCGATGCGGCCAAAGGCTGCGGTGAAGTTTTCTAACCCCTCCTGTATATAGCGAGGAGCAATGCCGAACGCGAGCGCCGCCGATATAGCCGCCAACCCGTTGTAGACGTTGTACAGCCCAGGCACCTTGAGAGTGACCTGCATCGGTCCGACAGGCGTTATCAGGCTCAATTCACTGTTGTCCGTGCCGTGCAGCCGGACCTGGGTAGCAGCCACATCCGGGCGCACGCGAGACAGCCCGCATGAAGGGCATCTCCAGTGCCCCAGGTGGCCCAGGAGGATGAGGCTGTAATCGAGGCGGCTGTTGCAGCGCGGGCACGAAATGGAGTCGGCAGCGTGAGGCAGGGTCGCAAGGGCGTAGCGCGAGTTGGCTATGCCGAAGGTGAAGACGCTGGCGTGTAATTCTTCCGTATTGGCGAGGGAGGCAACGGCGGGGTCGTCGGCGTTCAAGACTACCTTTGAGCGCTGGCCGAGCTTCGGGATGGCGGACTGCCACTTTCGGAAGATAGTGTCGATCTCGCCGTAGCGGTCTAACTGGTCGCGGAAGAGGTTGTTGAAGAGGGCGACCCTGGGGCGTATGGTGGGAAGCACGTTGGGGAGTGCGGCTTCGTCCACTTCGAAGAGGCCAACCCGGAGGTCTCGTGGCAGCCCACCTCCGCGAGTGGCCGCACCTATCATGGTCGAGACCAGCCCCCGCTCCAGGTTCGAGCCGGAGCGGTTGTGCAGAGGCTGTTTGCCTGCCGCCTCCAGGATGGAGCCGAGCATACGAGAAGTGGTGGTTTTGCCGTTGGTGCCGGTGACCATGATTGAGCCTTCGGGTAGCTGCGAGGTGAGGGCACGCAACACGCTGGGATAGACTGCCTGCGCCACAAGCCCAGGTAATGCCGTGCCCCCACCCCTCCCAAACAGGCGGGCGGCCAGAGCCGACGCTTTCGCGGCATTGACGGCAGCGATTAGGGCTGGGTTCTTCATAACTTCTGCAAAACTAAAGTTACAAGGTCACAGCAGTTCGAGAAACAATTCGACATCTAGCCGTGCTTGTTTCAGAATATGAGAAAGCGTAGATCTTTTGATGGGCCTGTGGGCGGGGACAATAAGCTTCAATACCTCATCGCCCACTCGTTTTTGCAATTTGATATGACTGCCACGTTGGCTGACCACAATCCAACCATCCCTTTGCAGGGCATGAATTACCTTAGTGTAGGGCAAGCTAGGAACTTTCGTCACAAGACTAGCTCTTGAACGAGCATACCTTCTTCTATTACCCAATCATCCTCTACTGGTTCGATGTACAATTCTACAGCTTCGCGCACGTTAATCAAGGCTTCTTCGACAGTCTCACCTTCGCTGATGCAACCTGGAAGAGAAGGTACATAGGCGGTGTAACCACCCTCGTCGCTAGGTTCAAGCACTACCTTCAGTTTCATATGATCCTCCAGCCTAGCGGTTAACGTTGTCCAGACCGTGATCGAACTCTTTGAAGCCGATGCCGCCTACGGGGAAGATGATGCGGCCACAGGTGGGGCACATCACGAAATCTTCGCTGGCGCGTGCCAGCCGCAAGACGTGCGCGGGCACAGCGACGTGGCATCCTGCGCACAACCCTTCCCGCACCTCGGCCACAGCCAACCCACCCTTCGCCCGCCGCAGACGCTCGTAAACTTGCAAGTCGGCCCAGGGTAGCTCGGTGATGGCGCGCTGGCGCTTCACTTGTAACACCTTCGCCTGCCCCATGAGTGTGTCTTTCTCCTCAAGCAAGCCATCTTTGAATTTCTGCCACGCCTCTGATATCTGGGTCAGTTCGGCGGTACGGACCTGCTCCTGGGATTCGGCCTCTTCAGCAGCAAGCATCGCGTCTATCACCGCGTCTTCTTGCTGCTTCGAGCGCAGCTTCAGGTGCTCGACCTCTTCCTGCACCTGGGCAAGCTCCTTGGGGTTTTTGATCGAGCCGCCGTACAGGCGCTTCTCCTGGGTGCGCAGCCGGGCGGTGTTCTCTTCAGCCTCGTGAGCCAGCTTCTTGAGGGTAGCGTGCGCCGTGATATGGCGGGTCTGCGCCTCCTCGTGGGCGGTGCGGGCGGCTATCAGGTCAGGGCTGTCTTCCATTTGACCGTCAATCTCGCGCATGCGGCTCACGCGGCTGTTGAGCGCGCTATCTATCTGTTGCAGGTTATAAAGCGGAACCGTGCGGCTCATTAGCGCTGCCTCCACTCGTGTATGCCTATCACATAGTGGATAGCATAACACGATTTGCGCGGGTGGAGCAAGGAGTGGAATTGAGAGTTGATCTGCTTGACCGGCCTGGTGGTTGAATATACAATAGATATGTGTTCGAGTTTCCGGCAGAGGGGTGGGAATGGAGTTATACATTGAAGGCTTCATCTGGATGGATTGGGTAGTGGAGAAGATAGTCACGAAACATGGAGTGTCCCCAGATGAAGTAGAACAATGCTTCTTTAATGCGCCGTTCAAGCTGCTCCGGGGTGGTTCCGACAAATATAAGTTCATGAGCAGGTCAGACGGTGGACGATATCTCGCAGTGATATTCGCGTGGGAGGACCACTGGGTCAAAGTAATCAGCGCACGAGACATGGATGCAAAGGAGCGCCGCTATTACGGCTCCAAATGAGGTGAAGTATGTCTAAGTTACCACAGTTCACGAGCGAGCAAGAAGAGTTGGAGTTTTGGGACACGCATAGTATAGCCGACTACCTGGGCGAGTTGACTCCCGTAGATGCAACGTTCATAGACGCTCGCCCACGCAAGACCCAGATATCTCTGCGCCTGGACCGCGAGACCATATCCAGGCTGAAGACGCTGGCCCGCAAGCGTGGCATCGGTTATCAGACCATGATCAGGATGTGGGTGGTAGAGAGGCTGGCCCAGGAAGGGTGAAGCTGATCTCGACACCCAAGTCCGCTCCCAGGTCCGCGCCCTGGCTTACCTACAAGCGACAGCTATTCCTGCTGCTCTTACCCTATCTCCTCGGCTGGCGGGGTTGGTCGCGCTACCTGCCCTCCTATCCATACCAATCGCGTTCACCCATTACGACGCACTCAGCCCGCCTGAGTGGGCCGGCCTCGAAAACTTCGGCAACATGTTCGGGGACAGTCGCTTCTGGAATGGGCTTAACGTATCCCTCTTTTTCATCATCGTAGCGGTGCCTTTGCGCGTGGTGGGGGCGGTGCTGCTGGCATTTTTGCTCTATAGGCCGCGCCCCTCTAACCGCATCTACAGGGTGCTGGTTATCTTGCCCACTATAGTGCCGGACGTGGCTTACGCGCTCCTGTGGCTCTATATCTTCAACCCGCTTTACGGGCCGCTCAACTGGATACTCCCCCTATTTGGCGCTGCTCCCGCGGGGTGGCTCCTTCAGCCGTGGCCCGCGAAGTTCGGCGTGGTGATCATGATGCTCTGGACTATCGGCGAAGGGTTCGTGCTGATGCTCGCTGCCATGCAGGACATACCAGGCGAGCTGAACGAGGCGGCTACCGTCGATGGCGCTTCGGGCGCGCAGAGGTTCACCAGGATCACGCTGCCTCTCCTCGCTCCTGCTATGCTACTGCTCCTCTTCCGCGACACCATCCTCAGCTTCCAGACCACATTCGTTCCCGTGCTTATCACCTTCGGGGGAGGTGAGCCATACTACCCATCAGGAGGCGAGACGGTCCGGGCTACCGAGTTCCTACCAATCTACATCTGGCACAATTTCACCGATTACCAGGACTTTGGGTATGCCGCCGCAATGACGTGGATCATGTATATCGTCACCGCAGTGGTGGTCGCCCTCCAATTCATAGTAGCGAGGCGCTGGAGGGCAATACTTTATGATTGAGATTGCTTATAGGCTGTTCAAGAAGAGGGCACCTCTACTTGTCATTCTGAGCGAAGCGAAGAATTTAAAGCTCTCTCCACACGTCCAAGCTCGGAGATTTCTTCGCTTCGCTCAGAATGACAGGGAAAAGAGTGCTTCACTATTCAAGGCCGTTAGTCTCACTATGTTGTTCTTTGACTGGTTCTCAGAAGTATGGAGTGGTAACTTGTGAGTAGCAGGGCAGATAGCCGTCGCGTGACCCAAAAGGATGTGGACCAGGGGTTCAGCAGGTGGATAAGCGACCTGTCGAATGTGGCGCACCATCTCCTCACTATAGGAGCGGCTGCATTATTCGTGATACCGCTGCTGTGGATGGTAGGCGCGTCGCTACGGCAACCTGGACTTGCTCCACCTACACAGCTTGAATGGATACCCAGCCCTATCGTATTGGACAACTACTTCAAAGTAGCAAATGAGCTGATACCTTTCGGCACCTTCCTGGCGAACTCCCTCAAAGTGGTGGCGGTAGCCGTGCCCGTTACGGTAATAGTGGCCAGCTCGGGCAGGATTCGCTATGGCGCAGATCGCTCCACGCCCACGCGGGTGGCTCATCCTGGCGTCGGTAGCGGCTTTGATGGTGCCTGTTACGGTGCTGTGGCTGACGCGCTTCCTGGTCTACAAGTGGGTAGGTGCGCTCAATTCGCTGTGGGCGCTCATCCTCCCCAGCTTCATGGGCACAAGCCCCTTCTACGTGCTGCTCTTCTACTGGACGTTCAGCCGCATCTCCTCCGACCTGTATGAATTGGCCCGGTTAGATGGGGCTGGGGCCTTCCGGGTGTGGCTCTCCATAGCGATTCCCCTCTCAAAGCCCGCCATCACCGCCGTAGCCGTGCTGGCTTTCGTGGCATACTGGAGCAACTACATTGACCCGCTCCTCTACCTGAGCAGTCAAAAGGACTTCACCTTGCCCGTAGGACTGCAAGCCCTACAGCAGATGCCCGCGATAGAATTCCCTCGACTCCTCGCGGGGGCCGTTATGATTACCGTGCCGGTAGTGGTGATGTTTGTGATAGCGCAGAGGTATTTCCTACAGGACCTGCGCGGAGCGGGGTGGTTGGGGCGATAGCTTGTCGGAGGCAGGAAACGCAGAGGATTGCCTTAGGGTGGTTTGAAGGGTTGATCGGTGGAAAGGGTACGCTACTAATTGCGTTGATTTCTATTGGGTATCATACTTGGCCTACGAATGATTATCACATCTTCAATGTGCTCTCGCTGCATAAGTGCATTACGCAAACCATCATACTTTTCTGGATGATGAGTATCTGTATCATCGTAGACGAAGACAAGCATGCTAGCAAAATGTGAGTTGTCTTTGAAATAAAGGCCCAAGTCACCAGCGACCTCTTCTTCAATCTTGTTAAAGTTGAGGGAACTCTAGCAATTTTTACCTCAATAATTAGCTTCAATTTGACAATGCCAAGATCGACGCGAGCCTGTACATTGCCCCAATGGGCCACGTATGTCTCATCTACCAGTTGTTCACGGTAGATTGGATACAGTACTGTCCACAAAAGTGATTGCACATCATATTCGTCATCAATTTGCCAACGAGAGGGTTTCGCAGCATCACGCCTGGATTTTTCTTTCCAAACCCATCGCTTCATAGCATGTTGTATGTCACGAAGGATTCGTGATGTGTCAGATATTGTAGGGAAAATAGTTGCACATGCGTTATCTACTATCAGAATCTAATGCTCTTAGTCGAATACTGGCGCGTTCGATTTCGCCGCTATGCGGAGAGGCCTCAACTAGCAAGGCTTTAAGTAATTGCTCTAAAGTATCTGTTGACAAGTAAGAAGTACCTTGAAATGCATCTGGCCAAGCACTGCTTAGTACAACTTCCAATGCCAAGCCATCAGTTGAGCTATTGTCAGGCAGCACTTTGAGACGCCCTCTTCCATCAAGTAAATCTCCCGCCAAGAATTTCATCCTTGAAGACCAATAGTTTGTAATTGAGGGCTTATCAATTGCAGTTATGAGCCAGTTCCGAATTTGAGTAAAATCGGGAAGATCTTGTCGCAATATGGATAGACCATTTGCTACACCTAAGACTGCAATATCATCATTCAAGAACATAGCAATGCCATCTTCAGTACGTCGCTGAAATCGGCGGAGAGCATTTGCGAAATTCATTCTAATGCTGTTATCTTGGACCCACTGGGCACCAATTAAAATATCCTAAAGATGCCATATAAGGATAGCCTTCATAAGTAGCATCTTTGGGCGACGATATGCTTGGCACTGGAATAATGTTGTATTGACTGTGTAGAGGGTTCAATATCCGGGCCACAAAAGCATCGATGTGCGGCTCATTGTTCCCATACGAATTTCGTATTAGAGAAAGTAGGGCATTGCGACGCTCTTGCAATAACTCTTGACCAATCATAAGAACCAACGTCTCCCGCGGAGAGCACCTACAGAAATTGCAGTGCTATCCCAATCACTTATGCCTCTTAGATTTCCCAGTAGACGCGCAATCAATCGTGAATACTTGATTGTCACAGGCTCGGTAGAAGGCAAGAAGCTCCGCCAAGACATATATGCTAAGTGAAAGACTTGTCTAACTAGATATGTCAGATCGGTAAAATCTGAATCAGGATGTAAGTCGATCAATAGAGGTGGAGGCAAACCCTGATCTGCTTGCTTGATTTCCTTGGGTCCAATTAGCTGTAACAGCGCTCGCCATCGGTCCAATTGAATTGATGTACCTCTAGTAGGGAGCCATTTGCCACGTATCAACTGCTTGCGTTGAATATATGACCAATAACTATCTCCTGGTTGGAGCTTATCGAAGAGCTTATAAGGGTGGAACCAAGATATATCTAGAAATGCAAATTCAACAACAAACTTATCCTCGACTAACTCACTCACTAGCTCCTTGATTGCCTGAACTTCTGTGTCCTTAAGTCTCTTATATACATGACAAATAAGCCTGACACGCTCACCTGCTTGCCAACCATTCTGTTTGCGTACATGTTCGATTACTGTTCTCAGACTTTCAAGAAGGGCACTAGAATACTCTTCAAAAATAGTTTCCCTTGTGAGACCCCATACTAAGTAGCGACCATCACCCTGGAAGACAGTAGTAATTCCTACGTAGCGATCCCTGTGACCTGAGCGTCCCTCTCCTACCTCGGCTGAACCTATCCCAATTACCAATTCATGTGTTGTTGGGCTTCTTGAGGATATTACCCAAGGAATACCATCTAGTTTTGCATAACAAGCCAGCGCAACATTATTAAGTAAATAAGCCAAACTTCGTCCATCAAGTTCCATATTCTCAATGCGGACTGTTTGTGTAGGAACACCGGCACGCATGAACAGAGCTTTCGTTGCTAAGTATGGACTATTATTACCGTAGAGTGCTTCGCTTGCGCGACTACTTTGGACCAATGCTAGATCAGGTAGCTTTGGAAGTCGCGCTAGTAAACGTTTTGCTGCAACGACATAGGAATTTGCAGAGGAATTTGACGCCTCCTCATATTCTAAACGCACATTGGAAAGCCGGAACTTACCTATCATGCCATCCTTGAACGGATTTTTGCCCACCGCACCATCCCACAATTGATCAGGAAATCCATTACATAAGGCTTCAACAAACTCCTCAACGCGACCTCGATAACGAGCTTCGCAAACTACAGCAACCATGGGGTTGTTACGAGTGTGTTGAGTGTACATATAAGGCCCATAAGTTGTAACTCCAGCATCAGGTATCTTGTGCTGATTATTGCCGTGTGCTCCGAATAGGCGAATAGGTTCCTTTGTTTCTATTAAAGGAGGAAATAACTCATCCCCTTCTTTGAGTAAGTCTCCCAAATACACATTTATGCCGTTGGCAATTTCTATTTGTCGCTGCTTTAGCTTTGCCAACGTATCAACAATATGAGCCAATTTGCCAGGAGCGTTAGATATAGGTTTTCTAAGTTCAGTCAGCCTGTCTGAGATAGCAGGTGCCTTTGTCGTATAGACAACATCTATTGAGGCTTGCAGGTTCTCTAACCGCGGCTCAAGTAGGGCTTGTCTAGCATCAATTTGACTCAAACTCTCTGTGTCTGATAGGAACAGTTTGTTACCCCGTACTTCGCTGACACGGCCAAGAAAGTCCAAGCCAGGCTGCAAGTAATCATGTTCAATATCCCTTCGTCTGCAAATAAATTTGTTGACGATAGGCATCCCACGTTCTATGAGATCAGAAACAGGTATATCAATTACGTTAGCAGTCGAAACATCTACTAAAAGAGCTAAGAAGGGTACTTGATTACGATCAAAAAACATCCTACAATCAACCTCATATCTAATCGGAACTTCCAAACCACTAATTGGTTCTAACCCTACTTGCTTTACCGCTCGACTAAGTAAAAGTGTATCATCAACTTGTCCCCAGAAAATGAGCGCTTTGCTATCTTTTATGATTGGACGTTTCCCCGCTATCCATAACAGTATTGCCTTTTGGATTGCCTTAGCAACTAGCAGAAGATGAGTACGAATATCAACATCTTCAGTTTTGCCTAATGGTAGCGTTTCCGCACGAAGAGAGACGTTCAGAATTTCCTTTGTACGAGAGTCAAATCGAAATGCATGACTTTGCCAATACTGATCACGTAGGTTCCGATATGCTTCTTCACCCCTATATGGAAGACGCCCTATAGTAATGAATTCAGCAGAAAACGTGAGAGGCACCATATTCAAGATCAATTCTGTAGGAATCTGATTGTTAGTAAACATCAACTCGACCTCTATTGTGTTTGTTATAAGGATGCTGGCACTTGGTTGATAAATAATATCTTAGACGCAGACTTATGGGATTCCCAATAATTCTATCATCTTATGGACGACAGTCCATAGTTATACACATTTACCCTATTCAAGGAAGATCGGCTACCTCAGGTTGTTTCTATAGATAAGTTGTAATGCACTGAGTCTACCTTGTTAGTACTTCGCAAGGATTGTATAATTGCCTGATGGTTGCGAAATCTCAGCGTAAGAAAGTCTCCTCGACACGCGCACTATATGAGCTGCTGGCGTGCCTGGTAGTCGTCATGCTTGGAGGCACTCGCATCCTGGACTATAGCGCCTACGAAGATACCGATATAATGGTCAGGTCGGTGCTGATCTGGAACGCGAACCATTCGGCTGACATTTCCCTGGCGGGAGAACACTGCGGCGAGAGCTGGATCGAAGGGCAAAACGTTGCCCCTACCGAGAGCCAGCGATATAGGGTCTCCACCAGTAACAACTGCAGGACCCAGGTCTCCACTCCCGCATGGATGACGCAAGTCTACTCCAAGATGCTCAACACCGCCGAGCTGGCAAAACAGCTCATGCCCCTGGAGTATAAAGTCCAGGAGGCGCTCTCCATACCTGAGCAATACACCACTCTCTCTACCCAGGAACCGAAGGTTGTTACCTGGCAGGTAGAGGTCCCCAGTCCCCCACCACGCACGCTAGCTACTAGCGCCTAAAACTCCTTTCTTGCAATTGAGGCATCGCGGTGGCCGCGCCGCGATGCCTATTCTAACATGGGGCAGTCTGCCTTCAGACCTTGCTCTGTGCTTCTATCATTTCCACAGTACATTACCAAAAATAAGGAGCATGAGAAATGCAAATCAGAAAACGTAACTGGCTGGCTGTCACCCTCATGGTGATGGTCAGCATGGTGGTCTCTTCGTGTGGGGGTACCGGTGACGCCACACCTACCCAGGTCACGCAGCCAACAGTGATGGCGACGGCGATGACTCAGCCGACCCAAGCTATGGAGCCGACGGCGATGCCTGCCACCTCACCAACGGCAGGTAGCACGACCATGACCGGCAGCATAGAGTTCCAGGTCTTCGGCGACCCCGCCGAGCTGAAAGTCTTCCAGGCGGTAGCAGATGCCTTCAACAAGTCCCACCCTGGGGCCACCGTGAACATCGTGCATATACCCAACCAGGGCGACCACATGACCAAGCTCTCAACGGCGATGACGGCGGGCAACCCCCCCGACGTATTCCTCATCAACTACCGGCGCTACGGCCAGTTTGCCGCTAAAGGGGTAATAGAGCCTGCCGGGCCGCTCCTGGCTAAGAGCGCCACCCTCAAGGAAGATTTGTACTACCCGGAGGCGCTCAACGCCTTCAAATACAAGGGTGTATTACAGTGCATCCCCCAGAACGTGTCGAACCTCGTGGTCTACTACAACAAAGACCTTTTCACCAAATATAAAGTGCCTTTCCCGAAGTCGGACTGGACCTGGAACGACTTCCTGGGCGCAGCCACCGCTATCACTCAAGATACCAACGCCGACGGCAAGAAGGAGACATACGGCGTTAGCGTCGAGCCGCAGATTATCCGGGTAGCTCCTTTCGTCTGGTCAAACGGCGGCGATATCGTGGACAACCCAGACAAGCCCACCATGTTTACCCTTACGAGCGGTCCGGCACGCGACGCGGTACAGTTCTTCACGGACCTACAGCTGGCGTACAAGGTCGTGCCGACCGAGGCCGAGGCTAAGGCCGAGGATGGAGAAGTCTATGTTCATGAACGGCAAGCTAGGCATGATCCTCCAGAGTCGCGCCGCGACCCCCAGCTTCCGCGAGATAACGAGCTTCCAGTGGGATGTCGCGCCTCTGCCCATGCAGAAGCAGAAGGCCTCTATACTGCACAGTGACGCTTACTGCATCGCCGCCGCCTCCAAGAATAAAGACCTGGCGTGGGGCTTCGTGGAGTACGCCCAGGGCGTGGATGGCCAGACGGTAGCAGCCAAACTGGGCCGGACGGTGCCCTCTCTCAAGAGCGTGGCTAACTCGCCCGCCTTCCTGGACCCCAGCCTGTCACCCGCCAGCAGCCAGGTCTTCCTCGATGCTGTGCCTACGATGAAGCTGGTGCCTGTTCTCTCAACGTGGCCCCAGATAGAGAGCCTTGCGAATGCTGAGCTTGAGCAGGCGTTCTATGGCCTCAAAACGGTAGACGCGGCACTCCAGAAAATCACAGACGATAGCAAAGCTCTGTTCGCCGAAGGGGTGGCGGACAGGGACAAGTAAAGCGAACCATGATACTAAAAAAGGACCTGTTGACACTGCGTCAACAGGTCCTTTTTCCTCTAACCCTCAATATCAGGCCGCAGGCGTGTATAGCTCTACCAGGTCCATCAATTGCCTGATGGCAAATGGCTTAGGCAGGAAGCTCGTCGCGCCAAAGCGCTCCATCTCCCCTTGCTCCGGCTTTGATCCTGAGATGATGATCGTTGGCGCTGAGGCCGATATGCTCCCCGCCCATTGAGCCACATCCCAACCAGTCGCATCAGGCAAACGAATATCCAATATCATCAACTGGGGTTTGATGGCAAGCTGGTCAATAGCCTGTTCTGAAGCTCTCTGCCTGCAATACCAGGTAGCCACGCTCGCCTAGATTGGCGGCGATCACTTTACGCAGTTGGGCGTCGTCTTCGACGATTAGCACAAATGGTTTCTGTTTCAACTCGCACCCCTTTTCTCAGGCCGCACGCGCTTGCCTCCAAGATGGTACGGCACGTTCACAACGACTATACCGGGCCGGAAGAGAAGAGCGCCCTTGATACGAAGCGCGGTCTGGTTATGCAACAGATTCTCCCACCAGGAAGAAGGGACAAACTCAGGCAGGACGACAGTAATCGTGTCCCGCACGTGGGTCTCTTTCAGAGCATCTATGTAAGCTAACAAGGGACTGATTAGCGAGCGATAAGGCGATTTGATGACCACCAGGTTCGCGTCCAGCTTTTGCTTAAGCCCTGCCCACTCGGCCTGAAACTTCTCCGCTTCGGCGCTGTCACCGGCTACATGAACGGCAATAACATGGCGATCATCTTTGGCTATCGCACAAGCGAAAGCAATCGCCTGCCGGGCCTCCACGCCCATGTCGGCTATAGGCACTACAGCACATATCTGGATTTCTTCCAGTGTAAGGGGTATTTCTGCTTCCCTGGCTACCTCCAGCCGCTTGTAATGCGAGTGGATAGCACGCATGATTGCAATCATCATGGGTATCAGCACGACAACCAACCATGCGCCATGCGTGAACTTAGTGACGGCGATTATCAGGGTAACGATACCTGTTGCCACAGCACCAAGGCCGCTTATGGCAGCTGAGCGCCTCCATCCAGGTGCCCGCTCTTTACGCCAGTGAACAACCATACCAGCCTGGGAGAGAGTAAAGCTGGTAAAGACGCCTACCGCGTACAACGGGATCAATCCATCGAGGCTGCCTTTGAAAATTATGAGCAGCAAGATGGATAGTGCGGCCAGACTCACTATGCCGACCGTGAATGCGAGGCGGTCGCCGCGAAATTGGAATGTGCGTGGTATAAAGCGGTCGCGGGCAAGGAATGACGATAGCCTCGGAAAATCAGCGAAGGCTGTATTTGCCGCCAGCAAGAGTATCAGGGCCGTAGCAATTTGTAGGATGACCCACAATGGCCCCGGTCCGAAAATGGTCCTGCCTATCTGAGAGATAACCGTCTCGCTTGCCGGCACTACGCCCAGGCTGCTAGCCAGAAACGACATCCCGATGAACATCGAGCCGAGGAGCAGACCCATCCATATGAGCGTTGTTCGAGCATTGAGCCATTCCGGTTTCTTGAAAGCAGGGACGCCATCAGAAATCGCCTCGGTGCCGGTCATAGCGGTGCAACCCTGGGCAAAAGCCGACATTAGCATGAACAGGCCAAGCGCCTGCGCCTCAGGCTGGTAAGCAGTCTCAGGCGGGGTGTAATGCAGGCCCCCAGTCGCCAGGAGATACACCCCGGTCCCTATCAAGACGTACATTAGCGCAACAAATATATAGGTGGGTATAGCGAAGATAGTCCCCGATTCGCGGACGCCACGCAAGTTCGCCATCATTATCAGCAAGACCGCACCGGTAGCCATCCAGGTCGTATATGACAGCGCATCAGGCACAAGCGACGTTATAGCTGCAACACCCGCAGCTATCGAAACCGCCACGGTAAGGACGTAGTCTATGAGCAATGCGGCTGCGGCAGTTAACCCAGCCATCGTGCCCAGGTTCTTGCTGGCTACTATGTAACTACCACCGCCGGATGGGTAGGCTTTGATTGTCTGGCTGTATGATATGACCACGATGGCAAGGAGGCCAACAATCAGCAGCGAGATAGGCATGGTCAGGGACAGCAAGCCAAGCCCGCCCAGGATAAGCACCTTCATAATCTCCTCGGTAGCATACGCAACCGAGGAGAGCGCATCTGACGAGTAGACCGCCAGCGCCTTTAGTTTTGTGAGGCGCTCCTGTGATTCGAGCGCGGTGGAGATCGGGCGTCCAATGAGGAAACGCTTGGCTGCACGCAGAAGCCGGCCTCCTAAGCTCTGCGGCTCGTCCATGCCGGGATTGGGGACCACATGTCCTGGCCGTATGCGCTTGAACCCCTGGTGAGTGCCAATACGCACGTAGCGGTCACCTGGCTTGGTGCCTTTTATTTCCTCCTGCCACTCCAGGTCGGGGTGCGAGACCAGGCTGCTCTTGCCACTGCCATTTGTGTTGCCGGTCGTTCTTTGCGGATCAATCGCAGTTGTCATAACGCCCTAGTGTAATGCAACAGGCATAAGAAATGTATAAGTATCAGGCTGACGCGTATAAGAAAAGTATAAGAGTTTCATTTTCGGGCCGGTCAGGGCACCCGCCTCGATACCTTGCATACATGACGATATAGTAAGATAGTATCGTCAGACGAGAGCATGTCTGTGAGAGTTCGCAGACAGCCTCTAATAAGAGTGAGAAGAGATGGGGCAATATCCGGGTGACCACAGCATACGCCAGTCGAAGGCGAGTAGAGAAGCCAGACGAGACAAGCCGGTGCGGCGTATTCAGCGTGCGACGATAATAGAGACTGGAGAGCGTAAGACGCCTGCCCTCGTACGCTACGGGGCCACTATCGGGGCGCTTGCCCTGCTCACCGCCGCGCTCTTGCCCGTGCGAGAAAGCATTGGCCTGCTGAACATTGGGCTGCTGTATCTGATGGTTGTGATAGGGGCGACTACTTTTGCCGGGCGGCGAGCGGGCATTGGCTCTTCGGTACTGGGTTTCGCCCTCTTCAACTTCTTCCTTGTACCGCCATATCTTACTTTCGAGGTTTCCCATCTCAGAGATATATTTGCACTCTTTGTCTTCCTGGGCGTGTCACTACTTATCAGCTGGCTGCTCGCTCAAGCGCGGGAGCAGGCTAGACAGGCGCGACAACGCGCAGAGGATGTATCACGGCTGTACGAATTGAGCCAGGCCATTACAGGCGCGCAACGCCCGGACGAGGTGCTGCCAAAGATAGCGGATAAGGTAGCCGAAGTATTCGGGGCGAGGGCGTGCTGGATTTTGTTACCTGATACTCAGCAGCAGTTAGTGGTCAAGGCCCAGGCACCGGACGGCACGCGCCAGCCTACAAGGTCTGAGCTTGGCATGGCCCAATGGTCATTCGAGCATGGCGGTGAGGTGGGCCAGGGAGACCTTACACCGACGCGATTCCGGCAGCAACCTGAAAACCAGGTTACGGCCTTCGCGCCGCTACGTGTCGCCAATCGCACCATTGGTGTATTGGGGGTGGCCGACAAGGAGGGTCGCCCGTTCACGGCAGCTGAGCGCACCATCCTTGCCACTTTCGCTGACCAGGCAGCCGTAGCTTTAGAGAGGCTTCGCTTGCTCCGGGAGGCAGACCGTGCGGAGATGCTGGACCGCACCGATAAGTTGAAGTCGGCGCTCATGTCGGCGGTGTCGCATGATTTGCGCACGCCCCTGGCCTCGATCATGGCGTCCGTGACCAGCCTGCTGGAGCCTGACATCCAATGGGGCAAGGAAACGCAACAGGACTTCCTTCAAGGTATATACGACGAGGCCCGCCGCCTGAACGTACTGGTCGGCAATCTGCTCGACATGTCCAGGATCGAAGGCGGAGCTTTGCACCCTGAGAAAGACTGGTATTCTATCGTCGAAGTAGTGGAGGCGGTTGTGCAGCGCCTGGAGCCAACGCTGGCGGACCATCACGTGACCGTCAATATAGAGCGTGATCTGCCCCTGACGTTGCTCGATTTCTCGGAGATAAACCAGGTTTTGACCAACCTGCTGGAGAATGCCGTCAAGCACACCGCGCCAGGCACTGCTATATTTATTGACGTTCGCCGCACAGGCGATAATATAGAGGTGAATGTAGATGATAAGGGTACGGGAGTGCCATCTGAGCAACTGCCGCGCCTCTTCGACAAGTTCTACAAGGCGAGCAGCAGGCAGCGCAGTGCGGGCGCAGGCCTCGGCCTCGCTATCAGTAAAGGTCTGGTCGAGGCACATGGTGGAAGAATCTGGGCAAAGAACCGGAGCGGGGGCGGCATGGAAGTCACGTTCACGCTGCCGGTTGTAGCGCAGATCGAGTCGCTGAGAATAGACCCCCTCCCAGAGCAGCACGCCCTACCGAGCGGAAAGTAGCATGGGAGAGTTGCGAGTGTTGGTTGTTGACGACGAGCCTGCAATCGCGCGCGCTTTACGGCCTGCATTGGAGGGGCACGGCTTCGCGGTAGTTACCGCGTCCTCCGGGGCCGAAGCCCTAGACTCAGGTTGAGAAGTTCTCACCTGACCTCATATTGCTCGACCTGGGCTTGCCGGACGTGGATGGGGTACAACTGACCGCTGACCTTAAGAAAGAGACGGAGGCCCCGATCATCGTACTCTCAGTGCGCGGGGCAGACAGCGACAAGATCAACGCCCTGGATAATGGAGCGGACGACTACCTGACAAAGCCATTCAGTATAGGGGAGCTGATGGCTCGCATCCGGGTCGCGCTCCGGCACAAACAACAAGCAACTCCGCCAACTGCCGATGCCCAGCCTATCTCTATAGGTGGCATCGTGCTCGACCCGGAGCTCCATACCGTGAAGGTCAGCAATTCGCCCGTGCATCTCAGCCCCACCGAGTTTCACCTGTTGGAAACGCTCATGCGCAACGCCGGGAGGCTCGTCACCCACCGGACGCTGCTTTATAAGGTATGGGGGCCGGAGTATGCAGCCGACACGCAACTGCTACGGGTCTACATCGGGCAGCTTCGCAGTAAGATAGAGGAGCGTGCTGAGCGCCCCATATACATCCTCACCGAGCCAGGTATAGGCTATCGGTTCAGGGAGAGCTTATAATGGCCCCGCCCAGCACATAAATGTGCGGGCTACATACACAAAGCCTCCCTTCGGAGGCTGATCTACAGCCCGCCTACGCGGGCTTCGTTTGTCTAGCACGTGGATTTATCCGCCGTGCTTTCCCCGCCAGGGGAATTAGTTCTGGTTGCCACAGAGATCTTCTCCCAAAAAGGCAGGCACGGGGACCTGCCCCTACACCCTAACCGTACTTCTCACAACCTGACGAATGTGTAAAAATACGTCCTCACGCCTATTGACAGGTAGCGATATGCGTGATATAATCAGAACAGAAGTTCTAAGATACGCATGAGAGCTATTGAGGTAAGGAGGTTGTGAGCGATGTTTCTAGGATGGTTTGATGATACCCCCAAGAAGAGTGTATCGCAGAAGCTGGCGGAAGCGGTCGAGCGATATGAGGAGAAGTTCGGTGAGACGCCGAGCCTCTGCCTGGTCAACGCGAACAATGCCACCACGTATGATGGCCTCGAAGTGCGCGTAGCCGACTACGTGCGCCCCAACCACTTCTGGGTAGGCCGGGGCGACTGGCCCGTAGAGGAAGTGCAAGCGGCGTAGAATCTCCCAGTAGGGAAGGGTGTTTTCTTTAGTCAACAAAATGAGCGCCTGCGGCGCTCATTTTGTTGACTAAATTATTTTGGGCTTTCACGTGCTTCGGCGCGGTTGTCGAGATTTCAGGAGCTACCACGTTCTTGTTCTTCAGGCCCGGCGCGCCACGCTACCACCACGATATGGCCGCGCTCCAGGTGTGCTATGGCAGGGGAAGGCGTCTCGTCCTCGCTAGAGTTGATAGGGAAGCGGCTGCTGGCACCGGCGATGCTCAATTGGGTAGGGACCAACTGCAAGGCACAAACAACCGCCCCTTCGTTGCCGCCTACGCCCGCGTGGGCCAGTCCTCGCAACGCGCCCCATACCACCACGTCGCCGTCTGCTAATATCTCCGCGCCCGCCTCCACATCTCCCAGCACGCACACGTCGCCCGCGTAACGCACCGACTGGCCGGGGCGCAGGTTGCTCCGCAGGAAAAGTCCCGTGCTTGCGTCGGATATGGCCCCTTCGGCTACTGCGGCACCCAACGGTCCAGAGGTCCCGCGATCCTTCAACCCCAGGCTGACACCCGCGTCACCCGAAGCGAAGGAGGGTGGCCTGCTCGCCACGCCGTAGCCTTCAACCACCATGCGCGTCTGCGCGGACATGCTGACCACCGACTGCACCTTCATCTCGTTGCGGGTCAGCATCCTGTAGAGGACGTGGAAGTCGGGCGCGTCTATGATGCGACGGCCCGCGTTTATCGTGATCGCAGCCCCTTTGAAGAAGTTAGGCCGGGCGTTTATGCGCGAGGTAAGCTCAGTCAAGAGCTGTGGAAAAGGCACGTCATCATCAAGGATGAAGAGCAGACCTTCGCGCACACCCTTGATGATAATACTGTCCGAAACTTGCAACTATCCCTCCGGTATCATATATAGCAGACGCTCTCGTAGCGATTGCATGACTATGATACACGAATTAGAGGAGTGTGGAAACGAAAGTAGACGAAGGACGACGGACGACGGATGTTTTCACCGCAGAGACGCAGAGTGCGCAGAGATTATTTTATGGGGGATCATACTCTTTCGTCCTTCGTCCGTCGTCTACTTATCTACTTTGAAATACGCCTTCAAGATCGCGTCGGTCACAGGCACTGCAAAGGTGGAGCCTTCGAGGCTCTCTTCGCCGCCGTCAAGGAGGACTACTACAGCGATTTCCGGCTTGTCGAAGGGCGCGAAGGCGGTGAACCACGCATGCGAGCGGCGCACTTCCTTGCCATCTTTGATTGCTATTACGGGGCCATACTCAGCGGTGCCAGTCTTGCCCGCCACAGGAATACTCTTAAGGGTTATCCGGTTGTGGGCAGTGCCCTTCTCGGCGGCCACAGCCTCGCGCATCCCCTGGCGCACCAATGCCAGGTTCTCCGGCGACACAGGCACCTGCCACAGTGCCTTAGGCTGAAAGTCCTTTACCGTGTTGCCCGCCCAGTCGCTCACTTTGAGCACCGTTTGGGGCTGGTATACGGTGCCGCCGTTAGCAATCGATGCAGTAACGTTCACCAGTTGCAGGGGCGTCATGACGTTGTAGCCCTGTCCGATAGCCGTCACGAGCGTATCGCCCAGCGACCACTGGTTGTCAGGGAATGTATTCACTTTCCACGAAGGGTCGGGCGATACGCCGCTTACTTCACCTGGTAGCTCGATGCCCGTCTTGCGGCCCAGGCCGAAGGCGTTAGCGTACTTGCTCAGCTTATCTATGCCCAGGCCGTCGAATTCGGTAGGCTTCTTCGCGCCGGGCGTGTAGTAGCGCGTCCAGACAATATCCTCCGTGCCGTCCTCTTTTTTGATGCGACGGTCCTCCTGCCTCGGTCCCGATACGATATAGAAGAAGACGTCGCTCGATACTGTAAGGGCCTGCACAATATTCAGGGTGCCGTGCCCCTGCTGCCTCCAATCACGGAAGGGGTTGCGCGTCTGCTCGCTCCACGTATAGGGAACTTCGATGTAGCCTGGGCAGTAAAACTGCGTCTCGGAGGTGACCACCCCCTCCTGCAAAGCCGCCGCTGCCGTAATCATCTTGTAGGTCGAGCCGGGAGGGTAAGCGCCTCCTATGGCTCGGTTGAACATAGGCAAGGTCAGGTCATTGTTCAAGCGGTCAAAGTCGGCCTGAGATATACCTTTCGCGAAGAGATTGTCATCATAAGAGGGGAGGGAGACCATTGACAGCACCTGCCCGTTGTCCACGCGCATAACGATGGCGACACCACCCTTGACGTTAGCCTTAGTAAGACCATCCTGGAGGGCGGTGGTTACTTTCTTTTGCACTCCGTGTCGATGGTGAGCGTGACATTGTTGCCAGTGATGGGCGCTTGCGAGGCTATCGTGGTGACTATCTGCTCTTTAGAGTTGACGACGACGCTCGATATACCCTTCACGCCCCGTAGCTCTTTCTCAAGCCCCGCCTCTATGCCCGTCTGCCCTACCTTATCGTCAGGCTCATAGAGCATCCAGGTCGCGCTCGTAGTCCTCACGCGAGATGGGGCCGACGTAACCCAGGATATGCCCGAAAAGCTCATTTTCGGTGTATTGGCGGACCGGCTCAGGCATGACGCTCACGCCCGGCATAGCGGCGCGCGATACCTCTACTTGCTGTACCTTGTCGAAGTCGTCAAGGCCCCGCTTGACGATGACCGGCTTGAGGCACCTGTCGACGCGGGTCAGGAAGTTGTACTCAAGCTCGTTATAGACGTAGATGCCGGGGAGGTTCTTAAGCTCGGCGCGGACCTTCTGCGCTACGCTATCTATGATGTCTTTGCGTATAACAAACAGGTTCTTGCTGGTGGGGTTGGCTTCCATAGTCTGCTTTAGGGGGCCGCGCAACGTGTCGGCGGGCACCTCGAATAGCACGGAGAGACGATTCGCTACCTCCCCTACTTTCTCTTGCGGCAATTCGTCCGGCAGCACCGCCACGACATTGCTCGCGCCCACTATCTTGCCAAGCTCGATAAAGACAGTGTTGGTCACGAACTGGCGGGTAACGCAGTTGAAGCCCGCCAGGTCAGCAGGAGAGACGACCACCGAGTAAGAAGGCTTGTTTTTTACCAGGAGCGTGCCGTTACGGTCATAGATTATGCCCCGGCTTGCCTTGTTGATGATGACGCGCTCGCGGTTCTCCTCGGCCTGGGCCTTGTAGCTGTTCCCTTCCAGGATTTGCATACGGAACAGCCCACCTATAAGCACCAGGAACATCGCTGCGAGA
Source organism: uncultured Chloroflexia bacterium (assembly GCA_963811305.1). GTDB lineage: Bacteria > Chloroflexota > Chloroflexia > QHBQ01 > JADMIH01 > JADMIH01. Next base: position 536,137 of record CAWEQU010000007.1, read on the forward strand.
ACGATGCTCAGAGCGCGTGTGGACCTGCTAGTAGATGGAGGCTGCTCTACCATACTGTGAGATTTCGGATTTCGGATTTCGGATTTCGGATTGGAGTTACCATTCTGCACCTGGAGATTTCGAGTCCTGAATTTCGGATTGGAATTACCATTCTACACGTACCCTACGACCGATTTTTTCGCTGAGCCATAGGAGGGAGCTGTAGGCGACGGGCATAAGGGCTGCATTGAGCGCGGCGCTTGGAAGGGCAACGCGCAACACGTTATCGACAAAAGCCACCTGGTTGCCGAGGGCGGCAGAGAGCGCCATGACCATAACGTGGTAAAAGAAAGTGGCAACAAAGACGGTGATGAGGGGGACGAAGAGGAGGCTGTGAAAGGGGTTGGCCTGCCCCAGGCTCGCCAGGAGTGCGATCAATACGAGGAGCAGAGCATTGCTCCCTATGGGGAGGATGGCCCCGCCCATCAAGTCGAGCATTATGCCTCCCATGAAGCCCCAGATTACCGCGTCGTACAGGCTCTCGGCCAGGCACACAGCCACTACAAGCAGCACCACGAGGTGGGGCCTCGCCGAGATCGGCACGACCTGGGGCAACACCACTGACTGTATGATGCCTGCTATGAAGAGGATGACTGCGCCGAGGTAGACCATTTGGAGTCAGGAGTTAGGAGTTAGGAGTTAGGATTTACTTGATTCCTGACTCCTATTTACTTGTAATAACTAGCACGCTCTCCAGAGATTCTAGCTCTATGAGGGGGTAGGCTTCGGCGTCTTTTTCCATCTGTACGTCACTCTGGCGCACTTTGGAGACGAGGCCGACTATCAGGCCGTTTGGTACGGTACCGCCAACGCCGGAGGTGAGGAGCAGGTCGCCCTCCACTACGTCGGCGTCGCGGGGGATGCGCTGCACCAGGAGGCGGCCACCCTTCTGCCACTGTCCGGTGAGGATGCCGGGCTTCTGGGTGCGTTGCGTGACTACGGGCAGAGATGAACCTACATCGGTGATGAGCAGCACCGTCGAGCGCTCAGGCTTGACCGCGCTTACCTGGCCGATGAGGATACCGCCAGGGCTGACCACCGCCATCCCCTCGACTATTCCGGCTTTGCTGCCCTGGTCGATGGTCAGGATTTCCATCTGGCCACTGGGGTCGCCGCCTATGCTCTTCGCCACCACGCCTGTTAGCTCTGGCCGCTCCGTCTGGAACTTCAGCATGGAGCGTAGCTGCGCATTCTCGCGCTCCAAAGCTATGAGGGTGGTATTTTCGGAGGTCAGCTTGTCAATGGCGATGCGTAGCTGCTTGTTCTGCTCCGCAAGCTCATGTCCCTGGCCGAGGGAGCTTACCCAGCTTCCGACGCCGGAAGTGACGTTAGAGGCAGCCTGCTGGATGGGGTTGAAGACCTGCCCCGCGATGCTCTCCAGGGGTTGTAAATACCGCCCCTGGCTCAAAAGGATGAGCGCCAAGCTCATGAGCACCAATGCGACGAGCAAGTAAACGGTACGTGTCCAGGAAAAAGAGCGTTCTTTCATGACTCCTAGTGTGACATTACTACCGCACGACGATTCTGGGCGCTAGACTTGAGAATGCGGTCGTACTGCTCTAAAGATTCGACTATACGGCCCGCGCCGCGCACGACGCACGTAAGGGGGTCCTCGGCGATATAGACCGGCATCCTGGTCTCGTTAGCCATGCGCCTATCGAGGCCCTTGAGGAGCGCGCCGCCACCCGCGAGAGTGATACCGTGCTGCATGATGTCGGCTACCAGTTCGGGCGGGGTCTCTTCGAGGGCAGTACGTACAACCTCTATAATCTCCGATACCGGCCCTGAGATGGCTTCGCGCAACTCGACGCTACTGATTTCTACCGCCTTGGGGAGGCCCGTTATCACGTCTCGACCGCGCAGAGTGACCCCTACCTCTTCATCGAGGGGGTAGGCGGACCCGGCGGCGATCTTAGCGGCCTCGGCCATGCGCTCGCCTATGTGAAGGTTGTGCTCGCGGCGGGCGTACATGATTATAGCCTCGTCTATCTCATCGCCCGCAGTGCGTACCGAGTGGTTGATGACGATGCCGCCGAGTGATATAACCGCCACTTCGGTGGTGCCGCCGCCGATGTCAACTATCATCGAGCCGATTGGCTCCTGCACAGGCAAGCCGGCTCCAATCGCGGCAGCCATAGGCTCCTCGATGGGGTAAGCCTCACGCGCACCCGCATTGATGGCGGCGTCGTGGGCGGCGCGGCGCTCCACTTCGGTAACGCCTGAGGGGATGCCGATGACTACGCGGGGCTTGGGGGTCATCAATCCCTGGGAATGCACCTTCCGGATGAAGTGCTTGAGCATCATCTCTACCATGTCGAAGTCAGCGATAACGCCGTCCTTGAGGGGACGTATGGCGATGATGTAGCCGGGGGTCTTACCGACCATGGCTTTGGCCTCAGCGCCGACCGCGTAAGGCTTCTTGGTGCGCTTATCTATAGCAACAACTGAAGGCTCGGACACTACGATGCCCTTACCTCTAACGTGTACCAGTGTGTTGGCGGTGCCCAGGTCTACACCCAGGTCCCGGCTGAAAAGGCCGAACAGTGCGTTCAAGGGGCCTATCATCAGTGGTTGGTTCTCCTCAATTTAGACGAAGGACGACGGGTTGATGCGTGAAACGTGATGCGTGAGAATACTGGGTATTACGTAACTACTGCATTCCGCCTGCTGCTTAGTGCCTTCTCTAGTCCGCCGGAAGGCAACGCGTCACTATCCATTAACTATAAAACTTAGTTATGGCAGCCTGGGAGATTGATAGATAGATTGGTAATATCACTGAGATTATACCGGCCTGGCTTCCCGACCTACGCATAAGTGAGGCCAATAACCCAAACTGCCAAGTGATTATAGGCCAGCTAGATGGCGGATGTCAAGTTGCCGGGCTACGTAAGGATACGTAAAGAACCGTATCTTGGCGATTAATTTTATGTCAATTAGCCACTAGCACTCTCTTGACCTTTCAGTTATAATCAAACCCCACACAACCCCTGTATCAGAGGAGGCACACCCTTATGCCCACCGCAGACGCCGCTATGGCAAGCTCTGCAACCACCGCGCAATTGAACCGCAACCAGCCGGTCTATGACTGGTACGTCATGCCAGAAGCCTACTCTGCCCCCCTTGTGCAGGAGGCCATACGCGAGTTCGAGGTGCCGGAGGGCGGCGTTGTGCTTGATCCATTCTGCGGTACGGGCACTACCCTGGTGGCCTCAAGACTAATGGGGCGCAACGCGTTGGGTATAGAGGTCAACCCCTTCCTGGCTTTCGCTTCACGCGTCAAGAGCCGGGCAGAGTTCGACTTACCGCTGTTACGGCTCGAAGCAGAGCGATTAATCGAGGTGGCGCGTGAAGCTCTGCCAAAAGTAGAGGGTGACGGCGATATGCAGTGGTCCCTGGCGAGCGAGCGCCCGCAGATGCCCCGCCTCGACAGGTGGATCGCGGGGCGCGTGATGTGGAAGGTGCTGGCGCTGAAAAGGTGCATCGAGATATGTGTTAGCGAGAGCGTGCGCGACGTGCCGATGCTCGCCCTGGCGTCCATCCTGCGCGGAGCGAGCAACATGAAGCTGACGCCGCACGCGTTCGGCTCCCGCGAGGTGAAGCAGGACTCTCCCGTGCTGACGATGTTCGAGACGAGGCTACAGAAGATGCTGTGCGACATCGAATGGCTGGAGGAGCAAGAGGGTGTGGGGGATGCCCAGGTTGTAGAAGGCGATATACGAGATATTTCTACATTCGCGTATGATGGCGCGCCGGTGGACCTGGCCGTTACCTCCCCCCCCTACCTCAACAACCTCGATTACACGATGCAGACGCGCCTGGAGCTTTTCTTCCTCGGCTTCGTGAACGACATGGAGGAGCTGAAGCTTTTGCGCAAGCGAATGATGATCTGCGACGCCAAGGCGACTTATAAGGATATAGAAGACTGGAAGCGCGTGCAGGATGTGACCTCTGTTGAGGGTATAGCGAAGGAGATTGATGAGAAGCTGGGGAACAGGGGCTGGGGTTGGGACTACGGGCTGATGACCCGGCAGTACTTCGGCGGCCTCCTCCGTGCGATGGAGTCTATCAAGGAGATGCTTGCTCCAGGAGCCAGCCTGCTCATGGTGCTGGGCAACTCAGCGCACTCCGGTGTTCACGTGCCCGTAACAACCATCGCGGAAGAGTTAGGTCACATCGCGGGCTTTTGTAAGAGCGAGGTGAGAGTGCTGAGAACGCGACGGGCCTCTTCGCATGGGTTTACGCTGAACGAAAGCGCGGTGGTGTTGAGACGGTAGTCCAAGGTTCAAGGTTCAAGGTCGATTATGCATTATTAGTATGCTACCTGGATTGTGACGATAGCAAAAGGACATATATGTTGAGGATGGCATGAATAACGCCTCTACTGAGCAGAGTGCCCTTCTGGGTGTGGCATTAGCCGGAGCTATTTCAGTAGCTGCCGCAGATGGCAACTTCGACCTGTGGGATAGCATCGTGGGCGTCAGTCTGCTGGTAATTCTGTGGGCATTTGACCATCACCCCGATGGTAGTTGGAAAGTAGGGTTCGCTTTTGCCTCGGTATATGGTCTATGTTGGGTTATCACTGTAGGTGTTGTGATTGACGCAGCTATAGAACCTGATTCAAGTCAACCTCCCTATACCCTGGAGGCGTTGTTGTCTATAGCTGTGTGGACAGTCTTTACCGTCGCTATCTATATGTGGAGACGGTGGAGGCGTCGATAAGGTGCATGCTACCGGCTACCGGCAAGTAACTCCTTCAACTGGTTCGCCGTCCTGATGGCCGCGCCGCGATAGTGGTTGTTGGTGAAGACGAAGGTCTCCTGGGCGGCGTGGTCGAGCTTCTCTATCTTCGGAACCCACTCTTCTAGCTCTTCAGGCTTGTATTCGTAGCTATAACGCTCGTAGGCTTCGTCGTGGTGCCACCACTTCTTGGCGTTGCGGCCATGGAAACGGACATAAGCGATGGGCGCGGTAGCTACGGCGATAGGCGGTATCAGCCCCTTCAGGCGCGGCTCGTCCACGCAGCAGTACCCCAGGTTGTTCTGGCGTAGCAAGTCCATAGTCTCGTCTGTGACCCAGCCTGAGTTGCGAAACTCCACTGCTACGGGCAGGTCACCCATACGCTCGCGGAAGGTGGCAAGGTAATCGCGGTTTTCAGGGGTCGGTTTGAAGGAGTTGGGGAACTGGGCAAGCACCGCCCCGAACTTCCCCTGGTCAATCAGAGGTCGTAGAGCCTCGCGGAAGAGGCGAAAGTTCTCAGGCGTGCCACCTCCGCCGTCCGAGCCGTCCCCATCCTCAAGGTCTCGCTCGTGCGTCAATTCTTTGCTCGCCTTGACGGTGAAGATGAAGTCATCAGGCACCTTCTTCGCCATACCTGCGAGTGTCCTGGCCGAGGGCAGCCGGTAATAGATGTAGTTTATCTCGGTCGTGCGAAAGTCCTGGGCGTAGAAGGGGAGCATCTCGCTATCCTTGATCCCCTCCGGGTAAAATGGCCCTTTCCAGTCCGCATAGCTGTAGCCGCTGGTGCCTATGTGTATCATCACACTACCCCAGTCAAGCATTATCAGTTGCTACTACCAGATACTACCAGATAGTATCGATACCAGATGCCTTAATCTGCGCATCGCGGGTTATAAGAGGCAGACCCAGATACACGGCTGTAGCTGCGATTATACGGTCAGGCAAATCGGGCACGCTCGCTCGTGCCACTTGAGGAAGAGTCTCTGCAACTCGCCGATCCACAGGAATTTCCAGAAGCAGGCTATTTTCTGTGTCAAACACTGTAAGCAGTCTACGAAGCGTATCTGCGGGTATTTTTGCTCTTTCCACCAGATAGACCATCTCCGCAAGAGTAATAGAAGAAACGCCGATTTGCTGTTCACTTTTAGATGTTGCTTCAAAGAAGGTCTTAGCTGTAGATGACAAGCGTCTATCATCATATAGATACCAAATTACCGCATGAGTATCCGTAATCGCAGTGATTGTCATGCAATATCCTCACGCGGAAAGTTGGCCCACTCTTCTCGGCGCGCTTCATCAATATCTTCAGCCGAAGGAGCGGGTCCCAAATCTGCAAATATGCCCAGGAGAGAGCGCTTCGATCTTGCTTCAGATGTGGGTCTCTGTGGCGTCCAATCGTATTTGAGCACTGATGCCAGGCGCTCTATCAATTTGATCTTATCTTCGGATGACAGATGTAAGGCCTTCGTTAGCACCTCTTCCAGTGCGACAGGAGTATCACTCATCATAAGCTCCTTTCATTCCGTAAATGGATACTTCCATTCTAGCATAATCCACCTTTAGGCGATTTTGCATTTAGAGAATGCCCCATGTGATTGTGGTATCATATACCCACACCCCTTGAAGAAAGAAGCTAATTCCATGCCACAGATTACAGTCGTGGGCCTGGGGCCGGGCGCGTGGGAGCAGGTCACGCTTGAAGCTAAGACCCTCCTAGAAGCCGCCTCGACCATCTACCTGCGGACCACGACACATCCCACTGCCGATCACCTTCCACCGCACCTCGATGTGCGCTCCTTCGACTACCTGTACGAGCGCGAGGCGAATTTCAGTGACATCTACCGGCAGATAGCCGAGGAGTTGATTTCTCTTGCTCTCAATGCGGAAGATGGACCTATCATCTATTGCGTGCCGGGCCACCCCTCCATCGGCGAAGCCTCTGTGCGCCACCTGCGCGTCCTGGCGAATGAGAATGGTGTAAAGCTAAAGATAGTGGAGGGCCTCTCCTTCCTTGAGCCTGTCTGCACAGCCCTCGGCATAGACCCCCTTGAGCGCGGCTTGCAAATCGCCGACGGCACCGAGCTGGCTTCGCTGGACGACGGACGACGGACGACGGACGACAGGCAAATGACGATGGACGATGGACGATGGACGATAGATCACACCGACATCAATCCAAAATCCAAAATCCAAAATCCAAAATCGGAAGAGCCTTTCCTCTTCAGCTCCTACTCCATGCCTGTGAGCCCAGAGGCATACCCGGCGCTCGCTGGGCTTTCGCCTATGTATCCTGTGCTGCTATGCCAGGTGTACAGCGACCGCGTGGCCGCGGCGTGCAAGCTGGCCCTGATGGAGCGATACCCGGACGACCATCCCGTTACTATCGTGCTCAACGCGGGCGTGCCGGGTAGGGAGCAGATAATCGAGACTACGCTGGCCGAGATGGACCACGCGCACGGCATCAACCATCTTGCCTGTGTCTACCTGCCCGCTATAGAACCCTTGTCGCTGCCGAGGGAGTTCACTTCCCTGGTGTACGTGATGGGGCGGTTGCGGGGGCCGGGAGGGTGCCCCTGGGACCGAGAGCAGACGCACGACTCCATCAAGCACCACCTCCTCGAAGAGGCATACGAGGCTGTAGACGCGATGGACGCGGGCGACCCCGACACGCTGGCCGAGGAGCTTGGGGACCTATTGTTGCAGGTGGTGTTCCACTCGCAACTTGCAGTCTCGAACGAAGAGTTTACACTGGCGGACGTGGTGGGGCACATCGTGACCAAGCTGATAAGGCGGCACCCGCACGTCTTTGGCGACGTAGAGGTGACGGGCGCGGAGCACGTCATCCGCAATTGGGAGGCAATCAAGGCTACCGAACGCGAGGCGAAAGCTAAGGCGGGCCGCAAGTTCGAGTTGGCACAGGCGGCAGAGCAGGGTTTGGAGGGCACAGGTCTCCTCCTGAGCGTGCCACGAGCCATGCCCGCCTTCGACCGCTCCCAGCAGCTACAGGTGCGCGCAGCGCGCGTCGGCTTCGACTGGCAAGGCATCGAAGGTGTGTTCGACAAGGTGCGCGAGGAGTTGGGCGAGCTGGAGCGGGAGGACAATATTGAACGTCGAGGAGAAGAGTTCGGTGATCTCCTCTTCGTGCTGGTGAACCTGGGGCGGTGGATGGGAGTCAACGCAGAAGAGGCGCTTCGCCGCGCCAATGACAAGTTCCTTGAGCGCTTCACCAAAATGGAGCAGGCCATAATAAAGCGTGGCGGTAAGCTACGCAGCATGACCCTCGAAGAGATGGATGAGTTCTGGGAGAAAGCCAAAGCGCATGCCTGAGGATTTTAATCACAAAGAACACAAAGACACAAAGGCCACGAAGATTATTTAAGTTTTACGAAGAGCTATACTTACAGGGTTCCTAGAATCTGGTCAGGTATAAGGCAAGTTAAATCAATAAATCCTTTGTGTTCTTCGTGTCTTTGTATTCTTTGTGATTAAAATCCTCACGTTTCACGTTTCCTAACCAAAGTCATGTCTCAACAGAAGTACAAATATGTCGCTACCCGCCCACTGCCTACGACCCCGCAGCCTAAGATGGGGCCGCGTCGCTGGGCATACCACCAGCCTGTGCGCGCCCGTAGCACGCTCGGTACGATTATGCGCAGGCTGATGATAGTAGCGATTGTATTGCTTTCGCTGCTTATACTGGCGTTCATAGTCTACAAGCTGTGGGTAGATAGCCAGGCACAGGGGCTGACCTACTCTTACGATGCGCCCAACCTGCCTCACAACCACGTAGGGTTGGTCTTTGGCGCTGGCCTGAACGCATCAGGCGGACCCTCCGCTATACTTTATGACCGCGTGGCGACCGCAGCCGACCTCTACAAGGAAAAGAAGGTGGACAAGCTGCTGATGAGCGGAGACAACAGCGAGACGAGCTATAACGAAGTCGAAGTGATGCGCCGCACGGCTGTGGGCCTGGGGGTGCTCGACAAGGACATAGTGCTCGATTACGCGGGGTTCAATACCTGGGATAGCTGTTACAGGGCGCGTGAGGTCTTCGGCCTGAAGTCGGCTACTCTCGTGACGCAGAAGTTCCACCTGCCGAGGGCGCTCCATAGCTGCAATTACCTCGGAGTGAAGTCGATAGGCGTGTCAGCCGACCGCCAGCATTACAATACCTTCGACAACGAGGTACGAGAGCTTCCGGCGCTCTTCGCCAACGCCATTCGGGTTATCGTCAATGATCGCCCCAGGTACCTGGGCGACCCGGTAGACGTTGACCAGCCGCAACGATAGAGGCTTTATGCGTGATTGGTAAACGCAAAGGCGCAAAGATGACGGAGAGCGCAAAGGTTCTATAGATATTGCCGGGCACGCATCCTGCATTACTTTCGAGCATCATAACCAGGAGGCAGCTATGAGGCTTGAAGGTAAAGTGGCGTTGGTCACGGGGGCAGGGTCCGGGATAGGCAAAGCGGCTGCGCTGCTGTTGGCAACCGAGGGGGCGAAGGTAGGCGCGCTGAGCCACGGCGCGAGCGACCTTGAGAAAGTGGTAAAGCAAATAGAGCGCGCAGGCGGTGAAGCTATCGCCCTGGTCGCGGACGTTTCGCAGCCAAGCCAGATGCAGAAGGCCGTCGAGAGTCTGGCGGAGAAGTGGGGGCGGATCGATATAGTCTTCGCCAACGCGGGCATCAATGGGGTGTGGGCGCCAATAGAGGAGCTTGAGCCGGACGAGTGGGACAAGACACTTGAGGTGAACCTCAAAGGCACCTTTCTCACGGTGAAGTATGCCACCCCTTACCTCAAAAAGAGGGGCGGGTCGGTCATTGTGACATCCTCGGTGAACGGCACTCGCGTCTTCAGCAACACCGGAGCGACCGCTTATTCATGCTCCAAAGCTGGGCAGGTGGCTTTCACCAAGATGGTAGCATTGGAGCTTGCCAAGCACAAGGTGAGAGTGAACGTGATATGCCCAGGCGCGATAGCCACGGACATCGGGGAGAATACCGAGCAACGCGACCTTCAAAAGGTCCGCGAGCCTGTGATATACCCCGAAGGGAGCATACCTTTGACCGACGGCAACCCGGGCACGGCTGACCAGGTAGCTAAACTGGTGCTCTTCCTTGCCTCCGACGACTTAAGCCACGTCACAGGCACAGAGGTTTGGATTGATGGGGCGGGGTCGCTGCTTACTGGGTAATAAGCTACTTTCTAGCTAATGCCGACACCAGTACGCGCCTCGCCAATGGCAGCGCCACCCTCGTCCCCTCTCCCCCTTCTTCCACGAGCACCGCGATAGCGTACTGGGGGCGGTTAGCGTCTTTGCCCGCGAAGCCTATGAACCAGGAGTGAGAGGTGCCAGCGCCCGTCTCGGCTGTGCCGGTCTTGCCGCCAACGGTCGCGCCTGGAATGGCAGCCGCCTGCGCCCAACCCGATGCAATAGAAGTGACCATCATCTGGCGCAGCTTCTCATTACTCTCCGGAGAGAGCGCGCGCTTGAGTGGGTGCGCCTCGAACTGCCATATAGTATTGCCTTCTTCCGGTTCGGTGATTGAAGAGACCAGGTAGGGTGCGGGTAATTCTCCGCCTTTCGCTACCGTCGCCGCGACCAGCGCCATCTGTAGGGGCGTCGCCAGCACATCTGCCTGCCCGTAAGCGGTGGCCGCCAATTGGTTACGATTGTCAAGCTTTTTCACGTCCGATACGATGCTGCTCGCCTCAACAGGTATCCCCAGCTCGTACCGCGTGCCGAAGCCGAACCGTTGCGAATATTCGAGCATCCTCTGCGGGCCAATCTGTATGCCAAGCTCAGCGAAGACCACGTTCAGCGACCACTTGTAACCCTCGGCCAGGGTAAACTTGGGGCCGTGATTCGCGGGGCGGCAGGTGGAGCAGTCACGGTGGACGTAAGGCCCTGCATCCACCTTGACCGTGCCGTCGGTGTCGGTGAATACAGAGGTGGGCTGGGCCGTGCCGGTGTCAATCGCCGCCGCAGCAGAGACGGTCTTGAAGGTTGAGCCGGGTGGGTAGAGGCCACGCGTGGCTCTCATTACCAGGGGCGCGTCATTGTCCGTAACTATCGAATTGTAATACTCCATTATATCCGCATTCTCGGCATCCCAGCTCTCAGCGTTGGGGTCGAACGAGAGGCTCTGAGGGTCTATATGAGGCCAGGAGGCGAGCGCCAGGATTGCCCCACTCTGCGCATCGAGTAGTACAATTGCCCCGTTGCGCTCACCTAGCGCATCGTGCGCCAGGTCCTGCAAGTCGGGCACGATGGTGAGGTGGAGGTCGTTCCCTATGACGGGGCGATGCAACAGGCGGCGCTGCTGCTCGGCGAGAGGGTCCAGTACCGCGCTCCCCGACAAATAGCGGTCGAACGAGTCCTCCAGGCCTGCGGAACCGTAGATCGTGGGATTGTAATATCCAGCCAGGTAAGACATATTCGGCTCAGGATATATCCTGTGGACAAATTGCGACTGGGTAATCACCTCTCCTGCGGCGATAACCCTGTCCCCTGCGAAGATGCGCCCGCGTCGCACGCGTAGCTGCTCAGGCACTTTGCGCGGGTCCTGCACGATATGGCCCGACTCGGTCATGACGGTAGTTTCCTTGATGGAAGCCGCCGCAACGATCTGCTCCCTCAGCAGGTGCAGGCTGACCAGCGCGAAGCCCACCAGCAGAAAACCCCCAAGCTGCTGCACGTTGTGGCGGAAGCGCTCATCAGGTGTAGCCCTGGGCCGCATCGGGTCGCCCGACACGGTGAGGGACGTGTACATGAGGAGCAGAGGGAGGGCCAGCGCCAGGCAGATCAGCCATATAGAATCGTTGGGGGGGTCAAATCGCTCGCCAGGCTGCGCCCCGGCCACCAATCCGTAGAGGAGTAGGCCAAGAGCGGCTATGAGGGATAGAGTGCGGATGAAGTTGCGGAATTTGATCATTATTGGTCTCAGGAATCAGGAATCAGGAGTTCAGGATTGAGTTTCGCCTTACCATCTACCAGCTACTGGCCCCTGATTCCTGACTTCCTGACTCCTGACTCCTTTCGTCTAAAGCCTCTGCGTCGCCCCAACGCGTTGCGCGGATATACGCAGCAGGAGGCCCACTATCACAAAGTTGGTGATGAGAGAAGAGCCGCCGTAGCTGATGAAGGGTAGAGTAATACCCGTGAGGGGTATCATCTTGATAGCCCCGCCGATGATGATGATGGTCTGCAAGCCGATAACTGTGGTGAGGCCGACCGCCAGTAGCTGCTCGTAGCCGGCGCGGGCGCTCACCGCTATGTGATAGCCCCTGTACACCACCAGCATGAAGAGAGCCACGACCGCCAGCGTGCCCGCCAGCCCAAGCTCCTCCCCAATCGCGGAGATTACCATGTCTGTCTGCACGGCGGGGATGTAGCTGGGGGAACCCAATCCGATACCGGTGCCAAGCACCCCACCCTCCGCCAGCGCATATAGTGATTGCACTATCTGGAAGCCTGCGTCCTGCCCGGCGGGCCAGGGGTTGAGCCAGCTAGTCACGCGGCGCTGGATGTGGGTGAACTGCGACGCGAAGAAGGCGTTCAGGAGGAATGCCGCCGCGAAGAAGAGGCTCAGCCCGCTCACCACGTAGAAGGGACGCCCGCTAGCTACATAGAGCATCGCCAGGAATATGCCGAAGAAGAGGAGCGCGCTCCCCAGGTCGCGCTGCACCACGAATAGCACTAACGCGAGCGCCCATAGCAGCAGCAAGGGAGCGAGATAGGGAAGAGGTGGCAGCTTTATGGGGCCGATCTTGTAAGACGATATGAGCAAGTCGCGCTTGTCGTCCAGGTAGCCCGCGAGGAAGATGACCAGTATCACCTTCAGCAATTCGGAGGGCTGGAACTGGAAGAAGCGGAAGTCGAACCAGAGGTTGACCCCCGTGCCGCTCCCCGCGTCGGTCCCGAACACCAGCGTGGCAGCGACCAGGGCGATACCGAGCAGCGCGAAGGTGTACTTGTACTTCCTCAGTATGTTCAGGTCGCGCAGTAAGAAGACCGTAATCAGCAGCGCCACTATACCGGCAGCGATCCACACTACCTGTTTGTTGGCGATGCCTTTGAAACCCTCGCTGACATTCGTCACCAGCGCAGGTTCAAGCCGCTGAACCATCACTAAGCCGAGCATTGTGACGGTTGACACAAGGGGTAGCAGCACCTGATCGGCCCCTGGGCGCGTGAGATTGAGCCAGACGTGCGTGCCATAGAACAGGCTAATGAAGAGGAAGCTCATCCAGAGGTCTTTCCACTCCCACTGCACGACTTCCGCTTCAGGCCGCACGACGATAACAATGAGCATCCCCACGATACTGAGTATCGAAGGTATCAGCAGCAGCCAGAACTCCGTCCAGCGCCACCGCCTGAACCTGCTCCACGCATTCGGCGTATAGGGCACGCCACCTTGCGCCTGCACGGGTGGGCCGGGCACGGGGCGATTATAGGACTGTGGGGCTGCTTGTGCAGTCATGGTAATTACGAATTACGAATTACGAGTTACGAATTACGAGTTACGAATTACGAGTTGCGCGCTAGTCGACGGATTATCGTCTATCGTCTATCGTCTATCGTCCGTCACCGGAGGTACTTCTCCAGCAGTGGGCGCAGGCGCTCTTTCACTTCGGGCGGCACGGCGTCGGGGGAGGTCATTATGGCACTGGCGAGAGCCTGACCGCAGGTACATTCGCGGGTGTCGGGGATGGTGGAGATGAGATTTGCAACTGTGTCTTTGGCAAGCTGCACGTTCTTGTTGAGGGTCTGCACCACCACCTCTACGGTGACGCTATCGTGGTGGGGGTGCCAGGTGTCGTAGTCGGTCGCCATAGCGAGGGTGGCATAGCACATCTCGGCCTCGCGGGCCAGGCGCGCCTCCGGCATAGCAGTCATACCGATGACGGACATGCCCCAACTCCTGTAGAGGAGCGATTTGGCGCGGGTGGAGAACTGCGGCCCCTCTATGCAGATGTACGTCCCGTCGCGGTGTAGGGTCGCGCCCGCACCGACGGCGGCCTCCATGAGATCCTCCCGCAAGTCGGCGCAATAGGGCTTGTCGAAAGCGACGTGAACCACTACACCCTCCTCGAAGAATGTGCGCGGGCGGTGGACGGTGCGATCTATGAGCTGGTCGGGAACCACCATGTGGAGAGGCTCGATCTCCTCTTTCATGCTGCCGACGGCGCTCACCGATACAAGGTGAGTCACACCCAGCGTCTTAAGTGCGTAGATGTTGGCGCGAGCGGGCACATGGGTGGGGTTCATGCGGTGCCCCTTGCCGTGACGTGCGATAAAGGCTACGTCCCGCCCGCCAAGCCTGCCCAGCAGCACAGGGTCGCTCGGCTTGCCAAAGGGAGTGTCAATATCCTCCGTGCGGATATCTGTCATCCCCGCCATGTTGTAAAACCCCGACCCACCGATTATGCCTATTACACCAGTCTGCATTCAATTACCCCCGACGATGGACGAAATTATGTGATACGTAACCGATTAATCACAAAGAACACAAAGACACAAGGCCACGAAGATTATTTGGGTTTCATGAAGAGCGATACTTACAGGGTTCCTAGAATCTGGTCAGGTCTAAGACAAGTTAAATCAATAGAAATCTTTGTGTTCTTCGTGTCTTTGTGTTCTTTGTGATTAAAAGGTCACATATCGCGCATCCTGTGCTCGACCATCATGCACCTGTCCATTACTATGTGAAGGCCCGCTTCACGAGCGCGGCGGGCGGCTTCGTAGTTGATAATGCCCGATTGCAGCCACACGCCCTTCGCACCGACCTTGATTGCCTCCTCCACCACCTCCCCGACGTATTCGGGGCGGCGGAATACATCTACCATGTCGGGCGGCTCAGGCAGTTCAGAAAGGCTACCGTATGCCTTCTTCCCCAGCACCTCAGTCTCATTTGGGTTGATGGGGATTATGTCATACCCTACTCTTTGAAGATATCCTGCCACGCGATAGCTGTCCCGCGAGGGGTCGGATGACAACCCCACGACGGCGATGCTCTTCATATCCAGCATGGCGTTCAGGTCCTCTGCTTCATCGAAGCTATCACGTTGAAGTCTGCATTGTGCTCCTTACAGGTACTTACCAAACCACGCCAGCGTCTTCTCCCAGGCGTCTTTGGCTGCGGCGGGGTCATAGCGTGTGCCGGTGTCGTTGTGGAAGGCGTGGTTGGCGCCTTCGTACACTTTTATCTCGTAAGTGACGTTTGATTTCTTGAAAGCCTCTTCAAGCGCGGGCGCACCGCCGGTAATCCGAGTATCCAACGACCCATAAATGCATAGCATGGCAGCTTTTATGTTGGGCACGTCCTCGAGAGGCGGGTTAGGACCATAAAATGCTGCCGCCGCCTTCAGGTCAGGGCGCTTGGTCGCAAGCCTGAGGGTATAGCCCCCGCCAAAGCAAAAGCCGACTACGCCCAGGCGCGGCGTGGCGTCCGATTGCTTCGACTTAAGGTAATCTACTCCTGCTGAGAGGTCGGCCAGCACCTGCTCGGTAGACATCTGCCCCAGGATGCCGGTGCGCTCAGCCTCATCGGGATGAGCAGCAGAACCTCCAGAGCGTGAGACCAGGTCCACGCACAGTGCCGTATAGCGAGCTTTCGCCAACCTTCTCACCACGTCCTTTATGTGGTCGGTGAGGCCCCGGTTCTCGTGTATCACGAGGATACCGGGCGAAGAAAGTGGGCCTGCGTTCATACCGGGCACGGCAGGTTGAGCCATGTACCCGATCAGCCTCAATGAGGGGTCAGGCACGGGGATGTCCACCATCTCGGCGCGCACGTCGGGGTCGTCTTCCGGCACATGGTAGGGGCTGCCACTGCTAGTGCCTGGAGTGGAAGCGGCTGTGGGCTGCCCGGCGGTGGCAGCAGGCTGGGTCGTTGAAGTAGGAGCAGAGGTGGGGATGGAGCCGGTAGGCTCAGGTGTGGAAGCAGCGGGAGAGTTGAGGTCGCAGCCGAGGGCGGCCAGTACGGGTGCTGCGGCGACCGCGCCCCCGACGATTAGCGTGACGCGGCGCATAAACTCTCGCCTGGTGAGGCGGCCTTCCTGCCATTTCTCGGCCTCCTCCTCGACCAGGTATCGCTGCATATCGTTGAGGTCATGGGTAGTCACAGTGCGACCCTCCTCTCTGCTAGCGCGCGATCCGTCCAGGGCATGGCCCAGTATAACACAAAGTGATGAGGGCTGAGTCTTCAGCCCTTATCCTTACCAATAGTCGCCGCCTTCATCTCCCGTATAAACTCCCCCACACTGTACAGAATCTCCTCTTCGGGCAGACTCTCTATCAGGTTGAGGAGTGCTCTGCCAACTATAGCGCCATCTGCTTGCTGCGTGGCCTGGGCGACCTGCTCCGGGGTGCTTATATCTGAGTTTATCGCCAGTGGGAGGGTGGCGTACTGCCGGACGCGGGTTACAAGTTCATTATATTCCTGGTCCAGATGGGATCGAGCACCAGATATATCGGCAGACACGCAGTAGATGAAGCCAGTTACCATTTCGATAACGCGCCGGATGTGCTCGTCTGTGCTGTCGGGGGCAAGCATAAAGATGAGATCCACGCCCGCGCTAACACAGGCATCCTTAAGCTCACTAGCTTCATCCAGTGGAAGATCAGGCACGATTAGCCCGTCTACGCCTGCTGACGCACAATCGTCTACGATTCGCCCCAACCCGTAGGTGTCAAGCGGCTTGTAATAGCTCGTCAGCACAAGGGGGATTTCGTTTGCGCGCCGCGAATCGGCGGCCACATGCAAGCAATCGGCTATGGAGACGCCGTTTTGGAGTGCGGTTTGGGATGCTCGCTGCATAGCTGTGTTTCCGGCCAGCGGGTCGTTGAAGGGCACGCGAAGCTCTATCAGGTCTGCTCCCTGACGCGCCATGAGAGGGACAAGTTGCCGGGTTACATCGAGTGAGGGATAGCCCACGATGAGAGAGGGCACGAGCGCCGCTTCTTTCTCCCAGCGGAGGCGCTTGAAGGTTGCGGAGATACGTCCCATCCGCTACTTGTACTGCGCGGCCATCTCGTCGGCGTAAGGTCTACCGCTTGAGAGGATAATGCTTACAAGCTCGTCAACATCGAAGGGGACGCGGCGGAACTCCAGGCTGAGGCGGTCACCTTCGGACGAAAGGATAGCGTACTCCGCCCAGGGGTCGACCTTGAAGCCTTCCTCGGGTTGGTGCCGGTTGTACGCGAGGCCAGCGCTGCCGGGGTTGAAGAAAAAGGTGTTGCCCAGGCGGCGTACGAACTGGAGGTGGGTATGGCCCCCGGTCATAAGGGCAGGCTGGTGCTCGCCCAGGTAGCGCTGGAACTCCTCTTCCGGCGTCTCAGGGAAGATTAAGTCATCGAATGATGTTGGGGAGCCATGGAAGCAGAGGAGCTTATATTCACCTAAAGCTATCTCAATGGTGGGCTGGAAGCTCTCTATAAAGGTACGGTCTGCGGGGGATAGCTGCGAAAGGGACCACTCCCTGATTTCCAGCATCTTTGAAGTGGCCGTCTCTTCCCGCCCCGTTTCCTCGCCTGTAAGGAGCCAGGCGTCGGCGTTGCCCATGACCACAGGACAGCCTAACTTCCGCAGCCGCGCAACCGTCTCGGCAGGCTGCGCGCCACCTTGCACCGCATCTCCCAGGCAGACTATAGCGTCGGCAGGGTGACGTGCGAGGTCGGCAAGCACGGCATCGAGAGCGAAGCAGTTACCGTGCATATCGGAGATGATGGCTACTTTCATCCTCTTGATGTTACTCGCTGATGATTAGCACAGGTTCTTGCTTCTATATTTCGCCTCCAATAGATAGGCCCTGATTAGCCCACAATATCGCATTACACATCATCGCTCCCGTCTCCGATGGTAGCTTCTGCCCATTCTAACGCCTCGGCTTCTCGCTCTTCATCGAGCGCCATCTGGCGATACGCTTCATCAAGAGCAGCATCAATTGTTGTAGGAGTTGGCTTCTTCTCCATTTTTGCGCTCCCTATATGCGTTCTATACGCGCGAAAATATAGCCTCATAAGAACGGGTTTTACCGCAGGCTCGTGTCGAAGAAGTCAACCACCCGTTTCATATATTCCTGCGGGTTGTTCTTGAATCCTTTCACGTGCCCTGAACCGGGCGCTATCCACAGGCTGAGGTTGGGGTTGCTTCCGCCTGCTTTCTGCAAGGCGTAAACATGGCTGACGGGGATAGCATCGTCGGTTTCGCTATGGATCAGAAAGATGGGACGATCATTCAGCTTAGCCATTTGCACTTCAGGCTTTGTGCTGCCGACGTCAATGCCATAAAGGAGGTTCTCCATGAATTAGGATGCCTGGGTTGAAGAAGCCGGGGAGGCCACTCGCCTTCGGTAGCTCTTTATCCAGGAGGAGGTTGAGGTCGGAGAAAGCCGAGTCGGCGACGATGGCGCGCATCTTCGGGTGGTCGGGGGCAGCAAGCAGCTCGGTAGCCGCTCCCATCGAGTAGGCGAGCGTGCCTACCTCTGTTACACCTCGCCCTTTCAGATAGTTGAGCGCGCCGGTCACGTCCCGCGTCTCCCACCAGCCGAGCGAGTAGCGGTCCCCGCCCGACTCGCCGTGAGCGCGAAAATCGAACATCAGCACGTCGTAATTATGGCCATATAGCTCCTTTGCGACGTCAAGCAGGCCAACAACGGTATCGTCGCGGATGCTGTTGCGCCCGTGCATCATCACGATAACCTTGTCACCAGGCGAATCGACATACCACCCCTTGAGGAGCACGTTGTCGGGCACACTCTTGAACTCTACGCTCTCATACTTCATCCCTACCGCGCCAGGGTTAGAGGTGAGCGTCTTGCGCGTGGGGTGCGAGAGCTTGTCCGCTACGACGGCAGATATGGCAATGTAAGCAATAGGCAGGAGGATGACGATTGCGATTGCCACGATACGGAGGATGCGGGCCAGGGAGAAGCGGGCGCGGGTCTTGGGTTGGGTTGACTCTAAAGTGGTCTCCATATGGCGTGTTACCTCAATTGAAGCTGTTTCAGGATATGCTCTTTCGTTTCAGCATGGGTCAGGATGGTTAAGTGATTCGGTGCCGACTATAGGGGGAGGTTCAAATATCTGTGGTGCTTCAAAGTTATTCTCACGAAAAGAGCCGTTCGCAAGCAGGACGGTGTTATCACCTACAGTCCTGTCATCGCCTCTGGGAGCCTCAGCACTCAGCACGATAAGTTGTTCGGGCCGCATGTACTGAACGATTTTTTCAGGCTTTGCTGATGGCTCATGAACTTGGTAACGTCCACCCAGTCTATTATTTAGGGTCACAGTGAAACGAACCATTTGATCAGGCCTAAAGCAAAATGGGGCTGCTATACAGAATATAGACCCTATTTTTTCTACAATAGATTTCGCAGCGACTTCAAGCCACCTGTATAGTAGTAAACCCCCACCTGAATAGGTAATAACAACGATATAGGGGTCAATACCATAGGTGTCAACATCAGACTTGATCTCGTTAATCCGATTTTTGAACCATTCACCAAACTTTTCCAGGTACATATTGGTGAAAGTTCCACTTCCCATAAATAGCTTAATTGGCTGCCCCGCTAAATCATGCTTGCTAGCATCCATCTCATTCCACGACAGCGTTGCCGGTAATTCCTCTACGCCTTGTCCTAGTATCCAAGGACAGTCCAGCCACATGACAGATAGCGGCTCGGGAACTTGCTCAATGGCAGCTTGCTCAATAGCTTCCCTGATTGGACGGAGTTGGGAGCATGGGTCAAGGTAGAAGCCGGGTTCCGTATTGGGGTCAGGCTCTGGGAATCCATGCACTCCGAGCACTATCAGTCTGCGGCCCTGCAGTTGAGGAGGCGAGTGCGTCATAAATGTAACTAAATTTCAACTGCGCGGCTAGCTTTGGATAACTAAAAGCTCTTGTTTAAGCAACTTTACCGTAGATTGATCATCAGTATTTTCAATTATGCTGGTTGCCTTCTTCAAGAACTCAACTGCGGCACCAGCATCTAGCGTTTCAAGACCGCAATTTGTACATTTGTAACTAGCGAGCTTCTCAGTACTCACAATTACATGTTTGCCCCAACATTCTTGAGGTCGATATGTCTTCTTTGTAGGGCTACCACAATATTCACACAAGACATCACCCATTGTATGATGCATATCGACGGTAACGGGCTTAGTTTCTAAATTAGGTCGGATAGCATAGGCGATAACCTGGTCTATAGTAGTTTCATCTACCATTCTGCTCCCTTCATCAAGTGCAGCTCGCACTTTAGCCTTATCCCCTATCAGGTTGCGGGCCGTTTTCGCTATATCTAGATACTCTGAAATGTCCCGAAGAACCCTATCGGCATGTAGATAATCCATACGTATAGTCTTAGCCGCACCCAGGAGCGTCATTGCTTGAGATGGCATACCCTGCTTATTAGCAACAGCAGCCAGTCCACACAAAGATCGAGCGATACCTCGCATATTGTAACTATCCAATCTACCGCCTCTATATCGCTCCAGGAAGCTAACGAATATTTCACGCGCTTCCTCGTAGCGTTGCTTTACGGTTTCTTTACCCATTGCCTCCTCGCAGCGCGCTATTTGATAGGTACAGATACCCAGGTAGATCAAAGTCTGATTTATACCCCAGGAATCACCTTCCTCCCGGAACTGCCTCTCGCTTGCCTCTAGTTCTTCTATAGCTTGCTGCACTTTCTTTACGAAGCGGGAGCCTTCTTTATTAAGATTTCCATTCTTCTCGCTGTTCTTAATCGCCTGGATGATTTGACTTAGCAATATCGTACCGCGGTATGTACGTGCTAAGGCTTCGCCCCAAGAGAACCGCAGATCGTTCTTCAATATGCTAAGACTTTCGTCAATGTGCCTAATAGCGTCACTATTATCTGGGCTGTCACGATCTACCAGGCTTAGGAATGCCAAAACAAAGGCAAGGTATAATTGGGTCTTGCTTATTCGCTCACTATCACTGCTGACCTTCTTTAACTCTAACTCTCGGCGGAAAATCTCTTCACTTTCCTTCAATCGTATCTGAGCGATGTACAAATCGCCCGTCGCTCTACAGAGCAGTCCAGCTCCAAAGAGGGCGATGCCCCTCGCCCACATGTCTAGATTCGGGCGTGCAAGCGCCTTATCAAGATACTTTAGAGTATGGGCAATTTCATCCTCATCTTCATGGGACTTCTCCGCTCTAAAATAACTATATATGCTTAGTCGACCAAGAGTAGCTTGTATCTTATCGAATAGTTTCCTATCCGCTGCTGTCTTTCCGCTTGAAGCTAATATCCAATCGAGGATATACCATAATTCCTCTTTTATGGTCCTCCTTACCGTCTCCTGGCCTATCCCTGAATACAGCGTCCAACTTTGCGAGCCACGCGCTACGATTGATAGTCGGAAATGCATCCTCGCCCTCTTGAGCAAATTTCGCATATTCCTCGAAACGCTCTAGTGGGGTTATGTCAGGCAGACCAGCCATGATATCTGACCATTGCGCATAGTCTTGTATTTGTGTTTGTGCTACCATTTCGACACCTCCATTTTCTTCTTTGCTTTCCAAGTCGTAATTATTCTAAACTTTCATAATGTCGCGTGCCTTATATCGCACACTCCAAACTCAGACCCGTATACACGCCGCCCAATGCCCAGGCGACTTCTCCTGTAAGGGGGGGTCTATCTCTTTGCACGCCGGTATGGCGATGGGGCATCTCGTGTGGAAGTGGCAGCCCCTCGGCGGATTGATGGGAGAGGGCACGTCGCCTGTGAGAATTATGCGCTCGCGCTTCATCTCCGCTACGGGGTCGGGGATGGGGACCGCCGAGAGTAGCGCCTTCGTGTATGGGTGCTGGGGTTTAGCGTACAATTCATTGCGGTCGGCAAGCTCCACTATCTTCCCCAGGTACATCACGGCCACGCGGTCGGAGATGTGGCGCACCACGCTCAGGTCGTGCGCGATGAAGAGGTAGGTCAGCCCAAACTCTCCCTGCAAGTCCTCGAGGAGGTTGATAATCTGCGCGCGGATCGACACGTCCAGGGCCGATATGGGTTCGTCAGCCACGATGAACTCAGGGCTGACCGCAAGGGCGCGGGCGATGCCTATACGCTGCCGCTGCCCGCCTGAGAACTCGTGCGGGTAGCGATTGGCGAAGTAGGGGTTGAGGCCCACCACCCTCAGTAGCTCCTGCACCCGCTCGCGCCGTGCGTTGCCGGTCGCCAGCTTATGCACCCCCAAAGGCTCGCCTATAATGTCGCCCACCGTCATGCGCGGGTTGAGCGAGGCGTAGGGGTCCTGGAAGATCATCTGCATCTGCCGCCGCAGGGCGCGCATCTCGCTCTTGGTCGCCTGCGTAATATCGTTCCCCTTGAAAATCACTTTGCCGGAGGTAGGCGGGTATAGCTGTAGGATGGCGCGCCCTGCCGTGCTCTTGCCGCACCCCGACTCTCCCACCAGGCCGAGCGTCTCCCCCTTCCTGATGAAGAAATCGAGGCCGTCCACAGCCTGCACCGCACCCACCTCGCGCTGTATAAATAGCCCCCGCGTGATGGGGAAGTGCATTTTCAGCCCTTCGACCTTGAGCAGCACGTCCTCTCCGAAGCTACTTTCGATATTACCTGAAGCATTGGAGCGCGCGTCCACGCCAATGTTAGGCTTGCTGGTTGTAGTCATATGGCTTAGCTGGCCCCCACGCCGATAGGCGTCTCGCCAATCGCGTCGTCTCGTTGCTCGGCGGCGACCTGTAGCGCCGTCGCATCCTCGATAGCGTGCTGTTCAGCCGTGCGTGTATCTACCCAGCACGCCACCTGGTGGCCCGCCTGCACCTCCAGCAGAGGCGGCATTTCGTCCCTGTTGCGAGGCTCGCGGTAGGTACAGCGCGGGTAGAAGGGACACCCAGGCGGGGAGTGTATCAGGTCGGGGGGCATTCCGGGGATGGGAACGAGCCGCTCCTTCCGCTCCTCGTCCAGGCGGGGCACCGAGTTGAGCAGGCCGAGGGTGTACGGGTGGCGGGGGTCTGTGTAGAGGTCGAGCGTGGAGGCGTGCTCCATGATGCGCCCGCCGTACATTACTATCACCCGGTCGCACAGCCCCGCTACCACGCCCAGGTCGTGCGTGATGAAGATGACCGCCGTTTTGAACTCGCTCTTGAGGCGCTTGATGAGGTCGAGTATCTGCGCCTGGATGGTCACGTCGAGGGCCGTCGTCGGCTCGTCCGCTATGAGGAGCTTGGGGTTGCAGGAGAGGGCCATCGCTATCATCACGCGCTGCCTCATGCCGCCCGAAAACTGGTGCGGGTAGTTGTCCAGCCGGGTCTCGGCGGAGGGTATGCCCACCAGCTTGAGCAGCTCAACGGTACGCTTCCTCGCGGCGTTCTCCCCCATGCCCATGTGCAGCTTCAGCAACTCCCCTATCTGCCTGCTTATCGTCATCACGGGGTTGAGGGAGGTCATGGGGTCCTGGAAGATCATGGCTATCTCTTTGCCCCGCACCAGGCGCATCTGCTCATTACTCAGCTTGAGCAGGTCCTTGCCCCGGTACATCACCTCGCCACCCACAACTTTACCGGGTGGATATGGGATGAGGCGCATAATGGAGAGGGCCGTCACGCTCTTGCCCGACCCCGACTCCCCCACGATACCCAGCGTTTCCCCTTCCTTCAGGTAGAACGACACCCCGTTCACAGCCTTCACGACCCCGTCCGGGGTGAAGAATTGGGTTTGGAGGTCTTTTACCTGTAGCAATTCAGACATATAGATTCCTTAACAGGTCACTTCCGGCTGCGGGGGTCGAGGGCATCGCGCAAGCCATCACCGAAGAAATTGAAGGCGAAGAGGGTGATGGCGAGGGCTATACCCGGAAAGAGCACGAGCCACCAGGCGGAGTCCGGGTGCAGTTGCCCCCTGGCGTCGTTGATCATGCCTCCCCAGCTCGGCTCAGGAGCGGGCACGCCGATGCCGATGAAGCTCAGGAACGCCTCGATCAAGATGGCAAAAGGTATGCCAAAGGTCACCGCCACGATTATCGGCCCCAGCGCGTTGGGCAATATATGCACGAACATTATGCGCCACCCTGGCACCCCGATGGCCCGCGCCGACTTCGACGTACTCCTTCTCCCTGAGGGAGAGGACCTGGCTCCGCACCAGCCGCGCCATAGAGGGCCAGAAAGTCAGGCCGATAGCGAGGTAGATGTTGACCAGGCTCTGCCCGATTACGGTCAGGATCACTATGGCGAAGAGCACGGTAGGGAAGGCATACATCACATCGGTGATACGCATCAGCACCATGTCTATCCACTTCCCGTAATACCCAGCTATCAAGCCTATCGGCACGCCAATGAAGAGGATGATTATCTGGCTGACCAGCCCCACCGACAACGAGACTCGTGCCCCATACATGATGCGGCTAAGCTCGTCGCGCGGTCCATGGTCGGTGCCAAGCCAATGCTGGGCCGATGGTGCCTCGTTCTTCAGATATTGCCTGCTGCCGTTCGGGCGCAGCCTGTACTCCAGGACGCGCTCATCGTACCTGTAGGGCGCGATGGAGAATTTGACCGGGCCGATGTCAACGTCGGTGAGGATAGCCATCAGGCTCATCAACAACAGCACGATCAGCCCACCCACCGCCAGCTTGTTGCGCCGCAACCGCGCCCAGGCGTCTATCCACAGGCTGCGCGGTTTCGTTACCAACCCGAAGTCGAGGGCGGTATTCTGGTCGGAAGAATGCACTACGGCCATAGCGTCATCTCCTTAGCTCCGTGCCCCCGCGCCCAGCCTCACGCGCGGGTCTATTACCCCGTACAACAGGTCGACTAATAAATTGATGCTCAAGACCAGCGTCGCATAAAAAATTGTCGTGCCCATGATGATGCCGTAATCGCGCTGCCCCACGCTCTCGACGAACTTCTGCCCGATGCCGTTCACCTGGAACAGGGTCTCCACCACCAGGCTGCCGGTAACGAGGTCGCCGAACTGGTCGCCCATGACTGTGACGATAGGGAGCAAGCAGTTACGCATAGCATGGCGTATCAGGACGACGCGCCCGCGTAAGCCCTTTGCCCTGGCGGTGCGTATGAAGTCCTGGTTCAATATTTCCAACATACTGGCTCGCGTCAAACGCATCAGCACCGACATCGGGCGGATAGCGAGCACGAACGCGGGCAATATCAAATATTGTGGCGCGCCCCACCCCGCGATAGGGAGCCATCCAAGCCATAGGCCCAGGATGAGGCTCAATACCACGCCTAAAACGAAATTAGGAACGGAATAGCCAACCAGGGAGATCGCGCTAACTAAATAGTCTATCCAGCTATTCTGCTTCACTGCCGCGATTATGCCGAGCGGCACCGCCATCAGCACCAGCAGCAGGAAGGCCGCCGTGCCCAGGACGAGGGAGTTCATCGCCGCGGGGAGGATAATATCCGTGACTTTGAAGAGAGGTTGGGTGAATGAGGGGCCGAGGTCGCCATGAGAGAGGTTCCACAGGAGGTTAAGAAACTGGCCGGGCACGAACCCGGTCCCAGATAGCTTGGTGACAGGCCCCTGGATGCTCATCAGCATCCACCAGAAGGCGGCTACTGCCCCCACCACTATCATCAGCCTGGCGAGGAGCTGCCAGGTAAATATCGCTCGCAGACCCGTCGCCCGCTTGACGGTGGCGAGGCGCACGCCACGACGCGCCCTTCTCAAGTATAGTAGCACCGAGCCGCCCACAACCAGCGCTATACCCGCCAGGCCGATACCCATGCGCCAGGTGTCAGCGCCCTCGCCGTAGAAGGACGGCCAGAGGGGGTCGTCCAGGTGGTAGGCTCGCTCGACGGCTGCCAGCGTCGCGGGGGTTTTCTTCTCGCTGTCGAAGGGGCCGCCGGGGGCAAGGTGCATCAGGGCGAACGTGATCAGGATGATGCCCAGGAGAGCCGGTATCATCGCCACCAGGCGGCGAATAGCGTAAATTGCCATAGCTCGTTACTCTAAAATCCCGAAAAATCTTCCAGGCTCACCGAGGCGAGCCTGGAAGATTTTTCGAGCGTTATCCGCACTCCCCTGGAGAGGGAGCGCGGGGTCTCACTTACTTGGCAGGCTTCACCAGCGCGAACGGGTATACGCCCGTCGGGTTGGTGCCGTAGCCGGTCCACTTGCTCGTCGTCAACTTCCCAGTAGCGGATGCCCTGGTACAGAGGTACCAGAGGGGCCTCCGTCAGCAGGATTTCCTCGGCCTGGTAGTAGAGCTTCAAGCGGTCCTCAGCCTTGGCCGGATCGGCCAATGCATTGGCTTGATCTACGAGCTCGTCGTACTCAGTGTTGTTCCAGCCGGGGTCGTTGCCGGTGCCGGGGCCAACACCCTGGATATTCTTCGAGTGGAAGAGGGGGGTGAACCAGTTCTGCGGGTCGGGGAAGTCGTGGCCCCACGAGCCATAGAACATGGTGTATTCGTGGTTCTGGCGAGCCGGGAGCATGGTAGCCCACTCGATGCCCTCGATCTTGATGTCGATCCCCAGGTTCTCTTTGAACTGAGACTGGAGGTTCTCGGCGACGCGCTTCTCAACCTCGCGCTGGCGGTAAGTGTAGGTGAGGTCAAGGCCCGCGCCGTTCGCATAGCCGGCGTCGGCCAGCGTCTGCTTTGCCTTCGCCAGATCGAAGGGATACGGGTCGAAATCATGGTAGCCAGGCTCGTCCTTCGGCAGGAGGGTGGTGATACCCTGGCCCGCGCCTGAGAGAGCGATGTCCACGAGCTGCTGGCGGTCAATGCCCATAAAGATGGCCTGGCGCAGCTTGTCAGCCTTCGCGTCGCCTATCGGGCCAAACGGCGGCTTCATTACGTTGAAGCCGATCCAAACGCTCCGGGACTGCGCCGAGCTGAAGAGTTGCTTGCTCAACGTTGGGTCCTTCTGGAGGCGCTCAAGAGCTTCGGGGTCGGGCTGGTCGAGCACGCTCAACTCCCCCTTCTCGTAGAGGGACTGGGCCGTCGAGGTCTCCTTGATGATCGGGATGATCACGTCCACGGTGGCCTTGCGGGACTGGTCGAAGTAGTTGGGGTTGACTTTGAGGGTCAACTGCTCGTTGTGCTTCCACTCGGTCAGCATATAAGCGCCGGTTCCCGCGCCGGGCAGGAGATACCACTCGCCCACCCTTCTCAACTACGTTCTTATTCACCACGCTGGCGGTCCAGAGAGCGCTCTGCGAGATGAAGTAGGCGCTTGGCCCCTTGAGCGTTACTTTGAGCGTATACGGGTCAGGTGTCTCAAGGCCGGTCAGGGCGGTTATCTTGGGCTGCGTGGTGTCGGTGGAAACCACAGAAGCGCGCATCTCCGCATAGCCCTTGATGTCGCTCAGCACATTCTCCACGTACTCAGCATCGGGGATGCTGACGGCGCGGTTCCACGAGTAGACAAAGTCGGCAGCGGTTACAGGGTCGCCGTTGGTAAAGGTGGCGTCCTTTCGCAGGTGGAAGGTATAAACGTCAGCATTCGCGCTCACGTCCCAGCTCTCGGCGAGAGCAGGCAGGACCTTATTAGTCTTGGGGTCAAAGCGGGTGAGCTGGTCCCATATATTCTGCCACGCTATGTCAATCGAAAGGGTCTCTTCCATGTGGCCGGGGTCAACGCTCACCGGCTCGGCGAAAGCGCGCCATGAGAATGAGCCGCTCGGCGGGACAACTACGGCTGCAGTAGGGGTAGTAACGGACGGTGGCAACAACCGGTGGCGCGGTCGTGGCTACCGGGGCCGATGTAGGGGCCGTCGTGGCTACTGCGCCAGTTGTAGGCGCGACGACGGTTGTTGGGGTTGCTGATTGGTTTCCGCCGCCGCAAGCCGCAAGCATCGGCAGGAGCAGCATGACCAGCGCAAACCAGGCAAGTTTCTTCGAGAACATCCTTTTTCCTCCTTTAGATTTATCCTTTGCCGCGCCTGAACGCATAAAAGGCGCGTGCAATACAATTTTGGCCCTCCGCACAGCGTAGCCCACGCATGAGCATGCACGGCCAGGGTTTTCGGTCTATCTATGTGGGCGCGTCACCCCCCTTCTATGCGAGGTATCGCAAGTATTTGCCATTATAGCAATCTACACACTGCTGTCAAGAGAAAGGTTCAGGTAAGAGTAGACTGACTACCGACCAGGGCGTCACATAGATATGAGTAGAGACATTATACTCTATGCAATGCTTTAAGTGCCCATAAAGGTTTTCGTGACAAGGGGATTAATGCAGAAGTAGGGGCGAGATTATATCGCGCCCTGGTCGGCACCAGCATCCGTTTGTTCCAGGGCGCGATAAATCTCGCCCCTACGAACTTTTCTCTTCCCGTGACAAGGTATGGAATATGCTTGAAGGTGTATAATCACTTATTCCACCCCAGGAAGGAGACTCACGTCTATGAAGCGCACTTTCTTGACATTGATTGTCCTTTGCATCGTAACCGGTGCGCTAGCCCTCGCGGGCAGCGTGACCCGTATCGAGGCCTCCTCACCCACGCAACAGGCCTGGAGCGACCCCCTGCGGCACCTGTCGGGCGTGGTGGCAGTGCCGCCTGAGGCGATGATGAGGCCGTCAGGCGGCGAGGTAGACCGGTTGTGGGGACCTCTGAACCCGCCGGTGTTCGGCCCCAACGTAGACGCTTCTCTCAACAACGCCGCGGCCCAGAACGAGACCACTATCTCCATCTACTCTGCGAACGATCAGCGTGTGATTGCCTCCGCCAACGACTATCGCGCCAATCTCAAGCCCTGGGTCTATCTCTCTACAGATGGCGGCACAAGCTGGACGAATTACCAGGTGCCGGGCACTACCGGGCTATTCTACGGGGACCCGGCTATGGCTTACGGGCCGGATAACGGTAAGGCGTATTTCAGCTACCTGGGTTATTCAGCGATATGCAGCCCGGTGGGAGGGATGTACGTCTCACGCTCGGACGATGCGGGGGACACCTTCAGCGCCCCAATACTCCTCGCTGCCAACACCAACCCCGGGACGTTTGCAAGGTTCCAGGATAAAGAATACGTAGCTGCCGATAGGCACTCCGGCAGCCCCAACTATCGAAACGCCTACGTCGCCTGGGTCAGTTACACTTTCGCAGGAGGGGCAAATTGCGGTAGCGCTGCCAGCCAGATTGAAGCGCCCATAGTGCTGTCGCGGAGCACTGACCAGGGAATTACGTGGTCGGTCCCCATCACCGTCAGCCCGCCTATATCCAACAACAACCAGGGCGCGGTGCCCGTGACGGGCAACAACGGTGAAGTATATCTCTATTATGTAGGCGCGGCTACCCAGAGCCAATTGAACTACAACTCGGTCCTCTTCTCGCGCTCGACCGATGGCGGGCAGACCTTCCCCTTCTTTACACGTATCTCCAACCTGGTAGACATCCCAAGCCCCCTGCCGGGCACATCGTTCCGAGATAACCCCTTCGGCGCGATGGCGGCTGACCGCACTATGAACGGCTACCTGTACGCAGTTTGGGCCGACTACCGCAACGGTGATGCGGACATACTACTCAGCCGCTCGACCGACAACGGCAACACCTGGGGGCCACCTACCCGCGTCAATGACGACCCGCTCGCCAACGGCAAAGACCAGTACTTCCCCTGGATCGCGTCGAGCGAGGATGGGTCGGTGCACGTCACCTGGCATGACGAGCGCGAAGACCCGGGCGGCGCGCAGTATAAAGCTTATTACACCTATTCGAGCGACCACGGCGCTACCTGGGCGGCGAATATCGCCGTCAGCACCGCGCCTTCCAACCCCGGGAGCAGCAGCTTTATCGGAGACTATGCAGGCATAGACGCTGTGCCGGGAGTGGTGATGCCCGTGTGGACCGATATACGGGCCGGTGCGAACCAGAACGCGTACACCGCCAGGGGCGTCAAAGCCGTGCAGGGCACGGCCACGCCCACCCAGCCTCCACCAACCTCTACCAGCACCCCAACAGCCACTATCCCCCCCACAAATCCTCCTACAAATACGATTATCCCGGAGCCTACAGGCACGGCCACCTCCACAGCTACAGCAACCTCTACAGCCATCGCTACTTCTACAGCATGCACCATCAGCTTCACGGACGTGCCATCGGATAGCACCTTCTACATATGGATACGATGCCTGGCTTGTAGAGGCATCATCTCCGGTTACTCTGATGGCACCTTCCGTCCAGGTAATGAGATCACACGCTCACAGATAGCTAAGATGGTCTCTAACGCAGCTGGCTTCAGTGAGGACCCAGGTCCCCAGATATATGAGGATGTAGACCCTACCCACACCTTCTACGCCTGGATCAACAGGCTCTCCATGAGAGGACACATGGGAGGGTATCCTTGTGGGACCATACCAGAGGAGGAATGCAACCCCCCTGACAACCGACCATACTTCCGACCTTTCGCCAATGCCACGAGAGGACAACTGGCGAAGATAGTGGCTAACGCAGCGGGAGTGGGAGGCACACCCACCAGCTTGTACTACACAGACGTGCCAGAAGACAATCCTTTCTACACATGGATCATGCGTCTCACCAACCTGGGAGTGATGGGTGGATACCCTTGCGGGGGAGAGGGAGAGCCATGTGACGACGCTAACCGACCATACTTCCGACCGTTCGCCAACGTGACGAGAGGACAAGCATCCAAGATAGTGGCTAACACCTTCTATCCGAATTGTGAAACCCCTTCAAAGCGATAGATATACCGGTTACCTACTCCAAAGATAGGAAGAGGAGGCTCAATGTATTCTGCATCGAGCCTCCCCTTCCTAACAGTATAGACGTAGGGGCGGTTCGTGAACCGCCCTGGTGCGCACAGTGCCTGTTGGACATAGGGCGGTTCGTGAACCGCCCCTACATACTGGTTTCCCGTGAACTATTACATCTCAATGCCTCCGTAGCTAACCTCAAGGAGAGCAGCACCCCGGGAAGAAGGTGTTGGCGACTATCTTTGAGGTCTGGCCCCTGGTGGCGTTTGCGAAGGGGCGGAAGTAGGGGCGGTTGCCGGGCGGGTTGCACGGCTCACCTTCGCCGCCACACGGGTAACCACCCATCACGCCCATGCTCGCAAGGCGCTCTATGAAGAGGTAGAAGGTATGCGTGGGAGGAACGTCCTCGAAGGTCTGTCCGGTGGGCGTGCCGCCTATCTCCGCCGCGTTCGCCACTATCTTCGAAATTTGGCCCCTGGTGGCTTCTGCGTTTGGCCTGAAGTATGGGCGATTAGCTGGCGCGATACACTGCTCCTCAGGCACGGTCCCACATGGATAGCCGGACATGACCCCGCGCTGGGTCAGCCTCTGCACGTATGGGAAGAAAGTATTGTCGGGCGGCACGTCCTCGTACACCTGCGCGCCTGGGTCTTCATCAAAGCCCGCCGCGTTGGAGACTATCTTCGCCAACTGGCCTCTGGTAACAGGGTTGCCAGGACGGAAATAAGGGAGGTTGTTCTCGTCGCAAGGCTCGCCGGGACTACCACATGAATAACCACTCATGATACCGAGACAGGTCATGTAATTGATGTGGCGGTAGAACGCATTGTCGGGAGGCACGTCCGTATAGCGCTGGTCAGTGTAACGGAGAACGAGGGAGTCATGGCCAACAGCCCATATATCGTTAGCAGCCAAAGGCGCCATATTCCACAATTGGCCGAAAAATGGGAAACTGTCCAACTCCCACGCCATCCCATCCCAGTGCTGTATAACGCTCCCGACCGCCCATACATCATCTGAGGCCAGGCCGGAGATTGCCTTCGCGCCGCTTGGTGAGGAGACGATGCTCCATTGAGCACCATGCCAGTGGATGAAGCCGGTATCGCTCGCTGCCCATACGTCGTCAGGAGCTATGGCCTCCACCGCATTGAGGGGACCGATATCAGGGCTGGGCACACCACTCCAGGATGCTCCGTCCCAATGGAGTATGTTGTCAAAGCTGGCATAGTCTGCTCCCACAGCCCATATGTCAGCTGGCCCTGTGGAAGAGATGCTGTTGAGCGCCCCGCCATGCGTAGAATAATTGCTCCACGAGTTCCCATCCCAATGGATGATTTGTGACCAAAGAATAGAGCTTGCACCACCCAGCCCCACGGCCCAGACATTATCGGACGCTATAGCCATCACGTCGCGGAGGTCATTAACTCTGGAACCCACACTTGGGCTGTCAACAACGCTCCACTGCGTGCCATCCCAGTGCTCCGTAAGCGTGCGACTCAGTAGAAGCTGAGTTCCGGGCTGAGTACCAACCACCCAGATGTCATCCGGTCCCACAGCCTCGATATTGTACAGGTAAGAACCGGGCGGGAGAGGGTGCGGGACTATGCTCCAGGCTATGCCGTCCCAATGGAAGATGTCGGCCCCACCAACAGCCCACACGTCATCTGAGGCTATCGCTGCCACGCCTGAGAGCGTACTCGCACCGGGGTCAGGCGCAACCCTCCAGCTTCCCAGGCAAACAGGGGTCTGGGTAACACTGGCAGTAGCCGTCGCGGTCGAAGATGATGTGGAGGTAGGTGAGGAGGTTGCGCCAGGCGCAGTTGGAGTGCTGCTTGGGGTACTGGAAGCTATACTTGTGAGTGTAGCGCTGGGATTGCCTGTGGAGCAGAGAGGCGTTGCAGAGGTAGTGTTACTCGTGGTCAGGGTATCGTCCATGAGAATGGATATAGATATGCGATACCATGAGTACTGAAAAGGAATTCCGCTCTCGGTTAGCTGCCCCTGTACGGTGTTCGGTCCAGGGGTGAAGTTCACTCTGAAAGTTTGCGTGTCGTATATCGTCCAGGGGCCACCACTACCCGTTGCTACTTCAAAGCGGAGGGTAGCATTTCCGCCTATACTGCCTGGACAGTTAGCATTGAACTGGAAGCTGTAGTTGTAAGTAGAGGGTGGGGTGCAGGAGGTTGACGCACCTGTCGGGGTTATTGGGACAGAAGACACCTATGGTAGCTGTTGCTGTTAGTCCCACCGTGGGAGTGCGTGTGGCAGGCGTAGTGCTCGTAGCCGTACTCGTAGATGTGCTCGTGGAAGATGGCGGGACGTTGGTGGCGGCGTGCGTGTAGGGGATGGGGGCATTGGCGTCGGTGTGGCGGTGGCCCCGACCCCAAAGACGCCACGCGATACGAGGATGTCCTGGTCGCCCGTGCGCGTGTCATTCCAGGCTACGTACACCACGTTACCCACCACATCGAGGCCCCAGTAGTCGCCCGCCGCGTTGCCGCTCCCAGGCGGGAAGTTCACGTTCAGGTCCTGCGACATCGTGCTGACACGCGTATCGGGGTCCCAGCTATTGCCGCCGTCGGTGCTGGAGCTATACCAGCTATCGAACAGGTGGTTACTGGGGTCGAGACGGCGGTCGAGCCAGAAGGCGTGTACTTTGCTGTCAGCCCCCACCATGACCATAGGTGTGATATGGTCGCGCACGACGCCTGTAGGGTCGTGGCTCAGGCGCGTGACGGCACCCCATGTCTGCCCGCCATTGGAGCTTTTGACGTACACCACGTCTGTGCCGTTGGTGAGCAAGTTGCGGTTGTCGGTCCACGCACGTAGAGGTCGCGGGTAGCGGGGTCGGTATCGGCGGGGTCTACGGCTGCGCTGAGTATCGCGAAGAAGCGGAAATTGGTCGCCGGCCCGGATGGGGGACGCTTGGCTGCTGGGCAGTCGCCACCGTTGACGGCGCGGACCAGGTGACGCCGCCATTAGTGGACTTCGTTAGCTGGACGGTGCCTGTGCGGTTTGCGCCCCAGTGGAGCATCATGAAGTTGTATACCGTGCCGTCGCTTGCGACCACCGGGTATGTATATTCAGTGTCGGAGGCGCTTATCGTCTGGCGCGCAGACCAGCTAACGCCGCCGTCCGTGGAGTGCTGCTCGACCACGTGATCCGCGCTGGGCGCGTACATCATGTACATGCGGTGGTAATAGGGGCTGGCTGGGTTGTTGTCTATTGCGAACCAGTCTTTGTCGTCCAGGGAGTTCTCAGGATAGAAGATCGGCACCGAGGGATTGCGCCAGGTAGCGCCGTCGTCGTCGGTCCAGGTAATGAAGATGCCGCCCCGGTTCTGAGCGCTATTGGTCGCCAGGCAGGCTACATAGATGCGCCCATCGTCGCGGGCCATGACCACAGGGTCGCTCTGTATGGGCACGTCGGCAGGGATGCCCGGTATCTGTAGCTGGCGATTGGCGGGCCAGGTCGCGCCACCATCGGTTGAAACGTCTATCCACACCTGTTTCACATTGCCGTTGCGGTAGTCTTTCGCGGCGGCTACCACGACGTCAGGGTCGGTGCGGCTCACGGCAAGGCTCGGCTCGTGCTGCCCGAAGAGGGTGCTGTCGCTGTTGGCGCGCACGTTAGGGCCGAAGATGGGTGGGGTGAGCAGGCCAAGCTGCGAGGAGTTACCAGCGCCTTCCGTATCAGCTATGCCCTGCGCGCCCAGGCTGGTGCGAACGGGAGTAGCAATCAGCCCAAGCCCAGCCACTATAAAGAGGGCGAAGAAGGCATAGCTTTTCCTCAAGAGAGACCCTGGACCTACAGGCATCGAAGAACTCCTTAATGCAACTGATACAGATGTAGGGGCATGGCGCGCCATCATCTGGCCCAGCTAACACACCGCTTCCCGCATCGCCCGGCACATGAATGTGCGGGCTACATATACAAAGCCTCCCTTCGGAGGCTAACCGCCAGCCCGCGTAGGCGGGCTTCGTTTGAGTAGCACGCGGATTTATCCGCCGTGCTTTCCCCGCCAGGGGAATTAGTTGGCACCGATGGGCGCGCCATGCCCCTACAAACCCTCCTGTCCAGCAATTCGCCCAGCCGCCGCAGCGACCCGTCAGTCATTTCCTGTATCTCTTTGTGGAACAGGGAAGACGCCACGCCCGTGAAGAGCTTCCCAAACGGCCCGGCAGCTACTTTGTACTCGACGCTGAATGTGACGCGCGTAGAGGGCGTGCCATCGCCATCTTCCACAGGCTCGAACTCCCACGTGTTGCGGCTAAGCACGGTCCCCTCGCTGATACTGACCAACCTGCGTGGCGGGGTAAAAGTGACTATCTTGTTCTTCACGCGCATAGGCATACCGTGGAAGCGCCCGGACGAGCTCCACAATCGCGCCCTGCCCGCGCTCCTGCTGGCTAACCACCTTCGCGGAGGAGAACTGCGGCTGCAAGCGCGGAATGTTCCGGTAGTCCGCTATAAAGTCGAACACCCTCTCGGCGGATGTCGGGACCAGGGCTGAAGCAGTTGCTGTAGGCATGTTTTATAGGAAGGTTGAGGTTAATCACAAAGAGCACAAAGACACAAAGAACGCAAAGGATGAATGGGATTTATCTCTATTCTATGAGACTTTCGGGAAGACCTATGCATAGATTTCATGTCAGTCTTAAACCATCATAAAACTTTGTGTCCTTTGTGTCTTTGTGCTCTTTGTGATTAAACCGCTATTTACAATCATGTTTAAGAGGTTAGCTTCCAACGCAAGTACGCTTCGATGAAGCCGTCTATGGCTCCGTCGAGGACGGCGGCGGGGTTGGTGTCTTCGTGGCCGGTGCGGTGGTCTTTTACGAGGTTGTAGGGGTGGAGGACGTAGGAGCGTATCTGGCTGCCCCAGCCTACCGAGACGTGCTCGCCTTTGAGGCGGGCCTGCTCTTCGGCGCGGCGGGCTTCCTCTATTTCCCAGAGGCGGGCGCGGAGGATGCTCATCGCGGTGGCGCGGTTCTGGAGCTGGCTGCGCTCGTTCTGGCACGTCACCACGATGCCTGTGGGGAGGTGCTTCAGGCGCACGGCGGTGGAGGTCTTGTTGACGTTCTGGCCGCCCGCGCCCGTGGAGCGGTAGAAGTCCTCCTCGATGTCGTCAGGGTTGATCTCCACCTCCCCCTCGTCCTCCAATTCGGGAAGCACCTCAACGAGGGCGAAGGAGGTATGTCGGCGGTGGGCTGCGTCGAAGGGTGAGAGGCGCACCAGGCGATGGGTGCCCGCCTCTGCGCGAGCGTAGCCGTGGGCGTTCAGGCCCTTCAAGAGGATAGTGGCGCTCTTGATGCCCGCCTCGTCCCCCTCCATCTGGTCCAGTATCTCGGTGCCGTAGTCACGCGCCTCGGCCCACCGGATGTACATCCGCAGGAGCATCTGCGCCCAGTCCTGCGCCTCTACTCCCACCCTCGCGGGCATGGACCGACACGATAGCGTTGCCCGCGTCGTGCGGCCCGCTGAGCATAAGGGTTAGCTCCAGGCTGTCAAGCTCGCGCGTGAGGCGCGTGGCGTCATGGGCTACTTCGCCAATCAAGGCTTCGTCATCTTCCCCCAGCGCAAGCTCCAAAAGCTCGTCCAGGTCGGCGGCGCGCTTGGTAAGGTCGCGCCACTGGTCAACCTGCCCCTGGAGGGTGGTGAGACGGCGCATGGAGACCTGGGCGGCGCGCTGGTCGTCCCAGAAGCCGGGCGCTTGCGACTCCTCGCTGAGGCGCGCTATCTCCGCTTCTTTAGTGGGCAAGTCAAAGACGCACCTTGATGTCGTGTATCCGGCTGGTGAGCGCCTTTATCTCCTCAGCGAGGTTTTCGGTTGATACTGGTGTGGACATCGGTTTTACCTGAGTGAAACGTGACGTATGGATTAACCACAAAGAACACAAAGACACAAAGAACACAAAGGATTTATTGATTCCCTGTAATCACGCTTCACGTTTCTCCGTTTCGTCTTTCGTCTTTCGTCTTTCGTCCCGATAGTATACCATTTTACCGGACAATTGTGATGCCGAGGCCGTCGGTATTTCCTCGGACGATGGGGAGGATTACAACTCCAGGCGGGGATCGGTGGCTAACCGGCGATTGTATTGGGATACAACCGTTGCGACGACATCATCTGGAGCAGGGTCGATAACGACACCGTTGCGGATAAGGTTGTCGCTCAAAATGACGCTTCCTGGGCGCGACAGCTTGATGGCCCAATCGAGGTAGCCTGGGTAATTATCCTTATCAGCGTCTATGAAGAAGAGGTCAAAAGGGCCTTCGCCATTGGCCTCAATCTGCGGCAGGAGGTCCAGTCCCGCGCCCACGCGCACCTCCACTTTATCGCCAAGCCCGGCACGCTCGATGTTGGCGCGAGCTACTGTGGCGTGCTTGGGGCTGTATTCAAGGGTGAGCAGGCTGCCGCCTTCCGGCAGAGCGCGGGCCAGCCAGATGGTGCTGTACCCTCCCAGCGTCCCTATCTCCAATATCCTCTTCGCGCCCGATAGCCTCGCCAGTATGTGAAGCAGTCGCCCCTCGTTAGCCGATACGTTGATCTGGGGGAGGCCGTTGCGGTCGCTCTCCTCAAGCGCCGCCTGCAACGCATCGTCATTCGCGGAGAAGAGGTTTTCCAGGTAATCATCTATTCTTATGAGTAAGTTGCTTTGCGTGTTGTCGCTCATTATATCTCCTTCACTTATGTGCGCTTCGGCACCAGTTATGGTTTTTCACCTTCAAGATAAAGCATTGGCACGGTCATCACAAGCTCGCCTTGTTTCCTGGCTCTTTCATCTAACCTCCGTGCCACCTCCGCGAATATCTCCACTTCGTCCTCCGGCTCGACCACGCTCCGCCACCCACTTAAGAAGCCGATCCTGGTCAGCGAGTGGTTCAGCAAGGCGCTCGTATCTACGTAGCGCATCCGGAACTCGTCTTCTATAGCTCGCGTTACCCGGAACCCCGCCACTTGCAATGCGCGAGAGTGTACTTTTCGTCCCCCTATGAGCCTCGTTGGCTTCCAAACGTTCCAGGTATGCGTCTTTGCCTTGCAGCGTCTCTCGGAAAACGTCGTAGAACTCCCGCATATGGCCCCTGACGTTCGTCGTCAACACTAGCCTGCCGCCCGGTTTCGCTACCCGAAAGCACTCCGAAAAAGCAGCCGTAGGGTCATCGAAATTGTTGACGCCGAGGTTGGAAACAATCAGGTCGAACTCATCGCCCCCAAACGGCAATCGCGCGCCATCAGCCTCCACTATCCCACATTTCGGAGGCCATACACCGCCAGCTTTGCCCTCGCCCTGTCAGTGCTTCCTTCCATATGTCCACGCCCGTAATCCGGATGAGGTCCCATAAAGATGCGCAAGCTCGAACATAGGGAAGCCTGTGCCGCAGCCGAGGTCGAGGATGTTAAGGTCACGCTGGAGCCTGATATGGCTGAAGAGTAACGCACCAAACCTCGAAGACCAGAAGGATAGCTCATCGTATACGGAGGCGATCTCCGCATTGCTGAAATTGCTCTCCGGCATTACGAAATCTGTCATGGCTCTTCGCCTCTACCCTGAGGAAACACTTGAAGAGGCATAGGATCATGAATATCTCTCGCCTGGGTCATTTTTAAAGGCGGTATCCAAGTGTAAACCTCTCAGCCTGCCATTCGAGTTTCAAGTCGGCAACATCTTCGCTCTCCCGGAAGCACGAAAGGGCGGTTCGATGAACCGCCCCTACAGGTTCTAAATCAAGCTAAGCTTCATTGCCTGACTTACGCTTAGGCTTCTTACCACGCGGGTCCGATTGCGCCACACGATAATGATAGGCGTATAGATACTTGAAGCCAAGCTTAGTATACAGGTTTATGGCGTTGCTATTGGTGAGCATCACCTGTAGGTATGACTGTGCCGCGCCATTTTCCAAAGCCCACTCTGCCAGGGCGCGCACTATGCCTGTGCCCACACCCTTGCGCCTGTAGCGTGCCAGGGTGGCTATATTGAACATCCCGACCCACTCACGCTCAGCGACACCCATGCCTATGCCTATCAACAACCCCATCCTGCAATGCCTCTACGAAGCACGCGGGCGGGCCAATAGACCCTATAATGCGCCTGTAAGCCCCTCTCTTAGCCTCGCCATGACCTTCAAGTTGCAGGAAAAAGTCGAGCCAATTCTCCTCAAGGTGATCGGAGAGGGTTATTTGCAAACCTTCCGCATGTGGGGACCGCTCAACCACGTCACGGCAGAGCGCGCCATACACCGCACTATGCGCTTCCGCCGTGTAGCCCATCCCTTGCAGGATAGCGTCAAGTCCTTCAGGAGCAGCGTCGCTGACCTGGAACCTGATAGGGAGACGTCGCCTCTCGTAGAAGGAGATGACCTCGTCGTACCAGCCCGCGTATGCAGGCATCGCGCCGAGGGGGAGGACGCTGTTCGCCCGCTGGGTCACGTCCTCCGAAGCACGGAGGCGCCACGCTCCCATGTGCTGCTGGACGTGCGCGGGCCAGGCATTGGCCGCCAACTCTTCAAGAGTCCGCATGAGCACACCGTCCGGTCTCATAGGGACAGTCTCCGTTGTGTCTGACGAATGGACGATGGACGATGGACGATGGACGATAATGCGTGAAACGTGAATCCCCAAAAAACCTCTGCGCCCTCTGCGTCTCTGCGGTAAAATCTATCGTCTATCGTCTATCGTCTATCGTCCGTCGTCCGGCTTACAACAGGTGTGAAGTATCTTTCCACCCATAGCCTACTTCGTCCAGCATCACGCCGCCAAGCTCGAATTCTTGCTGGCGCAGTTCTACCCCGCCCAGGGCTTCATAGAACCTCTGCGCTGGGTTGCCCGCGATGACCCATACCAGCATCGAACGGAGATTGGCCTGGTGCATCCGCTCTACCAGCGCCTTAGCGAGCTGCCGTCCTATCCCTTTCCCCTGGTAAGCCTCGATGAGGTAGATGGCGTATAGCTCCCCATCGTATTGAGCGTCTTGCTCATCCTCCGACCTCGATGGGCCGCCCGACACGAACCCTACTATTTCCCCACCTTCGGCTTCAGCGACGTATATAAAGCCCCGGTAAGATGGGTCATTCAGTATCCGGTCCCACATGCTCTGCCGATCCTCATAGCGCAGGCTCGCCAGGTAATCATCCAGCACCAGCCCGCGATAGGTGGTACGCCAGCTATCGATGTGAACGCGAGCGATGCCACGAGCATCGTCTGGGCGCGCTGGCCTGATTGTTACCATAGTGTCCTCCATCTGTGAGGGCATTGGCATACTATGAGAGATTCAAGCGAGCAGTCCCGGTATCTGCGTCGGTATCTTAGCCACTTTCACGCCCGCGTCTTCCATAGCATCTATCTTCCCCTGGGCGGTGCCAGCGCCACCTGATATGATGGCACCAGCGTGGCCCATGCGCCTCCCCGGAGGGGCGGTGCGGCCCGCTATGTAGCCGGCGACGGGCTTCGTAACGTACTCTTTGATGAAGCGAGCAGCTTTCTCCTCTTCGTCGCCCCCTATCTCCCCTATCATCACTATCTTCTCGGTGTGGGGGTCGTCCTGGAACATGCGGAGGCAGTCAATGAAGTTCGTGCCGTTGATGGGGTCGCCTCCGATGCCGACCGCCGTGCTCTGGCCCATGCCTATCTCGCTGAGCGCCCATATCACCTCGTAAGTGAGGGTGCCTGAGCGCGATACCATACCGACGTTGCCCGGCTTGCAGATATAGCCCGGTATGATGCCCAGCTTGGCCTCGCCCGGCGTAATGAGGCCGGGGCAGTTGGGGCCGATCAGGCGGCTCTTGCTCCCTTTCATGGCGTTGTACACGCGCATCATATCGAGCACGGGCATACCCTCGGTGATGCACACCACCAGTGGCAGCTCGGCAGATACCGCTTCGAGGATGGCGTCGGCTCCAAAGGGCGCGGGCACGAATATGACCGATGCGTTGGCTCCTGTCTCCTTGACGGCATCGGCAACGGTATCGAACACGGGCACATCCAGGTGCTTTGTACCACCTTTGCCGGGGGTAACGCCGCCCACGACGTTTGTGCCATACTCGATCATCTGCTGAGTATGAAGGTGCCTTCACGTCCCGTCATGCCCTGCACGATGAGCCTGGTGTTCTTGTTGGCAAGTATGCTCATTTAGTTCTCCTCGGAAGTTAGAAATCAGACCCTAGAAGTTAGAGATTAGAAAATAGCTGAAATTGACGCCTGAAAATGGAATAGCGCGGGGATTATAACATAGGGGTCGGTAGCTATCAATAGAAATGCCGGAGGTAGTGCCTTTGTGAGAGGCTCGACGCTTTCGAGGTGGCTCTATGGTATCTACGATCATTTTGGCATATGCCTCATCCATAGTGGCAAATGCATTGACACGTCCGAAAGCGCCCCGCAGCTCGACCACAGTGCGCCTTTGGTGCCTGACGCCTTCCTTTATCAAGAGGGCAATGGGCCACAAGAATATACCGGCAAGACCAAGTGTAGAGAATAGCCCGTGGTTGGGGTCCGTTGAATTGTCTACGAGCCATTTATAAAACACTTCTTATGACCGAAAACGATAGCCCAACGAACACCGCTAAATCTAGAAAGTCACTAACGCTATCGACCTGGACCTCCGATAAGCGAGCAGACTTGATCGAAGGCCGAGGATAACTCTTTTCGCCCACCTTTACCTCCCACGGCGTGATACTGACAACTCCGTCCGTAAGATGTGTACTTTCCGGCGAGGATTGTTCAGAATTTGTTTGCGCCTCCTTATCAACCAGGGGAGGCGGTTGCCCTTCTGCCGGTATCTTGTCGGCGAGGGCTTTATTCATTGCTTCGGCAATACGCTCAGTGGCGCTTCCTGTCTAATGATGCAAATGCGGTGGACTTCCCGAAGGTTCCATGGAGGACTATCAGGTACATGAGGCTGCGCGGTGTGGTGATCAATGAATAAAGAGTATAGACAAACGCCAGGACAAGCATTATAGAGAGAATAAATAGGCAACCAGAGAGAATATATATGCAACCACCTACCACAGGTATCTCTGATAGCCCTGGTAGCAAGTCTGTATCGCCCCTCAAGAACACCCGCCAATAATGCAACGCCAATAGGAGAGGTAACCAGCTGCAAAGAGCAGGCTACGATTTGACCCAAAGGTCCGGGTGGTAACAGAATGGACATCCTGGACACGATACGATCTGTCCCTGAATACGAACCAGGCGTTGCCTATGCGTGCAGAGAGGTCTTCAAGGTAGATGGTCTCGGACATGGCTCCACCGATGGTTGAGTGAATAAGACCAGCTATGCTATTATAATCAGCTTACTCGCCCATGCCAACGACGTCCAACCGCCGCCCCGACAGCAGCTTGAAAGTGATCAGGAGGGTAAAGGAGACGACCACCAGTATAGCAGAGAGCACGATAGCGGCATTTAGGTCGCTCTCAAAGGCTACATAGATGGCGAGGGGCATCGTTTGGGTGACACCCTGGAAGCTGCCCGCGAAGAGGATGGTGGCCCCGAACTCACCGAGGGCGCGGGCCCATGCCATGACCGCGCCCCCCATCATGCCTGGCAGAGCGAGAGGCAAGAGTATGTGCCAGAAGCGCGCCCAACGCCCCGCGCCATCTGTGGCGGCAGCATCCTCAAGCTCGACGGCTACGCTCTGGAAAGCTGCACGCGCCGCCCGCACGTAGAAAGGGGAGGCTACGAAGGTCTGCGCCAGCACCACCGCCGCCGTAGTGAAAGCGATGTCCAGCCCCGCGTCCTCGATGGCCGGACCCAACAGCCCACGCCTCCCAAACGCCAGCAAGAGAGCCAGCCCGGCTACGGCAGGCGGCAGGACGAGCGTTATCTCAAGCAGGGTCTCAAGGAGGCGCTTGCCGGGGAAAGAGTACCGCGCCAGGAGGTAAGCGATGGGAGTTCCCAGGAGCACCATTAGCGCGAGACTCAAGAGGCTGGTATACAGGCTCAGTAAGAGAGCATCTACCACGATAGGGCGCGTCACATAGTCGGCCAGAGTGGACAACGGCACGCGCAAAAGCAGTGCTACGATAGGCAAGGTGAGGAATGCCGTGAAAAGCGCTACAGCCAATCCAAGCAGTACTCTACCCATAATAGAGCGTACCGTCGCCGCGCTATTCGGCAATGAGCCTGCCTGTCGCTCTAAGCTCAACTACGGATTCGCTCCAGGAGGCCCGAAGCCGTAATCCTCTGTAGAACCTTCTGGCCCTCCTCGAGAGAGGGACGAATCGTATGAATCGCTCCGCCGCCTGCGGGTGTGGGGCATCTTTCGTGCGTGCTATATAGTATGTGGCGAGCACATTATAGGGGTCGGGCACATCGATGGTTCCCACCTGGCCCTTCGCAGCTATAGCGTCGGTCGTATATACGATACCCGCATCCGCCTCTCCAAGCTGCACCTTCGCCAGCACTTGCCGGACGCTATTCTCGTATGAGACCACATTAGCCAGAACCTTATCCTTGAAATCCTTACCGTAAGCTGCGTCAGCGGCCAGCCTGTCGAGCATCTGCAAGCTGTAGTTGCCTACCGGAACTGCCTTGTCGGCGAGCATCAGCTTTAGGCCGGGTTTGGCGAGGTCGGCCAGCGCGGCTATTTTAGTGCTACCAGGCGCGGGGACCGCCACAAGCCTATTGGTAACAAGCACTTGCTCAGTGCCACGCGAAATTACACCCGCCGATACAGCGGCCTCCATACTCCTCAAGTCAGCCGAGGCGAATACATCGGCTTTCGCTCCCTGTGACAACTGCGTTGCCAATGCCTGTGAGCCGCCGAAGCTGTATGTAACCTTATCCCCTACACCCTTAGCTATCTCTCCAAAAGCATCCTGGAGAGACGACGCTGCAAACACTATTACCTCGTCTTGGGGCTGAGAGGTGGATGCGCCTCCGGTGTCACCGCACCCTACCAAAGCGGACAGGCAGGAAAGGAGTAATAGGACGACGGACGACGGACGACGGACGACAGATGATATCTGCCGTCATAGCCCGCCGCCCTCACTCCTGCGGGTGGTTATCATTACAGAGGTAGACTTGAAGGTGGCAATCGCTTCCATGCCGGCCTGAAGACCCATCTCGTCGGCGGCTTCGGTGGTGATGACCGCCACGACGTGGTTATCCCCCACCTGCATATCGACCTGGCACATCACGTCGCCACGCTTCACGGCGGTGATTACACCGGGCAGCTTGTTGCGGGCGCTGGTCAAGGCTATCGGTGTAGGCTCCTCTTTCATGTCAACCCTCCGTAGAAATCAACAGGGCTATTTGCAGAGCAAGGCGGGCATCAGCATCGTCCGGGTCGAGGCCGAGCAACGCCTGGATACGCGCCAGCCTGTAGCGTAGCGAGTTGCGGTGCAGGTAGAGCGCATTTGCCGCCTGGGTAGAATTGCCGCCATGCCGCAAGTAAGCAGCAAGTGTCTTCACGAGGTCGCCGTGATGCTCGATGTCATACTGCCGGAGCGGCTTCAGAGGTCGCGGTAATACGCTACCTTGGCGGGATCAGCCCTCAGCGCGTCAAGCACGGGAGCCAGGTGCTGAGGGGTATCATCCGTATGCTCCTGCCCACCCACGCCCTACCCTCCTAGCCACCTCTAGTGTAACCCCAATACCTCTGTTTTACCACAGTCAATAGAAAGTTATATGTGCAAGATGCACAAAAGAGGGAGAATCTTCTTTTCCTTACAATTATTCGACCCTGCGGGTCGAATAATTGTAAGAAACAGAGAGCCAGTGTAGTACATGGCGTTTGCGTCTCTGTTATGCTTTTAGTACAGCGTGTTCCTACGCATCGTAGACTTACACATTCAGCGTTAGCCACACGTCGCCTGTGGGAGAGGGTTTCGACCTGGGCGTGATGCCTGGGCCGCCTACTACGCGGATGGCATGAAGCGCGCCGTCTTGCAGCATCTCGTCTACAACACGCTCCGTAACTCCTGGGTCCCAACTGAGGAGGCGTGGAAAGACCTGGATAGGGGCAGCTATCGCGGTCTGGAGATAGCGTGATATGAGATAGCGCATGGCGGTGCGGCTCGTGTACTGCCGCGCCTGCTCTCCAAGCGTGGGAGACCAGCGCAGGAGAAGATCGTATATGTAGCAGTATTTCCACCTGTTCGAGTCGGAGATGCCCGACTTGACTATCTTCAGGTCGGTTTGTAGCTCGGCGATGGCGCGCTCGAAGCGGCGGGCGTTGTCCCCACCGCCGCCCAGGCCGCACGCCTTCCTGAGCGCGCTGGTGGGCATCGGCCCCTCCGCGAGCAGCACCTCATAAACCGTCTTGGCCTCATTGCTCATCATCCCGTCGGCGTAAGCTTCGAGGTAGTCGTCAAGCTCC
Organism: uncultured Chloroflexia bacterium; assembly: GCA_963811305.1. Taxonomy (GTDB): domain Bacteria; phylum Chloroflexota; class Chloroflexia; order QHBQ01; family JADMIH01; genus JADMIH01. Next base: position 580,894 of record CAWEQU010000007.1, read on the forward strand.
CCATAATTGGAGGAGAGCGCATATACCGCGGGGAGGTCGCGTAAAGAGAGGAAAGCGGGTTTGCCACGCACCAGCTTGCCGTACCACGCCTCTTTGCGCGACGGTATGGTGTCTTTCCAGTCCCAGGTCTTGTGGAGGGCCTGGTCATGGTGGTGCTTGGGGAGCTTGCGCTCTATGCCGTTGATGGCGGTCCATAAGTCGGGCAGCGGTATGTTGTCGCCCGGAAAGAGTAGGGCGATGCCTACCCTGTCTATGAACTGCACCGCATCTCCCCGCGTGCGCAGCTTGAGGTCGGAGTGGATGCAGTAATGAGGCTTGCGCTTGTTCGCTATGTCTGCGTAAGGGACTACGTCTAGAGAAACGGCTTCGGCTATCATATTTCAACTTTCCAGCTTCTAGCTTCGAGATTTACAGCTTTCGTCCATCGGCCAACCCTGGCGATTCTTTCGTATTACCGGCATATCGTGGATAAGCTAACTTGAGCCTTCTCGCGGCCAGGTAATGCCACACGTAGGGGCCAAGCTCGGCAACCAGCATACCGGAGAGTATGAGGGCCGCCCCGGTCCAACCGAGGGCGGTCAGGCGGTCGCCTTGCAGCCAGATGCCAAAGACGGCGGCGAATACAGGCTCAAGGGTGAAGATAAGCGCGGCGTGGGCGGCTGGCGTGAAACGCTGCACGGTCATCATCACCACTATGGTCATGGCGGTCACGACGATGCCTAAAAACGCTATACCCGCCCACACTTCGGCGCTAAGACCCGATACGGGACGCTCGAACAGGACCGCGCTCGCCGCGCTCAACACGCCCGCCACCAGCACCTGTACTAACGTCATCCTTATGGGATCACCGAAGTGCGAGACATAGGAAATCAGCACTATCTGAAAGGTGAAGGCAACCGCGCACCCCAGCACCAACACATCACCTATGTTCACGCTCACTCCCTGGTCGAAACGGAGACTGAGCATCGCCAGGCCAACAATGGCGAGCACTACCCCTATCCAAGCCCACCTGCCCGGCACCTGCCTCAGGATAGGTATCCCCAGGATGGGCACGAGCGCAACCGACATCCCTGTTAGGAAGCCCGCGTTGCTGGCTGTGGTCCACTGCATACCCACTGTTTGGAAGGCATACCCACCCCATAGCGCCACGCCCACCACGCTCCCCCAGGCAAGCTCGCGCATCGTGAGGCCACGCCAACGCCGCAAAACCAGCAATACGAGAGCGAGAGCAACCACACCTATCGCAAAGCGCGCCGCCAGCAGCACCATAGGCGAAACATGGTCCAGCACATCCTTCACCAGCACGAAGGTCGAACCCCAGATAAGAGTCACGAACACCAATGTGCCGTCCGCCAGCACCTGGCGCTTGACGTTGGAGGTCTCGGGAGGACGGGGAGTTGCCATAGGGTAATTATACCGGATTGATAGGCTGAACGACGGACGACGGACGGCAGAAAGCAGTAGGCAGTAAGCAGTATTCTCACGTTTCACGGCACGCTCTATCGTCTATCGTCTATCGTCTATCGTCCAACTTGCAACCCACCACAGCTTGACATATAATCGGCTCAGAGAGGGTTACGCACATATAGAGAGGGGTACGTTAGCCATGCCTAGACCCAAGCCGAAGGTAAAGACCGAGCAGGAAGTGGTGGAGAGCAAGCTGCAACAGACCTTGCCGGTGCAGGCCCCCCTGTTTGGCCTGAACAACCGTGGGGAGCTTACGCAGCCTGTGGCCGACATACCGGCCCTCACTCCCACTTCCAGCCTGGACGTGGCGCGGTGGTGGTACAGGCGGCATCTCGAGCAGCAGCGCCGCCCCATCAACACGATAAACTCCTACATGTACGACCTCTCCCTCTTCCAGGAGACTGTAGGGAACAAGACCGTAGACCGCATCTCCCCCACCGACATCGCCAACTTCCTGGGGCAGGCTAACAACAAGTCTACCCGCAAGCGCCGTCTTACCTCTCTTCAAGGTATGTATCGCTACCTGGTAGACGAGGAGAAGGTGCTGGCGAAGAACCCCGCCGACAGCTTCTTTCCCGACTACATCCCCCTCAAGACCCCTCAGACCCTCTTCCCTCACGAGCAAGATGCGATCCTGGACGCTGCCCAGGAGGAGAACTCGCGCACCTATTTGATTGCTTATTTACTGGTCAAGCTCGGCTTGACGCGCACGGAGTTGCTGGCCCTCAAAGTTGACCATGTAGACATAGGGGACCCTGAGAGGCCCATAATATACATCTACTATGAGGACACCCGCTCGCAGAAGAAGGAGCGGAAGCTGGCGGCGGGCATCGACTTCACCGAGGCCTATCAGCGATACCTGGACGACTACAAACCGGTCTCAAGGATGTTCAATCTCCTGCCCCAATCCATCAACAAGATCGTGGACCGCATAGCCGAGACCGCAGGCATCAATAAGATAGTCACCCCGCAGTCGCTAAGGGACACCTTCGCAGTCGAGCAGGCCAAAGCGGGTGCCGATGAGAAGAAGCTACTGGCGATACTAGGCCTCGCCCCCGACAGCCGCAACCGCAAGAGCGTACAGCGCTACATTAAGCTGGCCGCGCCGCCCGTGGCGGGCGTCGTATAACAAACGATATTTCAGCGCAAAGCCACAAAGTGGTAAAAGATAACAAAGTTAATTTCCTGGACAAGATGCCCTCAAACGATATAGTCATAGCAGAGTATTCAGCTCTACGAGATGAGCTATTAAAGCGGCTTGAGATTCAACATCAGTTAGTTGCTTTAGCACTCGTAGCTGTTGGTACATTCCTAACTGTAGGCACCAACCTGCCAGCATCAGCAGTATTAACCTACCCGTTTCTTGCTATGTTCTTAGCAGCTGGCTGGGCGAATAGTCACACGAGAGTTCGGCAAATGGTAGCATATATACGAGATCGCTTAGAGCCTCATTTTGGTGGTTTGGGTTGGGAAACTTACGCCAACGAAAGGGATTTAGCCCCCAGAATCGGGCCTTTTCGACTTACGACTCTGTTTGCGCGTGGGGTATTCGTTGCTACACAAATAGTAGCTATCATATACGCTTGGATACGTCTCGATTTCACATCCTGGGGTGAAGTATCTTTGCTTATTATGAATATTCTTGTTGTAATCGTGACCATAATGATAACTAGATTCCGGCACCGGGTAAATTGAGATAAGCAGAAAACATAGGTAAAGGATGATACACCTCACATGTTCTTATGTCTACATACTTTAGATGTGTATGTCCGCAATATTGGGTGAAAATCCTACTCAGATGTACCGGTGAGCGGCCCTCGATAGATACCCGGCTCCGAACCCTCTATTATCGTCGCGCCTACAGCTTTCGAATAGAACTCGGTAGGACCTGCCCAGCCAATCGCGGCGTAGGCATAGCCTCGAGCCGCCATCACGTGAAGGCATGCTAGCAGGAGCGCCTTACCGATGTTACGCCCGCGATACTCTTCCTGCACACCCGTTGGGCCAAACATACCTCTCGCCGTAACGTCGAAGCAGGCGAAGCCCACCAGCTTTTCGGCGGGCAAAGAATAAGGGCTGTCATTTGCTGCGTGGGTCTGGCTCTTTTCAACTGCAATGTAACAACAGACGGGCCTTTGCTCGATTGCAGCCTCGCACTCAGCGGCCCACGTCTCGCTGAAGTGGAGGCGCACCCAATTGGCGACGATTCGCTTTTCAGAGGGAGCAGCCTGGCGAACGTCTATATCTTTTGCCTTCAGCCGGGCGACGAGGGGCGTAATCTCCGGCAGAGTATATAGTTTTACCAGCATATCTGACATACCGGTGTTTGGATCTCAACTCACGAACAGGCGCTTAGTTGCTTCGATATAATGCATAATTGAATTATACAGATAGACACAAGGAGTGGGATTTTCTGGCACCTCGTGTTTAGGGGCTAGCAGCACGGCGGGTTATGCTGGTATCAAGTCAACCCGTTTCACGTATGGTAGAATTGGCTCGCTTACGTCCCAACAGGGGACGCAAAGAGATAGGGGGCAGAATAGATGAAAGAGGCTCAGTTGGAGCCACTCAGCCGCGAAGTATCTCACACTTTACGTGCTCGATATGCAGAGACCGATGCAATGGGCATCGTGCATCACGCCGAGTACCTGGTGTGGATGGAGATGGGGCGCACCGAGTTCATGCGCCACTTCGGCTTCACCTACCGCCAGTTGGAGGAGATGGGCGTGCTGCTGCCCGTGGTCGAGGTGAGCGTGCGTTACAAGCAGTCGGCGCGCTACGATGACGAGATACGAGTCTCCACGTGGGTGGAGGCGATGGACCGCGTGCGCCTCAAGCTAGCATACAGGATGGAGCGGGTTGAGGACGGTGCGCTCCTGATCGAGGCGAGCACCACCCACACCTACATGGGGCCGGGCGGGCGGTTGCTCCGCATAACACACCATGCGGAGGCCTGGGAGAAGCTACAGGCTATGCTTCTGCCAGAGTAGATGTCCTACTCCGTATAGAACTAAAGTCATCTATACGCTTCCCACTTTTGGGCAATTCCTGAGAGTCATAGCACATGATATAGTTATGGCATAAAAGCCGTAGTTATCGTGCTATACCATAGGGAAGGTGCTCCATGCCATATTGCGTTAATTGTGGGGGTCATTATAGCGGCTCGGAACGATTCTGTAACGACTGCGGACAACAGCTAAAGAAGACGCAACATCATACCGACACTCAGTTAGCGTACTCAACATCCTCACCCGGTAGTAGCGCCTCTGCGGCTATAGCCAGGGAGGTTATTGTTGATGCACTGCGTGAGGGAAGAGTAGAGGAGAGAGAAGAGCGCCGCAAGCGCAGAAACTATAGCCGAGCGATGCAGGAACTCGGATGATAGCTTAGAATTCTACGTAAAGTGCATCGGCATATTGGGTATTTTCCATGGAATGTCACTGATAGGAGCTGACTGGTCGCCGGTACTAAATGGACCTATAGGTTACCTCTTAGTTGGTAGCGCATTCCTGAGTGCATTTGTGAAGATTATCATAGATGTAAGGCACGGCCATTCTTTCAGAAAGAGTCTGTTGGTTGTCACGCTCCTGGGGCTGCTAATCTATGGCATGGAATATGGTATATTCTGGTACATAAAGAACCAAGTCATGGTCCACCCAGAAACCTGGTTCCAACTCAAACTTCCTACTCCTACGCCAATGCCACTGCCTAAATAACTAATAGTGCTAGTTTAGAATGAAGAAAGTGCCCCACAGCCACCCTTGAAATGACTTCAGTACAAGGCTTGGTGCAACGCGCCTAACTGTCCATAAGATATCAATGAAGTAGAGGAAAGGGGAACTCAAATGCACAAACCTCTCATAGCTGGTGGGGTTGCTTTAGCAGGGTTGATGCTACTTGCGCTAGCCTTCATTATCTGGACGCCTGGGACAAGGTCGGGTATGTTGTCTGGTCAGGAACTACAGGTTCCGCAAAGTACCCTTAACCCCAATGCCAGCACAAAGCCCTGCGTCTATCCCGGTTGAACCGGTCACGGGAAAGATTACAACTCCCGCTACGGGAGCCTTAGCTATCACTGGACCCGTCACTGAGGTCAGCATACAAAACTACGTTGCCGCAAATCCATCCGTTGGTGGAATGAACGCGAAGAATGTCAAGGTAGCTAGCGTTCGCTTCATAAATGTGCGCGAATTAGAGATGTCCTGAGAGCAGAGTTGAAGGAAGAGCAACCCTACTTAGACGATTTCTCCCCGGACGAGCAAGTAACTTACGTTACCCTCAGTGGCGATTTCTATGTGGAAACCGATCCTGCCGAAACGGACCTTTCCAAAGCGACTTCACTCTACCACTCGACCTTCAGAGTCTTTAGCGTGCGTACCGGCAATGAGTTGATGGGTGGAACTATACCAAGCAGTAAAGAGAAGTAAGCTGAACCAATAAGCTGATACCCTAACGGGCATAAGGATGGCTTTATGAGCCATCCTTATGTGTTATGCGTAGCTCAAATACCCGGGCACCCTATCCTCGAATTTCCTCATCTCTATCTCTACTGACAGAGGTACTTTGAGGAGGGAGGCTATGGGGGTCATGTGATTGAAGAGCCGTATCTTCCGGTTGATTTCCTCGACCGCTGCTCGGTGGCGGGCAGAGGCGCGCTGGTGCTGGGCCTTCAGCCTGGCTACCTCCTGGCGCAGACGGCGGATGGCGAAGGGGTCGCTACCTAGCTCCTTCAGCCCCTCGCGCAGGCGGGCGAAGTGGCGGTCGGCGTCGTGGCGCAGCCTCTCAAGGTCCGCCTCGATCTCCTGGCTCACCACCATCCAGTCGGGCGCGAAGCCGCTATTGGACAGCACCTTGAAGGCCGCACGCATATCCTCCGGCACGAAGGGATTGTCCTCATGAGTGAGGGGCTTACCCATGCCAGGGAGGTTGTCGAACTCCCCCGCGTCTATGGCTTCCTGTATGCGCCTCTCGCTGATGCGGTCCAGGCCAGCCAGTATCTCGTCCGCGTCCATACTTCAATTATACCAAAAAGATTGTACAAATAATCACAAAATCGGCTCTGGGAGCCGATTTTGTGATTATTTTTGTTGAGAAAGAAAATCTACTCTTCCTCGTAGGACACAACTTCGGCATCGAAGGCGCGGTGGTCAGGCGCGCCCAGCAGGACTTCGCGGGGCTTGCCGCGATTCTCGTTGGTGGCGGGGGCAATCAGGCCCATCTCCTCCATCTGCTCGACCAGGCGAGCGGCGCGATTGTACCCTACCCGCAGCTTGCGTTGAAGCATCGAAACTGAGACGTACTGGTGCTTCTTCACAAGCTCGATGGCTTGCTCAAGCATCTCGCTCTCGGCGTCGGGGTCACCTGTGCCAAGCCAGTCGGGCATCGGCATCGGCTGGACCGCAGGCTCTACCCCATTGTCCGCCAACTCTTCCTCGGAGGGCAACTGCTTGCGCCAGAAGTTGACTATCCGGTCCGACTCGGCATCCGACACGTATGTGCCCTGGATACGCACAGGCTTGCTCTCGTCGGAGGCGGTATATAGCATATCGCCACGCCCCAGCAGTTTCTCCGCGCCACTCCCGTCCAGGATCACCTTGCTATCCACCTGCGATGTCACCGCGAAAGCAGCACGCGCCGGGAAGTTGGCCTTGATCAGACCCGTAACCACGTCCACCGACGGGCGCTGTGTGGCGACCACCAGGTGTATGCCCGTAGCGCGGGCAAGCTGCGCGAGGCGGCACAGCGAGGTCTCTACCTCCTCCGGCGCGGTCAGCATCAGGTCCGCAAGCTCGTCTATGATGATGACAATATAAGGTACGTGCTCCATCTGGGCATCGGGGTTATCCTTAACGAAGTTGCGGTACTGCTCGATGTTGCGGAAGACCTTGTTGATCCCCTCCTTGTCCCTGGCCCCTTTGGCGAAGAGCTTGTAGCGTCGCTCCATCTCCCACAGCGCCCACTTGAGCACCTCTACTGCCGTCAGCGGGCGCTCCCGGTCATTTTGGACCTTGGGTTTCGGACCCTGTGAGTGGTTAGAGTGGCCCAACTCCTTCTCCATGCGTATATCGGTGACTACGGGGCGGAGGAGATGGGGGATGCCGTTGAAGCCGGTAAGCTCCACGCGCTTGGGGTCTATCATCAACATGCGCAGGTCGTCGGGGGTGAATTGCAGGAGGAAGCCTATCACCAGGGAGTTGAGGAAGACCGACTTGCCGCTCCCCGTCGCGCCCGCAACAAGGAGGTGGGGCAGCTTCTCCATACCCGTCACCACGGCGCGCCCATGCGTATCCCTGCCGAGGGTAATTTTCAATTTCGCTTTGGAGTTGTAGAACTCCTCCAACTCCATGATACTGCGAAGGCCGACCACCTGGAGCGATACGTTGGGCACTTCGATACCGATGCGTGACTGGCCCGGAATGGGCGCTTCGATGCGGATATCTGGGGCAGCGAGAGCGAGGGCCAGGTTGCGGTCCAGGTTGGTGAACTTGTTGACGTGGACGCCCACGCCCGGCTCGATAGCGAATTGAGTGACGGCAGGCCCGGTGTTGACCTCGCGCACGGTCGCCTCCACCTTGAACGACAGCAACGTCTCCTCGATAGTCTTTATCTTCGCCTTGATGTCCGACTGGCTGACCTTGATCTCCCCGGTGTTCTCGAGGAGGGTGAGCGCCGGGAGGTTCCAGGTGTAGCCCAGGGGCGACATGACCTGTATAGGGGGACTTTGGAATTTGGACTTTAAATTCTGGATGTTGATTATGGGGGAGGGCTTCTCCTTCCCCTTTGCGGCTGGAGAGGCAGGTGTCGCTTCGCCCAGGACGCTGACGGCCTCGGTGGGGAGAGAGTGGGAGTCGAGCGGGGTGCCGTCCTCGTTAGTGATTTCCAGGGTGGGGTGCATCTCGGTCTCGCCCACGAGGACGTCCTCACCATTGATACGCACAAACTCGTGACTCCTGCCACCCTGGCCAGAGCGCTCCTTGAGCATCTGCGATACTTCGCCACGCACCCTGTCGAGAGCCTGGCCCGCCGCACGGCTCGCCGCCAGCGTAGGGCGGCCCACGCCGCGCACCACCTGCGCCAGCGATAACCCGAAGGCCAGCATCACACCCAGCACGATGAGCGCCAGCAGTACCACCATCGCGCCCAGCTTCGTCAGGTAGTCGGAGAGGAAGGTAGAGAGTGCGAGGCCCAGGTAGCCTCCCCCCTGCCCCAGGTCGGCTGCGCGCTGGCCGTTGGTGAAGAGGTGCAGGAAGCCCATTACACCCAGCAGCAAAATAATCGAGCCTGCGGGCACAAGTGGTGAGAGCCACTTAGCGTCCAGATTCGCCCCTATGAGGAGCACGCACGCTCCTGCCACCATCACTACAGGCACGAGCCACGCCGCCAGGCCGAATAGCTGCGCCAGGAAACTCCCCATCGCACCAACGATGTTCTGAGCGCCCCCGTTCCACCCTACCAATCCAACAATGAAGAGCATCCCCACGACAAGCATCATAAGCGCAACTATCTCTCGCCGCACGTGAGCAGGGATTACGATTTTGGATTTTGGATTTTGGATTTTGGATTTTGATAGCCTGGGTGGTTTGTTTGATTTGCGGGAGGAATGTGGAGCGTGCACTGCTCGTCGCACCCCCAGACTTAGAACGGCCACCCTCTATCTTGGTCCACGTAGGTGGGGAGGGCTTGGGGGGTTTCTTTGCGGTTGCGGAAGGCATGGTAATTTACCTCATGGATGCGTAACGCATCTCAGGCGTGAAACAGCACATATGTTTGGGTGCAGATATTATATCACGAGGATGAGGTATGGGGAAAAGTGGTGGATTAAGGGTAAGCGTTGCTCAGATTACAGGTAGTGGAGAGGGCCGCGAACTTAACTTGCACCTTAAGAGAAGGTTATGCAAGTTGAAGTTTCATCCTCTGTCAAAAGCCCCATCCTGCTCAGAACCTAACCTCACATGTTAAGGAATTCCTATTTGAAGTTAGGTTTGGTCCTCATAGCTGCTATCACCTGGTAAACATCCGGAATTAGGATGTAGGGGCGCGATAAATCTCGCCCCTGTATGTCCTGGTATGTCTCAGACGAGGGCGCGATAAATCTCGCCCCTACAGATATACTTCTACCCTATGTCTGAACACTTACGATTTGAGGAGTGGTGAGAAATAAGCTTGATGAGTAAAATGGGGTGTAATTGAGAATTTATACGTAAATTGGAGACGTAAGATGGCGCAGAACATGACTTTGACTACGGAGCAGGCCTCGCGCTTCTCGCGCCTCGCGCTGGATGGTATACGGCGGGAATACCCTAATAGCCCTGGACACGTCCTCAACGGGCCGGAGGAGTTGCAAAGCCCGCGCACGCTACACCCTGCCTTCTACGGCTGCTTCGATTGGCATTCTTCGGTCCATAGCCACTGGATGCTGGTGCATCTGCTGCGCGTCTCGCCCGACCTGCCAGAAGCGAGCGAGATACGCGCCGCGCTGGATGAGAATCTTACCGAAGAGAACCTGTTGGCCGAAAAAGCCTATCTCGAACAGCCGAATCGCCGCTCCTTCGAGCGTATGTACGGTTGGGCATGGCTATTGAAGCTGGCCGAAGAACTACAGACGTGGCGCGACCCCGACGGCAAGAAATGGGCGCGCAATTTGCAGCCCCTCGCTGATACCTTCGTGCAGCGTTACCTGGACTTCCTGCCCAGGCAAACTTACCCATCCGCGTGGGCACCCACAGCAATACCGCCTTCGGCATGACCTTCGCGCTGGACTATGCGCGGTGCGTGGGGCATAGGGGACTTGAGAGGCTAATCGTGGAGAGCTGCTATACCTATTTTTCAAAGGATAAAGATTGCCCGGCATCGTGGGAGCCAGGCGGCAACGATTTTCTCTCACCCTGCCTTGTAGAAGCTGACCTGATGCGCCGTGCCCTTCCACCTACGGAGTTCCGCTCCTGGCTAGACCGCTTCATGCCGGGACTACGTGACAGTAAACCAGAGAACCTTTTCAAACCCGCCACAGTCACTGACCGCACCGACCCACAGATAGTACACCTCGACGGCCTGAACCTCAGCCGCGCCTGGTGTATGCATGGTATAGCCTCCACCTTCCCACCGGACGACCCGGCTTACCACCTACTGACGAGATCCGCTCAATCGCACGCGCAAGCCGCGCTGCCACACATTACCAGTGGAGATTACATGGGCGAACATTGGCTAGCCTCATTCGCCGTGTATATGCTTTCCACTTAGAACTCATAACACAACTGGAGTTGGGCCGTGTAGGGGCACGGCGCGCCGTGCCTCTACGGAGAGGTTTTGTTAGTACCGCTTAGTCCAAAGTCCAAAGTAATCACGCATCACGTTTCAACCCTTATCGTCCATCGTCCGCCCTCTGTCGTCCATCGTCCATTCACGGTAGCGCCTCACACGCCACTCCATCGTTATCGCCATCGAGGCGGTGTGGGTCTTGCTCAGGGCCACCGGCTGCGATGAAGAACGCCTGGGCTTCGGCCTGCGTGGCGAAATCGGCGCAGTCGCGGTCAGGGCCATTTGGGTCGTAGCGCAGTCCGGCAGTGGCTGTCGGCAGGGGTGCCTGGGTAGCCGTAGGAGGCAAACTGGTAGGTGTCGATTGCTGCTCCGATGCTAAATGCGGTGTGGGGGAAGGATCAGGCTGCGTTGGAAGTGAGGTGGGCAGCAACGTGGCTGTGGGTGTAGGCACGTAATAAATCGTAGGAGAGGGCGTAGACGTGCCAACTCGTATGGTTGTTCGGGTGGGGCTGGCAGTTGGCGAGGTGCGCTTTGTCGGAGACGGGATTACTGTAATGGGCCTAGACGAGGGGATAGACGTTGAGCTTGGTCGAGTAGTTGGATATACCTGGCCAGTAGGTGATCTCGTTAAGAGTACAGTAGAAGTTGCCATTGGCTGAGTTTGCGAGGGAATAAGCGCTGTAGGAGAAGCAATCACTTCTGTCGGAAGAGGCGCCCCGAAAGAGCCACAGACTCCCCATAACCCGCGCCCCTGGACCCGCGCATCATGTTCGATAGTCAAGAAGCGGTCTTCATGCCTGGTATCGGGTGGAGAAATAGCGGCCTTAGCATAGCCCCCATCTAACAAAGCTTCATTGAGCATCTGCCTGCCAGGAGGTAACTCCAGCCAAACGTAGCGTAGCAGTCTCCCATCGGGATATCTCTCTGATACGTCGCGTTCAAGCCACACATGCCTATCCAGATCGTCTACTAGCGCCTGCGCGCGCTCCGATGCCTCCCGCCCAAAGCATACAGGTTGCGGAGTAACATCTGGAGCGTCAACATCTAACAACCTGACTACTGCTATACGCCCCTCCACCTCTACTTCCAGCGTGTCGCCAGCCACAACGCGAAGTACGCTTGCCTCAACCAGCGCGCCAAGGGAAGCAGTGGCAACGAGGGCTACCGAGGTAAGTGATATGGGTGTAGGCACCTTGGGGCCTTTAGCGGATCGAGTAGCTGAGTACAGAGTAGCAGTCACAGTTGGGGCCGAAGTTACCTGAGCAGCTGGCGTAGGTTGCTTGAGCAGCAGAGATATAACGACAGCGCCTATCCCAAACCCCACCAACCCTACACCCAGCAAAACCCAGCGCGATTTCACGCCTGTCATAGACAGAGCGCGGGAGACGCGTGTGGTGGGAGGCTTCCCCCTGTGAGGCTCGGATGGCTGTGCCATAGCCACCTACTTTTGCGCTTATATCACGCTACGTACCAGGCGAAGCAAGAAATGGGCGAAGGTCGAGTTTACCACCTCGAAGGCTTGCTCCTCGAAAGTCAGGTCGGGTATCCACTGCACGACCGGGCACTCATTGTCGTCGTTCAGGCGAGAGGTAGCCAGGCAGAGGATATCCCCTTCGCCCGTGTCCTGTATCACCACAAGGTCGGCAGGGAAAAAGTCGTCCGCCCCGCGCAGGGCATCCGTGGCCCACACCACGTTGGGTAGAGCCGTATCAGGCACGCCCAGGCCGTACACATCCCTGCCTCCAAACGAGCCTGCGCCATAACGCTGCAAGAACTCCCTGTAGGAGTCGGGGAAGCGCACAGCAAGATAACTCTCAGCTACCCACACCTCCTCAAAAGGCACAGGTCCCACGAAGTTCGCCAGGTCGTAGTTGGCGTCTATGATGTCGGCAGCCTTAGTGATACTAACCATTGGTAAATTATAAAGGATAAAGGAAAAAGGATAAACTACGAAGTAGGTGGAATCGTCACTTGTTTCGCTTTGTTTTGAGGATTGTTACGAAGATTGCGGTTAGCTGACGTGATTCGTCACATATGGAGGATAGTTTTTCTTCAGACATTATCCCTGACTCTGACAGAAGCTCAAGCCAATAAATAGTTTCCTCTAGCTCCTTTAGACAGTCGCCCATTTTCGCAATGAACTCTACGTCAGACCTTGCACGATAAGCTTCTCGATAATTGGCCCCAATAGACGTGCCAGAACGTAATACTTGTTTCCCCAACACCTGTGCCTCAGTAGACTTGGGGAGTGCCCGATAAAGCCGTATGATCCTCAAAGCGAATGCCTTTGTCCGTTGGGCTAAAGCTTCAGGTTCATTACTCATACATAATTTATCCTTTATCCTTTATCCTTTATACCTCTACCACCACGGGCAGCACCATCGGCCTGCGGCGGGTCTGCTCGTACAGGTACTGGCTGGTGGCGTCGCGTATCTTCTTGTTGAGGTAGTTCCAGTCGGGGGCCATCGTCGCGTGGCGGTTGATACCGTCAACGGCGGTGCGAATACGCTCTTTGGTCTCATCGAGGAGCGCGCCCGCTTCGGCAGCATATACGAAGCCGCGCGTCACTATATCCGGCCCCGCGACAAGCTCGCCACTTTGCTTATCTATCGTCACGACCACCAAGAGCACCCCGTCGCGGGCGAGTAGCTGGCGGTCACGTATAACCACCTGCCCAATATCACCTACGCTTACCCCATCTACGAAGACGTTAGTGGCAGGGACGCGACCTGTAACAGCGATCTCATCCTCATTTAGCTCAACAACATAGCCATTATCTATCAGCAGGATATTATCTTTGGGCATCCCAACGGATTGAGCCAGCTTCTGGTACGTAATCAGGTGGCGACGCTCACCATGTATGGGCACTACATACTTGGGGCGGAGGAGGTTGAGCATCAGCTTATGCTCCTCCTGGCTGGCGTGGCCAGAAACGTGGACGGGAGCTACCGCGCTGTAAATGACCTCCGCACCCTGGCTGAAGAGGTTGTTGATGACGCGTCCCACGCTGGTCTCGTTACCCGGTATGGGTGTAGCCGACAGGATGTAGATGTCGCCCTCTTTGACGTTCCAGTGGCGGCTGTCATCGTTGGCTATGCGCGATAAGGCAGAGGTTGGCTCTCCCTGCGCGCCTGTGCATATCACCAGCACCTCGTTGTCGTACAGCTTGGACGTCTCACCTACCTCGATAAGCAGCCCCGGTGGGACGTTGAGGTAGCCCAATTCCGCCGCTACCTGCACGTTGTTATGCAGGCTGCGACCCAGTAGGGCCACGCGCCGATTGTACTTATAGCCTATGTCCATTATCTGCTGCACGCGTGAGATGAGGGAGGCAAAGGTGGCGATAATGACACGTCCAGGTGCATTGGCGATGATGGGGTCGAGATTCTTGCCCACCACACGCTCCGAAGGGGTATAGCCGGGCGTCTCGACGTGAACGCAGTCGGTGAAGAGGCCAAGCACGCCGTCACGCCCAAGCCTGGCGAGAGCTTCGTAATCGCAAAGTTGGTCGTCCACCGGCGTGGGGTCTAACTTGAAGTCTCCCGTATGGATGATAGTCCCCAGGGGGGTATGGACCGCCAGGAGGCACGCATCAGGTATAGAGTGGCACATGTGGACGAACTCGACGCGAAATGCGCCCAGGGTAATAACATCACCCGCCTGCACCGTGTTCAGTTGGGCCTTCTGTAGGAGGCCACGCTCCTTCAGCTTGTTCGATATGAGTCCGAGAGTGAGAGGCGTGCCGTAGATAGGCGCGTCAAGCTGCGGTAGAAGCCAGGGAAGGCCGCCGATATGGTCCTCGTGCCCGTGGGTGATACAGATGCCGCGTATGCGGTCTTTCTTGCCGTCAAGGTAAGAGATGTCGGGCAGCACGAGGTCTACGCCGAACATCTCCTCTTCGGGGAAGCCCATCCCCACGTCTATGATGATTATGTCTTCGCCGTATTCGACTACGGACATGTTTTTCCCGACTTCGCCGAGGCCGCCAATGGGTATGAAGCGAATGCGCTCTGTCGAAGGCTGTGGGTCTATATAATCAGGTTGAAGTTGTACTGCCAAAAGGGTCTCCTGTGGTTAGTTACGAATTACGAATTACGAGTTACGAATTACGAGTTTGGGGTAAGTGAGAGGTGATTTCGTTGAGGAGGTCGTTCCTGCGCTCCAGGCCGCCGTAGAGGGGGAGGGAAGCTCCATGCGATAGCTTGTGCAGGATCCGGGCCAGGGGGTTTTGTATCTGACTTGTGCGGTCGGGGGTATGCAGGAGACGCGTGTCGGGTTCCATGTCGTCGGGGTCATCGTCTGATGCATCACTGGCGGAGGCTGGTTCCTCTTTATCGTCTCCCAGGAAGAAGCGGGCTACTTTACCCTTGCGACCTGTAGCCTCGAAGCCCCCTACTTCCTCCCATTTATAGAGGAGGTCTATCCCCATGAGCGAGCGGTAGCGGATACCGCTTTCATCGGTGGTGACGCGGCTATTTGCCTCCTCAAGTAAAGCCCAACCTACTACGGGAGCCACCAGCACGATACCCAGCATCAACACCGAGGACACCCACTCTATCCCGCTCAGCCCCCCGTCGAAGAGGTTTATCAGGCTCCAGAGAGCGAAGAGCCATAGGGTCGCTACGCCAAGCAACAATACAATAGCTTGCCGCCGACCTTCCGGGGAGATAGGGTAGTCGGTTGCGTTAGTGCCTGCCGAGCTAGTCTGAGGCGTTGTGGTTGAGGCGACCCCTGTGGCCGCGATGTCAGATTCGGTCAAGTAATCCTCACGTATCGAAGAACGAAAGCTGCTTGTACTCTGCCGCCTTTTCAGAGGCTTTCTTACGCTTATTTGTCGGTGCGGGCGCGACCTCATTTTCTGGGGCCGATTTGGCCTGCGCTTCCACCGGCTGGGTAGGCGGCTCTGCCTTGTAAGCCACAGGCTCTTCCAGGACGGCGGAGGTCTCAGGCTCATGCACGACGGCCTCACGCGCCTCCTCGGCTTCTGCAACCTGCTCGGTGGCTACCTCAGCAGGCGGCCTGGACATCAACCGCGCCTGCTCGATGTAGATAGGGAGCTTGCGGAAGTCGGAGCGAATGACGTCGGCGAGGCTCGCCTGGTGTAACCCCGCCGCGGGGTGGTACATCGCAACGCACATACGGCCATCAACCATGCGGGCGGTGCCATGTATCTGGCTGATGCGCTCGCCGGGGAAGAACTGGGCCATCGAATAGCGACCCAATGTGACGACTACGCGGGGGTTGATCAGGGCCATCTGCCGAGCAAGGTACGGGGCGCAGGCTGCTATCTCGTCAGGCATGGGGTCGCGGTTCTGCGGCGGCCTGCATTTCACCACGTTCGCTATATAGACGCTCTCCCGCGACAGCCCCGCGATACCGAGCAGTTCATTGAGGAATTGCCCCGCCGCACCGACAAAGGGGCGACCTTGCTTGTCCTCATGGTAGCCGGGGCCTTCACCGATGAACATCACCTCAGCCCGTACATCTCCCTCGCCCGGCACAGCTTTGGTACGGGTCTTGGCGAGGCGGCATAGCTGGCAGGTCCGTACCTGCGCCTCCAGTTCCTTCATACTGGATTCAGCCTGCGCCATGCTCTTGCTCACTCTTTATGACTTCAACAGTCTGATAAAGCCTGCTTGCTCAAAAACAACATAATTTGTGGTAATAAACTTGTATCCCTGCTGCCATGTGCGGTGGTAAATGGTGGTCGCGGACGAGTGGTGAGGCTCTTTTGGATGAAATAAATGTGCCCACCCTGCGGTGTCAGCGAAAACGTTAGGCATTCTCTAAAGTGGGATCGCACTTATCATAAGTCTCTAGAAGCTCCTGACCAATGTAATAATCATGCCTTTCTCCCCAATCAGGGACATCGGAGTGTAACGTGCCGATCAGTCGTTCCAATGGATCAGCCACGAGATGCTGGCTTGCGCTAATTACCCACTGCGCAGCTAAGGCTTCAGGAGACTGGCCTTCCTGTTCCGCAAGCCTCGCCAGGGATTCATATACCTCTTGTGGCACTTCCAGTGTCAAAGTATGTGCCATCTTGTTACCCCCACCGTCCTCCATCATCTCGCCATGTGCTCTTCGAAACAGGTAACCTTGTTTCACTTCGATTATACGTCATGTTATAGGAGTAAGCAACCGCAATTCGCTCGCAACTATAATATCTATCAAGCTTCTTCCTGAGCCAATATATCAGCAATGGAGCGACGCAGAGTAGGCAATTCGTTCTGAACAGTGTCCCAAATTATCCGCAGGTTCAACCTGAAGTACTGATGCACGATGATGTTACGCAGTCCGGAAATACTGCGCCATTCGATTGTGGGATATCGTTTCCGTATCTCTTCTGGGATATGCTTTGCTGCTTCACCCAGGACCTCTAAGTTGAACAATACTGCATCCAAGAGCATCTCATTCGTAATGAAGCTCTCATACGAAATACCTTTCACAAAGCGAGTGATCTTCTCAACACTGATTAGTATGTCTTCCAAATATACCTTATAGTCCCTGGGCATAAATCACATCCGCCATTATGTAGGGGCGTAAACGAGGCTTAATATTCTCCTCTATAACAACATCTACATCACAGCCAAAGAGGTCTTCCAAGAGAAACTTCAAGTTCATGTAATCATCGAAAGTGTGCCTCTCCAACGTCACGAGAAAATCCATATCGCTCTCTCCCGTAGCCTCTCCTTTCCTGTAAGAGCCGAATAGCCCAATAGAGCGCACACCAAGCCTTCGCAGTTCCTCTCGATGTTGCGCTAACATATCTAATATCTCTTGTGCCGTAAAGCGTGGAGCTTGCGCTTTTTTCTCTTCCGTTTCCATAATTCTCTGTAACGAGTGCGCTAAGTAGCGCCCCTACGCTCATATTAGCAGCCCAATGCCCAACTTCTGATACCCGGTTCCTACACCCTTTCCCGCCAGTAATCGAGCAGATCGCTCATCGTCTGCTTGAAGGGGATTGTAGGCTGCCAGCCGGTGGCGTCCATGAACTTACTGGAGTCGGCCCAGAGGATCATCACGTCGGAGGGGCGCAGGCGAGTGGGGTCTACGCGCACCTCCACCTGCACGCGGGAGAAGCTGAGGAGGGTATCCAGCACCTCCCGCGCCGAGCGAGTTGTGCCTGAGCCGATGTTGTACACTTCGCCTGGCTTGCACTTTTCGAGGAGGAGCCAGTAGGCGCGCACCATATCGCGCACGTCGGTGAAGTCGCGCTTGCTGCTGAGGTCGCCCACGTAGATGACCGGCTCCTGCACGCCCTTCTCGATGCGAGCTATCTGCCTGGCGAAAGTAGAGGTAACGAAGTTCTCGCCGCGGCGTGGGCCTGTATGGTTGAAACCGCGAGAGACGATACTTTTGAGGCCGTAGCTCTGGTGGTACTGGTACGCGAGCATCTCCTGTGTCACTTTGCTGACCGCATACGGGGAGAGGGGCCGCAAGGGGTTACTCTCCTTCATCGGCACCTCATCCGGGTATACCATCCCGTATTCTTCAGACGAGCCTGCTATGTGGATGAGGGGGTCAATACCTGCCTGGCGCACAGCCTCGAATATGTTTAGCTGCCCGATGATGTTGTCGTGCAAGGTGGCTGCCGGGGCGTTCCAGGATGTGGGAACGTGGCTTTGCGCGGCAAGGTGGAAGATACGGTCAGGACGAATCGAAGCGACCAGCTTGTGGACGCTGAAGGCGTCGAGCAGGTCGCAATCTACCACGTTAATTTTGCCCGGCGCGAACGCCTTCTCCAATGTCTCCACGCTGGCTACCCCAGGCTCCACCATATGAAGCAAGTCGCGTACGTCGTGAAGGTGCTCAAGGCGACTTCGGCGGCGATAGATGCCAAATATTTCCACGTCGGGCTGCTTCAGCGCGAACTCCGCCAGGTGACTACCCGCAAAACCCGTTATGCCTGTGATAAGTACTCTCAAAAATAATCCTCCGAAACTTCATTGTTTCTGTTAGCTTCTATTATAGGTGAACACGTAGCATAGCCGCTACTTTACCCGACCATAAAGGAATCAGAAGCTGACCGCCCGTTCCGGCAGCGTTACGCCGGGCCAGACCTTGACGCCGTTCGCCAGGTGGTTTGCCCCACCTACGGAAGCATCGTCGCCTACGATAGTCGTCCCTTCGATACGACATTCGAGACCAATACGGGCGTTGTTGCCAACGATAGAGTCTTTACAATTGCTCCTGGCCCCAAAGTTAGCACCCTTCCAGGCAACCATGCCTTCAAGCTGAGCTTCTTCCCCTACCTCACAGTAATCGCCCAATATGGTAGGGCCGGTTATCGAAGCGCCGCCATATATCTTGCACCCCTTACCAAGCACCACCGGACCTGCCAGCCTGGCCCCGCTGTCTATAGACACATCTGTACCTACCCACACCTTGTCGACAAAGGTCTCGCCTTCAGGTTCCAGGCAATACTTCAGGCGTCCGGCCAGAAGGTCGGTGTGGGCCTGGAGGTAGTTGGCCGGGGTGCCGATATCGAGCCAATATGCGCCGGTGCGGTAGCCATAGAGGGGCTTACCTTCTTTCAGTAGATCGGGGAACAGCCCTCGTTCGACCATATGAAACTCATCCGGCGGTATGTGCGCCACCACTTCTGGCTCCAGTATGTACGTCCCGGCGTTTACCCAGTTGGAGGTAGCTTCTTCCCGTTTGGGCTTCTCGGTGAAACGCTGGATGCGCCCGCTCTCATCCATGTCCACGACGCCATACGCGCTGGGGTCGTCCACCGCCGTGAGGGCGATAGTGCATATAGAGGCATTCTCCTTATGGAAGCGCAGCATGTCGGTGAGGTCGAGGTCGGTGAGGATGTCGCCGTTGAAGACCAGGAAAGTCTCGCCTGCCTCAAGGTAAGACTCCACGTTTTTGATTGCCCCACCCGTGCCCATCGCCTCTTCCTCACGGACGTATGTCAGCTTCATGTCGAGATGCGAGCCGTCGCCGTAAGCCTGCTCGAAGCTCTCCGACAGGTAAGCCAGAGCCAGTATCACATCGGTAATCCCGTGCGTTCGCAACAGGAAGAGGACGTGGTCGAGGAAGGGCCGGTTGACCAGGGGCAACAGCGGCTTAGGTGTATTTGTAGTGAGTGGCCGGAGGCGCGTACCGCCCCCGCCGACCAGGATAACTGCTTTCATAGTTACGATAGGAAATAGGAATCAGGAGTTTAGGAATAGAACTCTACCGATTCCTGACTCCTGATTCCTGATTCCTTTCTTCGCGCACCTTCTCTCGCCAATAATCGAGTATATCCTTCAGCGTTTGTTCGATGGGGATTTGGGGCTGCCAGCCGGTTAGTTTGTGGAACTTAGCGGGGTTGCAGACGAGTGCGGGATGTCGGAGGGGCGCATACGGGAGGGGTCCTGACGTATTTCGACTGCAATCTTGCTCATGGAAATAAGGGTGTCGAGGATCCACTGCATCTTACGAGCGACACCTGAGCCTATGTTGTACACCTCACCCGGCTCACCCTGTGTGAGGGCGAGATGGTACGCACGCACGGTATCACGCACGTCGGCGAAGTCGCGCTCAGCTTCCAGGTTGCCTACTGATATGACCGGCTCCTGCAAGCCCGCTTCGATACGCGCTACCTGGCGGGCGAACGCGGCGGTGACAAACTGCTCCGTCTGTCCGGGGCCAATATGGTTGAATGGGCGAACGCGGATGGTCTGCTGGCCGTAGCTCAGGAAATACTGGGTAGCGAGAGCGTCCTGGGCTATCTTGCTGACCGCGTAGGGGTTGTTGGGGCGGAAGGGTGTGTCCTCGTCAATGGGTATATCTTCGGGGCGGACCAGGCCATATTCTTCGGAGGAGCAGACTACCAGTACACGCGCACCGGGCACGCTCTCGCGCAACGCATCGAGCAGATTGAGCTGCCCGATCACGTTCGTCATAAAGGTCCCTTCGGGGTTCTTGAACGCCTGGGGCACGTTGCTCTGGGCGGCGAGGTGGAAGATGAAGTCGGGCCGCACCTCAGCCACCATCGAGGCAGTAGCCCTGCGGTCCGTCAGGTCACTCGCCACCCAGCTCGACGCGCTCATCGCCAGGGTGTAGCGCTGCGGCGTGAGCGTTTCCATATATATCCCACTCGGTATTAGCGAGTAAATACGCCAGCAGGTGCTTGCCACCGAACCCCCCCGCCCCGGTGACGAGTGCGCGCTTGGCGCCTTCGGCGGACGACGGACGACGGACGACGGACGACTGTTGTGATGGATGGTGAGTGTTAGGTGTTAGGTGTTGGGTGTTATCAGTCATCATCCGTCGTCTGTCGTCTATCGTCTATCGTCTATCGTCCGTCAAACAGAGCGCGAGGCAGCTACTGCATTCCCCGCGTGATGGCCGTTAGCGTCTTCAGATACGTCGGGGACGAGCACTTCCAGCTTGAGGTCTTCGGAGAGACCGGCTTCCTTACGCAGGATAGCGGCTTTGTCCGTCTTCTCCCAGGGGGCGTCTATATCGTTGCGTCCGAAGTGGCCGTAAGTGGCGGTCGCCTTGTAGATGGGGCGGCGGAGACGGAGGTCGCGTATGATCGCGCCTGGGCGCAGGTCGAAGTGCTTATTGATTAGCGCCTCGATCTTCTGGTCGGGGACACGCCCAGTGCCGAAGGTCTCTATCATAATAGAGAGGGGCCTGGCGACGCCGATAGCGTACGAAAGCTGTAGCTCGAAGCGGTCGGCGATGCCCGCTGCCACGATGTTCTTGGCGACGTAGCGGGCCGCGTATGCCGCCGAGCGGTCTACCTTCGTCGGGTCTTTGCCTGAGAAGGCCCCACCGCCGTGACGGGCCACGCCGCCGTAGGTGTCAACGATAATTTTGCGCCCGGTAAGGCCCGCGTCCCCCTTCGGCCCGCCCGTTACGAACTTGCCCGTGGGGTTGATGAAGTAGTGCGTCTTGTCGTCCAGCAGATGCGCGGGGATTACCTTCTCGATGATTTCCTTCTTAATGGCGTTCTCAATCGTTTCGTGCTCTACGTCAGGCTCGTGCTGGGCAGAGACGACTACCGCGTCCACGCGCACGGGCTTGCCCTGGCTGTATTCCACCGTCACCTGGGACTTGCCGTCGGGGCGCAGCCAGGGGAGATGGCGGCGCTTGCGAGCGTCAGCCAGGCGCTTGGTCAGCTTGTGAGCGAGGGAGATGGTGAGGGGCATAAGCTCCTCGGTCTCGTTGCACGCGAAGCCTATCATCATGCCCTGGTCGCCAGCGCCTATGGCTTCTACCTCGGCATCGGTCATCTCGCCATGCTTCAACTCAAGCGCCTCGTCCACACCCATAGCGATGTCGGGCGATTGCTCGTGGATGGAGACGACAACGGCGCAGGTGTCGGCGTCGAAGCCATACTTGGCGCTGTTATAACCTGCATGGAGGATCGTCTCGCGGGCGATTTTCTGCACGTCCACCCAGGCGGTGGTGGTGATCTCGCCCATGACGACGATGAAGCCGGTGGTGGTGGCCGTCTCGCAGGCCACGCGAGCATCACTGTCCTGCGTGAGTATCGCGTCAAGCACGGCGTCCGATATCTGGTCACATAGCTTGTCGGGGTGGCCCTCTGTGACCAACTCCGAAGTCATGAAGAACTGCGGGGAAGTCATGAAGGTTGACTGGTGTTGGTTCTGCTCTTTTGCCATTATTACTCTCCTTTGCTTTATTTGTTGTTCGGTCTATTTCTTCGAGCCAGGCTGTTCAGCATGGCGGTAGCACGCTCTGTGATGGGCACGCCATGCCCACAAAGGATGGTTTGCGGCTCCAGCGCGGCCAGCTTGCGGACGGAGCGCATATTCTCAGGCATGTCTACTGTGACAATCTTGAAGAGGGGGTCCAGTCGCCCAAAGAGGTACATCATCGTGTCGCCCGCGAAAAGGATGCGGCGCTCTGGCTGCCAGAAGGAGATGTGGTCGGGCGCATGTCCGGGCGTGGAAATCACCTGTAAGCCACCAAGCACGTCTAGCATGTCGCCATCCTTGAGTATGCGATGCACGGGGCTGGGCTTAAACTTTGCCGGTGGCACTATGAAGCGTAGAATGCGCTGGGGCCACGGCACGCTCCGGATGGGTGGGCGGGGTACGGGCATCTCACCCCTGATGACAGCTGCCTCACCCTCAGAGGCCCACACCTCCGCGCCTGTCAGCTTCACCAGTTCCGGCAAGCCGCCCACGTGGTCCGGGTGAGCGTGCGTGATGACGATACGCTTCACGTCGGAGGGGGAGCGCCCCATCTCGCGCAACTGCTTGATGATGCGCTTAGGGGCGATTGGCAGGCTCGTATCAATTATGGTCAGCCCGTCGGGGTCCTCGATGAGATAGACCCGCCCGACGATGAGGCCGGTGAAAGTGTGTAGGTTGGGGGCGATTTGCTTCATGATGCGTGATGAGCGTCTATCATCTTTCGTCGAACTCCACGCTCATCTGCTGTTCATAGTTCATTATTACGTTCCGCTCTCCCAGGAGGCCAAATATTTCTCCTGCTCCTCGGTGAGGGTGTCGATGTTCATGCCCATCGAGAGGAGCTTGAGGCGGGCGATTTCGTGGTCTAGCTCCTGCGGGATGACGTATACCTTCGCCTCAAGCTGCGCAGCGTTCTTGACCATGTACTCGGCGGCGAGGGCCTGGTTGGCGAAGCTCATGTCCATCACGCTCGCGGGGTGCCCTTCGGCGGCGGCCAGGTTCACCAGGCGGCCATCGGCCAGAAGGTAGAGGGTGCGTCCATCGGCCAGCTTGAACTCCTCCACGAAGTCGCGGATCATGCGACCACGCTCGCCGCCCCCAAGCTCCACCAACGCGGGGATGTTGATTTCGTCGTTGAAGTGGCCGGAGTTCGCCATGATGGCCCCGTCTCTTCATCACCTCCATGTGGTGGCGGTCAATCACGTTCAGGTTGCCCGTGACCGTGATGAAGATGTCGCCCAGCTTGGCTGCCTCCATGAGGGGCATTACCTCGAAGCCCTCCATGACGGCCTCGAGCGCCTTCACCGGCTGCACCTCGGTAACGACCACGCGAGCGCCCATGCCCTTGGCGCGCATTGCGATACCGCGCCCGCACCAGCCGAAGCCGCAGATAACCACTATCTTGCCGGGCAGGAGGATGTTGGTGGCGCGCAGTACGCCGTCTATCGTGCTCTGGCCCGTGCCGTAGCGGTTGTCGAACATGTGCTTGGTATCCGACTCGTTCACCGCGATGACGGGGAACTTGAGGACACCGTCTTTCTCCATCGCCTTGAGGCGAATGACGCCGGTGGTAGTCTCCTCGCTGCTCCCCAGCACGTCGTTGAGCAGCGCGTGGCGCTCATCGGCGGAGAGGCCGCCTGCCCACTCTTGCACCTTCGGGTGTACATCGCCAAGGCGGTCAAGCGCGATGAAGAGCATAGAGGAGACGAGGTCCGCGCCGTCGTCCATCGTAATCTGGGGATAGTGGGCGAGCGCGGATACGATATGGCTATAGTAGGTATCGGTATCCTCACCCTTGATGGCGAAGACGGAGATGCCATAGTGTTGCACGAGCGCCGCCGCTACGTCGTCCTGTGTGGAGAGGGGGTTGGAGCCGCACAAGGAGAGCTCCGCCCCACCCGCCTGTAACGTCCGCATCAGGTTGGCGGTCTCCGCCGTGACGTGGAGGCAGGCCGAGAGGCGAACGCCCTCAAGGGGGCGCTCACGCTCGAAGCGCTCGCGTATCTGGCGCAGCACGGGCATCTCGGCTTCGGCCCACTCGATACGGTTCATGCCGCGCTCCACCAGGCCCAGATTTTTGACGTGGGCAGGGACGTTCGCGCCTTCAGTCCTGTACATTGTGCTAGCCGTGTTCTTCGCCGGGGTTTCTAGTACCATCGTTTTAGTCTCCTCTGTTATTTGCTGGGTTATTCTTGTTGGTGACGCCCGCGTCGGGAGTACTTGTATGTGTTGCCGGGTCTTCGCCCTCCTCAAGCTTCCGCTCTACAAGGTCGAGCAACTCGTCAACGTCGAACGGCTTATATAGAATGCCAATGTTCTTGGCGGTCAGATAGCCCTCCATCTCTTTCACCTCTTTGACGGCGCCACTGCAAACGATCACAGGTATGTGGGCTGTCTCCCGCACCATCTTGAGCTTCTGGATGAATTGCCACCCTATCTTCTCCTCCCCAAATACGTGGTCGCTGATGATGAGATCAGGCTTGATCTCCAGAATCTCAGTCATGACCTCCGGCTGGAACGAGGAAATTGTCACTTCATACCCTGCCTCCCCATGCAGGATCTCACGAAATAGCTGTAGTATCTCTGCCGTGTCGTTGATTACCAGGATGTGCTTGGGCATCGCTCTTTCTTTTCTAACTGCTATAGCAGTATGGGTTGCTAATGTATCTACCATCTTTGCCCTAGGGCATATATTTAGGATACCGGCGAAGCGCCTAACGCCTCAACAATAACAGGCTCATCGTCAAAGTTCTCGGCATACCTGTTGGCGAACTCCTGGCGGGTGTAGCTGAATGATTGCGTGCCGTAGTGCTCGATTGCGCAGACGGCGGCGAGGGAGGCGACGCGCCCCGCACGCTGTATGTCCAGCCCGGCACCCAGCGCGAAGACCAACCCACCCAGGTAAGCATCGCCTGCCCCCACGGGGTCTACCATCTCGCGTGGCCTGGCGGGTGGGATAGCAGCCACCTCGTCTCGCGTCATGATGACCGAGCCATGCTTGCCTTTTGTGACGACTACCATCTCGGCGTGGTCAAGGATGTCGTGCTGGCTCAGGCCCGTCTTGTCGCGGATAAGCTCGTATTCGTAGTCGTTGGCGACCACCACTTTGGCCCCGCGCACGCCCGCCGATAG
Source organism: uncultured Chloroflexia bacterium (assembly GCA_963811305.1). Taxonomy (GTDB): domain Bacteria; phylum Chloroflexota; class Chloroflexia; order QHBQ01; family JADMIH01; genus JADMIH01. Next base: position 606,417 of record CAWEQU010000007.1, read on the forward strand.
CTCCTCGCCGCTCATGCGGATGATCTGCCAGATGGGGGAGTAGATGTAGGGGATGCCCATCTCCTGGCACTCCTGGGTGAAGCGCACGATAGGCTCAGGCTCGGTAGGGCCAATCACCACAAGGTCCATCTCCTCGCGTGGGATGGTGGTGAGGCTCTTCTCTTTGTCGCGGGCCATCGCGCCTGTGTAGAAGCCGGTGATCTGGTTGTTGTCGAGGTCGGTGGTGATGTAGCAGGTGGCGGTGAATTCGTCAGGCACGACCTCGATGAAGCGGGTGTCTATGCCGTGCCGCACCAGCCACGCTTCGTAGTCGGCCCAGTCGTTCGCGCCGACCGAGGTGAAAATAGCTGGAGGCGCGCCCAGCAACGCCATCGTATAGGCGATGTTGGCTGCGACGCCGCCACGCTGCCGCTTCATCGTGCTGACCAGGAAGGAGAGGTTGATGACATGGAGCTTATCGGGCATGATGTGGTCCTTGAAATGCCCAGGAAAGTTCATGATGTTATCGTATGCTACCGACCCGGTGATTATCGTGCTCATTCTTATTCCTATTCGTTTTCTGTAACGGAGAGCAAAATCTCTTTTGCTTTTGATTTTCATTTTCGACCCTGCGGGTCGAAAATGAAAATCAAAATAGTTAAATCCCCCGAAGGGAGGCGCTATAAGGCTGCCGCAGAATGCCAGACTCAGTGATTATACAACTTACCAGACGGTTGGGGGTAACGTCGAAGGCGGGGTTGTAAACCGCGACGCCATCAGGCGCGAGGCGCTTGCCACCATGATAAGTTACCTCATCGGAGTGGCGCTCCTCTATCTTTATATCGTCGCCGGTGTGGATATTGAGGTCTATCGTGGAGGTAGGCGCGGCTACGTAGAAGGGGATGTCGTGAGCGTGGGCGAGAGTCGCAAGGCCGTAGGTGCCAATCTTGTTCGCCACGTCGCCATTCGCGGCGATGCGGTCAGCCCCAACCAGCACGGCATCTACTCGCCCGGCTCGCATCAAGGAAGCGGCCATGTTGTCGGCTATGAGCGTGCAGGGCACTGCCCACCTACTCAGCTCCCATGCGGTTAGACGCGCTCCCTGCAACAAGGGCCGGGTCTCATCAACCCAGACGTGGATACGCTTCCCCTGGCGATGGGCAGTGTATATCACGCCAAGTGCCGAGCCTATGCCACCAGCGGCGAGCGGGCCGGCGTTGCAGTGCGTCAGCACGTTCATACCATCGCTGAGGAGTTGCGCGCCATGCTCACCCATGCGCGTGTTCGCCTCCTCATTCTCGCGCTCGATGCGTTGGGCCGTAGCGAAGATGGCATCACACGCTCCCTGCACATCACCGGCATTACGAGCCGCCGCGAGAACTGTGTCGAGCGCCCACCCCAGGTTCACTGCCGTAGGCCGGGTGCTTCGCAGGAGAGAGGCTGCAGCTTCCATATCAGAGAGGAAAGTAGGGAGGTCGGAAGCGTGGGAGGCATTAGCCGCGAGGCACAACCCATAAGCAGCCGCTACCCCAATAGCGGGCGCGCCCCTCACCTTGAGCGTGCGTATAGCACCCGCAAGCTCCTCAACCGAGCGACAGTTGACGTACTCCAGGCGCGAAGGGAGGAGCGTCTGGTCAACCAGCCGGAGCGTGCCGTCAGAGAGCCACTCGACGGGAGCAGGCACTTCGGTTGCTATAGCTTGTTCGGCAGCTTGTAGCATCTTCTTGTTAGCAGCTGGTGATGGGTGAACCGTGATGCGTGAGATTATTGCGTGATCTCTAATACCTATGCACTCTGCGTCTCTGCGGTGAACAATAAATAACTTGGCGGTCTTTGCTATCTTGGCGTCTTGGCGTTTAAATGACTTTGGACTACAGCCCGTCAGGCACAAAAAAAGTTCTCTCGGCATGAGAGAACAAAGCATAGCACAATGTTCGTCTCTCATCTTTCAGGTCTGACGACCTGTCGGATTTGGCACCAACGATCAAGCAAGAATGTTGCCTGATCCGGTTGCCGGGCTTCACGGGGCCGGTCCCTCCGCCCATCTCGATAAGAGCCTGTTATTCGATTTTGACGCAGAGAGAATCATATCATAAGGTCGGGTTGCTGTCAAGTTTCGCAGACAGAGTAAATGTCCAGAGTAGGGGCGAGATTTATCGCGCCCTGATGGGAACGACAACCCAATCTGGCTGATGGTTACAGGCGAGGGCGTGATAAATCTCGCCCCTACGCCGCAATCCTGCCCTTACCTTCCAGGGTGTAACCCCTGAAGTATTAGTAGGTATATGCCTGCGATGCCGCCACGTATGGCGCGGTGCGTGGCTATGTGGGCGCAAAATATCAATCCAAAGGAGACGAGATGACTTTTACGATACAGCATGGCTCCAAACGCAACACTATTAAAGGTGCGCTCTTTATCATACTCGGAATGGCGATAGCCGCAATAATCCTACCGGGGTTGGCTGCACCCTCTTCGGCTGCCGGGCCTGCGGCTAATGTGGCTGCGATCCCGGCGGGGACATGTCCATCGCCCAGCTTCGGGCCGCCGACCCACTTCCCGGCGGGGATAAACCCCGTAGCGGTAGTGATAGCCGACTTCAACCTTGACACCCACCCTGATCTGGCTGTGGCAGACTACAACCAGGGCAATTTACTCACGATGCTCGGTAACGGCGCGGGCAGCTTCAGCGCCCCCATGACCTTCACCGTCGGCACCGGACCGTCCGGCATCGCGGTGGGTGACTTCAACCTTGACCTCAAACCTGATATCGTAGTGGCTAACTTCCTATCGAATGACGTGTCAGTACTGATAGGTAACGGCACCGGCGGGTTCGGCCCGGCCACCGATTACGAGGTCGAGAGCGATACGAGGTCCGTCGCGGTGGGTGACTTCAACCACGACAACAAGCCTGACCTCGCCGTAGCAAACAGCTTCGCAAACGTAGTCTCCGTGCTGCTCGGCAACGGCACGGGCGGCTTTGGCGCGCGCACCAACTTCACGGCAGGACCCAACGCAGACTCGGTAGCCGTAGGCGACTTCAATCACGACACTCATCTTGACCTGGCCGTAGGCACGGCTGGTAGCGATAGCGTAGCTATTCTGCTGGGTAATGGAGCAGGCAGCTTTGGGGCACCCACCAGCTTTCCGGTAGGGGACAACCCCCGGTATGTGGCGTTAGCAGACTTCAACAACGATACCCACCTCGACATCGCTACCGCGAACAACAACTCCAACAACGTGTCAGTGCTACTCGGTAACGGCGCGGGTAGCTTCTCAGCAGCAACGCATTACGCGGTAGGCTCGCTTCCCTATACGGTTGTGACATCGGATGTCAATGGTGACGGCAAGGTTGACCTTGTGGTGGCTAACGCGTCCTCTTCAAGCGTCTCCGTCCTCCTCGGTAGCGGCATGGGCACTTTCAGCCCTGCCGTGAACTACCTGGTAAACTCGACCGTCTACTCGGTCGCGGCAGGCGATCTGAACCACGATGGCAACCCTGATCTGGTCTCCACGAGCGCAAGCTCCGGCACCGTCTCGGTGCTGCTCAATACCTGCGGGCAGCCGACGCCAACCGTTACGCCAACGGCAGTGGGGTGCACCGTACCGAGCTTCCAGGCGGCAGTGAACTACGCTGTGGGGGACCAACCTAGCGCGATAACCACCGCAGATTTCAACCGGGACGGCAAGCCCGACCTGGCTACGGCCAATAACGCATCCGAGGATATATCTATCCTGCTAAACAACGGCACGGGCGGCTTTGGAGCTCCTACTAATATAACGATAGGTAAGGGGCCGCTCGCCATTGTGTCGGGAGACTTGAACCATGATGCCAACCCCGACCTCGTCGTGTCCAGCACCGGGGGCAACGGTTCCGTTACGGTGCTCCTGGGGAACGGTGCGGGGGGCTTCGGCACGCCTGCGCTGTACGCTTCAGGATCATTCTCACCCTACGAGATCAGACTCGCAGACGTGAATGCTGACACCAACCCCGACCTGGTGACGGCGAACCTGGGTGGAGACACTATATCGGTGCTTCTGGGTAATGGGACGGGCGGGTTCGGCGCGGGCACCACCTACCCGGCAGGGGACGACCCCGCCTCGTTGACGCTGGGGGACTTCAACCACGACAACCACCTGGACGTGGCCGTTGCTAACATCGGCACCGTAAGTGGAGTGTCGGTGCTCCTCGGCAACGGCACAGGTGGATTTGGAGCGCCTACGAGCTTTTCAGGAGGTAGTGGCCCAAGAGCTGTAGCGACGGGTGAATTCAATGGAGACAGCCACCTCGACCTGGCAGTGACGAACTTCGGCTCGAATACGGTATCAGTGCTTCTGGGGAACGGTACAGGTAGCTTCGGTGCGCCTACCAGTTTCCCCGCTCAAGGGGCAGGCTTGTCAGTAGTCGTGGCAGACTTCAACCGGGACGGACATGACGACCTCGCTCTTACAGGGAACTTCCCATCAGGCGTGGTGGTCATGTTCGGCAACGGCACGGGAGGATTTGGATCGCCCGTCAGCTTCGCGTCAGGCTCAAGTCCTTTTGAAGTTACGGTTGGTGACTACAACGTGGACGGCGCGCTCGATATCGCAGTAGTCAATGCAGGCTCAGACAATGTATCGGTGCTGCTGAATAACTGCGTACCTTCCGGCGGTGGCACGCCCACAAGCGTCACTACTTCCACAGTTACGCGCACGGCTACACGCACAGCTACAGGTGTGGCTACAAGTGCAGCCACCAATACGAGAACGGCAACCCAAGTAGCTACCAGCGTAGCGTCTGCAACTCGCACTGCAACGGCAGGTCAGCCTACCACTACGGCTATAGCCACCTCCACCGTAGAAGCTACTCCCACAGCATGCACCATCACCTTCACAGATGTGCCTTCGGACCACACCTTCTACTCGTTCATCACGTGTCTGGCTTGCCGAGGCATCATCTCAGGCTACACCGATGGCACATTCCGTCCAGGTAACGACATCACACGTGGGCAGATTGCCAAGATAGTCTCTAACTCCGCTGGCTTCTCGGAGGACCCAGGTCCACAGATATACGAAGACGTACCGGAGGGTAGCCCATTCTATGCGTGGGTCAACCGTCTCTCCATGAGAGGACACATGGGAGGCTACCTGTGCGGGTTAGTTCCTGAGGAACCTTGTGTAGCCCCTGACAATCGCCCGTACTTCCGCCCCAACGCTAATGCTTCTAGAGGGCAGCTAGCCAAGATAGTGGCTAATGCCGCAGGGCTTGGGGGAGACCCTACAGGTCTGTTCTACACAGATGTGGCGGAAGATCATCCATTCTACCTATGGATCATGCGTCTCACCCAGCTAGAAGTGATGGGCGGGTACGTATGTGGTGGGGAAGGTGAGCCTTGTGACGACCAGAACCGTCCATACTTCCGACCCTTCAACAACGTAACGCGTGGTCAGGCATCGAAGATTGTAGCTAACACTTTCTTCCCCAACTGCCAGACCCCCGCACGACCCTAGCGTGTAAATAGCGAGGCTCCGGCCACAAGAAAAGCACAACTCCCTCGGTTAGATAACTCTGTCGAGGAGTTGTGCTTTCGCATCCTCTCCACTGCAAAGTTCCATGCTTCACATACAAGGGTTCTATGCCCATTCAACAAAATCGCTCTTAATCTATAGTATAATAGAGATAAGGTATAGAGGCTTGAAACGGAGGAGATATGGCTATCCAACTTGAAAAGCGGTACTTCACGGTAAGCGAGTACCAGCGCATGGGGGAAACAGGAATCCTCGGCGAGGATGACCGCGTAGAACTGCTTGAAGGGGAGATAGTAAACATGACTCCTATCGGTCTCCAGCACATAGCATGTGTGAACAGACTTAACATGCTCTTTACAAGCCTCCTGGGGAAGAATGTCATCGTTAGCGTCCAAAACCCTATCGTAATTAGCGACATTTCTGCACCTCAACCTGACGTAACGGTGCTGCGCCCGCGCGAAGATTTCTATGCCACTTCGTATATTACACCCGCCGATGTGTTGCTGCTTGTAGAGGTGGCCGATAGCTCAATAGGCTACGACCGTGCGTATAAAATACCTCTTTACGCAAAAGCTGGTGTTGAGGAAGTGTGGCTGGTGGACGTGCAGGCCAGGACTGTTACGATATACAATCAACCTAGCCCTGGTGGGTACAAAGTCACCACCCAGGCTCAAGGCAACCAGGCGATTGTATCTCAGAGCATACCCACTATCTCTGTCAATGTTAGCGATATAATCGGTTGATTTTCTAAGTGCGCATAGACCTTCAGGAAGGTGCGCTTCAAGCACAAATGTGCTATAATAGAAGTAGATAAATTACACAGGGCGACCGACTGGTCGCCCGTTTTTGACGATGGAGGAGGCGAGAGTATGCCCACTTTCCAGGTAGAAGCCCCATTTATCCCCACAGGCGACCAACCGCAGGCTATAGAGAAGCTTGTGGCTGGCATCAACGCGGGGTATAAGCACCAGACTCTGCTGGGAGCCACGGCAACGGGCAAGACCTACGTCATGAGCAAGCTCATCGAGGCCGTCAACCGCCCCACCCTCGTGCTCGCCCACAACAAGACCCTCGCCGCACAGCTATACCAGGAGTTCAAGGACTTTCTCCCGAACAATGCAGTCGAGTACTTCGTCTCATATTACGACTTCTACCAGCCAGAAGCATATATACCTCGTACCGACCTTTACATAGAAAAAGATGCCGATATCAACGAGGAGATAGACAAGCTGCGTCACGCCGCCACACGCGCCCTGTTCGAGCGCAAGGATGTGGTGATAGTGGCCTCCGTGTCGTGCATATTCGGCCTGGGGTCGCCGGAGGAGTATGGTAAGACGCTGCTCAACGTTCGGCGGGGCCAGACGATGAAGCGCAACTCCATACTGCGCCGCCTGATAGACATCCACTACACACGTAATGACCAATCGCTGGTCAGAGGCAACTTCCGAGTGCGCGGCGACACGCTCGAAATCATGCCCGCATACGAAGACCTCGCCCTCCGTATCGAGTTCTGGGGGGACGAGGTGGAGCGCATCCTTGAATTCGACCCTCTCACGGGCGAAGTGCTGCTGGAGAGGACCGAGACCAACATCTACCCGGCCAAGCACTTCCTCACCTCTGAGGACAAGCTGGTCGCGGCGATACGCGACATCGAAGATGAGCTTGTGGCGAGGGTAGCCGAGCTGCGTGCCGAGGACAAGATAGTGGAAGCGCAGCGCCTTGAGCAGAGAACGCGCTACGACCTGGAGATGCTCCAGGAGACGGGGTACTGCTCAGGCGTAGAGAACTACTCGCGGCATCTTGCGCGCAGGCAACCGGGAGAGCAGCCCTGGACCCTCCTCGACTACTTCCCGGACGACTACCTGATCATGGTGGACGAGTCGCATATCACGCTGCCACAGGTGCGAGGCATGCACGGTGGAGACCGCTCGCGCAAGGTGACGCTCATAGAGTATGGCTTCCGCCTGCCATCCGCAGCCGACAACCGCCCGCTGACTTTCCCCGAGTTCATCGGGCACATCAACCAGGCGATCTTCGTGAGCGCGACACCGGGGCCTTATGAATATGAGCACAGCGAGCAAATAATAGAGCTTATCATCCGCCCTACCGGCCTGGTAGACCCTTCCATCGAGGTCAAGCCGACCGAGAACCAGATAGACGACCTGGTGGAGCAGATCAGGGAGCGGGTCGATAAGAAGCAGCGCGTACTCGTGACCACCATGAGGACCAAATTCGCCGAGCAGATAGCGGACTACCTGAAGGAGATGGGCATCCGCGCCAACTTCATCCACCACGAGATAGAGACGTTAGAGCGCGTGGACATCCTTCGACAGTTGCGCCTGGGGGTGTACGACGTGCTGGTGGGCATCAACCTGCTCAGGGAGGGGCTGGACCTGCCCGAAGTGTCGCTGGTGGCGATACTGGACGCGGACAAGGAAGGCTTCCTGCGCTCACGTGACGCGCTCATCCAGACGATAGGCCGCGCAGCGCGCCACGTGGAAGGGCACGTAATCATGTATGCCGATGTGGTGACGCGCTCGATGCAGGCTGCCATCGAGGAGACTTACCGCCGCCGCGAGATACAGATGGCGTACAACATAGAGCATGGCATCGAGCCTGCCTCCATCCAGAAGGAAGTGCGCGACCTCACAGACCGCGTGAAACTCTCCGTCGCTGAGACGCCAGTAGAGTACACAATCCTACCGAGCGGCGAGATCAGCCTCAACAAGGACGAAATCGTCCGCCTGATAAAGGACCTCGAAAGCCAGATGAAGAACGCCTCCAAGATGCTCGAATTCGAGAAGGCGGCGGCTTTCAGAGACAGGATCGTGGAGCTACGGCGCACGCTGGCGCTGGAAGTCTAAAAGGGTGTACAAGACGAGAGATAAGGAACTGGAAACCTGGGCTAACGAAGCACCCTTTTACCTGTCATTCCGAACGGAGTGAGGAATCTCCAAGCTTGCCAGGTGGGTAGAGACCTAAATTCCTCACTCCGTTCGGAATGACACTCTTTTTACATTCGATGTTAGACCCCCTTTGACTGAAAATCTGCTGTCTACTTTATCGCGTACACTACACTTACTTCCACCCTCACGTCTTGCTCGCCAGGAGCGATAGGAGTGGAAGGGGTCTTGCCGGGCTCTGCACCGAAGAATATATCGGTGGGCTTGGGAGCGACGTTAGCCCCGGCGTCCTGCACGATTATGGGGAGACCTAACCCTACTCCACCCAGGCTGGCAAGCTGCTGCGCTTTCTGCTTGGCATCGGCCATAGCCGCGTCTCGTGCCGCCTTTAAGGAAGCAGTAGGGTCGGAGAAACTGAAGCTCATACTTTGTATCCTGTTGACCCCGGCTGCCACCACAGAGTCGAGCAACTTGCCCGCCTTGGCGATGTCGCGGAACTTGACGTTGAGGATGTTGGTCACGCGATAGCCGTTCAGGCGCGGCGGCTTGTTGCCCTCGTATGTATATACCGGCTCGACTGCCAGGCGCGCCGTGGAAATGTCGCGGTCGGCTACCCCTCCGGCGGCGAGCAGCTTCATGGCGGCGTCTATCCTGGTGTTGGCGTCCCATTGCGCGTCGGCGAGGGAGGCATTATCCACCTGCACCCCTATCTGTACCGTCAGCATGTCTGGCCGTGCCGACACAATGCCCGTGCCCCTCACCGAGATGTAAGGCTGCTCGCTCAGGGGTGCAGCGGATGGCGCATAACCCATGCCCGAAGCCTGAGAATAGGCAGGCCGTGACACTTCCTCCTGCACCCTAGCGCTTCCAGCCTGTGGGAAGAGCCACAGCGCGAGGAATGCCACCAACAGTAGAATTGCACCCAACAAAGCGCCGAGGGCTTTCACGTATCTGTTTCGCTCCGTATTCATCTGGGCCTCCTCCTGGTAGGACGTAGGCGCTCGACGCTTGCTCATGCGCAGACCGCAGACCCTATGCGCCGGGCACACTCAGACTACCTTGCCTTATACACCACTAAAAGCAAGGTAAAGTTCAACGCCCAACATACTACCCTTGTAAAAAGCATCAAAAAGAGGTCGGTTGCGCCGACCCCTTTTTGATGCTTTTTACCTTGAGCTATTTGATAGCGTACATGACGCTTACTTCTACCCTTATCTCTTGCTGGCCGGGGTTGATAGGCACTGGCATGGCACCCGCGTCCTGGGCCATGTTCCTGGTAGCGGCCAAGTCCATTATGATCGGGGGAACGTTCGCGCCGCCATCGTCGATGAGGATAGGGGTGCCGAGGGATACGCCGCCTAGAGCGGCTAATTCACCTGCTTTAGCCTTGGCGTCGTTCATAGCCTGTTCGCGGGCCTGCTTCATCAGGGCGGTGGGGTCGGAGAAGCCGAAGCTGAGGCCGTAGACCGTGTTCGCGCCCGCCTTCACCAGGTCATCGATTACTTTGCCTGCTTTGGTGATGTCGCGCAGCTTGACGTTGAGGATGTTGGTCACACGGAAGCCCGTCACGCGGGGAGGCTGGTTGTCGCGGTACTCCATCACAGGCTCGACGTTGAACTGGGAGGTGGAGATGTCCTTTTCGTCCACTCCCGCCGCCTTTAGCTGCTGCATCGCGGAGTTCATCTTGGTTGTCGCCTCGGTCTGGGCGATATCAAGAGAGGTGTTCTGTATTTGCACGCCTATCTGAAGGTTTGCCATGTCGGGCTTGGCGACACGATGCCCGTACCTCGCACGGAGATGCGCGGCTGGTCAGATACAAATGCTCCGCTTGCCTGGTTGATGGGGGACATGTTCAGCTTGTCCTGCGACCCACCTGTGGAGCCTATAACGGTGCCGGGACCCTTACTCTGCACGTTGGCGTTGCTTACCTCTGGCCCACGCGGGGTGAGCCACACTACTGTGAATGCTCCCAGGAGCAATAGCACCGCACCTACGCTGCCGAGGGCCATCATTACCTTATTCTTACCTTTTTCCATTATTGTCCTCCTATCTTATGTATGGTGTCGATTGGGCGGTTCACGGGTTCTTGGGCCACGCCCAATTCAGGCCCCTACGGTAATTACAGGGCTTATTCTATTCTGAATTATCGCCCGCAGATCGTCTTATATCATTAGGACGAATGTCGTGCGGAGAAAGTTCCCCTATTGGGTGGCCGGTTACGGAAGCGATCAGGCGCTGCTTGAGGTCCCAGAGGCGCTCGGTGAGGGAGACGTGGTAGACGTGGGGGTTGATGAGACGCCGGACGCCCGTATCGAGGCGGTCCATGTCGGCTATGCGACGCTCGCGCATCTCATCCACCGGGGGAGATCGTAGACCAGCTTACCTTCATCGAGGACGTCTACCAGCAAAGGCTCTATGCCGGAGATGTTGGCGGCGTCGAGGGTGCGACGCTTGGTGTGGTCGTATGGGTGATGGGCTTCGATACTGCTCATCTGGCTCGGGTCTTCGGAGTCGAGGCCGAGGAGGTCCATAGTGGCGTTGCCGCGCTCGTCGTAGATGCGCCAAGCTTGCTTGTGTCCGGGGTTAGGCGTCTTCTGGGGAGACTCGGACAGCTTGATGGCGGGGATCCACTCCCCCGAAGTTGCATCACGAACGGCTACAAGCTTGTAGACCCCACCCAGCGCAGGCTCCCCATGAGAGGTGACGAGACGCGTGCCGACGCCATAGACGAGGCGCTTTATGAGATGGTCAGGGTCTACACCATAGCGCGGGGCTTCCGCTACAATCTGGGTAATTATCTGCCAGATAACCATCTCGTCGAGGTCGTTGGAGAGGACGATGGAGGTGTTGGGGAAGCCCGCGGCATCGAGCATTCTCGCTGCCTGGATGCTGAGGTATGCCAGGTCACCCGAGTCGAGGCGAACGCCTACAGGTTCGTGACCCTTGCGGCGCAGTTCCTCAAAGACCCTGATGGCGTTGGGGATGCCGCTCTCCAGGGTGTTGATGGTGTCCACCAGGAGTAGGCAGTCGTCGGGGTAGACTTCAGTATAGGCGCGGAAAGCCCCTAGCTCGCCCATGCCGAGGGTGATGAACATCTGCACCATGCTGTGGGCGTGCGTGCCCTTCGGGGATAGCCGAGAATGTGGGAGATACCAACGTTGGAAGAGAAATCGGCTCCACCTATCAGGGCGGCACGCGCACCGGCATTCGCGCCCTTATCCTGCCCCCGGCGCAGGCCAAACTCCATAAGCACCCCTCCCCGGCCAACATCGCGTATGAGGGCGGCTTTGGTGGCGATCAGGGTCTGGTAGTTGATGTGGTTGAGGAGGGAGGTCTCCAATAGCTGGGCCATAGCGAGCGGACCCTGCACAACGGTGAGGGGAACGTGAGGGTGGACGACACGCCCCTCCGGGATAGCACGGAGGGTGATGCTATCGAAGTTGCACTCTTCCTGAAGCCATGACAGAAAATCGTCGGCGAAGAGCGCGTGCCTGTACGGTTGCGCTGGCCCCGCAGATACTCTATATCCTCGTCCCGGAAGTGGGCCTGGCGCAGCCAATCGAGGAACCATTCAAGGCCGGCGCTGACGCAGTACCCAGCCTGGTGAGTGTTATAGTTAGGGTAGCGGCGGAAGAAGTGATCGAACTGGGCGGGCTGCTCGTGCAGTCCCGTTCGATAGTAGACCTGCGCCATCGTCAGCTGGTACTGGTCGGTAAATAAGATGCCCTCCGCCGTCTCCCGATCCGAAGGTTTCATGCGTAAATGCTCCTGCTGGATATGCTTCCACAGGAGTCTAACATAACTTCTCTATCTCGTCTGGCAACACTTAAGCACACAAATATCGACATCCCGAATTTTGAACAAGCGTCATTAGAATAGACGGAACCGCCAAGACGCCAAGATTGCCAAGAGCGCCAAGATATTAGAGGAAGTAGTGCTCTAGCTGCCCTATAATCCCTCTTTTACCTTGGCGGGTTCTTGGCGCTCTTGGCGTCTTGGCGGTTCCGTACTCTAAAATTCGGGATGTCTCATGTTTATGCTGCCTGAGAACCTATTATAGGCTAGGGTAAAAATATTCGCATACCCAATGTAGACCAGTACAGCTTGACTTAGCACATCTCGACCAATGAGACACTGAATATTTTGCCCCTTCAATGGCGCTCCAATTGCTACTGTCTCCACAACTGTGCCGTTCGGGAGTAACAGCCTTACGCGATATGTGTAGCAATCTACGTCGGTTGAGGACGGTGTGCTTATCTTCACGGAGCCAACCGGCTGCAACTGTAACTGAGGCGAAGGTCAGCGCGTATAGCAGTGCCGCTAGCACCTGTATCAATCTGAGCAACTACCTCTATCGGGGCTGGTACGTCTTCGCCTCTCTCACGCAGTACGCCCTCTAAGTCTTCGCCCACAGCTAGACGGACCTCTACGTTTGGCCCCACTTGCTGCAAGTTGCTGACTTGAACTGTAAACGATGGCACTTACAGTCCCAACAAACTGGAAGTGAAGTTCAATGGGGCCTCAATCTCCACAACCTGCTTTACGAGAAAGGGCACGTTGCCGAAACGTCGTAGCCTCGACGTATAGCATTGGTTTGGGAATCGAAGACGTCTACCACCTCGTCATCTTTAATGAGCACGAACTTACCCTTAGCTTTGGCAAGAAGTTCGTCTCTTTTATGCTCATAGGTTGCAAGCTCCTTTTCTAACAGTTTGGTAGACATAGCTTTGCCCTCTTACTTCTAGCGGTATCAAGAATCTATTACACAGCTTCGTTACTACAGGTATAGTAACCAACCTCATTATACAGCATATATCAAGCGGGCGTTAGCGTCCTCCGCATATAGAAAAGAGCCGCTGAAGGCACACCTTCAGCGGCTCTTTTCTATATATCCTGCCTACTGGCAGGTGTTGAGGCTAACGTCGTCTACGAAGAAGCTGGAGATGAGGCTGAAGTCGTGGTGACTCGCCACTGGACGCGCACCGTCTGGCCTTTCCAGGGTAGTAGGTTCAAGTTGGTGGACTGCACCCATGCGTTGCGGGTACTCCGGTTGCTCAGAGTTTGGAGCGTTCCCAGGAGCACGCCGGTCGTGCTGCGTACCTCTGCGTACATGAAGTCGTAAGCGGTGGTCGTCCCTTCCTGCGAAGTCATGTACCACCAGTAGCTGAGGTTGGAGGAGGTAGCGTTCGCCGGTATGCTCACCGTCTGGTAGATGGTGTCGGTGCCGCTATTGTAGCCTCCCAAGTAAGCGCTGAAAGAGCCTGTGTGCGGGCGTGTGGTGTCGATCAACTGGTAGCCGCCGGTGGAGGACTGGAGCCACGGGGCCGTGCCGCTCTCGAAGCCGGGGTTGGCGAACTGCTGGGTGCAACCGCCCGGCACCGGGAGTGTTAGTGGCGGTAGGTGGAACAGGTGTGTTAGTACCGAGAGGTGGAATGGGCGTATTTGTAGCTACCGGGTTAGGAGTCTGGTCAGAGGGGGCACGGGCGTGTTGGTTGGCGGAGGCACAGGCGTATTGGTTGGTGCAGGCCCG
>CAWEQU010000008.1:0-520616 GCA_963811305.1 uncultured Chloroflexia bacterium
AAGGGCATAGTTGAAGGGGTTTGAAATCAAGGCTTTGGGAGCGGGTTGGGGCCTATGGATACGTTGCAGGAGGTGGCGCTTCGGTCAAAGCTGCAGAATTTGCTGCAGCAGCACCGCGACCTCGACACGGCCATTTCCTCGCTGGAAGAAACCGGAACCGGCGACCAGCTGCAGCTCCGGCGGCTGAAAAAAATGAAACTCGACCTGAAAGATCAGATACAAAACATCGAGAACATGCTGATTCCCGATATTATCGCGTAAAGGGCCGGAGATTTTGAAAGCACCTGTTGCCATTGTCATGGGAAGCCAGTCGGACTGGGCCACGATGAAACACGCCGCCGAAATTCTCGATGTGCTGGGCGTGGCCCACGATTCGCGCATCGTCTCGGCCCACCGCACGCCCAAGCGGCTTTATGATTTTGCCGGAAGCGCCAAGGCCGAGGGAATCAAGGTGATCATTGCGGGCGCCGGCGGGGCGGCGCATCTGCCGGGGATGGTGGCGGCCCTGACGGTGCTTCCGGTATTTGGCGTGCCGGTGGAATCAAAGGCGCTGTCGGGGCAGGATTCGCTTTTGTCCATCGTGCAGATGCCGGCCGGCATTCCGGTGGGTACCCTCGCCATTGGCAAGGCGGGCGCCATCAATGCCGGGCTGCTTGCGGCCAGCGTTCTGGCGCTGAGCGACAAGGCCCTGGCCAAGCGGCTTGAAGCCTGGCGCGAGAAGCAGACGGCGGGGGTTGCCAACACGCCCAAGGACGATGCCTGATGCGGCTTGCCAAACCTTTAGCGCCGGGTTCAACGATTGGCATTCTGGGCGGCGGGCAATTGGGGCGCATGCTGGCGCTGGCGGCGGGCCAGCTTGGCTTCAAGTGCCACATCTTCGCGCCGGAGGAAGACAGCCCCGCCTTTCAGGTTTCCGCCGCACACACGGTTGCGGGCTATCACGATTTCGCGGCACTGGAGACATTTGCAAGCAAGGTTGATGTCATCACCTATGAATTTGAGAATGTGCCCGGCGAAACGGCGGCATTTCTTGAAACGCAGGCGGTGCTTGCGCCAAGTTCGGCAGCGCTCAAGACGGCGCAGGACCGGATTGAGGAAAAGATTTTCATCGCCGGCCTCGGAATTCCGGTGGCGCCTTTTGCGGCGGTGAACTGCGAAGCCGACCTGCATGACGCCATTGCCCGCATCGGCAGGCCCGCGGTGTTGAAGACGCGGCGTTTCGGTTATGACGGCAAGGGCCAGACCAGGATTGCAGCCGACACCTCGACGGGCGTGGCCTGGGCGGAAATCGGCAAGGCGCCTGCCATTCTTGAAGGCTTCATTTCCTTCAACAAGGAAATCTCGGTGATTGCGGCCCGGGGCTGGGACGGCGTGATTGCGGTTTATGATGTTCCGGAGAATCAGCCACGAAAACCACATTCTCAAGACCTCAACGGTTCCGGCCGGTATTTCCCGGGCAACGGCGGAAGAGGCGCGCGAGGTGGCGCGCACGATCATCGGGGCGCTGGATTATGTGGGGGTGATGGGCATCGAGATGTTTGTTTCGGGCTCGAAACTGATCGTTAACGAGATTGCGCCCCGGGTGCATAATTCCGGCCATTGGACCCAGGATGCCTGCGTGGTTTCGCAGTTCGAGCAGCATATCAGGGCCATTTGCGGCTGGCCGCTGGGCTCCACCGAGCGCCATTCCAACGTGGTCATGCATAATATTTTGGGTCCGGAAAGCGCCAGATGGGCGGAATATGGGGCTTCGGCCCATACGGGGGTGCATTTCTACGGCAAGGCGGAAGCCCGGCGCGGGCGGAAGATGGGCCATATAAACGTGTTGACCCCTCGACAGGGATGACTGGCTGTGGTACGCCACGCCAACTTTTAAGCGACCCCAATCCGGGGCCCCTTTCAAACAAATTTAACTTTGACCAAATTTGAGGTAGCACTTGCAAGTCGTAGTCCGTGACAACAATGTCGATCAGGCCCTGAAAGTTCTCAAGAAAAAGATGCAGCGTGAGGGCATTTTCCGCGAGATGAAGCTGCGCGGACATTTTGAAAAGCCATCGGAAAAGAAGGCCCGCGAGAAGGCGGAAGCGGTGCGCCGCACCCGCAAGCTGGCCCGCAAGAAGCTGCAGCGCGAAGGCCTGCTGCCCATGCCCAAGAAGATCGAGAAGCCCAAGCGCTTTGGCGCAGGCGGCGGTGCCGGTGCTGGCGGCGCGTTCTAAGCCAGTTCAAGTTTTGAATTTTAAAGGCCGCGGAGTTATCCCGCGGCCTTTTTTCTTGCCTGACGGGCGGCAAATCCGCCATCAATAGCCATGGTCAAGCTGGATGAAAGCTGGAAGGCGCCGCTTCAGGCGGAGTTCGATGCGCCCTACATGGCGGCGCTGAAGGATTTTTTGGTTGCCGAGCGGGACAAGGGCAAACGCATTTTTCCGAAGGGATCCGAATGGTTTCATGCACTTGATGCCACACCGCTTGAAAAGGTTCGCGTGGTGATCCTGGGGCAGGACCCTTATCACGGCGAGGGCCAGGCCCATGGACTTTGCTTTTCGGTAAAGCCGGGGGTGCGGCCGCCGCCGTCGCTCATCAACATCTACAAGGAAATGAAAAGTGACCTTGGCCTGGAGCCACCATCCCATGGAAATCTTGAAGCCTGGGCGAAGCAGGGCGTGTTGCTGCTCAATGCGGTTCTCACCGTTGAGGCGGGACGGGCGGGTTCGCATCAGGGCAAGGGCTGGGAACGCTTCACCGATGCGGTGATCCGGCTGGTGAATAACCAGCCGCGGCCCGTTGTCTTTATCCTGTGGGGAGCTTATGCCCAGAGGAAGGCGGCTTTCGTTGACCGCAAGCGGCATCTGGTGTTGACCTCGGCGCATCCCTCGCCGCTGTCGGCAACAACGGTTTTTTCGGTTCGAAACCATTTTCCAAAACCAATGAATTTCTGATTGCCAATGGCCGGGATCCCATCGATTGGAAATTGACGTAGGAGGCGAAGCTACTTTCACCGCTTTGTCATCTGCGCAGCCGAATTCGCGTTTTTGCTGCACAATTTTGCCTCATCGCTGCAGCATCGTCTCGCGCGTCATGAAGATACTCCCGCGCTCAAGAACCTGATGGACGCGGCAATCGGCAAATTGCAAAAACTGTTTCTAAGTGAAGCGCAAATTTCCTCCAGTCGGGCCATAATGGTTCTGGATACCCAGCTAATCAAAGATGAAACTTACTTCATTGTGGAGATTGACGGACAATTGGCGGAATGCGGAGGTTGGAGCCGAAGGGCATCGTTATACGGCCGTGACAGTTTTCCCGGTCGTGATGCGGCGCTGCTCGACCCGCTCAAAGATGCAGCACGTGTTCGTGCCATGTATACGCACCCCGGCTTTACCCGCCGAGGAGTGGGGCGGTTGATTTATTCCCTCTGCGATATACGGCTATGAGCCAGGCGAACCATTCACTGACGACCGGGGCGGCGAACCTGTGCCAATCCGGCGCATGGGCAAGCAGGTCTGAGCGCCATCTGCTTCGATTCTGCGAACGATGCTGGGTGAGGCCCTTCGGCGCATGATTTAATGAGCGACGAACATCCTCATGCGAAATCAGTCCGGCAGTCCGGCTTTTCGCAGTCCTTCCTCCCAGCGGCTGAAATCTTCTTCTCGCGCCATCGGAAAGCGTTCCCTCAAATTGGCGAGCCGCAAGGATGGGTCGACAACACGGATCTCCGAAGCGGCGCGTGTGGCCTCGGCCTGGCGCCCGAGGAGGGCCGCACAGGCGGCAATGGTCGCCAATTCGAAGATGGCATTTTGCGGGATCGGCGTTTTCACCTCCGAAGCGGAAATGGCTTCTGCATAACGGCCCGCAATAAAATACGAAAAAGCAATCGCGCGCCGCATGTTGGACACGTTCGGATCGTGCGGGCTGAGAAGCAGCGCCCGGGTGATCCGGCTGATTGCCGTTTCGGCCTCTCCGCGCCAGGCTTTCACCCAGCCACTGAACATCCAGGCCGAAGCAAGATTGGGATTGAGCTCGAGACTCTTGTCGATCAACACGTCCCCGGTGTCGAGGTCGCCCGCTACAAAGGCCAGCGCCATGCCCGAGGCGCTCAAGGCGATGGGATCGTCAGGGCCAAGTTCAACCGCTTTTCGCGCAAGCCGTCGCACTTCGGCGGTTTCAAATACCACATCCTTCTGCCAGCCCTGCGCCTTGCGCTGTGAATAGCAGCGTGCCGCCATGCCGAAGGCCGAAGCAAAATTCCGGATCAAGTTCGGTTGCCCGGTAGAAATGCGCCAGCGCCTTTTCATTACCGTCCCGTGTCCATTTAAGCACCTCGGCCTGGCCGCGAAGATAGTAGTCGTAGGCATCGAGACTGCCGGTCGGCTTGCGCTTCGAGCGTTCAATCTCGGCCTGTTCAAGTTTCGGCGCAATGGCCCCGACCACCTTGGCCGTAACCATGTCCTGCAATCGAAAATATCCTGCAACTCGCCTTCGATGCGGTCAGCCCAAAGATGCAGCACCGGTCTCCGTGTCGATAAGCTGGCCGCCAATCCGAAGCCGGTTGCCGGCCTTGCGCACGCTGCCTTCAAGCACATAACGAACGCCAAGTTCGCGGCCCACCTGCTTCACGTCGACGGCACGGCCCTTGTAGGTAAAGCTCGAGTTGCGCGCGATGACGAAAAGCCAGTGCATTCGCGAAAGCGCCGTAATAATTTCATCGACCATGCCATCGATGAAATAGTCCTGCTCGGGTTCGTTGCTGAGATTTGCGAAAGGCAGAACGGCAATCGAGGGCTTCCGGGTGAGCGGCGAGGGCGGGAATGCTTCTTCCGCGGGCACCGGATTACTGGCGCGCCTGCTCATAGACCAGAACTGTCGCCACCTCGGGCGATGTACCGAGTTCCTGTTTCAGGCGTTCGGCCAAATGTCTGATAGTGCTTCAAGGCCTCAGGGCGGCGCCCCAGGGAAACCAAGGCTTGAATGGCCAGGCGGTGGGCATCCTCCCGGAAGCATGTCGCGCCGGATACAGTCCTCGGCCAGCGGAAAGCTTCAGCCGCCGCTCGGGCCTGATCGAGTTCGATCCTGCCCAGCCTCTCCAGCGCATCGCAGGCGATATTGCCGATCCGCCGCCGTTCACCGCTGAGCCACTCATCCCAGGCCGCATCCTTCACCTCGATACCGGCAAGAAGCTCGCCATCAAGCAGGGTGACGGCCCGCCGCAAGTCTTCGGGCGAACCAGACCGCACGAGTTTTTCAAACTGCGCGAACGTCGGTTACGACGGCATCAAGCGAAAGCTGAACCGTGTGGTCATTTGCGATCAACGCCTCGGGCCCGAATCGCTTTCCGCAGGCGCACCAGCGCCTGGCGAAAGTTTTGCCGCGCCTGATCCTCGAAATGCGAACCCCACAGAAGTGATGTCAGGTGTTCGCGCGGCACCGGTTTTGCCGCCAGCGCGAGATAGGCCAGGAAGGCACTGAGCTTGGTGCTGGAAAGGGCGATCCGGCCTGCGGGGCCAGTGAGTTCAAATTATCCGAATAGTTTGAGGTTAAGCATGATGACCCCGTGACGGATGATTTAACACCAAGTCACGGGTTTTTCACACACGCTTTCATGCAATCCCGCCGCTCCAGGTCACAGGCCGGGCCTTTAATTCTCCCATCGCAACACGGGAGACATGACAATGAACTGGATGATCGACGGACTTTATGGCGACGACTACCGCACCGCGATGGGTTACCGCACCTTGACGCCCCATTCCCATGACGAATGGGAGATCGAACGGCAAACTGCTGCAGCACCCGGCTTTTTCAAGCGGGCGCTGGCCGGAACTCAAAATATCTGGGCAAAGGGACGTGCCAGTCTTCAAACAGCGGGAACTTACGCCTCTGCGAAAGAAAGGACCATATCATGAGAGACTATGCCCTGAATCGCGCCATGGCGGCGGAAAGCATCGGCACGTCGATCTTTACCCTGTTTCGCAACTGGCAGGCGCGGAGCGAGATGGCTAAGCTGGCGAACTGCGATGACCAAATTCTGCAGGATCTTGGCATCTTACGCGACGAGGTGCGATGGGCCTTGCGGTTGCCACTGAGCCAGAATCCGCGGCTCGCTTTGGAATTATGCGCATTTATGAGGGCACGCCATTGGGGTGAGGACCCCTTGATAAATTTATAAATTAAAATCTTTTCCCATTTCCGTTATCCCAACGTACGGTCCGCGAAACTAAAGTTTCACGGGGATGACGGAAGTAGAAGGGTTCGCAAGTCGCTACCGATACGCCGGGGAGTTCCGATATTGCCCCTCCCTCAGTAATCCAGTTGGTATTTCGGGTAGGCCGCTACTGGTGTCGCATTCCTGTGGCGCGGGTGTCACAATCCAGCTAGATTTTTGCGGGTGGACCAATCCCGACAGGAGCCCCTTGCATGGCAACCAACAATCCGGCATCCGTTCTGATCGACGCGGTCCGCAAGGCTGTGACCGGCAAGCCCGGCAAGGAACTTGCCGCTCTGCTGCTTGAGAATGCCCCGCCCGACGATCTGCAGGGAGCCTCGCCGGAGATGCTGGCGCAGCTCGTCGGCGGCAGGCTCGCTTTCCTCAACGAACGCAAACCGGGCCGGGCGAAGATTGCCGTCGCCAATCCGGAAGGGCCGCTGAATGGCATCACCACCATCGACATCGTCAATGACGACATGCCGTTTCTGGTCGATTCGACCATAGGCCTGCTGGCCGAACGCGGCCATGAAGTGCGCCTGGCGCTCCACCCGGTCGTGGCGGTGAAACGCGATCCCTCGGGCAAGCTTCTCGATCTCGCGGCAAAGCCTGCGGCCGACGGGACCACGGCCCGCGAGAGCTTCATCCATATCCATCTCGCGCGCCTTTCGCCGGAAGAAGCAGCAGCCCTCGAAGCCGATCTCCGCGCCGTCTTCGCCGATGTGCGCCAGGTGGTGATCGACTGGCGCGCCATGCAGCAGCGCCTGCGCGAAGCCATCGACCACTATCAGAAGGACCCGCCGCCCATTCCGATCGAGGAATTCACCGAGACGATGGCGTTCCTGCAATGGCTGCTCGACAATCATTTCACCTTCCTCGGCATGCGCGAATACCGATTTGCCGGCGGTGCTGCGAAAGGCTCGCTCGAAGCGGTGCCAGGCAGCGGGCTCGGCATTCTGCGCGATGCTGCGAAGGAGGAAGTGCGGGGAGCCTCGGCCGCGAAACTGCCGGCACCCATCCGCGAATTTCTGCGCCAGCCGGCACCGATCATCATTACCAAGTCGGATCTTCGCTCCACCGTGCATCGCCGGGCCGCCATGGATTATGTGGGCGTCAAGCTGTTCGACAGCGCCGGCGAACTCACCGGCGAACTGCGCGCCATCGGGCTTTTCACCTCGTCGGCCTATACCCAGAACCCCAACGATATTCCGCTGCTCAGGCGCAAGCTCGCCCGCGTCGTGCAGGCCAGCGGCTTTTCGCCGTCGGGCCATTCCGGCAAGGCGCTGATTGCGGTGCTCGAGAGCTTCCCGCGCGACGAGCTTTTCCAGATCGACGGCGAAACCCTGGAGACGATTGCCCACGGAATCCTGCGGCTCGAAGAGCGGCCGCGCACCAGGCTTTTCGTCAGGCATGACAAGTTCGACCGCTTCGTCTCAGCCTTCGCCTTCATCCCGCGCGACCGCTTCGATTCCGACTCGCGCCGCAGGGTGGGTGAAATCCTGGCCGAGGCCTATGGCGGGCGCGTCGCCTCCTTCCAGCCAACCTTCGGGGAAGGCACGCTGGTGCGCGTGCATTTCATCATCACGCGCGAAGGAGGCGCCGCCACGTCGCCTGATCTCGCTGAAATCGAACAGAAGGTCGTGGCGGCCGTGCGCAATTGGGACGACCGGCTGGAGGAGGCGCTTCATGCGGCGGGCAGCGATGGCATGCGCATTGCCCGCTGGCGCGGCGCATTTCCGCCGGGCTACCGCGATGCCAGCGAGCCCGAAAATGCCATTGAAGACATCGCGGAGATCGAAGCGCTGGGCGAAGGCGATGAGGTTGGCGTCGAATTCCTGCGGGGACAGGGCGATGCAACGCAGGAATTGCACTGCCGAATCTATCATCGGGGCGATGCTATAGCCCTTGGCCTTCGCCTGCCGGTTCTGGAAAACCTCGGGCTCCGGGCGATTTCGGAGACAACCCATGTGCTGTCTCCCGGAACCGCCGCAGGGCGCACCCCTGCCGTCATTCATGACGTGCTGCTTCTCGCACCCGCAGGTGCTGCGACAGAACCTCAAACCCTACGCGGACTCGAAGCGGCCTTCCGCGCCGTGTGGACGGGACTTGCGGAAAACGACGCGCTCAATTCGCTCGTGCTGACTTCGGCAATGACCTGGCAGCAAGTAGCGCTGCTCCGCGCCTTCGGACGCTACATCCGCCAATCCGCCGCCTCCTATTCCAACGACTACATGGCGCAGACACTGGTAAAGCATGCCGGCATCGCCCAACTCATCGTCAGGCTCTTTTTCGCGTTGTTCGATCCCGGAGTCCGCGATGAGGCCAAGGCCGAGGCGCTGCGCGGCGAGATCGAGGCGGCCCTTGCGAAGGTTCCCAATCTCGACGAGGACCGCATCATCAGGCGCTACGAAAATCTTGTGGGTGCCATCCTGCGCACCAATTATTTCCACAAGGCGAAGGGCGATGGCGAACCGCCCATCATCTCATTCAAGATCGATTCGAAAAAGGTCGAGGGCCTGCCCGATCCCAAGCCCTTCGCCGAGATCTTCATTTATGCGCCCGATGTCGAGGGCGTGCATTTGCGCGGCGGCCCGATCGCGCGCGGCGGCATCCGCTGGTCCGACCGTCCGGAAGATTTCCGCACCGAGGTGCTTGGCCTCGCCAAGGCGCAGGGCGTGAAGAATGCGGTGATCGTGCCGGTGGGCGCCAAGGGTGGCTTCGTGCCGAAGCGGCTCAAGTCGGGCGACAGCCGCGAGCAGATCCAGGCCGAGGGCATCCGCGCCTACAAGCGCTTCATCTCGAGCCTGCTCGATCTCACCGACAATCTTGAAGGCGCTTCCGTTGTGCCGCCCGATGCAACCGTCAGGCGCGACGGCGACGATCCCTATCTCGTCGTTGCCGCCGACAAGGGCACGGCCACCTTCTCCGATACGGCCAACGGACTGTCGCAGGCCCATGGCTTCTGGCTTGACGATGCCTTCGCCTCGGGCGGCTCGGCGGGCTACGACCACAAGAAGATGGCTATCACGGCGCGCGGCGCCTGGGAGGCGGTGAAGCGGCATTTCCGCGAAATGAACCTGGATATCCAGACGCAGCCCTTCAGCGTGATCGGCGTGGGCGACATGTCGGGCGATGTGTTCGGCAACGGCATGCTGCTGTCGCGGCAGACCAGGCTTCTCGCCGCCTTCGACCATCGCGATATCTTCATCGATCCCACGCCTGATGCCGCCAGCTCCTTCGCCGAGCGCCAGCGGCTCTTCGCGCTGCCGCGCTCGAGCTGGCAGGATTACGACAAATCGCTGATCAGCAAGGGCGGCGGCATTTTCCCGCGCCAGCTCAAGGCCATTCCGCTGTCAGCCGAAATGCAGGCGCTGAGCGGCCTTGCGGCCAAAACCGCAACGCCCCAGGAACTGATGCATGCGCTCCTGCTGGCGCCCGCCGATCTTCTCTGGTTCGGCGGCATCGGCACCTATGTCAAAGCGACACCTGAACAGAATGCCGATGCGGGCGACCGGGCCAATGACGGCATCCGCGTTGATGCCTCGCGAGCTTCGCGTCAAGGTCATCGGCGAAGGCGCCAATCTTGGCCTCACCCAGAAGGCCCGCGTCGAATTCGCGCTTAAGGGCGGGCGCATCAATACCGACGCCATCGACAATTCGGCGGGCGTCAATTCCTCCGACATCGAGGTCAATATCAAGATCGGCCTGTCGCGCGCGGAAGCCGCAGGCCGCCTGACGCGGGCCGACCGCAATGTCTTCCTGGCCGCCATGACCGATGAAGTGGCGGGACTCGTGCTGCGCAACAATTATCTGCAGACCCTGTGTCTTTCGGTGACCCTCGAACAGGGGACGGCAGAGATCAGCTATGCCATCCAGCTGATGACGAGGCTTGAGCGCGGCGGTCTGCTCGACCGGAAACTCGAAGCGCTGCCGGCCGATAGCGTCATCCTCGAGCGTGACATGCGCGGCGGCGGACTGACCAGGCCCGAGCTCGCCGTGCTGCTCGCCTACGCCAAGATTGCGCTCCGAACCGAGATCGTGGCCAGCGACGTTCCCGATGATCCCTATCTGTCGCGCGAGCTCCGGCGCTATTTCCCCAAGGCCATGCAGGAGCGCTTCGGCGAGGATATCGACAATCACCGCCTGCGCCGCGAGATCATCGCCACCATGCTGGCCAACGGCATGATCAATCGCGGCGGCCCGAGCTTCGTCGCACTGATAGCAAGCGAGACGGCGGCAAAATCCTCCGACATCGCCGCTGCCTATGCGGTGGCCCGCGACAGCTTCGGTTTTCTCGACATGGCGGCCGGGATCGATGCGCTTGATACGCGCATTGCCGGCAGCATGCAGAATGGCCTTTATGCCGATCTGCAGCGCCTGCTGCGGGGTGCCACGATCTGGTTCCTGCGCCATGAAAAACTGGGAGAAGGCCTTGAGGATCTGATCGGGCGCTATCGCAAAGGACTTGATGCCGTAGAGGCAGCCCTT
Source organism: uncultured Chloroflexia bacterium (assembly GCA_963811305.1). Lineage (GTDB taxonomy): Bacteria > Chloroflexota > Chloroflexia > QHBQ01 > JADMIH01 > JADMIH01. The sequence continues at coordinate 10,682 of CAWEQU010000008.1, forward strand.
GAGGGCAGCGTACCGGAGGCCGACCTTGCCGGGATGCGCACGCACTGCAGCGACCTTGTGAAGGCCAGCGTGCCGGAGGAAACGGCGGCGCGGATTTCACGCCAGCGCTTCCTGGCGCGCGCACCCGACGTGGTGAAAATCGCAAGCCAGAGCGGGGCGGGGATTCCCGCCGTGGCAACCGCACTCTATGGCTCGGCCTACGAGCTCGGCATCGAAAGGCTGGTCGAGGAGGGATTGCGTCTCAAGGCGCGTGATCTCCTTGAGCGCCAGGCGATCAACCGCCTGATGGCCCAGCTCTTTGCCACCCACCGCGCCATCGTCGCCGGCATCGTTATAGGCGAGGGGGGCCTTGCCGGCTGGCGTGAGCGGAATGACGAACGCCTCGCCAATGTGACGGCAACGATCGAGACGGTCCTGGCCAGCAAGCCCTTCGACATCGCCCGCTTCGCCGTGGCCCAGGGAAGCCTCGCCGATCTGGCGGTGGTGTAGGGAAGCGTGTTGGCAGATTCGCCCTCTCCCGTGCATCTTGCATGGGAGAGGGTCGCAATGCGGGGGTGAGGGAACTTCGATAAAGCTGTAGATATTGCCGCAGCGAAGGTGCCCTCATTGCAGTGCACGAGGTTGGCGTTGGAGCAGCATGGAATCGCCAAACTCATGAGTGCGATAGCCGTACTCAACGAGGGATTTGGAGATCTGATCCAGCACTGCATCGTCGGCAAAGGCCCGAAGGAGTTCAAAGTGGCTTTCGCCAGGCTGGTGGACGCCGGTGAGGATCGCATCGACAACGCGCAACGGAGTACCACGCTCGATGCGTCCGCTCGCAACACCGTCTCCGGCGCTCACGCTGCCGTCGACGTCTGCGGCGGACTCGAGCCCGCGGACCACAGTTGTCCCGATTGCAACGATGCGGCCGCCTTCGGACTTCGCTTGTTTGATCGCTGTCACAGTCCTCTCTGGGATCCGGTATTGCTCATCGAAAGGGAGCCTCAGATCGAGCGCAGGATCTCCGGTCGACGAAACCCCGGCAGCGAGCGTGAGCGTCGCGAAACCGATGCCGCGTCGCCGCCAGGCTGCAAGCGTGCGCCAGTCGAGCGCAAAGCTGGCAGAGGGTGGCTCGAACGCAATTGGGTCGGCGGCGATCCCCGTCCAGACGTCCCACAAGTCCAGCGGCCTGGGAACGTGGGCGTATTGGGTCGGCCGGCCATAACGCGCGAGCCCGGCCAGGATAACGGCGCGAGGGCCTATGAAACGCAATGCAAAAAGGCGAGGGTGATCAATAAGACGCTCGATGACCGCGGCAAGAGGTCCGAACGAGAGATGGTCGCCAGGTGAAAGCGGCGGAGGGGGAGGCCTGTCTTCCGTGTGCGTGCGATGATCGCCAGCCCCAAACGCTATTGCGACAAAACGGGTCGGATCGCGGACCGACAGCCAGGCCGCAAGTCGGACCTCAATCGGCTCGCTACTTGCAATATGTGTGCCGTGCAAACTCGCCGGTAAAGTTGCGGCATCATTTGCGATGACTACGTCGCCCGCCCTGAACTGCGTCGCGAGCTCGGTACGCGGCAAGTGCCGCATACTGCCGTTCGCCGCCATAGTGAAGAGTTTGGCGGATCGCCGGTCTGGATGGCCGGCGGCAATCACGTGTGCGCCCCGGCGGAATGCATGGTTCGACTCGGCAGTGCGGCGAGCATCGTTTCGATGATTTCCGCGGCAGAGTCCTTGGGGCGCTTCAATGTTGACGGATCGGCATCGGGAATTGCCAGCGTATGCAGCGGGGTATCCATATCGCCGGGGTCGATCGCGAGGAAATGCACACCATCAACCTTTGCCTCCTCGGCCCATGTTGCTGTCAGATGGCGGAGAGCCGCCTTGCTCGCACCATAGGAACCCCAACCGGGATAAGCGTTGACCGCCGCATCGCTGGAAATGTTGATCACGAGTGCGCCGCGTCCGTCACGTGCGGATGCGGCCAGCGCCCCGAACAGCGCTTTGGTCAATCGGAACGCGCCGAGTACATTGACTGCGAGCGCCAGCTCCAGCTCCTCGCACTCGGTGTCGGCAAGGAGCGCGAGTGGAGTGGGGCCGAGGCTCGATGCATTGTTGATGAGGACATCGAGCCCGCCAAGGTTACCCGTGATCTGCAGCGCGATTGGGTAAATGTCGTCCTTTTGCCCGACGTCGCCGACAATTCCATGCGCGCCTGTCTCACTGGCAGTCCGTTCGACAGCCGGGACGGTGCGGGCGACGAAAGCGACGTGCGCGCCCCGCGCGACGAGCAGCTGAACGAGTGCCAATCCCAGGCCGGACGTCCCGCCCGTGACCGCCGCTCGAAGGTCTTTGAGGTCGGTATGCGTTTGCATTATTTGGTGCTCCTTCTCTCTCTGTGTACAGTTGCTACAAGTTCAAGTTAACTTGAAGTCAAGCGAAAACTGTGCTTTAACTTCTTCATGGATTCACTGCTGACCATCTCCGATGTTTCACGGCGCAGTAGCGTGGCGTCATCGGCTCTGCGCTTTTATGAGGAGCGTGGGCTCATCACGTCGGAGCGGGCTGGCTCCGGGCATCGCCGCTATCTCCGGTCGGTGCTGCGCCGGATCGCATTCATTGTCTTCGCGCAGCGAATCGGGTTGACGTTAGAAGAAATAGGCGCGGAGCTCGCCAAGCTCCCAGACGATCGCGTCCCCACGCGTCGGGACTGGGGGCGTCTCTCCGGTGAATGGACCAAGCGGATCGACCAGCGGATCGCTGAACTTCAGCGCCTCAGGTCGGGGTTAACCGAATGCATCGGATGCGGCTGCCTTTCAATCGACCGATGCAGCCTTGCCAACCCGGTTGATCGCGCCGGACGCAAGGGGCCTGGGCCGCGCTATTGGCTCGGATGAGGTAGGGCGAGGGCGGCCTTGGCGGCTGGCGCAGCCGCAATGCCGAACGTCTCGCCAATGTGACCGAAACGAACGAGACGATACTGGCCAGCAAGCCCTTCGACATCGCCCGCTTCGCCGTGGCCCAGGGAAGCCTCGCCGATCTGGCCGTGATGTAGGGACGCGCTGCCATGAGACGCTATCCCTGCATGTCATTTCCGTTGGCGATGCCCTGGTTCTGCTGTAAGAATTATGGGCAGGGCTGAATGCCAAAAACCGCGGGGGAGCAACGCAACCCAGGAGGCCTGTCATGAACATCCGTCCAGATCCAACTTTTTACCCATCGCCCAAGCTTGCGATGGAAGCGCCGGTTGAAAATTTCGCCTTATGCATTGATGCTCAGTCCTGATCGCTCGAAACCCGACGCCCTCGCCGTGGTGGACGTCAAGGCGGGTTCGAAATCCTATGGCAAGATCGTCCACACGGTCACCATGCCCAACAAGGGCGACGAGTTCCATCATTTCGGCTGGAATGCCTGCAGCTCCGCCCTATCGCCGCTCACGGGCCATGCCTTTCTCGAACGGCGCTATCTGATCATTCCCGGCATGCGTTCGTCGCGCATCTATGTGATCGACACCAAGCCAAATCCCACCAAGGCCAAGATCCACAAGATCATCGAGCCCGAGGAAGTGTTCCGCAAGACGGGATACTCACGCCCGCACACCATTCATTGCGGTCCCGAAGGCGTTTATGTGAGCACCCTGGGCGGTGCCGGGCCAGACGGCACAGAGGGGCCGCCGGGCATCTTCATCATGGATTGCGAGAGTTTCGAGATTCTCGGCAAATGGGAAATCGATCGCGGACCGCAGAAACTGCATTATGATTTCTGGTGGAACCTGCCGCGCGACTACATGGTGTCCAGCGAATGGGCGCTGCCGCCGCAATTTGAGAAAGGCATCGTCCCGGACGACCTGCTCGGCAACCGCTATGGCCACCAGGTGCATTTCTGGGACTTGCGCGCCAGACGCAATGTCCAGACGATCGACCTCGGCGCCAACCACCAGATGGCGCTGGAGATTCGCCCGGCCCATGATCCAGCGAAGGAATATGGCTTTCTTGGCGTGGTGGTGGATACCACCAATCTCGAAGGCTCGATCTGGACCTGGTGGCGCGAGAACGGCAAGTTCCATATCGAAAAGACCGCGACCATCCCGCCGGAGCCCGCCGACAAGAGCCTGCTGCCGCCGCTGCTGCAAGGTTTCGGCGCGGTGCCGCCTCTCGTCAGTGATATCGACCTGTCGCTCGACGACCGCTATCTCTATGTCTCGTGCTGGGGCACGGGCGAAGAGCGCCAATATGATGTGAGCGATCCGCGCAAGCCGAAGCTCAACAGTTCCGTGCACGTTGGTGGCATCGCACGGCGCACCAAACACCCGAATGGCAAGCCGTTTCAGGGCGGGCCGCAAATGGTCGAAATCAGCCGCGATGGCAAGCGCGTTTACTTCACCAATTCGCTTTATTCGAGCTGGGATACGCAGTTCTATCCCGAAGGCGTTGCGGGCGCGATGGTCATGGCCAATATCGGCGCAGGCGGGAAAATGGAGCTGGCCAAGGATTTCTGGGTCGAGTTTCCCAAGGGCTACGGTTCGCATCAGGTGCGGCTGCAAGGCGGTGACTGCTCGACCGATTCCTTCTGCTATGCCAACGCCTGATCAAGAGCATATGCCGCCAAAGTGCGCGCACTTTGGCGAATATTTCGAGCATTTGCTCCAACATAGTGATCCGGATCGAGTCCGGGGGAGGATTATCCGTCGGGACGCTCTAGGTGAATGACGGCTTGCAATCCGGGCTATGGCTGGCCGTCGTTGTGAGCGGCCTCTATCACGGCTTAAGCCCCGGCATGGGCTGGCCACTCGCCGTGGCGGCAGGACTATCGGAGAAACGCGGGGGCGCAGTGTTCGCTGCCCTCGTGCCTCTGGCGGTTGGCCATTTTGCCGCCATGGCGGTGGTGCTGCTGCCCTTCGCGCTCCTCACGGTGGTTTCCGATCATAGCAGCGGCATCCGCATTGGCGCCGGAGTTTTGGTGGCGGGATTTGGCCTCTACCGTCTGCTCGATCGCCGCCATCCGCGCCTGCTGGCGCGTATCAAGCCGACGCAACTGGCCCTGTGGTCCTTTCTGGTGGCGATCGCCCATGGCGCCGGTTTTTTGCTCGTTCCGATCTATCTCGGCCTGGAGGCAACGGCAGGCCGCGCGGTGCATGGCGGCATGCATCAAATGGCCGAAAACGGTTTTCTCTCCGCGCTCATCGTTTCCATCGTCCATACCCTCGCCATGATTGCCGCAGGTGGCGGCATTGCCTGGCTGGTCTACAAATATCTGGGACTGCAATTTCTGACGAAGAGCTGGTTCAATCTGGAGCTGGTCTGGGCCTTGAGCCTGATCGCCGCCGGAGCCGCCGGCCTGTGGACGGCGCTTCCTTGACATCGCGATTGCCCGCTCGCACGAGTGACCCAGGGAACTTTGCCGATCTGTCGGTGGCATAGGAAGGCCACCCCGGATCAACCCCGGGCAGGCTCTTCTCCCATCCCGCTTCGCTGTCGCTACGCAGAACGGGAGAAGGAAAAACTGTGACATTGTCGGTCTCGCCCGTCATTGAAAGAACAAATTTTTGAGTTAAGTTTTGATCCTGATCAGCGGGAAGAACAATCTCCCGGCTGTTGCGCAGAAAGGAGTAGCTTCCATGTGCGACTATAGTTTGAACAATGTTGCATCCCGACCCGCCAAGGTCGGAGACAAGCTGTCGATCACAAGTTTCCACGGCACCTGGACACAGGGATTTGCCGCAGTCGGAGAACCGAATGTGGCAGTGTGCCTGCTCCCGGGAACGGAGGTTGCGTTCGATAAGGAAGTCAGACACGGGAACTTTTGGCGGTCGAAGAATACCGGTCAGAAGGCGGCAGTCTTCCGCCAACTCGACAAGAACACGCCAAGCGTATTTCACGACGCACTAGAGTTCGCCGATGGACAGATCGTCCTGCTTACACGACTAAGGAAGGGTCAGCATGCGACCGTGTTGCAGCTACCGGCTCTGCCGTCAGCGAGCCACGGAGCAGAGAAAGAGGAGCGAACCTCAGTTCTCGCTTAATCAGGTTTCTGTTTGAGCGGAAGGCACGTTCAAAAAACAGACCGTTAGGACAGCGGCACCGCCCCGTTGCTTTGGCCGTGCCCGCAGAAAGAATTTTCTAGCATGCCCCTGGAGGAGGCAGCCAACTCAGGCATCCAAAAAACAAGAGCCCCTCAAACTCCCGGCAACAAGTTCGTTGCATATAGGACGATGAGCACGACGATTACCACCACTCCACGGCGATCATTATATCTCTGTTTCTGTTGGGTCTTCGAAATAGGTCTTGTCTGGGTAGACAACGATACCACGGGGCAATCAAACTGGCCCATTAGCCACGATTTGGCCCGCCGTCGGTTACGGCGCACAGTGTGTCTCCACAATTGACGATAGTTAGCCGGCCTGTGGACGGCGCTTCACCGCGAGCCCGGCGCAGACTGTTCTCCATACTCGGGTCAAGCCCGAGCACGGGCGAAGGCGATAATCTCTAAAGGTTTCGCCTTCTCCCGTGCCTCTTGACATCGCCATTGCCCGCTCGCATGACTGTTTCAGGGTCGGGACGCGGGAGCTGGTCAATGCGCTTTGAACTGATGTTGCCGCACAGGATCAAAACAGCCATTGAGATGAATTGGCCGGTGGTGCTGCCGGTGGGCGTGCTTGAATATCATGGCGAACATCTGGCCGTTGGCATGGACACGCTTGCCGTGATCAAGACCCTGGATATTCTCGAATGCGAGATGGACATCGTGATACTGCCGCCGTTTTATTATGGCGCCAGCAGCTATGCTGTTGAACCACCGGAAGGCAAGGGATCGCTCCATGTGGGCGCCCAGGTGATTTTTCCGTTGGCGCAAGAGATGTTCACCGGGCTGCTGCGCATCGGCTTTCGCAACATTCATTTCTTCATTCACCACCAGACCGAGAATTTCACCGTTGGCATGCCTACCGATCTTGCCTTCAAGTTCGCGGCGCGGCAGGCCATCTTCGCTTTTCTGGAAAAGGATCGGGGCGAGGGCTGGTGGGGCAAAGCGGGTATGGCGGACTACTACACCCAGCAAAAAGGCGGCGATGATCCGTTCAATTGGATCAAGGGCCATCCGCTGATGACCGAGGAGACGATAAGGAACTATCCTTTCGATCATGCGGGCGTGGGCGAGACTTCGCTGATGCTGGCCCTTTGCCCGGAGGCCGTGGACATGGGGCATTTTACGGCGGACACCTGGTATACGCGCGATGCTGCCGGGGCTTCCACCGAACTGGGAATGAAGGGCCGCGATCTCATACTTGCTGACATGCGAAACGTTCTGGGCAGGTGCCGGTGTTCGCCGGGATGACGAAGATAAGAAGCTTCATATCTTGCCAAGCAACACGAGAATGAGAAGGATGACCAGGACGAGGCCGATGCCGCCCAAGCCTCTGTTGCCATAGCCATAGCCATAGCCGCCAATGCGGCCGCTGAAGCCGCCGAGCAGGAGAATAATAAGAATGATAAGAAGGATGGTTCCAACAGACATGATAGGCGCTCCCCATTTTACCCGTCCGACTCAGATGTTAGTACGAATTGGCTCTGCCTCAGAGCGAATATTTACCTACTCCGTTCGCGAACAGGAGCGGGGGTGAGTGCCCTTGCAGATATTTGAAGTTGCGCAGTTTCTTAGGGCTTCACCCGCTCGGGACTTGCCTTTGCAAATGCGTCGGTCTGCTCAAGCTTTTCGCAGATACTATTGATGCGCGTGAAATCCATCAGGTTAACGCCCCAGCGCCTGGCATTGTAGACTTGCGGCACAAGACAGATATCCGCAAGCGTAGGTGAGGGACCGAAACACAATGGTCCCTGGTTTTCCTGCAGCATGGTTTCAACGGCGGCAAGGCCTTCGCCGATGAATTTTTTCATCCAGCCAGTGCGGGCCTCCTCGCCTTTGCCTGTGATTTCCATGACATGGGCAACGACGCCTGAATTGCAGATGGGGTGAATGTCCATGGCAATTGCGTGGGCAAGGGCGCGCACCTTGGCGCGATTTATCGGCGCCGCTGGAAGGATGCCAGGCAAGCCCCGTGTTTCAGCGAGATATTCGATGATGGCAAGCGACTGCGTCAGCAGAATGCCATCGATTTCGAGGGCAGGCACAAGGCCTTGCGGATTGCGCTTCAGGTATTCAGGAGATTTCTGTTCCTTCTTCAGAAGATCAACAGGAACACTGCGATAGGCAATGTCGGCAAGATTGAGGGCAATCCGCACACGGTAGCTGGCCGATGATCGCCAGTATTCGAAGAGGATAACCTCGCCAGCCATCATTCAGGCTCCCGGGGAAAGGGGTTGAACGGTTTGCTCGATTGCTCCGAAAATGGAATGGCCCGACTTGTCCTTCATCTCGATGCGCACGGTGTTGCCGAATTGCATGAAGGGTGTGGAAGGCTTGCCCTTTGCAAGGGTTTCGATCATGCGGATTTCGGCGATGAAGGAACAGCCACGGCCGCCTTCGGCCACGGGCTTTCCTGGTCCGCCGGAGGCGTCGCGGTTGGAAACGGTTCCTGAACCGATGATGGTTCCAGCACCGAGGGCGCGGGTTTTGGCGGCATGGGCAATGAGCGCTGGAAAATCGAAGGTCATGTCCACGCCCGCCTCGGCGCGGCCAAAGGGCCTGCCATTGAAATCGACTTGCAGGGGCAGATGCAGCCTGCCGCCATCCCAGGCGCTGCCCAGTTCATCGGGTGTTACGGCAACGGGCGAAAACGCCGAAGATGGCTTGGACTGGAAGAAGCCAAAGCCCTTGGCCAGTTCCGCCGGAATGAGATTGCGCAAGCTCACATCATTCACCAGCATGACAAGACGAATGGCCTGGCCTACGAGTGAGATGAGAAAGGCAGTGGCTCTTTCCTTCACACATCAAAATGAGCGCCAGAGGCGCTCATTTTGATGTGTGAAGGTGAATTTAATCTATTTTGGTGATGTGGCGCTCAGACAGCTATGCTATCATAGCACTGTTCGGGCATATCCCGACAACACAAAATGAGGAGTTTGCTTCATGGACGAGTCATCGGACAAAAGCCTCTGGCGTGGTGCCAAGCCTGTACACCGCAGGCTGCGTGGATACGCCTTTGACCCAAGCCTCTCTGTCCAGCTGGACACAGCCGTCGTAAACCAGGTTATCTTCAAGGTTGACTGGGAAGATAATCTCGGCAAGGGGCCGGTAGGCGAATACCTCGAGGTCGTCGATTACGACCCTGCCAGCGACTGCTTTTATGAGCCGGTGTCTCTGAACCATCATTACGTACTGGCGCAGGATGGTCTCACCCCTTCCGAGGGGTCCCCCCAATTCCACCAGCAGATGGTGTACGCGGTAGCGATGACTACCATCCAGAATTTTGAGAGCGCCCTCGGCAGGAAGGCTTTCTGGTCGCCGGGACGCCATAGGAGAGATAAATTCATCCAAAGGCTTCGAATATATCCACACGCGCTAAGGGAAGCGAACGCCTATTATAGCCCCGACAAGGTAGCGCTCCTCTTCGGCTATTTCCCTGCGTCCTCAGACAACTCAGAGACACATCACCCAGGGGGTGTAGTCTTTACCTGCTTATCTCACGACATTATCGCGCATGAGACCACCCATGCTCTTCTCGATGGGATGCACCGACGGTTCAACGAGCCAAATCACCCCGACGCTCTTGCGTTCCATGAGGCATTCGCCGATATCGTAGCCCTTTTCCAGCATTTCAGCTTCCCGGAGGTCTTGCGCCACCAGATAGCCAAGAACCGGGGCGATCTCGCCAGCCAGAGCTTGCTCGGTGAGCTGGCGCAACAGTTTGGTGAGGCGATTGGAAACTATGGGGCTTTGCGCGATGCCATAGGCCGCGTCAATCCCAACACCAAGCAATGGGAGCCGCTTACCCCCGATCCACAAGCCTATAACGTCGTTATGGAGCCTCACCAGCGAGGCGCTATCCTTGTCGCTGCCGTATTTGACGCTTTTATCTCTATATACAAGAGCAGGGTAGCGGACCTGTTCCGCATCGCCACCAGCGGAACAGGCGTCTTGCCCGCGGGCGCGATCCACCCCGACCTCGTAAACAGGCTTGCCTCCGAAGCAGCCAAGAGCGCCCAACAGGTCCTCACAATGTGCATCCGCGCCCTTGATTATTGCCCCCCGGTGGATATCACTTTCGGAGATTACTTGCGGGCGCTAATCACGGCGGACTCAGACCTCGTGCCATATGACGACCTGGGCTACAGGGTAGCTTTCATAGAGGCGTTCCGGCGACGCGGCATCTATCCAAGAGATGTGCGCACGCTTTCGATGGACAGCCTGCGCTGGCCCCAGGCGAAAGGCTACAGCAATATCTTCGAGCCAATTGCCGAAGAGCTACGTGAATTCATGGAGAACGCCAGGTATCTAACTGACCGCCATGAATCTTTCAACGCTACAAGAGAAATGCGAATCGAGCTTCACAAGCTGATCCAGCAGGAAGTTCTGGTTGGACATTGGAGAGGACTGGAGGAGCTAACCGGACTAGCACTTAAGCCAGACACGAAAATGGTGGGCTTAGATCTCGATGAGCAGGGGATACCTGTTTTCGAGATTCATTCCTTGAGGTCAGCGCAACGGGTCGGCCCAGATGGGAACGCCCTGAATCAAATCATAATCTCAATTACCCAAAGCAGAAAGTTTCTGCTCGATCCGGCCTCCCCAACGGGTGGGTCTAAGTTCTTCTTCCGGGGCGGCTGTACGCTAATCCTCGACCTTAATAACCTTGACCTGCGCTACCGTATCGTTAAGAGCATCGATGACGATGAACGTTTAAACGCGCAAGCACAGTACAGGCAAGAGGTGCGCGGGAACTCGCTATATGCGACGTACTTTGATGAAAACGATCCAGATGAGCCATTTGCCATCATGCACCGTGAATCCGGGAGCGGAATGGCATGAGCATATGTGTGAGCGCACAGGCGCAAGTATGCTGGTAATAGGAGGAGAAGACATTGGAAGTGAAAGTCCGCATGTACCGCCAGGGGCTGGGGGATTGCTTTCTCCTCAGTTTCAAGGGGAAGAAGAAACCCTTCCACATGCTTATTGATTGCGGAGTCCTGATGGGCACCAAAGATGCCAAGGAGAAGATGGAGGAAGTTGTAGCAAGTATCGCGGAAGTTACGGGTGGGAAACTTGACCTGCTCGTAGCCACGCACCAGCACTGGGACCATCTCTCAGGCTTTGTCCATGCACAGCAGAAATTCACCGACGATATAAAGGTGGCCCAGGTGTGGCTCGCCTGGACCGAAGACCCCTCCAACAGGCTGGCCCAGGAGTTGAGGAAGGGGCGGGAAGAAAAATTGTCTGCTCTCTATTCAGCTCTGCAGCGGCTGGAACGGATCAAGTCCCAGGATGACCGCTCACAACTCCGCATGGACCAACGGGTGACCGCCATCAAGTCAATGCTGAGCTTCTTCGGGGACCTCCCTGGTCAGGATAATGGTAACGGAGACGCGCTCGCTGTGGGCGAAGCCATGTCTGCGGCGCAGGGTAGCAATACAACGCAAGCAGCATTGGATTTTCTCTGCAAGCTGCCGGGAGCGAAAATAAAGTATTGCACGCCGGGCGAAGACCCCCTACCTCTCGACGGCATCGAAGGCGTTCGCATTTACGTGCTGGGACCCCCCGAAGACAGGACCCTGATCAAGAAGAGCGACCCAACCAAGAAAGGTAAAGAGGTGTACGAGGAGTTCTCAAGCCTCACGCTGGAAGATACTTTCCGTGCCGCCGTCGATGACGACCCGACGAGTGTCCGCAGACGCGAATTATGCTTCCCCTTCGATGAGGACTATAAAATCTCTCGTGCCAAGGCCAGGAGCGATCTATTTTTCAAGCAGTATTACGGCTTCGATGGGGATGATGAAAACAAAGATGACTGGAGGAGAATAGATAACGACTGGTTGGGCGTCACGGGACAGCTGGCCCTTTCCCTGGACAACGACACCAATAACACCAGCCTGGCCCTTGCTATCGAGTTCGTCGAAAGTGGCGATGTTTTCCTCTTCCCCGCCGACGCACAGGTAGACAACTGGCTATCGTGGGAGAAGTTATCATGGAAGGTGGCAAGCAAAGGAGGTAACGAAACCAAGACAGTGACTTCCAAGGACCTGCTGGAACGCGCCATCCTCTACAAGGTAGGGCATCACGGCAGCCATAATGCTACGTTGCGAGAGAAAGGGCTGGAGATGATGACAAGTCAGCACTTGATCGCGCTCATCCCTGTAAATCGTAAGATGACGAAGGACAGGGAGTGGAACATGCCTTTTCCTCCTTTGCTGAAGAGGCTGAGGGAGAAGACGCGTGGCCGGGTGATCCTCGCCGACGAGGATGAGCTTCCCGACCGCACAAATGAAAAGAATCTGGTTACCCTGAGTGAAGCCGAGTGGGAAGAATTTACACATCCAAGCAAGACGAAGGTGCTGCCACTATATGTGGAGCTTACCTTCAAGCAGTAACTCAAGGATGGGGAGGCTGGAAAAGGTCAGGCCAGCCCCTTCCGCCTCTTTATCTCAGCCGTCAGCGCGGGCACGACCTGGTGGAGGTCGCCCACCACTCCCATGTCTACGAACTGGAAGAGGGGAGCGTTGGGGTCTTTGTTGATGGCTATGATGGTGCCGGAGGTCTGCATACCGACTTTATGCTGTATCTCGCCGGAGATACCCACTGCGATATAGAGCTTGGGACGTACCGTCTTGCCCGTCTGGCCTATCTGGTATGCGTAAGGTATCCAACCCATGTCCACTACAGCGCGCGTCGCGCCTACGGCCCCGCCGAGCGCGTCGGCAAGGTCATGCACCAGGCTGAATTTCTCAGGGCTGCCCAATCCACGCCCGCCCGCGATAATCACCTGCGCGCCTGCCAGGTCGGGTACGCCGCCCTTTTCGGTGACGCTCTCTACTACAGTCATGCCCGGCTTCACGTCACCAGGCACCTGCACTTCTTGCAAATTGGCTGAAGCCCCTTCGCGCTTTTGGGCGGTAGCCGCGCCGGGCCTGACCACTGCCAGGCTCGTCTGCTCGCCCTCGCGGGTGAACTGGCTGCTGACGCGTAATGCACCGTTGAAAGCAGGGGTGACGGTGGTAGTCTTGCCTCCCTCTGTGGTAATTTCTACCGTATCGGCGTTGACCCCCAGGCCCAACCTGCCGCACACGCGTCCTGTCCAATCCTTCCCAATGGGAGTGGAAGGGAGCAGCACCAGCCTGGGATTGTGCTGGCCAATAAGCTGAGAGATTACAGCCGATGCGGGACCAACTATATCGCTCTTGCACTGCGGGTCTGGGCAGTAATATACCTGCGATACTCCGTACTGACCCACCACCTCGGCGGCCTCACGCGGGCCTATCACTATCGCCCCACCCTGCCCGCCGTACTGCCCGGCAAGCTGCACAGCCATGCTCGCCAGCTCAAGTCCGAGCCTCTTTGGCTTGCCATTTCCATCGGTCTCTACAACCGCCCAAACGTCGTTGCTAGTAGCCACGTTGCCTCCCGTACGAGAAATTAGAAGTTAGAGGTTAGAAATTAGAAGGCAAGAATGGCATCTTCTAGCTTCTAATTTCTGACTTCTCAGTCTTTAGATTAGCTTTCTACCCTCAAGGAAATCCGCTATCGCCGCAGCCGTCGTCGCGGGGTCTTCGGCTTTGATTATCTGCTTGGCGCGGGCGGTCTGAGGACGCTCTGTGCCAGTGACGGTGGTCCCGCTGCCCGCCAGTCCAACCTGCGATGGGTCAACGCCCAGGCTGCCGAGGTTGAGGGTGGCGATCTCCTTCTTCTTGGCTTTCATTATGCCGGGGAGTGACGGGTAGCGCGGCTCGTGCGCGGTCTGTGTGACCGAAGCGATAGCAGGCAGGGGCGCTTCCACTACATCGTACCCAACGTCGCTTCCTCGCTTGCCTCGCACCTTTCCACCGGTGACCTCAATCTCGTTCACCCAGGTAACGGCAGGGACGCCCAGCATCTCGGCCACCACGTTGTAAATCATCCCGCCCCCGGCGTCGGTGCTCTGCGACCCAAACATAATGAGGTCGTATTGAGTCTGCTTGAGAGCTTCGGCCAGCACCTTGCCCGTGGCCCACATATCGGAGCCGTGCAGCGCGGGGTCCGTGACCAGTATTGCCCTATCCGCGCCCATCGCCAGGCCCTTGCGTATAGTTTCAGGGCTGCTCTCCAATCCCATGCACAATAGCACTATCTCGCCTGAGCCGCCATCTGCTTCGCGTATTCGTAACGCCTCTTCTATGGCGTATTCGTCCCAGGGGTTGATTATGGCGGGAACGCTCGCCCGGTCCAGCGTGCCATCAGGGAGCAGCCGCTTCTCGGCAGTCGTATCCGGCACCGATTTCATACAAACAACTATGTTCAATCTATCTATTCTCCTGTAGCGCAATACGCGCATTCTACGGTAGTTTTCAACCTGTGAATCGTATCACAAAGCAACCTGAACGGCAAGCTAACGTGAGTAGCGAGTGATGGGTGTTGGCTTCTCAACTCGTAATTCGTAATTCGTAACTCGTAATTCGTAATTCGTAATTCGTAACTCACACCGCATTCCTAACCACAGGCGGGACTAAAGTACGCGCGTGCAAATCTATACAAAGGGAGTTTGCCATTGTATAATACGCGAGAGAGGGGGGTGCAGGTGGGAGCTGTGGCTTCTGTGGTTTCGGATGCCTATAAGCAGGCTGGCGTGGATATAGACGCGGGAGCGCGAGCCATCGAGCTTATGCGCTCTGCCGTCCGCTCGACATTCGGCCCGAAGGTACTGGCCGACATCGGGCATTTCGGCGGCCTGTATGCTCTGGAATCGGCTCCCAACGGGCAGGTGCTGGTTGCAAGCGCGGACGGCGTTGGCACCAAACTGAAGCTGGCTTTCGCCCTGGGCACCCACCGCAATGCCGGGCACGATATCGTCAATCACTGTATAAACGATATCCTGGCGTGTGGCGCGAGGCCCTTCTTCTTCCTCGATTACGTAGCTTCGGGGAAGGTCGTACCTGAACAAATCGCAGAGGTAGTGACGGGCATGGCCGAGGCTTGCCAGGCGGCTGGTTGCGCACTCCTAGGGGGTGAGACCGCAGAGATGCCGGGCATGTATCACGACGGGGAATACGATGTCGCGGGCTTCATCGTTGGAGGAGTACAGCGAGACCACTTGATACTGGGCAAGACGATTGAGCCAGGGGATGTTGTGCTCGCACTCCCCTCAAATGGCCTGCACACTAACGGCTACTCTCTGGCGCGCAAAGTGTTGGGCCTGGAGGACGATCTCGCGGAAGCGCGTAGGCGGCTCAATGCCTACGAAGGGACCCTAGGCTGCACACTCGGAGAAGCTCTGACGAGGCCCCATCGCTCCTACCTGTCTGAGATAGCGCCTCTGCTCGATATGGAGGAGCAGCCGATCAAGGGTATGGCACACATCACGGGCGGCGGACTCCTGGACAACATACCGCGAGTGCTACCCGAAGGGTGCGCAGTCCGCCTCGACACCGCAACATGGAGCGTACCTCCCATTTTCCAACTGATTCAGGAGCGTGGAAGTATAAAACCGGGCGAGATGGCAAGGGTGTTCAACATGGGCCTGGGGATGGTTATGGTTGTTGCGCCCAAAGACGTGGAAGCTGTAAGATCGCAGGTGTCGGAGATGATAGAAGTGGGCAAAGTTGTCTGGCAGGAGGGTGATGAGCGCGTTAGCCTCATTAGCAGTGATACAAGTGCCGGCAGCGCGTAGATGAGAGAGGCCGGACCACTCAAGCTAGGGGTGCTGGTATCGGGGCAAGGCACGAACCTCCAGGCCATTCTCGATGCGATAGCGAGTGGAGAGTTAGAGGCCGAAGTAAAGCTGGTGATTTGCAACCACTCCGGCGCGCAGGCTATAGAGCGGGCGGAAAGGGTTGGAGTGCCTGTCGAGGTATATGAAAGAGAGAGCTTCCCATCGAGGCTGGCGAAGCAGAAGGTAATCGCCAAGAGGATGGCGGAGGCGGGGGTAGACCTGGTGGTATGCGCGGGCTGGGACCGCGTGCTGAAAGCTGAGGTGGTCAGGCAACTTGCAGGCCATATAATCAATATCCACCCTTCTCTCCTGCCAGCATTCGGAGGTGGCCTGCACGCCATCAGGGACGCATTGGACTACGGAGTCAAGATAACGGGCTGCACGGTGCATTTCGTGACAGAAGATGTAGATGAAGGGCCTATCATTTCGCAGATCGCCGTGCCGGTCCACGCAGACGATACCGAGGATAGGCTGGCCGAGCGAATACACAAAGAGGAACATCGTCTCCTGGTCGAAGCGATTAAGTTATATAGCCAGGACCGGTTGCAAATAACGGGACGTATCGTAAACGTGAAACATGAATAACGACAGCGATTTCAATCAGGGCAACGTTGAGCCGAGGCCCAACGGCAGCCTCATAGTCAACGAAGCCGACGGCAAGCGCATCAAGCAGCAGCTTGACCGTATGCTCGTGGAGGCCGGGGCCAATTCCACCATGCTCCTCGATAAGAGCGGCGAGGTGATTTCTGCGCGGGGCGCTGGTCTGCCGCACAACCTTGACACCCTTGGCGCGCTGCTGGCGGGCACGTTCGCCACTTCGCGGGAGGTGGCGCTGATGATGAACGACACCAGCTTCCGCTCACTATTGCAGCAAGGGATGCGGGAGAACACCCTGGCCGAGTTGGTTGGGGAGTCGTGGATAGTGGTGGTTATGTTCGATAAGAGCACCCACGTTGGGCTTGTGAAGGACCTGTGCAGGCGTATCACGCCTGAATTGGAGGCGGTATTGTTGCAAGTGCAACGCCGCAGCCGCACAATGAGCGGCCTCAACCCGTCATTTCGCACAACTATCGAGGATACGATTGATCTGTTGTTCAAAGACTAGTTACGAGTTACGGGTCACGAGTTACGAGTTGTTCTCTAACTCATAACTCGTAACCCGTAACTCGTAACTCCCTAGAGGAGCACCTATGGCACTGATAAATGTCGCAGCGAAAGAGATACATTGCAAGCTGGTCTACTACGGGCCTGGCCTGTCGGGGAAGACTACCAATTTGAAGTACATCTTCTCGGCAGTGCCTACCGGCGCGCGTGGCGACCTCCTCTCTATCGATACGGAGACCGAGCGCACCCTCTTTTTCGACTTCTTGCCACTCGACCTGGGCAGAGTGCATGGCTACCAGGTGCGCTTCCACATCTACACGGTGCCCGGCCAGGTGTTGTACGAGCGCACGCGAGTGGCTGTGTTGAATGGTGCGGACGGTATAGTGTTCGTGGCCGACTCGCAACGTTCCAAGCTGGGCGAGAATGTCCGATCTCTCCAGGAGCTTGCCCGCAACCTCACCCAGCAAGGCAAGCGTTTCCTCGATTTCCCAATAGTGCTGCAATACAACAAGCGCGACATGCCCGATGCCCTCCCCCTCGAAATCTTAGAGAAGTACCTTAATTCTATGAAAGTCCCGGCCTACGAAGCTGTCGCCGCGAAGGGTGTGGGCGTGTTCGATACGCTGAGGACGATAAGTAAGATTGTGATAAGTAAGTTGTAAGCTTATGCCCAAAATGATACCTATGGTGGAGGCCCGAAACAGGTTAACGACCCTCCCTGAGCAATTCGCTGAGAATCCTGATGTTGATACTGTGGTAGTAACCCGCAAAGGGCAGCCCGTACTCGCTATATTGCCTTGGGAGCTTTACGACTCCCTTATGGATACCATGCAGATACTTGCAGACCCCCAACTCATGAACGACTTGAAGCAAAGCATAAGAGAGATACAAGAGGGTGAGACCGAGGATTGGGAGGTTGTCAAATCGGAACTTGGGTTATAGTGTCTGGACCAGAAATGACTGTATGGGCGGTGTGTCTCATACGCACTGCCAAACAAGGCAACCCTAAAGGACCTGACTATTGCTCGATGACAGACTTCTCCAATCCTTTATAGAGACGTTCTATGGCTACGGGAACTACCAGGGCCGCTATTGGCTCATTGGCATGGAAGAAGGTGGAGGCGGTTCCCCCGAAGAAATTAGCAGGCGACTTTCCGCCTGGGATAGCCGGGGCAGAAACGAACTTGAGGGTCTAGGTGAGTACCATTCCGAGATAGGCGTATCACCATTCTTCAAAGAGCAACCGAAGTCACAGCCAACATGGAACAAGCTCATCCGCATCCTGTTGTCTATAGAGGGTAAGACACCAACACTCCAGGCAGTAAAGTCGTACCAAGCAGCCAACCTGGGCAAGTCTGGCTCTGACACTTGCTTACTTGAGCTTTTGCCTTTGCCGTCTCCATTCGCAGGAAAATGGCTATACGCTGACTTCTCTTTACTTTTCGAACTTCGCACGCGCGATTACTATAAAGAACACTATGCGCGCTCACGGGCGATGCATATCAAGGCCAGGATTGGGGAGCATAATCCGGCTGTTGTTGTTTTCTACAGCTTCGATGGATGGTACAGGCAGTGGTGGGAGCTGATTGCTGGCGTAACTTTTACCCGAGAAAGTATCGGCGCAGATAGGGCTTACCTGGGTAGCAATGGCCGTACCGTGTTCGCAATAGTTAAGCACCCTGTCGCAAGAGGCATCGGCAAGGATTATTTTCATCAAACAGGAAGGTTGATAGCCACAAGGTTAGGCTCTAAGATTACCTCTTAGGGGTGGGTTGGCAAACCTACCCCTACATTTTTGCCTTATGCTAAGGTAAAATGCACGCAAACCAAACAGCCACCAGGAGAGACCTCCATGCCCCCAAGCCTTCGGCAATCCTTCAATGTTATCATCAGCGTATCAGACTCTACCAATCTAGAAACCCTCGGCAGGGCGCTGGCCGACCTGGGGGCAAATATCTATTCCACGAGCGGCACGAAGGCTCGACTGAAGACGGCAGGTATCGAGGCGCATACGGTAAGCGACCTGACAGGCTTCCCAGAGATATTGGGTGGACGCATCAAGACCCTCCACCCAGGCGTGCATTCGGGCATCCTTGCCAGGCGTGACGATCCCGCACAGATGGCCCAGCTACAGGAGCATGGGCTGCGGGCGATAGATATGGTGGCGGTAAACCTCTACCCCTTTGCGGAGACTATCAGCAAAGAAGGCTTCACCCTTGAAGAAGCAGTGGAGCAGATAGATATCGGCGGCCCCACGATGATACGAGCCGCAGCCAAGAATTTCGCCTCAGTCGTGGTCCTCTCCGATCCCACTGACTATGATTCGGTTATCTCGGAGTGGCGCGAGCAGGGTGAGGTGAGTCAAACTACACGCCGCCGCCTGGCCGCCAAAGCCTTCCGCCACGTCTCAGAGTATGACACGCTCATTGCGCGGTTCCTCGCGGACGACGGACGACGGACGACGGACGACAGCAGCGACCGAGAACAAGCAATCCAAAATCCAAAATCCAAAATCCAAAATTTCCCCCCCCATCTCGCCCTCAACCTTACCCAGGAGCAATCGTTGCGCTACGGTGAGAACCCGCACCAAATGGCCGCGCTCTACAGGAACGACCTGTTCACGTCAGGAGCTACACTCGTTGGCTCGCTCAAGCAGCTACACGGGCCGGAGTTGTCGTACAACAACCTGTTAGATGCAGACGCCGCGCTGGGGCTGGTGCGCGATTATACGATGCCCACTGTCGCTATCATCAAGCACGCTACACCCTGCGGTATCGCTTGCGGGGCCGATGAGAACGACCTCGCGGAGATATTCGGGAGGGCGCTGGCGGCGGATGCACAGTCTGCCTTTGGGGGGATCGTCGGCATCAACAGGTACGTGGACGGCACGCTCGCTTACCATATCGCCAGGACCCGCTTCGACGTGCTGGTAGCTCCAGGCTTCTCAGAGGAGGCGATAGACATACTCGCACGCAAGAAGAACCTGCGCCTCCTGGCTGTGCCTGACCCCAATGAGGCGCAACGCGACGACCTATTTGCTTCCCAACTTTCCTTCCGGCAAATAAGCGGCGGCTTCCTGGTGCAGACCCGCGATGCGGTGGACGACGAGATAGGGATGGAGCCTGTCACGCTGCGCCACCCCACTCTTGAAGAGATAGCTGACCTCACCTTTGCGTGGCGAGCAGTTAAGCACGTCCGATCCAACGCCATCGTACTGGCTCGCAAGCTCACCACCGTAGGCATCGGCGGCGGGCAGACCAGCCGTGTAGACGCGGTGAAGATAGCCACAGAGAAGGCGGGCACACACGTGCTCGGCTCGGTGATGGCCTCCGACGCATTCTTCCCCTTCCCCGATGGCATAGAAGTGGCGGCGCAGGCAGGTGTGACGGCGGTAATCCAGCCTGGCGGCTCGGTCAACGACGACGCGGTGATAGAGGCCGCGGACGTGGCGGGACTCGCTATGGTCTTTACGCGGAAGAGGCATTTCAAGCACTAGAGGTCGAAGATGGTACAATAGGCACAGGGTTGCCGGAATGAAACGAACACAGCAACTTACCGCGATCATTGAGCGCGAAGGGGATGGCTATGTCGCTCTATGCCCTGAACTTGACATCGCCAGCCAGGGAGATACTGTTGAGGAAGCAAGGCGCAATCTCATAGAAGCGTTGGAAGGTTTCTTCGAGGTAGCCGGTCCGTCAGAAATCGAGGGTCGTCTGCACAATGAAGTGTTCGTGACGCGGTTGGAGATTGCAGTTGGATAAACTGCGCGTGCTGTATGAAAAAGAAGAAGCCACTCAGACCGACGGACACAGGCTCCCTCATAAATTTGCCACAAGTGCGTAGAAGCTTGTTGCACAGGATATGGCTCTATCCAAAACCAGTCCTCTTTCTTGGCCTCGTTATCTTTCTGGGCCTGGCATCGTTTATAGCTGTTGGGGTCTTCCAGGCAGTTTATCCTCTCCTCACTCGTGGTACCTGGGACGCCAGGGATATTAGAGGTGTAGCGTCATGCTTAGCCCTGGTCGCGGTCACGATTGCGTTCGTGCTTACGTTCATTAAAGAGCCCAGATGAGAACAAACAGTAGAGACGAGGAAATTAGTAACGCGCATCAGCGATCACCCAAAGTCCAACCCCACCATCTCCATCAACCTCAGCGCGTTTGTTGATGTGGCTATCCCTGGCCGCAACTTGTAATCGAACGTCATCTCCGTGCCAGCCAGACCATCGCGGAATGTCTCGGTGAAGTGGACGGGACGTGCGGCCCTTGCTACGTCCTCAACGTCGGCCAGACCCAGGTCGTGGGTCGAGACCGCACCTAGCGCGCCCTGCTCTACCAGGTACATGATTACGCGGCGAGCCGCTATTTGTCGCTCGTCTGTGTTCGTACCCTGCAAAATTTCATCAAGGAGGTAAAAGAGCCTCCTATCTCCCCTCTCGCGGCAGGCGCGGGCGGCCTCCACGACTCGCTTGAGACGTTGTAGCTCGGCCATGAAGTAGGAGACGCCGCGCTCCAGCGAGTCCTCTATCCTCATGCTCGTCCAGAGCGACAGGGGAGGCAGGCTCATCTCCGCCGCGCATACAGGCCCACCCGCGCCCGCCAGCACGATATTCGCCCCAATCGCCCGTAGCAGCGTGCTCTTGCCCGACATGTTGGAGCCTGTCACCAGTAAGAAGGTGCCGGGCGGGCCTACCTTGACATCATTGCAAACGCGCTCATCGCCAGGCAGGAGCGGGTGGCCCAATTCCTGCGCCTGGAGCGACAGTGCAGCGGAGTCCACATCTGGGAACGCCCAACGCGGGTTGTCATGGGCCAGCACCGCCAGGGCTGACAGCGCTTCGGCTTCGCCCAGGGCGTTGAGCCAGGCCCGCGCCTCCTTCCCCACCGACACCTGCCACCGCTCAAATACCTCCAGAAGGTGCACATCCCATAGCGTCAGCGCCTGTATCGGGAAGTACAACTGGGAAGAGGGCGGGGTCACAAACGTCGTCAACCTGTGGAGGCGGCGCATGTGGCCGTGGGCGGGTGTTCCTGAGGGTGCGAGCGTCGCCTGTAGATGTTCGAGCGCAGATGACTCGAACCGAGCGTTCGACAGCACCTCAAAGGAGGCGGCATAGTGGCTGAATCCCGCCTCCCCCGCCGTGGCCTGCGACAGAATTTGATAGATCTTTCTACCAAGTGTGAGGCTGAATGTGAAGTTTGCGAGAGCGAAGGCGAACCAAACTGGGTAAGGCACTACCCCGAATGCTTGTAGCAAAATAAAGGTCCACAAGAGCGCGACGCTTACTCTTGATCCCCATACCAACCACCGTCGATGCGGCAGCCAGGGCGCGCTCTCAGCCCATGCCAGGAAGGGCGCAGGATCGGGTTTCTCCATGCCCATCAGCCTGCCGCGCAACGTAAGCTCGTCGCGAAGGTCTATAAGCGGCGCAAGCTCCGCCACCGCACCCTGGCGCTCATGCACAACAGGAGGGGGTGCGAACTCGCGCAGCCACCGCCCCAGCGTCGCCTCGCCCATGTGCGTTCCTACCGTCTCAATAAGCTGGAAGAGGGAAGCGTGGCCGAAGATATTGAGGTCAGCCGCGTATGGGTCGCCCGCCTCTGCGCGGAAGGTGTGCCTCAAGGGGAGGCCATCCCATCTTCGGGAGAGGCGCTTCCCGGCCTCATCACTGATCTTATATAGCTCCTCGTATCGCCGCTTCAGCCTGCCGACCTTATTGTGGTACGCCACAAGCACAAAGAATCCGGACAAGAGCAGCACCCCTACTATCCAAACAAAGGTGATGCCCTGCCAGATGCCCCATATGAGGCTCACCGCAGCAAGGAGGAAAGTGAATAGACGCACGTTCCCGATCAGGTTCCAGCGTTGCGTCTCAAAGTTGCCCAGACGCTCGAAATCGCTCGCAACGCTCCCTGTACACCTCGGCAGGAGAGAATTCCGGTGCTTCTACAGGTTGACGTTTTATCTGGTCCAGGTTTGCTATCATCGGCAGTTCAGTATAACATTAGTAAGGCTTACGCTTGAAAGCATACAACCCGTAGGGGCGTGCCGACGGCACGCCCCTACAGCGGGGAACCCCAGTATTAGACAGCGCCCGGCACTAGAAGATATGGCAGAGCAAGCGATAAAAGAGACGGCAAATCCTCACCCGCCAGTAAACTCAGCGCATGAGCGACCGGCGCGCTCTTTCGTCGTGCTTTCACTGGCGGCAGCGGTGCTGACCATTGGCCTCAAGTTCGGAGCTTATCTCCTTACAGGCTCGGTGGGCCTTCTGTCGGATGCAGCGGAGTCGGTGATAAATCTCATAGCAGCGGGGGTAGCCTTCTGGATGCTTACGGTAGCCTCGCGCCCACCCGACGAGGAACACGCCTTCGGCCACTCAAAGGCTGAATACTTCTCCAGCGGAGTTGAAAGCTCCCTGATACTCGTAGCCGCAGGTGGTATAGCATGGGCCGCATGGGGTCGCCTTTTCAGCCCCCAACCCCTGGCGAACGTCGGCGTGGGGTCCATCGTATCGCTTATCGCAACCGGCATCAATGGCAGCGTGGCTATAGTGCTTCTGCGAGCGGGACGACGCTTGCGCTCTATCACCCTCACCGCGGGCGGCCACCATCTGCTGACCGATGTGTGGACCTCTCTGGGTGTGCTGGCGGCTGTGGTGCTGGTGCAGCTGACTGGCTGGCTTCTCCTGGACCCAATCGTGGCCTTTGTCGTCGCGGCGAACATAGTTTGGATAGCGGTCCGGCTCATGAACAATTCGGCGCACGGGCTACTCGATACCGCTATGCCGCCGCCCGACCAGGAGATAATCAATGAAGTGCTGTCCAAATACAAAGCTGAGCACGTGGAGTTCCACGCCCTGCGCACGCGGGTAGCGGGACAGCGCCGCTTCATTTCGATGCACGTGCTGGTGCCAGGCAAGTGGAGCGTGCAACGAGGCCACGCCCTCTGCGAGCAGATAGAGCGCGACCTGACCCAGGTCCTCCCTAAGAGCGCCGTATTCACCCACCTTGAACCTCTAGACGACCCCGCTTCGTGGGACGATGTCGAGTTGGACCGGCTGTGGAGGGAGCGGTAAGCAGAAGGCAGAAGGCAGTAGTGCACTATAAGGCGATTTCCTACTAAAGTGTAAGGGGTGGTGAGATGTTACTTGCTCACCGAGATCTTAAAGTCTATGATTTAGCTTATAAGCTGGCTATGGACATCTACAACGAATGCAAGCTGTTTCCAAAAGATGAACGTTATTCCTTAACCGATCAAATTCGCCGTTCTTCACGGAGTGTTGCGGCAAATATCGCAGAGGCCTTCCGTAAGCGGCAATATCCAAACATGTTTGTGAGTAAGCTCGCTGACGCTGATGCAGAAGCTACTGAAACGCAAGTGTGGCTAGACTTCGCCCTCGATTGCGGATATATGGAGAAGGAGCACCACACATGGCTCATAAAGGGCTATGAGGAAGTAGGCAAAATGCTAAACGGGATGATAGCGCATCCAGAGAGATTCAAGCCAGCCCAATCAAAGTAAACTGCCTTCTGCCTTCTGCCTTCTGCCCACTAGTGCCGTATCTGCCTGACAGGCCCTTTCTTCCACACGCTACGCCCAAGCTCCGGTATGTAGAATTGCTGCCAGGACTGAATTTGCTCTCGACCTATCGCGGTCATGAGCTTCTCATCATCTTCGGCGGTGAGTAGCACCGGGGAAGCGGAGCTACCAGGCTGTGGTAGTCCGCGCACGTGTGGTGACAGGGGTGGCAGCCACCTACCGTCCGCCGTGATGATGCCGCGCAGTGGGGTAGGTGTGGGCACAGACGTATTGGTGGACCGGGGTAGAACAGGGGTGGCAGAAGGGGGTATAGGGGTGACAAGGGCGGCGCTTGCTGTCGCCCATTCCGCAAGCTCGGTAGGCACGGTTGTAGGTGTGTCAATAGGTATATTTGTGAATGTGGGGGTAGATGTAGATGTAGATGTAGATGTAGATGTAGATGTAGATGTAGATGTAGATGTAGATGTAGATGTAGATGTAGATGTAGATGTAACCGTAGGCATCGGAGTGGGGGTGAAGCTGGGGTAGGGTGTGGGAGTATTGCCCGCCGCGCCTGAACGGAAGTAGCGGTCTATCGCGTTCGTGATACCGAACGCCACCTTGTCTTGCTCCTGCGTCATCACCCTCCTGTCTTCCGGGTTGGTCACAAAGCCCATCTCCAGTAGGGTTCCGGGCACTCCCGCGCTGACGGCGTGCCTGTACGTCACGGGGTTGAAGGCGTAGTAATCGGCCATTCCGACGCTCGTGACAGGGTCGGTGGGCAACCCCGTTGCCTGCCCGTATTCCTCGTAGAGGAGGCGCACGAACTCCTCCGACGCGGGTACTGAGTTCCAGGGGGGGGTCGCTTTGAAGCCGCGAAGGGATGTACTCTCGCTACCATCCGCGTGTATAGCCAGAAAGAGGTCCGTGACGTAACCCACCGGCACCGTAGCGTCCAGGATGTCTACTTTGTAGCCACGCTCTATCAGGAGTGCCGCCGTCTTACGGGTCACCGCCTCATTCAAACTCACTTCAGTCACTCCACCCCCAGACGCCCCGGTGTTGGTCCGCAGATGTTGCAATTCCTCCGGGAAGTTCTCGTTGCGGAAATGGCCGATTTGCAATGTCACCCAGCGCGGCCCATCGTGATCGTTGGGCACGAGAACGGGGCCACCTATCCGTTCTTCATGAGGGATTGGCGGAATGGGCACGCTCGTAGGTGCTGCCAGCTTCACCTGGGGTGGGGGAGTAGGCTTTGGAGGCTCAACTGGCCGGACCTGGGTAGGTACGGGGGCAGCAGTAGGGGGTGCTGGCAAAACAGTAATAGGCAGAGATACGACTACCGGCTGGGTAGGTCCACCTGAAGCTGGTGGCACCTCTGTGCTAGCCAGTAAGGGGGCCACTGTCTCAGACGGCAGTACAGTACTCACCGAAAGAACAGGCGTGGTGGCCGAAGTAGATGCGAGAGCAGTTGGTGTCCGCATCGTAAAGGGCGAAGGGCCAACGACCCCGGCAATCTGTTGCGAGATATTCGTGTTCTTCTTACCAGGCACAAAAACCGCGCCGCCGACCCCGACACCGAGGACCAGCAGCGCAGCTACCGCTATGAAGATGTGTGTTGAACGTAAGCGCATGTTTACTGATGCGTGATGCGTGATGCGTGAGGATATTACTGAAACCTTGGCGTTCTTGGTTCTCTTGGCGTCTTGGCGTTTAATAATCACGCATCACATTTCACATTTCACTCGTTACCACCCCCCGCCGTAGCGTTCTTCGCGCCAGGGGTCGCCTCGCATATGGTAGCCCGCATCTTCCCATAGACCTGGGGTATCCTCGGCCAGGTACTCGAAGCCGCGCACCCACTTGGCGCTCTTCCAGAAGTAAAGGTGCGGCACGACCAATCGAAGGGGCCAGCCGTGCTCCTCGGTGAGGTCTTCGCCGTTGTTCTTGTGGGCGAGGATTACGTTGGGAGCCAGCAGGTCGTCCAGCGGCACGTTCGTCGTAAAGCCCGGCTCGGCGTGGACAAGCACGTACTTCGCCTCCGGTTTGGGCTTCACACGGTTGTGTATCTCCGTGTACGGCACGCCCTCGAATACGTTGTTGAACTTCGACCAGCGGGTCACGCAGTGGATATCAACGCTCTCGGTATTGCCCTGTGGGAGGGCCATGAAGTCCTCATATGTCCAGACCATTGGCTGCTCCACCAGTCCAAACACTCGAAAAGTCCAGGTATCGAGCCGCACGCTCGGCACGTCTCCATATTGGAGCACGGGCCACTTCTCGGTCAGAGACTGGCCGGGAGGCAAGCGCTTCTTCAACTCTTCGGGGCTGTACTTCCGCTCCGGCCTTACCCTGTTCAAAATGCTGTCAAACATTGTCTTACCCTCTTTCTTTCGATTATACAGCCTCAGTCGCTTTTGCGTAAGGTCGTCAGCGCCATCGCGGGGGTAGTTATTCTCCAGTAGGGGCAGGTCCCCGTGCCTGCCCTGTTCGCCGCCAAACTCGTCCGCCATGCCAGGGCAGGCACGGGGACCTGCCCCTACCCCCACATCTTACCGAGAATGATTAGGCCCTGTTTCGTCAGGGTGGTAAATTGCACCCAACGCGAGGCCGAACGCTACATGGCGGACGACCTGTCCTTTGAAGGTCTTCATGTTACCCAGGGGTGGCAGTTGTCCACTCTTGATGCCTGTGTGGAACCTGTCGAAACCGACGGCAAGAGCCAGTGCATATAGGGTTGCGTTTTCGAGCTGTAAGAATATTACGCCCCTTAGCCAGCGCGGTCCAGGAAGTCGTCTGTGGAACCACGCGGCATAGGTGAGTGATAGAGCCGCCGAGAAGCCATAGTGCCCAGCCACTCCCTGTACCTGCCACGAGGGTGATTTGGTCGTGAACATTTGCCCGACGAGCTTCAAGTCATTAAACGGGGGGCTGCTCAACTTGCTGTCGAGCCAGGCAGAGGCCAGGTAGCTACTGCCAGCAGCTACGCCCGCAATCGAGGCGCGACCTATATTTACATCGGGTTCTCTCATATCAGGAATAATGTGCTATAGCCCAGCGCGTCGAAGCGGCCCAGTCTTCCGCCCCCGCCATGATGATGTCGCAGACGGGGTCTTTGACGTCGTAATAGAGGTCCCAGTCGGTGGGGCCGTGCTGCGCGAGCGCCATCTTTGCCTGACCATAGGCCGCCGCCGCGAGCGGGTGCGCGCGTAAGTAGTCACGAAAGAGGAGCGCGTAGCGCCCATTCCCACTCCCTGCCCGTCGCACGTGAACGTTGGCGTGGCGCGCACCGGGAGAGGGACGGTACATCTGCTTCTCCCAATCTCGGTCTGGACCTGTGGCGGTTGGGGGACGATGGTCCTGATTATGGGTCAGGCGTGAATAGCCCGCCCGCCGGAAAGCTGCTTCCAGGTCGGGCGTAAGGTCGCGGACGGTGACCTGCACGTCAATGATGTCCTTCGCCGCGAGACCGGGCACGGCTGTGGAGCCGATGTGATCGATCCGTAATGCCAGCTCACCTAACGCCTCCTGAAGAAGACGCGCTATCGCTGCGAACTCTTCGGCCCATTCGGGGCGGTAGCCAACGATGACAATCGGATTGATATTTTGCACTTTCAACTCCTCCGATTACAGCATTATCGCCCCAAGCCAACCTACCGCCAGCACTATCGCGCCCATCTCCAGCAAGAGAGACATGGTCTTGACCTTCGCCGGGTCCCTTAAGTAAGTGAGCACACCCATGAACATGAGGAACGCGCTGGCTACCAATCCAGGTAAGTACCACTCTTCACGATACGGTATTACGCCCCAAAGCGCCAGCGTCAATAGCAGCGCCCCTGCGAATTCTCCCCAGCATAGCGCGAGAGATCTTCGCAAGCCCAGCCTGTGAGCAAGCCCACGCACCCCAGCCTCAGTATCGCGGGCGATGTCGGGAATCGTATCTGCAAGGTGTATGCCCACCACCAAGACCCCTGCAACGGGCACTACCCACCACAGGCGGTCAGGAAGCTGCTCATCAGGATGCACCCCCGCCCATGCCCACAATGGCAACGTTGGAAAGGCTATCACGAATGGCAGCCAGGAGAAGGCTGTATACTTCAGCCCTCCGTCATACAGAAAGCCCCCACCAAGTCCAATAGCTGTCAGAATTGTAACCCACAGCCCCAGGGGTCTAGCCAGTAAGATGGCCGCTGCCCCTAAGGCTACCCCCAGCACCCACGCGACACGAGGGCTGATAATGCCCATCGCTACGGGCTTGTCTACGCCCGATATCTGCTTGGCGGTCAAAGTAATCGTTGAGAGCAGATATGGAGAATTGCATAGCTGTCTCGATGGCGAGGAGATGCACCAGCAAGCCAAGAGGAGGCAGTCCCTTCGCAGCCAGCAGCACGAACGCCCCAGCCGCCAGCACAGTCATCAGGGAGGGGACCGGGTGGAGCAGTCGCCAATAGGCAGCTATGCGCTCCCCAATTGGCATCGCCACTTCAGCGCTCATCAACACTTATCTCCAGTAACGATTCTTTCATTCGGTTTGGGCGGGTTGCACGCCACACTGAAAAGGCGATTAGCGCGAGCCATAGGACCAACGCAATAGCGCTGATTATCGCCCCCACCACAAAAGCCTTCGGCTCGTAAGCCAGCCTGACGGTATGGGGGCCGGGGGGCAGCGACTACACCCTGCACCAGGTAATTCGCCCTGAACAGTCGCACGGGAGAGCCATCCAGGTAAGCACGCCACCCGTCCACGAGACCCTCATTGACCACCAGCAGGCGGTTGCGCTCAGCTTTCACACTTACCAATATTTCACCGGGCACATGTCTTTCCAACTTTACGCTCCCCGACCTCGCGGTCACTTATGGGCGCGCCTGTATCCAAAGTCTCAACCCCTTCGGGGAAAGCGCCTTCCGGGTCCTCTATATGCACCTGGTCGATGCGGTCCATCGTGAGCGCCTTCATGCGGCGATACTCCGTCGCTTCGTCAGGCGCGATCTGTATGCGGGAGGCAAGATAGGCGTAGGGCCGGGCGTACATGTTTTCCCATATCCAGAAATCGTTGCTCACGAGGGTCAGATTGTAGATGGGACCAGTCTCAGGGTCAGGCTGCCATGCGGTCGGGTCCTCGTTGACCGGGGCCACCAGCCACTTTATGCCCACCGCTGCCTGCAATACCGCGCTCGGCTCTACCAGAAAGAGGTGCGTGGGGTAGCCGGGGTCTCGCGCCTGGAATGTGCCAGAACTCATCAGCCCTGCGTACCTAACGTAGCGGTTATCGTGCGTGGCGTCATACGAGCGAAAGTCGGCTATCTTGTAGGGGAGCAGCATATTTGCTCCCGCGTAAGGACCTATGACCGCTACACGCTCGGTCGGCCCGCGAGAGGCCAGGAAGTCAGTTATCTTGTTCGTAGGGTAGAAGGTCTCGAAAGTAGCTGTAGGGTTGAAGTTGAAGTTCGCTGAGATCATGTCCGCCAGCAGGATGCCTACGGCGAGAAGGGCGAAGGCCTTCGGCCTTATCCAACCGAGCAAACGCGCCAATACCAGCGCCACGCCCAGGCAGAAGAGGGCAATCGCCCACATCTTCCAGGAGCGCACATAAGGTTCCGCAGGGTCGCTCTTGAAGGTCCACACGCTCAAGCCCAGCAATAGAAAAGGCACGCCCGCGAACGCGAACAGCCCTATGACATACCCCCAGCGCCTGGGCAGTGCGCTGCCACGCAGGGCCAGCAAGCGGTTTAGCCCCATCGCTGCGAGCACGACCAAACATACCCCTGCCACGCTTATCAGTCTCAGGTTGATGCTGCTGCTGAAACCGGGCAGCAATCGTAGATAGCTCAAGGGCGGGACCCCGTAAGCCATGCTGATGGCGATAGCGAGCGTCAACGCCCAGAATGGCGCTTTGCGAGGCGAGAGGGCTGCCCTGACGTCGGCCCACCTGATACGTCTCGTGCGTGGCCTTCGTGTGGCCGTTGGAAGTGGCATCCACCCTTCTGTTCCCTCAGATTCAACCGCCTGCTTATTGCTCCTGATTTGCAGGAACTCCGCGGCTAAGAGCCATACCGCCAGCACCAGGGTCAGCGCCCCGACGTAGGGATTACTTTCGATCCAATTGCTCTGACCGAGGTAGGCGTCGGGCCAGCCCAGGCCATTTGGGGTGAGCCATAGGAGCCAGTTCATGGGCAGTTGCGATACGTTTCCAATCTGGACCTCCTGGCGCAACGTCCACTGGTAGCTTGAGGTGAGTACGTCGAGGAAGGGGAGCAGTTGCACAGCCGAGAGTGCCAGGCCGAGCACCCCGGCAGCGCCCACACCGCCAATGACCCACCACCGCTCTCGCCTATGCCAGTGTGCCGCCAGCCACCCGGCCAACGCGAACAGCCCCATGAAGATGAGTGAGTGGAAGGATGTCTCTATATGCGAGGCCAGCACCTCGGCAGCGACGAGGAAGGTGAGCGCCGCGAGCCAACCTGGCCTACGCGTATCAAGCCACCCCAGCACCGCCCATAACAGCCAGGGCACCCAGAGCAGCCCGTCCGCGATGGACCATTGCAGCCACGCCACATTAGGCCCTGCCAGTTGGAACGCCACCGACCCGAAGATGGCAGGACCCATGCCCAGCCCCAGGCGTCGTAGCAGCAGCCCCATGCCGAGGCCCCCCAGCGTCCATTTGAGAGCCGCTACCGCCCCCAGGCCCCACAACGACGGGAGGAGGAACCACAGTAGAGTGTACGGGTTGAAGATTTGCGATTGGAGGTTAGCGTGGAGGTGCGTACCGAGCAGGTTGTAGGGGTTCCACAGTGGGAATCTGCCCGCATCAAGCTCGCTACGCGCATAGAGCTTCCACGGAAGAACCGAGTCGATCGGGTCCGTAAGTAGAGGATTCTCGGCGATTGGCTGTGGGTCTCCCGGCGGGAAGCCACCTGTTAGAGGGTCGTAAGCTACGATGTCTGTAGGGGCCAGCACGCCCTGGTTTAGGAGGGCGGGCCAGAGCATTATGAAAGAGATGACAACGGGAAGCACCACCAAGCGACGCACTTCCCGCACGCCTGGTGAAACCCACCATCGAGCGATGGGGAGTGCGGAGTGCGGGGTGCTGAGTACCGATTGTGGTGCGGGAAGTTCCATAGGATTATGTCTGTTTTCTACTTAGAGCGCATTTCAACACCTGTGATGTAATGAGTAGGGGCGGCTCATGAACCGCCTTGGATCAAGGATACGTTGCCTCCACGAGGGCGGTTCGTGAACCGCCCCTACAGAGCTTTTTCACGCTTAGTCCTCGTCACTGGGAACCAGTCCTTCCACGCTACGCGCCAGGCTCGCCAATATCATTTCGTCTCCCTCCTCGATACCAAGCTCGGCTACGGCTTGTGCGAGAGGAGTGAGGAGTGCGGAGTGCGGAGCGAGTTGGGCTGGTGACTGAAGATGGAGGTCTAAAGATCGAGGATCGAGCCGTTGCGGGCCAGGATTCACTACCTCTTCTTCCCTGGCTACTAGCTCCTGCCTCCTAATCTCAATGTCAACTCCTGATTCCTGATTCCTGATTCCTGATTCCTTACGCACCAGGAACTCTAAATACCCACGCGCGGAGCCTTCTAGGGTGTGGCGCTCGGCCACGTATTGGCGGGCAGACTCAGACATGGCGGAACGCAGGTCGGGCCTCCTCGCCAGCAAGAGCAGGTATTCAAGGAGCAATTCCTCCTCGATGTCGCCCACGTCTATCTTGCCCGCCGCAGCGTCGGGTAGCTCCTCGAACGACCCGGTACGCGATACCAGCACTGGCACTCCCGCGCCCATGATGCGCAATAGTGAAGCCGAAGTCTCCCCCGCCGTCGGATAGCGAAGGTTGAGGCATACGTCCGATGCGGCCAGGTAATAGTGGAAATCCTCCTGAGAGACGTAACCTGTGCTCTTCACATGATCTTGCAAATCCAGCATCTCTATCTGTCGCACAGGGTCGTAGTTGGGCGAGCGGCTACCCACCAGCAAATAGAGGGAGTTGGGCACCTGCATGAGTAAGGTTTTGAAGGCACGCAGGGTGGCCGATACGCGCTTGTAAGGGTTCAGGTGGCCCACCGAAGTCACCAGGAACATCTCAGGGTCAAGACCGAGACGCGCACGTGCTTCTGCCTTTGGTATTAAAGGGGGTAAGGGAACGCCCATCGGCACCACCGCGAGAGGCACGTCTGGGCGAACATTGCGCACCAGCCCGGCCATGTACTCGCTATGGACGATTATCCCACTCGCCTTCCGGATAACTTCCTGGCTCAGGGGATAGTTGAACAGCGCTTCAGGGAACTGCCCCTGCATCACGCGGCGCGCGGCCTCACGCCCCTCGGAACCGTGCTGCTTCTCCATCAGCGACAGGTATTCTTTGCGCTTGCCTCCATTCAGCGTCATCCAGACACGCAAGTGGTGTAGCACGAACTCGTGCATGACCACCACGCCTGGGTAACGCACCAGCGTATCATAGATGTAAGCATGGGCCGGCGAGTTGCCCAATTGGTACAGCGCCGCATCGTATTTAGCGGCAACCCGCCCAAACTCTCTCCCTGGCAGAACGTCAAACGTGCGGGCGATTTCCTCGTTAGAGGGCTTGTAGCCTCTATCTATTAACAGGTCAATGTCTACCTCGCGCCCACCCACCTTCGCGCCCCAGAGGGCCGAAAGTAGCTCTTCGCTGTAGTCGGATATGCCCGATTGTATAGGGTTGAGGGGTGTGAAGAAGGCGATTTTCATCGTGGTGGAACACTAGCTGCCGCAAGGAGCGTGTCTACAACGTTATCCCACGTAATCTCTTTCACGCGCTCACGCCCTGCCATACCCAGCCGTTGCGCTTCCTCTGTGTTGCCAGCCAGATGGAGGAGCGAGCGCGCTATTGGGTCAGGCTCGGCGGGAGTGACAAGGCCGCTTACGCCATCCTCTACGAACTCAAGCACGCCACCCGCATCCTCCGTCGTAATAACAGGGCGGGCTGCTTGCAACGCCTCTACAGCGCCGTAGCCGTAGTCTTCATCTACGGGGGCGAAATAAACGGCTCGCGCCTCAGAGTATAAGCGCGATGCCTCTTCATCCGATACGAAGCCTGCAAACTCGACCCTGCTCGATATTCCCAGCTTTGACGCCTGCTTTTTCAGTGTGTCCTCATCCGGTCCTGTCCCTGCTATCACCACCCTGACGCCTGGGGCCTGCGCGAGAGCATCCAGCAATAGGTCGACACGCTTGGCCGCATCCAGCCGACCCAGTGAGAGGACATAATCACCATACGGGCCTGGCTCCAGCTTCAAGCCGGAGCGAATCGGTGGGTAGAGAGGTGTCCCCTCCAACCCGTTGAAACGGCGCAGCCTGCTCGCCACATTGCGCGATATGGTGAATATCTTGCGGCTCTCCGAGAGGGTCTTTCGATCCATGTTCTGCACTATGCGCCGCGTGCGTACATCCTCTGCCGTGCCGGTGAAGTCGGAAAGGGGCGTGCCGTACCAGTCGTATACCTGCCGGAACTGGTGTACCAGCCACGTCACCTTATTGGGGTGCTTCACCACGTAGGAGGGCCACTTGGTGCAAATCGCTACATCTATGGGTCGCCCATCCGCCTCAGTTATGTCAACCAAGCGCCACGCAAGCGCGCTCGATACGATCTGGGGGCGTGGATACCACTTATAAGGTAAAGCTACGACTGCCACACGATGCCCGCGCTCGACAAGCGCATCCCGCAGCCCCTCCACCAGCACCTCGTTCCCGCCGTGCACAAACGGCACCTGGGCGGTGCAGATGGCGATATGCAGGGGTTTAGTCATATTTCTGACGGACGATAGACGATGGACAATAGTGGCTGTTACTCTTTTTGAGACTTGCAAGTATGGTCTTACTTGACATCCTTCAATCTCGGCAGGACTTTCTCGATGAAGCGTTCCAGGCCGCCAGTTTCGGGGAAGTCTAGGAAGCGGAATTGGAAGTGCGTAACTCCCAGTTTCACGAACTCCTCTAGCTCGCGTGTTACGTCATCGGGCGTGCCACCTACGACGTAGATGCCATCGCGCTCCTCGACCTTGGAAGGGTCGTCTACGATGCTGAGGAAGCCGTAGTAGGTCTGCACAATCTCTGATGGATCGCGTCCAACCTCGCGGCAATGGCTCTCCAGGATGCGTTGCTTGTGGGCGTACTTTTCGGAGGGACAGAAGTTGTAGTTCCACCAGTCGGCGTATTTGGCGACCACGCGCAGGGTTTTCTTCTCACCGCCGCCCGCGATGAGCAGGGGTATAGGTGGGTTGGGCTGGGGCTGGCACTCAGCGTCTTTGATCTGGTAATGCTTGCCACTAAACGAGGCCGGGCTTTGCGTCCACATCGCCTTGATTATCTGCGCTGCCTCCTCAAGCTGGTCGATGCGCACTCCCGCTGAGGGGTAAGGGTAGCCATATGCCCGGTATTCGTCCTCTTTCCACCCCGCACCGATACCCAGGATGAAGTTACCCCCTGTGAGGAGTTGCAGGTTCGCAGCCATCTTAGCGGTCAGCGCGGGATTGCGGTAGGACTGGCCGAGGACGATATTGCCGAAGCGCAGTCCCTCATGTCGGCCCGCCAGGTAAGTGAGAGTGGTTATCGCCTCGAGCGTGGGACGCGTGCCCCACTGGAAGTGGTCTTCCATCCATGCAGTATCAAAGTGCGGGCGCATCGCCCTGATGAAGCTCTCGTTGGCCTCCATCGAGCTCCCTACCCGCCTCTGTCGGGTCGGAAACCGTATCGAGTATCCTCTTGGGTGGGGTGGGGCTTATCACCCAGCCGAACGTTATCCCTCCGTCGCTCATTCTCCCTCCAACCGTTTAAGTTATGCGTATTATGCACTACTGCTGATAACCTTAGAGGCCGTTTAAGAACAATTGACCTCAACCTGTCATTCTGAGAGGGTGTCCAAGAACTGTAATACTCGCCCTGTCATTCTGAGCGAAGCGAAGAATTTAGAAATTTTTGCCACAGGACACGCTCGGAGATTTATAGATTCTTCGCTTCGCTCAGAATGACACTTGTTGCTTTACACCCTGTCTTGCACTTCTTGGACACCCTCTGAGCGAAGAATTAAAACTGCCTCCAGACGGCCAAGCTCGGAGATTCCTCACTACGTTCGGAATGACAGGGAGGATGGTGCTTCGTTATCCATAGGCACTGTTGTTTCGACTCTGCTTTTAGATTTTGGGCTATTACTCAACGCCGCCTGCGCCATGTCATCTGGTGTATCTATGTCCAGGGTAGAGCCTGGGGAATTATATATCTCCAGGTGCGCGCCTGCCTCGCGGGCCAGAGTTCTGATGCTCATGGAAGCTATGAGGGCCGTAGGCGAAGCGGGCCAGCTCGATGGGGTGGGAGAGCATGATATTGGTCCCCTGCCCGTGCCTGTCGGGAGCCAATACGACCGTGCCGCTATGTTTACCTAATTCTATTATGTTGCGGATGTCGCCGGGCGTCAGGAGGGGAAGGTCGGCGAAGATTACCATCAGCGCATCCGCCTCCTCCGTCATCGCCCAGGTGCGCCCATGCTCCAATAGCCCGTTCAATCCCTGCTTCGTCTGCTCGATTGGCACTACCCACAGGGGTAAGCTGAGGCCGTAGAAATCGGGGCTGATGACCCCCACGGCATCTACCGCACCCGACTCGTATATCACACCCAAAACGTGGTCGAGCAGGTCATGGGTGAGGGTGGCGCGCTGCTGGGGGGTCAGCGTGCCCGACAGCCTACTCTTGGCCTCGCGCAGGCTCTTGACTGGGACGACCGCTACGGTATTCATGATATAGCCTCTATCCGTCCGGTCAAACTCTCGCAGAATCGAAGCACGTGTCGCGCCAGTTCTGCCCTGTTTCCATCTGACTTCATCACCGTATCCGTTATAGAGACGGACATGCCTATCGCTTCGATACGTGGGACCATCTCCCTGTCAAGCTCGTCTATCACTATACCGTCAAGCAGTCCTTTGTACATCGAAGCGATACCTACAGGCGAGACTTCATCTCCCAGGGCGCTCATCATATCGGCGGCGGGGCCTTTGAGGGCCGCTCCACCCACGATGGGGCTGACCGCAACCTTGACCGCACCGGAGCGCGCAATCGCATCCTTTATGCCCGGTAAGGCCAGTATCGGCCCGATGCTGACGTATGGGTTAGAGGGACAGAATATTATAACCGATGCGTTGTTGAGCGCAGAGATGACCTCAGGGCCAGGACGCGCTTCTTCTATGCCCCGGAAGGTAATACCTATCACGCGGTCGGAGTGGCGGCGGCGCACAAAGTAGTCCTGGAAGTCGAGCGTACCGCCTGGAGTTTGGACCAGAGTCTGCACAGGCTGGTCGCACATGGGCAGTATGCGGGTCTCAACGCCAAGCGACGTAGCCAGGTCGTGTGTGACTTCGGAGAGAGTGCGACCTTCGGATAGCATCTGCGTGCGCAGGATGTGGGTCGCGAGGTCGCGGTCACCCAGGCGGAACCAGGCGTCGCGCCCGTAGCGGCCCAGCATCTCCATCGCCTGCCAGGTATCACCCGCAACTCCCCACCCCGTTTCAGGGTTGGCAACCCCTGCGAGCGTGTACATTACGGTGTCGAGGTCGGGCGAGATGTGGAGGCCCCATAGCCTGAAGTCATCGGCTGTGTTTACTATAACCCTCAGCGCGCCAGGGGGTAGAGCCATTTGCAGGCCATGAGCCAGTTTAGCGCCCCCTACCCCGCCCGCGAGGGCTACGACGTTAGTAGTCGGTAGTCGGTAGTCAGTAGTCGGTGACTGGTAATTCGCAGGCCCTGGGTCTGGATTTTGGATCGAGTCATCCGTCATATATTATTCATTATACCGACTACCGACTAGTCAAAGTGCGCATCCACCTTCTCAATCGTCATGTAGATGGTGACGCGGGCCTGCTTGCGGAAGGTGTTTCGGGCCATGCGCTCGCCGTCTTCTTCACCTTCGTAGCGGACGGCCAGCGCTTTGATGTCGGCCTGCGAGCGATCATGGTCGTAGTCAAGCTCGATGACGCCTCTCATAGCTACGTAGTCGTATTCGTCCTCGATACAGAGGGAGATGCGGGGGTCGCGCTTCAAGTTCTTCTCTTTGATGCGCCCAACCGCCGTGTTCATCATTATGCGGTCTCCATGCAATTCATACCACATGGTGCTCTGCTGGGGCGTGCCGTCATCGTTTATCGTAGCCAGTACCGCAAATCGCCGCTCTTCAAGGAACTCTCTGACTTTATCATCCAACTGGACCATGCCCGGCTACCGCCCCGCCACAGGGATTTGATGCACGACCGGAACTATCTCCTCTTTGAAAACTTCAAAAGCGTCCGGTTGGCTGACATTCGCCATGCTTATGAGCGCCTGGTCTATGCCCAGTCCTGCCAGGTTGGCGAAGTAATCTATAGCTTGCTGCGGAGATATAGTGTCCTGCCTGCCGTCGCGGCTGACGGTGACGCTGCCCAGGCTCGTCTTCTCTATCTCCTCGTAAGGGCGGCCCTCAGCTTCGCAATGCCCACGGAGCACATCAAGCTTGTGCTGGACCACGCTATCTCCCATGCGTGCGAAGAGGTTGCAGGCGTCGCCATACTTCGCCACGAAGCGTAGCGTCTTCTGCTCGCCGCCACCGCCGATGAGTATTGGCGGGTGAGGCTTGCTCAAGGCCTGGGGGTGGTTGAGGGTCTCGGCAAGCTGGTAATGCTTGCCATTATAGGGGCCGTCATTGTCCGACCACATCTGGTGAGCTATCTGTAACGTTTCCTCAAGGCGCTCGAAGCGCTCCTTGAGGGGTGGGTAGGGGACGCCGAGACCGAGGTGCTCGCGCTCGAACCATGCCGCCCCGATGCCAAGGTATGCGCGTCCGCCAGACAGCACATCAAGCGTGGTAACCGTCTTGAGCAGTATGCCGGGGTGGCGGTACGTCACGCCCGTGACCATCGTGCCCAGCTTTATCCTGGAGGTCTGCCCCGCGATGAAGGCCAGGGCGCTATACCCTTCGAGCATGGGCCACTCGGCGGGGCCGATGCCCTGTATCTGGAAGAAGTGGTCCATAACCCAGAAGCTGTCGAATCCCGCCTCTTCCGCCCGGCGACCTATCGCACCGAATGTTTCGCCTATCTTTGCATCTCCACCTTCCCAGGTGAAATTGTTGACCTGTAAACCAATTTTCATGTGCGTTC
The DNA here is from genome assembly GCA_963811305.1 of uncultured Chloroflexia bacterium. GTDB lineage: Bacteria > Chloroflexota > Chloroflexia > QHBQ01 > JADMIH01 > JADMIH01. Next base: position 49,242 of record CAWEQU010000008.1, read on the forward strand.
TTTCTCCTATTTACTATGATGTGATGAGGAAATGTGAAACGTGAAACATGAAACGTGATGCGTGATGCGTGAGATTATATGCCTATGGCCTTCATAACGCACCTGTCTATATACGAGCAGCCATACTATGCGCTTAGAAAAGCAGTATAACACACTCACGCATCACGCATCACGCATCACGCATCACGCACTATCGTCTATCGTCTATCGTCTATCGTCTATCGTCTATCGTCTATCGTCTATCGTCTATCGTCACGCATCACCCGCATCATCTCAGGCTCCGCCCTGCTCCAGGCGTTGGTTGCGGAGAGGACGGCTGGAGAGGAGGCAGGGAGTGGGCCGTAGCGAGCCTCCAGGTAGGCTGCGGTGATGGCTCGGAAGTCGTCGCGCAGGTCCGGCATGGCTTCTGACAGCAGCCCCAGGTACTCTACCGGGGTCTGGTGGGGAGAGCGGGGGTAGCCAACTTTGTCCGCCAGGGTGAGGAGTCGAGTGTATATCTGCCGCACCGAGAGAGTGCCGCTCCATTCTGGACGCCCGGCGAGCGACGCCAGGTCGTCCTGCCCGGCCTGGAAAACAATAGAGGGTTTCGGGCGGAAGCGAGCCAACAGGTGGTTAAGGAGGTCGCGCAGCTGCTGCCATAGCAACCCCCACGATCCCAGCCTCTCACGTTCTTCGACGGCGTTCGGGGGAGTGCGCTTGCGGTATCGCCTCAAGCCGAGACTGACCAGCCACAGTAACAGTACCCCTACCAGTATCGCCGCGATCCAGCTTCCAATCTGCAATAGCTCCGGGGGTACCTGTCCATTATCCTGCCATTGCTGCTGTATCCTGGTTAGCCAATCGGAAGTTGCCTGGTTCTCGATTTGATCCGGCGTAGGTGTAGGCGTGGAAAGCGTGCCTAATGGCTTAAGCTCCGGCTTGAACAAGATGTACCAGAGCCACAGTATGGCATACAGGATGCCATAGATAACTGAAGATATGGCCACTATACCTGCGGCTACGATGCTATACACGATCCCTATCAGGCTTGGACCGCCGAATAGCGCACTTAGAGTACCGACCAGCACGATTATCCCCACGCTGGCGGCAAGGACGATGCCCCAGGAGCTTCCGGTGGCAGTACCTATCTCCTGGCGAACTACCTCGCGGTTGCCGAGCGCGAGCGCCACCAGTCCAAAGATGAAGAACCATACCGGCAGCGTAGCCACCTGCGGCCATAAAGCCCCGAACCGCACGCTTGCGAAGAATGGCGCGGCCAGCGCGCCCAGGACAAGTACCCCCAACCCTAGCTGAAAGTTGAAGTATACATCGTTGAAGGACGGACGCTCCGTTCCCCTGTAGAGTCCCCTCAGCCAGAGGATAAAGGTGAGCATGATACCAGCAGCCGCAGCCTCGAACCATGAGAGGGATGGGCCACCCACAGGCGGGTTGATCGCAGCCATGATGCCTATCGATAGCTCGATGCCCGCTAGCAGTGCTACCGCCTGCACGAACCATGTAGGCAGCTTTGTCTTATCCAATAAGAACGCGGCCAGAGCCCATGCCGCGAGATTTACACCCGCGAGTATCACGGGTGAGGGCAAAGAGAGAGTGGTTATCTTCTCCAGGACGGTGCTGACGAAAAGCCACCCGACCACATATATCCAGCAAGCGTCCATCGCTGAGAGGCAGACGGGCAAAGCGAGGCTGCTGAAGTTTTGAGTTTTGAGTTTTGAGTTTTGAGTTGCTGCACGCATCACGTATCACGCACCATATTTCTATATTTCAAAATGCCAGGCTCTCCACCTTTTGCGCGGCCCCAATCGCTTCTACGTGGTAATAGGTTATTCCCTGTGATTGGAGGCGTTGCGAAGAGAGGTCTTTGGCCTTGTAGGCTGCCCGGCGCGAGGCGGCTGTGCTCACCAGGGTGATGGGGTGGCCTGCGCGCCGTAGCGCGAGCAGTATGTCGAGCATCTCGCCCGTAACAACTCCGGTGACGATTACCAGGGTCGCGCCTATAGGGAGGGCACGCCGCTCGGCCCTGATTACCTCCTCCATCGGCAGGCCGGACCACCCTTCTATCAATGCCAGGTTCTCAAGTATGTGGGTGAACTGGTCGGGACTTCTTCCAGGCGGGATTTTCACCTGCCTGTCAGACATGGAGCCGAATGCATTCACCTGAAGGCCAACCATGTAGCCTTCCTCCAACGCATGATTGGCAATCGATGCTGCTACAGTGATGGTAAGCTCAAGCGTATCCGCGTCTATCCCCTCCCACATGCGCGTGAAGGTGTCCTGGTTGCAGAAGACTAGAAGCTGGGGAGTGGCCGCCGGCTCGAACAGCTTGGTTTGCAATACGCCCCTGCGGGCGGTGGCCTTCCAGTGGATGTGGCGTGGGTTGTCCCCGAAGGCGTATTCGCGTATCGTCCTCAAGCGCAAAGGGTCGGTCGCAAGGTGTTGCACAGCTTTGAAATCGCCGAAGGGCTGGCGAGCGGGGATACCTAGCTGCTCGACGGGCACGTAGCGCGGGTAGACTATGAGGGTCTGGGGCGTAGAGACCGATTCGTAGCGGCGGAAGAGGCCAAACACGTCGCCCGACTGCACGGTAATGGGGCCAAAACTGTGCTCGCCTCGTGCAATGCATTTGATGAGGTAGCGCCGCCTCACGCGCTCGTACCAGTTGAGCGACAGGGCGGTGTTGATACGTCTCTCACGTGACTTGATGCTTATCTCTTGCCGGGCTGAGGAAAGCTCCAGCTTGCCTGAGTAAGTGTCTTCGACGGAGAGCCAGGGAACGGGGAGAGCTTTGTTGTTGGTGAAGACCTGGGACATCTCTATCTCTTCGCCCCAGAAGGCCCTCGTCTGGCTAAAGCTCCTCTCCACCCAGAGGTTGCGTAAGCATACGCGAGACCACAGCCACGATGCGAGGATTGCCGCCGTCAATAACAGGCCCAATCCAAAGAGGCCCACGCTGCCAAAGAGCGCCCCAACTGCCGTCACACTACCCGCGATATAGAACCAGGCTTTCGACAGCTGGCTTGTGGTGAGTATGTCGCGGCGCGCCTCCCCACCGCCCGACAGCGACGCCTCGGTCGCAGTGCCAATCGCCTGGCCCGTGCGCTTTGCCAGCTCTTCGATTAGCTTTGCGCGAGTGGAGGGGGGGTCCAAGTTGTCTCCAGGAATTACGAATTACGAATTACAAATTACAAATTACAAATTGGGAATAACCCCTATTTCATAACTCGTAACTCGTAATTCGTAATTCGTAATTCGTAATTATGATTCCACGGGCACGGGTACGCTGTCTAGCACTTCTTGTAAGAGTGCGGAGTTGCCTCGACCTCGCAGGCGGGTGCGCGTGCTGAGGATGATGCGATGAGCCAGCACGGGTAGAGCCATGCGCTTTACGTCGTCCGGGAGAACGTAGCCCCGGCCCTCGACGGCGGCGAGCGCCTGCGATGTGCGGTAGAGCGCCATTGTAGCGCGAGGTGATGCACCCAACTCGATAGCTTCATGTCTGCGTGTGGCGTGGACCACGCTGACCATGTACCCTTCCACCACGGGGTTGACGTACACCTCGCGTACAGACTGCTGGGCCTGCAACACCTCCTCGGCTGAAGTAACGGGCTGTAGGTCGGCGAGAGGGCTGACCTCCTTGAAGCGGCGCAAAATGGCCCGCTCGTCCTCCTCGGAGGGGTAGCCAATGCTCAGCTTGATGATGAAGCGGTCTAGCTGGGCCTCCGGCAAAGGGAATGTCCCCTCTAGCTCAACGGGATTTTGGGTCGCCAGCACCATGAAGGGGCGCGGCAGGGGCACGGTGTCCAGGTCTATCGTCACCTGTCGCTCTTCCATCGCTTCCAGGAGGGCCGACTGCGTGCGCGGGCCTGCGCGGTTGATCTCATCGGCTAGCACCACCTGGCTGAAGAGGGGGCCGCGCCTCATCTCGAACTGCCCGGTCTGCTGGTTGTATATGGAGATGCCGGTAATGTCGGATGGGAGGAGGTCGGGGGTGAATTGGATGCGGTGGAAGGTGCATCCGAGGGAGCGCGCCAGCGCCTTCGCCATCGTGGTCTTTCCGATGCCAGGTACGTCCTCGATGAGCACATGCCCCTCGCACAGCATCGCCACCAGCATCAGCTTTATCTCGTCCTCTTTCCCTACTATCACCCGCGAAACGCTTTTGCCCAGGGCCTGGGCCAATCGAGTTATCCGCGAGACTTCAGGCGCGGCCTCCGCAGGCGCGAACGCGCTGATGTTGATGGCTTGTTGTGCGATAGACATCAGGACCCCTTCGGTGAATTACGAATTACAAATTAGCAATTGCGATTTAGAGGGTTATAGTACATTGTAGGTTACAGCATAGAGGCTTATAAGGTTCATTCGGTTGACATGGGACGTTGGCTCGCCTCTTCGGCTGAGTTGCACTCACGGGCGCAAATGTGGGACAATGGGGCTGCCCTTACTCGCAACACGGCCTTAGCATGGTTTCAAGTGAACAGGAGAATCAGTTGAAACAGAGTCTCGTCAATAGATAGAGTGGAATCGAGCGCCGGAACGAACCGCCTGGTGAAGATTGCAGGGATGTTGCTGCTCCCCTTGCTGGTGGCGGCGATAGCAGCGTGCGACAGCAATTCCAGCTCTAGCGCCACTCCCACCCTCTCCGTACCACTCGGCACGGCCACAACCCCACCCACAGCTTCCCTGAGTCGCGCTCCATATGAGGGCGTGCCTGAAGGCAAGCCACTCTATTCGTCTACCAACCAGCCGGACATACCTGAGGTGCTGGAGACGAAGCCTGTCGGGGAGCTACCCAGCTTCGCACTCACGCTTCAAAGCAGTTCTCGTGACAAGGTCATCGCTGAGTATGCAGGCGCGGTGGACCATTTCGACGCTTACAGCCACATACCGTGCTACTGTGGGTGCGCCATGTATGAGCACCCGCACTCAAGCCTGGCCCGCTGCTTCGTCACGGAGATGAAGGGCGACGGGCAGGTCGAGTTCACCGACCACAGCACAACCTGCGAGAAATGCCAGGGCGTAGCTGAGATGACCCTGGCGGGCGTGGCAAGCAACCGTCCCCTCGCGGAAGTGCGCGCCGACATCTTCCAGAAGTTCAAGTACACAGGCACCTGGACCGACACACCCGCCCCGTGAGATTTTGAATTATGAATTTTGAATTCTAAATTAGGAGAGAATACCAATCCCACCTCCAATTTAGAATTCAAAATTCATAATTCAAAATTCGTCTATGCGTATCCTGCACGTTATACAGCGATACCACCCGTATGTGGGCGGGTCCGAGCTTTATTTTCAGGAGCTTTCGGAGCGGTTAGCGCGTGCTGGACACCACGTCGAGGTATGGACCACTGATGCCTGGGACCTCGATTATTTCTGGTCCGGGAAGGCAAAGCGCATAGCCTCACCCCGCGACACCCATAACGGGGTGGTGATACGCCGCTTCCCTGTGCGCCATCTCCCCCTTCCCTCCATATATTACCGCGCCTGGCGCAGGGCGATGGCCGAATTGAGCGACCTGCCGGTGCGTGCTGTGCCCATCTTGTACAGGATGTCGCGGCTATCACCCTGGGTCCCATCGATGCGGCGCGCATTTGGGGCGCTCAAACCGGGCACGTTCGATCTGGTTCACACAACCAATATTCCCTTCGAGTTGCTCATATCGGCTGCTGCCGACTACGCGGAGCGTGTGGGGATACCTCACGTAATCACTCCGTTCACTCATCTTGGCGAGCCGGGCGACAGGAATATCAGCCGTTACTATTCGATGCAGCACCAGCTTGACCTGGAACGGCGCGCCAGCCGCGTAATCGTGCAAACGCGGCTTGAGCACGACTTTCTTTCCGGCCTGGGCGTGCCAGGCAAGAAGATGGTGAGGGTAGGCGTGGGGGTCAACCCTTATGAAGTAGTGGGCGGCAATGGAGATCGCTTCCGGCGCAAGTACAGCGTCGAAGGCCCTATAGTGTACTATATCGGCGCGGCGGCTCACGATAAGGGCACAACTCATACCATAGAAGCGATGCAGAGGGCCTGGGCGCGCGGGGTGAACGCTACTTTCCTGATGGCAGGCTCGACTATGCTCGACAAGTTCAAGCGATATTACGAAGGTTTGCCCGGAGAAGTGCGCGAACGTTGCAGGTGGCTAGGATTTATCTCCGATGAGGATAAGCGCGATTTGCACGCTGCCGGGCAGCTCTTCTGCATGCCGTCGCGTACCAACTCGTTTGGTATCGTCTATCTAGAAGCGTGGTTGAACGGCGCGCCCGTGATAGGGGCGCGTGCGGGGGGCGTGCCGGAGATAATAAATGATGGCGTGGACGGCTACCTGGTCGATTTCGGGGACGTGCCTGCCCTCGCCAACCGCATCCAGCTACTCATCGAGCGCCCAGAGCGCTCACGCGAGATGGGCGCGGCGGGCAGCCGCAAAGTCCTGGCCGAACACACCTGGGACCACAAGATAGCTCGCATTGCGGAGATATATGCTGAGGAAGGACGACGGACGACGGACGACGGACGACGGACGACGGACGATAGAAACGTGAAACGTGACGCGTGATGCGTGATTACTTTGGACTACTGCCTACTGCCTTCTGCCTTCTGCCCACTGGTCACTCATCACGCGTCACTGTATAATGTAGCACGCTAGGCTCCCTACCCATTATGGCCGATGACCTGTCTACATCTAGATTGTCGCCTTCTGTCTCGATTGTTGTGGTCAGCTACAACACGGCTGCCCATATCGAGGCTTGTTTGCTGTCCCTGTTGGAGCTGCATTACCCCGGGCAGATAGAGATTATAGTGGTAGACAACGCTTCTACCGATGGCAGCGTTGATCTCGTCCGCAAGCGCTTTCCCGACGTTGAGCTGGTCGAGCTTCCCGACAACAAAGGGTTCGCGGGGGGGGCGAGCGTGGGGATGTATATGGCGAGCGGCGACATCGTTGCTACGGTCAACCCCGATGTGAAGCTACACCCCAACTGGCTACTCGCTGTAGCCAATTCCCTCGGCCCAACGAGCGTGGGCATAGTAGGCAGCAAGATACTCTACCCGGACGGCAAGACCATTCAGCACGCAGGCGGTGTGGTTGATTACCCCCTCGCTATTACCTCTCACATCGGTAGAGGCCAGCCCGAACTCCGAGCAGTACAACCACCCCAAAGCGGTGCAGTTCGTCACCGGGGCAGCGCTCGCCATGCGACGCGACGTCGGTCACGCCCTCGGCTTCTTCGACGCCGAGTATTACCCCGTTTTCTATGAGGACGTTGACCTCTGCTGGCGCGCGAACAAAGAGGGCTTCAGAACGATATACCAGCCTAAAGCCATCGCCTACCACAAAGAGTCGATCACATACGACCGGCAGAGCAGCCTCTATTACAGTTACTACCACGCGAACAGGCTTCGCTTCGTGGTCAAGAGATATTCGCCGGAGCAGGTGATGCTCGATTTCCTCCCCGCCGAAGCCTCAAGAGTGGCAGGGGATATGCCGCCTGAGGACCGCAAGGCGTCCCTGAACCTGCTTGACAATCATACTCCCGTAGCTCCTGAAGAGGATGCCCATATAGCACGCCGCTGGGAGGAGTTGAAGGGCCAGATGGGTGAGGTGATGGGTGGGTGGCACGTATATGAGCGCTCGCACCCATCGAGAGAGCGAAAGAAGGGGGTACTGGGTAAGGCAAACAATCTCTTTAGTCGCCTCTATCCCTGGCCTATGATGCGGAAGCAGATAGATTACAACGCCTCTATTGCCCGTGCTTTGCGAGAGATTTCGCGGCAGCTGGCCGACTTGCAGGCCCGCGTCGCCCTCCAATCGATGCTAACATCCGGCCTGGTATCCAAGCAGAGTGGAGGTCTTGGAGATGTAGCCGCCGAGCTTGAAGCGTTGCGCGGGCGTATAGAGCAGCTTGAGGGTGAAGGCGAGCGTCGAGACGATTATGGATAAGAAGGCCACCAACGATGCGGTCAACAAAGATAATGATGCGGAGACACCCGATGTGGCGGCGATCCTGTCTGATCTGCGAGAGCAGATACGCGAGCGCCGCGCACACTTTACGGTGAGCGACCCGAATGACCCTCATGCTCTCAACCTGGCCGAGCTTCGCCGCAGCATGGAGGCGGTGAATGACACGTGGTACGTATCCGCGCATCTGCCTATCACATGGGAATTGCGCGTGGTGGGGCGGTTCGGCAGCTATGTTAAGCGCGCAGTGCGGGTGCTGTTACGGTGGTACATCAACCCGATAGTCGAGCAGCAGAACCGCTTCAACCAGTCCGTCGCCCGCTCCGTCACCGAGATGTACGCCTACCAGGAGCGCATGGCGCGAGAATGGCAGATGCTCGATGAGCGCGTAGCCGACCTGGAAGGGAAACTTGAGTTTAAGAACTCATAACAAAACATAATGGGCCAGCTCGTAGGGGCGTGCCGACGGCACGCCCCTACAGAGGTTTATTATCACTTCTAAGAATTAGGCAGCGAATCTCTTCATGCAAATTACCATCACCGGAATAACCAACATCCCTGAAGTCAAGCCTGGTGACGACCTGGCGGGCCTCATCCTGGATGGGTGCGCGCAGGCGGGTATCCAGCCTCAAGAGGGGGACGTGCTGGTGGTGACGCAGAAGATAGTCAGCAAGGCCGAGGGGTGCATGGTGGACCTGCGCGAAGTAGAGCCGTCGGCTTTTGCCAGGCAATATGCGGAAGCGTGGGGCAAAGACCCTCGTCATATAGAGGTGGTATTGAGGGAGAGCAAGCGAATCGTGCGGATGGACAGAGGGATAATCATCTGTGAGACGCGACACGGCTTCGTCTGCGCTAACGCTGGCGTGGACGCTTCAAACGTTCCCGGAGAGCACGTCGTTGGCCTCCTCCCGCCAGACCCCGACGCATCGGCAATGCGTATCCGTGAAGAAATCAGGGAGCAACTGGACGTGGACGTGCCTGTGATAATCTCAAACTCATTCGGCAGGGCGTGGCGTCACGGCATCATCAACGTTGCTGTAGGGGTGTCCGGCCTCCAACCTCTGATTGATTATAGGGGCCAGCGAGACAGCGACGGCTACCTCCTCAGCGCCACCATCATCGCCGTAGCCGACGAGCTTGCATCAGCCGCAGAACTGGTTATGGGTAAGCTGGACGCCTGCCCTGTCGCAATCGTGCGAGGCTACCCCTTCGAGCGATCAGAAGGGTCTGCAAGAGAGCTGATAATGGACCCTGCAAGGGATATGTTCAGGTGAAACGTGATGCGTGATGCGTGAATATTACGAATTACGAATTACGAATTACGAATTACGAATTGATTTGAATAACTAGTAATTCGTAATTCGTAATTCGTAATTCGTAATTACCAAAGAATCTCTGCGGTGAATATTAAAGGAGAATAGAGCAATGGGCAAGATAGGCTACGCCGCGATGTGCGAGCAGTTCCACCCGAACGAGCTTGTTGATTACTGCAGGGCGGCAGAGGACAACGGCTTTACGTCCCTCATGGTGTCGGATCACTTCCACCCCTGGGTTCCGTCGCAGGGACATAGCGCGTTCGTGTGGGCACTGCTGGGCGCGATAGGAGAGAGGACGAGCCTTCTCTTCGGTACGGGCGTCACCCCACCAGGCTACCGCTACCACCCTGCTATCCTCGCGCAGGCGGCAGCCACCATCGAAGCTATGTACCCTGGACGCTTCTACCTGGGACTGGGCGCGGGCGAGGCTCTCAACGAGCACATAACGGGGCAGTACTGGCCTGAGCCTGTAGCCCGCCTGGAGATACTTGCAGAGGCCATCGAGGTGATACGCAAGCTCTTCACAGGAAAGGTTGTAAAGCACCGAGGTGCTAACTTCACCCTGGAGAGTGCACGCCTCTACACGCTGCCCCCGAAGCCGCCTCCCATTTATGTAGCCACCTCTGGCCCCGTCAACGCCGAGCGAACGGGACGCACCTGCGATGGCCTCATCACGGTAGGGGCCGCCGATGAGAAGATAAAGATGCTCATGGAGCGCTTCGAGAAGGGCGCGCGTGAGGCGGGCAAAGACCCGGCAACGATGCCCCGCCTGATCCAACTGCACGTGTCGTGGGCGGATAGTGACGAAGCAGCCACAGCGCAAGCGGTCAAAGAGTGGCCCAACGGCGGCATGAACTTTCCGAAGCAGGATATTCGCAACCCCGAAGACTTCGAGGCTATGGCGAAGCTGGTGCGCCCGGAGAACTTCAAAGGGCGAGTGCTGATGTCAGCCAGCCTGGACACCCACCGCGAGCACATTCAGCACTTCGTGGACCTCGGCTTCACGGAGGTGTACGTGCACAACGTCGGTCTCAACCAACGAGAGTTCATCGAGGCCTACGGGCGCGAAGTCATACCACAGATAAAGTGGCCTCAATGAGGCGCGACACGTAGGGGAGAATCTTCTTTTTCTTACAATTCTTCCCTGAGGGAAGAATTGTAAGAAAAAGAAGACAAGTTTAGACCTCAATGCCAGCTTCGACAACAACCAAACCTATCTTCACCCAAGCAGAGGAGGCTTACATCGCCTCTCAGCGTGTGGCGCGGCTTGCGACTGCCGATGCTAAGGGTCGGCCACATATCGTGCCTGTTTGCTTTGCGTTCGATGGGCGACTTTTCTACATAGCACTCGACAGCAAGCCTAAGAGCGTGCCCCATGCCAGGCTGAAGCGCGTGCGCAATATAGAAGCTAATCCACAAGTCTCGCTTATGGTTGATACCTATTCGGAAGATTGGAGCCGCCTCCAATACGTGCTGGTCAATGGCATCGCTACGATTGAACCACCGGGAACAGATCGCCATATGGACGCAATACCTTTACTGCGGGAAAAATACCCGCAATACAGGACTATGCCTATAGAGGAGCAGCCTGTCATCGCCATCATGCCAACATCGACACATGCGTGGTCCGGTAGTGTGGAACCGAACGGTACAGGGAATTGGAATCGTGCCGGAATGAACTTCGCTTCGCTTGCGAGGGGCAGGCATGTAGTCCGGCAATTCAGGGCGGAGCCGGTGCCGAGGGAATTAGTGGAGATGACTTTAGAAGCGGCGAGATGGGCGCCATCTCCGCACGGCGCGCAGCCCTGGCGCTTCGTGGTGCTGACTCGCCCTGATCTGAAAAGGCAATTAGCAGACGCGATGGCCGACGAGTGGCGGCGCAACCTTGAGATGGACGGCGAGAGCGCGGAGGTCGTAGCGATACGCCAGGAGAAATCGCGCAGGCGCATAGAGGCAAGCCCGGTGCTTATCATACCATGCCTTTACCTGGAAGACCTGCATCGCTACCCTGACCCTGTCCGCCAGGAGGCAGAGGTGACTATGGCCGTGCAGAGCCTGGGGGCCGCTATACAGAACCTCCTCCTGAGCGCCTATAGCCTCGGCCTCGATACAGGGTGGATGTGCGCGCCTCTTTTCTGCCCCGACATCGTACGCGAAGCTCTCGACCTACCGCCCACTCTCAACCCCCACGCCCTCATCAATATGGGCTACGGAGCTAAAGACCCACCGCGCCGCCCCCACTGGCCCGTAAGTGAGCTAGTGGTGAGGTATGACTAAGAGCAAGATGCAGCGCGAGAGGCTCAGGCTCATATTTGGCGTTTCAAGTGTGGTCTTTCTCTGTCTGGCGGGGGTGCTCACAATTCTCTTACTCGCAACCCCTCCCAGACCGCCCGGCCCACCTCTCTACCCGGAGCCACCTACCTATGCTGGCGCGACTGAAATAGAAATTACTAAAGGAGACGCTCTAGAACGTCTCCCTACAATTGAGCGAGAGCGTCTAATTCGCTTCAAGACTGCTGACAGCGCTCAGACGGTCCTCGCATTCTACGAAGAGACGCTGAAGAAAGCAGGCTGGAGCCTATTCGAGAAGCTCTCCCCCGACGAGCTGAACTTCTACTGGACAGATGGAACCGCCGTCAGCGGCCTCTACAAAGCAAACGTCACCGCCAAACCCTCCTCAAAGGGGGGGACGGACGTGACGATAGAGACCGGGTACGATGCGGGAGGCAGGTAGAGAGGGTGATGCGTGATGCGTGAGATTAGTATCTAACTCGTAACTCGTAATTCCCCAAGAACCTCTACGCTCTCTGCGTCTCTGCGGTGAATTAACGCCTCGGTGTTCACACAAAGGTGTGGTCAACGTAGCACCAGGCCCAGTCTTCGCCGCGCTCGAAGGACTGGACGATAGGGTGCTGGGTGGCGTGAAAGTGCTTGGAGGCGTGCTTGTTCTTGGAGGAGTTGCAGCAGCCTACGTGCCCGCAGGTGAGGCAGATGCGCAGGTGTACCCAGCCGTCTCCCGTTTTGAGGCACTCTTCGCAGCCCGGCGCGCTCGGCATGACTTCGTGTATCTGGTCGAGATGGGTACACTCAGGGTCGTTCATTTCTTTACCCTCAACGTCCACGCTGCAAGACCTTGCAATACTACGCCTACGCGCTCTCGTATCTCAGCGTCCAAGAGGTTCCCGTCTTTGTCGAACTTCTCCCAGGAGCGCTGGACCATCAGTTCCGGCTTTGGCATGACCAGCGAGTTGGTGAAGACGAACACCTGCCTCAGGTGCAATTGCGAGCGTACCGTGCCATAAAGCCCGCCCGCCCCCATCAGCGCGATTGGCTTCTCTATCAAAGGGCTAGTTTCGGGCGGGCGCGAAACCCAGTCAATAGCGTTCTTCAATACGCCGGGGATCGAGTAGTTGTACTCAGGGGTGGCTATCAACAGCGCGTTTGCGGCGGCTATCCTCTCTTTCAAGTGGCGCACCGCCTCAGGGTCGCCTTGAGCCTGCACATCCCCATTATACAACGGTATCTCTGATAGGTCGTAGGTCTCTATGGTCATGCCATCAGGGACTAGCTCGGTTGCCACCCTCAGCAGGCCCTTGTTTACCGAACCTCTTCTCAAGCTCCCCGCAATCCCTAAAACGTGTATTGTATCTGCCACAAGTATCGCCCTCCCTATTTATTCCAGCACTCTACATTATATAGGGTCATGCAAACCCGTAACTTTCCCTTTTCGGTTACTCGCCAATATGAAGTCATCCCGAATTTTGAACAAGCGTCATTAGAATAGACGGAACCGCCAAGACGCCAAGGTCGCCAAGAGCGCCAAGATATTAGAGGAAGTAGTGCCTCTCACTGCCCTATAATCCCTCTTTTATCTTGGCGGGTTCTTGGCGCTCTTGGCGTCTTGGCGGTTCCGTACTCTAAAATTCGGGATGTCTCATGTTGGTGGGAAAAGAAGGTCGTGTTACGCTACAGATTTAGCGGCAACCGGCTGGACAGCCTGGACGTGCAGCTCTATCTTGATGGTCTCGCCTACGAGGAGAGCGCCCTTTTCCAGGACTACGTTCCAGGAGAGGCCCCAATCCTTGCGGTTTATCGCGGTCTTGGCGGTGAAAGCGATGCGCTCCTTCCCGTCCATGCCCGGTCCGCGTCCCTCAAGCGTGGTATCCAGGACCACCTCGCGGGCCAGACCCTTGATCGTGAGATCGCCGATGACGCGGAACTCGTCGTCGCTCTTGCGCTCGATGCGCTTGCTCTTGAACTCCAGCGTGGGGTTGTGCTCCACGTCGAGGAAGTCTGCGGAGCGTAGATGATTGTCGCGATACTCTACACCTGTGTAAAGGGTGGTCGCGTCAATGGTCGCGGTCACGGACGACTTCGTGATGTCGCTCTCATCGAGGAGGATAGTTGCCTCGACGCCGCTGAAGCTCCCCTTGACTGTAGTAATCATCATATGCTTGCCTGAGAACTCGACCAGGGTATGAGCCGGGTCGGCGGTCCAGGTGCTGATGCTTGTGCTTGTCTTGCTTTCTGTTTGTGTTGATGTAATTACGTTAGACATGATGTTGTTATCTCCTTAAGATAGTTTACTTCAATACAGTTTACTATTAAACTGTATGAGCAAAAAAAATTGTTAGTGCCCTTCAAGGTAGGCGTCGAGCTTGCGAAGCAGTCCTTCCAGCGTGCGCTGTTCGGCCGCCGATAGGGTCTCCAGGTGCTCGCGGATGAACTTGCCGTATGCAGGGACCGCCTCTACCGCCACCCTCTGCCCCAACTCGGTGAGGTAGAGAAGGTTTATCCGGCGGTCTTCGGGGTCGCACCGCCTCTCCACCAGGCCATGCGCCGACATCCTGTCTATCAGCCCGCAGACGTTGCCCTTTGTGACCATCAGGCGCTGAGCTAGCTCCTGCTGGGGGATACCTGGGGCGTCGTTGAGTTGGGCCAGCACGTCGTATTGCGCGGGCGTAAGATCATAGCACTCAAGGTGAGTCGTGGAGTGGCGCTGTATCTTGTCATGCACGCGCATCAGATAGAGCCATGCAGACAGCCCGGTCTCGGAACATACCTCGGCCATCGTACCCGTTTTGCTTACCTTTTGTTGGGCATTTATCATATAGTTTATATATAAACTATTTTGAGAGATTTGTCAAGTCTTTTTCGGACCAATTTTGGATTTTCCCTACAACACTCACAAATATATACCTTCTTCTTGCTATCTATACGGCATTGCGGTATAATAATCGTTGTGAAGATTGTCTACACACGACTTTACGAGCGAAAGGTCAGGGGGATTTTGACCCTAGTGGAACGGGAGATCATCGAAACTGCTATCGCTAATAATCCGAAGCTTTATCCGGTGATCCCAGGCACGGGAGGAATTCGCAAAGCCCGAGCTGCCAGAGGTAATAAGGGCAAGCGTGGTGGGGCTAGGGTCGCTTTCTATTTCTGGCAAGTGGAAAACACAATTTTTATGCTGACAGCGCTTGCGAAGAACGAACAGGAAGATTTGACCAGCGACGAGAAGAAACAGCTCAAGGCATTGGTAGCCGTATTAAAGGAGCAAAAACATGACTAAGCAAACTCTTGGAGAGGAGCTTATCGAAGCAATGGGAGAAGTAATCGCTCATCAAGGGGGTGAGGTAAAGCTTAAGGAGCGCGTTATCAAGGTTGCGCCCAAGTCCGTTGATGTCGCCTCTATTCGCCGCCGTCTCGGCCTCTCACAACGCGAATTCGCCAACCGCTATGGGTTCGGCGTTCGCGCCTTGCAAGAGTGGGAGCAAAATCGGCGCACGCCGGATCGTAGCGCACGTATCCTACTCAAGGTCATTGAAAACCACCCGGAAGCCGTCGAAGAAGTGCTGGAAACTGCTTAGGTCCAGACGCTCCATAGCAACGGCAGTTAGAAAACGAAGCTACTAGAAGAGGAAGTTATCAAACATGCCCACGAAACCATCAAAGACGCTCGACACCTTCCCAAACCCGCACCCCGACAATGATTACGAGATAGACATAGACTGCCCGGAGTTCACTGCGCTCTGCCCGATGACGGGGCAGCCGGACTTCGCTACCATACACATCAATTACAAGCCGGGTCCTAGATGCGTGGAGCTTAAATCGCTCAAGCTGTATATATGGTCATTCCGAGACGAGGGGCATTTCCACGAGGATGTGACCAACCGCATTTTGAACGATCTCGTGCAGGCCCTCGACCCCAAAGAAATGACCGTCACGGGGGATTTTGGAGTGCGTGGTGGCATCAAGACGGTTGTCACGGCACGGCACAGAAAGGCTAACGACAGCGACCGGCAACCCAGGCATAGCGAGCCGCGAGTAGTCGCCTAATCAGCTACCGCAAGCGGGTTGAAGTTGGTCTGACGGTCATACACGTCCAAGCCCTCTTTGCGCTTGAGGTAGCCGACCACCAGGTATGTAATCGGGGTCGCTATAACCTCATATGCAACCTTGATAGCCCACTGGGTGAGTATGGCCCTGGGAACGTCGAAGCCTGGAACGCCTGGCAAGCCCGGCAGGTCACCGAACGCCAGCGTTATAAACACCAGGGAATCGAGTCCCTCTCCCACTAGAGTGGAGCCGATGGTGCGGCTCCAGAGCCAGCGACCGCCCGTTGCTACTTTCATGCGAGCCAGCACGAACGAGTTGACGAACTCACCCACCAGGTAAGCCAGGAACGAAGCCACGAGCAAACGGGGAGCGAAGCCGAGGATGGTGTCCCATGCAGCCTGATTACCCTGCCAGAAAAACGCGGCAGGCCAAACTCCTGCTATCCATATCGCGGCCACAACCACCAGATTGCACAGGAACCCCAGCCATATGACACGCCGGGCATTGCGGTAGCCATACACCTCCGTAAGCACATCGCCTACGATGTAGCTGAGTGGGAATATGATTACGCCTGCGGGTACGAACCAGTCCCCGAACGCTATCACCCTGACCGAGATGATATTTGCCGCTATCAGCGCGGCGATAAAGACCCCCGTCACCAGGACGAACAAGGGTGAGTAGGTCCCCTTACTCTGTGCAGTCTCTACCAAGAGATAACCTCCTAATTATTCTCAGGCGCAGCTTTTATAATCAGGACAGGGCAGCCCTCTACAGGAGCGCCAGCAGCTTATCTATCTCTTCTTCCGTATTATAAAAGTGGGGAGAGACTCTTACCACCCCCACGCGCACGGCTATCACTATCTTCTCGGCCTCGGCACGTGCCAGGAGGTCCATCGGGTCACCTTTCGCCTTGAAGCATACGACACCCGACCTTTTCTCCGGCTCAGGCGAGCTTACCACGTCATAGCCACGTGCCAGCAGGCCCTCCATGAGCCGCCCCGACAGGCACAGCACGCGCTCCTCGATACGCGCAGGCCCCACATCCAGGATCATCTTCAGTACGGCGTCGAAAGCTACCAAACCGCTTACATTGGGCGTGCTCCCCTCTACACGAGCAGCGGAGTTGATCCAGGGCTGGCCGTAGTTGAGATGGTCATGCTTGTCAATAACGCCGTACCAGTTAGCGGTAAAGAGATGTAGCCTCTCCAGCACGTCCTTGCGCACGTAGAATACACCCACGCCCTGCGGCCCCATGAGCCACTTGTGCGCTCCCGCCCCCAGGAAGTGTATTCCCCACCCATGAGGGTCCATTCGCAACGCGCCAAGCCCCTGTATAGCGTCCACATTGAAGAGTATGCCCCGCTCCTCGCAAAGCTGCCCCAGGGCCACGAGGTCGTTGCGTACGCCCGTGTTGAACTCCACGAAGCTGATGCTCAAGAGGCGCGTCCGCTCATCCATCAGCGCCGCTATATCGTCTATTGATACGCACCCACTATTCTTCTGCACGAACCGTGTCTCTACACCCCACCGCCGCAGGCCAAGCCAGGGGTAGACGTTCGCTGGGAATTCGCCATGCACCGTGACGACGTTATCCCCGTTACGCCAATCGAGGCCGTTAGCCACCAGGGCGATAGCGGTAGCGGTGTTCTGCACCCAGCCGACCTCGCACTCGTCAACCCCCAGGAGGCGCGCCATCTTCTCTCGGGCGTGGTCAATCACCGGGAAGTAGTCAGGCTCATTCAGCACCCCTCGCGTGCTCTGACCCTCCCAGTAGCGGGCCAGCGCGTCTAACCCGGGCTGTGGCAACGCGGTGCACGCCGCATGGTTCAGATATGTGTAGTGTTGGGTGATTGGGAAGAGCTTCCGGTAATCTGCGACTGCTTTATCCAAGTCGGCAACTCCGCTTGTGCGATTGGGACCAGCGCCCTGATTTCGAGTATTATACTCCTAGACAATATGAGCTGTTGAATCGGAGGTATAACGCGTGCGCGAAGAGCTAACGGAGGCGTATATTCGCCAGGTGTGGGATACTCTACCCCAGAAGATCAAGCCAACCACGTTCCAGTCTACTTTCCTCCTGCGACAGGCGCTAGATGCGGAAGTGACCATCGCCAGTGAGACGCTACAGGTGACCGGTAGCTTCAAGTTCCGCGCCGCTTACAACCTGCTCGCTCCGGTTGAAGAGGATGAGGTCATTACCGCTTCGTCCGGCAACTTCGGGCAGGCGGTTGCCTATGCCTGCATGATCCTGGGGAAGCGCTGCACAGTAGTGATGCCCCTATCTTCCTCAAAGACCAAGCAAGCTGCCATACGTGCCTACGGTGGAGAGATTGAGCTTCTGGACGTGGCAATCACCAGCCGTATGCAGCGCATGGACGAAATACGCGCGGAGCACCCCAACGCCTTTATCGCGCCACCCTACGACCACTACCGCGTGGTGGCAGGCAACTCCACGCTGGGCAAAGAGATAATCGAGCGGCTGCATACGCCCGATGCGCCCCTGGACTATATCGTATGCCCCATCGGTGGGGGTGGCCTCATATCGGGCATAGTCGTGGCTCGCGACCTCCTCGCGCCCAAAATTGAGGTCATAGGGGCCGAGCCTCTCCTGGGCAACGACGCCGCCCAATCCCTGCGCACGGGCACGCTACAATCGCTCGACCATGAGCCACAGACGATGGCAGACGGCACGCGCACTCTCTGCGTGGGGAACCTCAACTGGGAGATTATACGGGACGGTCTCAAGCGCATAATCGAGGTGCCGGAGGAGAAGATAGCTGAGGGCGTGCGTTTACTATACGCCACCGCCAATCTGAAAGCTGAGCCAACAGGCGCGCTCTCAACAGGCGCTATGCTGACCCAGCCGGAGGTGTTCAAGGGCAAGCGAGTATGCCTGGTAGTGAGTGGGGGGAATGTAGATGTGGAGACGTATACGCGGGTGTTGGCGAAGGCAGATTAATAACTAACCAGTTACCAAGGCGTGCCTCTCAAGCAACCATAATATAGATTGAAGGCATCGACATAAACGTTTGTTCTCACTATCGCTCCTGAAACGCAGAAGCCGCCCGAAGGCGGCTTCGCACCCTGCGCCGAAGCGACAGGGGGGATATGTGTAAATAATACCATAATATTTGACAGTTTGTCAAGTATTTATGACACTAATTTCAACATTTCTCAAAACACAGAACGGCATAACCTAACCCGCTACAGGCAGTGACCCCGACGACGCCCTCCCATTCTTTGCAGGCATTGCCACATCTACCCCATCCTCGCTACCGACTATCAGGGCGGGGAGTGTGAAGTAGAAGGTCGTGCCCTTGCCCGGCTTGCTCTCTACCCAAATCCTGCCCCCCTGCGCGTCTACCAGCTTCCTGGCGATGGCGAGGCCAAGACCTGTGCCTGATGCGCCGCCACCCCGGTCATTCTCGACCCGGTAGAACTTATCAAAGAGGTGGGGCAGGTGCTCAGGCGCTATACCTACGCCGTCGTCAGCTACGCTCAGCGTAACTTCCCCTCCGCCATTGTATTGCCCATCTACCGTCACCAAAGTTCCACCTGAGTATTTGGCCGCGTTTTGCAGCAGGTTCACAAGCACCTGCTCCACACGGCGCGGGTCGGCCTCGGCCAGGGCTAGCTTCTCGTCCATCTCACACTTGAAGTGCATATCGGGGTGGTGCTTGGCGATGCGCTCCACGATATCCTTGCAGAAGCGAGGGAGCAGAATCGGCTCAGGCGATATAGGCACGCGCCCGGCCTCTATGCGCGACATCTCCAGCAGGTTCTCCACCAGGTCGGCCAGCTTGTCGCTCTCGTCCGAAATGATAGAGACGAACTCCTGCTTGGTCTCTTCATCCCATTGACCATCTACCGCCAGCAGGGTGCGCGCATATCCCTTGATTGACGCCAGGGGCGTGCGCAGCTCATGCGATACCATCGAGACGAACTCATCCTTGAGACGGTTGGCCTCGCGCAATGCGCGGGTCTCGGCGGTCGCCTTGATAAGGTGAGAGTTCTCGATAGCCACAGCAAGCTGGTCGGCTACTCCCTTGAGTATGGCCGTATCCTCATCATCGAAGGCATTGGGGAAGGCCCCCGTAATATCGAGCAGCCCAAGACGCCTCTCCCCCAGGCCAATAGAGACCAGAAGTGCGGATAGCGCCCCCTTCTCAGCGAGCGAGCGGAGCGCAGGAGCCTTTGCCTGGCGCGTATCGACACACAGGAAAGTATCCGCCTCCCCAAGAAGCGCCATCTTGAGCTCGATGTCCCTGCCTGTCACGGAGAGGTCCTTCACTTCAGGGGCCTCTGAGAATACCGAGTTCAACGGCGCGCCCGTGCGCTCATCCAGAAGGGCGATGCTCGCCCCGTTATGGGGCACGATGCGGTCAATGCCCCGTAGCGCCGTCCTGAAGACTGCATCAAGGTCCAGGGAAGACTTCGTTGATCGAGCGCGCAAGCTCATTTACCAATTCGAGGCGAGCAGCCTTGCGCTCACTATCCATAAGAAGCATGGAGTTCTCGTGGCTCTGGCGCAGCAGACGCTGAGAGGCGTTACGCACGATGGTGAAGAGGGATACGTAAAGGAAGAGGAAGCCCGTGCCTATACTCAACCACAAATACTGGTTGGTAAAGCTTATTCGCTCACGCACGTCCTCAACGTCATAGTAACCCTCGAATGCACCCAGGATGTCTCCACCACCCGATGAGTAGATTGGGGCGTACACCTCCAACAACTGGCCGTAACCTCTCTCCTCGATGTTTTCGGCTTTCTCTAGAGGCGTGATCTCAGCCGTTGAAGTACCGTCTAGAGACTCCTGAAGCTCCGGGCTGATAGGATAAGAGCGACCTACCAGGTCAGGCTGATCCGAGTAAACTATCATACCCTCGGGGTTCCATATCTTTATACGGACGAGTCCTGAGCCGCCAATGGAAGAAAGAGCGCGCTCTATGGTAGCGTAAGTCTCGGTGTAAGCCCCGTGCGCCAGCACTTCCGACGTGATATACGGCCCGATTACGGGCGGCACGAGGTCAGTCACTTCTTGCCTGTGCTGATCAACAGCCTGCTGCTCGAAGTGCGTGGTCAGCCCCCACCCCAGCAACAGTCCGATCACCACGAACAAAGCGAGGCTAGTCAGCGAGAATTTTGTGAGTAGCGTCAACCTTTTCATATTCGTAGTCGGTCGCCGTTCAGTTCAACCCCAAAAGAATCTCTGCGAACTCTGCTTCTCTGCGGTGAACCAATAAATAACTTGGCGTTCTTAGTCATCTTGGCGTCTTGGCGTTTAGACGGGCATCAGGAGCCGCGTGGCACCTGGAACCTGTACCCGAAGCCTGGCTCAGAGAGGATGTACTGCGGGTTGGAGGGGTCATTTTCCAGTTTCTGGCGTAGCGAGCGGATGTATACCCAGAGATAGCCGGTCTCATCACGATATTCAGGTCCCCACACCTTGGTGAGCAAGTCTGCGTGAGGTATCAATTTGCCAGGCTGTTGGGCAAGCTGCTGCAATAGCTTGTACTCGGTGGGCGTGAGCTTTATTTGCTCGCCCGCGCACTCGACCTTGTGCCTGATGAAATCAATCGTCAGCTCCCCCGCCTGCAAGATATGCTGCGCTTCGTCCGCCGATGCGGGCTGGCTACGCCTCAAGAGCGCCTTTACCCTTGCTACCAACTCGTCGGGGTCGAACGGCTTGGTCATATAGTCGTCCGCGCCTATCTCCAGGCCGTGCACCTTCTGGGACTGCTCGCCCATCGCGGTAAGCATGATTATGGGGATGTTCGACGTTTCTCGTATGCGCTGCGTCACCGCAAAGCCATCCATCCCAGGCATAGTTATGTCAAGCACCACCGCGTCAGGAGGTTCGGCAGCTACTTGATCGAGAGCAGCGGGGCCACTCGTCGCGCTGCTGACGGTGAAGCCAGCACGCTCCAGGTTGACCCTCACCAGGCGCAGCAGGCGTGGATCATCATCTACTACCAGTACATTCTGCTTAGGTTGCATCATTTCGTGAAAAGCCTCGGTTTGGGGTCATCATACCGTGTGCGGAGTCGCAAGGAGTGTGCCGCAGTGAAAAGATGCCAGATATAGGTACGTTAGGGGGTAACACAACAATTCTTAGCAATTCTTAAGGCGTTCTTAAGGCGTCTTGTCGGGCCTTCAGGAGTTTCTCAGGGGCAGACGGGTAAGATTAGGCCAGAACGAAATGGCACAACACCTAAATCGCATTCCAGGGGGCACCAAGATGAACGCAATCGCTCTTACAACCCAGAACCTGACGAACGCACCGGCTCGCGGCAAGGCCCAGGCCAGCGTCACCACCAGCACCATCTCGGTGGCGGACCGCAAGCAGGCACTTCAGGAAGTATACGACAAGTATATCGAGCAGATTTACAAGTTCGTATATTTCAAGGTCGGGAACCGCGAAGATGCCGAGGATATCGTCTCGCAGGTGTTCATCAAGGCCGCTCGCTCCCTCGACGTAGCCCAGGAAGAGCAAGTGATGCTCGGCTGGCTCTACCAGGTAGCCCGCACCACTATCACCGACCACTGGCGCAGCTACTACAAAGGCCCCTCTACCAGCCTCGAAGCGATGGAAGAGGAAAGCAACCTCTACCTGGCAGCCGAACCTGTTTACATCGGCGACGCAGAAGACGCCACAAGCGAGGCCCCTGCTAAGGTGCAGGCTATCCTTGAAGTGCTCCCTGAGAATTACCGGCGCGTGTTGCAGTTCCGCTTCCTCCAGGGCTGCTCGCTCAAGGAGACCGCCGAGGCGATGGGCATTACCGAAGGCAACGCTAAAGTCCTCCAGCACCGCGCCCTCCAGAAGGCCGTCAATCTGGGCGCTCAATTTATGTAATCTTCCTTCCCTCCTCCGACGCCAAAATGCCTCGCGTCTAACACGAGGCATTTTGGCGTGCGGCAACCATAAATGTTAGAATACGCGGTATGGCAGATACCGACCAGGATAAGAAGCTACCGGAAGCCCCCACGCCTCGAAGAGGGCATGTTCGACGCCCCCCACTTGCCGAGATAGAACTCCTGGGAGCGGTGGCAGGCATGGAAGCGTGGGGAGCGCAAGCGCGCTCTACCGTGGTTCGGGCTTCTGGTAGGGTTCTGCTTCGTGCTGGCCGGTATGTACTCGTTCTTTTTCTTCTCGACCAGCCTCACCGGGGACACTATCGCGCAGGTGGGGCTGACGCTGGTGTTCGTAGCCTTCATGTTCGCGCTCTGGCGGCGCATCTCGCCCAGGCGTGGGTTCGCCCTGTACGTCGTTGGAGCGATGCTAGGGGTATCGGGAGGCGCGTTCCTGCTGTGGCTGCTGGCCTACAGGCTGAGCGGCTGGAACCCCTGGGTCGCCATACTCGGCACGCCTCTACTGGGGTTTGTGGGCATCTTCATCGGCCTCCCTTCTCTCAATGCCCTGGCGCGGACCGAGCGTGAAACGTGATGAGTGAGGACGGACGACGGACGACGGACGATGAAACGTGATGCGTGAGATTAGTGTCTAACTCGTAATTCGTAATTCGTAATTCCATAAAACCTCTGCGCACTCTGCGCCTCTGCGGTGAACCAATAAATAACTTGGCGTTCTTTGCTATCTTGGCGTCTTGGCGTTTAGATGGTTTTGAACTTTGAACTTTGGGAGGGGAAAGATGGCTGCTCTCATGAAGAATTGGCCGCGCATAGTGATGTGGGCGCTGGTGCTTGGGGTCTTGACCAGCCTGATCGCGGACTGGGGAGAGTGGGACCGCATACTGGTCAATTTTCTCTGGCGCGCGCTTATCATAGCCGTGGGAGGGCTAGTCGGGCTGGTGCTCAACTTCTTCGCATCGGGCTACGTGAGCATGGGCACTAACGTCGTCGAGAGCATGGGGATAGTCCGCTTCAGTGAGGACAGGGATCAGAAGATAGCAAACGCCTTCATCTTCGTGGGCGCGCTTCTTGGGGCAATCGTCGCACTGATATTCGTGAAGTAAGGCAATAGTATATGCGCTTCAGCACTCAGCGAATACTTCCCCGATTAGAGAGACAGCACTTCCCGCAGGTCTGTAATGTCACTCCCGAAGCGCCGGAACCCCACACCCATTCGCTCGCACTGCCCCCTATAAATCTGCGAAGGGTCATCATCTACGAGCAGAACGTCACGTGTATCTATGGCGTATCCATCGCGGCGGGCGGCGGCCAGCATCTTGTCGAGCATACGATCTTTGTTCGAGTGCCACTCCGCGACTACATAATCTATACTGTCGAGCAGACCGAACGTCTCCAGTATTCGGCATACGTTCACCTCGTGATTGTAGCTGACGACGCCAACCAGCACACCGAGCGCGCGCAGGGCACCTATTACCTCCCTGGCTTCGGGGCGTAGCGCGAAGAGCGCACCATCATCGCGGCGCGCTATAAGGGGATTGCCATCTATTGGGTGGTAGGTGAAGCTAGGGTCTCCGAGATCATCGGTGGGGGTGCGGTCAGAGAGGTTGACCCCGCTGAGGGGGGTCCAGAGGGTATCGTCCCCGTCGAAAGCTACGAGTTTCATGCCCAAGAGTGGGGTCCTATGAGCGACGATAGGCCAGGCCACACTCCTACGGGAGTGAGGCAGGGCACAGAGCCGCCGGGGCACGGGCTTTACCTGTAGCGGAAGGTGATACGGCCTTTCGACAGGTCGTATGGTGAGAGTTCTACCAGCACGCGGTCACCCGGCACTATCCTGATATAGTTAGTGCGCATCTTGCCTGATATGTGGCCCAGAATCCTGTGCCCGTTCTCAAGCTCGATGTTGAACAACGTGTTGGGGAGCGCGTCCACGACCGTGCCATCCATAGTGATTACGTCATCACGAGTACGGCGTGGGGTCGCTGGGGTCGCTGTTGCTGGATTTGCCGCGGGCTTGTGTACCTGCGGTCTTTTGTGGAATTGCTTTTTCTTCATCCGGTAAGCGGTCTCCTCCTTTGGAGATAAGAACGAAATAGCTTTATTGCCTCGCCAAATTGAGGGCAATAAAATAGCCGGGGCGTCGTGCCCGGCTCCACCTCTCCCATCCTGGCCCCCTCTTTTGGCCCGGAAAAGGGTGTCAAGAGGCAAGCAGATATTTCGAGATAGAGTAGGGACACATTGTTAGCTCCTCTGGGCGTTATGTTGCGCACAACGCCGCTATGCTACACATAGATTATACACCCATCACGTATAAAATACAATACCCTGAGTGTCTCCGGATGCGATTGACGGGATGTAACATATGTTTGTATAATCTAGTGCGGCGCAAACCTAATCTCTGCATAATCGCCTGCTCTTAGCCTGGCTGCGGCAGAACCCCTATTCGTGCTACCCTATACCCACACGTCCAGCAGGCAAGGAAATCTATGCCAACCAAGCACAACATCACCACCAAGCCAGATATCCACAAACTTGCCCTCAACGGGGAGAATCAGGCTGAAAAGATTACTATGACCGCCATCGAAGCCTCCACCGCAGCCACTGATCCCACGTCCACCGCAGTAACAGACACAGAACGCCGCATCCTGGTGGCGGACGACGACGCGGATATCCGCATCCTCCTCAAGACCTTCCTCGAAGATGAAGGGTATACGGTCTCAGAAGCCGCCAACGGGCAAGACGCGCTGGAGGGGGTGAGGAGCGGCGCTTACGACCTCGTGCTGCTCGATATGCGGCTGCCGGGTATGACCGGCATGGACGTGCTCAAGCAGTTACGGGAGAAGCAAGGCAACGTGCCGGTGATCCTCATCACCGCCTACGGCTCCCCCAATATCGCGATCCAGGCGTCTTCTCTGGGCGCATACAGCTATCATCACCAAGCCGTTCGAGCTTGACGACGTACTCCTCACGATAAGCCGCTATTTCGAGCGCCAGCAACTCATGGAGGAGGTTCGCACCCTACGCTCCCAGATGGAGCCGCGAGACCCCTCGGAGCGCATCATCGGCAACTCCCCTGCCATGCACCAGATTTACATGATGGTCGGGCGCTCCGCTTCCACCGAGGCGACAGTGCTGATTACGGGCGAGACGGGCACGGGCAAGGAGCTTGTCGCGCACGTCATCCACTCCAACTCCACCTACAGGCACGGCCCACTCATAAAGGTGAACTGCGCCGCCCTCCCAGAAACGCTGTTGGAGAGCGAGCTATTCGGGCATGAGAAGGGTGCGTTCACGAACGCCCTCACCCAGCGCAAGGGGCGCTTCGAGATGGCCCACAAGGGTAGCATCTTCCTCGACGAGATCGGCGAGATGACCCTCAGCACCCAGCGCAAGCTGTTGCGCGTATTGCAGGAGCGCGAGTTCGAGCGCGTAGGCGGCTCCCTCCCCATCAAGGTGGATACGCGCATCATCGCGGCTACCAATAAGAACCTGGAGGCTGAGGTGGACGCTGGGCGCTTCCGCGAGGACCTCTATTATCGCTTGAACGTGATTCGCATCAACATGCCGCCCCATGCGCGAGCGCTTGGACGACATCCCATTATTGGTGGAGCACTTCCTCGACAAGCACCGTTACAATCCCAATTCACCCCCGGCGCGCATAAGCGAAGAGGCAATGCAGGTGCTGGTAAAGCATGAGTGGCCGGGCAACGTGCGCGAGCTAGAGAACACAGTGCAGCGCGCCATCGTCCTGTCGCAGGGCGGCATCATCACGAGCCATCACATCCTCCTATCCAATTTCGGTGATAGGCAGGTAGTGGATATAGGTCGCCTGGTGCGCGAAGGCACCCCGCTCATGGAGATATTAGAGCAAGTAGAGAAGCAGGCCCTCACCGAGGCGATGCAGTCGTCCAAAGGTGATAGGAGCGAGGCCGCGAGGTTGCTGGGGCTGGAGCGCCCGGTCTTTTACGAGAAGCTGAAAGAGTTTGGGCTATCTTCCTAGCTAAATCTATTATTCTTATCAAAATGAGCGCCTGCGGCGCTCATTTTGATAAGAATAATGTTCTATATTTTCCCTTCATCCAGCCCTTGTAGGGCGTGTTCGCGGAGAGTGGGGCCTGTACTTCTCGATGTTTGCGTCCAGCCAGGCACGTATGTATTTTTGGTAGGCTACAGTGGTCAGCACGATCATAAGGCCGATAAAAGCCAGGGCGATTGGGAAAGCCGTAGAACCTTCAAATGTCCTGTAAGCCAGGTAGGTCAGATAGCCGTAACAACCAAGGGCGCCAAAGACCAGGAAGACGGGGCGCTGCAACCATACGCTGGCGACCACAAAGCTTAGATAGATGAGTATGAAGACCAGGCCCAGGATGCCTTCCTTCCGGTAGGTGAGCGTCGAGAGATTTCCAAGAAGTACCAGGTGGCCGGCGAGATAGAGCCAACGGCTGTAGTCCTCGCGGGTACGGCGTTGCAGGAGGAAGCCGATGAGCAGCATCACTACCCCTACCACAACGCTCACCAGCTGCTCCCGGTCGTCATACTCCGCGATAGGGGTTTGGGCCACCCAGCGAGCTAGGTCCATTGAAAGATACCAACCCCAGAACGCGATAAGCATGGTAACAAGTGGGAAGCGAATCAGCCTTATGACGATCAGGGCGGCGAGGATGCTGACTACCTCAAGATAGACCCAGTACGGCCTGATGGTCCGGTGGAAATCGTCATAGCCGGGGCTGCTGTAGTCTGGCGTTTGGGGCCATATGCCGACCGCTTGCGCGAATGTGTAGGCGACAAGAGGTATTATGCCCGTGCCCGCGAAGATGAGTACGTTACCGGCCATCGAGAAGGCGCTTCGCTTGAGAAGAGCGCCGATAGTCCAGAGGATGGCAGTCGTAAAAGCGGAAATGAGAAACTGGCCCAGATAGCCGATAGATTGCCATTGAAGACCGACGAAGAAGGTGTAGGCCAGCAAGATCATGAAGCCGCCGAAGTAGTAGGCAATCGTAATCATGTCTAGCGCCTTGCGTGGCTCATGCCCGGCAGGCGCCTCTATAGCAGAAGGCCCCGACTCTTCAACATGACGCCGGATGGCGAGCGATTGCTTCGCCGTAATAAGTCCCTGCTCTACCCATTTTTCGACGTCAGCCCACGTGAAATGAAGGTTAGTGTTACTGTTTGGCACGATTCTGCCCTCCTCTGTTGGGGTCGCCCCTGCAATACTCTCTGCCAGATTGATTGTAGCACCCACCTCCAAACTGCGAAACGGCAACTTTGCCTAATTTAGGCGTAATGGCGCGCGATCTTAGAGAAAAGCCTAGGCAGTTGTGCCTAGCGGCTGTGTTCGTCACTCCAAGTAGGTTATGTGTTCAGGAAGATGAATGTTGACAAACAAACCCTCTTGTGCTACTTTGTAGCGCATTCCAGAATACGTTCCTGCTGACTGGTAACTTCCTTTAGCTACAAAGGAGTAGAAGCATGGACAAATTAAACGCTGGGGACACCACTTTAGTCCTCATAAGCGCGGCTTTGGTTGCTCTTATGACGCCGGGACTGGCCTTCTTCTATGGAGGTCTAGTTCGCCGTAAGAACGTCCTGTCGGTCATGATGCAAAGCTTCATTTCCATGGGCGTAGTAACGATAATCTGGATATTCGTTGGTTTCAGTCTGGCCTTCTCAGGAGATTACCTGGGGCTGATCGGAGGCTTCGATTATGTCGGGTTGCGTGGAGTGGGATACGCACCCAACCCTACCTATGCGCCGACCATTCCGTTTCTGGTCTACTTCCTCTTCCAGGAGATGTTTGCTGTTATCACCCCGGCTCTCATCACCGGAGCCTTCGCTGACCGGGTGAACTTCAAGAGCTACTTGAAGTTCCTCGTCTTGTGGAGCTTGTTTGTCTACATACCTTTCGCGCATTGGGTTTGGGGAGGCGGCTTCCTCGCCCAGTGGGGGGTGAAGGACTTCGCGGGTGGCATAGTGGTCCACCTGAGCGCCGGAATAGCGGCACTCGCCTCTGTATTCGTTGTGGGCAAGCGAAAGCTCCACCCTGGCGAGAAGCTGCTTCCACACAACATCGCTTTCGTCGCGCTAGGTACGGGGCTGCTCTGGTTCGGCTGGTTCGGCTTCAACGGCGGGAGCGCCCTGGCGGCCAATGGCGTCGCCGCTATCGCCTTCGTGAACACCGATATAGCCGCCTCCGTTGCGATGATTACCTGGCTCGCTATATCGTGGTTCCGTGACACCAGGCCAAGTATGGTGGGTGCTCTGACCGGTGCGGTGGCCGGCTTGGCGACCATTACCCCGGCAGCGGGTTACGTGAAACCCTGGGCGGCCGGAGTCATCGGCCTGTTAGCGGGCGTTATATGTTACTATGCCGTGCAATTCCGAATAAAACGGGACTGGGACGACGCCCTGGACGTATGGGGAGTACACGGCGTGGGTGGTGCTCTGGGTGTAATACTGATGGGCGTCTTCGCCAGCGCGACCGTCAATGGTGTAGCAGGTCTGATAGAGGGCAACGCACAGCAGTTTGGAGTACAGGTCCTGGCTGTTGCAATCACAGGCGCCTATTCCTTCGGGGTTACATACGCTATCTTGAAGGTACTCAATATCTTCGAGCCGGTGCGGGTCTCGGAAGAGGCCGAAGCCGAGGGGCTTGATACTTTCCTGCATGGCGAGACGGCTTACGATAGCATGTAACCTTACCCACGGCCACGTCTTAGCGATAACTTAAAGGCTACTCGTTGTTGGGGGTAGGTTTCGGCCTGCCCCCTTCTATGAGATATAACATGGCCCAACTCTTGCTTACACTAACAGGCAAGACGCGATATTTAGCCTTGCCTGATCGCAAAGCCGCAAGCCATGAGCAAAATCCTTATTGTTGACGACGAGCCGACCATTGTAGACCTCCTGGAGGAGCACCTCCAGAGCGAGGGCTACGATACCGCGCACGCTTTCTCCGGCGAGGAAGCGTTGCAGGTGCTCGATAACGTCACCCCCGACCTGGTTATTCTCGACCTGATGCTCCCAGGTATGGATGGCTACGAGGTTTGCCGCCTCATGCAGCAGGACCCACGCCTTAACCACATCCCGGTTATCATGGTGACCGCGAGGAGCGCCATACCTAACAAGGTGATGGGCTACCAGCGAGGGGCGGATGATTACGTGGTCAAGCCGTTTGACCCCGAAGAGCTGAGCGTGAGGGTGCGCGCCCAGCTCCACCACCTGTACCACGACACCGTAGCCGAGCTTACCGGCCTACCCGGCCCCCAGGTGATTGAGGAGACCATCCAGCGCCGGACGCAAGACCGTGCTCGCCCTTGGGCTATCGTCTACGTGGACATAACCAACTTCACAGCCTACAACGAGTTCGTACACCTTCCTGGAAGGGGACGACATGATAAAGGAAGCGGCGCAGGCACTTGATGATGCTGTCCAGCAGGCGGGGGAGGGAGACGACTTCGTAGGGCACATGGGGGGCGACAAGTTTGTGGTAATCACCGAGCCGCCACGTGTGGAAGCTATTACCACGTGCGCCCAGGAGCTTTTCTCTAAGGGGAGGGACAGCCTCTACTCCCCGGTCGAGCGCGAGCAGGGTTTCGTCGCCACCGTGAACCGCCAGGGCCTCCTCGCCCATGTAGGGCTGTGTGCGCTCGATTTCGAGGTGGTTACGAGTGAAGAAGAGTAGGGCTAAAGGACGACGGACGACGGACGAACGCAAGTACTCGTTCCTCGATCACACTTATTACTTATCCACGCACCCACTTAACCATCTTTCGTTTTTCGGCCCCCAAATACCCTCCAAACGACCAATTTTGGACCAATTTGCGAAAAAGCCCCCAAAAAATGTCCCGTTTTGACCCCGAAATGGGATTAAGTTAATAGAGATGCATTTCCGACCTCGCCAGTCGCAGTCGAGGTCCAACCCCAAGGGTCCCGCTGGTGTCCCTGTCGTCGAGGGAATTACACTCTCCCTCGATACCCCCCAAAAGGAGGTCTCAGCCTAGAATTTAGAGTACGAAGTAGCGAGTGCCACCTCGCAATCACTCCGCACTCCGCACTCCGCACTCCACATTCGACCCCCGGGCACAGCGCAGGTCAATCCACACCTGGTAGGAGCGCCATGCCCATAGCTCACCCCTGGCGGTGTATTGTGTACCACAATTACCAACAACACCCCAGGCACAGAGATAAATGACCAGGAACCAGTTGCGGCACAGGGACACCTGACCCTACAACCGACAACCCAACGCGCCCGTAGGGGCATGGCATCGCCGTGCCCCCTACCTCCGCACCCCTTGACTATATCTACTACAGATCAACCATCAACTATAGTACATCGTCTTTAGCCCGTCGTCCCTCTACCGCCTTGCGGCTTTGAGCCAGGCAGCGAGGACGCTGGCCGACTGCCCTAGCGTGGCCTGGCGGTCGGGGTGGAAATATGGGTTGCTGTACGGCGGCACGCACGGCTCAGGTGGATTGACGCTGCCGCAATCATACCCTTTCATAATGCCCAACGCGTATACCTGCTCTACGTATTGCCTGTATGGGTCATCTTGCGGCAGGTCCTGGAAGGAGGGTCTTTCAGGTATCCTCATATCTTTGAAAAGTGCGTAGTCGGCTAGCGATATAGCCACGGCCAGTTCCTCTCGCGTTACTGAGGCATCCGGGCGGAAGTATGGCCTGGATGCCAGATCGCAAGGCTCTTTCTCACCTTCGTTGCTAACGGCTCCGCATGAAAACCCGCTCATAACGCCGTGCAGGGTTACCCTCTCGATCCATGCGTATGCCGGGTGCGACGGCGGCACATCAGCGAAAGTCTGCACAACTAGCACCTCGCTCCAGCCTTTTGCCTTGCTCACCATCATTGCAAGTTCCTTGCGCGTAAGCGGAAAGCCTACTCGGAAGTAAGGACGGTTGAGATCATCGCAAGGCTCACCTGGGCCGCCACATGGGTAGCCGGTAGTCACCCCCATCTTCGATAGCTGCTCCACGGCAGGCCAAAAGCTGCTGCCGGTGGGCACGTCAGCGTAGGTTTGAACCCTGGAGGCAGGGGAGAGCACTGACGAGTTTGCAGCCAGGACCGCGATGAGCATCAAGAGTATGCACACCCAGGCAACAGTGCTTGATTTTGAATAGCGTCGCTCCATAGCCTACATTACCACCGTTCAGAATATCCAATACCATGTAGCGAAGAGCGCGGTGTTGAGTCCCAGGAGGGTCGCACCGGTAATCACTATTGCCCGGTCCCAGTGCCGGTTCGAGCCTAGCTTGGCTAAGAGCAGGAATATCGGAAAGATAGCTAATGAGTAGCGTGGAAGGGACTGCATGGGCCAGTCAGCTACCGTGAACGATAGGAGCGTCCAGGTCGAGACGGTGCAATAGATGGCATAGATACGGGGCAGCGCCCACCACGCAATCACACTCGCTTCGATAAGGAGGATGGCGTACACCAGGTCCTGGGTGTTCACAATGCGCGACAAAGGGGTGATAGCAATATTGCCCAGGTGCCCAAACTCAATGGCAAGGGTCTCCCAGGGCCACATGGATGCGCGCCACCAGGGGGATTGGTTGACCGTATGAGATATGGCAAGCAAATCACCTGTGGTCAATACCAGGTATCCGGTCCAAAGGAGCCAGCCCACAGGGGCAGCCGCTACAGCCAATAAACGTGTAGGGAAGAGAAGTTTGAGGTTCCCACGCGACTGACGCCACGCCTCGTATGCAAGCGGGAAGACGAGTAACAGCCCCGTTGGACGCGTCAGCCCAGCCAGGAGCGCGGCCAAGCCCGACATACCCCACCTGGCACGCCTCGCGTAATAGAAGGCAGCAAGACTGGCCGTCAGAAAAAGCGATTTAGCGTACACCGCGAGCATAAATAGAGCCATAGGGTAAACCGCCAGGTAGAGTGCCGCCCGGCCCGCGACCTTATCACCGAATTCCAGCGCCGCCAGCTTGAACATGTACACCAGCGCCAGAAAACACATTACGCTCGATATGACAACGCCTGACAAAACGTAATCGTTGCCCAGAACAGGGGCCGCTACGGCCATCAATAAGGGGTAAAGGGGGAAGAAGGCAGGTAGCTCAGGCCGATAGGAATAGCCGTGCTGGGCTATATTGAGATAGTGCTCGGAGTCCCAGCGCGCCCATACATCGAGCAGGATATTGCTGCTGGGGTGAAGAGTGTAGTGCAGACCCTCTTGCTCCGGCAGTAAAGCTGCCGCGAGGAGTGCTACCAGGCTCAATCCGACGCGCAGGCTCAAGAAGAGGAAG
The DNA here is from genome assembly GCA_963811305.1 of uncultured Chloroflexia bacterium. Classification (GTDB taxonomy): domain Bacteria; phylum Chloroflexota; class Chloroflexia; order QHBQ01; family JADMIH01; genus JADMIH01. The sequence goes on from CAWEQU010000008.1 coordinate 81,985, forward strand.
AATGCCTGCGTCACCGCAACCCGGTTGCTCTGCCACAACGCCCGTAGAAGAGAGGCAAACCGGCTCTCCCCCTCCCTATTAGTCGCCTGACTTTCGGTCATGGTTTCAGTCCTCGCCACATCAGACGGCGAAGCTGTCAAGGCATCATTATTTTGTTCATCCTTCGCAGGTGGGGGCTGTGCAACCATAAGCGCCTAGCGCCTCCCCATTATGGAGGGGACTTTACTCATGAAAATGAGCGCCTGCGGCGCTCATTTTCATGAGTAAAAGAAATGTTGTTTTGAGCTTTCGCATAGTTGAGTGCGGTTGCCGAAATGGAGCCTAGCCCGCAGCGGCATCTACCAAACCCAACCCGAACTCCAGCTTCTTGACTTCCTCGGCTTCCAAGATGCCGAGCAAACTGCGCAAAGCCCTATATTGGAGGGCGCGTATCGCGCCTTCTTTCTTGTTGAGCATTTGAGCGATCTCGGCGTTCTCATACCCCTCAATGAATTTGAGAGAGATAACCTGGCGCTGGTCCTCCGTAAGCTGGCAGATAGCATCCTTCAGCTCGGCGGCGTCGAGGGTTTGCAGGAGAGCGTCCTGGGGGTCCTCCGGCTCGTAGGAGGTAGCAAGGACTTCGTGAAGGGGCACGGACTCGCGCCGGGTGCGGTAGTGGTCAACCACCAGGTTGTGCGCCAGCCGGTAGAGCCATGAAGAGAATGGATATCCACACCAGGTGTAGCGGCCAATAGCTTCCCACGCTTTTAGAAAGACCTGCTCGCAGAGATCCTCGGCGTCGGATGTATCACCGACTTTATAGAACACATACTTGTAGATCTTGTCTACGTAGGCATTATATAGTTCAGCGAATGCAGCCTGGTCGTGCTCCGATGCACGTTGGGCAAGTTCGGCCTCGTTGAGTAGCATGGCACGTCCTCCCAGTAGTCTCGCGCGCCCACGATCCTGCTATGTTATTATCGTACTTTTGCAAGAAATATGCCACAGGATGCTCCACCACTTGCGCACGCTAAAAATCGCCGTTATAATGCGAATTGTGGTGCGTGAAACGTGAGGCGTCGTAATAGACGACGGACGACAAACGATGGACGATGGACGATGGACGATGGACGATGGACGATAGGTGCGTAAACTCGTAATTCGTAATTCGTAATTCGTAATTCGAAAGCGGAGGGAGCAGGCGTGGACCAGCAGATGCAAACGGTCCAGGAACAGAGCATGAGGGTGTCACCCACCCTCATAATGGTCAACCAGTTGCTCGCGCTCTCGTCTATCGAGCTTCAGCACATGGTGCGGGCCGAGCTAGAAGAGAACCCCGCGCTGGAAGGGGTAGAGAACACCCCCTGCGCGTCGTGTGGGGCGGGTACTACCGGGCGCTACTGCCCGGTCTGTATGCAGCCCGTCCACCCGACGCAGGCACAGGGCACTGACCAGGCACGGCAAACTGAAGCGGGTATGGGCAGTGGCGCGTCTGACGAGTATGATTACGAGTACGAAAGCTACCGAGCGCGCAACTCGGCAGCGGCACCCGAAGAAGAGGAGTTCGACCCGCTCGGCCTGGTAGCTACCGAAGCGAGCATGACCGAGCAGTTGTTGAGTGACCTGTCCGTCTCCCTCTCCCCCGATGACTACTTTATCGCTGAATACCTGGTGGGCAATATTAACGAGCAGGGCTTCCTCGGCTGCACGGTTGGGTCGGCGGCGAAGCGGTTAGACGTGCCTGTCGAGAGCGTAGAGCGAATACTGAACACTCTACAGAGGATAGGTCCACTGGGTGTCGGTGCGCGAGACCTGCGTGAGTGCCTGCTGATCCAGCTTGAGGATATAGAGGAGCGGGGCGAGCCGGAAGTCGCGCCGCACGTCAGGACGATTATATCCGAGTACCTGACGGAGCTTGGGGAGCACAAGTATACTATCATCGCGCAGGCGCTGGGCATCCCCTATGAGAGCGTGGTGTCGGTGCGTGACTTCATCAAGCGGCATATGCAACCCCGCCCACTCCAGGAGTCGCCCTCAGGCAAGGCGTGGAGGTCGCCGTCGCCGACGCGGTTCGTGGTGCCGGATGTGCTGATCCATTTGCGAGACGGAGAGCTTGAGCCGGAGGTCGTGGAGACGTTCAGGTTCAGCCTCCGCATCAATCCCCTCTACCAGCGACTGGCAAGCGACGGGGTACACGCCGACGGTGGCCTATCGGACGGGGAGCGCGACCACATCCGCCGTTACGTGAACCGCTCGAAGCTTTTCATCTCGAATATCAACCAACGCCGCGAGACGATGCGCCGCATCACGGCCTGCCTGATAGATTTGCAGGAGAAGTTTATAAGGTACGGCGTGCGCTATTTGAGGCCCCTTACTCGCGCCCAGGTGGCGCAATATTTGGGTATTCACGAAAGCACCGTGAGCCGCGCCACCGCGAGCAAGTATGTGATGCTCCCCAGCAAGCAGGTAATCCCTTTCAGCGATTTCTTCGCTGCCTCCCTCTCCGCGAAAGATTTTATCAAAGAGCTAATCACCAAAGAGTCGGACCCTATGACCGACAAAGAGATAGTGAGCCACCTGCGCGAGCAAGGGATACGCGTAGCGAGAAGGACGGTGACAAAGTATAGGAATCAACTGGGGATATTGCCTTCGACGTTTCGGTAAACTGATAACCTACAGGCGTGTATTAGAACAAGGATGAGGAACTAAGAGTTTCGTATTATGAAGCACGTCTTTACTTGTCATTCCGAACGAAGTAAGGAATCTCCAAGCTTGCCAGGTGGATAGATTTCTAGATTCCTTACTTCGTTCGGAATGACACTTTTTATACATTTCTTCTCATATACGCTCTCATGCACAGATACCTTGTAATCATTGAACAGGGACCTAATAACTATTCAGCATACAGCCCGGACGTTCCAGGCTGCGTATCTGCGGGTGATACGGTAGAAGAAACGTTAGAACACTTTCGTGAAGCTCTGGAGATGCACTTAGAGGGGATATTGGAAGATGGAGATCCTATACCGCAGATAAGCAGCGTAGCCGCCCAATTCATGGAAGTGGAAGCGCCACACCCTGGAACAAAAAATAGGGTCTTAGTACATTCGGAGCAGGTCGTCGTATAGGCTTACACTAGAGTTAGCAACGGTTACCCTACCCCCTGGCACTGAGGGCAGTAAAAGGTAATCCTCCCCTTCCCGACCCCCTGACGCGCCTGCTTTATTGGCGTGCCACACACCTTGCACGGGCGGCTTGATTGGCGGAAGACCCAGTGCTTGTCGCGCCATCTTACTGTTGTGCCTTTCTCCTCGGCTTCGGCCTGCAAGTGCGCCAGCACGTCGTCAGTAACGGTCTGGCCTCTATTGCGCAGGGCGCGTTGGCCTATATCAGGGATGGTCTCAGCTAGGCATTTTTGCTGCTCAGGGGTGAGGTCGCGCACGAGGGTCCAGGGGTTGATGCGGCACTCGAAAAGGATGTCGCTTTTGAGGTAGTTGCCAAGCCCCGCCGCCACGCTCTGATAGAGAAGCACAGGCCCTACCTCCTGGTCGAGGTTGCCAGGGCCATTCAATCTGTGGAGGAAGAGGGCGCGATCGAATGTGGGGGAGCACATGTCCGGCCCTATCTCCTGGAGCGAGGGTATCTGGCTGAACGGGTCGCCCACGCCGATGTTGAAGACCTGGACATTGATCAGCACTGCCTGACGCGCTGTGGTGACGATGAGCGCCCTGGTGGTGCGGTCGTATTCGACGCGATGGCGCAGGGAGTAGGTGCGTATCTTGCCGAACATTAGCAAGTGGATGTGGAAGTAGATGTCACCTTCCAGGTTCCACAGGATGTTCTTACCCGCCGGGTATACGCGCCGTACTTCTTTCCCTTCCACCAATCCGGGGTGCGCCTCCAACCACGCCTTCGCCTTCTTGAGGCGCGAGTTTATAGCGACGATACGGCTCCCCGCGAATTCTTCGTTGACTGCGCTGAGATGCGATGTACTTCTGGCCCTTCGGACATGTTACCGTTTCGCAATGCAAATTCGGGGCCAAGCTTGGGACGACGGACGACGGACGATAGACGATGAAACGTGATGCGTGATGCGTGATGCGTGAGGATGACGAAGAGTAGGGACCATGACAGTTTATAAGAGGGTTTTCCACGCTGATAGGCTATGTTATACTGGAACAAATGTTCATTAAGGAGGGGTTGTATGGGGACTATTACGCAGCCAACGCAGGCGACCATAGATGAGTTTGTGGGGGTGTCGCATGGAGATGCTGCCCGCGTGAAGGAGAGGCTGGCCGAGTATCCTGGGCTTGCTACTTCTACCGCAAGCTGGGGCGAGACGCCTATAGAGGCGGCTGCTCACTTGACCACAGGGGTCTCAATTTTGACCTCTTTGTCGTAGTCGCTGATAGTGATTATACGCACTATATTTGACGGCTCACCTTCGATGAGCGCCCCCTGTAAGCGGACGCGCCGCAATAGGAAATCACGCCCTCCCACCCAGATAGTAGCTGGGATATTGGTTTTGACATTCACCTCCGGCGTAAGCGCTCTGAGGGAATCGGGGGGTACCTCGCCTTTTACTCGGTAGGAAGAGACATCCAGTATCTTCTCGTCTCCATCGCTCGACAGGCCTTTGACACTGGCGAGGATATCAGCCGCGCCCTTCGCAGGGTTGAACAATTGCGACACGTCGAAGTAAGCGGGCATCGGCTCCCATCTGCCGTTGAGGGGGTCTGTCCACCACTGGTTCTTGCCGTCCACAACGACCTCTGCGGTAAAGGTAAACCCTGATCTGCGCGCGGTCACCTTCCCATGCATCTTGTCCGGCTTCAGCGCATCGCCGTCCGCCTTGGTCAGCCACAAGCCATCTAAGTTGTGCATATTCTCTGTCGCGAGGGTGAAGTGGAAGGACTTTGGGGCCTGGATAGCCGTGCTGGCCTTCTTTATAACCTCATCAGCAGACACGGCGGGCAGCTTCTCATCCTCTCCGCACCCCGACAGGCCCATCACCAATAGTGCCATCGCCGTGAATACCGCTAGCTTCTTCAACGTTGAAATTAGATACATCGCATGCTCCCATGACAGGTAATGATAAATCCCTCTTAGAATAACACAACCATGCTATCAGAAGAGGGGAGCTACCGGATGTGGAAAGGTCCTGGCAGAGAATAAGGCGGTGCTATAATATGCCTCCCGACCGGGATTCAGGCCGTTCCCACGCGCAAGGGCGCACTGGCGAGGTATTACGAATATGGTACACATGTTAGAAAGGCCGGAGGTGAGCGCCTCTGATGCCTACGAGAACTCCAACGTCGCGGGCGAGGTGGAGCTACCCACCAACCGCCTGAACAGCACCAACCTGCAAGGCGCACCCATAGATGCGGCGCGCTCCTCGGATGATCACCAAGAGGCAGATGAACCTGTCGTAGATTGGGTTCAAAGGCTCTCCAAGGCAAACCCGGTTACCGAGGTGTTCGTAGACGAGGAGCTGGGGGTGCAACCCGTGCCCTCCGGTATGAGGCATCACGAGACAGGCCCGGCGCGCATGGTCCCGGCGAAGAAATCGCTGGTGCCAAAGGGCTTGAAGCGGGGGTTGATAACCCTGTTGGTCGTTCTGATAATGGGAGGCTCGGTAGGCGTAGGTGTTTATGCCTTGATAGATAGTGGCTGGCTCGCTACTCTCTTCGCGCCGCAGGTCGCCACGACAACGACGCCGATAAATGGGCAGCAGCAAGTCCAGCCTCCGGTAAAGCAGGAGCCTACTATCGTACCACAGCCTGCCCTAACAGAAAGCGCAGAGCAGATGCGCGACAGGGGAATCGAGCAGTACAAACTCGGCAACTTCGAGGAAGCGATCAAGCTATTCGAGGGCGCGGTCAACGTCGGCACAAACGATGCGCGCACCTATTATCACATGGGCCTCGCGTACCTGGCCGTAGCCGGGCGAGAGCACTCGCTTGATGACGCCGAGCTGGCCTTCCGTACCGCAACGTCGCTTGAGCCTACCTGGGCCGCCGCTCACAGTATGCTCGCTGAGAGCCTGGTGAGGCGCGGCTATTATTCCGAAGCGATCACACCCGCTCTTGAAGCCACCCGCCTCGATCCAAACTCCGGCGAGGCATGGCTGACCCTCAGCAGGGCATACAAGGGCGCGGGACAGGAAGCCGAAGCTACGCGCGCATACGCGGAAGCCTCCCGCCGAGCGCCTGCCCCGCCGATGCAGCCGTAGAGACGACGGACGACGGATGGCAGATTAAACGCAGAGACGCAAAGACGCAGAGGATACACAGAGATTATTAAAGGTGTGCAGTAAACCATAATAATCTCTGTGTTATCTTTGTGCTCTCTGCGTCTCTGTGTTTAAATCGTCGTCTGTCGTCGCAGGTCAACATTCCCCAATTGTGTTATAATACCCCGCTTTTGCGCGGGCGTGTATCTGCCTGTGTTCCGCGCATTATTGATACCTTATTATTAAGTACGATGAACCGGCACTGGCCGGTAGGCATGACCATGATAGGTCCCACCATCAGGAAGCTGCGACAGGAGCGCGAGCCTGAGCCAGGAGACACTCGCAGGCTCCGCTCAGGTCAGCAGCGGCTATCTCTCCAAGCTGGAGCGCGGCGTCTACAAGCAGCCCTCCTTTGAGGTCCTCAGCCGCATAGCCACCGCACTGCAAATACCCGTCGCTGAGCTGTACCGCGCGGCGGGGATCGAGCATTTGCTTGCAGAGGCGGATCCCACGCTTGAGCCTGTCCTGGAAGGGTACGCGAGCAGGCTGAGTGACCTGCCCAAGCGCGACCGCGACCTCATCATGGGCGAGATACACCGCATTATCCGGGAAGAAAGCGAGCCGCGCTCATGAGCACGCTATCCGACGACATACTCGATACGCTCGATTATTTCATCCACCGCCACAGGCTACACACCCGCGTGCCGGTGGACCTGAGCCCTATACTTGAGCGGTTCGAGATACATAAGCACAATTTCACGCCCATGACTATGGGCTTTACATTGATACGCGCCAAGCAGATGCACATCGGCATCAACAAGAACCTCGACCCAACGTGGCAGAGGATGGCGCTGGCGCACGAAGCTGCCCACGTGATAGCCAACCAGCCCCACCAGCTATTCGTCTGCAAGACGAGGGACTGGTCGCGCCACCGGGACGAGCGCGAGGCCCAGCTAATCGCCGCGTGCCTTCTCGTGCCTTTGAGGGTAATAGAGGAGAGCTATAAAGTGGGGGCAGCGCCCCAGATAGGCAAGATGCTCAAGGTACCGCCTGACCTGGTGGACCTGCGCTGGTCCTTCGCCCGCGTGCATGGGGACATTTGATGGACGATAGACGATAGACGATAGACGATAGACGATAGACGATAAAATGAGATGGAAGAAGGTTGTTGCCTATATTGTGCGCGAGGTGGAGGGGAAGCGGCAGTTGCTCGTCTTTACGCACAGGGACTACCCGGAGGCGGGATTACAAGTCCCGGCTGGTACGGTTGATGAGGGGGAGAAGATAGAAGAGGCTTTGAGGAGGGAAGTCATAGAGGAGACGGGGCTGGGCGATTTCAGGGTTGTGCGGGAAATCGCCACTTATGAATGGATACATCCGATTTCGGGGAACGTGCATGAGAGGCACGTGTTCCTATTGATTGGCCCCCAGGACGCACCTGAGAGGTGGGAGTGGATCGAGACGAGCGGAGGCGCGGTTCCAGATCATGAGGGATATGTCTTCTGTTATTACTGGGCCGATCTGGATGGTGAGATAGAGCTTGCGGGGAACTTCGGAGATTATCTGCACGCCATATGGTAGTCACGGGGCACGGCGCGCCGTGCCCCTACATCATGTCATCCCCTCCCACAGCTTTCGCCACCGTCACAGCGTAGACTTGTGTTGCACCTGCGGATTTCAGCGTGGCAGCGCATTGGGAGAGGGTCGCACCTGTGGTGCAAACGTCGTCCACCAGGAGGATAGGCGAGTTGACCTCGCCGCCCTCCCACGAGAACGCCTCGGCTACGTTGCGCTGGCGCTCCTCGAGCTGAGAGGCCGACCTGGGGCTGGGTCTCCTTGATGCGTACTAAACCAGATTGTATGGGCCAGCCGGTGAGGCGGGAAAGCTCACGGGCGAGCAGGGCGCTCTGGTTGTAGCCGCGTACTCGCTCCTTGTGGCTGTGCAGAGGCACTGGCATCAGCATGGGCGGGTTGCCGTCGAGGACTGACCAGGGGTCGTCACGTGATAGGGCCTCCGATAAGAGACGGGCAAGTGGCTTGCAGAGGGGCGTGTCGCTGTAGTACTTTAGCTTGTGGACGGCCTCACGCAGAGGTCCTTTGAATAGCCCTGCGCTGGCAAATGCATCGATACTTTCCACCTGTGCGTCGAGATAGGGAGATTTTACTCGTGAGTAGCAATCATCGCACAGGAGCGTGCCGCGTCTATCACACCCGCCGCAACGAGGCGGGTACAGCAGGTCGAGCAACCGCTCCCACGTAAAGGAAGCAACTCTATGAACTGTACTGGTGGACCTTCTTTCCATCGATATAGACCTGCTCGGCGCGCTGGTAGATGTCGAGAGGATCTCCGGACCAGACGACGAGGTCAGCATCTTTGCCGGGGGCGATAGAGCCTATGCGGTCGGCTACGCCCATTATCTCGGCAGGGTTGATAGTCACCGTTCGTAGCGCGACATCGCGCTCCAGCCCTTCCTTCACCGCCATCACGAGGGCCAGGTGGAGATATTGCACGGCTACCACCCAGTGATCAGTGGTGATCGCTACCTTCACGCCCGCTTTCGTGAGTATACCGGGCGTGACGAGCGAGCGGTTCTTTAGCTCGACTTTGTATTTCGAGCTAAGGGTGGGGCCGACTACTGCCGGGATGTTGCGCTTCACAAGCTCGTCCGCGATCAGGTGCGCTTCGGTGGCGTGGTCTAGCACCATGTCGAAGTCGAACTCGTCTCGGATGCGCAGGGCAGTAAGGATGTCGTCGCTACGGTGGGCGTGCCATCGCATAGGTATCTCCCGACGCAACACCATACCGATTACCTCCATTTTCAGGTCGCGCTCGAACGGCTTGGTGGGGTCGTTCGCCAGCTCGTGGGCATCGCGCTTCTGAAGGTAATTGGAGGCTTTTATGAGGTTCTCGCGCATGAGGGCTGCTACACCCATGCGAGTGGTGGGCATTTTCTTGCTATCGCCGCCTCCCCGCTTGGGGTTCTCGCCCATAGCGGCTTTGAGGCCGGTGGGGTGGCGAACTACCATGTTGTCTATCCGCAAGCCATACGTCTTGAGGAGCACGGCCAGCCCGCCTATGACGTTGCCGCTCCCAGGCATGACGTTGACTGCGGTGATACCTGCCGCACGGGCGTCGGCGAAGGCGATGTCCTCTGGATACGTGGCGTCAATAGCTCGGACCTGGGGCGTCACAGGGTCGGCGCTCTCGTTTGTGTCGGCACCTTCCCTGCCAACCGCCAGCTCACCTATACCTACGTGCGTGTGCGCATCTATGAAGCCAGGGGTAATCACCTTGCCGGTGGCGTCTATTATCTCTGCTCCGTCCGGAATCGTGACTTCCGACCCCGGCCCGGCGGCGCTGATCTTGCCGTCGTCTCCAATCAGGACCGTGCCTCGGTCCCACACAATGTCCCGACCATTGGCGTCAGGTGTCATGGACATTACACGTCCACCTTTTATAGCAATCACTATTTAGCCCCCTTTCGTGCTTGAATAGTGTGTTGTACCACTCTCTTGTGAGCCTGTCAAAGAGCGATTGGGCAGCCACAATATTGGACGGAACCGCCAAGACGCCAAGAACGCCAAGTAAACGCCAAGATTTTAAGGGTAGGGCTTAGTAGTGGATTACTAGGGTGCCAGCCACGCAAGAAGAGGCAGATCATTGGAAAGCCATTTAATCCTTTCTATATCTTGATGGTTTCTTGGCGCTCTTGGCCTCTTAGCGGTTCCGTATAATAACCCACCAGCCAGGGCACAGGTTATGCTATAGCGAGCATTACGTAAAGTTACCCCCTTCGGGGTATTCATACTAACCAACATACAGGGTATACTCATCCTACCCCGACCAAAGAGCAAGAGAAGGCTGCGTAGCTCAAGGTCCGACGTCACAGCCCCTGACCAATAGAGGACTTACTATGACTACAACTCAAACTAAGAAAGGCGTGAACCATCAACAAGCGCCTTCCCTTCCTGGGGACCCTGTGCTCCGCTCTCTCCATGAAGCTGAAGAGGAATACAAAGAGTTTCGTGCCCTGTGGGATGAGCAATCGTCAGAGCTTGAGGCGACGAGCGAAAAGCTGACTCGCGAAGAGGCAGCAGGCAAGCGATTAGCAGCGCAGCTGGAAAGTGCTAAGAAGCACCTGGACGAGGAGAAGAAACGGGCCGAGAGGGAGCGGAAGCGCACTAAAGAGCTGACCACCTGCCTCAAAGACGTGCACCGCGCGTTGTTCGATGGCAACATCTACAGCCTCATACTGAAGGCGTGTCTGACGGCCACCGGCGCGACGCGAGGTCTCTATATGACCGCCAGGGGGAGCGCCGATTTTCTCAAGATCAGGGCTGCCGTAGATATAAACGGCTATCCAGCAGCGCCCCCCTCCGACTTCATCAAGGCGCTCTGCTACAAGGCTCTGGAGGAGAAAGATACGGTGGTGTGCACGCGGGATGACCTGTCCGACCTGCCTAACCCTTCCAATCCCAGCGAGCACTTTCAGAACTGCGCGGTCGCGCCCGTCGTACTGATGAAGAATTTCGATGGCATAGTGATAGTCGCGGACAAGATAAGCGGCGATTTCAATGAAGAAGATGTAGAGATACTGCTGAGCGTGGGGGACCAGGCGTCGGTAGCCGTCGAGAATGCGCGCCTGCAACGGGAGCTACAGAGTGCGTATCTCGCCACCGTGAGCATGTTGGCCGACGTGGTAGAGGCTAAGGACCCGTATACGCATGGGCACTGTGAGATGGTGTCGCGCTACGCACGCCTGACCGCCGAGCAGTTAGCCCTCAAGGACTACGAGAGGAGCCTGGTCTGCTATGGGGCACTATTGCACGACGTTGGCAAAATCTGCGTGAGCGATGGGGTATTGAATAAGCCCGGCCCGCTCCTGCCCGAAGAGCGCGAGCTAATGCGTGCTCACGTCCGCGTGGGGCACGACTTCCTTGCCAGGGTTCCCGCCTTACAGACGGTAGCCAACGTCGTGCTGCACCATCACGAATGGTATGACGGCTCAGGCTACCCGGAGGGTCTGAAAGGAGAGGAGATACCCATCGCGGCACGCATCGTCTGCGTGGTAGACGCCTACTGCGCCATGATTACCAAGAGGAGCTACAAAGACGCATACAGCGACCAGCGCGCCCGCGACGAGCTACACAGGTGCGCCGGTACGCAGTTCGATGCGAAGGTGGTGGAGGCATTCATCAAGGTGCTCGACATGCCGGAAGCCAATGACGAGGATGAGGACTACGACGCCGAGTGTGGCGTGCTCCCAGGGTTCGGCCAGTTACGCGAGCTGCAATACGCCTGATCAATCAGTGCCTCCCATGAAAAATCGGGGCCTAGCGCCCCGATTTTTCATGAGAAACGATATCAGGACTTACGCAAGTATACGCATCCATCGAGGAGTGGGCAGCGAACTATCGTCCGGCGTCCATCGTCTATCGTCTGCGCAAGCCCTTAAATATTAGAATTAGCGGTGTGCTTGAAACTCGATACCCTCCCGCTCATGCCTGAGACTCTTATCAACATCCGCCGTTGAGCATGATATATGGATATATGTTGGAAAAACCCTTGTGCCAATTCGGACGCACGTGGCACAGCCACCTATAGAATTGTACAAAGTCGAGCTTAGTCAAGCATTAATCGCCACGTATGTTGGCCTAATTGTATTTCTGATCAAGCGTGCTCCCCTCCTCTGATCTTAGTTATTTGATCCAATAGGCAACGTACGGCAGGTGGGCTGAGCTTTTTGGGACCATCATACGAGATATGAAAGCAAACGATATTACTTGCCACCCCGCCCAAAGGAAACCAGCCAAAAAAGAATTCCCTCTCGTCAATGACAATGGCTTTGATCGTAGGCGTGAACTTGTACTTATAAAGAGACACTTTGACGTTCCCGATAGCATGATCAGCGAACTGATCACAAGCTGAATCATAGCGTCTCTTATAACTTAACTTCGGCTTCTTTTGCGTGATGCGCGGATCATTTTCTTCCCCTTCAAACACATAACCAGCATCCCTAAGGCGTTGAGCACCAAAGTTCGTACTAGGATCGAGCATGTATATATCTAATGTGAGGGTGCTCGCTTACATTTACACAGGCATCTCTCACAGGATCGAGTATATCTACCGGATTTGTAACCCAGCTATCAATCACTGATATTGAGCGCGTCGCTTTTCTTAGGGCGTCTTGGATTGATGGATCATGCCAATTCTTGTAAACCACAGGATAAGGTCTATTAGGCTTCTGATCAGGCCTTGACGAATTATACGATAGGTTTTCAAACGTGTTATTGAACCAGTACTGCAATTCAGTTAGCAACTGCCTCTGATACGTACTCTTCTCACTTAAAATGTAGAATTGTGAATGATCTGGCACATTGTACGGCTTTTCCCCTTCTAGATGTTGGAATAGGCATAGCAAGCCAGTATGCCCGTTTACTATCACAAGAATAAACGGCGGTAAGAAGTCATAATAATGAATCTGATGCTTTTTGATGAATTCATTTCGGGAGATGAGTATTTCCAAGCTCGCCTTGGTCCTATGTTTTATCCATATTTGGGAGGTGGGATTACGTGGAAATTCGTAGATTAGATTTCTCGTTGGGGTCACGAACCAATAGACGTAAGTCATATATTTGTGTCTTCAGGTTTCGAATTGCTGTCCCCACAAGTGCTGAGGTAGAGCCAAAAACGTCTAGGGTTAGTATGACTTTCTCACCTTCAAATAATCTACCCAAGGCTTCCTGCAAGTGATCAAAAGACTGCTTCTGATTATTTGTATCGTGTTGTTGACTAGCTGAGATTGAAGCCACTAGATTACCTATAGCTACGGCAGTTAGTACAGTAAGTATCGCTTGGTTATATTCTGTCGGATTCGATGTTCACGATACTTCGCACGCCCAAGAGAGCCGCTACGAACAGAGTTACTATTGTGAGCAGGTGCTCTATTTTGGTAGCACGCCTTAGGAATTCCTTGAGTCCCAACCAAAGTGATTTCCAAAGCGGAGTACCTTTCGAGTTCATTCAAGCCTCCAATCTCAGCCCATAGTGATGACCTTGCAATAGATCGAGCTGCTCAGGTTGAGCAGTTGATGCCATGTTGATTATTCCCATCACATCCGCCGGGTTCCTAGACACTGCCCACCTCCACACGCCGAAGCCGCCATGCCCATTGACGGCGCGCACCCATTCGTCAAGGGACGTGCGCTTAGTTTGGTTCTGTTGGTTATCCTGGCCTTTGACTTCAAGCACCAGATGGGAGCCGTCGGTAAGGCAGATGATGAAGTCGGGGATGTATTTCTTGATTAGTCCTTTCCAAACATAGATTATCTCGAAGCCTAGATGCTCATTCTTTACCCAGGCTTCAACATTGGGATTGCGGTCTAGCTCGAAGGCTTCGCTGGCCTCCCAGGTGCTATCGAAGATACAGAAGTTGATATGCGATCTCTTCGTGTATTCACACGCATCGCCGCTATACCAAGTGGGCATATCGCCTATGAAGCGAATGGGGTGCTCTATGACGAAGATGTAGAGGCGAAGTCTGGGCATAGACGTATATCCTTAAATGATAGGGAGTAATATGGCAATAGTATATCACAAAATCAGCAAATGTATTATGGTTAGGGCTTACGCAAGAAGCATAGTGATGGCAGGGTTTCTGAGTTGAGCAACAAGATAGTCATGCAGCAAGCCATGCTTGAGTTGATAGACATTTCGCTTGGTCTGGTAAGTCAAGGTCTTGAGCCTGCTCCACACCAGCAGAGCACACACTATGTGGTTGCGTTGGATGCGAGCTTTGCGACACTGGCAATCCTCAAGACCCGTCAGTTGCTTGGCTTCTCAGTGAAACTCTTCAATCTTCCAGCGCAAGGCACTCGCCTCTTGAGCACCCTGCGTAGAGGATTGAGACAGATCGTTGGTCACGACCCATTCCGTGCGGTGGGTGGACACCTCAACTCGGAACAGTTTCACTTTGAAATCGCCTGGGAACCCTCTGACCTTGACCAGCTTGCCCCTCGCCAACTCCGCTTGGCTCCAACTCAACGCTTCGATGCGTCGGTACGGCTTCTCTCCACTGCTCTCGTCAACAAGACGGTTGCTCTTCAGGGGGCAGTAGAAAATCTTGCCCATTCCGGCGATTTGCAGCATAACTTCTTTGACGGCGTACCAAGCGTCCATGAGCACCGTGTGGAAAGGGAGCTTACGATTACGATGCCCTGCCATCGAAAGCATCTCTCGCACATGGTCCAACTTGCTTTTGCCATCGGTGTTAGGATCGAAGATACGGTAGTCAATCACCCAGAACTGCTCCGTATGAGGGTTGACGTACACGCAAGACACCAACCCTATCCCTCAGATTACACTCTTTTGGTTGCCGCTCCACTGCCGACGCACCATCTCAATGTGAGGTCCGAAGCTATGCTCCAGCACTGTATCATCAAAGACCAGGCAGGCTTGCGGGTCAAGTGCCAACAGCGGCTGCACCTGTTCCTACAACAGGCGAGGCGAAAGCTTCTCTCCAAGCAGGTAACGATTGATGGTGTCATGGCTGAAGCTTTGCAAATGCTCGGCCATGTGCGTCAGCATGTAGTTGATCTGACTGCTCAGCAGAAACTGGCAGTAGTCGAGTTTGCTAAGGCTCATGCCTTTAGTTTACCATCCGCCCTCCCTTCTGTTGCTGCTGCGTAAGTCCTAGATATAATATTTCAGCCAAGCTGGGATACCCGAACAACTTCCGGCGTGCGTGTGTAGCAATCTTCACCCCTGGACGCTCGCTGGATGGTGGACCAGATGTCGCGGATCCACTCGGGTACGATGACCGGGCGGCCTAGCTCAGACTGGAAACGCTCGACAGTCCACTCGTCCAGGGTGCGCACGCCTGTGAAGTCGAACATGCGACGTGGGAGGAAGATGAGGTCGGCAGGCTCCTCTCCCTGAGCAGAGTAAGGTTGCAGGGCTGCGGTGACCTCCGCGCCGAAAAGTAAGCCGGAGCAGCCGACGTTTCCGCCAAGCGTGGCGTTCTCTACCACTACGAGGCGCACATCCAGCCCTTCTATATCCCTGAATGGACGAAGGGCGCGCTCCAGGGTGAGCCTGGGCATCTCGCCGCATACCACTACGACCCGTTGGGGGCGCTCGATGCTCGGTGGGAGGGTGCGGGCGGTGCGCTTCGATTCATCCAGGAGCTGGCGCACGAGGCCGACGCCGTTCTCTAGCTGGGCGTAACCCTCGTATTCCCTGGCGTGGGGCACGTCCCGGCCCGCCATGATGTACCACTCGTCGGATAAGAAGGCGAAGTTTGTGCCGATCTCATCATGCAAGCGGCGCTGCCACCCCTCGACTTGCTCAAGCACGGCAGTGCCCTCTTCAGGGCGTATATGCACGAAGGTCGAGCTTGATCTGGTAGTGGTTGTTGCGGCGGAAGCGGGTGAGGCCAATTGGCACGACGCCCACCGTCTGCACGTGCGGGTATAGCGCGGCGAGGTCAGATATGGAACGGTCTAGCTGCGCGCCATCGTTCAGGCCGGGGCAGAGGACTAGCTGAGTGTGGGTCTGGATGCCCATCTCGCCCAGGCGGCGTAGCTGCGGTATCACTTCGGGTGCGCGGGGATTGCCGAGGAGCGCACGGCGCATCTCAGGCTCGGTGGCGTGGACCGATACGTAGAGGGGCGAGAGACGCTCTTCGTCTATTCGCTGCCAGTCGGCCTCTTTGAGGTTGGTGAGGGTGATGAACCCGCCGTAGAGGAAGGAATAGCGGTAGTCGTCATCCTTGATGTCGAGGGTGCGGCGCAGGCCGGGCGCGTTCTGGTCGACGAAGCAGAAGGGGCAATGGTTGTTGCACCGCTTGATGCCGTCGAAGGTGGGGTCTACGAACTCAAGGCCTAGGTCCTGCTGCTCAGGCTTCCTTACCGCGAGCACCAGTGGCGCGCTCAGCCCTTCGCGGGCTACCTCGATGGTAAGGCGGTTGCTCACCTGGTGGAACTGGTAGCCAACCACATCCTTCACGGGCGTGCCGTTGATAGAGAGGAGCCTGTCGCCCTCCTGCACACCAGCGCGAGCCGCCGGGCTGTCCGGCAACACTTTATCTATTCTACCCTGACTCTTATACTGCGCCATACTCTAAAATCCAAGTTCAAAGTTCAAAGTTCAAGGTTCAAGGTTCAAAGTTACTTGAGTTTCTCACCTACCACCGGGATAGCCTTAGCGACGCGCGCCCAGGTGCTGCCGAGGTGGATCAGGCGGCTACTGAGCGTGCCATGTACTTTGCCTACACGCAAGCCTGCGAGGAACTCCTGCGGGGTCTCGAATGGGGGTATCTCGGCGTAAGCACGGCCCACTTCAACAAGCATATGGGCGTCCGAGCCTGCGGACATCGCCAGGTTGTGCTCCTGGGCATATGCCAGGGCGCGCTCGTTGTCTGCGGCGTTCACAGCCCTCGCGTTAAACACCTCCAGGATGTCGATAAGCCCGGCCTGCACCAGCCTGTCGAGCGCGGAGGTATCGAGGCGGCTGGCGGTACGCATGGTGTCGAATGGGTGGGGCACGCATACGAGGCCACCCTGCCCCTTGATGCGGCGCACCGTCTCCTCCGGCGTGAGACCCTTCGGCACAAGCTCGGAGAGGAAGTAGCCTATTATCTCTCCCTCACTTGACTTCACCTCTTCCGAAGGGATGATCTTGATGGGCAGGTCGTCCATGCGGGCTAGTGCAAGCGCGTTCGCCAGACCGTTATGGTCGGTCACGCATAGAGCGCCCAATCCGCGCTCGGCAGCGACGTGCGCCAGCTTTCGCGGGTCGTTGAGCGAATCTTTGCTCAACCGCGTGTGGCAGTGCATATCTACCTTTATTAGGTTGCCCTGTGACTGCTTCATAATAAGATGCCTGGATTGCGGCTCAGCCTATAAGTATACCACAAACCTCATATGTAACCCCCAAGAGGGGAAGGAATTCTTCTTTTCTGCCAATTACCCGCCCTTGAAGGGCGGGTAATTGGCAGAAAAGAAGTGAAAGTTTGGCGGGGCGTGCCGGCGGCACGCCCCTACATGCCGAGTAGCTACGTTGACAATGCACGCTTACACTACGTATAATTTTTGATTGCAAGGTAGGATTCCGGCATCTTCTGGTGCTGAGTAAATGGCAAAGATGGTTTAGCCTCTCACATGCAAGGAAGGAGTGCGAACTATGGATATGCGCAACCAGGCTTTGAGCTATGAGCAAAGCGCGAGGCGACGTAGCATCGGACCTGCTATCCTGGTGATGACGGTCATAGGCGCGCTCCTGACACTCACAATCGCGCTGTCGTCAGCTGTTGTGCAGGCGGGGGGCACATACAATGCTGCGAGCAGGGTCAACTCGCCCAGCACGTTGCGCTGGCAGGAAGCTCCCAGGGTCACGACCCAGACGCTGCACGACGTGGATATGCTATCGAGCACCAGTGGGTGGTCCGTGGGCGTATCGGGCACGGTGCTGTACTACAACGGCACTGCATGGTCTCCTTTCCCTATCTCCACCACGGGACGGCTCGTGGACGTCCATATGCTCAGCGCGAATGATGGCTTCATCCTCGATAGGGAGAACAACAGCGTTTACCGTTGGAACGGCACGCAGTGGAGCCTCTTCCATACCGCCCCTCGCAACCTCAACCGCCTGGACGCGGTTTCAGCCGATAATGTCTGGGTGGTGGGGCTCGGCAAGATATACCACTGCAACCCATGTCCCGCCTCCGGAGGCACCTGGGTAGAGGAATACTCAAGCCCCGGTAGCGCCAATATTTTCTCATTACAGATGTTTGTGGGCACCCAGGGAATTGAGGGGTGGGCTACGGGGGCTGGAGTGGCAGGCGAAGGCGCGTTGGTGGTGCACTATCTAAACGGCGTATGGTCGCAGTACCTGCCCAGCCCTTCATCAAACACCCTGTACGACAGCTTCTTCACAGTGCCCGACGATGGTTGGGCGGTCGGCTTCACCAGCACGACTTACGTAATGCGTTATGACGGTATCCAGTGGTACAGGGCCTATACCCTTACCCAGCAGATAGACCGGATGTATATGTTCTCCCCTAACGAGGGGTGGATGAGCGGGCCGGATAGGGAGATACTGCATTTCCTCAACGGGAGCTTCACATCTGAGTATACCGCGATGAACACGGACTTCCTGGCGAGCATCTTCATGGCATCGCCGAGCGACGGTTGGGCAGTCGGCCATTCAGGGATAATGGTGCATTACAGCGACGACGGCACTCCATCGCCAACGAGTACGGGTGGACCTGCGACGGCAACTCCCACGCGCACGTCCACAGCGACATCTCCTGCGGCAAGCCCCACGACCTCTCCCACTTCGCCAGCGTCCACCGCGACCTCCGTCGCCACGGCAACGCCATGCAATGTCACCTTCGCGGATGTGCCCAACGACCACACCTTCTACACATTCATTCGATGTCTGGCTTGTAGAGGTATCATCTCTGGCTATTCTGACGGTACGTTCAAGCCAGGTAATGAAATTACCCGGTCACAGATAGCCAAGATGGTGTCGAATGCTGCCGGGCTTGATAATGACCCAGGACCACAGATATTCGAAGATGTAGACCCCACGCACACCTTCTATGCCTGGATAAACCGTCTGTCTCAATTGGGCTACATGGGAGGGTATCCTTGCGGCACTATCCCTGAAGAGCAATGCAACCCGCCTGATAACCGTCCATACTTTAGACCATTCGCCAACGCCACACGCGGGCAGCTAGCCAAGATAGTCTCCAATACAGCAGGGATAGGAGGTACGCCGACTGGCCTGTACTTTACGGATGTACCGGAGGACCATCCCTTCTACACATGGATAATGCGACTGACCAACCTGGGAGTGATGGGTGGGTATCCTTGCGGAGGGGAAGGTGAACCTTGTGACGATGCGAACAGGCCATACTTCCGACCCTTCTCCAACGTCACAAGAGGGCAGGCATCCAAGATTGTGGCTAACACCTTCTTCCCTGGCTGCGAGACGCCAGCGCAACGGTAATCTCTACGTCGCCAGTAAAGATAGCGGAGAAATGGGGCGCGATTTCTCTTGACTTCCTGGTGCACCTCTGTTAGAATAAGGGTTGCCTGGGTCCAGGTTAGCCTACTACTGAGTACGGGCGCGCCTCTTAACCTTTACCATCCATTACTGCTATTTCGTCGGGTTCTGCTACGCAGTAATGTTCCTGCTGAAAGAGAAAGATGGGCCAATAAGGTTAGGAGATTTCGTGTTTACCCAGGTGCGAATTCACTCTATCACTAAACCGCGTGATGACAGGGGCAGAAAATCACGAGTGATAGCGGTTGAGTTCGCCGTAACGTAGTTAAGAGGAAGAGGAAGAGGAATTGGAAGGAGCATAAGTTATGAGTTCAGACCCAGAGACTAAGAGCAGACTACGGCCTATGGTGATCCTGCTCGCCCTATTCTTGGGCGCAGTACTTACCGGGAGCGTCGCACTGGCAGGACTTCCTACCGCAGCGCCGG
Organism: uncultured Chloroflexia bacterium; assembly: GCA_963811305.1. Taxonomy (GTDB): domain Bacteria; phylum Chloroflexota; class Chloroflexia; order QHBQ01; family JADMIH01; genus JADMIH01. Next base: position 101,688 of record CAWEQU010000008.1, read on the forward strand.
CGCAGGATAGCCAGTCCGGCAGTACACTGGTACTCAGCGGCCATGTCTCGCCGGTGGGCCAGGATACGGGGCAAAAAGCAACGCTTTCGCCCGTTACCGACCTTGTCGTGCATGACATAGACATGGGCGCGCTGGGCATTCGCCCATACGAGGAAAAGCCGCCTGAATATGACACTGGCGCGATTGGCATTGGCAATGCCTACATGGTAGCCAGCCCTGACGTAGTCAGCCAGTCTACCGCCAGCGCATTAGGCACACTCCTATCCGGCTTCACCCCTGCCGAAAATGTTGATTATTATCTCAACGGCACCCTGGCAGGCACATTCGCAGCCAACGCCAACGGCGTAGTGGCCGTCGGTATCACTACGGGGGCCGGCCTCGGCTATATCACATTCGAAGGAAGAGGCCAGACCAGCCTCAAGCGTGCGGGCACCGTGGCCCAGGTGCTGGATAACGCACCCTACGTGCCTGGCTTCGCTCACGCGCCTCACGCCATCAACACGACGGCAGGCGCAAGCTTCTATGCTTACGGCTTCCGCTGGATCCCCAACTCTCCCACCGCGGTGACCCTGTATCGCAACGGGGTGTCGCTGGGATCGGCAGCCACGAGCGCCGCTGGCCGCTTCTTTACGCTGATCACCCCCGCCAATAACGGCGACACCTCAGCTATCTACACGGCCATCTCGACCACCGTCCCCTCCATGTCCGGCTCGAGCGTCGAAGAGCGAGCTGACGCAGGCACGCCGCCGAGTGGTGACATGAACCTGGCTCGCGTCTTTGTAGACAGACCCGTCTACTCCTCCACTCTCGGTGCCTCGATCGGCTTCGTCGGTGAAGGGTTCCAGCCAGGGGAGACAGTGACCATCTCCGGTTGCGCGTCGGGCAGTGCGCCCGCCGACTCGAACGGTGCGCTTGGCGCCACTGTCACTTTCCCTCCCGGCGCGGGCGTCGCGCAGTGTATCTTTACCGGGGGCACCAGTGGGCGTGTAGGCCGGGGCAGCGTCGAGGGGAACGTGAACGCTAAGAACGCGCCCTCCGCTATCAATGTCCCGTCGAACATCAGCACGACCGCTACAAGCTTCGCCATACTATTCAACAGACTGCTGCCCAATCAGAGCGGCACTATCTACATAGATGGTGTGGCCGGACCTGCGGCCAGCACTAACGCCAGCGGGTATGGGTCGGCATTGCTCACATCACCCGGCACATTGGGCCTGCACGAGGTGGCCTTTATCGGCTCATCAGGGCAGGTTGCCATAGCCCCACTGTGGATAGTAGCACCGTCAGGCGCTACCTCCACACCCACCAGCGTTCCGGCCACGGCTACCAATACGACAGTAGCAGCGAGCGCGACAGCGACGGTATGCGTGCCTGGCGCACCTATCCAGGAGACAGAGCCTAACAACACCATCGCTCTCGCCAACCCTATCGGCACGAACGGGGCTGAGGTGCGAGGGGGGATTACCCCTGCTGGTGATTTAGACTACTTCTCCTTCTCAGCTAATGCTGGAGATAGAATTTGGACGTACATCAACACCTCCAATGCCGCTCCTTCTACAGACTCTATCCTTACACTCTTCAACGCAGTTAGCACTACCATCCAGCTAGACGATGACAACGGCTTCCAGTCCACATTGTCGTCAGCTATAGCAGGTGGGGTCATCACCCAGACGGGGACCCATGCCATCCAGGTGAGGCAGTTCGGTGGGGCTACCATCATGTCCCCTTACTCTCTGTACGTTGACAAGACCACTAGCAGCACCGTACCAGAGATAGAGCCTAACGACGTTATCACCCAGGCCAATGCATACAGCTTCGGCACGGTGGTGACAGGCTCCATACCTATCTCGACCGACCTCGACTACTACACCTTCCCACTAGCCCAGAACGAGAGGGTAGTAATCCAGGTAGACGGAGACCCAGACCGTAACGGTACCAACCTGAGTCGTGTCAACCAGTTCAACCCCAACTTTGACCTCCTCGCTGCCGATGGCTCGCTGATCACCGCGGTAGACAGCGACAGCCAGGGAGGGAACGGAGGGCTGTTGTCAGAGGCGCTGGTGTTCACCAACACCTCAGCCATCTCAACGACGTTCGCCATTCGTATCAAGTTCGACCCCTCGACCCCGGTTGAGGACGACCTGGGTATCTACAACCTCCACATGTTCAAGTTGGGCGGTGGGGCCTGCGGTCCGACCGGCACACCTACCAACACTGTAGTTGTACCTACCGCTACCGCAACCAACACTGCTGGCGCAGCGACGGCCACACCGACCATCTGCACCACCAACTACACGTATACCGCTTCAGCGGGTGCGACAATCGTACCTGGTACGGTGGATATAGGTAATCATGGCGACGACGTCATCACCTCGGTGACATTGCCATTCCCATACACCGTGTACGACTTGAGCTTCACCACGGTGAACGTCAGCTCCAACGGCAACTTGCAGTTCAACAGCGCCATCACGGGGCTGAATGACTACATCAATGCCTGTCTGCCTGTCACCGACAGGGCGTACAGCTACACCATCTACGCCTTCTGGGATGACCAGATAACTGCTCCCGCTGGCAAGGGTGTCTTTAGCTCTGTGAGTGGAGTAGCGCCTAACCGCATATTCAACCTGGAGTTCCGCACCTGCGGCTTCAGCACCGCTACCACCTGTGCGGCAGGCACTGACACCAACTACGAGGTCAGGCTGTACGAGGGTCAGACCAGGTTCGACCTCATCTACGCAGTGATGGGCCTGACAGGTTCCAGTGCCACTACAGGTATCCAGAAGAACACCACCACCTACAGCCAGAACACCTGCAACACCGCCATACCTGCTGGGACCATGGTGATGGGCGTGCTAGGTGCGTGCGCTACCCCCACCCCTGGTGGAGCGACAGCAACCGCTACCCCCACAGGCCAGGTAGTTACAGCCACGCCTACATCGTGTGCTGGAGGACCGCTCGTCTTCAACGGAGCGATAGCGGCGGGTGATCCTACGCAGACCAATCGCCTCTTTAGAGATGACCCACAGAGCACCTGTGCCGTGCCTCAGACCTGTGCCCAGTCTACCGGTACCTTCCGCTACGATACCTACACACTGACCAACTCTTCCGCTTCTGCTGTGTGTGTATCGATCACGCTAGACCCACAGAGCTGCACAGGCACATCGTACATTCAGAGTGTAGCCTATCTAGGCACCTTCAACCCAGCCAGCATCTGCGCTAACTACCTCGGTGACATCGGAGTAAGCCCAGAGGTTGGTGCACCACGCACCTACGAAGTGACAGTGCCCGCTGGGGCTACCTTCGTGATCGTGGTCAACGAGTTGTTCACAGCAGGCTGCCCTGCCTACACACTCACCGTGAGTGGGCTACCGAGTGGAGGAGGGTGTCCTACACCCACCGCTGGCACTCCTGTAGCTACCGCTACTACAGCGCAAGCCACACCGACATGCCCGGCAGGTGGACCCACCGTGTTCACAGGCTCCATCGACGGGAGCGAGCCTACCCACAACAGCGTGCTCGGTGCAGTCTCATCGTGTGGCTCGACCACACCTTGCCCTGGCGAGCTTGCTGGCACGTTCCACTATGACACATACCAGCTCGTGAACAACACAGGCTCTGCGGTCTGTGTGACGGTAGACCTCAGTGATGCAGCCTGCGTCTACTCAGAGGTATACTCGGCAGTCCCAGACCCCGGTAATGCCTGCACCGCTTACGTGGCAGACTCAAACCTGGGTGCCAGCTATCAGTCTGACAATCCCGGCGAACACCACATACTACTTAGTGGTGGAAGAGTTCACCGAGAACGCAGGGTGTCCATCGTACACAGTCACGGTAACAGGCTTGCCTGGTGGTGGTGGAGGGTGTGCCACACCCGCACCGAGCAGCACTCCCGTATCGACAGCACCACCGACAGCCACAGTCTGCCCGCCCACAGCCCCAACCAAGCCACACGTAGTGGGTCTTGGCGGAGAGAAGGGCACTCCCAACGTCGTCAAGCAAGGGACAGGCTCCGGCAAGCTGAGAGCTGGCTCCTCTACTCGTAGCGGAGGCCCAAGCACTGGCGACAACACATCACCAATCAACCCGAGGACAAGCTGGAGAGCGACAGCACCGATCAGCTTCATACTCGATGATGGAGCACAGGAAGATAGCGTGGGCTGGACCAACCAGACGGTCAACTACCCTGCCATCTGGCTCAACCGCTTCTCCCCTGTCGATGGCGACTTCCCCATCCAGGTCAACCAGATCAGCGTCCAGTTCCCAGGACCCACCTCCGCTGGACGGTCACTGGTAGGGTTAGCAATCAACCTGTTGGTGTACGTAGATGCAGACCGCAACAACGACCCCTCCAACGCGGTGAAGATAGCCCAACTCCCTGCTACCGTCACAGCATCTGATGGAGTGACATTCTCCAACTACGCAGTATCGGTACTAGCCAGCACACCAGGGGACCTGTACATCGGCTTCTCAGACACGTACAACAGTGGCGGAGTAAGCCCCATAAGCTTCCCATCCCCGCTGGACACGACAGCGTCACAGGTCCGCAGTTGGGTAGCTGGACAGAGCGCGAACATCGACCCAGACTACGACAACCTTGGGAACAACGACACGCTAGGCACAATCGACAGCTTCGGTCTCCCGGGTAACTGGGTAATCCGAGCGAGTGGTGACACTCAAGCAGGTGGCGGTGGCTGTCCTACACCTACTGCTGGTGCTAGTGCAACACCTACCTCCTGCGTCGTGAGTGCATGGACCGACCGCGCACTGATACCTGAGGCACGCGGACGAGCAGCCGGCGCGACCATGGGTAGCAACATCTACGTCTTCGGCGGCAGACCCGCAAGCACCACGTACACGAACACGATCTACCGTTACGACATCAACGGCAATACGTGGACGCTGATGACGGAGACGCTACCAGACGACCGGACATCGAACATGGCAGCAGGGGTACTGACCTTCCCAGAGGGAGATCGCATCTTCATCGCGGGTGGATCAGGACCTTCTAGTGCCGTGATAAGCCGGACGCTGGCGTACAACCCGTCAGACGGCACGCTTACCCCGAAGGCAGACTGGCCCGCAGCCCCCACGCGCATACCTGGTGGGTGGGCGGTAGCCAACAACAAGTTCTACATCTTCGGTGGCTACAACCCTGCCGTACCTGAGGTGCTCGCGGACATCTGGGAGTACAACCCGACGACCAATGCGTGGACTGAGATAACCGCAGACCTGAGCCTGGCACGTGGGTACATAGCGACCGAAACGCTGCCAGATGGCATGATCTACCTGGCGGGTGGGTTCGACGAACTCGCTGGCGGACACCTTCGCCTTCGACATCTTCAACCCCGGCACAGGTGCCATAACGGCAGGACCAGACCTACCGCAGGCGAAGAGCAACAACCACGGTTACAACATCGGCGGTAAGTTCGTGATGCCGAGCGGCGGCATAGACGACGTGAACCACGACACGAACACGTGGGTGTACGACCCTGTAGCGGGCACATGGAGCGCCGGAGTACCGACGCTGCATGCGACACGTAACTATGCCAAGGGATACGGCACAAACGGGACGATCTACGTGATCGGAGGAGCAGACTCGCTAGGTTCTACCTTCTACGACTTCACGCAGCAGTTTAGCACCTCAGGTGGTCCATGCCCGACCGCTACTGTAGAGCCACCAACCTCTACAGCTACATCCGAGGCGACGGCCACAACGCCACCTGCTACGGTAGTGCCATCCTCTACGGCTACGGTAGGCCCAACAGCCTGCCCGATCCAGTACGTGGACGTACCGCCAGGCAGCGAGTTCTATCCCTTCATCAGGTGTATAGCCTGCCGCAAGATAGCCAACGGCTACGCTTGTGGTGGACCGGGAGAACCGTGCGATCCTAACAACACAGGCTACTTCCGACCGTTCATGCCTATCACACGTGGGCAGATAGCCAAGATGGTCTCGAACGCTGCTGGCTTCGGAGAGGATCCAGGTCCTCAGATCTTTGAGGACGTGCCTCCTAGCCATCCGTTCTACCAGTTCATCAACAGGCTTACAATGCGTGGGCACATGGGTGGATATCCATGCGGGACCAACGCAGCGGAGCCATGCATACCTCCTGGCAACCGTCCATACTTCAGATCCTGGTGCAAACGCGACTAGGGGACAAGTCTCCAAGATAGTTGCCAATGCAGCAGGCATCACTACACCTGTACCGGCTGGTACTCAGACGTACGAGGACGTACCATCATCCAACCCATTCTGGGTATACATCGAGCGGCTAACCGCGCTCGGAGTGATGAGTGGGTATCCGTGTGGAGGAGTTGGAGAGCCGTGCGTACCTCCGGGCAACAGGCCATACTTCAGGCCGTTCGCGCAGATCACGAGAGCACAAACCTCCAAGATAGTAGCCAACACCTTCTATCCTAACTGCCAGACCCCTGTCAGAGCACCAAACGGTGGGACTGACTAGGCTCTAGCAGCACCGGAAGAATAAGAGAAAGGGAGAGCGGGCCACGTGGCCCGCTCTCCCTTTTATGTTTCAATTTTTCCTTACGCCTGAGAGCTATTCCCTGGCAAGCTCCACCGGGAGCGTAATAGAAAAGCGCGTCTCGCCTGGCCTGGACGCGACGCTTATCTGGCCGTGGTGCTTGTCAACTATTATGTTGTAGGCGATATGTAGCCCCAGGCCCGTGCCAACGCCAACAGCTTTCGTGGTGAAGAAAGGCTGGAAGATGCGCCCCTGCACCTCTTCGGGCATACCCGGCCCGTTATCCGTTATCTCTATGACCACCGCATCGCGCCCCTTCAGATGGGTATGTAACGTGATCTCACCTCGCCCCTCCATGGCGTCTATGGCGTTGTCTATGATATTGGTCCACACCTGGTTTAGCTCGCTTGCGTACGCCTCGATGCGCGGCAGATCAGGCGCGTAATCTCGCGTCACGGTGACGCCCGCCTTGAGCTTGTGCTTGAGTATGATCAGGGTATTCTCCAGGCCCTCATGCACGTCAATCTGCTGCACGGCCGCCTGGTCCAGGTACGAATAAGTCTTCACCGCCTTCACTATCTGCGAAATGTGCGCCGCGCTGGTGCTGACCTCATTCAATAAGGCATAAGCTGAACAGCCGGTCGCTAACCAGGGGACGATTACAGGGAGTCGCTCATCCGAGAAGGGTGCCGTCAAGCTCTCCAACCCCTCTACATCCCAACCGAACGACACCAACACGGGAGCTACTTCCCACGCATCCTCTACACCCCGGTCCTCAAGCCAGTCTTGCAGGTCGCTCTCCCGGTCACTCCGGTCGAGGGGGTCCAGCACCAGGGGCTTGCTCGACCGCGCCTCCATCTCGCCCCGCAGCACGTTAAGCTCGTCCGCCTGCTCCTGGGTGAATGTAAGGGTGTCCAGTTGCACGGCGAGGCGCTGCCACTGGGCGAATACATCGCGTAACTGGTCAGAGCTGCGACGTATGGCTGCCGCCGGGTTGTTCAGCTCGTGAGCCAGCCCCGCGGATAGCCTGCCTAGCCCCGCCAGCTTCTCCTGCTGGGCCAATAATGCCTGGGTGCTTTCGAGGCGAGCAGCCATCGTGCGTAGCACCGACAATGCGGCAGCGGGGCTACAGGCCAACAGTTGCTCGAAGGCGTTCTGGCTGATGACGAGGACGCGGCTGTCGCTGAGGGCGCGCACCGACGCCGAGCGCGGGGCCTTTATGATGAGCGACTGCTCCCCCACAACGTCTCCAGGACCGCGCCTCGATAGCACGACTTCGCCCTGCGCCGACTGCTTCGTAACCTCGAACTCTCCCTCAAGCACCACGTAAACGGCGTCGCCCATGTCGCCCTTCTCGCATGAGGAGTTGCCCTTCCGCGATCTGGGCGGGGCGGGCCATGCCGTAGATACGGGTAAGGTCCTCCTCCGAGAGGTCCGCGAAGAGGGGCAGGCGGCGGAGGAACTCCGGGGTCGCCGCGGTATCGTAGCCCCCAGGCGCGCTTCGCTCCGGGAACATGACGATGCGGTCCTCATAGCACCAGACCCAGTCCTCGTCCGGCTCAAAAGAGCACATGACCGGGTGGGTGGTCTCGTGGAAATGGGCGGTGGCGTGGCGGTTCTTCGACTTATCGCAGCACCCGATGTGCCCGCATACGAGGCACATCCGAAGGTGTACCCACTCATCGCCGGATTGGAGGCACTCCTCGCACCCCTCAGCGCCAGGCGTTACTTCCCGTATCTGCCCAAGATGAGTGCATTCGTCAGGCATTGGTGGCCTCAGTTGTTGGTCGGCGGATGACGGACGATAGACGACGGACGACGGAGTACCAAATCCTATTTATCGACCATCTGTAGCCAGCTACTAATTACAAGGTAGAGAGATACTGGTGGATGAATTGAACAGCCATCGAACCTTCACCTACGGCGGTTGCCATGCGCTTTACCGATTTATGGCGGACGTCGCCTGCTACGAAGATGCCGGGGACGCTCGTCTCTAGCCAGAAGGGGGTGCGTTTTAGGGGCCATCCCTTCGGCGGCTTCCCATCCCTTATGAGGTCAGGCCCAGACATGATGAAACCCATCTCGTCGCGCTCCAGCAGGTCTGCCACCCACTCGGTGCGGGGTTTAGCCCCTATGAAGACGAAGACCGCGCTTGTTGGCACTCGCTCTACCTCGCCTGTATCGGCGTGTGCAATGCAAATCGACTCCAGCTTCCCCTCGCCCGACACTTCGCTCACGCTGCTGTTGAGCACCACTTCTATGTTCGGCGTTGCCTCTATCTGGTCGATCAGGTACTGCGACATGCTCTTCGACAGCGAGTCCCCTCGTACCAGCATAGTCACTTTATTGGCGGCGTATTTGGCGAAGTGCATGGCCGCCTGCCCCGCGGAGTTCGCCCCGCCGACGAGGTACACGTCCTCTCCCTTGTAATTGATCGCTTCGGACTGGGAAGCGCCGTAGTATATACCCGCGCCCGTCAATGCCTCGGCACCCGGCACGGCTAGCTTGCGGTAGCTGACGCCCGTCGAGATGAGGAGGGCATGGCAGCTCAATTCGGTGCCGTCTCCCAGCTTGATGTAGCGATAGGGGCCTTCCACGCGCACACTCTCCACCTGCTGCGGCGTGAGGATTTCGGCTCCGAGGCGGGTAGCCTGGGCCACCGCACGGCGCGCGAGGTCGCCACCACTCAACCCGGAAGGGAAGCCCAGGTAGTTCTCGATGCGCGAGCTTGTGCCTGCCTGCCCACCGGGAGCCACGCGCTCCACCAGGAGGGTCTTCAGCCCTTCGGATGCGCCATAAACCGCCGCCGCCAGGCCCGCGGGTCCCGCTCCTATGATAATCAGGTCGTAAAATGGGAGGGTAGCATGTATCCGCCGCCCCACCTTCTCCGCTACCTGGGAGTTGGTCGGCTGCACCAGGTACGACCCATCCGTGAAGAGCACCACAGGGAGCTTCAGTGGGTCGAGCCCCGCGGTCTCCAGCAAGCGACGTGGCTCTTCCCCCATCTCTACGTCGAGCCAGTGATAGGGCACTTGGTTCCTGGCGAGGAAGTCTTTCACCCCATGGGTCTGCGGCGACCACCTGTGGCCTATCACGCGCATCCCCTCGAAGGGCGGCTGGTACGACGCCGCCCAGTCATTGAGGAGGTCGTCGAGGACAGGATAGAGGTTATCTTCGGGTGGGTCCCAGGGCTTCATCAGGTAATGGTCGAGGCGCACTTCGTTGATGGCGCGTATGGCGGCCTCGGTGTCGGCGTAGGCAGTGAGGAGGGCACGCTTGGCGTCGGGGAAGATAGTTATCGCCTCCGTCAGAAACTCCACGCCCGACATCTGGGGCATCCTCTGGTCAACCAGGAAGAGGGCCACAGGATCATCACGCACCTTCAATTGCCGGAGCGCGTCCAGGGCGGCGCTGCCCGAATCGGAGCGCACGACCCTGTAGTCCTTTCCGTACTTCCGCCGCAAGTCGCGCTCAACAGCGCCAAGTACGGCAGACTCGTCGTCTACGGCAACGATAACTGGCTTTGCCATAAGATTGTCCCTTTCTGGTGATGAGGAGTTGATAGACGTTAATGATTATACTCTACTGGCTGCCAGCGCCTACTGCCGGTTGCAGGCTACCTATCTTTGCCCTGGCGCTCTCCAGGTACAGCTCCCGATAGCTCTCGGTCTTGAAGAGAGAGGCAATTTCTTCGGCTGCGGCATGAGCTTCATCGAGCTTCATTTGTGCCTCGCCGTGGCGACCCATTGCTGAAAGCACTAGTGCTGCGCCGGTACGCGCTTCAAGGACGGCAGGGCGAATACCGATCTCGGTAGCTATAGACTCGGCGCGCCTGTAGTGCTCAAGCGCTCCAGGCAGGTCACCACAAGCGGTTTTCACATCTCCGCCCGCAAGCTCGACCATCGGGTAGTATTGTTTCATCTTGCGCTCTTGCACGTATTCGTGCGCCTCCCCCACCAGCCTGGTTGCTTCCTCTATCTGGCCGCGCGCTAGCGCGACCAGGACCACGCCTATCATCGAGCGCGGGCGGTGCAGGTACATCAACATGGAGGGCATGTTGAGACCGTTCTGGAAGTACTCGCCTGCCTTATCAACGTCTCCGAGGGCCAGGGCCGAAAAGCCCAGGTCCGGCCAGGCTGTCCCACCACCTACCGACCCCTCCGGCGTAGAGAGGATGGCAAGGGCTTCAGCGCTATGCTCGGCCACCTTGCCCGCCAGCTTCGCGCTCACCTCTATGTGCGCCCACGTCAGCCCGGCAAGCTCCATCGCTACTGCAAATGCCAGCATTGCCTGTATAGGCCGCGCCGTTGCCACTCCGCGCTCGAACCACTCTATCGCCTGCTCGTAATCCCCCAGCATCTGGTATATCGTGCCGAGTATGTAAGCGCCTGTAGGGGGAGGGATCGGAGCTCCAATTCTCATACCAAGCCAATAGCCTTCCTCTCCAATCCTCCTCGCCTCATCAAAATTACCAATTCGCATGAGGTAGAGAGGCATAGCCTCAACCATAATATCAGCCTTATGGTGCAGGTCGCCCACTTCTTCCGCGAAGCGCAGCCCCTCCTGCGCCGTCTCCCAGCTCTTCTCGTACTCTGTCATCAACATGAGGGTATTCGATTTGTGGGCCAGTCCGAAGGCGACTACGGGGGTCGCACCGAGATTACGCCCCATGCGTACCGCCTCGCTCAAGTACATCTCAGCCTGGCTGAAGTCGGCGACCATAGTACATATGCCGCAACGCATCGTAAACATCTCGGCCAGCCCGGCATTATCCTCATGCTCGTGCGCCATGCGCTCCGAGGTATCCAGTTGCTCCTTGGCGAGGTCTAGCTGCCCCAGCATGAAGGCGTTGACGTAAGATGACTTGTTGAGAGCAGATATCTGCATCTGCACGTCGCCTTGCTCCTCCGCGTATCGCCGCATCTCCTCATAAGTTTGCAGCGCACCCGGCACGTCCATAGCAAACTCGAGCGCCTTGCCCAAACCTTCGTATGCGCGCCGTGCCATCTCCAGGTTGGCTGCGCTTCGCGCTATGTCGAGCGCCTTGCGATAATAGCCGATGGCCTCATCCCTCGAACCGGCTCGCGCAGCACGGTCCCCGGCTTCCACCAGGAAGGGAAGAGCACGCGTTTCCTCTCGTGCTTCAATGAAGTGGCGCGCCAGGTCGTTCACGCGCTCTGGCTCGCGCCTTTCAAGGCATTCTCCCACCCGCAGGTGTAGCTCGCGCCTCTTGCTGAGGAGCACCGAAGCGTAAGCGGTCTCCTGGGTGAGGACGTGCTTGAAGAGGTAGACGCGGCTAGGTATATGGCTCTTCTCGCGCACAAGCTCGCGCCTCTGCAAGCTGGACATGGAACTGCCGAGCACCTGGGGCATCTCATATACGTCACCCAGGACGTCGTACCCGAACTCGCGCCCAATCACGGAGGCGGTCTGAGCGACGTGCTTGGCTTCATCATCGAGGCGGTCGAGGCGGGCCGTGATGACCCCGGCCAGGGTGTCGGGCACGGCGATATTCTCGATCTCGCGGGTGGCCCGCCAGTGATCCCCTTCGCGTATCACCAGCTTCGCGTCGAGGAGCGAGCGGATTACTTCTTCCACGAAGAAGGGGTTGCCTTCTGCCTTCCTCAGTATCAGGGCGCGCACCTTCTCAGGCAGGTCTTCTATCTCAAGGAGGTTAGCGACAAGCTCGCGTGATTTGGTTTCGTCCAGAGGCTCAAGGGCGACCTGCGTGTAGCGGTGGGAGTAGTCCCGCGAGGCTATCTCATGGAAGCGCCACGACGGCTCCTGGGCCTGCGGGCGGAAAAGGGCCACAGTATCAGCATCCCCTTGTCGGTGAGAGGGAGCAGTTGCTCGATAAGCTCAAGGGAGGTGGGGTCGACCCAGTGCAGGTCCTCGAACATCAACACCAGCGGCTCGCGGCTCGACATCGCCTCTATGAGCGCGCCAACAGCGTGGAACGTGCGCCCGCGCAGGGAAGGTGGCTCAAGGTACTTGACGCTCTCATCAGCGTCACCGGTCAACTTGATGCCGGATGAGCGTCGCGATAAAAGGTGCTATTTCGTGCTCGCGCCCAGGCATCGCTGCGGCGATGCCTGCCAATATCTTCTCGTACTTCTGAGCGTCCGTATCGTCGCCCCGCAAACCGAACATCCCTTCAAACAGATCAATGAAGGGAGCATATGGGGTGCTAGAACTCATACGAGAGGGAACGACCTTCATGCCACCGGACGGGTGTAGAACTCCGCCAACTTTCGCAGCTCAGCAACCAAGCGCGATTTCCCAGCCCTGCCTCGCCTGTAAGCGACACTATCTGCCCATGTCCGCGCTATCAGCTCCTCAATGCGGGAGCGCAACGTTGCTAGTTCGCGCTCGCGCCCGACCAGGGGAGAGGTGAGGCCCTCGATGCCGCGAGTGGGGACCGCGCCCTCGCGAACGGCCAACACTCTGTAGGCGTCAACAGGCTCGGCCTTTCCCTTGACCTCGATGCCGCCAAGCTATTCGAACTCGAAGAGGTTCGACACCGACTTGTAGGTGTTAGCCGGAAATCTGCACCGTGCCGGGCTGGGCGGTTTGCTCCATACGCGAGGCGAGGTTTACCGCGTCGCCCATGGCGGTGTATTCCACCCGCAGGTCGGAGCCAACCTCGCCTACGACTACCAGGCCGGTATTGATGCCTACCCGCACGTCGAAATCGAAGCCGCGCTCGCGCTTTATCTTCTCGCGGTAGGGGCGTATGCCCTCCAGGATGCCGAGCCCGGCCAGCACCGCGCGCTGCGGGTCGTCTTCGTGGGCGATGGGCGCGCCGAAGAAGGCCAGGATGGCGTCGCCCATGAGGCGGGCCAGCGTGCCCTCGTAGCGGTAGACGGGCTCGATGAGGTGCTCGAAGGCGCCGTTCATGATCTCGGTCCATTCCTCCGGGTCGAGCTGCTCGGCAATGGCGGTAGAGCCTTTCACGTCGCAGAAAAGAACCGTTACGATGCGGCGCTCTCCCGCCATGCTGCGGTTGGCGCGCTGCCGCCTGGAGCTTACCGAGCAACTCCTTGGGGATGTACTGTTGGAGGCGCGCATCTGCGAGTGGTGGAGGGGGGTCGGGGGTCGGGGGTTGGGGGCTGGTAGCGATAGGTTGCGGCGGAGGGGTCGCCGCGACTCCTGCTACCGGGTGGCCGCAGTCGGAGCAGAACCTGGCACCGGGCGCAAGTGAAGCGCCGCAGTTCGCGCACGCTATGGGCATTGCGCTACCGCAGTTGAAGCAGAACTTCGCACCCTGGGGGTTATCTGTCTGGCAATTGGCACATTTCATAACTCAAACCTCTACTCTTAGTAATGACAACAAGACGCTATTGGAGCACTTATACTATGCACCACGTAGATAGTCATAATCCAGGCCGAAAAGTATCCATTTGATGCTCATTTTGCGGAACGGAAGTTGCTCAGCAATATCTCCATACTGCAAGAACCGTACAAAACAGGAGGAACTTAGCAGATGGGTTTTGACCAATACCACGAGCCGCCTGAACGAGTTGCCTGCAGGAGACCCGTACCTTCGCACGCATGATCCTTTCCTTGATTGAAGAGGCCGAAGCGATAGATTGGTACGAGCAACGTCTCGCGGTCGAAAAGGACCGCGAAGCTAAAGCTATTATGAGAAACGCTCAGATGGAAGAGTTCAAGCATTTCGGTATGAACCTGGAGTTTCTACTGCGCCGCACCCCGAAGTGGCGAGCTATACTCAAGGATATTTTATTCAAGGAGGGCGATATTGTCGAGCATGGGAGGAGGCCGAGGAAGAAGCAGGCTAACTCGCGCCCGCCGTCCCGCGAGACCGCAAGTGCGCGCCCGCTTTATTATAACGCACGGCCACTATCTCAGACATAATCGCCAGCGCAATCTCCGCCGGGGTCCGCGCCCCGATATCGAGGCCGACAGGGGCGTAGATGCGGGCAATCTGCTCATCGCTAACTCCCTGCTCGCGTAGTGCCCTCTTGCGTTCGGCGTTGGTGGTGCGGCTCCCTATCGCGCCTACGTAACGCGCCCCCGATTGCACCGCTACCAGCAGGGCCGGTATATCGAACTTCGGGTCATGCGTCAATACCACTACCGAAGCTCCCCTGTCGAGGCTCGCATTGTTCAAAGCATCGTCAGGCCATTCGACCACTATTATATCCGCCATGGGAAAGCGCTCTCTGTTAGCCAACGCTCCACGCGCATCTATCACCGTCACATGGTAGCCAAGCATCTTCGCCAGCCGGTGCAGCGGTATTGCGACGTGTACAGCGCCTACTATGAAGAGCCGCTGCGGCGGGGGGAAGACCTCGATAAAGACCTCGATTTGCTCGCCCTGTAGGTCATAGCTTCGGGTCTCATTCCGCTCGGTATTCAGCAATTCCAGCGCGTCAGCCACTATCTGTGCGTCAATGGTTGGGTGGATACCGCCAACCAAGTCATCGCCGGATACGACCAGCTTTGCCCCAATCACGCCGCCTGATAGCGCCGTCGCCAGGGCAGCAGGCTTATTTTGCGTAATAAGCTCAGCCAGAAGCGAATAAGCTCCCGACACTCTCACCTCTCTTTCTGGTCCAAAGTCTAATGTCTAAAGTCCAAAGTCACGCAAAACTCTCACGCATCACGCATCACGTTTCACCAGTCTAATGGCTCTACGTACACGCTGATTGTGCCGCCGCATGATAGGCCGACGTCGGTGAGCATGTCGGCGGTGATGCCATATTGGAGTAGCGCGGGCTGACCGGAGCGTAGCACCCTCAGCGCCTCCTCGACTACCGCGCCCTCTACACAGCCACCACTCACCGATCCCGCGATTTCGCCGCTCTCCGACACGGCCAGCTTCGCCCCTTCGCGCCTGGGGGCAGTACCGACTACGCGCACCACAGTGGCAATCGCCACGCGCTCACCCATGCCACGCCAACGCTCAATCGCAGGCAGAAGGTCGTTCTTGAAGGTATCAGTCTCCATAGCTATATCCTAAAATCGCCTGGTACTCCTCTACGTTTCAAGTACAGTTTACATCCTGGAGTAGAGAACTGCAATGGATTGGCAGATAACGAGGGGTAAGCCAAGAGCAAATTTCGGCAGACGCTACACTATCTTGCCGGGATTGAGCAGACCTTCCGGGTCGAAGAGCGACTTGATGCGACGCATCCAATCTACAGCGATGCCATGCTCTTCAGCCATATACGGACGCTTGATAAGGCCGATGCCGTGCTCACCAGAAGCCGTACCTCCGACCGAGAGCGCCCACCTTACAAGTTGCTCCGAGAAGGCATGAGCACGTTCATACTCTTCGGGTCTCGTCGCTATAATAGTATGGAAGTTTCCATCGCCTACATGCCCCACAATGCTGCCCTCAAGGCCCGTTTCGCGTAAGCACTGCTTGGCGTACGCTATGCTTGCAGATAGGTGGCCAAGGGGCACGGCTGTATCGGTGATTGTGTAGGTATGGCCAGGATGGGCATTGACCAGCGCCCAATAGACCTGGTGTCGTGCCGCCCACTGCGCTGTTCGCTCCTCCTGGGTGCGCGCTACGTCGATGTTGGTAGCACCCGCATCACGCACCACTTCTTCCACCAACGCAACCTCACTCTCAATAGAGGCCGCAGTGGACGAGTGGAACTCGATGAAGAGTGCTGGAGCTTCCTGGTAATCATGCCCCAGGTAGCGATTGATGCTGCTTATGCTCAACTCATCGAGTAGTTCCAGGCGAGCAACCGGCAGTGCGCTGCCTATGATTGCGAAGGCCGCTTCTGCCGCCGCTTCGATAGAAGGGAAGAATACCCGTAATGCATAAATATGCTCGGCAACCGGGTGCAGACGTACAGATAATTCAGTTATCACTCCCAGAGTTCCCGACGAGCCAATGAACAGGTCTTTCAGGTCGTAACCACTGCTCGTCTTGTGGACAGGGCGTCCGAGTTGCAGCACATCACCGTTAGCCAGCACCACCTGGAGAGCGAGCGTATTCTGCCTCATGCCTCCATAGCGGACTGTGGTAGTGCCACTGGCATTGGTGGCCGCCATACCGCCAAGCGAAGCATCTGCGCCTGGGTCAACCGGGAAGAAAAGGCCAGTAGGGCGCAAAGCCTTGTTTAGAGCGGTGCGCGTGACGCCAGGTTGCACAACCGCAACGTAATTCTCAGGTTGAATACTGATGATGTTGTTCATCTTGGAGAGATCAAGACTGAGCATTGCAACAGAGGGATCGGCGGGCACCAATGCCCCCTCCAGGCTGGTGCCTGCCCCGAATGGGATCAGAGGTACACGGTACTGACGGCACCATGCCAATACCGTCTGCACGTCTCTAACCTCTTCAGCATAGGCCACCGCGAGGGGTAAACGCACCTCCGGGAAGTTTTCATCCCGACCATGCGAGCTGAGAACGTAGGGGTTAGTGCTTACTTTATCTGCACCAAGTAGGGCATACAACTGCTCAAGGGCAGTGTCGATATACTCCGACATTGTTGTTACCGACCTCAAAGTCGTTACTCCCTTTGATGAGCTTGCGAACTCTTACTTTAGCTTCGTCCCCGACAATGAGATGGGAGCGTCTAGCCAGTATACCCTCGATGTTGCTGCCGAGATAGTGATCCGGGAAAAGCTGCGGGTGATTACAATAACCAGAACCAGCAGAGAGCCTAGACTGAAAAGGAGTTGTCCTAGCTACTTCTGGATACGAGAACTGGAGTGCTAGGATTATATCAGATAATCTAAGCACTTATTTTGCCTCAACCTATTGACAAACGCTTATTTCGGTGATAAACTTTGTTAGTTCAGTGGACTAACAAAGCAATAGCGGGGTTAGCAGATGACCAGCCTGCAAAAGGCCACCCAGCAACAAACCAAAACACACAACAGTCGTCTGGTCCTCAAAGCCATTTATGACCAGAGACAGATTAGTCGCGCGGATATTTCGCGCCTCACCAGCCTTACCAAAACTACCGTCTCGGACCTGGTCACCGAGCTACAGGGCAAAGGGCTGGTAGAAGAGATCGGCTACGGCGAGTTGAGGGGGGGACGCTCCCCTATCTTATTGAGCGTTATTGACGATGCGCGCCACCTGATCGGCATCGATCTCGAAAACGACGAGCTACGCGGGGCCGTGGTCAATCTCCGCAACGAGATAATAAGCACCGTCAGCCAGCCGCTCCGTAGCCGCGAAGGTGACGAAGCGTTGATGCTCGTTTATGAGCTGGTGGACAAGCTGATCGCAACTACGAACAAGCCGCTGTTGGGCATTGGTGTTGGGACCCCCGGCCTGGTAGATGCCAGCAACAAGGTTGTGCTACGAGCCGTCAATCTCAACTGGCGAGGTATGCCGCTGGGCAACCTGCTCCAGGAGCGTTATGGCCTGCCTGTGTACATCGCCAACGACAGCCAGCTGGCCGCCCTGGCCCAGTACATGTTCGGTGGGAGCAAATACGAAAGCAATCTGGTTGTAGTGAAGGTGGGAACCGGCATAGGTGCCGGGCTGATACTTGATGGCCGCCTGTTCCATGGAGACGGGTTCGGAGCGGGAGAAATCGGGCATATCAGCGTGGTAGAGAATGGGCAGCAGTGTCGTTGCGGTAACGTGGGCTGCCTGGAGACGGTTGCCAGTACGCCCGCCATCATCAAGAGTGTAAACGCATTCGCCCGGTTAGCGTCTAGCTCAGTGTCGAATAGCCCTGAGCAGGCTTCCCAGGAGCTAACCCTTAATGCAGTTTACGAGTTTTTTGCCGCCGGGCACCCAGCGGCCACGCAGGCCGTGCTTGAAGCAGGGCGTTATCTCGGTATTGCTGCTGCCAATCTGGTAGGGACTCTCAACGTCCATCGCATTGTCTTTCTTAGCCCGCTTGCCCGGTTTGGGACGCCTCTTCTGGATGCCATCCGGCAGGAAATGACCAGGAGGGTGTTACCTACCCTCGCTCAAGATACCGAGATTGAATTGATAGACCTCAGGCCCGAAATGGTCATCCTTGGGGCTTCAGCACTTTTGATGAGCCAGGAACTGGGTCTTAGACTGGCCGCCTAGCCTATTGACAAAGCAAGATTCATGTGATATTATGGGAGCGCTCCCATAGGTCGGTGGGGATGGCACTCATTCATGCTCAGAATAATCTATTGTAGTGCTTCACATGGAGCATTCTATAGGAGCGCTCCCAAAACAGCGTAACGGAGTCGTCTACTTTATGCCCTCTACATTGGAAGAAATCGCTAAACACGCCGGTGTCTCACGCTCGACCGTTTCGCGGGTGATGAACGACCACCCTAGCGTGGACGATGAGACAAGGGCGCGGGTGCTGTCAGTAGCAGAGCGCCTCAACTACCAGCCCAATATGGCGGCGCGGAGCCTGGCTGCCGGGCGCACCCGTATACTCGGACTTGTTATCCCTATGGGCGTCTCTGCCCTCTTCACGGATCCTTACTTTCCCCTCCTTATTCAAGGTATCTCTTCCGCCTGTAGCGCTAATAATCACTCGGTAATGCTCTGGATCGCGGAGCCAGAATATGAGCGCCGCACGATTCGCCAGGCGTTGCAGGGTGGCATGATTGACGGCGTCATCCTTGCCTCCGCGCTGATGGACGATCCGATGCTGGAAGCATTGCGAAAGCGCGGCCTCCCCTTCATCCTGGTGGGACGTCATCCAACCGACGACAATCTGAGCTATGTCGACGTGGATAACAGGAGCGCCGCACGCGACATGGTTTCCTACCTGATACGCCTGGGCTACGAGCGCATAGCGACCATTACCGGCCCCAAGAATATGATCGCGGGCGCAGACCGGTTGCAAGGCTATCTCAACGCCCTGCGGGAGCGAAGAGTAGCTCACGATGCCGATCTGATTGTTGAAGCAGATTTCACCGAAGAAGGTGGATATGCCGCAATGCAGCGTCTTCTCCCTTTTGCGCCCGACGCCGTCTTTGCCGCAAGTGATGCAATGGCGGTGGGCGCGCTGCGCGCACTGCGTGATGCAGGCAAGCGAGTTCCCGGACGACATTGCGGTTACGGGATTCGATGACGTGCCCTTTGCCGCCCGTACGGACCCACCCCTGACCACAGTCAGGCAGCCCATTCAGCCTATGGGGGCTGTCGCTGCTGAAACGCTAATTAACATGATAAGTCACCCCGATGGGCAGCCGCACCGCGTACTCTTGCCCACGGAATTGATTATTCGAGCATCATGCGGCTCCAATCTAGGGAAGGGACCGGCACCTAAGGGAATGGCGTATACAGACAAACGTCCGGCTTTATAAGCCACTACATCTTTTCTATAACCACATAGCGCACCTGGCATAGAGATAATTGCACAGCGTCCTAGTACGAACCAGAAATCCGGCGTCAAAGGAGGTGGTCACACTGCCAAGTTAGACCTAAGATACTGTGGGTAATGGTAACCCCCAATTGCTCTAACTCAAAGGAGGATACTCAAAATGGCAAAGTTGAAACCTCGTAAAGTTTATCTGGCTGTCCTGGCGCTAATACTGATGCCCTTGCTGGCAGCCTGTGGAACGGCCTCTTCGCCGGCTGTCGTTGCCCCGACCGGAACCGCCGTCGTGGCGGCTCCTACCGACACAACACTCGTTGCGGCCCCAACAGATACCGCTGCTGTAGCGGCTGCTACCGAAACAGCTCCCGCGGTATCGCTTACACCGACCGTCCCACCTACGGTTCAGGCGGGGGGCGAAGGGTGCGCCAGTGGAGCCACCAAAATAACATGGTACGTCGGCCTGGGCGCGGGTGGCGACGCGAACGTGATCCCCAAGGAAGTGGCCTGGGTAGACAATTTCAACAAATCGCAGACTGAGGCCTGTGTAACTCTACAGGTCGTGCATAACCCCGAGTCATATGACACCCTCAAGGCCCAGCTTGCCGCCGGACAAGGCCCCGACATCGTTGGCCCCGTCGGTAAGGCCGGACGCGCCAGCTTCCAGGGTAGCTGGGCGGACGTGAGCGCGCTGGCGGCAGAAGCCAACGTTGACCTGAGCAAGTATGACCCGGCCCTGCTGGAATTCACCAAGGATGAGGGCGTGCTGGTCGGCATCCCGTTCGCCCTCTTCCCAAGCTTCATATACTACAACAAAGCCCTCTTCGACGAGGCCAAGCTCCCCTACCCACCTCATAAGCTGGGTGAGAAGTACGACGGCAAGGACTGGAACCTCGATACACTCGCCGAGCTTGCCAAGAAGCTCACGGTAGACGCGGGCGGCAACGACGCGACTGCCTCTAACTTCGATGCCAAGAACATCAAGCAGTTCGGTTTCTACGAGTCGAACACTGACGCTCGTGGTATAGCAACCCTCTTTGGAGGTGGCCTCCCTTACGATGCTGCCGATACCAAGACAGCCAAAATCCCCGATCACTGGCGAGCCGCCTGGAAGTGGTACTATGACAGCATGTGGACCCAGCACTACGCGCCGAACTACGATTACCAGCAGAGCGACCTGCTCGGCAAAGGCAACCCCTTCTCGTCCGGTAACACCGCCATGGCGCACTCTCATAGCTGGTTCACCTGCTGCTTCGACATCCAGAAGCTGAACTGGGATATAGCTGTGATGCCAACTATAAACGGCCAGGTTACTGCTAAGCTCCACGGCGATACTTTCGCTATCTTGAAGCAGAGCAAGAACCAGAAGGTCGCGTTCAATGTTATGGCCAAGATGGTCGTGGACCCGGAGCTTTACCAGATATACGGCGGCATGCCTGCCAAGCCGGAAGACCGCGCCGCGTTCTTCACAGCGTTCGATGCTCGGGTAGCGCCGAACAAAGTCGACTGGACCGTGGCCGAGGAGATGGTCAAGCACCCGGACCTGCCGAATCACGAGTCCTGGCTGCCCAACCTGATCAAAGCCAACGACCTCTTTGGCAAGTTCCGCACGCTGATGGATCAGACGCCCGGCCTGGACATGGAAAGTGAAATCAACAAGTTCGAGTCCCAGCTTACGGACGTGTTCAAAACAGCCCCTACCCCGTAAAGTAGTTCAAGGTTCAAGGTTCAAAGTTCAAGGATTTTCTTTGAACTTTGAACCTTGAACCTTGAACAACGTAGGAGATATAGGTAATGGCAACTGCGGATTTAGCCTCGCATCGAACATCCCAACCCAAGCGCCGGGTTTCGGTAGTGGAGCGCAAACGCGCCCGCTGGGGGCTGTTATTCCTGGCGCCCTGGTTCATTGGGTTACTGGCGTTCCAGCTCTTGCCAATCGTGTCGACCGCATTCTTGTCGTTCACCGATTACAGTGCCACCAAAGAATTCGCGCCCGGCAATTTCAATATGGTCGGCTTTGACAATTATGGCCGCCTCTTCACCGACCCCCAACTCCTCCAATCTGTAGGCGTAACCGTAAAATTCGCTCTCATCGCCGTGCCTCTCGGGTTGGTGATCCCTCTCTGCTTTGCGCTGCTCGTCAACTCGAAGCACCTGATGGCTCCTAACGTTTTTAGGACCCTCTATTTTCTACCCACGGTTATCCCAATCGTCGCCGGGGTGATGGTCTTTCAGGGAGTGCTGAACGCGCAGTCCGGCTGGATCAATATGTCACTCAAAGCTATCGGGATCGAAGGGCCGCGCTGGTTGAGCGACCCTAACTGGGCAGTGCCCGCGCTCAACCTGTTGAGCCTGTGGGCCGTGGGCAACGCCATGATAATCCTGCTCGCGGGCTTGCAGGGCGTTCCTACGGAGATCCTGGAGGCGGCGACGGTAGACGGCGCTAACGGCGTGCAGCGCTTCTTCCGCATTACAGTCCCGATGATATCGCCCGTCATTTTCTACAATATCACCCTCGGAGTTATCGGCGCTTTCCAATATTTCGTCGCGGCCCTGCTCATCGGCGGGCGCAATGGCGACCCCCAGGGGGCCACGCTCTTCTATAACCTGCACTTCTACCGCCAGGCTTTTGTTTTCAACGATATGGGTTACGGTTCGGCACTGGCTCTGGTGATGTTTATTACGTTGGTGATCCTGACTTCGATCATGTTTTCTGTCGGGCAGAAGGCAGTTTACTACGCAGGCGGCGAGGCGTAAATGAGTTACGAATTACGAATTGAGAAGAACACTTAAGAACTCGTAATTCGTAATTCGTAACTCGTAATTAGAAGAGTGAGGGATAGATGGCAACCTTGACCCGAGAAGAAAATAGACGTCTAGCGACATCCGAACGCCGGACCAGGTGGGGACCGCGCCGTCTTTCCGCACGGGTGTTTGTCACCCTTGTTGGGTTGGTAGTCATGCTGATCTTCCTGATGCCGCTGGGCTATATGTTCATGACTGCGTTCAAGAACGATTCTCAGCTTTCCGCTCAGCACGCACCTCTGTGGCCCGCCGAAGCCTCCACCTACAACTACCAGGGCAAGGAGCTGCCACTTTACGAGGTGCCAACAAGCGAAGGGACCAAGCAGTGGGCTTTGGTCAAGGGCTTCCGTGAAGATCAGCGACTTTGTTGACCCCGCCCATCCTGAGCAGGGCGTATTCAATTGGATAGGGAGATACCGGACGCTTGACCCGGTTTACCACTTCGCGCCGACCTTCGACAACTTTGTCATGGCCTGGAACCAGGTGAACTTCACCACTCTGTTCAAGAATACCTTCTTGATCGCCATCATCAGCACGGTGGGCACGTTGATTTCGTGCATCCTCGTGGCCTATGGGTTTGCACGCTTTCGTATTCCCGGCAAGAATATCCTTTTCATCATCCTGATCTCGACGATAATCCTGCCGCCACAGGCGACTATCATACCGCTCTACATATTGTTCGCCAAACTGGGGTGGACGGGGACGTGGCTGCCGCTACTCGTGCCCGCCTTCTTCGCCAACGCATATAATGTCTTCTTGCTGCGCCAGTATTTTATGAGCATCCCCAAGGAAATGGACGAGGCCGCGATGCTCGATGGGGCCAGCCCGTTGCGGACGCTTATATCGGTTATACTTCCCCAGTCCATCCCGGCAATCACGGCGGTCGCCATCTTCCACTTCTTCTTTACCTGGAACGACTATTTCGCGCCCCTGGTTTACCTGGTAGGCAAAGAGGACCTGTACCCGATCTCGGTAGGCATAGCCAAGTTTGTAGGTACATTCAGTATCTACCCGGGGCGAGCAATGGCAACGGCGGTGATGACTCTCATTCTCCCTGCGGTGATATTCTTCTTCGCCCAGCGCCAGTTCATGCAGGGTGTGGTAGTTACGGGTGTAGATAAGTAGCATTAGGATTTTGGATTTTGGATTGGATAATAGCCTCCAAAATCTAAAATTGAGTAGGGAGACCAATATTCCATGCAAGTAGAGGACAATCAAGAATGATAACCCCGGAAATCCGAAATCCGAAATCCGAAATCCGAAATTGGCCGGTTGATTTTGCCTGGGGTGCTGCCACGGCTGCTTACCAGATCGAGGGCGCGTTCAACGAGGATGGCAAGGGAGAGTCGATATGGGACCGCTTCAGCCACACGCCGGGTAAGGTACATAACGGCGATACGGGCGACGTGGCGTGCGACCATTACCATCGCTACCGCGAAGATATCGCTTTGATGAAGCAGATAGGTCTGAAGGCATATCGCTTTTCGATCTCCTGGCCCAGGGTCGTCCCAAACGGGCGCGGCGCGGCCAATCCCCCCGGGCTGGATTTCTATGATAGGCTCGTGGATGAATTGCTGGAGGCGAATATTCAACCATTCCCGACCCTTTACCACTGGGACCTGCCACAGGCTCTGCAAGATATAGGCGGCTGGGGAAACCGCGACACCTGCGGCTATTTCGCTGATTACGCCGCACTCATGGCGAGACGCCTCGCCGACCGGGTTAGCCACTGGACTACCTTCAATGAGCCGTGGGTTTCGGCTTTTATCGGTAATTATGAAGGCAGACACGCTCCAGGCTTGACCTATATGAAGCTGGCGATGCACGTAACGCATCATCTGCTGGTCGCGCACGGGCTTGCGACACAAGCAATCCGCACTGTAGCCCCTCAAGTCAAGATAGGCATCGTACTGGACTTCGCACCCCCTGAGCCAGCCAACGATACCGAGGCGAACCGTGCCGCCGTAGAAGTCAATGTGGCAGCGGGGTGGAGCGCTCTTCTTAGACCCACTTTTCCGTGGACACTATCCACCCGCCGTCCAACCAGCGGTTGAAAAATACGAGGTGCCGGTGCAGTCGGGAGACCATGACCTGATCGCGCAACCTCTCGACTTTGTAGGCATCAACTTCTACCGGCGCATGGTGTTTGACGAGAAAGGCAACCTGAAGCGCGTTCCAGGGGCTGAGTACACCGAAATGGACTGGGAAGTCCACGCACCCGCGTTCAAGCGTCTGCTGCTTCACCTTTAACAGCGAGTACAGCCTACCGCCCATCTATATTACCGAGAACGGGGCTGCGTTCACAGATAATGTCAGCCATGACGGCGAGGTCCACGATGAGCGCCGCGTGAATTATCTTCGGGAGCATCTTGGCGCGGTGCGTGAGGCCATGTCGGAAGGCGCGGATATACGCGGTTATTTTGCCTGGTCGCTGCTCGACAACTTTGAGTGGGCAGAGGGCTATTCCAAGCGCTTCGGACTCGTATATATCGATTATCCGACTCAGCAGCGCATCCTCAAAGATAGCGGGAAATGGTACGCGCAGGTCATAGCGCAGAACAGAATTGACTAGAGTTCAAAGTTCAAAGTTCAAGGAGATTACTTTGAACCTTGAACTTTGAACCTTGAACCGCCCCGAGGAAGCAATTTGATGAAGAGTGGGAGCCAACGGCGAGACCTGCTGGTGGGAGTTGACGTAGGCGGGACCAAGGTCGCCGTGCTGGTGGTAGATAGAAGCTACAACGTACTCAGCCAGACCATTCTACCGACCATCCTGGACAGTCCCCAGGCCACTTTAGCCTCGATCACACAAGCTGTACGGCAAAGCGTTGAGCAGGCCGAAGCAACTTTGGACCGCGTAGCCGCAGTAGGCGTGGGCGTTCCGGGGCGCGTAGATACCGCAACGGGGCTAGTGCGCCGTGCGGTGAACCTCGGTTGGGAAGAACTGCCCGTGGGCCAACTCCTCTCGGCTCATCTCGGCGTGCCGTGCTTGCTGGAGAACGATGTGACGCTGGCGGCTACGGGTGCGCAGCACTATATGGGTGGCCTAGCCAGCCGTAATATGGCTTATGTCAGCGTAGGCACTGGTATTGCTGCCGGACTTGTCCTCGATGGCCGCATCTATCGAGGCGCGCACGGTATGGCAGGTGAAATCGGCCACATGATCATCGCCGTTGATGGGCCTCGCTGCCAATGTGGTGCGTATGGCTGCCTGGAGGCAGTAGCGGCAGGCCCGGCGATTGCACGCCTGGGAGAGGAAGCTGCTTTATCCTCCGGCGATACGCTGTTGCGCCGGTACAGGACTGTGACCGCAGAGGCCGTATACCAGGCAGCACGAGAGGGGGACGCTGCCGCTACTGCTATTATCTGCAAAGTGAGCGGGCACCTCGCTCTGGCTCTCCAGCAGTTGATCGTAGCCTACGACGTGGAATGTATCGTATTTGGCGGGGGTGTCTCGCGTGAGGGAGATACTTTCCTTCAGCCAATACTTGTCGAATTAGCGCGCCTGCGCGAGCACTCTGTACTGACCAGCGAAATGCTAGAACCGGGCATGATTTGCATCTTGCCGCCTGACTACGATGCGGGCGCTTGGGGAGCGGTGCTTCTGGCGGACGAAGGCATAGCAGGCAGAAGGCATGAAGCAGAAAGCAGTACTAACGTTTAACCGCCAAGACGCCAAGACGCCAAGTAAACGCCAAGATTTTTATGGGTTTGCTGCCTACCGCTTTCTGCCTACTGACAAGGGAGTGACGGGATGACAAAGACAAATACAGAACTCGTAGGAACGATGCTTACCCTTGAGCAAGCCGTCGGCCAGAAGTTGCTAGCAGCTTTCCAGGGTTACCAGGTACCCACGGAGTTAGCAGATTTACTGGGGCGCACGCAGATCGGTGGGGTAACACTGTTCCGCTCATTGAATGTGCAGGACCCTTCTCAGGTACGCGAACTGACCAGTTCCTTGCAAGCGGCAGCAGCCATAGCCGGGCAGCCTCCACTTTTGATTTGCGCGGACCAGGAGGGCGGCCAGTTGTTGGCTATGGCCGGTACTACACCCTTCCCAGGCAACATGGCACTGGGGGCTACGCACTCACCCGCGCTCAGTCGCCGCACGGGCCTCGCAATAGGGCGCGAGCTTGCCGCTATGGGTATAAACGTCAACTACGCCCCGGTCTGCGATGTGAACGTCAACCCGCAAAACCCGGTAATAGGCACCCGCTCTTTCGGCGAGGACCCTGCCGAGGTGGGGCGGCTTGGCGCGGCAATGATCGAGGGGCTACAGGCAGCAGGGGTGGCAGCCACCGCCAAACACTTCCCAGGTCACGGCGATACGGCCACCGACTCGCACTATGGCACGCCCGTGCTACCCTTCGGCGAAGAGCGTTTGCGCAGGGTCGAGTTGCCCCCGTTTAGCGCCGCGATTGAGGCGGGCGTCAAGCTGATGATGACCGCACATATTGCCCTTCCGGGTCTCACAGGCGGCCTCGAAGTGCCTGCCACCCTTTCCCCAGCGATCATGCGGAAGCTTTTGCGCGACGATCTCGGCTTTGAGGGGATAGTAGTCAGCGACGCGATGGACATGGGCGCTATTCAGAGAGGGCTGGGTTTGGTAATTGACTGTATCGCTGCATCGGCGGCTGGGGTAGATTTGCTGTTGCTCGCCGACTGCGGCGATGGCTTCGAGGCTGTATATGCAGCTCTGCTGCAAGCAGCTAAAAGAGGTCTGCTTGCACACGGCGAAATCTTGGCATCAGCCCAGAGAGTGCTAGAACTGAAAGCATGGCTCAGCAAGCAGGAACAACCCGGCCTGGAGGTCATACAGTGCGACGAGCATCGCGCCCTCGCCTACGAGATAGCTGCCCATTCAGTTACTCTCGTGCGCGATGAGGAGGGGTGCCTGCCGCTAAGTCTCGAGGACGATGCCAGGATAGCGCTTATCCTGCCTCGTACAGCAAACCTCACGCCCGCCGACACCTCTTCTTACGATAGGCCGGTCCTGGCGGAGATGCTGCGCAGATACCATCCCGCTGTTGACCAGATAGATGTGCCCACCAACCCCACTTCGTCCGATATTGGCGATGTGCTGCAACAGGTAAAAGGTTACGACCTTGTGATAGCGGGTACTATCAACGCCTTCCAGCATTCGGGGCAGGCCGCCCTGGTCAATTCGCTCCTTGAGACTGACAGCAAGGTAATAGCTGTGGCGCTTCGTCTACCATATGACCTATCGGCATATCCTGGTGCGCCTACATATATCTGCACGTATAATCTTCAGCCGCCGTCAATGGAAGCCCTGGCCGACGCCCTGTGGGGGCGAATCCCCTTCCTGGGACGATCACCTGTGACGGTGGCCCTCGGCTAGTTCAAAGTTCAAGGTTCAAAGTTCAAAGTAACCTCTTTGAACTTTGAACCTTGAACTTTGAACCGTAAAAGGAGGTAGGCGCTGATGTTCTATGTTGAGCCTGGGGCTATAGTGACGCCTGAGGGCTTACTGGAGGATCGCGCGGTGCTTGTGGATGAGGAGCGCATCGGTGCCGTTGATTATACTTCCCGGTTATCATGCCCGGCGGGAGCGCGCCGAGTGCAAGCTGCCGGTCTGTTGCTCGCTCCGGGGTTTATTGACCTCCAGATAAATGGGGCCTTCGGCAATGATTTCACAAACGAGCCAGGCACTATCTGGGAGGTCGCCTCCCAGCTGCCCAGGTATGGTGTAACTTCATTTCTCCCGACGATTGTTAGCTCGCCGCGTGAGATGGTGGTCATGGCCCAGGATGTCATCTGCGAAGGGGCACCCCCAGGGTTCAAGGGTGCTACTCCGCTTGGGCTTCACCTCGAAGGGCCGTTTCTCAACCCGGCAAAGCGCGGTGCGCACAATCCGACGCACCTGCGCCTGCCTGATACGACAGAGGCTCAAAGCTGGAGGCTGGATAGAGGTATTCGTCTGGTGACGCTGGCCCCTGAATTACCCGGCGCACATGAGATGATTGAAATGCTGGTAGCGCAGGGTATAGTCGTCAGCGCGGGCCATTCGCTAGCCAGTTATGAGGAGGGGGTCGCCGGTATAAATGCGGGTATCACATATGGCACTCACTTGTTCAATGCCATGCCTGCATTGGACCACAGGGAACCAGGACTGGTGGGTGCGCTGCTTGGTCATAGCCAGGTAACCGTTGGAATAATAGCCGACGGCATCCACCTGCACCCCAGCCTGGTGGCGCTGGCCTGGAAAGCTAAAGGCCACCTCCGGGTAAGCCTGGTGACGGACGCCATGGCGGCGCTCGGCATGCCTGCGGGCACCTACACGCTGGGGGACCAGGACGTGATCGTGGAGGATGAGGCGGCGCGCCTGGCAGATGGCAGGTTGGCGGGAAGCGTGCTGACTCTGGACCAGGCGGTACGCAACCTGGTCAATTTTGCAGGTTGTCGTCCATACGAGGCCATCTCGATGGTAACCGCCGTACCTGCATCGATACTCAGAATGGCGGACTCACGTGGCCGGATTGCGCCTGGCTTCCTGGCCGACATGGTCTTGCTGGATAGCGATCTGCGAGTTGTGGAGACGTTGGTAGCAGGTGAGGTCGTTTATTCAACCCGGGCCGGATAGGAGTTCAAAGTTCAAGGTTCAAAGTTCAAAGTAGTTGCGTAATTACATTGAACATTGAACATTGAACTTTGAACTTTGAACCTTGAACTTTGAACTTTGAACTTTGAACCTTGAACCTTGAACCTTGAACCTTGAACCTTGAACTTTGAACTACAAAGAAGGAGAAAGCGTGGGGACTCAGAGACGAGATACTGGAGCAGCCGGGTGTTTTGCGTGGCTGGATAGAGACGCAGATGCAAACGGTATCCAGCATAGCCGAGGCTATTCTTTCGCGCGACGTGCAGTTCATCTTCCTGGCGGCGAGGGGCAGTTCAGACCATGCAGGGGTGTATGCGCAGTACCTTTTTGGCTCGCGGAATCGCCTGGCGGTGGCGCTGGCAGCTCCATCGCTGTTCACGATGTACCCTCAGTCGCCGAAGCTGCATAACTCACTAGTGATCGGAATATCGCAGTCCGGGCAGTCTCCCGACATAGTGAGGGTTATCGAGGAAGGGAGACGCCAGGGCGCTATTACGCTGGCTATCACCAACGACCCTGATTCTCCGTTGGCGCTGGCTGCGGAGCTTATTCTAGGCGTGCGTGCCGGGCCGGAGAGAGCTGTGGCTGCCACCAAGACTTACACGGCACAGCTGTTAGCGCTGGCTGCGCTCTCTGTTGCCCTGGCAGGGAACAAGGAGGCTGACCTGGCAGATTTGGCCACCGTGCCAGGGGCCGTACAGTCAGTGCTGGAGCTGGAGTCGGAAGCCGAACGTATCGCCGGAAGGTACGCTTCAATGGACCATTGTGTGGTGCTGGGCCGGGGTTACAACTATGCCACGGCCCAGGAATGGGCGCTGAAGCTCAAGGAGCTTGCATATGTATTTACGGACGTTTATTCGACAGCAGATTTCCAGCACGGACCGATAGCTATCGTTGAGCCGGGGTTCCCGGTGCTGGCTGTAGCTCCTGAAGGGCCGGTCCTAGCGGACCAGCTAGCCTTGCTCTCAAGGCTGCGTGACGAGTACCGGGCTGAACTGGTACTCATCTCAGACAGCGCCCAGGTTCTGTCCCTAGGGGATGGGAAGTTACGTCTGCCATCGGGGGTGCCCGAGTGGCTGACCCCGATAGTTGGCATTGTGCCGGCGCAGTTATTCTGCTACCATCTCACCCGCGCCAAGGGTTACGATACGGAAAATCCCCGCACGCTGCACAAGATAACTCTGACCGAATAGTTGCCCAAATGCTAGGCTGGTAGTGTGCTGACTTTCACACTATACGTTCAAGTATATCAAGGAAGCAGCGCTCAACTGATCGGCAGAAGAAACCAGACAGCCAGCATGAGTGCCCCGACGAAGATATGGAGTGTGGGGGGGCGGAAAGAGCGAAACTCCAACGCACCGAGCACAGTTCCCCCCAGCATAGCTATAAGGTTGTGACCCGTGACGGCGCAGGCCAGCATCAAAAAGCCACAGGTGGCTATGCAGGACGCTCCGACGATGAGGCTAAATCGCAGACAGTCTCGATCCGCAGCCCAGCCCGAAGGCGCGAGAGGTATCCTCAGGTGGCAGAAAACCAGCGCCTGCCTCCGTACAGGGATCAGCACCCAGAGCGCCGCCAGAGCGAATAGCCCAGATGCCAGGAGAGGGTTATGGCCCCAGTCGAGGGCCGGTAGCCATGCTACCACGACACCAACCGACATCCACGGGAGGAGAAAGCCAATAAGGAAGAGAAGAATAGCTCTGTGCCGCCGGTGACGAAAGCTCTGGAAAGCCACCCACCGTAACGGGTCCAGCATGATTGGCACCATCATCGCCACCACCATAAGGCACCAGTTGAGAAACTCCACCTGGACGGGCATGGTGTGGTGAACATGCTCCTGGCGCTCACTGGCATGGGAAACCATCGTCCCCCATGCCAGCGCAACCAGAACAAGGCTCCACCACTCCGGGTGCGTCCAGAAGAACCGGCGAAGCCATTTGCCGGGAGTACGGTTTCCCCTAATTAGAGCGAGGCTCATCCGAAGAAGCAACTCACTCGACCGACAGTCACCGTGGCACCTTCCCACTTACGAACCGGCACCAGAGTAACATCGATATTTTCCGGGTCCCAGTCAGCCGCAGTGGAAAGTTGATCGTAGATACCGGATATGTCAAGAGTGTAGGTAAGGCCCGAACCTGGGTGCTGGGCAGTGGCGCGGCTGGCCTCGGCGACCCCAAAGAGATCAAGCCTGCCTGCGAACCGTTCTGCATGCTCTGTGGGGTCCTCACCCTCAGGGATGTTCACATACACATCGTAGGAATTGGCCGGTCCGCTCGCAGTAATGTTCTCAAGTTGGAGAAAGACGCGAGGGTTCGGGACGGCCGCCGAGCGCTCCGGCGCCGGAGCGGCCAAAGCAGCCGAGGCCGCAAATCGACTCCGTGCAGTGGCGTGAGCAGGCGTGGGAATACGTATGCGGGAAGGAGTATTGCCCACCTTGATGCTGGTTTCCGTCGCACCGACCATTTCGGGGGGAATTTCATCTGGCATAATTACCTCCATATCGGGTCCTCCAGCCGCGAGCGCCCTTGGCCCTGGCACTGGCGCCGCCACTGGCAGCGGCCCTGGCACCGGCACTACCAGCGGATCGTTAACATCATCATAGGTGTAGTCAAGCGCAGTGGTATTGAGGACATCTATGCAACGCATGGTGACTGGCTGCTTGGCGGCATTGTGGAAGGAAAAGGAGATTTTGTTGAGCCACTGAAGGCTGGTGGGGTTCTTATGACTGGTATCACGCTTGAGCCAGACCTCCCAGAGGCGGTCGATATTGCAATGGTGCAGCCAGAAGATTGGGTCCAGTCCAGCCGTGTTGAAGGCACTCATCCACCCACCCCCTCCTCCGACAGCAACGTGCATTGAGCCATGCGGGCACTCTCTCCAAACTACCAGCACCAGAACCGCTGTGCGAGAAGTTGGTCGGAAACCCACCGAAGCTGTCGGTAGTAGAGCTGGAAAAGTCGGGCTGGGTAAGCGCGGCTCGTAAGGCAACGTCACGCGCATCCGCGAATTGTTGTCCGGCGTTAGCATCTGAGTCACGTTGCGCCACAAAGAGAAAGTTCTTCGTTCCGTCGGGCAGGGTAGGGTCTCGGAAAGCCTTCGGCAGTAGCCGCGATTGTAGATCGGCGCTGTAGTTCCAGTACGGCAGCGCCCAGTCACGCGGCCCGCCCAGCTTCACCACTTCCGCAGCGACTATCTGCTCGAAGAAGTGGAGATACATCCGGTGCCAGGGGATGAAGAACCACGAGCCATGCTGGCACTGCGACCAAAAGCGGTTTCGGATGGTGGATGGTGGAAGTCTTTCGCCTGGTTTAGCGAGCGGATCAGAGTTTCGTATATAATCATGGATTGCTGCCTGGAATTTCCAGCTCGTTGGATCGGTAATCGGGCGCTTCTGCATTGCTCCAATAGCACGTCCGTACCAGACAAGTGTCTGATCGCGAGCGGGAAGTTTCCAGACGTTGCGGCGAGTTCTAGCCATCTTATTACCTCCTGTTTAGGTGACATTATCCATTTGAACGAAAGGCTCAGCCAGAGAGGCAGTTGACGGTTACAACCTTATGAGGTTGTGTGGTTCTGTTGCAAGAAGTGAGGGCACTCTAGTCCCAATCGATTTCGGACGCAAAGAGCCGACAGTAGCACAATCTACGCCACCAAGTAAAAGGCGGTCGTACGGCCTTTAGCCATCCTAGTGTCTCCAGACTACTGCACCCAACTTCCACGTACAGACCTTGTCCGTCAACGACACGACAGTACTTACCGCCATCCTTGCCCAGCAGTACTACCTTAGCGTCTGTAGGAAACGTTCCCACCGGTTGTTTTCCAGACTGAGCCTTGTTGAAGTAAAATGGTTGGGCCTGAAGGAGTCTGGAAGTGAACTGATTAGGAGAGGGCGAGATTAGATTCTTAGCATGTACTATCGAGTCCTCAGATAGCGCGTATTATATCATAGATTTACTACAGTTACCAACTCTATTTCTACGCACTGATTATCGATCTCTTACGTTACTTGCTCATCTTGTGGCTTCCACTAAGGGTGCTTCTGCTCGTATCTAAACGTACCCAACTGCGACAGCAGCACATCATATGGCGGCTGGTTCTCAGGGTGAGCCTCAAATACACTGGCTCTAAGAGCGCTGTGCTAACAAAAATTGTGGATTTCCACTAGAAGCTATACAGTTATCATCTCTACCCAGGTGTGGAATACAAGTGGTGGGCCGCCAATGACTTGAACCCACTGATTAAGGGTCCCCCAGAAGGGGGTCCGCAGAGGTTCGCCAGCGTCCATTTTGTGAGTGGGAAAAGAACTTTCGTACTATTGCGTTCGCTGGAATTCGCTAAAGTTTGTTGCCGTAGTGGTCAGTTTAGTGGTCAAAATCGCCGTTGTTTTGGGTGTCGGGGACGTGCTCCTGTGACTGCCTGACTGCCAGTTAGTTGACCAATGGGGCTAATTTAGAGGGGCAATTTACGTATGACTATCCCCACCAAGAGGCCAAAATGACCACTTTATTGACGTTACCTCCCCACTTGGGTATCGGCTCCTGATCCACCACGCGTGAGCCTGCCTTTTGTCGTGTTACGTGCCTATCTATTACCCGAGTACCCAAGCTTTTGTCCTGGGCATTTTCTGCATCCAATTGATATGGTGGCGAGCAACGGACAGAATAGAGTGGGGTCGCATCATAAGATGATACAGAGCAGCGTTGGCGGATTGGGTAGCCTCAACATTACTTACGAGAGAATTGATACAAAGAAAATTAATCTGGCGGAGTTGAGACTTCTGGTTGCTGGTTGCCGGTAGTGATTCGGATCCTGTGGAGTTCAAGCGCTCCACAGGGCAGCGCACTGAGCACACCTCGATACCAGGTAGCCCCTCTATGGCTGTCCTCGCTTCACGCAGGAGTTCTGTTTCTTCGGCGCTAGATATGGATATTTGGCATCTGGCCTATATTTGCTGTACAGCAAATATGCACTCGACATCAGTTTCTATCAAACGTCTTGAGCAAACGTCTTGAGAGAAGTATAGTAATCTGCTATACTTATTGCACACCTCCCAAAGCGCTTACGCAATTCTTGTTTGAAAGCAGAGCGAAGCACAAACGAGTACAAACGGAGTATGATAGGACAAGGAAGGTAAGACACAGTCAAAGGGTAAGAGCCATAGCATGGTCATGGCGCACTGGATGGAGACGCGATGGCAAGACAGCAGGTGAATGTTCGATTATCCAGTTTCACGGTAAGCCAGCTGAAAGAGCTTGCAAGCCGATTCGACATGTCCGAAAGCACGGTGATCATGCTGGCTATCGACCGGCTGGCGCGCGACACTCAGGTGGATAAAGCAGATGAGGCAGATAAGGGCAAAGGTGCCGGCATCCTCCTTGAAGAAAGAGAGGACCAGGACGAGCAACAGAAGAAAGGGGAGCAAGTAAATGGCAACAGCAAAGCGACGAGGACCCGGCGAGGGCACAATCCGTAAGCGCAGTGATGGCAGATGGGAAGGTCGGGTAAACCTGGGCTGCGAGAATGGCAAGAAGAAGTGGAAATATATCTACGGGAAGACGCGGCGCGGAGTTCTGACCAGCTCAAAGTCGACCTGCATACCCAGCAGCAGGGCCTGCCTATTATGGTCGAGCGCCAGACGGTAGGCGAGTTCCTGAGCAAATGGCTTGAAGATCTTGCGCGCCCCTCGGTCCGACCTTCAACCTATAGCAGCTATGCCCAGCTGGTGCGGCTCTACATAGGTCCGGCACTGGGTCATATTCAGCTAGGCAAGCTAAGCCCGCAAGATATACAACACCTCTTGAACAAGCTGCTCAAATCTGGCCTGTCGCCACGCACGGTGCAGTACTGCCATGCCATTCTGAGAGTGGCGCTCCATGCGGAGTGCTAATGTGGGAGCAGAACTAAGGTGGTTCAACCCCATCATCAGAGGATGGGCCAACTACTTCCGTGCCATCGTGGCAAAGCGCACGTTCACAAGGCTTGACGATTGGATGTTCCGACGAGCAGTCCGCTACACTAGGCACAGCCACCCCACCAAATCCTGTAAATGGATAAGCAAGCGCTTCTGAGGCAAACTGAACTCAGCACGAAACGATAACTAGATATTTGGAGACAAAGACAGCAAAGTCACAGGGGGATACATGCTGAAGTTCAGTTTGTTCTCAATCGACAGACATATACTAATACGCGGAACGGCTTCGCCGGATGATCCAACTCTACGGGCCATACTGGGCGGACAGGGAAAAGGCCAAAGCCCGAAATCTGCCACCCAAAGAAACCAGGCTTGCCAGAGACCAGAACTATGTCTGTCGAAAGTGCGTGATAACGCTCTTCAACAGAGAAGAACCCCACACCCACCGTCTGGAACCCCGAAGCAGGGCAGTAAGTACGTGCGGGATAACACGCCACTCATACACCTTTAATGTCACCAGCAGATACACTGCACCGAAAGGGGCGAATGCTTAACAACTAATGCTGCGGGAGAACCTTGTTACTGTGATGCCTCAAGGTTTGCGTGAGGTGTGTGCTTTGAAAGAAGCCCGGACGGTTTTTGGGAGGGCGGGCCGCAACGATGGGGTCCGCCTACCCTACTGGCCGCTACTGTTTTCTTTGTACTGACAATACCTCCACTGCAAATAGCATTCTGCGGTCAGTATCATAAGGATGATGAATGGACTAGGTAGTTAAAAGGTGGAATGGAATGAGTGGCAGATGCAGTGAGTGTTACATGGACTGTATTATAGTTGAAGGTGCTATTACATTGGTTCGAATGGTTCGAACTCCGACGTTTGTCGATTATTGATTGGACCCTTTAGATGGGCGTGTAAAGGGTCATGAGATGGATCATCGCGTAAGAAGTGATACGTTCTTGGGAACGAAGAGCCATGTGATTTACTTTTGTCAACGACTCCAAGACGGCCCTGTATCATAAGCTGAATTCGTCGTCAGCAACTTGGGCGAGCCGCCGTAGACTGGGACGATGTAGATGTCGTAGTCTTCCTTGTTCAATGGATTTGAGTGATAAGCGATCCAACGTCCGTTGGGGGACCAGGTAGGGAAGAGGTTCCTTCCTGGTGGCGTCGTGACCTGATAGATATCGTCGCTGTCCAAGGTCATAGTGTAGATGTTCCATGATTCGTCTCGCCACCATGCGAAGGCTACCAGTTGACTCGATGGGGAAAATACTGGATTGCGCTTTTCGCCTAGCATATGGGTTATGCGTCGTTGATCGGTTCCGTCGGAATTCATGATATAAATCTCGTTGTTGTCATCGTTCAGGTGGTCGCGCTCACTTATGAAGATGATCCGGCCATCCGGGGTCCAGGATGGATGGCCATCAAAGCCATCAGTATTGGTCAACCTATGTACGTGCGCACCAGCTGCCGTCATAATATAGATATCGTAAGAGGTAAGTTTCTCATCCGGCGAGTTTGTGTAGACAATGTAGTTACCGTCGGGAGACCACCTATGACCACTGGCACACCGTCCAGTGGTCAACTGCTGAGTTTGGAAGGTAAAGATGTCTATCGTAAAGATGTCCCCAGCCGGCACATCCGTGGCACAGCCGGGATTGGGACCGTGATGGTAGACAAGAGTTCTGCCATCTGGCGACCAATCGGGATAAAGGTTATAACCTGAGCCAACGGTAAGCCTTCTCTCACCGGTGCCATCGGCGGTGATGATATATATGTGTGATTGATTGGGACCATCCCGATTGCTGGCGAACGCTATTTGCCCGTTGGGTTCCTCGGATTGCACAATATAGGGGGTCGAGGTTACCGTATTCATGAGAGCTTCTGAGGTAGCTAATCTGCTCGAGTGATAGCTGTCTGTCGAGTTTGTTCGGTGCTGGTAGCCCACACTTGGGCTACAGTTGTGGCTTTGTCCGATACGATCATTGTCTCATTTGCCTGAGCAGTACTAGTCGCCCGCGCTTCGCCAAGCACAGCAAGGATCAGTGCAGTGGCCGTAGCCTCTTCGATCACGGCAGTTGCCGTTTCATCGACATGACGTTTCTCAATAGCAATGGCGGTTGACGTTAGCCGTGCTGCGAGGGCTTGGGTGGTTTGGGTTGCGTAGAGTTGGGCCTGAGCTGTCGTGGTGACCTGGGTGCGGACCTGATCTGCTTCTAGTTGGCTGCGCCAGGCAGCCAAACTCCAGAACCCGGCAAGGGCAAGTATGACCAATATGGGGATGATCGCAAGCGCAAATACACCGGGTCGTCTCTGTGTTTGCCGCTGGACGCGAGAATCGGGAAGCGTAGATGCGGGTTGGGAATAGCCACTCGACGGCGTATGGTCCGCCTGGGACGACTGCCAATTCTCTAAGCCGCGTATAGTAACTGCCAATTCCTGGGCCAGCAAACTCCCAGCGGGTAGCCTGCCTTGGGCCTGGCGATAGATTTCCAGAGCAACCGGCAGATTACCACTTCTCTGGAGTTGCGTCGCCATGTCAGCGAGAGCGCGTGCGGAACCTTCATTAACAGCACTGATGTCAGTAGCGTTTGCTGGTGTTTGAGCCGGCACTGAGGTTGTCACAGTTGAAGAAGACGCAGGATAGTCAGAGATAGGTGAAGCAGGTAGAAATGAGGTGGGCAAAGTCGCCAGCCAATTACTGAAAGTCGGACAATCTTGCAGGCAACTGCTGTTCCATACTTGTTGGAAGAGGCGTGCGGCGCTGTCGCCCCAGTGTTGCTGTATCGCATCGACCAACAATCTCTGGCGGTTGGTGTCTTTCTGCATTTCGCCCGGCTCAAAATAACTCTCGCCCCAGGCGGCATCGCGTACCCTCTGATCACACCAGCCAAGCATTTCAACGAGCAGCACCGCCCCTGCGAAACGATCTGCCCTGACTTCCCATAAGCCAGATGTAGCCGTTTCATGGGAATAGCCAGGTGAGCCGCTCTGTAAA
The DNA here is from genome assembly GCA_963811305.1 of uncultured Chloroflexia bacterium. Classification (GTDB taxonomy): domain Bacteria; phylum Chloroflexota; class Chloroflexia; order QHBQ01; family JADMIH01; genus JADMIH01. The sequence continues at coordinate 139,760 of CAWEQU010000008.1, forward strand.
GTATCTGGTCTTTCCAGGCCAGGGGCGTATAACTGCTCTACGTCCACCAATTCGACACCGTTAGGATGGTCGGCGGCTGCACCCATCGGCGTATTCAGATCACCCTTGGCAAAGAGAGGTAGAACCACATTGTTACTGGACAGATCGCAATGGGCGGCGTGTTTGCTCTCGAAGCCGACCAGCACATCAAGGAGCGCGTGGGCAAGCGCAAGGCTCTGCTCGTAAGTAAGTGAGCGCTTGTGCAGCATGACCTCCGACCAGGTTGGCCCGTACACCCATGGCATGATCGCCGCATAAGTCAGGTCGAGGTTAAGTCGGAGCAGTTCAGCGTGCTGGCGTGGGTTAAGAACGATGCGGTTGCATACTCTCAATCCAGTCAGGCTTGCAAAAGGGGCAAGGGTGGTGGCAAGCGGGAGCAGGTAAGGCACGCGGAAGCGTGGCCTGAATACCTTCAGCGCCCATTCTTCCAAGCTGGAAGTGAGCCTGTAGACTGTAGATTGTCTACCCTCATAGCTGTCGGGTAAGCCAGGCGTGATGGGATGCTCGGTGACGGTATACGTTATGCCTGCTACGACGATTGTCTGGCCCACTCGCGGTTGAAATGCTGCCAATTAGCCCCCTGTTCTAACCGGTCTAGAGAATGAAATCGTGTGTCTAGCCCTGGTAGTTATCTCGGCGTTTTTGGCGCACCCAAGTTAGGGCAAGCATAGCCACGCTCAAAAGGACCAGGAAAAACCAGTGGGTGAAGAGGTGCCCAAAGGTAGAGCTGTACTCCGGCCCGTTCCACTCGATAGCGACGCCTGTTGTTGGATTGATCAGCCGTCGGGGGTCGAGGTGCGCGCTATCACCCAGAGCTTCGAGCGACCAATGCGTGAAAGTCAACTTAGAGAGTAGGCCCATGATCCCGCCTAGAGAAAAGCCCAAGGCCTTGTTCAGCATGAATTGAAGGGATGACTATCAGTGGGACCAGCGCCCCTACAACTTCTTGCGTGCGCGCCAAGGCTGATAAGAGCAGACCCAGCGTCATCCCGCCGAAGGAGGTCAGTAACACGGTTATGAACATCTCCACCGAGACAGGCAGGAAGACACCTGATCTCTCCGGCTGGGCTTTCAACAGCACTGCGCCCAACAGCACGACACTCTGGTAGATACTGAACGTCGAAAGCATAATTATCTTAGAGGTGAGGTAAGGCCCCAGACGCAGGCCCACCATGCGCTCGCGCCGGTAGATTGAGCGTTCTTTGACCAACTCGCGCATTGACCCAAAGACCCCCAGCCACACCGCACTCACTGCTAGGGCGAAGAGGATCGTCTGTGCCGAGTTCGAGCCTGGGGGCTTCTTCAGAGAGCGCAAGGCGAAACATGTTGGGGTTGGCCAGCACGTAGAGGAGGAGACCGATCAACGGGGCCTGGGCTATCATCCAGGCCATAAACCCCCAGTCTGCGCGTGTCACTGCCCAGTCGCGACGGAAGAGAATGAGGAACTGACGCATCCAGTCGCTCCTCTTCTGCGCGGCTTGCTGGAGGTTGGCTTGCGCTTGTGAGGTCATTTTGGCCGCGGTTAGCTTCTTGAGGCTGGCAAGTGGAGTTGCAGTTGCCGGTTGGATAGCTGTGGAAGGTGGAGCGGGCGTAGCGGTGGCAGCCTTATAGCCCGAACGGGTAGAGATCGACTCCTGGTACAGAGGTGAATTGCGGAAGTTGGCCGCCAATTGGGTCGGGTTACGCTCTTGATCGAGCTTGTTGTAGATAGCCGCGTATCTGCGGGAAGGAGGGAGGGCCGGGTTGATACCAAAGTAGACCGCCACTTGCTCCGGTGGCCCGAAGTAAACCAGATGCCCGCCTGGGGCCAACCAACCGACATAATCGACGTAATCGAGGAAGTTGAGGCGATGGCTCACCAACACCACACTCGTCCCTTCATTGGAGAGGTTGCGCAGCATGATAATGATGCTCTGTTCCAGCGCCAGGTCTTGCCCTTCCGTAGGCTCATCGAGGAAGAGTATGCCGGGCTTGCTCAATAGCTCCACGGCTATGCTAAGGCGCTTGCGTTGTCCACCGCTCAATTTGTTGATACGCTGCTGTGTTTGGGGCACGAGTTTCAGTTGCTTCAAAACCCCCTGAATGCGCCGCTCGCGTTCCTCAGCATTCCAACTGACGGGTAGGCGCAGTTGCGCAGCGTATTTCAATTCTGCATAGACCGTCAATTTATCGTGCACGATATCGTCTTGTGGCACGTAGCCGATATGAGGTCGCAGCAATTGGGGCGCATCCCGATAGTTTTGACCTTTGTATGTGAGGCTGCCGCCCTGCGGGAGGGTGAAAGTGCTGAGTATATGCATCAATGTCGTCTTGCCGGAGCCACTGGAGCCAGCCAGCATCACAAAATCGTTGGGGCCAATAACCGCGCTCACCTCATGCAACAGCGTCTTGGTGCGCTTGGGAGCGATGTGCGATGTGCCTCCACTACGTTGCCGTGTTGGAAGAGCGCGCTTCAGAAGAAAGCGAATATGCTCGCCTACCCACAAGTTAGCTTCGAGGCTGACGGCACGGGTCAGGTCGAAACCGGCAACATGTTCGTCTGAGCGCGCGCCCAGGGGAAGGAGAGCCACTCGCATTGGGTCGAGACGTTGGACGGTGTATTGGCAATCAGCAAAACGCAAATTCTCGCCTCCAGCCAGCACATGGGGATGGTCGGGGATCTAGGCGTATATTGTTGACAAAAGTGCCATTTGTGCTCCCTACATCGCTGACAGCATAAGACATACTGCCTGCGCCGGGCGTTCGCGTGATGACGGCGTGGCGATCTGAGGCCGATTTGCTGAAGAGTTGCAAGTGCCCAGGTCCGATCTCCTTGCCGACCTGTAGCGGATTGAGACCTGTAGGTTGTAGAAGCCACCGGCGCACGGGCGGTCTGTCTATGGGGTCATAGTAGACGATGCGGGCGCTGGTTAGCCCGTTAAATAGGCCCGAGCCACAGTTCGTCCCCGTCGTCCAAGATGCCCTGCCGGAAGCGCTGGTTATTGCGGAACGAGCCGTTGGGGCTGCCCAGATTCTTCGAAACGGCAGATGGGGGCATTCGGGTCGCTGGCATCTACATGGAGGAGAGCATGGTTGGCCGCGACGGCGACTGCATGCATTTCGATAGCTATGAGTTCAGGTGGAAGCTTAGCGCCAGGCTGGACGAGAGTGCGCCCGATATTATAGGTGCGGATATGATTTTGAAGAGCGAACTTGCGGGGTGCTGCATATGGGCCGATCTCGATTTCCAGGTAAGCTTGTATTGGGCGGATGATCGCGGCCGTGCCTACCACTTGGTGGTGGACTGGTGTTCCACAACGTGGGCACTTAGGATCGCGCGGCCCGAGGCTTGCGTTGCATTGTGAGCAGTGGGTTAAGACTGCCAAATGTGAAATCTCCTATAGGTATGATGCTGACCGCTTAATCTCATCTCTAGCGTCGTAGTACTGTAATACTAGAATTAGAGCCTGTCATCTACTATTCTCGTTCACAGGTTTCCCTTCACGTAGTCTTATATAATGCTCACCCAACAAAGCCATCTCCAGGATATTCACGATTGAACTCTTGCCATCGCGTTATATATAACTCCTTCAATGATCGTACTACGATCTCGTGAAAATATGGGAATGGGAGTGGCTGTTGTCTCGTCCAGGAACCTCCACCTCAACTCGCGCTTTCACCCGTCCAGGTTCGGAGGGGGTGATGCTTGCCAGGCGCGTAGCAAATTGAGCTGCACTAAGGCGGAGTAGGGGCGTCACGAGCCGAACAATTCGCACGATAATATACTCTTTGGCTCCATAACAATTGGATGGTTCTTTACATCTATCAAGCAGTTCTCTGTGTCATAGGGATCCAGCGGTTGCTCGCAGACCCACGGTTTATCACCGAAATCAATGTAACCCGCAATAGAGAGTATCTTCACAGCTACAGAGCTTTCATTATGAATTTGGAGGCGCAAAGCAATCTTTACCTGTGGCTTTGCATTGCTTCTTCGTACCTGTTCCAACTCGGCTTCCAGTTTGTCGATCTCTCTCTGAACATTGTCGCGATCTACCTTTAGCCTATCTCTCTGCTCGCGTGCATTTGCTACTGAGAATTGACTGGCTAGTTGCCTCTCTTGCTCCTTTTTGCTGGTCAATTCCCTTTCCAATTTATGTAATCTATCATCAGGAAGGAATTCGAACCTGTATTCACTTCCTTCTACGAGTTTAACCTTTAATTGTTGGTATTGGCTCCGGACCAACAATGGCCTGTAGTTTTTCCTCCAGTTCCTTGATCTTTGCTTCTGACTTGGCATGCTTTTCAAACGCAGCCCATGTGAAACTGACAACAATAAATACCCATGAAAGAAACTGTGGGATTTGCCTATCTGTAATTATGCTGAAAATTACCCCAACGACACCTGTAAGCAAAGATAACAGAGGGAACCCAATACCAAGCACGCTTCTTAGATATTTCATAAATGCTCTCAGGAGCATATAGTCTTGCCCTCCCATTTCCTTTGGTTAGCAATTGATTAGGAAGCAGTTGCATTTATTAGTTGCAAATCGAGAGCAATTGTGACATTGGGAGTAGCAATTGCACAAAAGAAGAACTTAACAACTCGTTCTCAGGTACGGACTTCGTTGTCACATTTTGGCCTTAGAAATCCACTAATTCCAGCAACAAGGCAAAGGAGAAGGCAGCAACTCATGATCAATGATTTCTTCGAGTCGGACCTGATACAGGTAGATCCAGCAGCGTTCTCACAGGTACAACGACTGCCCAAACCAGGCACGAGTGGTACTGTCTTCCGAGTGATCGACCGCCATACAGGCAGGCCCTGGGCCGTGAAAATATCATATGCCGAGGAGACTTCGAAGGGCTGCCTACTGGCCGAGGCTGCGGCTCTCAGTTCCTCAATCAAGGAGATAATCGAGCCTGGGGCCGAGGAGTCGACCGTGCGCAAGTTCGAACGACGCATGGACCCTTTCGCCAGGGTTGGTTTGGTGATGGAATGGCTCGACGATAGCTTCACGCCCCTGGAGAAGTTAGTGCGTGACTTTAACGTTAGGCTTACCGACTTGCAGGTATTGCGTATTATATCCCCGTTTACAGCGGTGCTGGCGACAGCGCATCGCGAGGGCTTCGTGTACGTGGATGTGGGCGCAAAGAAGGCTGACCATTTATGGTGGCGCGTCCAACAGACTGCCGACGGCCAATGGGTTGTGCCCAGGGATGCCGCTGGCAACCCCCGCTTCCAGCTAAAGGTTATAGACTGGGCCAATGCAATCAACATGAATGATCCAGCCTACATGAGCAATGTTATTCCTGCTGATGACATCGCCGGCGTAGGCGAATTGATGTTCTATATCTCACACGGACCGTCGGCCCCCATACCCACCCACCCAAACGATCCTGTGCTCAACCCCAGGAAGGGTAGTCTGGATGACATCATCCGGCGGGCAATGTTTATTGATGCCGACGGCAGCTTTGTGAAAGAGTCGCAAAAGAGCCTGAGTCCCAAGGACCGGGTCGATATGCTACGTGACCCTGAACGACGTGCAAGCGCTACCGTTGAATTGGACAAGGCCGCACGCGAGTCTGCTTAGCGTACTCAAAACCCGTTATGAAGCGTTGGTGCAGAAGGCACGCGATACGGTGGCGGCCCTCGGCCAAGTAGCAGTACGGGGACTGGTCGCCCTCAACGCGCAAATACCATTGGAATTGCAGAAGCTCGGTCATGCAAGTACATCGACAGACCTGAATGGACAGGCGCTGGAACTCATGGAATTGCTCAAAGAGATTGTACAGCGCGCTCGCGATATGGACCCCGACCGCTCAGAAACCGAGAGCCTGGCAACGGACTTGACGCGCCTGGACAAGTTTAATGGCTGAGAGGCGTGGCCTGGAGAACATTCGCCGCCTGATTTGCCAACTGGACTTGAAGCGGGTTTCCGAAGCTATTGCACGCCTACGCAAGGATGGCGAAAACCTTGTTCTAACAGATGACCTTGCGCTCCTCGACCTGGTAAACGATACGATGAAGGAAGCGTGGAGGGGCCTCAACCCCGAACAAGAGAAAGCTGTGCTACCCAACTTCGTCCAGTATGCGCTGGACTTGCATGGCGTGCTAGATGCGCAGGCTCCCCTGCGCGCACGCGAAATGATCTTGGACATGGGCCGATGGGGTAACGGGCAAGCAATGCGCTCCTTACGCCTCCTGATTGGCCGACGCGCAGGCGCGGACATCCTACGCGACCAAGTGGAGAGCCTTATAGAAAAGGCCGAGCAATTAAAGGGCCGTATAGACGAGGACGCAAGTGAAGCCACTCTAGCCCCTGCCATTAAAGCACTGTCGGCCAAGTTGAGCAGCAGTTTGGCGAAGGGTGCAGGATAATCTGCGCTCTTCCCTCAAGGCGCTCGCAGACATGGATACAGCAAACGATGTGGCGCAACAGCCGTCGGTGCACGCTGTATATGGCAGTCTGGCCGAAATCGTCAAGTCAGTGCTGGCCCTGGAGCAGGCAGAGAGTATCCTCCCGACAGACCAAGTCCAGAGTATGACAACCACTTTAATGAGGATCCTGAAGGAACTGGACATCGTAGTTGAGAGTCTTGCCGAAGGGGACATCGAAAAGGCATTGTCAGCCGTCCAACGCTGGCTCGATCTCGACCCGCAGAGCAAGTTAGCCCAGCGCTATATCGACCTGCTAACCGCCAACCGGGACCTGGGCAAGGAGTACCTGATCAACGCTATTCTTCGCGAGAGCCTAAATAACATTGCGTCTCGTCTCCAGGGGCTAGGGACACGTACTGGCAGCCTGCTTAAGATCGCCCCCAACGCCCCATACCTGCTGGCGGCAAGCAGTCTCGCCACACTGACCACGCCACTCGCCCTGCATGTAGCTGAGCGAAGCGCCATGAATCCTCTTCGGGGCCCGGCTCACGTGTGGACGAGCACGTGCACTTTGCGAATTCAGTAGGACAGGCGTTACGCGAAGCTCTTGCGGCAACTCTACGCTCTCCACAGGACCAGCAGTTTTTCACCACGGATCGGGCCACGCAACAGCAAGTATGGACGCTAAGCAAAAATTATAGCGTACATGGCGCGCTGTGAATTGGTAGATACGTATGACAGCATAGACTTCCAGCAGCAGCCATTCCGGTCATCCAACAGGCCTTGGACGGTTGACGATGCGATGGGGAGGATGCCCTCGCTGCTCAACACCATAGAAGTATTGAAAAACAAGCTCCCTGCCCTTCGTCCAGTGGCAGACAGGTTCCAGGAAATCCCTCCTTGCTGTTGCTTCAAATCGAGCAATCGAGAGCTTGGAGAAAGGTGATTACGGAATCGCGATGGGTTGGCTTTCGACACTGCCCACCGTGGCCGCAAAAGCCGCGATGGCCTTGATAGAGTTGCTGGATTGGACATTGAAGACCAGCCAACAGACCGGCCCGGCAGAGGCCCTCAATTGGCTTAAATCGAGGTTGCCTGAACATAACTTGCGGCTGCTGGGCGAATTCCGACCTCAGGTGACCCAGGAGGTAGAACGTGTCAAAGCGGGCCTAATCTCCCAGCAGCAGATGCTGGAATCTGTTCTCAACAACCTACGCGCTACGCAGCAGGAGAGCGATCCTAACCTGGCTTCAAACCGCATTGGTGAAGTTCTCAATTATGTGAAAGGCAACCTGGCGAGTACACATGTCACCTACAAGCGCGACCTACAGACCCTGGAGCAGATGTGGATCGAGGCCATGGGACGCGCCATGCCCGACCTCGGACGACCCATCAGTAACACAAGAGTTTTGCAACTGGTGCGGGAATTAGACAGCATCAAAGCCGTGTCTACCTCCACCTCAACTGGCCGCGCTTCCATTACAGGTGAAGGCGTGCGAGAGGAAGTGTTGCTGTACATTTATAAGCCACTGGCAGCAGCGCTGAGGCATATCACGCAGGTATCAGTGACTGCGAACATACCCATCAATAATGCGGTACCAATGGGGTCCGGGAGCGGTGCCACGCCCGGCAACGTTCCACCTGGCCTTATTCCCGCGGGAGGCCAGACTTCAGGCAAGCCAGTGTTCGACCTGAACAGTCCATTATTCTTCGCAGGGTTACTTATAGCGGCTATAGGACTAAGCATAATAGCTGTCGCGTTTCTCATGAAGGGAAACTTCCCGCTAGAAGTAGACGTTTTTCTTCGGGTTGGCACAGGTGGCCTATTGCTGGGTCTAGCTCTAGTAGGCGGACTATTCGTAGCTCAGGCGTACCAAAACAAATCGGCGGGTAAGACTATACCGCTTGCGGTCGGCGGGGGGATGATGGTTGTGGCAATAGTAAGTGGAGTGTTCATGTTCAGCAGCATTTTAGGCAGCGGCTTGCCTAAGACGCCAGAGGAAGTTGCAAGAGCCACAGCCACAGCTAAAGCGCTGGCGGAAGCAATCCCAACTCATGGACAAGTGATAGATGGTACTGACGTGCCGACAACGCGAACAGCCGAAGCCGTTGCAAATGCAACCTCTACAGCACAAGCTATATCCACTAGCTTAGCAATCTCTTCCGCCAAAACAGCTATAGCAGCAGTGACAGAGACCCAAGTTGCGGCTGAAGCGACAGCCTTCGTTCATAGAGTTCGCCGAATGGAAGGTCCTGAGATAACTGTGCCGGTAAGCACCTTTTGGGTTTCGCCTGTAATACCACAAACTGATGGCTTTGAACCCATCAACGTAGAGCTTACTATTCAGGTCATTTCCGGGGTACTAGATTATGCTGGGTTTAGTTTTTGGCGGGTAACAGATGGTGGCAACACGGGGACGTTCTTCGTAGAACAGGCTATACCCAAATATCGGTTGCAACTAATCAGCGGCCGTACCTATACCGATTTTGTAACGAATCCGGTGGAGAAAGCCAATTCAATAGCTCTGGAGAACGAAACGAAACCTAGTGCTGATCCTGACGACCAAAATCAAATACATAAAGAGTATGAGTTCACTGGCGGATTGGCCTACAAATATCAGAACGCTTAACCTGTCTTTGGTAATAAATCCGAGCAAGACTACTTACTCCACCTCCATTACTGCCGATGCAGATAACAAAGATTCGAAGAGGTCAAAGGCGTTTCGTGGCGACGGAGGTGGGCGTCCAATATCGCTTACTATCCATATTCGAGCGAAAGGCGAACAGGCAGCGCTTGTTAAGATTACACAACTTAAGGTTGGCAATGAGGATTATTTGGCGCGTAAGGACTTCTTTACGCCCTAGCGAAATATAAAAACAGCATATCGGGAGATATATACCAATGCCATACCTAGACGACGCAGACGACCAAATATGGGGGCGCAAAGGGCTAACCCTAGGAGACCGTTTCCGCGTGAGCGGAGCACTGGACACCGAGGCGCAAGGCAACTGGGCGCGTGCAGTGCAAGCCGAATCTCTGCATTCAGGTCGACACGGGCGGTGAGCGCCAGGTAGCCCTCAAGAATCTTGCGTGCCCGGCATCTGGACAGCGAAGGCGTATATGGCATGTTTGGGCGCGAGGCCCGCATCATCGACCGCTTCGCTACCGAGGTATCGGCCACCAAACTGCTGGCTTGCGGTTTCGTAAAGGCACCATCAGGGTTTGAAGCCTCCCTCGAAATGGTAGAGAACGTGGACGCCTTCACCGGACAAATGGTCGCGCGCAGGGTAGATGGTTGGCGAGCCATGCTCGTATTGCAACTTGTACCTTTCGAGCGCACTTTGCTCTATCGCCTGCGCCAGGTGTACAGCAGCCGCAACCCTTATCTTAACGCCATGATGCCCTTGTGGGAGGCACTCACCATTACTATAAGTGGCCTGGCGCTACTCGAAAAATGTCATAAAGAGCAACTTTACTATATTGACCACAAGCCGGAACACGTCATCTGGCACGATGGCAAGGTGCGCTTCCTCGACTGGAACGCCGGGGAGTGGAGCCAGGGCCAGCGCGCCGGCAGCTTTCCGCAGGGATTGATTCAAAACGACGTGCTCAACTACACGGGCTACGTCGTCTTCCCCCTCTTCACAGGTGTGCAACTGGATGGAGCGGCGGTGCGCTCCATCCAGCGTGGTACACCTCACCCTCCCCCCATCCACCCCGCCGATGGTGAGCTCATTCCATTCTACGAGGCGGAAGAATGGCTTGATACAGAACTGAAGACCATCCTGAGCCGCCCGTTCTGGAATCCGGGAAAGCGTTACGCAAACGCGCAGGAAATGGCTAATACACTCATCTCCTATCTGGAGAAGTGGAAAGTCGGGGGATTGTATGAGCGGCTGTGGCGGCGGTGAACGAGGTAGAGGTGGCACAACAAAGCCTGGAGCGCGCCCAGGCCAGGCTCTCCACTCTCAGCAGGATCATAGACCAGCCTAAGAACCGAGATCTACCAATATGTATGGAAGTACGTCGTATCCGCAAACGCCTCCACGCTTTTAGTAATAAGCAGCTACTTACAAAGGGTGAGGAAGAGTAGATTTGCCTGTCAAAGCAACCATAACTGACTACTTGCAAGCGGCAACCGGACAAGGAGGAGTACATGAGCAACAGTGGCACAGGAATATCATTTCTGGATGATTTACACCAGAAACTACAAGATGGGACGATGTCTTCGGAGGAGGCGCTGGCCGAAGTGCTGCGCTGGGAAGATGACATAGCCGTGCGCACCGACGATGAGCTTGACGCGGCCTACACCTTCCGCCAGGAGATAGAGGGCGGCGCAACAATCAAAAGCCCGTACGAGTTGGAGGAACTGCTCGACTCGGGTGTGGCTCAACACATTGATGGGGTAATGGACGGACTGCGGGACGTATCAACTGCGGGGAAACTGGACGACGGTTACAGTCGTGTTATCCAGACGGTGTTGCGCGAGGGTGGCCCACGCTACGCCCAACAGGTTCGCCAACTGCTCCAATCGTCTAAGGGGCTTGGCCCCACGTTGCAAAAGATATTCGACGATCTCGGTGGGCCGGCCCAGACCCCGTCCACTCCTGCCGGCGGCGCACCAAAAGGAACCCCTGCTGGTTTGGAGGGCGCTGAAGAATTGATGGCAGATGCGACCCACGCGGGCGGCAACGGGGCAGGGCCAAACCTCGGCCAGGGGCAAAGCGCCGCGTCTCCGAGTTTCACTGCCACTCATGGCCAGAACGATCCCTGGGTGGCGGCGCAAAACTATATGGCGGTCGGTCGTTGGGATGATGCGCGGCAACTGGTCTCTCAAATTCCGTCTGACCATCCGCGCTTCCCCGAAGTATATAGCCTGTTAAACGCCATATCTGAAGGTGAAACATATGACCAGGTACAGGGCCTGGGAGCGATGCCAGGTGCGTTAGCATCTTCGAGGAGCAGGCGTGACTGGGCTGAATTCAACAACCGCCGCGAAAAGGCTGAGAAACTGCTTTCTGAGGCGTCGGCCCACACTGGTCGGCAAATACAGATGCCCAAAAGTCTGAGCCTCATCTTCGAGGAGGCAGTAAAGGCCCAGGATGCAGAGGTGTTGGTAGCTAAAGCTATTCGGCAACGCATGGAAGGGGACTTCGCGGGCGCAGCTACCAGCCTCAACGATGCCCTCACACTTGACCAAAGGTTTGCCCGCGTGCAGGAGGAACAACTGCGCAATGCGGACCTGCGTGACATGCTCTTCGCGCTTCGCCGAAATCCGCTCACCACAGCCACCGAACTCGCGGAAGGTCTGATGTTGTGCGAGCAGCTACTGGAGCCGAACGCCGCGCCCGGTAGCCAGGAGATCACCAGTCGCCGTGATACCATCCAGGCGAAGATAAACAAGCTGATCGAGAACGACTTCAGGCGGATCGATGGGCGCCAACGTTCCATAAACGAGCCTGGCAACTTGGAGGACAAAATACAGGCATGTGAATCGATTGATAAGCAACTGGAGGATGTCTGGTTGCTTCACCGTGATAACCCGGACCTTCACGACCTCCAGGACTGGCTCGATAAGACCAAGCGACGCCTTACCGAGCTAAAGGTAGAGCGTGGAGAGGTAGCGCGTTTCGTGGCCGCCCTCGACGTGAACAGCAGGATAGACGCGGCAGCCACAGAGAACGGCATCCGTCGCCTGGATGATCTTGCCAACGAACCACTGACCCAGGGCGATACGGAGACGCGTACTGTTGCGCACAACCTGGTGAGCAAACTGAGCGCCTACATGGACAGTATGTCGCAGCCTGGAAAGATGGTAGACCTGCAAACGCTCGAAAACTACGCCGAGATATTACGGTTGGCACAACGCATCTCGCGTGGCCTCACGCCGCAGCAGGTAACGGCCTATTCACGCTCGATCTGGTCTATGGGCGCGACCCTCGTTCGCAATCTCCTGCCGAGGAGCCTGGCACCCTACCAGCCGCCACAGCCGGGACAGGCAATCGTGCCTAGGTCGGGTGAAGCGATACAACACTGGGACAGCGCGTTGCGGGTGCTTGAGTGGCTGCGCGGCCTGCCTGATGCCGCCAATGAGACCCAAACGATGGAAGCCCTGGAACGCGACTTCGCTCTAAGCGTCAACCTGATGCAGGAAAGCGCGGCGGCCATGCCCCGAAAGATGCCCCCACAGGAGATGGAGGAGCGTGTGACTACCGCCCGCAGCATACATCAGTACATGCATGCCCTACCCACTAGCATTCAGGCAAAGCTGCCGCCTGGCGCTCTCACCGTCAAACGCACGGCTACGGAGTTGGTCGCGCGAAGGCGGAAAACCATATCGGCTTTAATCCCTATTGGAATGATAGCAGGGGTGCTATTTTTGGGGGGCCTATCATGGGGGCCAGTCACGGAATGGTGTTGCACACCTAAACCTACCCCAACGCCTACCCCCGGTCAACGAATTGATGAGCAACTCATCCCCGAAGGCGATAGAAATAGTCCCGACTGCATATTTGCAGCTACCAGCGGCGATCTAGGTTTCAATGTATGCAACTCGGGAGGCGTTCGCTTCAAAGAATATTATAGCAAAAGTGTAATAAGGAACTATCTTGGAAAGCCGATTAGCAAGGTTTTCACCGACAGGATTGTACGGGACAAATACGTCCAGTACTTCGAGAATGGGAGGCTGGAGCAAGGCAATTACAACAACACGCCCAAAGCTGATTTTGGCAGGCTCGCCTTCGAATTGCGTGCCCAATATCCGATGTTGGAAGGTCTTAGAATCGAAGATGTAGAGCGCCAGCCAAGCTGGGGCGTAGTCGAAGGTTTCCCCGTATGGATACGTGATACGCATGGCTTGCTCGATCACTATAATGAGAGCTTGGGATCTTTAGGCACCTACAATCCAGTGGATTACTACGGTGGGCCGCTCACCAGAGAGTATCAGGTAGGCGATAAGCAGATATACAGGCAGTTCTACGAGCGTGCCATATTTCAGTGGAGAGAAGGCGAAGGTGTGCAGATCTTCCTATAGGTAGACTTTATCTAAAGGTGGTGCGTCATGCGGATATCGAAGTTCCAGATGAGTACTTCGAGGGGCTAGACCAAATACCCTCAGTGCTTGCCACGCCTTCGCCTAGCGTCATACCGTGAGCAGTTGATCCTGCAACCAAAACCTTCGGTTGCTACAACAATCATTTACCAAACCACAAAAGGAGGAGAAAAACAATGTACGCCAACACAGGAATCGCGCAATATCAGCAACGATGGGCGGCGGACCAGCCAGGCTGCCTCATCATCATGGTTGACCAATCAGGGTCGATGGAGGATGGCATGGGGACTGGGTTAGATCGGGGCGGGCACCAAGAAGGCTGATGCAGCCGCGATGGTGCTCAATAACGTGCTGAATGAGCTACAAAAGCGCTGTCAGGTCGGCCAGGTGGTGCGTCCTCGCGTGGACATGGCGGTGCTTGGGTATGGCCCTGACCAGACGGTACGCAACGCCCTGGGCGGCAGCCTCGCCAACCAGGACATCGTCTCAATAGCGGACCTGGCTGCCAATCCGCTTCAGGTCAAGCATACTATGGCAACCGAGTTCGACCCGGAGACCGGCGGTCTGGTACAGATACCCGTCGATGTGCCTATCTGGGTGGAGGCTAAACACGAAAATGGCACTCCTATGTGCATGGCCTTCCAGGTAGCCTACAGTATCGCCCAAAATTGGGTCATGGCCCACCCTGACAACTTTCCGCCTGTGATAGTGAACGTCACCGATGGCGAAGCTACAGACGGCGACCCCTTACCTTACGCTCAGCAACTTGCTCAGTTGGCGACCTCAGACGGTCCGGCCCTAGTCTTCAATTGCCATCTATCGGCCACTGGAGGCTATCCCGTACAATATCCGACGGACGCCTCGCAGGTTCCGAGCGACAAGTTCGCAACGCAGCTCTTCCATATGAGCAGCGTGCTGCCCGAAGCTATGGTGGCAGTAGCTAACAGCCAGTTCAATATGGGAATACAGCCGAATGCGCGTGGCTTTGTATTCGGCGCGGGCATAGAGAATATGTCCCAGTTTATCACCATCGCTTCGCTCGCCAAGGTTGACCCCTCGATGCGATAGGATACTCTAACGAGTATTACTCGTAAGAGACGCAACTACACATGTAGGGGCGGTGCACGACCCGCCCCTATGAGTTGCTGACGCCAATGTCGCTCGTAAAAGAGATACGCCGCAGTTAAGATCTATTAGTGAGAAAGACAGCCATGAGACTCAACTACAAAGAGTTGGTCTATTGGAAGACCGAGCATACCGAAAAAGATAACGAAGACGCTTGGGACAAAGATGAAAAGAGAGGTATCTTCGCGGTCGCTGACGGTGTAGGCAAGTCGTCCTTCGCCTACGAGTGGGCGCCTCATGTGGTACGCCACTTCGTGGAAGATCCTCTGCTGGCAAATGATCCCTTCGAGGTAGAGCACTGGGTGCGTGTCACCCAGCGCAAAGCCCAGGAGTCGGGGACGATGACTCCGCTTGATACCTTGTCGGGTGTGGCCCATACGGTTGCCCGGCGAGGAGCGGCGGCTACTCTCCTTGGGCTAGTGATCGAGGCATTCGACGGAGGGCAGGGTGACTCAATTCCAACGTACACCTACCGCCTCATAGCCGTAGGGGACAGCAACTTTTTCCATTGGCGACCTATAGTTTCGGAACCCGGCAATCAATACGAGCTTAAGAAAACATTCCCTATAGAGAATTCCGCCAGTTTCGGAACCCTCCCAGATAGTATCAACAGCCGCTACTTCGATCGCTATAGCACTATAGCGCGCCCTTTCAACTCCGCGCTCGACCCTGACCTCATTTTGCGTGATGGCGATGTGCTAATGCTTGCCACCGATGCCGTTGCGCAGTGGATACTGAAAGCTAATGAAGACAACGCCAACCCGGTTGCTGGCCTGCTCCAGCAGACTCATGCTGATTGGGAAGCCTTCATAAGACAGATGCGCGAGCGCAAACGCATGGTAAACGACGACGCTACGCTACTCATTATCCAAATCGAGAGTGTAAGCGAGGGCGACCCGCTTGTCCAGCCTCAATTGGGATGCCAGCCAGGAACAGCGCTCCAACGAGCTTTGGAACTTGATAGGCCAGTACCATATGGGCAAGAGCCGTGACATCGAGCTAGCCCTCGCATTCGGGGATGGTAATCTCATAGACGATAAACTTAAGAAGTTGTCCGATGTCGCCCCCGACATTTGGAAAGAGCGTGCCAACGCCTATAAGGCTGTAGCGGACGGTATCCAGATTGCGCTCCGGCACCCGGAGCGCAAAGGCGAACTTATCGAAGCCTGGACGCAGTACCGCAACATACTCATGCCCCTCCATTGGACACAGGAATTGGTAGGGACGCTCCGAAAGATGAGCATCGAACTTATCGCAGAGCAACTAGCCGTTCAACCTCAGATGCTGATAAACAGTGCTAGTCAAACAAGCAGGCCTCAACCTATAGAGGCAACCTCGCTATCGCCCGCAGATACAACCGCACAGTTCGGAAGGAGCGCTCAGTCGCCAATGCCCCCACCACCCGAACAAACCGCCCAGGGCGGACAACGCTTGAGCATACCATCGGTGCAACCTGCATTGCCTGGCGTGCTACAACCACAACCCATTCTCCAGCAGGCCAATGGGGACGTCCCAGTTGATGATGCGAATTCACCGACCTATAGTGGGACAGGCAACCAATCCTCCAATACAATCCCGCAGGACCAAGACCATTGGAAGCTTTCCAATGCATCTAATAAAGCTGATAGGATGAACAGAAACTCGCTGGTAGCCGTCGGCGGAAATGGGAGCGTGTTGCAGAGACCACTCGTGTTTGTGTTCGGTGTGGTGTTCGGGATGGCTTTGCTTGCGGTTATACTTTCGGTTCCCGGCCTTCTAACGTCTGACCTCGACCGAACAGTAACTTTCACCCCACAACCCACCATTACTACGCCGGTCCCAACACTCGCGCCAACGACCGAGAACAGCGATGCGGATGGCTCCAAGTCTCCTGAAATGATAGCAGTGACCGCTGAGGCGTTGCCCACCGTCCAACTGACTGATACGGCTGAGCCAGCGCTACCTACTGCCACTACTGCCACTACTGCCACTACTGCTACAACGACCTCAGATGCTGTGCCAAACTCCGGCACCGCGAGTCCATCCTCTCAGGTCAAAAACACTGCCACCCCTTAGCCAAGAGACTCCAGCCGTACCAGATACCATCTAATGCGTGACCATGAACGCAACACTGAACTATGCTCGAGACAGCCACCGCTCAAGAGATAGATGACGCTATGACCCGCAGCAGCGTGCGGCTTATGGTAGCTGCATTGCGCAAGGGCAAGCTGGACATGAAGGTAAGCACTACACCCGCAAGCGGCACGTGGCAATCTCCGCTCGTCTTTTCGGGGAACTTCGCACGCGTTTTCCGGCTGACGGATGCCAGCGGCAAGAAACGCGCGGTGCGTTGCTTCTATACAATTCCTGATCAGGAACACCAGCGTCGATATACAGACATCGATCAATATTTCCAACAGCACATCTCCAATATAACCGCCGACTTTAAATTCCACAAACAGGGCATCAAGATCAAGTTCTGAAGATCCTCCGTTCATCATGCCAATCATGGAGATGGAGTGGGTTGATGGCGATACGCTAACTAGCTGTCTTGATCGGTTGGCGGATCAGCGCGACACGACCACGATCCGAATGTTGGCTGAACGATGGATCGAATTGATAAGCCAGATGAAACGGGCAAGCATAGCGCACGGTGACCTCTCCGGTACTAATGTCATGGTAAGGCGGACAGACAACTCGCTCGTACTGATTGATTATGACGGAGTGTTCATACCATCATTCGCAGGGCGTGGCACCAACGAAGCAGGAAACCCTGACTACCAGCATCACGACCTACAGAATCGCTTATATAATGAGCGGATGGATAACTTTTCCGCTCTGGTCATCTATATAGCTCTGCTATCCCTTTCCATTGACCCTGGCCTCTGGAACGAGTTTTCAACGCACAGCAAGGATACGGGCGGACTCACAACTGATACTCTCCTTTTCAGAAGTCAGGACCTGAAGGAACCTAACTATTCGCGCCTTTTCACAAGGTTGGCGAGTATAAAGGATCCCGACCTACAAAGGCTCCTGCAAGTGCTGCACGATGCCTGCCACGGACCTGTGACCACCGTGCCCGACTTCATACAGGTGGTCAACCCTTTTGCTGAACACGAAGCAGCGTTAGCCCGGTTAAAAGCCTCTATCGCCGCTAAGAACGAGCGCGCAATTGTGGTGGCTGCTGCCGACCCTATTCTGAAGGGATATAAACCTGCTCAAGACCAGACGCTCCAGGCTGAAGTCAACCTGGCAGGAGCACATGTGCGCCAAGCTGATGAGATGGAGGCATGCCTTCAACGGGGCGACGATGAGGCCGCCCTCCAGGTGTGGGCGCGAGCAGGCTTTGCACAGACCCCCATTGGCCACACATTCGCCGCACGTATGCAAGCGATACAACAACGATTGGCCAGGCTGCATGACCTACGGTTAGCTATCGCCAACCAGGACGATCCCGCTATGGTCGCGGCCTGGGATGATGACCTGTTCACGGGGTACAGCCCCGCGCTACCCCTCCTGCCCAAAGTGCAAGAGGCTCGCCAGCGACTGGAGCGCATCCGCCCGCTTTACGAAGCTCTCAAGAGCGGAGATGATATCGCGGCCGAAATCATATGGCTCGTCCTGAAAAACTACCCCCCTGCCCAGAAGTTACGACCACAGGCTGAGACTGCAATCGAACGTGTAAGGGTCGGGAGGAAAGCGGCATATGACGCGCTTACTGGCGCGATCAATCGGGACGATGAGGAGGGGATTGCCCAGACCGCCCAGGACAAATTTCTGAACCTGGATATGCTTGATAAAGTCAAGCGTGACCGGGTGAAGTTGGCTCGTGAGCGCGTCGCACAGGAGCAAGAACTCCGGAAGCTTCTATCAACCGAGGACGACGAGGCCGTTCTGCGGGTATGGGGACAGAGCAGTTTCGAAAAGCTCTTCCTTGCGCGCCCCCTGACCGCACAGGTAAGTCGTGTGCGAGACCGTCTGCAAAAGCTCCGGCAACTCGAAAGTGCATTGGCCGACATCTCCCACCCGGACCAAGACCGAGCTATCATCGCCGCCTGGAGCGATACGGTATTCAACGGGTACGCCAGAGCGCAGTCGCATAAGCCAGCTTATGAAGCGGCGAAGATCAGGCTTGACCGCCTAAAGCCACTTGAGGAGGCAGTACAGCGGCACGATGACGCCGCGATAGTGAGTCTGTGGCCTGCCCTCAGCACTTATGGACCGGCACGCGCCTATCAGAAAACCGTAATGCAGGCACAGGCCCGTATCGAACAACTCCGCCAGAGTGCAATCAAAGCTCTGGAAAACGCAATCAAGCTGGACGACGACAGACGCATACTGCAAACCTGGAACGACCCTCTGCTCAAAGACGTGCCTCAAGTCAAAGGATACGCACCCCGTGTTAAGCAGGCGCAGGCACGCCTCGCTGCCTTCACCAAACTGGAGAAGATGCTGGGCGACCCCGCTCAAGAGGAAGCAGTACTGACAATATGGCAGCGCGACGGCCTACAATCCTCCATACTGGCCGCACCGCTCCGTCCGCGCATCGAATATATCAAGCGGCGACGCCACGCACTGGAAGAAGTGAGTCAGGCTGCAACCCGCGCGGACGACGCACGCCTGCTGACTGTATGGGACGAGCGGCTCTTCCAGGGTTACACCCCAGCGCAGAAATTCCAGACACAGGTGGCCCAGGCCAAACAGCGTATGAAAAGCGTAGATGCCCTGGCGGCGGCACTATCGAGCGGTAACGACCGTCTGGCGATGATGCTATGGGATGATTTGAAGGTAAATGAACTGCTTGGAGCGTCTACGTACGATCTGGATGTGCGCGCACGCAAGCTAAGGTGGCTGTCAAGCCATGTGCCAACCAATCTACAGGGCAGGCTGGAAAATGGGCGTCTGAGTCTGACCTGGGATTGGCCCGAAGACCTGGCCTCTGTAGGCGTGGCGGTGCGCTCCAGCAGCGGTACGGGGCCCATGGGCATCTCATCACCTTCGCCACCGTTTGCTCATAGTATGTTACCCACCTCGTTCGCACGACCAGGCATATCGCCAGGGGCATCGGCTTCCGCCAAATCGCCCCTCAAGACTGTAAGTCGCGTGCAGTATCTTCGTCAGGGCGTGTATACACAGGACGTGGGCAAGGTGGAGATGCTCACGGTGAGTGTTGTGCCGTTAATGATGCATAGTAAAGAGTGGCTTACGCTAGACGCGAGCGCTCTGCCGCAACTGCGGTTGAGACCCACCAGCACGGTCAAATATCGGCTGGCGCGGGACCTGAACGGCAATACTTTTATGGAGGTTGTGGCTCCCGATGTATCCATTCTTCCCACCTTACTCGTGGTGGTATCGTCCAACCGCCCTGCTGTCAACGTGTCAGCAGGCATGATCATCGGTAGCATCAGGCCTGATCAGCGCGTCCCAGGCAAGGAGGGCGTCTACAAGACGCCAATCAACCTGAAAGGCTGGCCATCTCCCTCATATGTAACCCTGTTTCTCTCCAACCCGGAAGATGGCGACTGGTTCAAGCTTGCCCCTGATGGTGGCGCACCTATACAAATAGCTTGAAGAGTTTAGCACTAGCAATTACTCCGTTCAAAGGGCGCTATGGTTGCATTTGCTGGCCGCTTTAGCGTTGGTAAATCTCAAATCATTCGTCTGCTCAATGCCTATCCTGTAGTGACCGTAATTGGGTTGGGCAGCTAGCGGTCGAATTCCGTGACGTGCACAGTCTGATTCACAAACGTGACAGTCTCCGAATACTCAGTAGTTTGCTCATCTACTTTCAATCTTATCTTGAAAGAGCCAGCGCCGCGACCTATGCAATCCTGGTAATAGTTGACCTTTACGACGAAGTGCCCTGTGGGCGCGCCACCGTAAGGCCAGAAAATATTCTCCACTGGGTTTATCATCATAGCTGGAGACTGGCAGGCGGCATTTGCATCAACGTCTAACATACCGCCGCTTGACGAACGCGGGTTTTGGTACCACATCGTCTCACCGCGCGGGTCGGTGACATAAAGGTCGAGGTCTATGTCGTCTTGCCAGAGTAACGTCACTTGAACGTCACCCGTCCCCAAGCGCAGCAGCGAGCCGTTTCGCAAGTGACCGCTGCCCCCACTCTGCGGGTTGCCGCTCAAAAGAGAGGCAAAATTGGGCCTGTCCGAATTAATCAGCCAGGCAATGAACATAAAGAGTAGGAGGGCGCATAGGGCCCCTGCGACCTCTCGAAGAGACCATGTAACGCGCTCTCTTTGTTGGTAAGACATAGATGCTCCTATTCTATGTTATTACACTTTTCGACTCTGGAAATCGAGAATTGTGAGGCCGAGTTGTATTCGGTCGCCATCACGTAAGGGAGTGGCCTGGGAGATTTGCATCCCGTTGAGCAGTATAGGCGCGCCGCCAACCGGCGCTATCTGATAGCTGTTACCTTTCTTAATGACCTCGGCATGGCGTTGCACAATCGCCTGATCGCCGTACAGGCCGAAGTCTACCTTACCGATGTCCCCGCTGCCCAATACTGTGACATGCTTGTCCAATATCACCTCTCGGCCCTCACTACGCCCAGACATCACCCGTAGCCACGCACGCTTGAAGATGTCATGTAGCAAGCCGCTACACAGACCGATGAGGAAGCCCATAATCGCCAGGCCGAACGGTATGGTGAGGTTAGTCAAGTAGCCACCTATCAAGCCGCCCAACGCCCCACCCACCATCCCAAGGAGGCCCTGGGTTGAGGATCGCCTACGGAAGCCTTGGATCGCACCGAACGGCGCGCCGAAGACGATCCAGCCGATGTTGCGCGCAAAGTTGGTAGCTCCAAGGTAGTTGAATATAAGTTCAGCCAGCACCAATGTGATAATCCCACCTACCAAACCGATAATCGCTCCACGACGCAGATCACGCTTGATAAGCTCGGAGTGCCGCGCCATGAGGCCATCGAGCGCACCCAACGCCGCTCCCACAAGCAACCCCATGCTACAGAATATAAGGA
The DNA here is from genome assembly GCA_963811305.1 of uncultured Chloroflexia bacterium. Taxonomy (GTDB): domain Bacteria; phylum Chloroflexota; class Chloroflexia; order QHBQ01; family JADMIH01; genus JADMIH01. Next base: position 161,313 of record CAWEQU010000008.1, read on the forward strand.
AGTCGTACACTATCGGCGGCCAGGTAAGATCGCCCAACTGGGACAAAATGATCTCAGGGATCAGCCCTCCCAGCCCGCCGGCTATGGCTCCCAGCCAGGTAGCGCGCCCGATAGCAAGCCTTCGCTGGCCCAGCAGCCCCCTCTGAGCCGGGGCAGCAGTAGGAGCGCTCACGCTTGGAACCATCGGCGCTTGCATGGTGTGCGTAGGAATTGGTTGCTTGGAAGCAGGAGTAAGAATGGGAGCTATGCCTGGTGCGGAGTGATCTGCGGGAGGAACTGGGTAGGCAGGGGACGCACCTATCGTGGGGTGTAGAGCCTGCGCGGGTGAGGGCATGGCCTGAGGTGGTTGCACCCCGTTGACCAGCGGTGGGTGGGCAGACAGAGGCGTAATAGGGCGCGCTCCACCTGTCACAGGTTGCGCGCCAAGGATAGGAGAGGGCGACGGTTTCGCGGGTAACGGTGCAGGAGCAGGAGGCGTGGCTAGAGGTTGCGGCTGGGGTTGAGGGATGGGTTGGGGCTTCACAGGCGGCGCACTGCCCATCATGGCTTTGCCACACTTGCTGCACAGTATCTTGCCTGCGGGATTCGTCACCCCACAATGTGGGCATTTTACTTGCATCATTTTCCTCCTGATTTATTAGGTCGGTCTTTAATAATCGCTAGCTGTTTTCGTATTATTTTCGTATGTCAATCTACCTCAATGTCCGGGGGAGAGTTGCGCAGGCGGCCTCGCCAACTATCGCCCCGATAATAGCCCCAACAGTTCCTCTGGCACCAGGAGGTTGGCTTGCAAACCAGCGACGCTTGCTCGCTACCTCAGCACCAGCTACTGCGATCGTTCACCTGGCGAGCCAGACACACGTGGGGCGGTCTGAACTTACCTGTTGATGTCCATCCGCCACTGCATGGAGGTAGTTGTGCTCAATTTATCGACTTTGATCAAAATGAAGTCGGCGTTGCGCGTTATTCGACTGCGTAGCCCGGACATTTCCGAATAATATCGATCAAAGTCGTAATTCTGGCCTGGGTCAAGCCACTGGGTCTGAATACCCCCACCATTCCAATCGCTAAAGCGCCGTCCCTGGCTATCCAACATATAGAAGTATGCGTAATCTATCTCAAGCAAGCGGCGCTCATTGCTTTTGTTGGTAAGTGAGAACCAGACATGAGCTGCCGAATCGTTGCTCTCGCTTTCGGCGGAAACATTTATCTTTTTTACAGTGAGGACCAGCCCATCGTGTTCCCAGGCGTCCCCAACCTGCTTGACAGTTGTGGGGTCAGGTGGAGAGATTGACACGAGTATGGGGTTGATATCGACCTGCCAGCGCACGTTGCTTATGCGGGCGAACTGATCTACGATTGCGAGCACATAAGTTACGTCGGAAGGCACTCGGCTGCGCTCACCCGGTCTGCGAGTATAGTAACGGTCAAAATCATAGGTCGCTCCCGGATCTATCCATTGTGAGGTGCTTGGGTTGGTCTCCCAATCAACGTAGCGATTGCCCTGACTGTCTTCTATATAGATGTTCTTCCAGGCGATTTCCATAAGGAGCCGTTGCCCGGTCTTATTGAACAGCCGGAACCACGCATGTACCGCTGCATCCTGACTTTCGTTTTGCGCCCGGACCTCTAACCTTACCATGTTCATGGACATACCGCTTTGCTCCCACGGCTGACCGACTTTATGGGCTATCCCACTTGGTTCGGCTGTGGGCTGAGGGGGCACGCTCTCCGGCGTTGCAGTGGGCGGCGTAGTCGTATCCGTCGGCGCTGGGGTTGGTAGCATCGTGTCTGTCGGCAATGGAGGCGTTGTAGCAGTAGAGGAGGGAGGACTGGTAGCAGTGTGTGTCGGAGACTGTGTGATTGTAGGTGGAAGAGGCGTATTCGTATAGGCCGGAGGCATGGTTAGGGTAGGCGAAGGTGCTTCTGCCAAAGGCGTCACTTGCAAGATGGCAGTAGGAGCCTGGGCCTTAGGCGTCGTGGGTCGCAGAGCCAGGCTTTCGCCTGGGTTATCGCAAGCAGACAGAAGTATGACCAATATAGCCACAGCTATGGACACCACTGAAGTAACTGCCAGCGAAATTTCCTTACTCCTATCTATGACCCTCAATCTCTCCTCCATGTGACTTCATCCTGCTCACCTTTTGCCCGCTATCTATTCTTCTATGTCTACGGGTGCACTGGCCTTTTGATCACTTCGAGGGCAGACAGCATAATGCCAATCGCTGCTAGAACTGTTAGGTAGGAGCCAATGCCAAGCGTCTGGAACAGGTATCCACCTACCCTCACCAACGTGATCATGAAGATAAATAGAGCCACTCCTCCAGTAGCAAGTGCCACAATCTTGGTGTCGCTCCCTGTTACACTCAGCACTATGGTGATGGCGGCCAAGATCGGTATCAAATAGACGAAATTGAGGAAAAGGGCCTCGGTGCTAATCCCGGCATTGGGATTGAATGTGAACGTCATCTGCTGCAAGACCCTCCCTATCTCAGGAACCTGGGCGCCAGATATGCTCACAAATCCCACGCTAACCCAGGGGAAAAAGAAAAAGAGTATCAAGGCAGCGGCAAACCAGTTTTCGGGGCCCGTAGAAACTTCGCCAGATAGACCTGTACTCTTGTATTGGCGGGCGTGGAGGGCGTTATCGAATAATCAGGAAGTGTCGGCATACCTGGATACGGGTACGCGCTCTGAGATGCGGCAGGCGGCTGTGGGTAAGCCGCAGGGTCTGAAGGTTGATAATACGCTTGCGGAAATTGAGTTGTGCGCCCGCTACCCGGTTGAATTGCGGCCATGGCTTTGCCACACGAGATGCACAACACTTTACCTGCTGGATTAACTGCGCCACAGGTCGGGCAAGTTACTTGAGATTGCGATTGCATTTGTTCACGTCTCCTTCTAGTGGCTGGTGAGTAATTCTCAGCATGCAGGTCCGCCTTGATAAAGAGCTGGCTAATTGCGATACGGAGTCATGCTTGTGCGTTGTTAGTGCCCAATATCGTTCAACATGTGACAGTTTCAGTTTGGAATAATGCCGCGATCTATCGCTTTTGGAAGGCAGCGGAGCAACTTGGAGGGTTGTTTGATTAGCCTGCCTTTGTCAATACCCAGATCGGAAGTATGGTCAGAGCTAGGCTAAATCCCACTCGAAAACTGAGAAAGAGAACATTGCGGATGTTGAATAGTAGATAGCTCCGCCGCCTCTGCTTTTCACTTCCAGCTGTATCTTCCCCTCGTGCCCTATAAGACTCGCGCGCTAGGTGCATAATGCCAAACTCCAAGTGTGCATAGCCGAGCCAGAGAGCTACCAACACAGGCACAAGGACAGGAGACCAATGCAGTAGATCCAGGTCGCTCTTCGTGTGCCCCCATTGCCAACTGACGAAAAAGCTGGCTAACATAATCCACTGAAGAGCGATCCACTTGGCCTTTTCCAGCACGTACGATTTCTCCTTAAGGATTGATAAGTAAGTCATGCTATAGTGACTTCTTGTGCCAACTTCGGTAGTTCGACTCATAATCGCAGCCAACTCGTAGCAGAACAAGCCAGCCCAAAACCAACCCCAGTAAAGAACTATTAATGCCAGGTTCGCAAAAAGGCGCGCTATCTCAGCGAGCGATCTCCCATCTAAGTTGGGTATGAACACAAGACTGATTACACTGGCACCCACCGCTAATATGACGAATAGCCAGGCTCCTAACGGCCAGCCTTGATGCCAGGCAAATAAGGTAGTCAGACGACTTATGGATAACTGGGATTCGCCATCCTGCCATAAGCGGATGATCAACCAGCGGAGTTCCGGCTGCTGCAGCAATAGATGGGCGACAAGAGCGAGACTAACCAGGAAGCCCAGTTCCTGATCTATTATCGTGTTTTGTTGCGATAACGTTTTCTCATTGAGTACCAGCAACGACGATATGGCAAGTGTAATTGTTATCAAGAGCAGAAAAGGCCAATTACGCTTTGGTACTGACAAAGATTGCTTTAGAGCGATCAAGAACTGTTCAAACGGATGTAGGGAGACGATAGGCGCAAGCAGGTCTGCTTGAGATAAAAAAAGCTGCATATCGACGAGCTTATGACAGCAATCCGAGCATTCGGCAAGATGATTTACGAGCCTGCGCCGCTCGCCCGCTCGAAGGTTCCATCCAAATACGCCGCAACTACCTCGTCGCCCAGGTGTCCCGTGTCATAGGGCATGACCCTGTGCTCCTGACGTGAAAAGCTGCGCAACTAATGCGGAATCGACAACTCATACTCAGCGAATTGCCCATTATTCGTTTGTGTCTAAAGCATCTCGAAACGTGACAGGCAATGCGGCCAAATGAGAAAAGCAACGTCCAGGTGGCGCACAGCCATTTACTTCTACTAGAACCCTGTTTCAATCTAGTAACAGTTTTGTGAACGCTTCATTCAGAGACTTTTATCATACAATTCATAGCGATCGCTAAACTATATAGGCGATTACCATCTATCAGCATCCGCCCCCAGAGAGTGCCCGTCACTACCAGTGAGGTTAGTTCAGTCTCGTCTTTAAGTTGCAAAATTGGTGATCACTTAAGTAAGGATTAAGTCAATAAATAGTTGACTTAATCCATTTTATATGCTACAATGTGCGAGAATTGGCCCACTAGCCGCTTGCGATATGTCGAAGTGACCAACCATGAATGTTCTCCTATGCAACTTCGATGATAGTTTCATCCTCCTTATGCGGTGGTATCGTCGTTTTGCCCCAATCCTTGCCCAAACCGATGAATGACAGTGAACTAATAAATCGGTGTCTTAGCCGTGAATGCAGTGCCTGGGCCGAACTACGCCACTTGGTCGAGCGCTTAGCGTACGGCCTTCTAACTCCAAAACTCAATCTAGATCGTAACAGTATCGATGACGTGGTCCAGAGCACGTTAGTGGAACTTCTCAAGAATGATTTGCACGTTCTACGCGCTTTCCGCGGTGAATGTCAGCTCAGCACATACGTGGCGGTTGTCATGCAGCGTACAGCCAAGAAGTATGTCGAATTAGCGAGAAAGGAGATTTCTCTGGAGTCAATTCCTGAGGGTCAGCTGGCTCAACCCAACTCTTTTTCTGTCGCATATGTGATATCTTACAGCACTTTGTTTGGCCAGCTCTGTCCAGTTGATCGGATCATCCTCCGGCTAGTTGCTGATGGTTACCGCATGCAGGAAATCGCTGAACTATTAGACTCGTAGCCAGGGAGAATTCTTCACGGCGGCTCGCGTCCGTAAACATAAAGAACGAGCGCTGAAGCGTCTTGTCCAAAGCCAGCAAGTTCCTATCTATCAAGACTAAAATCAAAATCCGATTAGAGTCCTTGCCCACTTTGGTCTTGCCTACTTCAGACCCCTTTTTAGCAGGCACAAAGCTGCCACCCAGGAGTGCGTTACCCATCCGATCTTGTTGCGGGCATACGAGCTACTGAATAGTGCCGTCCATACTCTTTACTCTTTCCCAGGTGTTGCCCTCAGCGCTAGGCCACTCCTGCAAGCTATGCCAGCCGGTGTGGAGAGCTTCCTCGCCCGTATTCTGGGCATGTTGCGGCCGCTTTCGATATCAAGTTGCCGACGCGGGAAATGAAAATGATAAAACTTTGCTCCACGTGCCGTCAGAATCTACCACCCGCATATAGGGCATGTTATAATTAGAGTACGGTAGAGGCATACCGCTAGCCTCTTGCATTACCCGTGCTTTATTATGATGGGCCACGTCATGATTTTACTATCGATCTGTTAAAGTGAGACGCGCATGAGCATAACTGTCGCAGCTATAACAGCGAAGGCACTCGGACAGCGAATCAAGGTTCTACGCATGACGAAGGGCTTGACGCAGAGCGACCTCGCAGGGGAGGACTATTCCAAAGCCTATATCTCGGCTATTGAACAAGGCAAAGTCCGGCCCTCACTCAGCGCACTACAGTGCATAGCCTCTCGGTTGCAAGTCGAACTCGCGCAGTTAGTCGACGCTCAAGGCTCGAGCCTCAACGCAGCGGATCTTGACTTGCTATCCAAGCGCGTTCGCAAGAGGCGCGGAGAGTCTGGTTACATAGACGATGAGAAAGGAAGGGAGTCGAATTCTATGCGACATGCAGATCGCTCAGGCGCAAGGCCTGCTCTTTAATGGTCGTTTCAGAGAAGCGCTTGATCTCCTTCAATCCTGGGTATCTGAAGAGCAACTCACACAACCTACCCTAGATGAGAAACCGCTACACGCTGCAACCACATCAGTCCATACTCAGAGTTGAACCACTCTGAAGAATCTCAGTCTGGCTTACGAGATAGCGGCGGTGGCGGCTTCAGAGCTTGGTGACTTCGAATCAAGCTTCCAGCTTCATACACAGGGGGATGCAACTTGCCAATGCCAGCGGAAGCCGTGAGGCGGTTGAGCGACTGCGCTTGGTACTCGGCTCCATTTACCACAAGTCTGGTAGATTGTTGGCAGCTCTTGAGCAGCACATACACTGCTTAAACGCCGCAAATGCGGGCTACGTACCTGACCCTAACTTTCGTTTATCGGTGTTGCACAATATCATAAGTGATTATGTTGCACTGGGAGATATGGGACGTGCCAGAGACCTGTGTGAAACTGGCCTGGAGCAGATCCATTCGCTCGACACACTCAATCAACAGGCGAGCGCCCTTTGTACGCTTGCGCAAAGCTACGTTGCCCAGGGCCTTTACGAAGAGGCCAGAATAGCAACCAGCAAGGCGTTTGCGCTTTATGAGGTGCTGAATAACTTCAAAACGCAGGCTTTGCTCCAGACCAGTTATGGTCTCCTCTTGGCTGAGACCGACGACATAGCGCTGGCTCAAGAGTACTTACAAAGCGGCGCCAGTCTGATCGAGAGAGCTGGTGGTCCAATCGAACGGATATCTGCTTCTGCGGCACTTGCTCGACTGCTGCTTCAGCGAGATGATATCGATTCCGCCGAGCAGGAAGTCGAGAAAGCGTTGGCAGTTGGCCAACAACTGGGCGTTTCGGATATGACTCCAGTTCTGGCAGTTGGGCTGGCGAATGCAATAGCTTTATCTGGGGAGATAGCTTCACGGCGGAATGATGCGCTGACAACAGACCGCAGATTTGAAGAGGCGATCCAACTGCTCATCGGTGATAATGATTGGGGGCCAAGTAGCGCTAACTTGGGCCAAGCGGTTGCCGAAATATACAGACGTTATGCCCAAGTACTGGCCAAACGCGGGGACTACAAAGAGTTGGCGCAATATTTCGAGCGCGCCTACTCCCCCTTAGCCAGGTGACCTTGACGGCGGAAGAGTCCAATGTCCTTAGAGTGCCAATCGCGCAATTCAACCGAAGAATATGCCAGCCAAACATGAGCCCTTCATCCTCAACTGAACAAGCCAAAACGCTTGGCCAATTGTTATACCAAGCCCGCATAGAACGCGGCCTGAACGCACATGCTCTGGGGCAGCCCGAATTCACCGAGAGGTATGTGCTCGCAGTGGAACGTGACTCCGTGCAGCCATCTCAGAAAGCAATCGAATTGTTCGCCGGGCGCTTGGGCGTACCCGTTAGCGACTTCATGTCAGCATGGCAACCCGATATAGCAACTCCCGATTTGGAGGTCGTGAAGGAGAACCAACTCCACCAAGCAAACTACGCAAAGATGCTGATCCGCATGGGCAGTGTAGCGGAGGCTCTCGACCTGGTTGATACAGCTGAAGCCACCTCTCATCTATACTTCGATGTACTGCCGTCGAGTGAGCACTATCTATGGCCCTTCCTACGTGGTAGGGCACATCTGCAGCAAGGCAAGCCAGAGCAAGCTTGCAAGGAGCTTGAACGTGCACTGGAGCTCAATCATGGCAATGATGAGGCAGAAGCACGTATTCGCAATCTCCTTGGTGCTGTCTTCTACGAGCTAGAGCAACCTTCGCTCGCTTTGGAGCACCATTCTTGGTGCCTTGAGGCTATCCACCGGGGGGTCATCACAGATCTCAACTTTCTTGTGAGTGTGTTTCGCAATCTAGCTAACGATTACTGGGCGCGTGGCCAGCCAGCCAGAGCGATAAAGGTATATAAAGAGGCTTTAACTGCATCGGAAGACTTGGACGATAAGGAACGCCAGGCAGGCATCCTTTGGGGACTGGTAACTGCTTATAATCAACTGGGAGATCGGGCCAACGCTAGGCTATATGCCGTGCGTGCGCTGGATATATACGAGATGTTGGGTAAGGGAGTGAGGCGGCTTCGGTTTGCATTCATATTGCGGAGGCCATGCTGGATGACCAGCGGAATGCTGAGGCTGGTGAGTATCTTGATAAGGCTGGGAAATTCCTGAGAGATAACACCAATTCTGGCCTGTTGAGCTACCTGCATCGGGGTCGCGCAATACTTGCTCGCAGCCAAGGATTGCTTCATGAGGCCGCTAAGTACGCAGGGGAGAGTCTTGCACATGCTGAGGCATTCTTGCGGGCTAGTGACACATATGAACTTAAAGGGAACACTTCAGTCGATGGGACACGGCTGAACCCAATTCGCACGTACGTGGAGTTGCTCCAAGTGGCGGCGCTGATAGCGGAGGATCAAGGTGACACCGCAACTACAGATCGCATGATTAAGCATGCGTTCGATCGTTTGGAGGGCACTGCTGCGCGAGAGGCAACAGCAACCATATCACTTGCCTATGCCAGAATATTAATATCCAGAGGAGCCCACGAGCAGGCGATAGGGTATTTCGACTCAGCAACCAGGTTGTCGACTTCGAAAGTTGGGTAAGAATTCACCAAGGAACGCTGCTGGATAGTGGCAAGCGACTTGACGGGGCACGACTAAGTCAGTAGACTACACTCTCTACTTGGAGAGGGCACACACCACAACCAGCAAGGAAGAAGAGGACGTGGCTACCGCTCTATGAAGCAACCACGTCCGCTATGTAGATCACATGTCAAGCTGTGATCAAATGTTGGGATCCGGTGTGGACGTAGGGGTGGGGGTAGGCTCGCAGGGCTTATCGTAATCAGGTGGGGGATTAGGTCCTGAACACTCCTCGGCATAAGCTACTTGGATTGTAGCAATTGCTGGAAGGTGGCTGGCGGCCCCGGAGAAACTGATAATGCCGAGAGCCAGCAACGACAAGAGGATCGTGGTGATAGTTCTCTTTACCGATCTGCTTATAGTCATGTGTTCTGTTCCTTTCAATTTGAACCGAATAGAAACGGGTTGTAGAAGCAAGCCTCCGGTTTCTGAAACAGAGCTAGTCTTAAGTCATGTAGCGTTGGCCTGCTTGCATAATGGCTGCGTCAGGGATAGCCGCTGGAAGGTCTCGCAGCGCCGGCAACTGGCTGGTTCAGCAGCTTCCCTGCTCACAGGTCTAGTGTGAACCTGGATTTTGTCGAGGGAGCAATAATGGCGCGCTAATTGCTCCCTCGCTGGGAGCAATAGCTGTTCGACCACGAGTTGACCAGAGAAAAGGGTTAGAAGACCGCTGCTACGGCCCTAACGGCTACCCTCCCCAACAAGGGAGGCGAAAGGCCGACGCGTAGACGCGTAATGTAAGGTCTCGTTTCGAAGGGGAAGCTGAGAATGGGAAATGCTGAGAAATGACAACCTGCCCAAAATAGGCAAAGATATCAGTTCACCTGCTGACCTTGCTGGTGACCTGCGTAGCCGCGTTTTCAGGCGTCAACGCGATGTCGCCCATGACATCGGCATCAGCCGCAGCATGATAAGCAAATATGAGGCGGGTAAGAATACCCCACCGATAGGCTACCTGGCTTTCTTGGCAAAACGCATTGTTGAACAGGACGCTTATGAGTTTTATGGCGATGAGAGTATTGCTGCCTCAGTCGCCGCCCAGACAGATCTGGTTCAACTGCTGAACGACCTGAGACGGATCTACGCCGCTTTCTACCCTGGTGTGCCCCGCATTAGGAACTGGGAGCATCTAAGCCGGATTGCTGATGCCTTTTCGGAGCAAGTTAGGCAACGACTTGCCCACCAGTCAAACGATCAGGATTTTGTAGAGGACGATATCACTGGCGCTATTTCGGAGATTCCATCCTGGGATGACGAAGAGATCGGTGGCGTGTCGCCTGCCGCATTTAACGCAAACGCATCTCCATATATCGCTCCCGAGACCAAAACGGACTCAAGGACTGCTGATTACACGCGCACATCCGAGGAACTGATCGATCCAGCAGTGACTGGACCTCTCAGCGGAGCTTTCCCAACGGCACCCATGGGCAGTAAGGCGCAACAATCACCAATTACGCAGCGTGGGCACGCTTCAACGAGTAATCTTGAAAGGACTTCAGGTCAATCCCTCCTGCACATGCCAAGGAGTACCCGAATCGCCCTTTTGATTGTTGCACTCGGTGTCAGCGCGGGACTGCTAGTTAGCGTTGTGTATCTACTCTCACCAAGTGCCCTACCACAGGCAACGCCAACGGCAACGAGCGCTGTTCCGCAGATAAGTCCTGAAAATACTCGCATTACTAGTACAGCGGTTACTGCTGTCATGCCTACAGAGACCTTGAAGGATGTACTCGACGAGTTATGGCTCGATAGTCGCCAGCCAACAGGATCCGGCACGGCTTATTACGTGCGCGGCATCATTCCCATTCCAAATAGGCAATGGGTCACGGTAAGAATTGCAGGTACCTTTAGTGCGTGGTCAAAGGATTGGTGGAAATCCTCATGTAAAGGGTCGCCAGAGGCTCAGCCACAGTATCCAACGGCACAAAGTGGGGGACGCGATCCGAACGGCCCGGTAGGCCTGGATCCGGAGTATACCTTTGCAGCGCCAAGTGGGAGCGGTGCATATTGTGGTCGCCGCGACGAACCACCATACGCGTCATTCACCCCTTTACAAGTGAGCATGAATAATGGCACAAGTTGGATCGATCCATCTCCAATTGATGCTGCTTATTCAGCCGACCATGTGTACAAGTATGAACTGATGGGGGAGGGCTTTCCCCTTCAAGCCAAACTTGTGGATTATGATCCGTCTAATGATTACGGTAGACTGCGGATAACCATCATATCTGCATCGCAAACGCATCCGTGACAAGTTGCTATGCCATGCGTCCTTTTGTGACGCATGGCATAGCAACTTGTAAGAGCAGTGACCCTCTGTCAATATCTACCTCTATTCAGCTATCGTTTTAACCTCCAGACCATGTCAGAAAATTCGTGCAACTGGTTAGTTCGGTATTTCACTGAGGTAATTTCGAGGTCCACGTAATTGGTCTCGAAAGGCACACGTGATCGCCCGACACCCCAGACCCGGCAATCACCAGTGGTTCCTGCCACATTTAGGTAAAGGGTCAGGTTACTCGACGCCTTCGCTGGTACAGTCAAGTGCTGCTCTATAGGGTAGACCGGCTGTTGTATTGAAATGCAGCCGTAGCGCCCATACTCAGCGTACCAAGTGGCGGCCATGGCAAAGTTGTCAGAGTATTTAGTGCCGATGTTATCGACAGCCGAAATGGAGTATAGACTGAACTGCACTTCCACAGCAGAGTCCGTGTCGTTGATGAACGACAGCACGTAGCTCACAGCAGCATCTTCAGAGTGATCATGTGAGCGTATCTCATAATCCACTAATTCAACGTTGATCCCCTCCCCCTGAATAATGCCTCCTTTGCCAAGCAATTCAGGGGTAGAGGTGAACTCGTTCCTGTGTCGGGGTAAGTGCAGGAGGGGGCAAAGGAGTATGAGGCGCTGTCGCTGGGACTTGTACGGGAGTAGGCTCGCTTGTTGCTGACGTGCCTGTAGTGAGAGCAGCAGTGACAGGGGAGGGAGTCGACAAACCAGTAGTGCCACCATCTCCTGATGATGTAAATAGCTGCACTACAGCGGCAATACTTACTAGAGTTACTCCTAACGCCAATGTGAGCAGCAAAAAGAGGGATAGCAGTTGGAACGGCTGTCGCGCTATTGATGGCGTGGAGGGATGCATGTTAGCCGGAGCCTGTTCGAATTGGGCAGCACTGCCTTCGATGGTCTCGGCTGTTTCGGTACTAACTTCCTCCTCTCGCTCGCGACCTTTGGTCGCTTCATGCCGCTCACGTTCATATTTGTCGGCAACTTCACACAGATGATTCCAGTTGTGGAAGCGGAACCGCAGGCCATAAATTCGTGCGCGCGTGATAATCTCGTTTGTATACCTCAACAGATACTCACGATAGCTGCCTCGGTTTCCTTCTGACCCTTGATATGCGCTTACGTCGAGCGTGCCCAGTTGCTTCACAAGAAAAGCAATATACCCAATATCTACCTTCGCCCTGCCCGACTCATATCTACTGATGGTGCTGGCGTCTAGACGCAGGTAATCGGCGGCCTCTTTTTGAGTACCGAACACATATGTACGCGCCCATAAAGCAAGGTCTGCTGGTGTAACAACCTCAGCGCCAAACTGAGCAAGTAGTTGTTCGTCTCTCTTCACGCCTTCTATATACCCTGCTGACATACCACTTACGATCTGCTCAATACTTGATCGTGCCTATATTGTTGCATGTTCCATGCACAATTATTGCGCAACCTTCAGTGTGACCCCCTTACAATTAGGGTGCAAATAGATAGAGGGCCCGTTAGGGCTGGGTGCTAGCCCCGCTACAAAACTAGGTGTAGCTTCATCTGTTTCCGATCAACCAACTGAGCGAGTAACAAACCTCAGAAGCGAGGATCTGTCGGTACGATACGTACGACGAATCGGCAGTTTCCTCTATCTGAGTCACGTTATATCGCCACGCCTTGAAAGGAATCTACCATGAATCGCTACGGACGAGCAAGAGGCATAAGCGGAGCAAATCTAGCAAAGGCGATTGGCAGGGCCACACTCGTGATACTGGTGGTGATGGCCCCGATGTTCGGGTTTGCCGTTTCGACCCAGCCCTCAGGTTGCAGCCTCATAAGCATAGGAGAAGTGCCACCAGCATATGCCGACTGCGAAGGGCCTAACCCTCCGCCTGATTACGATGGTCCCTGCGCGCCTACCCCCACCCCTACACCCACTCCGGACAATCACTAGAAATACTACCCAAAAACAATGTAACAAGCGTAGAAGGAGGGATCGAGCGCGCTCGATCCCTCCTTCTACTCGGGGTAAGATCAACACTACTGCATTATATCAATATGCAGTAGTGTTGGGTTTGTGTCATCAAGGGACGCAACAAAAGCCATGTCGAACACCTCGTCAACTATCCTAACAGATACTTCCCTATCCGATACCGCTTGTAAAGACTATCGAGTTTACTTGGTATTGGTGTGGGTAGGGAAGAGCATCCATAAAGCGTTCATACATAATACCGTGAAGGCATACCTTCGATCCCTTATCGGCTTTGTGCGTTGGTTTGAGCAATCCCGTGAGGAGGACTTTACCGCAAAGGGGGTCCTCAGGGTGGCCTGGCAGTTCGACCTTATTTATACCTACCACCGGGTGCTGGACATCCGGGCTGCACGTGGCGAATCGCTCCCAAAGGGGCGGGCGGTAACGCTGGGCGAACTCCGAGCACTCTTGGAGGCCTTGGTGGTCAACTAAGTGGTCAAATCCAAACAAAAGGCCCGAATGCTAGAACATTCGAGCTAATTTCGTGCCTATTTTGTGGTGAGCCGCCAAGGACTTGAACCTTGAACCCACTGATTAAGAGTTCAGTTGCTCTGCCATTGAGCTAGCGGCCCGTGCATACATGCAACGTTCAAATTATAACAAATCTGCGCTGACCTGGCAAACTATAGGGGGTGTCAAAACTCCCAGACACATCTTTGGTATACTTATAGTATGGGGGGCACAACCGAGACCAGCATAGACGAACGCACACGCGAGGTGGACCGGCGGCTGCGCGTGCAGGGACACCGCCTGACGGGGCGCAGGCTCATGGTGGTCGAGACCCTTTCCAGGTGCGGAGGCCACCTTACGGTTGACAGCATCCTCGCCTCGATACGGGAGCGTTACCCCTCCACCAACAAGACCACCGTCTACCGCACCCTGGAGTTGCTCAGCACACTGGGGGTAGTGGCTGTAACAGATCTCGGCGGGGGAAAGATGGAGTACGAGCTTGTGGGCGACCCACACCATCACCTGATCTGCTACAGCTGCGGCAACCAGGTCGAGGTTGAGGACCGCTTTCTGGAGCCTCTCCGCGTAAGTCTCCTTGAGCATTATGGTTTCTCCACCAACCTTGACCATTTCGCCATGTTCGGCCTCTGCCCTGCCTGCTCCGCTATGGGCTGACGATGGACGAGTGAGGCTGTCAATCTGTTTTGTCTGGAGTTCTTAGCTTTTATTATTCGACACAAAGTTCGTTAACATTATGTAAGAGATATTTCGTACGCACCAATTGAGGTAAACGGCATTGAGTATAACCATTGAAGGTAGCCAGCCCATAACGCTGGCTACGCCCACCCCTGAGACAAACCTCCCCTACGTCGCCAATCCTTATGCCTATAAGCGTCGCCAGACCCGCGAGGTCATGGTCGGCAAGGTAGGCGTGGGAGGGAATAACCCCATACGGGTACAGTCGATGACCACCACTCCCACCCAGGACGTGGAGGCCACCCTCGCCCAGACCATCAGGCTCGTAGAAGCGGGCTGCGAGATCGTGCGCATCACCACGCCCGGCACGAAGGACGCCCGCGCCCTCGGCGAGGTAAAGCAGCGCCTCCTCAAGATGGGCCTTGACGTGCCCCTGGTGGCCGACATCCATTTCAACCCCTCAGCCGCGATGGAGGCTGCGCTCTACGCCGACAAGGTGCGCATCAACCCCGGCAATTTCGCTGACGCCAAGGTGTTCGCGGTCAGGGAGTATACCGACGCGGAATACGAGGCGGAGCTTCTTCGCATCGAGGAGAAGTTCAGACCCGTAATCTTACGCTGCAAAGAGCGCGGCGTCTCCATGCGCATCGGCACCAATCACGGCTCCCTCTCCGACCGCATTATGAACCGCTTCGGCGACACCCCAGAAGGGATGGTCGAATCGGCCCTGGAGTTCACCGCGCTCTGCCGCAAGTACGACTACCACGAAATCATCTTCTCGATGAAGGCCAGCAACCCCAAGGTGATGATAGCCGCCTACCGCCTTCTGGTAGCGCGCCTTGACGCGTTGGGGTGGAATTACCCGCTCCACCTGGGTGTGACCGAAGCGGGCAACGCCGAAGATGGGCGCATCAAGTCGGCCATCGGTATAGGCTCGCTGCTCGATGACGGGCTGGGAGATACAGTGCGCGTTTCTCTTACCGAGGAGCCTGAGTTCGAGATACCTGTGGCTTTCGAGTTGGTCAAGCCGTATAACCAGCTAAGTCCAAAGTCCAAAGTCCAAAGTTCAGAGTCGAATGGCAGCCACTCCTCAGTCCTACAGTCCTCAAGTCCTCAGTCCTCTCAACAGAGCCGCTACCCGACCTGCGCGATCCCTATCATTACAGTCCCAGGCGCACATACGAGGTGGCTACAGGCGCTGTGAAAGTGGGCGGTATGCAGCCTGTGACAGTCGTAGCCACGGTTGGTGAGCCTTCCGAGTGGCCGGATGGGGACCTCTTCAGGGCAGTTGCAGACCTGGCGCGACGTAAAGGGCAAAATGCGATACGCCCCGACCTGATATGCATCCCCCTCTCCGGCATGGAAGCAATAGCCCCTCTGGCTGAAGAGTTGAGAAGGCGTAGCGAGGAAGAAGACCCAGGCGCTGGCAAATCTGCGCTCGGCTTGATTGTAGATGCGGGGGATGACTACCCTGGGGCAGCTAATATCGCCCCGCAACTGGCGGGAATCGGCGGCCTCAAGCTGCGGGCTGCCTCTTCCAGACAGGTTGATTGGCAAGACTATGAGCAGTGCGTCAAAACTGCTATTCAGGCGCGCATCCCCCTGTGGCTCGAAGCGCGAGAGGATCGTGGCAACGCGGAATTGCTCGATGCCGTAATCGATGGCACCGAACGCTTTGAGGTAGTGGACCTTGCCCTGGAGATGGCCGCACGCGCTCACGCGCTTGGGCACAGGGGCCTCACTTTGTCCCTCTTCGCACAGGACCCCGCTCCGTCCTTCCTGGTGCGTGCATACCGCTTGCTCAACACCAAACTGACAGAGGCGGGTCGCAAGTACCCTCTCCACATCGAAGATTCTGCCGTAGAAAATGGGGAGGTAATACACAACCAACATTCTGACCCCTGGCTGCTTGAGCCTTCGATAGTAATAGGGTTGCTCCTGTGCGACGGCATCGGCAACAGCATCGAGATCGCCGGCGACGGCACTCCCGATGAGCGCGTGGCCCTCGCCTTCAACGTCCTGCAAGCCTCTGGCTCCCGCGTCATCAAGGCAGAGTTCGTCGCCTGCCCATCGTGCGGGCGCACCCTCTTCGACTTACAGGAGACCACCGAGCGAATCAAGCGCGCGACCGGGCATCTGCGCGGCGTGAAGATAGCCGTCATGGGCTGCATCGTCAACGGCCTGGGGGAGCTTGCCGATGCCGACTTCGGCTATATGGGCGGCGCTCCCGGCAAAATCAACCTCTTCGTCGGCAAAGAATGCGTCGAAAAGGGCGTGCCCACCGAGCAGGCCGTAGACCGCTTGATAGACCTCATCAAAGCACGCGACAAGTGGGTGGAGGCACCTGCCGGGCGCTAAGTCGCCCCCAGGTAATCATATTTCCTTACAAAGATGGACGAGTATAATCGCCTTTCCCCGCTTTTTGGGGTTAGTATCACTCCAACCGCACGGAACGCCCGGCAGTTGCTGGAGTTGGCCCGCGTTGCAGATACCCTAAGCCTCGACCTGCTTGGCGTGCAGGACCACCCATACAACGCGACCTTTCTGGAGACCTGGACCCTACTCTCCATCATAGCCGGGCAGACAGATCACATCAAGCTGCTACCGGACGTTGCGAACCTCCCTCTGCGCCCGCCTGCTATGCTCGCAAAAGCAGCAGCCTCGCTCGATCTGTTGGCAGGTGGGCGCGTAGAACTGGGTCTTGGAGCGGGCGCCTTCTGGGACGGGATCGCGGCCTATGGTGGTCCACGCCGCACTCCAGGCGAAGCCGTAGACGCGTTGCGCGAAGGCATCGAAATCATGCGCCTGCTGTGGAACACCCCCATGAGCCAGACCATCAACTTTTCTGGGAAATATTACAGCCTGAATGGAGCCAGGGGAGGCCCTGCGCCTGCACATGACATCGGCATCTGGCTGGGCGCGCTGGGGCCGAGAATGCTCCGCCTGACCGGAGAAGTGGCTGATGGCTGGATTGTTTCGGCAAGCTATCTTCCTCCTGTGGAGGCAATCGAGAGGGGAAAAGTCATAAACGAAGCCGCCCAGGCTGCCGGGCGCAGCCCGAACGCTATAAGGCGTGCGTATAACCTCGGCGGCGTAATCTTGCGCCCCGGGCAGGACAATCTACGCGCTAATCGTCCCGGAGTCCTGGTCGGCCCGCCGCAGGAATGGGTCGATACTATTGCACGCTATTACAATGAAATAGGTATGGATACCTTTATATTCTGGCCTGCCGGTGGCGAGGAGGAGCAGCAGTTCCGCCTCTTCGCTGAGGAGGTTGTGCCCGCAGCACGAAGAGCCATCGGTAGCTGAACAATGAATCTTGAGTAGGAGCGTAGCGACGCTACGCAAACAGCCGCTATAGGAGGTTTGATAGTGATAGAAGTGGAGGAAGCCACACCTAACCCGCGTGGGGAGGCACTTGTGGAGGAACTGCGTTGGGTCCACAATATCATTCGGAGCAACCTGGCGACGGTCGAGGCGCTCGTCTCGAGGATCAACGAGGGCGCTCCGGCTGAGGAAATCCGAGAAGAGATTGACGAGCTTGCACACACCAGCGCTCTATGGACCCTGCGTGTAAACTGCCTGCGCTATTGCAGCCTCGTGCACCACCATCACAAGCTCGAGGACACCGCGCTATTTCCGGGGCTGCGCCGCGTGAACCCTGCACTCTGCCCGGTAATAGACAAGCTGGAAGCCGACCACGACCTCGTCGCACAACAGTTGGAAAAGATCGAAGCGGCGAACGTGCGCATTATGAAAGATGAATCGGCCAGAGTTGAGCTCGCTAATGAGCTAAAGGTGCTGAGCGAGCATTTACTCGCGCACCTGGAGTATGAAGAGGCCAGCATCAGCCCAACTTTGCGCCGCCTCGACAGTTGGCCGCTGGATTGACAGAGCTGAGCAGTGAGATTGTCGCGGCCGTGGGGCCAGTCATGGTAGGTAATAAAACATGAGACATCCCGAATTTTCAGCAAACGTGATGACATAGCACTTCTCTTGAAAAAAGCATCAAAAATGAGGTTCCTGCTGAGCAGGAACCTCATTTTTGATGCTTTTTCAGAACTCCCTTCCCCAATTATGCTTACCTATGGTCTGGGAGTAGGGGTCGGGGGCACGAGAGTGCCGAAGTCTACTACACCGGCATCCTCGGCTACCTGGCGCAGAGGATCGTAGAACGCGTCTGTCACAGGGGCGAGGTCATCGATCTGGTACAGAGAGTAGAGCAGCTGGTGGCCGCGCTGGCTGGAAGTTACTTCCAACAGGCCCTGCTGGATCTGCTTTACCATCTCAGCCGTCAGGCCCTTGCGGACCGATACGGTGTCGTTCGGGATCTGAGACAACTCATATATGATGCGGACCTTCTGGAACACGTCCTTGAAGGTGCCCGCGACCAGACTGCGAGCGTCGGTGGGTAGCCCGGTCAGAGGATCGAGTGGGCCGCCGAACATCGCGCCACCGGATACGCTGCCATTGTATACAGCCGTCGCCACGCGGTCATGGCCCCCGGCGAAGACGACATCGCTGAAGAACTCCTTGGGGTCAGTCTTGAACAGACCTGCATTCTTCAGCGCGGCGTAGGGATAGAGATAACCCGACGACGACAACGGGTCAACGAAGGCGAACTTCTTACCCTTCAGGTCAGCGAGGGTCTTTACGTTGGCATCGGCGGTGACGATAACCGAGGGATATGTCAGGAAGCCCTTGCGGACCGTCGCCAGTATGACCGAAGCGCCATACTTCTGGTGGCCGACGGCGTACTGTAGAGGCGCGAGCCAGGCTACGTCGGTGTTTTCAGCGCCTATCGAGGTGAGCACTGCCGCGTAGGAGGTAGGCACGTCCACCTTGAAGGAGTAGCCGGTAACCTGGCCGAGGAGGTCGCCCAGGGGCTTGCCGCTCGCCAGGATAGTTGTGCTGTTGGCTGAGGGGGCGAAGGCCATCTTGATGGGGTTCTCCGGCGAGCCAAGCTGGCCTGCCGCGACCTTAATCGGGGTTACATTGGCATTTACGAAATTCTGCTGGCCCGCGTTCTTGTAGCGCCAGTCGTAGTAGTGAGCGCCGATGTTGCCCATCGCTACACGCCACTCAGGGGCTGCGGAAGGCTGGAAGGTAAGCACGCGGCGCTGGAAGAGCTGGATCAGCACGTCTTCCTGCTTGCCGGCAATCTTCACGGTCGCCCAGTATGGCTCGGAGATGGCGAAGCCGGTGGTGTAGAACCAGGGGTCGGAGAGCTTGCCGTTGACCGTCTTGCCATCAGCGCCTACGATGGGGCCGGAGATGTTCAGGAACTCCCAGAACTTGTCGGCGATGTTGTGCTTGGTTTCCTCGTTGTAGAAGCCATACTTGGCGCCATACTTCTCCTTGGAGGCGTCACGGCCGGTGATACCCGCCTTGTTGACGTATTCGTTGATAACCTGGCCTGTCCTATTGAGCGCCGGGTGGTCGCCCAAGGGCGAGTTGGCGATCAGGCCAAAGGAGGCATAGGTGGGTGCGGTAGTATCGTCGTTGTCGGAAGCGAGGGGAATGTGAGCCGAATAGCGAGTCTCATACTGGTTGTTGCCGATTTGCATCTTGCCTGAGACTAGCTCTACAGTGAGAAGGCCGTTGGTGACGAAGAACGGGCTGTTCTTGTCTCCCTTGGGGTCGTTGATCTCCATGCGGCTCTTGTCGAAGTACTGGACCTTGCGCTCGCCGCCGTCGCCCTCGGCGTAGCGCTCCATCTTGGTCTCGCCCGCGGTCGGTCCCCAGTACCACGACCGCACCACGGTCTTATCGGCTACCGGCTTATCGGTGCGCGTCCAGGTGCTCTGGAACGCCGGGTCCGCGAAATCTGCCGCCGCAGCAGGCGCGGGCCTATAGAGTGCTACCGCGGGCACGAGCAATGTCGTAAGCGCGGCGGCTGTCAGGAACCGTTGTGTCTTTGCCAATGCTTTGCTCCTCTTCTCCCTGTGGGTATATAAAGGCTCTTCCTACGCAGGATGGCCGTGCGCACCACAAGCATTGTAGGGCACATCACAGCGCATCACAGCCCCACCTATTTGGCAGGCCGTATAAGATTATATCATAACTGCGCCACGATTTAAGTCCCATTTTCGATAAAGGAAAAAGGATAAGGGAAAAAGGATAAAGGGCACGTATCTATTTTCACACTTTTCTTTTATCCTTTATCCCTTATCCTTTTTCCTTTACCCCGGCGGCCATTGGAGCTTGCGGCCACCGAGGACGTGGAGGTGGAGATGGTCAACGCTCTGGCCTGCGTCGTCGCCTGTGTTTATTACCACGCGGAAGCCGGAGTCGCTTATGCCCATCACCTGGGCGACCTCGTTGCAGGAAGCCAGGAGATGCCCCAGCAGCCCCTCGTGACTCAAGTCTGCCTCCCACAGCGCGGTCATGTGGAAACGTGGGAT
Source organism: uncultured Chloroflexia bacterium (assembly GCA_963811305.1). Classification (GTDB taxonomy): domain Bacteria; phylum Chloroflexota; class Chloroflexia; order QHBQ01; family JADMIH01; genus JADMIH01. The sequence continues at coordinate 181,951 of CAWEQU010000008.1, forward strand.
GACCAGCACGTGTACGGGAGCCTGCGCGTGTATATCCTTGAACGCCACCACTGCGTCGTCCTGGTACACAATATCCGCCCTGACCAGTCCCTTGACCACTTTGCAAAAGATGCACGTATCTGAATAGCCTCGCTCGTTCATTCAAACCTCCTCGGTATAATTACGACCTGCGAACACCTACCGAATCCTCGACCCCAACACCTGCTATTGCTGTACCAGCGACATCCAAAAAGCGAAATACTTGAAGAAAAGGTTGACATTTCCTTTCATAGTCAGGCTTCGGCTCTCATCTTTATTGCTTCATGTATAGCGCGAAGTGCCTTTTCAGCGTGCCACTTGTCCAACCATATGTAATCAGTTTCATGCTGCCAACTGCTTCCTTCAGTATCTTTGAGAGTGATTTTTATCTTGTAAACGGTACTGGGACTCTTAACAATGGCGAGAGTATAAGTTATCGCCGAAAGCACTAACAGAAGTATCGCTGCCAAAATAAAGAGAGTCCGCAATTCCCCCTGTGGTGCAAACTCGATCAATATGAGAGCCGATGCAGCAAAAGCAAGCCCAAAAAAGATCCCATTATGAGTTTCCTGTTCAAAGGGACACCCGAGACTATCATCTGGCTTGGCACTACTTCGGCATCCTGAACACGTTCAATCGACCAAGCTTCTTTACCGAGGACCAAGCGTCTGTCTGTGACCAGCACCCCTCCTCCGAAAAGTCTAAGATAGGAGTAGCGGTAAATTACCCGCCCGTCGGTATTCCTTTGCAACTGAGACGATACCGCTGCATCTTCGGAATTGCCTGGCAATAAATGCATCTAAATAACTTCCTTGAATGTGCGCGTAAAGCTCATTCATCTATCACCTAACGCCGCTCTTCCTTAGCCCTACGCAAGCGGGATGCCAGGTTCTCACTCTCACTAGGAGGTAAAGCCTCCAACTGTTCAGCCCTGGGTATTGGTATCGGGGCTGGTGAAGCAGCGCGCTCTAAGGGTGGTGCAGGCAAATCGCGTGCCCGTGCTTCCTCAGCTTCTGGAGGCGGAGATATAGGCTGTCTTGAAGGTCGTTCTCCATCGTCCATCGTCCGTCGTCCGTCGTCCGCACCAGCGAAGCGCCCACGGGTGCGGCCCTTCGCACTGAACAAAGCAGCCATTTCCGGCGTGCTGGCCCCAACACCTCCAGAGGCCAAAGCTGGCTGCGGCCTGTCGAGGCCCAATCGCCCACGAAGCTCCCGCAAGGCGCGAGCGGCGTCGGCCCGCGACATCGCCACTCGCCGCACGCCCACATCCAGCGGCAGGAGCAGTATAGCCAGTAGCAGCAAGAAAGGCCATAGCTCCGTGGTGGCATTCGCCGGGTTCAAGTTGTGGTCGAGCGAAGCACGCACCCCTTCCAGGGTCAGGACCCTCCCCCCGGTGATTGACGCGAGGCGTGCTAGTAAGCCATTATCGCTTGCCCCACCCCGGTACTCAGGGGAATAGGGCACAACCACGCCCAATGTCTGGCTCAACTTACCCCCATCTTGAGCGCCCGCCTGCACCTGCACCAGATAAGCGCCCTCCTGCGGCACAGGGAAGCGACCCTCGTACCGGCCCGCCCCCGTTTGCCGCAGTTGGACCGTAGCCGTTACCTGCCCAGGCCCTAGCACGGTCACGCCCGTAGAGAGGTCGTTCAAATAGGTTCCATCGGGCGCGGTGGCGTCTACTATGATATGCGCTGTGCCACCTTCCAACGTCACACTCGGTTGCAGGGCGCTGGCGGCTTCCGCCCCGGTGCTCCAGCGCACGGCTTGCGCCCAGAATCGCTGGTAGTCCTGCCAGGTTACCCACTCTTTCGCCCAACGGCCCGTCGCGTCCGAAGTCCATGCGACTACCCTCCCCAACCCGTACTGCCATTGAGCCAGCAGTGGATCGCCCGCGTCCGTCACCAGCACTATCTGCCCGCCCGCCTTCTGAGACGTGCCGACATAGCCGTTCAAGGCAGGCAATCCGCCGAGGCCCTCCAGGATTGGCGAGGGAGAGGTGCGCCCCGGCGTGAAGGAGTGTTCTATGATGTACGAGCGCGCCGCGAGGTGGCTCTCCTGGGCGAATATCTGGGGGAGGGCGTTACCGTCCTCGGTGTAATAATAACGCCCCTTGCCCGCAACGGCGAGCGCCTTCAGCAGATCGGTGTCCGCGTCAGCCCCCACCGCCACCGTGGAGAGGGTGATATTGTTTGCCGACATCTTCCCCACCAGCCCATCGTAATCGCCCCCTTCGGACACACCATCAGTCAGCAGGACGATATGCCTGCTTTTGGCTTTGCTTGCGATTAGAGCATCTACGGCGGGGGCGAGGCCCGCGTAGATATTTGTGCCGCCCCCTGAGGTGATGCCGCCGATACGGCTCTGCAACTTTGTGGGGTCGCCGAGGGGCTGCATAGGTATCACCCAATCGGCGGCGCTGTCGAAGGTGATCACGCCCACGTAATCGCGGTCGCTCAGTTGGGCAATTGCCCTGTAAGCCGCTTCCTTCGCAAGCTCGATCTTCTTCACACCCCCACCGCTCCCGCCGTGGGACGCCTCCATACTGCCCGACCTGTCTATAACCAGGGCCATGCCTACGCTCGGTATATCTAGCTTGGAGGGAAGGTTGAGGTCCACAGGCAACATCGCTTCGAGAGGAGTGCGGAAGTAGCCGCCCGTAGCGTAACTCTCGTCACCCCCCACTACGATAAGCCCCTTGCCTAGCTCGCGCACGGCGCTTTGCAGCCCTGACATCGAACTGCTTATGAGTGACGAGGCTGGGACATTCACCAGCACGACGCCATCATACTGCACAAGCCCTTTCGTGTCGGCGGGCATCCCAGCGGGCGTCACAAGATCAACATTGGCAGTTGCGCCAAGCGCGGCCTGAAGCTGAGCGGCTTCCCCCGCGTGCCCCTCCACTATGAGCAAGCGCGACTTACCAAGCACGAGCGTATACGCGCTGAAAGCGTTGTTTTCACTTATGCTGTCAGCCCCTGCGGGCGGGATCACCCGCGCCTCGAACTGGTGGAAGCCCGTCGCTGCCGGGGGAAGGTCCTGCACGAAGGTGTTCTCGCCACGCGTCAGGCTCACCTCCTGTGCACCGATGGGCGCGCCGTCCATGAGTAGGAGCAGGGTGGATGTGGTATCGGTGCTGCTCGATATGCTGATTTGGAGGGATACACGCTCGTTCTCTCGCACGTGAGATGGCGCTTTGAGGCCCTCAACCCACACGTCCGGCCCACCCTGGCGTGCAAGGGAAACCACGTCCAGGGAGACGCCATGCGCCGCCACCAGCCTGGCAGCCCCCTCTGCGTCGCCCAGATTCTCTTTGCCGTCGGACAGCAACACCAGACGGCGGGCGGTATCGCCGGGCATCATAGCCAGTCCCAGGCGTATCGCGTCTGCCAGGTTGGTGTAGCCTCGTATTGGTGCGCTCGCCAGGTCTGGAGGTGTTTTATCAGGCAACACGGGCCTGTCCACCAGCGCGTCGGCCCCAAACACTACTATCCCAGCTTCATCCCCGTCTCTTAGTCCCTCAAGCGCATCGCGGACGAATGCGGCCTGTTGGGCCTCACCCACGATGCCGGTGCTGTCGGAGTGGTCCAGCAAATAGACGACGGATAGGCGGTCCGTGCTGGTAATGATCCCCAGGCCGGAGAGAGAAAGCACGAGCAAGGTGATAATAGCAACACGCAGCCCCAGGCTCCAACGCCGCCTCCCCCGCCGCAACAAAGCCATACTGGTGCGCGACAGATAGACCGCGAGTGGCACCAGCGCCACCAATAATAGCAGCGCCTCCGGTCGAGCGAGCGAGAGTCCGGCGAAAGCGTCCATATTCGATTATAGCATGATGGGTGGGTCCGAAGTCCGAAGTCCGAAGTTCAAGGTTCAAGGTTCAAGGTTCAAGGTTCAAGGTTCAAGTTATTAATTGAAATAGAAGTGCCTGCAAGTCTGGTATATATCCAATTTTCAGCCGTCTAAAGCATGTTTATGATATGCTACAAGTGGAAAATGCCTAACCGCGACACGCGATATAGACCAACCTCGCGCTTTGAACTTTAGACTTTGAACCTTGAACTTTGAACTTTGAACTTTGGACTAACTAAAGAGGAGCTTATGCAGAAGCTAATCGAATGCGTGCCTAACTTTAGCGAGGGGCGCAGGCAAGAAGTAATAGACCAGGTAGCCGGGGCGGTCAAAGGGGTCGAGGGGGTAAGGCTGCTCGACGTTTCGCCCAACCCCGACCACAATCGTACCGTGCTGACCTTCGTCGGACCTCCTGACGCAGTGGCCGAGGCAGCTTTCGCCGCCACCGCCGAGGCCGTCAAGCTGATAGACATGGAGAAGCATAAGGGAGAGCACCCGCGCATGGGTGCTATGGACGTGGTGCCTTTTATCCCCATCTCCGGCATGACGATGCAAGAGGCGGTGGAGATGGCGAACCAGGTAGGGCAGCGGATAGCAGAGGAGCTAGGAGTGCCTGTCTACCTCTACAGCGCTGCTGCTACCACTCCCGCCCGAAAGAAGCTTCCAGACGTGCGCCAGGGCCAGTACGAGGGCCTCAAGGAGAGCATCTCGATGCCTGAGCGCAAGCCCGACTATGGAGAGCCGAAGATGCACCCCACCGCAGGCGCAACCGCAGTAGGAGCGCGCCCGCCCCTTATCGCCTTCAACGTCAACCTGGGAACAACTAATTTACAGATAGCGAAGGACATAGCAAAGGGCTTGCGGGAGAGCAGCGGCGGCCTGGTGAACGTACAGGCGATGGGAGTTGACCTCGCCGCGGAAGGGCTGTCGCAGGTCTCGATGAACCTGCTTGATTACACCAAGACCCCTATCCACCGCGCCTACGAGCTTGTGCGCGTGGAAGCCGAGCGTTACGGCGTGCCGGTCGTCGGCAGCGAGATAGTGGGCCTCGTGCCACTGGATGCCCTGGTCGGCCTGGTAGATTTCTACCTGCGCCTGAAGGGATTCAACCGCAGCCAGGTGCTTGAAGCGAGGTTGCTGGAAGAAGAGTGAGACCTCGTGGGGCAATCCCCTTTTTCTTTGCTTGGTTAGAATTGCTCCTTTGATCTCCTTTGATGTAGAATGTAGTCCATGATGAGCGCCAATGCACTGGAAATCTACAAACAATATATCAAGTCGCTCCCGCCTGCCGAGCGGTTGCGCCTCCTGGCTCTCATGGCGCGTGACCTGGCCTCTGAGACGTCTCAGGTCGGGCACGGTGCGGACAGGAGCATAATGGAGCTACACGGTCTGGGCAAGTATATCTGGGAAGGCGTAGATGCTGGGGACTATGTGAGCGGGCTGCGAGCCGAATGGTCTGATGACCGCCCTGCCAATGAAGCTTGATGACGCGCTGTCGGGAATTACGCGCCCGTCACCCAACCTACCCATTCAAGCCATCTAGCTCATCTTTTACGCGGCTGACGAAATCGCTGTCGGTGATGCTGCCCAGGTTTATCTCTACGTTGGCGACCGCGCCTTCACGTGCAGCGTCAGCGAGCAGGCGCGCTACTCTCGCGTCGGAGGCGACGTTGGGGTTGCTCTTCTGAATGGCTATAATCGCAAGATGCGAAGTCTCCATAGCGGCCTGGGCGACACCTAGAGGCACTTCGGTGGCCTGCTTAAGTGCTGCCTGGATTGCGGCGGTACGCTCTGCCTTCTCGGCATCGGTAGCGCGGGGCAGCTTGTAGGACTGGCTAACGGCATTGTAAGCTTCGGTGTCCTCGTCAACGGCGGCAAGGAGTTTCTCTCGTAACACCCCTGCCCGCTCCAACACAACTTTCAGCTGCTCCTCGACATCGCGGAACTTCTCACGCCCCACTGTGAGGTTGCAAGCCATCTCCACCATAGAGGCCGCCATCGCACCCGCAAGCGCACTGGCGCTCCCCCCACCAGGCGTCGGGTTGTCAGAGGCAAGCTGCCCCACAAAGTCCTCCACAGTCAGCTTGATAAGTGCCATCAGACCCTCCAAAGTCTAAAGTCCAAGGTCCCAAGTCCAAAGTTCTATATCTCAAAACCTCAAAAACCTCTGCGAACTCTGCGTCTCTGCGGTGAATTAATCCGCACTCCGCACTCCACATTCCGCATTCGTCAGTGCCCCCAATCGCGTGGATACCTGAAATCTATCCCAGGGGTGCGGGAACCGACCTTTGCTATAATCGGCGTCATGCGCTTGAATTGCATGTTGCGCACCGTCTTGACTACCCGCTCGACCAGGGCCTTATCGAAACCCATGCTTATCACCCGCTCAGGGTCGAGCCGCTCGTCTACTAACAGATAGAGCGCCTGATCTACCAGGTCGTACTGTAAGCCCATCTCGGCTTCGTCCGTCTGGCCAGGCCAGAGGTCGGCGCTCGGTTTCTTCTCCAGGATGGGCGCAGGCACGCCAACAAACTTTGACAGGGCGCGCACCTGCGTCTTATACAGATCACCTAGAGGCTGGATCGAGGCTGCACTGTCGCCGTACCAGGTGGTATAGCCGAGTAAGTATTCGGTCTTATTAGAAGTGCCGAGCACCAGCGCCTTTTCCTCGGAGGAGCGATCAAACACCGCCACCATCCTCAGGCGCGCCAGCACGTTTCCCCTTCGCAGATTGCTCATCTCGTCGTAATGGCCGAACAACGGCTCTGCCATTGGAGTTATGTCAATCTTGTCGTGCGCCAAACCTAGCTGCTCTATCAACAGGCGGGCGTGGCCCTCGCTCTCCGGGCTGCTCGTCTTATACGGCAGGATAAGCCCCAGGACATTCTCAGGCCCCAGGGCTTCAGCCGCCAGCGTAGCCGCCAGCGCAGAATCTATCCCCCCTGAGAGTCCCAGGACGATCTTATTGAACCCGAACTTGCGCGTCTCGTTGCGTATGAACTCCACCAGCAAACGCTGCGTCAAAGCAGGCTGTATCGCCAGCCGGTCCACGACGCTGCGCTCATTTACCGAGATAGCTGCCTTCTGCCCATGCTCCATCTACATAACCTCTTTGTGAAACGTGATGCGTGATGCGTGAGTGTAATTCGTAATTCGTAATTCGTAATTCCCAAATACCCTCTGCGCTCTCTGCGCCTCTGCGGTGAACCATAAAAATCTTGGCGTTCTTGGTTCCCTTGGCGTCTTGGCGTTTAGATGAATAGATAAGGCTAACTGTATCGTTCGGACACGATACGCTCAAGCTCGCGTAGCACAAGCTCTGGGCGCTCGTCCCTCAGTAACGGGAGACTGCGGCGCTTGAAGCGGACCAACTCAGGGGTAACCGTAGCCGTCACCAGGCACTCTTCAAAGTGCTCTCCCCTCACCAGGAAGTCGCCATCCGGCGCGATAACGGTGCTGTAGCCCCCGAAAGCCACCCCATCCTCGTATCCCACCCTGTTGCAGTGGAAGACGAAGGTGGTGAACAGTTCTGCGTACATGCGATGTGCCATGCTTACGCTGTAGTTGGTATCGAGGTAATCGTCGCCCGGCTTCACACCTCGGCCCGGACCCGCCGCCACGAGCAGCAGTGTATCGGCCCCATCCAGCCAGAGGAGGTAAGGGAGCGACAAATGCCAGAAGTCCTCGCATACCAGCATCCCCATCCGCCCGAAACGCGTATCGAAGGCGCGCACCTGCCGCCCCATGCCAACATAGCGCATATCATCGAACATGCCATAAGTCGGCAGGTAGACCTTGCGGTGGATGTGCTTTATCTCACCCTCGCCAATGTACGCCTGCGCGATGTAATGCACGTAGCGGTCGTCCTCCTCAACGAAGCCCACGCAGATGTCCATCTTGTGCTTCTTCGAAGCGTCGAGCAGCTTTTGCAGCGGCGGGGCGGGCGGCGACACGCACATCCCAATCTGGTTCGTGATGTCCTGTAAGTAATAGCCTGTCAGGCTCAGTTCAGGGAATATAAGCAGGGAAGCGCCCGCCTCCCTCGCCCGTTCTACATACTCAAGGTGCTTGGTGAGATTGCAGTCCAGGTCACCCAATGTAACGTCTATCTGGGCGAGCGCGACTGTATAGGGTTCGTGTGAAGGTTGTGCCATGTGGGCTTGCTCACTGGGTAAGTTTCAACAGCATTATACAGTGACGAGTGACGAGTGACCAGTAGCAGTCAGGGCTTGGTCCTTCTCTCTATGCAGCGAGAGCACCATGCGGCCCAAAACCTAACCTCACATAAGCATCCCTTAACATGTGAGGTTAGGTTCTAAGAAGCTATGTAAGAACAATCCCCCTTTACCTGTCATTCCGAACGGAGTGAGGAATCTCCGAGCTTGGACGTGTGAAGAGAGTTTTAAATTCTTCGCTTCGCTCAGTGGTGCATCTTGCAAGTACGTGCAAGAAATCAGAAAGAACATGTCATTCTGAACGAAGTGAAGAATTTAAAGATGATCGAAGCAAGGGAGCTTCGAATGAACAGTACAGGTTGGTCAAATTTTTAGATTCTTCACTTCGTTCAGAATGACACTCATACAATTCCACTCTTCATGTACATCACTTGCAAGATGCACCACTCAGAATGACAGGAAGGATGGTGCTTCGTTATCCAAATGATGCCTATAGAGCAGAGCGTTCGCGGCACTCCACCCACCTCCGGGACAAGTATCAGGCTCGCGCTGGAGCGTGTCGGGTAGCCAGCACGAGAAGCTCGTCCACGATAGCATCGGCAGCGCCTGGCTTAGCAAGCCTGGAAGCGCCCTCCCGCATACGTGCGAGCCTGGCACTATCAGCTAAGAGATTGCAAACGGTCTCTATCAGAAGATCGGGAGTGAGGTCGTTCTGCAACATGACGATCGCGCCCCCTTCCTTTTCCAGGGCACGAGCGTTAGCCTCTTGCTCCCCACCTGCCGCCCCCGGCAGGGGCACCAGGATGGAAGGCTTGCCGAGGTTGGCAAGCTCATTCACAGTGCCCGCACCGGCGCGTCCCAGCACCAACGAGGAGAGCGCGTATACATCCCCTAGCTCCTCTCCCACATACGCCTGCACTTTGTAGCGCGCCTGCAATGGTGCCAGCAGTTCCTCTTGGGCTTTCTGAAGCATACGCAGGTCGTCGCCTGAGCCATCGGGGCCTTCTCCGCACTGGTAAATCACCTGGCAGCACTCCAGCAGTCGCGGTAGCGCGTCTCTCACGGCCATGTTGATGGCGTGGGAGCCTTGCGCGCCGCCCGTAATATAAAGGGTTGGCACACTCGTCTCAAGCTCGAACCACGCTGCGCCACGCTCAGCATCGCCTCTTAGAATCGCCGAGCGCACAGGATTGCCTGTGACAATAACCTTGCCAGGCTTGAAGTAGCGCGCAGATTGTGGGTAGCTGACGGCCACCTTTGTAGCGAACCGCCCCGCTATGCGGTTGGCAAGCCCCACAAGGGCAGTCTGCTCGTGCGTCAAGGACGGGATGCGCAACACGCGCCCGGCGGCTACAGTCGGCACGCACACGTAGCCGCCCGTGCTGAATATGGCATCGGGCCGGAACCGGCGCACGGCACGGAAAGCCTGCAAGCCGCCGAATGGCAGCCTGACCAGCAAATCAACTGGCGTCTGGGGGGATATGTAGCGGCGCAGCTTGCCCGTCTGAATTGCCCGGTAGGGCACGTCCAGCCCCTGCATAGTGCGGCGCTCTATGCCCGCCACGCTGCCGATATAGAGCAGATCAAGCCGCCATCCCTCGGAGGCGCTACGCTCGCGCAGGCGCTCTATGACTGCAACCGCGGGGCTGACGTGCCCGCCGGTGCCGCCCCCGGTGATGATTAGCTTGATGCTGTCGAGTGTTGGCTTTTGGGTGCTGAATGTCAAGACCAGGCTGTCCCCACCCTGAAGTTGTGTGCACCAGTATAGCACAACCAAAATACGCCCCAAACGACCAATTTTGGACCAATTTTGGAAAAAGCCCCAAAATCATGTCCCATTTTGCCCCCGAAAAGGGATTAAGTTAATAGAGATGCATTTCCGACCTCGCCAGTCGCAGTCGAGGTCCAACCCCAAGGGTCCCGCTGGTGTCCCTGTCGTCGAGGGAATTACACTCTCCCTCGGCACCCCCGAAAAGGAGGTCTCAGCCTAGAATTTAGAGTACGAAGTAGCGAGTGCCACCTCGCAATCACTCCGCACTCCGCACTCCGCACTCCACATTCGACCCCCGGGCACAGCGCAGGTCAATCCGTACCTGGTAGGAGCGCCATGCCCATAGCTCACCGTCTTGGGTGCTGTCGTAGTGGTGGTAGAGGTAAAGGTGAACACGAACAGAATAATCATCAGGGAGCTACAAGGGTGCTACACGGCACGAGCCAGCCCGCGCAGGCGGGCTTCGTAGGAGTAGCCCGCGGATTCATCCGCCGGGCGGCCCCCACAAATGTAGTCAAACCCCACATCTGATGCTTATCCTGTGACCATTCACCCCACAACCACACCACCCCGCACCCCAGGCATAGAGATAAATCACCAGGAACCAGTTGCGGCACAGGGACACCAAACCCTACCACCGACAACCCAACGCGCCCGTAGGGGCATGGCGACGCCATGCCCCTATCACCCCTACCTCCGCACTCCGAACGATAGACGATAGACGATAGGGGATAATCCGCTCTTAGCGAAGCCGAGAGGTGGTGGTGAGACCTTCCTGGATAGAGGACTGGCCCATCAGATTGTCTGTAGTGATGAGTGCGGCTTCTTTGGGTGAGAGGGAATCTGTAATAGTAACCATCCCGTCCATCCTATCCCGCGATAATTCGCTTACAGTTAGATGACCGGTGGTGATGGTCGCTTCCTTCATTGAGTTGGAAGCCTCGTATGACACCAACTGATTACGCCCGTGGGCCTTTGCATGGTAGAGCGCCGCGTCGGCCTGCTCTATCAGGCTGCTGGCGGTAGCCGATGGGAAGGGGTAGGACGAGATGCCCTGGCTTATAGTTGGGTTGGGAATTAGCTGCCCGTGCCCATCCACTGGATATAGCTCGGAAACGGCGCGGCGTATCAGCCTTGCCACCTTCTTCGCCTCGGTGAGGCCAACGCCGGTCAGCAACACCCCGAACTCTTCGCCGCCCCACCGCCCTACGTAGTCGGTGTCGCGCACGCTACTCTTGAGGGCGTTGGCTACCATGCGCAGCACGTTGTCCCCCGCCACGTGGCCGTAGGTGTCGTTGTACTTTTTGAAGTGGTCTATGTCGAGCATGATGAGCGCGACCTGGCTGTCGTCCGAGTCCAACTCGACAACCGCTTTACGAACGAGGTCCACGAAGCAGCCGTGGTTATAGACTTTGGTAAGGCTATCGAACTGGGCCTGGTTCTGGGCGAACTGGTGCAGCTTGGCATTTTCGAGCGCCATCGCCGTTTGCGCGGCCAGGGCCATCAACAGACGCTCATCGTGGCTGTCGAACGCCATAGGCTCGACACACTGCACGGAGATGACACCCACCACCCGCTCTTCCGTCACCATCGGCACGCCGAGGTATGAGAGCATTTCCACGCCCGTCTTCTTGGCGATAAGATTGTACGTATCTCCATACGTTAGCCAGTCCTGTATCAGCAGGGACTCCCCGGTCTGTATGATGTGCCCCGTAAGGCCGCCGTTCTCCATAGAGGCCCGCATCTTGGGCATTACATGGTCTTGCTCCTTGAACATCTCAAAGGAGATCATCTCATTTTCCTGGTCATACAGCGCGATGTAATAGGCATCAGGGTTGAGAAGCTTCTCGATGTTGCCCGCCGTGCGCTTGACAATCTCGTCCCTGGAAAGGGTCGAGCCGGTCTGTAGACCAACGTCATATAGCGGGCTCATTTCGTTCGCCATGCGCTGCGCGTTGCATACCAGCCTGGCGCGCTCTACCGCGAGGCCCGCCTGTGAAGCAATCGCGGTCATAAGCTCGTGGTACTCAGGCGTCATAGGCTTCTGAACGTCGAACGATAGGCTGATAGCGCCAAGCACCTTAGCCTCGGTCTTGATAGGATAGACGTATGCCGATTTGGTGGCAGGGCTTAGCGACAACGTCTCCACTCCAGGATACCGCCGCACATCCTCTATCACCAGTGGCTCGCCCCGCTCGAAGATAGTCGCCAGGCCAGGCATCGAGGCGCTCACGTCACGCAATTTCCGCAGCATCCCAGGGGGGATGCCCGCGCTGGCTTTTATCTCTACTTTGCCGTCCCGGTTGACTATCCCTACCAGGCAGATGGAGGCCTTCTGCAGCGACTTGAGGGTAGCCGCCAGGTATTGCAGCACCGAATCCTCATCCATGATATTGCCCAGGCCATTGGCGATGTCGTAAAGAGAGCGCAGGTCTTGCAGGCTGGCTGTCTATCCGGGCGTTTCGCTGGTGGATGAGACTGCGACACTCTGTTGGCTAGATAGGTAGTCAGCATGAGTATCGAAGAGACGATAAGGGTGTAGAGGGCATAAGTTGTGGGGGTCGCAAATTCGGAGGAGTAATATTGCCCGAAGGACCCTCCGAAACGAGGCAATATCTCATACGCCTCAAGCAAAGCGAGGCCACAGTAAGACCCAATCGCTAACGCCCCTGTGCGGTAAACGCCTGTGGGGTTCATCAGGATGATCGACATCAAGCACCGCCAGCGGGTAGAGGATGAAGAGAGGGGTAAGTACGCCGCCGACGAAATAGATTGCGAGGGTGCAGAGTATGATCTTCTCTGGCATCTGAAGCTGCCGTATGAGGTTGGTATAGCGCGCCCCACCCTCCCCTCGCAGCATGAAGCTATATACCCATGTAATGAAGAGGTAAGCTATATTTACAGTGTAAAGCCCAACTATTGGCGCAAGGTCAATAAGCTCCGTAGAGGTACTAATCACCAGTACCAGCAGGAGCAATAAGCCTATTCTGTAGCGCATACTGATCAGCCACCGGAGTGTCTGGACCTCTCCCTCCGGCAGTGTTGGCGCTTCAAACCTATGCAATAGCTTTCCTAGCCACATATTCCGTAATTGCATACTTAACCTCTGGGTAGTAAAAAAGATTCGGCCATGTACCACATGGCGCGCCCCGAAAGCATTACGTAACTATAAAACAGTCGGCAGCGCAACCTTTTCGCCCCACTATCTAAATAGTAAAGGTATGAGTCACGGTAGTCAATAGGATTACGTTCCTATGGGGGTCCTATATAAGGGCCATTAAGGATTAGCCCTTATAATGGTCATATAGCTATGAAAGGTCACTCAGAAAGATGAATCGACAGCCAAGAACGCGTAATTTAACGAACGGGCATGAGCAGACCCACACCCACACCCAGACACAGCCAGGCTTCACCGAAGATGCTGAAGGCGCTACGCTCGATAGCGGTGCCTCGGTATGCCGCTTCAATGCGCAAAAAGGGGGACGACTGGAGCGGTGGCAGTGGCGCACTCGCCCACCCCGCGAGGCTCAGAACCCGACGACGCGGCATGACCCTGCGAAGATGCTTGACCTTGTCGTGCCGGATGGCGGCGCGCTGGTAGACCACTTTCTCCCTCTTGGCACGAAGCCTGACGAAGTCGCCGCAGGCAGCCACCAGGAATACGGTGACTTCGCAGATAACCCGTTTCGGAGCCAGACGGTGGATAGCGGCGGGGAGATAAGGATAGGTCTGCTACGAGATGGGACAATCCAGGCGGGCAAGCGCACGGCAGAGGTGCGCCTTGCGAAGAGCGCGGCCCTGCGCCACGGAGGGAGCGACCTGGCTGTGCTCTACCGCGTCATCAACGCCAGCCTGCGCCCCATGCAGATACTCTTCGCGGTGGAGTTCAACCTTTACGCGCCCGGCCTCGATAAGCCTGGAAGCGAGCAGGCAGGGTACTATTTGCTGGACAATGCCCGCCCAGAGGACCCAACCCTAAAGTCGTCAGGGGTTTCCCCCAACGTTACACACGTGGCGCTGGTGAACCCGGAGGGCGAGATGGCGCTCCAATTAGGTTGGGACCGCGAGTGCGATCTCTGGCGGATGCCCGATCCCGGTGGAGGGCCAGGTGTGCGCCTCCTCTCCATCTGGCGGCTCCAGCTTCCCCCAAAGGACAACTGGGCGATGGGGCTGTGGCTCGCGCCAGGATAGTAGTCGGAGAATGACGATAGACGAACTAGCTACCGACTACTTTATGGTAATAATCGCACCACTCCCGCACGACGCATAACTCGCACAGGGGGCGCTGGGCTTTGCAGACTCGCCTGCCATGCGTAATCATGTAGATGTGGAAGGGGTAGCGTTGCTCCGGCTCAAGGATAGCTTCGAGGACGGTATGCGCTTTCTCCGCGTTGGTGCGCTCGTCTATCAGCCCCAGGCGAGCGGAGACGCGGTAGACGTGAGTATCTACAGGCAGCACGGGCATACCGCAGGCGAACATCAGCACGCACGCCGCCGTCTTCGGCCCCACCCCCTTGAACCCGCCCAGCCATGCCTTAGCTTCCTCTACAGACATCTCCGGCAGGAAACTGAGGTCGAACGAGCCGCGCTCCTCCCATATCAGGCGTAACACTTCCTGTATCCGGGGAGCTTTGACGTTGGAGAGGCCGCCAGGCTTGATGGCGTCGGCAAGGTCGCTCGTGGGGGCGTCACGCACCTCTTCCCACGTAGGGAACCGCTGCTTCATCGCTTCGAACGCCCTGTCGCGGTTGGTGTCTGAGGTGTGCTGAGACAGGATGGTAAGCACAAGCTCGGAGAGTGGGTCAATACTGGGTCGCCACTCCAGGTCGCCATATTGGCGGGAGAGAGCGGCGTGGACCTGTTGTACCTTTTCTTCGGGAGGAAGTTTGTGTTCTTCAATTTGCATAGGCTTCATAACAATCTATTGTATCACGTACATAGACACTCGTAGGGGCGTGCCGGCGGCACGCCCCTACTGTTCCTATTATGCGCCTGCACGATGCTTGCTTTTAATTGGTCAATCTGTGCTCAATATTTGCTCAACGGACAACCCCAAGAAGCTATATAATAGGTGCGCGACGAGGAGACAGGTAATACAGAGGAGCAAATATGCCCATCCTGCAAACTGAGCGATTGATAATCCGCCCATTTACGATGAACGACCTCAACGAGGCGTATGCTGTGCTGGAAGGCCATCCCGACGTGTGGCGCTTCGACCCGGGGCGGCAGCGCACGCTTGAGGAGAGGCGCGACGCGCTACAGTACAGGATATGGGAATATGAGAACAAGGGCATAGGCTGTATGGCCGTGACGCTGAAGGAGACGGCAAGCTGGTCGGCTACGTCGGCTTGCAGCTATACCTCTTTGAGCAAGAGGGGCGCACCACCCCGGAGGTGGAGCTATTTTATAAGCTCGGCAGGTATTTCTGGGGCAAAGGTTACGCCCTGGAAGCCTGCTCCGAGATGGTGCGCTACGCCTTTGAGCAGTTGAAGCTCCCCCGCATAGTCACCTGGACCTATCGCGACAATGAGCGCTCAGTCGCCCTGCTCCGCAGGCTGGACATGCGCATCGAGCCTGCCCCGGCTACCCCGAAGACGTGATAGCCATACTCGAAAACGATCTGATGCGTGAGACGTGAAACGTGATTATTAAACGCCAAGACGCTAAGGGAGCAAAGAACGCAAAGATTTTAATGGTGGGTCACCGCAGAGACGCAGAGGTCGCAGAGATTTTATAGATAAGGCGGTAATTCCTATAAGAACTTGGCACTCTTGGTTATCTTGGTGTCTTGGCGCTTAATAGTCACGTTTCACGTTTCAGGGTCTGTACTGCTTCTGCAATGCTCCTGCCTGCGTTACCAGTTGGAGGAACTCCTGCACGTCAGCGTCCTTTGACAGCTGAGGGGCTATGCGCTGGGCAATCGCAAGCACGTCGTCTGGGGATTGGCTGCTGGCAAACTCGCTGCCGCGTAACTGCTCGGCGAATCCTGCTGCCGCTACGGCTAGCTGGAAGCGAGCTTTAGAGCCTGCGAAGTCCTGGCCGAACGTGCCGCGCTCGAAGGGCTGATTTAGCTCCGTCACGGCCCCGGTCTTGGGGTCGGCGTAACGCATCTGTACTGTTAGTGCGTTGCGCGCGGCCTCGTCTGATGGGTCGAACTGGGCCAGTTCCACCTCGTACAGGGCCGTTACAGTGTGTCCCGCTCCGATCTCGCCTGCGTCTACCGCGTCGTTGCGGAAGTCATTGTCGGCGACGTCGCGGTTCTCATAGCCGACCAGACGGTAGCGGCTCACCACAGCCGGGTTGAAGTCCACCTGCACTTTCGCGTCCTTCGCTATCACCTGCAGAGTGCCTGTCAGGTTCTCCACGAAGATGCGCTTGGCGGAAGCCAGGGTGTCAACGTAAGCGTAGCTGCCGTCCCCATCGTCGGCCAGCTGCTCCATCAAGTAGTCGTTGTAGTCGCCCATGCCGAAGCCGACTGTGGTCAGAAGATGCCCTGCTTGGTGTAGTCACGTATGGACTGGCGGATATCGTCGGGCGTGACAGCCCCAACGTTCGCTACGCCGTCAGAGCAGAGTATCACGCGGTTGATAGCGTCTGCCTTCAGATGCTTGCTCGCAAGCTCGTAGCCCAACCTCAGCCCGGCCTCGGCGTTCGTGGAGCCTTCGTTCTCCAGGCTATCTATGGCGTTCAAGATGGCATGCCTTGTCGGCCACTCCCGTGTGATCCAGGACCACCTTGGCCTCTGACCCATACACGACGATACCTACCTGGTCGGTCGGGCGAAGCTCGTTCACCAGCAAGCGTAGCGCCTGCTTCACCAGGGGCAGCCTGTTCGGCTCGGCCATGGAGCCGCTAATGTCGATCACGAAGGTCAGCACGGCGTCCTTGCGCTGGCATCGCTTACGCGCTGTCCCTGGATGCCGATCCGCACGAAGTGAGTGCCCGCAGTGCCATATGGAGAGGGTGCGGAGTCTACGTAGATGCCGAAAGCGGACTCTCCGGCACCGGATAATCATAGCGGAAGTAATTGATGAACTCCTCTGGGCGGACGTTCGAGGCGGGCGGGAGCGTTCCGGCGGTGATGTAATTGCGTGACGCCGTATACGACCCCGTATCTACGTCTAGGGCAAAGGTGGAAAGGCGGTCCTGGCCGGTAACCACAAATGGGTTCACGCCCAGGTCGGGGACAGTAGTCGTGGGCATAGGATCAACAGGCGTAGGTATCTCGGGCACTGGTATATCGGGCAGCGGACCTACCGTAGGTTCTGCTTCCGCGAATTGTTCGATGCGGGGCCTAAGTGGAGATAGTGCCGTAATAAGCATCGGCGGACCTCAGCAGGCCCTGCACAGGTGCTCCCCCATTGGCAAAGAGCATCTTCTGTTGATTGGGTATGTTTCCGCCCGGACCTGCGGTGAGGCCATTATATAGGGCCGGTAACGATACGCCCTGGGAATCGTTGGCGCTGTAGCGCGTCAAACCAAAAGACATCACACCCAAAATCAATAAGAGCGCAAGCCAGAGTTGTAAAAAGTCGCCCTTTCCGTGTTCTCATGGTAAAAACCCCCTTCGAGTAGTTCCGTTTATGAATAGCCACCGGCGGGCTGTGCCGGAATACTCTAGTGACGACGAAGGGGGGGATTTTGTTCCAGGGATTTTGCAAAGGAAAAAGGATAAGGGATAAAGGATAAAGTAGAAATGATGCCTTACTTTATCCTTTATCCCTTATCCTTTTTCCTTTTTCCTTTACTTCGCCAGCACGTAGCGGTTTATACTGCAATACTCTTTGAACCCGATGCTTCTATACATGTTGTCGGCCAGGTCGCTGGAGTGGAGGATACCAACGTGGTAACCCATCTCGCGGGCATCGAGGAGGGGTGCGAGCGTTATCGCTGTGCCAATGCCCTGCCCTCGCGCCTCCGGTACGGTGCCGATGCCATATAGACCCGCGACACCCGCGCCGAGGAATAATATCGAGACGGCGACAGGCTCGCCTCTCAGCCTGCCAATATAAAGGGTCCAGGGCAGGTCAGGCCCCAGGCCCACGCTTGTGGAAGCGCTCACCCAGGCGTCCCCGGCGAAATCAGGAACGCCATAGCTCCGGTTGAACGTCTGGCCCCACTCTTTTAGCGCCTCCGCGTCTTCTACCCGTTCGATCTTGAGGTCTGGAGGCAACGGTAAGTCCTCAGCGAGCAAAGATAGCTCTACGGCCATGCCAGGCACGTCTACGAAATTAGGAGCAAGCCCGTACTCCAGCAATAGCTCATCCAGGTCCAGGGGCACGGTGGCGGGACCCGTCCACCAGAACATCGGCACATCCCGCTCCTTGAAGGGTTCCAGGGTCTCCCCTATCTTCTCACCCAGGTCGCCCGACGGGCTGAAGTGGGCGCGAGCCACCCCGTTGAACATAGGAGAGTTTATGCCCGTGACGAACCGGAGCATGTCATCCTCGTCGTATACCTCCGCGCCCGGTATCGCGCCGAACGACTTGAAGAGCGCAAAGAGGTTCCCCTCGATAGCCTCGACCAGGGCTTCGAGGGACATATCATGCATCACGTCTTCCATCTCTCTCACTACCTCCTTACCCTTCTACGCGGCTGCAAGCAATCGCAGAAAGTGTTTGAGGCAGTATAGCAGATTGCCCAGCTCTTGCTCTCTATCCCACGAGCCATCCCCGATAAGCAGCTGCCTGCGATAGCCTAGCGCACCTGCGAGCCATCCCACTATCACTCCCAATCTCGCAAGCTTCCTTAGCTCGCCCAACGAGTGATAAACCGACCATGCCTCCAGGTAAACGTCAATCATGTGAGCCAGCACATTTTCCTCACTATGCTCTTCGGAGACTACTGAGAGAAAAAGGAATGGGTGCGAGACGCCGACAAACCCCGACCAGTCTAGCACCACGCAATCGCTGTCGCAGAGGATGTTCCCGCTATGGAAGTCGCCATGATGAAGAGTGGGCGGTATGCCGGAGCTTGCCAGTTCATCGCATATGGTCTTGATGCGCGGCAACGAGGCCTGCAACAGCCCAATCTCCTCTGTGGATAAGCCGCTTGCTTCACCAAAGAGGTGGGGCAACTCGGTAAAGAGCACCTCGACGTTCGCGTAGAGCTTGTCGAGGCGAAAGTCAAAGCAGCCCATCGCCAGCAGGTCATCTACGCGAGGAATGTAGTCTAGCTGTATCTCAGCGAAGCGGCGCAAGATTGCCTCCCAGCGCGGGAGGTAGTACGCCTTGTCTAGGTGCTGAATGAGCTTGACGCCGGGAGCGTTGCGCATCAGCGTCCAGCGCCGCTCTACATCTACGGCCACGATATGCGGACCGAAGCCTGAGTGGCGCTCCGACAGGTCCAGGGTAAGGGGAGGCTCATGCCTGAACATCGGCGGGACTGCTTTGAGGTAGTAATCTCCGTCGTCCGTCGCCACTCTCAAGATGCAGGAGCAGAACCAGGAACGCACCTGCTCTACTTCGCCTGTTACCTGTAAGCCACCCCTCTCAAGTTGTTCGCGCATCCATACCGCAGCCTGTCCAAACCAACCGGGGCGAGTCCAGGGGGCGTTCTCGCCCACGTGGGAGTCCTGAACCACCCGCCTGCCGAGCGGGCCAGGCAACGTGTCGGTGGAGACCCATTCAGCGGGGCCTGGAAAAGTCCAATCAGGGTCGTGACTCTCTGATGAGAAAGGTGCCAGTGCGCGTGCCTTCGGCGTCACTGCCTACGTACACGCAACGCAATACGGTAGCACGCAATCCAAGCTGCTCGCGTACAGCGCTGTTGATGTGGGCCGCTTCCCGATGCCAACTGTCGCCGGGCGGTGGATGCATCTCCACGCGCGGCAAGACCCAGCCCCCTTCGCCGGGCAGCATAAGTACCTTCTGACCATCGCCTTGAGGAATTATTAGAGAGAGCTTGATATAGGGTTCTGAACTAATCTGACCCACCGATTGCGCATCCATGAAGTGTAATATAGCATAAGGTGCTTGTAACGGAAGATGCTAACTTCTTACTAACAATTACGGAATAGCCATACAAACGGAGGCCCAATCCTTGCAGGTCCAATAATTGGTCCCCAATCCACAATACCAGACGGTAAGGAGATATATGTCGTGAAACAACTTGGCACAGCATTGGTCGTATTTGGAGCGCTTTTGGTATCGCTGGCCGCTGGAACTGCGCTCGCACAGCCGCAGCCCGCAGTCTCAATCGCTGTAGACCTCGACCCCAACAGCGCGGCAGGCATCCGCATCGAAGGACTCGTGACCGACAGTACGGGCCGCCTGTACACCTCGGACCTCGACTTGCGCCGCCTCTTCCGCATCACCCCAAGCACGGGCACAACAGAGACCCTGGGGATATTACCCCGAACCGCAACCGGCATGGCATTCGATGCTACAGGCAACCTCTACATGGCCAGCGGCGACGTAATCCTGCGCATCGGTAGCGCAGCCCTTGGGGGCAGCCAGATCGCCGCGAGTGACGTGCTAACCTTCGCCACGGGTGTAACGGGCGCGAATGGCCTCGCCTTTGGTCCCGGTGCGGGGCAACTGTACGTTTCGGGCGGGGCCACGGGGAACATTTATATTGTGGCGAGCGACGGTGTGACCAGCACGCTTGTAAGCGGCCTGAAGTCTGAGCGGCAGGACCAGCAGATCAGCACCAATGGCCTGGCGTTCGGTCCCGACCAGAAGCTCTATTCATCGAACACAGGCACAGGAGCGATAGACCGCATCACGCTCAAATCCGACGGCACGATGGATAGCATGGAGCGCTTTGTTACCAATCCACTACTGCTCGGTGCCGATGGCATAACGTTTGCCTCGAACGGCGACCTGTACGTAGCCGCCAACGAGCGCAACGCTATAGTTCGCGTCACCCAGAGTGGGGAGGTAAGCGACGTAGCGAGCAACGACAACGCGGGGCCGCTTGAGTTCCCAGCAAGCCCGGCCTTCTCCGGCACGTCCTTATACGCCAGCAATTTCGATATAGCCAGGGGCGCAAATGCACCTAACACCCCGGGCATAGGGGCTTCGATAGCGAAGATAGATGTAGGGATATCGGGCGTGCCTTTGCCTGTAGTCTTCGCCACACCAGGCCCGGCCACAGCTGTTGCCCCGACAGTGGGAAGCTCGCCTGCTGTACCGACACCACCGGCTTCCCCTACCACCGCCGGTCCAACGCCTACAGAGGAAGTGGTTGTACCGCCTTCCGAGCCGACATCCACAGTCGAGGTTATCGAGTCAACACCGGTCCCACCAACAACCCCAGGCATGCCCAGCACGGGCGATCCGGGCGCACTAGCTTTCTTGCTGTTGCTGGTCGCTGGGGCGCTGTCTCTGCTGACGGGCGTAATGCTCCTGCGCAAGCGAGAATACTAAAATAGGCTTGCGAGAAGAATAAGAAAAGGAGGTGGCGCAAAACCACCTCCTTTTCTTATGAGTCATCAATTATGAAAAAGAGAAAGGGATTGCCCAGCGATGACCTACTTGCCCTTCGATGATGTCAGCAGCTTGAGGGCTATCGCGCCACCGATGACTACAACACCGACGGGGACAAGCTTAGGCATCAAGCCCGATATGGTAACAGGGCCTGGAGGTTCGGGGACCAGGGCACGCTCCTCTGGCGTGGTTGCATGGCGGCGCGCCAGTTCCAACTCCAGGCTTTCTCTCCCCATTTCCATCGCCCACCTGTGGTTCGCACTGAAGATTGGCTTCATGATAGGCGACATGAGGCGCAAGAGGGGCTTATCTGCCCGAATCTTCCAGTCATAAGTGACGTTTACCCAGGGCCCATCCTGCTCATACGTCCAGATGCCCCGGCCATTGAAGTCACCTTCTGCTTGTAGCGAGCTACCATAGGGGTACTTTGATTCGGTGACGCGGAAGTTCCAGCGCAGCGTATAAGGGAGCCAGCCCTTCGTATAAAGAGCGTATTCACTGCCAACGCCATGCTCATCTCCCGATTTCAGCTTCTTGACGTCAAGATAGACCGAAGGCCACCAGCGCACCAGGGCGTCTACATCTCCGATTACGTCAGCAACCTCTTGCACTGTGCCCTTGACTCGCCACTGAGTTATGAAATGATAATCGTTGCTCGGCATAGTATCCCTCCATTATTAGAGATTATTGTAGCACAAATACTCACGTGGGAAGGGATTGCCTTATGATATTCTACTCTCATATAACCTGGCTAAAGAATTATCAGCATGGTACCGTTTCACTTATGGTTAGGAAGAATTAGATTCCAATTCTGACATTATGTGCAAAACTATGATATCTATATATTGACAATGTCAGAAGAGTGAGATATACTCAGAACAAGGATCAAATGTAGGAGACTCTTATGCCCGATTATGACAAAGCACATAAACTACTTGCTGGCCCGTATCAAAAGATATACAAAGAGATGTGTTCTGGTATTTCACCTGAAAAAGTAGGAGATGATCTTCTTAGGGCTATAGTTGAGAGTCTCAAATATTTTGGTGATACTTCACTCCAGATAGTATTGAGCGTAGCCGAGTGTCTTAAGCAAAGCGTACAGGGTCCTCTATTGGACAGTTCTCTCGACTATGATAAGATGAGCGACTCAATTGTTGCACTTTTACAAAATGCTAGCAACTCAGACGTGAGTAAGCGAGGTCTTGGTATAGCTGAACGCATATGCAAGAGGCAACTAGAGGAGCTTCGACATGGTATCTACACACTCGACATCACATTTCAAATGGTCAGGAATTATGCTGGTGAGATATATGATTCTTCCTTCAAGGAATTGGCACCAAGGAAGTTACACCATTACAATGACATAAGCCACAATACCTTTAGAGAACGATTAGACGAAGTTTCCTACCTTGTCCAACCAGGTATAGATGACATCGCCAGACAAGCGATACGCAAAGGGAGCGTACACTCACTCCAAAAGCCTGCCCATACAAAGAGTGTACAGCACTACAATCTTGACGATGATGTGTGCGCTATCACTGGATAAGAGAAGCTATGATCGAGCCTGATTATACCTACGAATTCTCGGATATAAGCGAAAGGCAGTCGCGTGTGAAGGTAACCATTCATCGCAATGGTGAAAAGCGAACCTTCACAATCCAGGTGGATGACGAAGATCTCGCACGTTGTAGAAGGCGTGATGTATCACAGAAGCTTGCAGATTTGATAGATATAGCTGTAGCTGTGCACGCCGTGGATCGCATGTCGAAGAGGGAACCAGATATACGATGTAACATCAAAATCAATCTACCCGTGCGGCATCCTGAAGTGTTTAATAATCCGGACATACTCAAACGTTTAGAAGGTATTCTTTTTTGGTACACTGAAGACAATTGGTCATTCCAATTTCACCGGAGGCATAATTGTAGGCGATTTGCGGAATGGCAGTCAAATTTCTCTACTGATGCTGGTGAAGTTGGCGAAGCCAGTGAAGTTGCCCTCTGGAGCGGTGGACTGGAACTCGCTGGCTGGTCTATATAATAGATGGTTGGAGAAGTCAGCTTCACGTTTCACCCTTTTTGGAACAGGTGGGAACAATATTGTCCATGAGCTACAAAAGGAGATTGCATTAGGAGTCTGCGAATAGTCTATCGGCATCTGTAAACCTTGTACGCGTACCTATTCATCTCATTCATAAGACCTTCAAACGTAGAGAGCTAAATCGCATCTCGCGCTCTCGTGGTTTTGTATTCTTGCTTACTGGCGCAGTGTGCGCTCTGCTTGAGGATAGCAACGAGTTATTCATCTATGAGAACGGCATTGGGGCCATCAACCTCAACTTCGGAGCACCTGAAGTGGGTCTGGACCATTCACGGTCTGTCCATCCCACCTCACTTATCCTGATGAGCGATTTTGTTAGCGACAATTGGAGTTCCCTTCGCATTTCGCAATCCCTTTATCTTTAGGACAAAGGGTCAATTATGTAGGATTTTCGCCACATTGCCTAAATCACAACAGAATTCTATATTGCAGCTAATTGCCAACACTGTGAGTTGTGATCGCTGTCAGCGTAAGCCTAAACAGAGAGTACAGTGCGGGGTTTGCTCCTCTTGTCTATTGCGAAGGCAAGCTCTATTGGCCGCAGGGCTTGAGGATAGAACTGATTACTTATATGCATCGGCAAACTCCGACGATAGTCACTTACCACATATGCTGCTTCAACTCGAGAGACTAGCCGCTTGTGTAAACAGTGATGAAGCGTGGCGAGACTTAGCTATCGCTTTTCCAGAGACATTACCCGAGGCGGCACTTCGAATGGCAAGATTTCAGGAGATTTAACCAAGAGCACATACAGGAACTCGCTCATTAACCTCTACAAGCAATATATCAGAGAATGGGATAAGGTCGGACCCATGTTATTGCCAAACTTAGCTCTGTCTAAGGCTTCACAAGCTATTCATGCTACACATACCTCAGGACAGAAAGTCCACTAGAGAGGCATATCGTGGATAAGAGCATTTTGGACACAATTGATGCCAAAACATTAGGCACGGAGCTTCAGGAAGCACGCAAGAAGCGTGGCCTAACCCAAGAAGCCGTGGCTCAGCTTCTCGATATTGCTCGCACGACCTTGACAGCTATAGAGAAAGGAGAGCGCCGCATCAAACCTGGGGAGCTTATTAAACTCGCCCAGGTATATGGTAAGCAGGTAAGCGACTTCGTGCGACCGCGACCTCAGATTGAGCCTTTCTCACTACAGTTTAGAGGCCCTGCATATAGGACTGAAGAGACCGAACTAAAGATCGCGCCCTGCATTGCCGAGTTCGAGGAACTTTGCAGGGATTATCTTGAGCTTGAACAGATTACTGAGACACCACTAGTACGTAGATACCCAACTGAATATGAAATCTCTGGACTACCAATTGACCAAGCGGCAGAAAGCGTAGCAACTCAGGAACGCAATCGTCTCGATTTAGGCGATGGAGCTATTCCAACAATGCCAGTACTACGTGACGTGTTAGAGCAAGAGGTTGGTCTAAGGATCTTCTTCTTGGATCTGCCTCATCCCTTTTCAGCTATGTATCATTTTGACCAGCAGCTAGGAGGTTGTATAGCTATTAATCGCGCACACCCTGAGGAGCGCCGCCGCCTGTCCCTCGTACATGATTATGGTCATTTTCTAGTACATCGCTATAAGCCAGAAAATCTAATAGAAGACCAATACCAACGCAAGCCAGAAAGCGAGCTTTTCGCTGATACATTTGCACGACATTTCTTGA
Organism: uncultured Chloroflexia bacterium; assembly: GCA_963811305.1. GTDB lineage: Bacteria > Chloroflexota > Chloroflexia > QHBQ01 > JADMIH01 > JADMIH01. The sequence continues at coordinate 206,975 of CAWEQU010000008.1, forward strand.
TGCCTACTAGTGGACTGACAAGGCGTTTCAACGACATAAAGCGCACAAAAGAGAAAGTTACCATCTTGGATTTGTGTAAATTAGCGCACTACTATGGAGTCTCAGTACAAGCTCTCATCCTTTGGTTAGAAGAGATAAGGTTACTGCGCGTAGGAACCTGGGACATATTGAGAGATCGTGGGTTCAAGGTTCGTGAAACACAGCAGCAATTAGGACTTGATCCTCTCCCAGAGCAAGCTAACAAAGTACCAAGACGCTATCAGTATTTGGCCCTGGTTGCCCTTGAAAGAGGATTAATTTCCGAGGGGCAATTTGCCCACTTCCTGCGTTTGGATCGGTTACAAGCGCGTAGTGAGGCTAATAAGCTCCGGCAAGAAACAGTTGGGGAGTTAGATAGTGCTGTCATAGACTCTGATCTGACGCAGCCCATCACTGCATAGGAGTCTATTGATTGAGTACCGTTATTGGCGGAGTTCATGAGGCTATCATATTAGATGCCTGTTGCATCATAACCTTATATCAGACGCAAAGAATGGAGGATATCCTAAGAACTCTGCCAAAACCTTTAATGGTTGCGGAATACGTACAAGTTCAAGAAATCCTTCAGTTCAGTTTACAAGCTCTCATAGGGGCGGGTTTGCTGACAATTACAGCGCCAGAATCGGAAGCCGAAGAAAATACGTTCGTAAACCTCGCCTATTATCTTGATGATGGGGAAGCTATGACGGGTAGCTTGGCTATTCACCGAAATTGGGCTATTGCAACAGATGACAGAAAGGCTATAGCTCTATTCCAGCGATTGGTGCCCCATGTGCAACTTGTGTCTACGCTGGAAATCATAAGATACTGGGCAGAAGCGACCATCGCCAAACATGAAGAAATCCGAACTGCCTTGCAGAATATGCGTATGGGTACGCCTTATGCGCCGAAGGCTAATCATCCGTTTTACCTATGGTGGCAGAAGTATATAGGTTAAAGAAAAAGGGATTGCCCCGCGATGGCCTACTCTCCCATAGCCTTGCGGCTATAGTACCATCAGCGCTGTACCGTTTCACTTCCAGGTTCGGGATGGGGCTGGGTGGGTCCGGTACGCTCAAATCACGGAACAAATCCCTTTTTTCTAACTAGAGAATAATTGCAACGAGGAATGGGAACTCATTTGAGAAACCACAATTACGCTTGCGATATTGTGCCTTACTTTCGCTTCCCAGCCTCGTGCTTTACGCATTACGTATCTTTCGATACGCACCACGCAAATATGCAGAGGAGGGGAGTAAAGTAGGGGAACAAGCCCTCGACCATGAGAGTCTGCTTAGCTCGCCTGTTACCAGGCATACACTCGCGACCTCGCAACCCGGTAGTCTTCCGGGGGTCTTACCTGTTCGAGACAGTGAGAAGGCTCATCTGGAGGAGGGTTTCCCGCTTAGATGCTTTCAGCGGTTCTCCCTTCCCAACATAGCTACCCAGCAATGCTTCGTCAACAGCTGGCACACCAGAGGTTGGTCCACCCCGGTCCTCTCGTACTAGGGGCAGCCCCTCGCAACCTTCTAACGCCCACAGCGGATAGAGACCGAACTGTCTCACGACGTTCTGAACCCAGCTCGCGTGCCGTTTTAATGGGCGAACAGCCCAACCCTTGGGACCTCTACCTTCCATCATTACTGATGGGGTAAGACTATACCTTCACCATAGCCCACATCTGTGAGCCTTAGGCGCGGACCGTATGATAGGCAGCGTAATTTGCTTCTAGCGCGTGTTGCCTATCTCACCTTACATAACAAGTAAGGATCAGTCGTTACGGGAGACATCTTCCTGGACCATAATCGCAAAGTTCTTGCGCCGGTTTTTGGACCGGACATTGAACGATGATAATGTGTCCGCTAACTGAGCTATTTCGCACAGGTCTTCTTTGGTGACCACTTCTTGCTGTAGGATTTGGCGAGCGATTTCCGCCTGCCGCCTCTTTCCGCGCAAGTAGGGTGTGATTAAGTCGAGCACTCGGAGAACATCTGCCTGGTTGCGTACAAGCCAGTCGAAGCACGTCCTGTTGGGACATACCGCGCCCGCGCCTGTGGCATCTACCAGCCATTCTACGTCTTGCTTCGCATACTGAGTCCCTTTTGAGGGCGACCCGCACACGAAAGCCGAAACGTTTCTCGGCGTGCCTTTCAATCAGGGCCATAATAGCCCCATCACCATCTATAAGACCTGCGATATACGCTCTGTCAACTTCGGAAGCTGTCTTTCCCACGGAATTGCCCTTTGCGCTTACTCTCGAATTTACGATGAGTATAGCACAGGTAGGGTTTCTCCGTTTTGGGTCCGATTATTACCTCACGATTTCTCGTGGGGAGAGCAGAAAATCTACTCCAGCCCCAGGATACGACGAGCCGACATCGAGGTGCCAAACCATGCCGTCGATATGAACTCTTGGGCAAGATCAGCCTGTTATCCCCGGGGTAGCTTTTATCCGTTAAGCTACGGCCCTTCCACTCGGTACCGTAGGATCACTAACTCCGTCTTTCGACCCTGCTCGGCTTGTAGGCCTCGCAGTCAAGCATCCTTGTGCGTTTGCACTCACCGCCGGATTGCCATCCCGGCTGAGGATACCTTTGAACGCCTCCGTTACTCTTTGGGAGGCGACCGCCCCAGTCAAACTACCCACCAGCCACTGTTCCCTTTCGGGGTTAGGGCCGGTGCACATCAAAAGTGGTATTTCACCGTTGGCTCCACCGCCCCCGCAAGGGCAGCTTCAAAGCCTCCCACCTATCCTACGTATGATGTGCCCGAACTCAATGGCAAGTTGTAGTAAAGCTCCACGGGGTCTTTTTGTCCTGCTGTGGGTAACCCGTATCTTCACGGGTCTTTCAATTTCGCCGGGCCCCTCGTCGAGACAGCGCTCAGATCGTTATGCCTTTCGTGCGGGTCGGAACTTACCCGACAAGGAATTTCGCTACCTTAGGACAGTTATAGTTACTGCCGCCGTTTACTGGGGCTTCAGTTCAGAGCTTGCACCCCTCCCTTTAACCTTCCAGCACTGGGCAGGCATCAGCCCCTATACATACACTTCCGTGTTTGCAGAGACCTGAGGTTTTGTTAACCAGTCGCCTGAGCCAATTCTCTGCGACCCTCTACTCGCTTCCACCGCGAGGGTGTACACGTTCAAGGGCTCCCCTTCTCCCGAAGTTACGGGGACATTTTGCCGAGTTCCTTAACGAGGGATCACCCGATCACCTTGGTATTCTCTACCTGCCTACCTGTGTCGGTTTGCGGTACGGTCACTCCATCTCTGGCTAGAGGATTTTCTTGGCAGCACGGCCTCAATCTCGTTGTCCTTCCCCGAGGGGAAAAACTTCCATTCGGCTCTCAGTTTATAACGGCGGGACGGATTTGCCTACCCCACCTACCTACCACCTTAGAAGAGCTTATAGCTCTCGAGACCTAGCCCCCTGCGTCCCCCCATTGCTCGTAACGATTAGGAGTGGTACAGGAATATAAACCTGTTGTCCATCGGCTTCCCCCTTCGGGTACGCCTTAGGCCCGACTGACCCGAGGAGGATAAACCTTGCCTCGGAACCCTTAGGCTTACGGTGTGCGTGATTTTCACACGCAATGCGCTACTCATGCCGGCATTCTCTCTTCCGTTATCTCCACGCCTCTTTACAGTGACGCTTCACAGACCTCCGGAACGCTCTCCTACCCCCCCTACGAATTGTAAATCTCAGATTGCAAATTTTAGAATTGCCGACTACCCCTAAGGGTAATCTACAATCTGCAATATGCAATCTAAAATTGCGTAGGGAGCCATAGCTTCGGTACTAGACTTGATCCCCGGTGAATTGTCGGCGCCCTCTCACATTCGACCAGTGAGCTGTTACGCACTCTTTAAAGGGTGGCTGCTTCTAAGCCAACCTCCTGGTTGTCTATGCGAGTGGACTTCCTTTACAACTTAGCCTAGATTTTGGGACCTTAGCTGATGGTCTGGGCTGTTTCCCTTTTGACGATGAATCTTAGCACCCACCGTCTCACTGCCATCTATAGATATTGGTATTCGGAGTTTGATTCGGTTTGGTAAGCTAACGCCCCCTAGCCAATTCAGTGCTCTACCCCCAATATCCTTTACGATGACGCTGCACCTAGATGCATTTCGGAGAGAACCAGCTATCTCTGTGTTCGATTGGCATTTCACCCCTACTCACAGCTCATCACCCACTTTTGCACTAGTGGTGTGTTCGGGCCTCCACGCACGGTTAGGTGCGCTTCACCCTGGCCATAAGTAGCTCACACAGTTTCGGGTCTACCCCCCGCCACAATTGCCCTTTCGGACTCGCTTTCGCTGTGGCTCCGCCTATCACCGGCTTAACCTGGCGACAGAGGGTAACTCGCCGGCCCGTTCTACAAAAAGTACGCCATCACACATCCAACACCACGAGGGTGTCGTATAGTGCTTTGACTGGTTGTAGGCAGTATGGTTTCAGGATCTATTTCATTCCCCTCACGGGGAGCTTTTCACCTTTCCCTCACGGTACTAGTTCGCTATCGGTCACTAGGGTATTTAGCCTTGGGTCGTGGTCACCCAGATTCCCACCGGGTTCTTCGTGCCCGGTGGTACTTAAGTACAACACGCACAGTCTCGTACATTTCGGTTATGGGGCTATCACCCTCTACGGCCGGCCTTTCCAGGCGCGCTCACCTATATACGAGATTTTTTACTGCTTAGGGCTGCTACCGCGCCCCTAGTGTGACTTTCAACACCCAATACACAACGCCGGTAGGCTATCACGTGTATTAGGTTTAGGCTTCTCCCGGTTCGTTCGCCACTACTACGGGAATTGTTTCTTTTCCTCGGGGTACTTAGATGTTTCAGTTCCCCCGCTTGCCCCCACATAAATGTGGTCCTACCCATCACGGTAGGGGGTTGCCCCATTCGGAGATCTCCGGATCGGTCTGTAAGCGACTCCCCGGAGCTTATCGCAGCGTAACCACGTCCTTCTTCGGCCCTAGTTGCCAAGGCATCCACCATACGCCCTTATTCGCTTGTTTTTCCCACTCAACTCCCCACCTCTGCACACATACGTGTGGTTCGGCGGTTAGCTCAGTCGGCAAAACTCGCAGCGCATTTTTTCGGGTTTCTCTTTTCCCTTTCAACTTTCATTTGCATGAAAGCTGATTTCGAAATTGAATTCCCAATTTTTTCGTTGCAAGTATTCTCATGTTAAGGTGCCTGCTCTTCGCAGCTTGTGCCTTGCGGCTTTGCTGTTGGAGCAGCCTGCCGGTCTGTTGACCGCCAGTCGCCGTCCCTATCAAGGGACGAGGAGCGGAGGTCGGCTCCCGTACTTGTTTGATTTAGAAGGTGCGATGGGCAACAAAAGAGGCTTGGGCACTCGCCTCAAGCCTTGGTGGCTGTTGAGTATGCGAGCTAGCTTATCCGGTTGTTGTCCTGTTGATCTGCATTCTTTGGTCTTTTCGCCTGGGCTGCTTTTGTTCCAGCCCGACATGCAGAGATAATTATACGAAACCTCTTTTGCTTTGTCAAGGCGATTTGGCGCTTTTTGGGAGCAATTTCGCTTTTTTCTTTGTTTGCGACCCTTCTAATGACTTTTCCAGAGGCCGCTTTTCGGGGCACAAGGATTATTATACGGGTTGGGAGCGGGGATGTCAAGGAAAATGTAAATGATGAGACATGATCAATATCCCGCAATCTTACTGTCCATCATCAAGTGTAGGGACATCACTGTTGCGATGAAGCACTGGAAATCCAGGCAGTCCAACTTTGATGGCGAAGTCATAACCAATATCTCTTACCACAAAGATCGTATGAAAGGCTCTTGCTGGAGCATACCCATCAAGGCAGTCGTACCATGTGTGAGGTTGGTCACGGCAATACTGCTCATCGAGTAGCAGAATACGTGGCAAGCTCACGTCCTTGAGTTTATTGGCTTTTATCTCGATGGTCTTCTTCAGAAGTTCACATAACGATATGCCACTCGTTAGGCTCGTGGAACTGGCACAGGAGATGCCATCTACATCGTTGCCGTTCTTAAGAATGGTACAGATTTGAACACCATTATAGGATATTACTTCTTCTAATGCCCTGTAGTCGCTTTGCGTTCGTGTGACGTATGCGATTACCTGCTGCACAACCGTTCTTCGAAGGTTGGGCGATTCCGAGAGTTGCGGTAGCGGCTCCGAGAAACACATAACGTATATGCCCCGCAATATCCCCTTTGAGTGACATGCCTTTTCCGCTTTTTGGGTCAAATAATGCAGCCCAGACCAAATCTCCCCAAGAGGCAACTCTTTACCTTCTACTACTCTATGATGCATGACGCAAGTAACCTCAACTGCGAACTGCTTTCCATCCAGATTAAGGTCATAATCAGGGGCGGTTTCCGGTCCGTTTGGCTCTTTCTCCCAAGACATATGCGAATGCTGTATGTAGGTTCGTAACCATCTTTCGAAGCGCTCACGGCAGCGCTCTTCAGATATGGTTTTGTTGGGGAATTGTACGTTGGGCTTTGTCATGAGGAGTCCTAACTACGGTCTATGGGTTGGTGCTCGGCCAGTACGCCCGGCACGATAGCCATGCCGAACCACGGGCTCTGATTGTCGGGGTACGCATAGCTAACCGTGAACGTACCAGGACGCGCACCATTCCATACGTCTGGTGGAGGTTCAAGACCAACCCCACCATAAGGCATCGTGCCCGGCGGGTACATGGTGCTCAGCCACTGGCTGAAATAGATGTCCTCAACCTCGATCACTCCAACTGGTTGCTCTACTGGCCGGTTCAATGCGACTATCTGTGCATCGACAGGCATAAGAATTCCTGCCCTCTGCACGCGCTTCATCAATGTTCGTGGTGGGCAGGAGATGCACACCTATAGCTCTCATGACTCGGTCAGGCATATAAGCATCGTTCTCGCACAGTTCGTATTTTCCATTCTCATAAAAGAGGCTCGTCTCATAAAGACACCCTTGCGCTGGACCAATAACACTCGATCCGTGCAGACTTTCCCACTGTGCTCTAGTGAGACCTAAGCCTCCCGATGCAAACCCAGGTGCCGACGGCAGGCTTGAACCCTCCACATACTTCGCCCGCAAGCGGAAAGTGCCCAAGAGTGAAAGCAGCACATCATACGGAGCCGCCTTCTCAGGATGGGCCTCAAAGACGGCTCGCTCGAAATACTGCACCTTGTACACCTTGCCATCTGTGGCAGAAGTCTCAAGGAACTCATCCGAGATGGGATAGCCTTGCTGTGCCAGGCCGCCGTGAGATTGCCAGTAGCTTAGAAATGTGCCACCGAGCCGCTTGCCCGTCTGAGGAAATAGCTGCGAGCCGGGTTGCGTGTTAGGCACTTGCTTCGGTGCGCCGTTCGGGTATTTCGCTTTGTACGTGAAAGTGCCAAGAAGGGAGAGGAGCACATCGTTAGGCGAGCGATACTCAGGGTGCATCTCAAAGACGGCGCGCTCAAAGTATTGGACTGTGTAAATCTTGCCATCCGTATCCGACATTTCGCTGAACGGCTCGCTGATTGGGTAGCCCTGCTGTGCAAGCGCACCGTGCTGCTGCCAGTATTGGAGGAAGCGCCCACAGAGGGTGTGGCCTATCTGGTCGAACCGTTGGCAATCAGCCTGCGCGCTAGCGTCAGCATGGAACCATCCGTCAGAATGGAAGATTCCTGCTGCTATAAGAATAGCTACAAGTAGCAAGACACAAAACAGCTTGCGTGTCATGGTATTGCCCTCAAGCCTCTAGTTCACGGCTTTCCCTCTCACCATTATACATCCTCGTAAACACTAAAGGAGATAGGTAAGAAAAAGAAGGCGAAAGAAAAATCGGGGCTATTTTGCAGTAGGAATGCCTGCTTACAGCGTCCGGCTATGAATAGCAGCCGCTCAATCTTCTAATAGCTGCTCCAAATCACCATAATCATACGGCGGGCGCTTCCGCACAGCCAGTACATCTATGGCGAGGTCGGCTTCGGCAACTGCATACACTATACGCCAACGGTCCAGACGTAGACGGCGCAGTTCGCGATCAATTTCAGGTATATCAAGTTCCTTGCTTTGCGGAGGGCGTGGATCAGTTGCGAAAGCACTTATGGCTTGTCTAACACGAGACCTTACATGGCCCGGCAAGTCCTTAATTTCGTCCCAAGCGCGCGGAGTAACATAAACTGTATAATGGCTCACCCCAGCTCGCCCTCGACATCCTCCCAGCGGCGCCAACCGGCGCGCATACGATCTCCCCCTGACGCCTTTAACTCTGCGTAGGCCTGTTGCGCTAGATGCACATCCTCCACTGTCTCTAGCCACTCAACGAGTGCTTCCCAATCGTCAGCAGTTATCACAGCTAGCCTCTTGCCTTTAATGGTTACGTACTGCACAGACTGCAATGCTTCCAGCCCTGTCATCATATTGCCCTCCAAATGCTAGCTACGAGCCTCCCCCTCACTATTATACATCCGCGCGACCGCTGAAGGAGATAGGTAAGATAAAGAAGGGAAAAGAAAAATCGGGGCTAGATACCTGCTTACAGCGTCTGGCTATGGATAGAAGTCAACGAATACTCCGCGAGTTCGAGAGGCAGAATCAGGATTTCAACAGACGTACAAATCCAGCCTGCTCGAAGTGGTGGTCTGCTGTGAGAGCTTCGGTTATGCCTAGCTCCTGCATAACTATGAAGCTGGAGCAATCTACCAGACTCCATTCTTTGTCTGCACGGCTCTTGAGCAGTTGCCAGGCTTGCTGGTCTCGTGCAGGGTCTATATGCGCGATCTCAACGTAGGGTGAAGTTTTCAAATCATCAATGAGTCTGATACTGGTTGAGCGAGGAATACGCAGAGGACTGGTCAGAAGGGCTACCAATTCAGCAATAACATAGCTTGTTGTTACCAGTTTACGCTTCTGCTGCCAGGTAAGCTGGTAGAGATGGGAGGCCAAGTCGTGATAGGGTTCTTTGGGAGCGAAGAGATTCCCCCAGCCACCAGTATCTACAAAGAGATCACCCATCAGACTTATTTTCCGGCTGGGTATCATGCATAGATGCGTAGATAGCTTCGCCTATGTAGCGGTCGTGCTCATCCGCCCAACCAACAACGCCAGTATCGAGAGCACCAATCCATTTCGCCAATGGGTCAATTTCGTTACCATGAACTCTATCAGCCAACCATTGCACAGCCAATATTTCAGGGGACTGCCCTTCCTCTCTCGCTGTTTCCAAGAGAGATTCGTAGACATCTTCAGGCACTTCTAATAGCAGTGTGTGGGCCATAACAATAGCCTCCATGATAAAAACCGGGGACCCCTCATTCAGGGTTAAAGCCTATTTACAGCGTCCGGTGAAGGATAACATTCGATAGACCACCCGATTACTTCTATTGTACTGTACACTGGACAGGTAGTCAATTAAATTTTCAGGAAGGCAAAAGAAAAATCGGGGCTACGTTACAGTAGGCATACCTATTTACAGCGTCCGGTGAAGGATAACATTCGATAGGCCTCCTGATTCCCTAAATGCCCATTGCAGACATTATTGCGCCGGGGGTTGCCACAACTCGAATTGCGTTCCTTCCGGGTCTACTGCCCAGCCAAAGCGGCCATATTCTGTGTCTTCCACCTTGTCGTCCACCTGTACCCCGGCGGCACGTAGCTGTAGTAGCATCTCGTCCAGGTCGTCCACGATGTAGTTGACCATATATGGGGCGTTAGTGGGGTCGAAGTAGTCGGTGTCCTGGGGGAATGGAGACCAGACAGTGAGGTGCTCTTGTTCGGGGTTCTGCGCATCTCTCCACTTGAAACTGACGTAATCGTCCGCATCAGGCTCTATGCCCAAATGTTGGTAGTACCAAGCTTGTAGCTTCTTAGGGTCATTGCTCTTGAAGAATACCCCACCTATACCTTTTACTCGTGCCATTCTGCGCCTCCTGTACGCTTCTCGGACTTTGTTACAGATTCCCTTGTACTACCCTTTCCCGCGTCTTCTTTATTCTTCCTCTTTCCCACCGCCCCCTACATTTCGGTACTGTAGAGGCGACGTACTGAGGCGCGTCTGAAGCGGCCCGCTGATCGGCTTGCCAGCAGCCTGACCTTGGGAATGAGAGTCAGAGTGACGCCCGTCTGGGGCATGAATTCGGCGTAGAGAATATCGCTGAACCTGATAGCTAACTCCCGTGACTGACCTGTGTCAGGGTCTATACATCTGTAAGAAGCCCCGCTTAACGCGCCGATGCCGCCATTTACATGGGCCAGAAAGTCACGCTTAAGGGTTTCGCTTTCTGCCAGGTCCAGATCGAAGTGGCGAGTGTGGTTCCAACCTTTGTCGTCACCAACTTTGAAGGTAATTAGCACTCTCATATTCCAGCCCCCTTAAATTCAATAAGTCAGTTCCACAGTATACAAAATAAAAAGGAGCGAGTATAACACCCTCTCCTGATACGAGGAGACTCGAACTCCTGACTTCTACAATGCAGTTGCTTGTTAGTGTTGCAAAATGATTAGCGTACACTACGCTAGTAGGTCCTCACATATCTTGTGCATTGCTGCCAAAAACGTCACGAGTTCGATCTGATCAGCGATTTCGTTGCGATCACAACCCTATCCTGCTATAATTCGCCTGGTAACCCTATGACTAATCTCTCCCTATGCCTACTCGGCCCTCCTTGCATTGATGTTGATGGGATGCCTATTGACGTCGATACGCGCAAGGCCATAGCTCTCCTGGTATACCTGTCGGTGACCAGGCAACCTTACACACGTGATGGGCTGGCGTCCCTGCTCTGGCCTGAATACGACCAGACTTATGCTCGCGCCACCCTGCGGCGGACGCTCTCAACGCTCAATAAGGCGCTGGCTGGAGATTGGCTGGAAGTCAGCCGGAATACGATTTCGGCTCTTTTCAGGTCCTAACCTCTATATAGATGTGGACCACTTCCGCAGCCTTATCAACGAGTGCCGCACTCACGGGCATGCGCCTTCTGATGTATGTTCGTCTTGCTTGCGCCCCCTGGCTGAGGCCGCCAACCTTTATAAGGGCGATTTCCTGATGGGGTTTGGACTAAAAGATAGCTGGGACTTCGACGAGTGGCAGCACCTTCAGACTGAGGGCCTGCGCCGCGACCTGGCGACTGCTCTCGAGCGCCTGGTATACGGACACGCCGCACTGCGAGAGTTTGACGCAGCCATCTCTTACGCTCAGCGATGGCTTGCCCTCGACCGCCTGCACGAGCCGGCGCACCGCTGGATGACGCAGCTATCTGCCTGGGCTGGGCAGCGCACTGCCGCGCTGCAACACTACCGGGAATGCGTGCAGGTACTCGAACAGGAGTTGGGAGTAGCCCCATTGGAGAGCACTACCCAGCTGTATCAGGCTATCAAAGAACAGCGCCTGCCCCCTCTACCCCTCCTGAACGAAAGTCGCCTGGAGAGTGGCCGGTTGACCCCTCCACCACAGCTGTCAGACCCCACACTCGATAAGGGGCGGGATGATGTTCCCATTGCCCCTCGCCCGCCTGCCGTACACAGGAGTGTGCCCCTTGTAGGGCGCGTAACAGAGTGGCAGCAGCTGCTCAAGGCCTGGGATGCCGTAGGCCCGCATGGACAGGTAATAATTATCCAGGGAGAAGCAGGTATAGGCAAGACCCGACTGGCCGAGGAGTTCCTGGACTTTGCGGACACCGTTGGCTCGGCCATCCTGGTAGCCCGCTGCTATGAGGGTGAGACTGACCTGGCCTACGGGCCTGTAGTCTCAGCTTTGCGCGCCGCATTAGATCAAATGGGTAGCGCGATCTGGCAGGCAAAGGTGTCGCATGCGTGGCTGGCCGAGGTCGCTCGATTGCTGCCGGAGGTTGCCGTGGGGCGCTCTAATTTACTCACAGCCCCTCCACTGGACAGTCCCGGCGCTCAGAGCCGTTTCTTCGAAGGCATTCGGCAGGCGCTGCTGGCAGCCAGTAGTGGCGAGAAGCCAGATAACTACGCAAAGCGCGTGATGCTCCTGTTCGACGATCTGCACTGGGCCGATCAAGCTTCCCTTGACCTGCTCAGTTATCTGGTGCGGCGGCTGCACGATTGGCCTGTATGCCTGATTCTCACCTGGCGTAGCGACCACCGTTCGAGCGACGAACACCTGCATCATCTGCTCTCCGAAGTCCAGCGGTCCCCTCAAGCTACAGTACTGTCGCCCCCGCGGCTGACCAGGGCTAACATTAGTGAGATGGTGCGCTCAATCAGCGATCCAGGCGCTACTTTATCACCGGCGCTGGCCGAGCGCCTCTATCAGGAGACCGAGGGGCTGCCATTCTTTCTCGTTGAATATTTGAACGCCCTGGAACATGGTCTACAGGCGGCCGGAGCTGAAGAGTGGCCGTTGCCTCTCGGCGTGCGCGACCTGCTCCGCTCGCGCCTGAGAATTGTGAGTGAAACCGGGCGGCAGCTACTCCATGCCGCCGCGGTGATTGGACGCTCGTTTGACTTCGACACCTTGCACCAGGCAAGTGGCCGTAGCGAAGAAGAAGCGGTTACCGCGCTCGAGGAGTTGATTGCGCTCGGAATAGTCGCGGAGATGCGCGGAGGCGACAGCACCCAAACGCTTACTTACGACTTCAGCCATGAGAAACTGCGCGGACTCGTTGATGAGGAGACCAGTCTAGCGAGGCGTAGGCTGCTCCACCGGCGAGTAGCCGAAGCGCTTGCCGGTCGCTCACGAGGCCACAACGAAGCAGGTTCGCTGGCCGGGCAGATCGCTCATCACTACCGGCTGGCAGGCAACGAGGAGGCGGCTGCTGAGCACTACCGGCTAGCAGGCGAGCATGCCCGCCGCCTGTACGCCAACACGGAAGCCCTGACACACCTGCAAACAGCCCTGGCGTTCGGACATCCTGATGTCGCCGGGCTGCACGAGGCGGTCGGCGACGTCCACACTCTCCTCGGCGAATATGGTGCCGCCCTCGCCAGTTACGAAAGAGCAGCTTCCAGCCTTATCCACGATGATACAAGCAAGAAGACACTTTCCAGGCTGGAGCACAAGCTGAGTAACGTGTACGTGCGGCGTGGCGAATGGGAGCCAGCAGAGAGCCACTTCGAAGCGGCCCTCCTGGGGTGCGGCGAGGCCCAAGCAGCCAATGATTGCGCCAGGATATATGCAGATTGGTGCCTGGCTGCTCACCACCAGGGACAGACTGACAGGGCACGCGAATTGGCCCAGCGCGCTCTGCAACTGGCGGAAGCCGCAGGCGAGCCGAGAGCGCTGGCCCAGACCCACAACATACTTGGTATCATCGCGAGCAGAAGTGGCGACCACGGGGCAGCCCGCCACCATCTGGAGCAGACCCTGGCGCTTACTGAAACCCTCGACGAGCCTTCTATCCGGGCTGCCGCGCTCAATAACCTCGCCCTGGTCTATGGAGCTAATGGTCAGGTAGAGGAGGCGTTACAGGTAGGCGAGGAAGCGCTGGCCCTGGTCGTCTCGCAGGGTGATCGCCACCGGGAGGCGGCGGTGCATAACAACCTGGCCGACTTGCTGCACGCGGTGGGCCGCTCCGAAGAAGCGATGTCCCACCTCAAGCAGTCGGTGGCTATCTACGCAGAGATCGGTGTGGAGGCGGGTACCTTGCAGCCCGCAATCTGGCGTCTGGTCGAGTGGTAGCTCCCCGCTCTTAAGCTTTGCGCTCAGGCCTGCTCAACCACAGGCTCACATGCGCGGGCTGCATCGTCTCCTCAACCACCTCCACCAGTCGCCCCGTCAGCCTGTCCAGCTCTACCTCGTCCCGCGCTGTTCGGGAGAAGGCGGTAAGCGTCTTGGCAGCATTATACTTACGGCGGTAGAAGCGTCGATCTATAAAGCTCTGGATACGCCTACGTAGAGGCAGGAAGAGGGCAGCTATCAGGAGTGTAGAAGCAACAATGGCGAAGTCATTACCAGGGCCGGTGATTGGCCGCAGTAATGCCTGTAATCCTACTACTCCGCTCCAGTAGATGAGGGCCAACGTAGCGGTCAGCATGCCGTAGACGAGGGTGCGGCGGATGATCAGATCGATGTCGTACAGGCGGTAGCGCAGTATCGAAAAGGCGATAGAGAGGGGGATAAAAAGTAGAAACAGATAGTGCATGATCGGCTCAACAAAGAAGTAGAGGAAGGAACGGGGTCGGGAGGTAACAGGTAGCAGCGCAGGGTATAGGTTGCCAAGCACTATGAACCCTAAGATTGATACTGTTGCACCAAACACTACCCACTTGGTCTGCTGGCGCTGTATTTCATTGGAGATGCGCCTGTAGCGCCATATCTGCGCCACCCCTGCACTGGTCATCAAGATTAGCAGCACCAGGCCATCAAGCGGGCCTCCCCATACCTGGAATGTTAGGTCCCAGGCCATCAGCCCTACGGCTCCAATGATAGCGGGAATACGCATCCACGGCGGCACAATCCTGCCGTCCGGGAAGAAATAGAGGAAAAGTATCAGCAGAGGAAAAGTGCTCGATGTCAATATTTGGACCAGCAGTAAGAGCCAGGGTTGGGATTCGATAGCTCCAAGCAAGAAGACCCAGGACAAACCCGAACCCATAGTCAAGAGGGTCAAAGATGCCAGAAGGGCAATCGTATTTGAAGACTTGCGCCAGAAGATTACGGCGGCAACCAGGATGCAGGTCAGAAATATGCTGACATGCGCTATGATGCGGTAAATGGCGTAGCCCTCGATGGAGAAGCCCATCGTATGGAGAGCCTCTATGTCTGCGACGCTCAACTGCCACAGTTCCCCCTGAATATCATCAGGGCTCAAACCCGGCATAAGAGCGTAAGGTGTCGTTAGCTGGCGGTAGACTGCCGGGACACCTAAGATGATGAGCGTCGAGGTCACAATAGCCCAGGCGAGCCAGACCATTCTCGCAAGGGCCAGCCATATACCACCCAGGAGCGCTCCTGGGCGTCTCTCTCCGCTCGCCTTCTCTACATCTGCTACCGGCATACGGTCTACTTCCATCGCTCTCCTTCTCCTTGAGTACTTAGCTTTCACCCCGCACGCCAGGCTGGCGCAGCCATATGGAAACGTGAGCGGGCTGCATCGTCTCCTCCACCACCGCCACCAGCCTCTCAGCCAGCCTGTCCAGTTCTACCTCGTCCCGCGCTGTCTGGCTGAAGGCCGCCAGTGTCTTGGCTGCATTGTACTTGCGGCGGTAGAATCGCCGGTCTATGAACGCCTGGATGAACCGACGTAACGGCAGGAAGAGGGCGGCAATTACCAGGGTGGAAGTGACAATGGCGAAGTCGTTTCCGGGGCCGGTGACTGGGCGTAGAAGCGCTTGCAACCCTACTATGCTACCCCAATAGATGAGGGCCAGCACGGCAGTCAACACGCCATATACGAGGGTACGATTGATAAGGAGATCTATGTCATACAGGCGGTAGCGCAGTATGGCGACGCCTGTTGCGATAGGGATACCGAGTAACCCGGCGATCACAAGCAGCGACCACGGCAACGAAAGCGGTGAGGTGGGCAGGAGGACCACCAGCAGTACCGTGGCATAGGCGAACCACTTGATTTGTTGGCGCTCTGTCCCGGTCGAGCGGCGGAACCTTCGGACTAGAGATACCGTGGCAGCTATGGCAGCTACAAAGATACCTATGATGGCAACAGAAAATAGTAGCCATAAGGCATCTCCGGCTCCCTCTATGCCGAGGGGATTGTTGCGCTCAGGAAACTCACTAAGTGGGCCTGGCACGAACATAAAGACTACCATTGCCAGGATGGTGCTGCCTGTGCCCAGCCATGCCACTGGCCGCCAGCGAGGTGAGGGTAAGTGCCCATGGGGGAACAGCATCGGTAGGAAGACCACTATCGGCACCTCAGCAGGCAGCCAGATCCAGCTACGCAGCCAGGCGAGTTCTACCCCTGCCTGGAGCGTGCCAGGTGCAGTGAGCAAGGCATAGGTAACGTACTCTTCCGCAAAAAAGGCGAAGGCATTGGTGACACCCACGCCAACAAAGAGCCAACCGACCAGATTGCTTGGGTGACGTACAGAGATGGCAAGACCTACCAGTGAGTACGTGACCGCAAATGCAGCCAGGAAGCCGCGCGGCCCCCAACCATCTTTGGCCGGCGTGCCATAGTTGGCGATGAAGAACCCAAAGCCGACCATAACCAGCGCCAGGGAAAGTGCGCACAGAGCCCAGGCAAGGAGGGTAGTGGTGCGCGTATTCATCGCTTGTCCCCTGCTTGTAGTGCTGACCTCTTCGGCATAGCATCTGAGCGTAGCCACAGCGACACGTGAGCGGGCTGCATAGTCTCCTCAACCACCGCCACCAGCCTCTCCGCCAGCCTGTTCAGACTCTACCTCGTCCCGTGCTGTCTGGCTGAATGCCGCCAGGGTCTTGGCTGCATTGTACTTACGGCGGTAGAAACGGCGGTCTATGAATGCCTGGACGCGCTGGCGCAGAGGTAAGAAGAGGGCAGCTATCAGGAGTGTAGAAGCAACAATGGCGAAGTCGTTGCCAGGGCCGGTGATGGGTCGTAGTAATGCCTGCAATCCGACTACGCCGCCCCAGTAGATGAGGGCCAGCACAGCAGTTAATGCACCGTAGACGAGGGTGCGGCGGATGATCAGGTCTATGTCGTACAGCCGGTAACGCAGTATTGAAAAGCCTATAGACAATGGAACGAAAATCGCAACGGTATAGGATATAAGCGGCTCGACGAAGAAGTAGATGAAGGAATGAGGTCGGGAGGAAACAGGTAGCAACGCAGGGTATATGTTACTGAAGATTATTTCCCCCAGGATTCCTACTGCCGCACCGAACACTACCCACTTGGTCTGCTGGCGTTGTATGGGATTAGAGAACTCGTAAGTAGCGATATATCTGGGCGCACGCGCTACTGAGTAGCAGACCGTATATCAGCAGGCCACCAAGGGGGCCTCCCCATACGTTGAATGCTACGTCCCAGGCCACCACAGCTACGACTCCAACGACCGCGGGAGCGCGCATCCACGACGGCACACACCTGCCGTCTGGGAAAAAGTAGAGGAAGAGAGTCAGCAGCGGAAACCCGCTAGACGTCAGAATGCGCACCGGTATATGGGACCAGGGTTGGGATGCAACGGCTCCAAGTAAGAAAACCCACGAGATTGTCGTACCTAGGCTGAGGAGGGTTAAAGAGGCCAGAAATGCCAGCCCATTTGCAGACTTGCGCCAGAAGATCACTGTGGCGACCAACCCGAAAAGCAGTACTATGGCTAATTGCCATGCAATGCGGTAGATGGCGTATCCATCGAGGGAGAAGCCCAGTGCTTGCAGTTCACCCGCTTCGACTGCGCCCAGCTGCAATAGCTCCCCCTGCATGCTCTCATTGCCAATGACTGGGATGTGGGCGTCAGGGAGGGTTATCTGACGGTAGACCGCCGGGACACCTACCACAATGAGCACTATGATCATAGCAGCCCAGGCTAGCCAGATTATTCTCGCAAGGGTTAGCCAGATACCACCCAGGACCATCCCTGGGCTTTCCTCTTGCCTTGCTTTCTCTACAGGTGCTACCTGCATCTGGTCTACCTCGAGCACTATCGTTCTCCTTTGGGTCTCAGCTTTCACCTCGCACGCCAGGCTTCATATAATTATGGCGGCTGCGCAAGACGGCCTGGGCCGCGTGATAACCACACATACCATGCACGCCACCGCCGGGCGGGGTGGAAGACGAACATAAGTAGAGGCCGCGCCGCGCTGTCCTGTAAGGCGTCAGTCGGGGGGTAGGGCGCGTGAATAGCTGGCGCAGGTCCTGGATGCCGCCGTTGATATCGCCACCGACGTAGTTGGGGTTATAACGCTGCATCTCCACAGCAGACATTGTGTGACGTGCCAGCACCCGGTCCCTGAAGCCTGGCGCGAACCTCTCGACCTGCCCCTCGATGCGCTCTGTCATGTCGAGCGTCGAGCCGTGGGGTACATGGCAGTAGGCCCACACCGTGTGCTTCCCTTCAGGAGCGCGTGTCGTATCAAAGAGGCTCTGTTGCGCCAGCAGCACGAAGGGCCTCTCATGGTGCTGCCCATGCCATACCGCACGCTCCGAGGCAGAGATTTCTTCAATAGTCCCGCCCAGGTGCACCGTGCCCGCCCGTGCGCACTCCTCTGCCCTCCAGGGGAATCGGGCCATCCAGCGCCCAGTCAACCTTGAAGACGCCCGGCCCGTAGCGGTATCGCCGTAACTGTCGACCGTAGCCCGAAGGGAGACGGTCCCCGGCGATTTGCAGTAACTGTCGAGGTGTTACGTCGAACAATACCGCCTGGGCTGCTGGCAGGTCATCCAGCGACTCTACTAGCCGTCCCGTGGCTATCTCACCGCCCAACGAGCAGAAGTACGAGGCCATCGCGTTGGCTATCTGTTGCGAGCCGCCCCGTGCCACGGGCCACCCCACGACATGCGCCAGCGTGGCGAGTACCAGCCCAAAGGAAGCGGTAGGTGGCCGCTCGATAGGTAGCATCGAGTGGGCTGCCATACCGGCGAAAATCGCTCGCGCCCTCTCCTCCTTGAAGACCGCCCTGGCAAGCAGGCTTGCAGAGAGCAGCGCCTTCATGCCAAATCGAGAGAGCGCGATAGGGTGCCTGGGAAAGCGCAGAGGTCCGAGGATATCTTCGGCGAGCCTGTGCCAGTCGCGCACGAGCGGCCCCATCAGCTTGCGGTATGCCTTACCATCGCGCCCCAGGTTGGCGTTCGTGCCCGTTGCCGTCACCGTCCGCTCCAGCATTACCGCCGTGCCATCGTCGAGCGGGTGGGCGAGGGGCGCGGAAGGGTGTATCCACTCCAGCCCATGCTCATCGAGAGGCAGGCTGCGCATAAAGGGAGAAACCAGTCCCAGCGGGTGGATGGCGGAGCAGACGTCATGCGTAAAGCCGGGCAGAGTTAGCGCGGCGGACCTGCTTCCTCCGCCTATGGTCTCCTTCCCCTCCAGCACGAGCACAGAGCGGCCAGCGCGGGCCAACGTGATGGCGGCTGCCAACCCATTAGGACCCGCACCGACTATAACTGCATCATAGGTACGACGCTCATGCTTCGACACGTTTTGGTTTCCTCTACCTATAGGTTCAAGGTTCAAGGTTCAAGGTTCAAAGTATGACCTCAAGGGCCAAACTTTGAACCTTGAACTTTGAACCCGTCACTTGTTACCGCGCCTTCCGCTTGCGGACCCATCTGGCAGGGGCGCTCATCATATACATGGTGGAGCGTACAATGACATTGTATTTGATGTTTCGGGCCTGTGACCACTGCACCCGGGAGTCGACGCACACTACCTGGGTCTCTACCTCTCCCTCCCCACCCAGGTGCGCAGCCAGGTTGCCCAGCGTCTTCTGCCAGAAGGTGTTCTCCTGCCTATGGCCCCCCAGCCTCATCATCAGCTCGAGCACCGGGTCGGACGACCGCATCAGCACCTGCGCCTGCGCCACCACGCTGCCCTCGCGCTTATATGCGCTGAAAGTGATCCACCCGGCGAACATGTGACCCTCCGGGGTCATGAAGGTAAACAATTCGTCGTCAACATACAGGACCATCACGCCGGTGGACAATTTCATCTCATTGGGCAACCTGGCGCCACCCGGCACAGCCATGCTGATAAGGGCGACCTCCCCAGGCGCGATCCCGGTGATCGGCCCGTAGAAGCGGTTGCCCGGCGGCCAGAAGGTGGGGAAGTTCTCTTTCCACGCTTTGATCACATCGGAAGGGGTCAGAGTGATGCCGGTGAGGCGCACGCTGTAGGTCTTCTGCCACATCGGGCCGAAGCCCTGCAAAGGCCCGCTGAGCTGGCGCCCTTCTACCAGGTTTACTGCCCCGGACGGCGCGTCGGAAACCTTCAGGGTCGAGACCTGTCCCGCCCAGTTAGCGGCGTCGCGCGGCTGCTTTTTGTCGGTTGGAGTGACCATTACTTCGAGCCTCCTATTTAAATCGTGTGCTTGTGGCAACGGTTTTGCCGGCGACGATGGCTTCCATTACAGCGCCTATCCATTCTGTGCGGCGGCTAACACTTCGTCTTCTGTGCCATAGATCCCGATGGCGTCGGTCAGCCTGGTCAGCTCGAATATATGCTGATAGTGCTCGCTTAGTCCATAGGCAAGCATACGCTGCCCCTGGCGGTTGACCCTGATCAGGAGCGTGACGAGCAAGCCTATACCGCTGCTATTCATATACTCCAGCCCGCTGAAGTTCAAGACGATGTTGCGCGTCGCGGTCCCCCCCTGTGGAGAGCTGGCTTCGGTGTACGCTGCCATTAGCTCATTCTCAACGAAGCCGTTGACGTCACCCTCGATGTCTATGACACTCGTGGTGGGGCTGATCCGGCGGACGTTCATCTTTACGGTGGTCTCTGTCATGTTCCAACTCCTTCTTCTGTCTAATTGACCTGTTGTCGCTTTACACTCGCGAAATTCGCCGTATCACGCATTCACTTCGGATACCGGCTCGGAGGCCGGTACGTAGGCCAGGGCCTCAGCTTCGTTTGGGAAGACGTTCATGAAATCGGCGAGGCGGGTAATCTGGAATATCTCCACGTAGTGCTCGCTCAGGCCGTAGGCCAGCAGCCTGCGGTGTGATTTGCGAGCCTGGGCTAGCAGCCCCACTATCAGTGCGATACCGGTGCTGTTGATGTAGTCCACGTCGCTGAAGTTGAGCATGATGACTTCCGAGCTTTGCTGCTCGGCTTCTTTGTAGGCGGCGTTGAGAGCTTCCTCTGCGAAGGCATTTATCTCCCCGTGCAAGTTAACCGAGGTGACGCGAGGTCGATGTCGCAGATCGGCTGTGAAGGTTCTAGTTTGCATCTTTCTCACCTCCCAGGTGCATTATCAATTCAACCGTATGGGTGCTGTCGTTCGTGGTTACGCGCATATCGTCCACGAGATTCTTTATCAGGAAGAGTCCCCAGCCACGGGGCGTTTGTTCCCCTGCCAGTTTGGCCTGAAGGTCGGGGGTCTGCGCATCAGGTATCGTTTGGGTGCCCCCCTGGTCGGTAATGAACACTGACAAGGCCGTGTCCGAAGCGCGCACCTCTATCGAGACAGGCACATCCGGGCTGTAGTGGTTGCCGTGCTCCATTGCGTTCATAGTGGCCTCAGCCACAGCGGTCTTGAGCCGCTCCACGCGTTTCGGGGAGACAGGCGAGCTCCCCTATAGCCTCCGCTACTTTGTTCAGTGCCGTGCGCTCGTTTCCAGGCTCACTCGGCACGGTGAAAGCAGCCAGAAGTCGCCCGACCGCGCCTTCTGACGTTTGCACTCCTGAATTCGTAACTTCATGTGTCACGCTCTCCTCCAACCTTTCAAGCGTCACCAGCGTAACGTCGTCTTCCTGCTCCCAGCCTTCCCCAGTAAAAGTCGCCAGCTCGCCCAATAGCAGATCGATCAGTTCCTGGCCGTTTGCAGAGTGGCTGGCTACCAACTCTTTGAGATAAGGGAAGCTGAACATCTCACGCTGCCGGTTGTGCGCCTCCACCAGCCCATCGCTGTAAAAGAGGACGCTGTCTCCCGGAGCTAATAGCGCTTCCTTCTCTTCGTAGCGCATCCCCAGCATCAGGCCAAGCGGCATGCCTGTAGCCCTCAATTCGACCACGGCGCCGTTATGCCTTTTGTAAGGGAGATCGTGGCCCGCATTAGCGTAGCGTAGCACCCCCGTCTGGGGATCGAGCACGCCATAGAGGCAGGTTACGAACATCTTGGGCGGGATGTCGGAGTGCAGCATGTCGTTCACCTGCTCTAATACTTCACCCGGAGAATTCAACCGCTGAGCGGCAGCCCTCAGTATGGCGCGGGTAGTGGCCATGACCAGGGCGGCAGGCACTCCTTTATCCGTAACATCCCCGATCACCAGTCCCAGCTTTCCATCTTCCAGCATCAAGAAATCGTAGAAATCGCCGCCCACTGCACGGGCCGGCTGGTAGTGCGCTGCCAGGCTCCAGCCCTTCAGTGCAGGCACTTCTTTAGGTAGGAGTGTCTGCTGTATCAGCCGGGCCACGCGCAGTTCCTGATCTATACGCTCTCGCTCGCGGGCTTCGGCCTGCTGCTGCCGCACCAATTGGGCAACTCGCAGGTGCAGGCGCCGCCTGGGAGGAGAGGTCGTTCAGCAACCCTCGGTCATCGGTCGAGTAATCCTGCCCGCTGAGGCGCGGTCCCAGGTTGAGCAATCCGACCATCTCACCCTGGCTGATCAGGGGCACGCACATCTGCACGCCTGCTGCCCGTAACGCCTTCAGGGCCGGCGAGTCGAGTTGCAGCTTGTCGACTTCCACGGCACCGGGTGAGCTAAGAAAATATGCGACCAGGGGGTCGTTGGGCGCAATGTCAGTAGTGGGCGCAACAAGGCGGCCACTTCGCGCGCCATGCACCGGGGGTGCTTCGACTTCTCTGGCTCGTCGCCCTATTCGTCTGTGTCTGAGGTTTTCGATCAGTGTAGACATTTCCCCCTCCACCCTACTTTCGATCTCATATTACCATCCCTTCGTCTCGAAATCGTTACGGCAAGCGTTACGAACTCAGACCAAAATTAGGAAGCAGGATCGTCTATCCAGGTCCGAGCCTTCGAGACCATCTGCGGGTTGTTCTTTACCTATCTTACACGAGGCTGTGCAGACCCACACGGGCTGGTTTTCAGAATATGACAGTGGCATTACCAATACGCTGGAGGCTCTATCGGCGCAGGTGGAGCCATAGAACATCCTTTTGACATCGCCACAGCTATCCTGGTAAACTTGTAAGTTGGCTCTTTAGTCCGCAGCCCGTAACGGCAACCTTGAATAGGTTCCGTGTAGTTGCGGGCAGATTTCATATTGTAACGCCTCAGTCCATTCGTCGTAGGAGTATGAATTTGAAACTACCGCGATTTAGGCTTATAGCAGCGGTGCTTGCTTTAGCCTCGCTTGCTTATGCAATACAGGACCGTTCGCCCGTTAGTGTTGCAGAAAGAATCAATCTGGCACCGTCTCAGAGCGACGAAGGTTGGGACCATCGGTTCGCGCCGCCTGGCGTCAATGGCTCAATCGGGTCCCTGGCCAGCAGTGGCGACATCCTCTACGTAGCCGGAGGTTTCAGCCAGGCTGGAGGCATAGACGCCAATCGGGTAGCTAAATGGGACCCGGCCAACGAACAGTGGTCGGCCCTGGGTCCGGGCCTCAGTCGCACGGTCAGGGCGCTTGCGGCGAGCGGCAACTACCTCTACGCAGGTGGCGACTTCACGAGTGGCCCCAACATAACTTACGTGGCGCGGTGGGATGAGGCAACCGGCGAGTGGTCCAACATTGGCAACATCACGGGCGGGGTCGTACTGGCACTGGCTGCGACTGAGGAGGGCATCCTCTACGTTGGGGGCAACTTCTCCGGCGCAGGAGGGGTGAGTGCCAATTATATAGCGAAGTGGGACAGTAACACTGGAGAGTGGTCAACAGTTGGTTCCGGCAGCCAAAATGGCACCAATGGCAATGTCAACGCTATTGCCGTCAATGGTGGTGAGGTCTATGTCGGCGGCACCTTCAGCCAGGCTGGTGGCCTGGCTGCTTCCCGCGTGGCTCGCTGGAACGGCAGCCAATGGGCGGCCCTGGGCAGCGGCTTGAACGCGTCTGTAGAGGGAGTTGCCGTGCGGGGCAGCGACGTCTACGTTGGGGGCGACTTCACATCTGCGGGCGGGGTGGCCGCGGCGCACATCGCCAGATGGAACAGCGACTCGGCTCAATGGTTCGACGTGGGCGGCGGTACGAATGGGTTGGTCCGGCCCATCAAGTTCGAACCCAATGGCGATCTCTATGCGGGCGGGATTTTCACGCAAGCAGGTGGGGTGAGCGCCAGCAATATCGCGCGGTGGGATGGTAACAACTGGTACGCGGTGGGCGAGGGGCTCCCCTCCACAGGGGTAGCAATAGAGTTGATTGGGAGCACTATTTACGCGGGTGGCTATGCATTTGGCGGTAACAACCCACCATCGATTGCAGCGTGGGATGGCAACCAGTGGAACAGCCTGGGCCAGGGCCTGAATTATTGGGCTAACACCGTAGCAAGCGACAATAATGGGAACGTATACGTCGCGGGAGATTTCGGCGCGGCAGGTGGGCATGTCACCGGCAAGATAGCGAAGTGGGATGGCAACACCTGGTCTGCGTTGGGCAGTGGTATAGAGGGATCGAGTATAGGCGCGATCGTAGTCAGCGGCGACTACGTGTACGTAGGTGGGGATTTTCCGATTGCAGGCGGTATACCCGTCAACAATATCGCTCGATGGAATATCACAACCGGGGTGTGGTCCGCGCTTGGAGCCGGAATCGAAGGAGGAGTCAGCACTCTAGCTGTGAGCGGCCGGGACTTATATGTCGGCGGCTATTTCAGCAGAGCAGGCGACATCAACGCCAACCACATCGCCAAGTGGAATATGGATACGGGCTACTGGTCGCCACTTGGGAGCGGCGTTGAGGGCTCCTCTTATCGCGGAGTGTACAGCATAGCCGTCAACGGGAGCGACGTCTATGCGGGCGGAAAGTTTGAGGCGGCTGGCGGGGCATCTGCAAATAACATCGCTCGCTGGGACGCAAATACGGGTGAATGGCACGCGCTTGGCAGCGGGGTCACTGGTCCTGACCATCCAACCGTCTACGGTGTCGAAATCGTCGGCAACGACGTGTACGTGGGAGGAGCATTTGACACGGCTGGCGGTGTCTCGGCCAGCAACATCGCACGGTGGAACGGCACTACGTGGGCGGCGCTCGGCAGCGGCATAAGTAATTACGTATATGAGATAAACGTGAACGATATTGACGTTTACGTGGCGGGGAGCTTCGAGACCGCAGGTGGGATTCCCGTCAATAATGTGGCTCACTGGGACTCGGGCATCGGGGAGTGGTCGGGGCTTGGGAGCGGCACGTACGGAGCCGTATTTTCGATCGATGCTCACACCAATGGCACCATCTACATAGCAGGGGCCTTTACAACCGCGGGCAATAAACCTTCACAAGGCTTTGGGGCGTGGCACTATGAATACCTGACCCCGCCCCGGTGTCGAGGCGAACGATTTACGGACGTGTGCCCCGACGATTTCTTCTACGAGCCTGTCCAGGAGTTGAGCCAGGCGAACATTATCTCAGGTTATGGCAACACGCCGCCTTGCGACAATCGACGTCACGTACCTTGCTTCAAACCCTTCAGCAACATTACCCGAGGGCAGGTTGCAAAGGTTATATCCCTCGCTGCGGGATTTGGCGAGCCGGTGAGCGGGCAGAGTTTTGAAGACGTGCCTCCTACCAATACATTCTACGCATTTATAGAGAGGATGGCGTCGAGGGGAATCATCGGGGGCTATGCGTGTGGCGCGAGTGAACACGAGCCATGCATCCCGCCTCAGAATAGGCCCTACTTCCGGTCTGGGGCCGACGTTACACGCGGGCAGCTTTCAAAGATGGGTGCTCAAGCTTTCGGTTTCAATGAGCCGGTGAGCGGCCAGACCTTCCAGGATGTGCCGCCGAGCAATGTATTCTACACGTATGTGAGCCGGATGGCTGTGAGAGGCGTCATCGGAGGTTATCCATGTGGCTCTAACGCCCAGGAGCCATGCATCGCTCCAGAAAACCGGCCGTACTTCAGGCCGAACAACCAGATAACCCGGGGTCAGACCTCGAAGATTGTATACCTGTCGGATACGCAACCTACGCCCACCGTAACAGGCACACCCCCCACCTCGACGCCCACCAACACAGCAAACAGCACAGTTACGAGCACGCCGACCAGCACACCCGCCTGCGGGCTGTACTGGCACGTTGTCCCCAGCGGGGATGGGCCTGCCGGAAGTGAGCTTCGTGATATGGCTGTGCTCTCAACCGACGACATCTGGGCTGTAGGCATTACCTCTGGGCCGAACACGTCGTTGATAATGCATTGGGACGGGGCAAACTGGAGCGTTGTCTCCAATTTCCTCCCGGTGATCCTCAATTCCGTAGAGGCGATTTCTCCCAATGATGTATGGGCCGTCGGCCAGGGAGACGCGGGCTTCACGCTCATCATGCACTGGGATGGCAGCACGTGGAGCCAAGTCGCCAGCCCCAAGGGTTTGCTATACGGCGTATCAGGTGTGGCTTCAAATGATGTCTGGGCGGTAGGTGTGACGAGTACGCTCGGAGGGCCTTTACTCCTGCACTGGGACGGCATTACGTGGACCAGCGTGCAAAGCCCCATGGAAACCGGCTTCCTCGTGGGAGTGGACGCGATCTCATCGAACGATGTATGGGCTGTGGGGTGGTCAGGGTCTAGCGTTAGTAATACCAGGACCCTACATTGGAACGGCTCAGTTTGGGCCGTCGTCTCCAGCCCCAATATCCCTTCCGCATATAATGAGCTGATGGCGGTCTCGGCATCCGGGACAAACGATGTCTGGGCCGTAGGTATATCCCAGGGCACGGGCATACAAGACCCGATGCTTACTCTCACGATGCACTGGAATGGCTCTTCCTGGGTGATCGTGCCCAGTCCGAACCCGGCCCCAACCTCAAGCGGGTACCGCAACTCTCTAAATGGAGTGAAAGCGCTATCCGCAAATCAAGCCTGGGCTGTGGGCTTCTATGAAACTGGTGAGGATTCTCCCTTCCGGCGGACCATCGTGCTCCGGTGGGATGGCACAAACTGGAATCAGGAGAGCAGCGCCGACCCCGCCACCGGCGCCAATCTGCTGTATGGTGTAGAAGCTATTACCCCACTTGATGTATGGGCAGTAGGATTCAAGGCCAACGTCATGACATATGCAACCACGTTGGTGGAGCGCTATCACGACCCATGCGCAATCTCCACCCCCACACACACTCTCACTCCCGTAAGATAGTAGGCAGAAAGCAGAAGGCAGTAGCCGATTGCAGCTACTGCCTTCTGCTTTCTGCCTTCTGCCTTCTGCTTTCTGCCTTCTGCCTTCTGCCTTCTGCCTTCTGCTTTCTAATGAAAAGGTGTCTGGCAGCTGGGGAAGAAGGTATTGGCTACTATCTTGGAAGTCTGCCCGCGTGTGGCGTTACTGCCCCACCGGAAGTAAGGCTTGTTGTCGCTCCCGCAAGGCTCCCCCTCCCCGCCGCATGGGTAGCCACCCATGATGCCCCTTGACGCAAGACGCTCCACCCACAGGTAGAAGGTGTTCGAGGGCGGCACGTCCTCGAAGGTCTGGCTGGCCGGGATGTCGGCATAGCCCGCTGCATTGCTCACGATTTTAGAGATTTGCCCGCGAGTTGCATTAGCATTTGTGCGGAAGTAGGGCAGGCTCTCAGGTCCGCATGGTTCGCCCGCTCCGCCACATGGGTAGCCGCTGATGTAGCCTCTGTTCGCCAGGCGGTTCACCCAACTGTAGAATGTGTTGTCCGATGGCACGTCCTCATACAATTGAGGGCCAGGGTCGTCGGTGAAACCCGCGGAGTTAGAGACTATCTTTGCAAGCTGCCCTCTTGTTACGTTGTTGCCGGGGCGGAATGTACCATCTGTGTAGCCAGATATGATATTGCGGCAGGAGAGGCATCTCACGTAGGGGTAGAATGCGCTGTCAGGCCGCACATCCGAGTAGCCCATGACGAAGACGATCTGCCGTGGGGGAGAGTAAGCCAGGCTACATGTATACGAGGTATAGTTACTCCAGGTCCCATCCCATTGGACACCAATGGTAGCGCTTCCATCAGTGTCGCTTTGCTCACCCAGCACGATGTCAAACCTATCCTGGCCTTCGTAAAGCCGTAGCTCAACATTGACCGTGCCCTTACAGGAGTCGAAGCCCCGGCGGCATGCCCGCCATTCGATATTGAATATGCGGTTTGGAGCGCTATTGGTTACGGATGTATAGATGCCTAGTCCCGCTCCCATGCTTGAAGACATGTCCAGGTTATCCCAATATACGGCGATGCTGGCCTGCATCCCCTCCAGCGGCAGGCATTCGTTGAGGGGGTCGTTATCTCCACCCGCGAAGCTTACTATACCGTTCGACCCTAGCTGCGCGCTGTTGTATTCCTGCCCGTAGAAGGAATAAGTGAAGGGCAGAGGCACTGTCACGGCACAATCGTCGCACTGCGAGCCTGCCACCAGCGTGTCGCCGGGCACGACCGAGCCTTCCTCAAGCACATATGCGTAATTATTGCAGGCGGAGGGGAGAGGTGGCGCCGTTGGAGTGGGAAATGGCGTGGAGGTGGGCTGCCCGCAACCATCTATGTGCTTGTGCACAATGTACGGATCGAAGTTATGCTGCCGTCCAACTGCCCATATATCAGCGCCGGTCGCCGCGATGCCGGAGAGCCTGGCACCCTGGTAGTTGGTGGGGATCGACTCCGTGCTCCACTGAACTCCGTCCCAGTGAGAGATAGCAGCCTCAGAAGTTTGTACTCCCACGTAGCCAGCTACCCAGATGTTGCTGGCGCTGACCACATCCATAGCGTGTGGGGAAACTCCAAGAGCCTCGTCGGCTGTACCGGTCCATTCATTCCCATCCCAGTGCAGGACGAGACCCCAGCCGTGTATTGGAGGCCGCCTAAAGCCCATATGTTGTTCGAGCCTACGCCACCGACGGTGAAGAGCTGGTTGCCGCCGTTGCCAATGTGGGGAGTGGGCACGATGGTCCAGGCGCTGCCGTCCCAGTGCAGGGCGAGCAAATCCTGGTTCTGATTGGACTCCCCAACCGCCCATACATCGTTGGAGGAGGCTGCGTAGACACTATGCAGGTAGTTGCTGTGGCTACTGGCGTTCGGGGAATCGACTACGCTCCACTGTGTCCCATCCCAGTGCATAGTAAGTGTCGCGGAGCTTGCCGACACGAACTCTCCAACGGCCCACACGTCGTTGGCCGAGATGGCGACGACGTCCTCTATATAAGCGCCTTGCGCGGGCGGGCTAGCGACCTGGGTCCAGCTTGATCCATTGTAATGCAGGATTACCGGCCCGTCGCCCAAAGCCCAGATGTCGTTTGCCGACACGGCGTCTATCGCGCTCAGGGAGTACGAGGGATAGATTATTGGCACGCGCACGACGCTCCAGCGCGTGCCGTCCCAGTGCTCGATCAGGCCCCTCCCGCCTACAGGATCAGACGGCCCGTATAGCCCTACAGCCCAGATATTGTCATGTGAGAGCGCGACCATGTCGTTGAAGTACGCCTGACCATTGCGGGGTGGATTGTATACGGCTTCCCAGGCCGAAGAGCAGATGGGGGTCACTGTGATCGGGATGGTAGGGGTGCGTGTGGGGGTGGCCGTAGCCACTAACTGCTCATGCCAGAGGCCAAAAACGTGTGAGAGCTTGTTGCCTGCCATCGAAAACCAGCCACCCACGTAAACGTCGCTTGGGCCATCTCCTATAATCGCTAAGGCTTCTCCGGTAGCATCCAGGCCACTGCCAAGCGCCTGCCATGTCGAGGCTTTCCACCTTGCGATGCGGTTAGCGGGTACTCCGGTAGCGCTGTCAGAGGAGCCTGTCACGTACAAATAATCTCCGCCAACCGCCAGGTCGTTGACCGAGCCATTTACGCCGTTGCCAAGCGCGGACCACTGGGTGCCGTCCCAGCGGGCAATGTAACCTACGTAAGTTCCGCCCGACATGGTGAACTGCCCGCCCACGTAGATATTCGCGCCATCAACGGCAATCGCCCTGACCACATCGTTTACTCCATTGCCCAGGCCCGACCACTGGGTGCCGTCCCAGCGGGCGACGCGCTTGGCTTGGGTCGAGTTGCCTGCAACTGTAAATTCCCCGCCTACGTATATGTTGCTGCCGTCCGCCACGATTTCATAGACCGGGGCGCTGACGCCATTTTCCACACCTATTCCAACCGTGGACCAGGTAGTGCCATTCCATTTCGCGATATAACGTGTGAAAAGCCCGCCGCCATTGGTAAAGCTCCCACCCGCGTACAAATCGGTCCCGATTACCGCCAGGCTGTATACGGTGCCATCTAGCCCGCTTCCAAGGGGATACCATGTGCTGCCGTCCCAGCGTGCGATCCTGCTGGCAGATACTCCGCCGGCCTCGGTGAAATCTCCACCAACGTATAAGTTGCTTCCCGAAACAGCCAGGGAGCGCACGTCGCCGTTCACCCCTCCGCCGAGCGCGTTCCATTTGCTACCGTCCCAGCGAGCTATGTGGTTAGCAACCACTCGTCCCGCCATGACAAAGGCCCCACCTACGTACACATCGGCCCCGTTAGCTATCATGCTATAGAGCGCATTGTTCACCCCGCCTGCCATGTCACCTATCGAGTTCCATTGGGTGCCATCCCAGCGCGCCACACGCTTTGCCCCTAATCCGCCTGCGTCTGTGAACTCGCCCCCTATGTACAGACTATTTCCGCTAACCACCATCGATGAGACGGATAAGACGTTGGTTGTGCCCCAGGCCATCCCCACGCCTCCGCCCATCGCGTGCCAATCGGAGCCGTCCCACCGAGCAATGTAATTTACCTGGGCACCTCCGGCGGTAACGAAGCGTCCACCCGCATATACGTTGCCATCCCCATTGCCCAGGGCGAGGGACCAGACATCCTGGTAGCCGCCAGCCAGGCCGCTCCCCATTGGAAACCACTGGGCCTGCGTCTCGTTCCACCTGGCGATAAGCCCAACCGACATACCTCCCGCTATAGAGAAGGTCCCACCGGCATACAGGTTCCCGGTCGCGCCGTCGAATGCCAGGGCGTTCACGTAGGCGTCCACCCCGCTTCCCAGCGCCGACCACTGGCTGCCGTTCCATTTGGCTACGCGGCTGGCAGGGATGCCACCTGCTTCCATGAAATCCCCGCCCACGTATACGTTGTTGCCGCTGACGGCGATAGCATTGACCCGACCAAGCACCCCGCTTCCCAGCGCCGACCACTGGCTGCCGTTCCATCTCCCAATGGCGTTGACCGTCACGCCTCCCGCCTCGATGAATGCCCCTCCTACGTAGAGGCTGCCCCCACTGAAGGTGAGCGCATACACCGAGCCACTAACGCCCCCGCCCACCGTGTACCACCTGGTGCCGTCCCATCGGGCAAGCTTGTTGACGGTGTAACCTCCTGCCAGGGTGAATTCGCCTCCGACGTATAGGTTCGTGCCGTCTGTCGCCATTGCAAAAGCGATGCCGTTCAAGCCCGTGCTAAGTGGCAGCCACGTGCTGCCATTCCAGCGAGCGATTCCGTTTACGGGGGTGTTCCCTGCCCTGGTGAAGTTACCCGCTACATAGAGGTCGTTTCCAACTGTTGCGACTGCGTACACCCAGCCACCATCCACCCCGGACAGGCCAAACCGCGAGTCCCACGCCTCATCGCCTGGAGCAGCAGGTAGATTTGCGGCCAGGTCGCTGCCCGACACTGCGACGGCAGCAGCATTAGTGCTCGACAAAAGCGCAGCCAGCATGGAGAGGGAGAGGATTAGAATTGCTAATCCGGCGGCGACGATTGCAGGGCGGCGGATTGTGCGCATAGGAACCTCCATTGGATATAGGTGAGGGTCAATGATGCATGATTTAGGAGAAGCCCTTCCAAGGAAGACTTGCCAAAAAGTATACCAGAGTGAGCATTTAAGAAGCAACTATTACGTGACTAACCCCCGCATCCTCACCGATTAGAGCCTGCCAGCCGCCTGGAACCATGCCTTGAGATAGCGATAAGCTCGCCACGCCATCTCGAATGAAGCGAACCCAAGCCCTGGGTTTACTCTTCGCTTGATAAGTCGGTGATCTTGCATGAAAAAGCCCCTGGAAGTGCTTTCCAGGGGCTTTTTTCATGCCTAATTATGAGGTGGACCTGAGGAGACTCGAACTCCTGACTTCTACAATGCAAATGTAGCGCTCTCCCAACTGAGCTACAGGCCCGTGTGCCTTCTATTATAACAAACTCTCATTGTGGTAGGCAAGAAATGGCTTCAGCATCCATAAGCACTCCTATATCACCTATGTGGCACGTCCTCTGCTTTATAGGGGTTGAGACGCAATCAAGCAGAAAAGCATAGCTACACTCAGCCAGAATGGAGCAAAAAGATGGACCCTCAACCTATTTATTCGGTCCCAGGAATACGCGAAGTGGTGTGCATGTTCTGCCTGTGGACCTGGATAACGGGAGTACCTCAGAATACTGCGGCAAAATGCCCACGTTGCGGGAGCAAAGATGGCGTGGAGGCGTTTTTGTCAGTAACTCCAGGGGAGAAAGGCTGTACGCTAGTGCGGCCTAATTCAAGCCATCATACATGGCTGGCGTAGAGATATTGCGCCAGCTCAGCCCAGGATGTCGTTTACACTGAGTCTGACATCAGGGAAGCCAGGGATTGATACAAACTCCCCACGATGCAACTGTCGCGAGAGCTGGTATGTGCCGCTTTCGGGTTGTGAATAGACCTCGATGGTTTCTCCCTGCAAATTGACTATCCACACATCAGACGCCCCATTCCGCGCATAGAGAGGTACTTTCGTGCTCTGGTCATGAACCAAAGTTGTGTCAGACACTTCAATTATGAGGTAGGCATCCGGCGGCGTGGGTAGTTCTTGAGAATAGTAGTCATCACGAAATCTCAGCACTGCTATATCGGGTTCTAATTCGGTGTCATCACTTAGCATCAGCGGATTCTGCACGGCGATGACCACCTGACCACCAAAAGCCTTGTGCAAGAGCGCGACCAGGCAATTCACAGTACCAGCATGGTGTTTGCCGATGGGAACTCATCAGCACAATCTCCCCATCAATAAGCTCGACCCGATCATCTTCAGAAAGGATACCTACCTCAGCCATACGATGGTAGTCATCAATTGTAAATAATTTACGGGCAAGTTGAACAGCCATTGCTCTCTCACCTACTATATCGTAACGACTTGCACCTGCGAACTTGATTATGATCATACCATACCACAGTCAATAAAGGTCATCAACCCACACTCAAATGGCAACACAAAAGGCGTCCGCTTGGGTGCAGACGCCTTTCATATTCACCTTATCCAACTGAAGAGTGGAAAGAAAATCGTTTGAGGATCGAGCCAGTGTTATCGAGGTCACATGTTGGTTAGACGATGTGCCTCTTTTGTGCTGTGTCCACCGGTCCAACTGAGCTTACACTGCTCTAGGCTCATCCCACATATCTCTCGATTTGTGAGGGACCGGAAGGTTGACCTAAGGTGACACCCCCATCGGAGAGCGAACTCAGCGATGAAGGAAAGGTCTCCCTAGAAAGGAGGTGATCCAGCCGCAGCTTCCGCTACGGCTACCTTGTTACGACTTCGTCCCAGTCATCAGCCCCACCCTCGGCCGCTGCCTCTCGTAACTCCGAAGGGTTGCGGGTTAGCTCACGGACTTCAGGTGTTGCCAACTCCCATGACGTGACGGGCGGTGTGTACAAGACCCGGGAACATATTCACCGCGCTATGCTGACACGCGGTTACTAGCAACTCCACCTTCATGCACTCGGGTTGCAGAGTGCAATCTGAACTGAGGCCTCCTTTGGAGGTTTGCTCCCCCTCGCGGGGTGGCTTCTCACTGTAAAGGCCATTGTAGCGTGTGTGTAGCCCAGGACGTAAGAGCCATGCTGACTTGACGTCATCCCCACCTTCCTCCGCTTTGTGTGCGGCAGTCTCCTTAGATTTGCAACTAAGGACAGGGGTTGCGCTCGTTGCGGGACTTAACCCAACATCTCACGACACGAGCTGACGACAGCCATGCAGCATCTGTGATACCGTCCCTCACGGGAGGCCCAGGTTTCCCTGGGTTGCGATACCATGTCAAGCCCTGGTAAGGTTCTTCGCGTCGCATCGAATTAAACCACACGCTCCGCTGCTTGTGCGGGTCCCCGTCAATTCCTTTGAGTTTTAGTCTTGCGACCGTACTCCCCAGGCGGGCCACTTAATGCGTTAGCTGCGGCACAGGGGGGGTCAACACCCCCCACACCTAGTGGCCATCGTTTACTGCTAGGACTACCGGGGTATCTAATCCCGTTCGCTCCCCTAGCCTTCGCGCCTCAGCGTCAGGTAGGGCCCAGGGGGCCGCCTTCGCCACGGGTATTCCTGCTGATCTCTACGCATTTCACCGCTACACCAGCAATTCTACCCCCCTCTACCCTCCTCTAGCTCCACAGTCTACCTTATACCCTCCTCGTTGAGCAAGGAGATTTCATACGGTACTTGTGCTGCCGCCTGCGCGCGCTTTACGCCCAGTAAATCCGGACAACGCTTGCATCCTACGTATTACCGCGGCTGCTGGCACGTAGTTAGCCGATGCTTATTCCTCGGGTACTGTCCTAGTCGAGCCACCTCCCTTGCGGGCGGCTCCCGACGTATCATCCCCAAGAAAAGAGGTTTACACCCCGAAAGGCTTCTTCCCTCACGCGGCGTCGCTCCATCAGGCTTTCGCCCATTGTGGAATATTCCTCACTGCTGCCTCCCGTAGGAGTCTGGGCCGTGTCTCAGTCCCAGTGTGGCTGGTCGTCCTCTCAGACCAGCTACGGATCGTCGCCATGGTAGGCCTTTACCCCACCATCTAGCTAATCCGCCGCAGTCCCATCATTTAGCCCCTCCCCTTAGCAGAGAAAGGTTTCCTCTCCTACTATCATAAGAGAGCGTATGCGGTATTAGCTCCTCTTTCGAGGGGTTATTCCCCACTAAACGGTAGGTTAACTACGTGTTACTCACCCGTCCGCCACTATCACTCCGAAGAGTGACCGTTCGACTTGCATGTGTTAAGCACGCCGCCAGCGTTTGTCCTGAGCCAGGATCAAACTCTCCAAACTGAAATTTGCGAGAGCTTTCTCTGCTCTCACTTTCGTTCGAAGGAACTGACTGTTTCCTCTTTCTGTCTTTCTTTCCACTCTTCAGTTGTTAAGGTTCTTTTCGCGGGCCGTTTCCGACGCGCAAAATAGATTATATCAAACTCTCGCAGCTGTTGTCAAGGAAATCAGGCACGTTTTGCGGCGACTTTTCCCCTTTCTTTTCCCTGCTTTGAGCAAACAAAAACCGGCACTATGCGCCGGCGCGGAGAAGTAACCCAATAACCATTCCGGTTACGTTGTCCTCTTACTTCCGCAATTTGCGCTCCTGAGTGTTCGATTATTAATCCATTGCCTCGCGGCTCTGGTATTATACTTGAAGAGATTTGGCGGTGTCAACCCGAATCGCCGCTAAATTTCACCGCAGAGGACGCAGAGGCTCTTTGGGAATTACGAATTACGAATTACGAATTACACACTAATCTCACGCATCACGCATCACATTTCACCGTCTATCGTCTATCGTCTATCGTCCATCGTCTATCGTCCATCATCTATAGCCCAAAATGGGGGTAACAAGTGAGCCAGACCTTTAAGCCTGCTCCACCGGGCGTGGTGGCTATTATATGGACCCTGGGGTTCATCGGGGTATTCGCTTTCTTTGCGGTGCGTGTCGTGCTTACCGCCTCGGCAGAGAGGTCACCTGACGTGTATGACGTTGCCGGTGCGCTCATTCTCCTCGGTTGCATAATTTATGGGTGGGCACGCTCGACCAGGGTCTACCGGGTGAGCGAGGGCGAGCTTAACATAGATCGAGCAGGAATGAAGGACGTGAGCGTGCCCCTTGAGATGGTGAAGTCGGTAGAGGCCAATGGTGACGTAGGGAGCTTCTTCAATACGGGTATGCTTGGCTCAGGGGGACTCTTTGGCTGGGGAGGTAAGGCCCGCGTCCGCAAGACGATGGACGTGGACTTGCTGGAGGCTTACGTATATGGCTCCAACCCAAAGAAGTCGGTGGTTTTCTCCCTGGATGGGGGGCAAGAGTATAATAGTTACCCCTGCCGACCCGCAGGGCTTCGTGGCTGCTATACGGAAAGCAAGCGTTCGGCCATCATCTACATCTACAAACACACCCTCCAACCTTTCGAAGAAGAAGCGCAAGCACGCATGAATGGTATCAGCGAAAGCCCGGCAGGTGTGACCATTAAGATATATGTAGCCCCACGATCATCCGCCAATAGTGTAATTGGGGTGCATAATGGGGAGATCAAGGTAGCGATTACCGCACCGCCCGTGGACGGTGCTGCCAACAAGGCACTGATGGAGTTCATAGCTAAGAAGCTGAGCGTGTCGAAGAGTGCTGTTAGCCTCGTTGCAGGTGAGGCTTCGCGGCATAAGGTTGTTGCCGTAGCGGGTGTTGATGCCCAAACGGCTTTACGGAAGCTGTTGGAAGGCTGAGGCTCGGCAACTCACCCTATAGTTCTAGAGTGCGTTTCAAAACCTGCGAAGTAATCCGTAGGGGCCTGAATTGGGCGCAGCCCAAGAACCCGTGAACCGCCCTGATGTGGACAACACCTATTCGACTTAGGGCGGTTCACGAACCGCCCCTACAAATGGATACTAGGGTACAGATTTTGTGACAGTGGGGGTGGGGGCGACCACACCTGCATCTTCTACCTGAATATCATCAATCCATATCTGGCTGAAGCCGGATAATCTAACTCCAAGCTGAATAACGATGCTCCCCTGGGGCACGTCAATCGTCTGCTCGTACCTCTCCCATGTGCCTATAGCACCCTTCGTAAGCGGCTCCTCCCCCTTCCCTCTAACCATCCCATCCGGCCCAATCGCATCCAGATTTAACTCCACGTCACCCTCGATTTCAGCCTGGGTAGCCTCTCCGGCCCTTATATATGCCGAAACGTGCAGGCGCTTGCCCCAGTATCGTTTCGCTGAGAAGATCTGGTAAATCAAGCCGTCCTGCTGGAGCTGCGCACCCTGACTCTTCAAATATGCGCTGGCCTGTCCCTCGTGGGGTAGGGAGCTATCGATACCGGCCTCGTATACGGGAGAGGGAGCGTACCAGCCCGACAGGCCCTCTTCAAAGGACAGGTTGCGTGGCTCATCTAAGAGTGTCAGACCGGTTGTGGGGGTATCAGCGCTCACTATCTCCAACTGAGCGTCATCTATCCATGCCTTACCTACGCCTCCCAATTGCAACCCGATATCTATCACATTCCCTTCTTCAGGCACGTCTAGAACCACGTCGTACCTATGCCAATCGCTGGGACCTCGTATAGGCCTTTCATGCATGTCATCGTAGGTGAGCAAAAGTTCGCGCAGTCTTGCTTCCGGCATCGATTTGCTCACTCTCATCCACAAACCTGCCCTGCTCTCAGCTCCCTCGGTCCTGACATATGCCGAAAAACGAAGACGCTTGCCACGGTACTCATCCGCCGGGAAGCGCTGGCTGATGCTTGATATGTTATTAAGCTCACTCGCAGCTGCCACGATAGAGGCGCTGGTAGAGCCAGCGTAAGCAATGGTAGTATCGAGTCGCGCTTCTTCGAACCTTGCATCGAATTCGATGCGTCCCATCTAATGCAGGCCAACCGCGCTTCCCTTGCTCGAAGCCCAGGTTGTAGGGCGTGCGGTCTCCCGTAATCGCCACATCCTCCCCGACTACCTCAACCCTGGCAGCATTGACCCAGACTGTGCCCGTGCCTTCAAGCTGCACGCCGAACCATAAACGGGCGCTCCCCTCCGGCACGTCCAACACGAGGTCATATCGCCGCCAGTCAGTTGTGCCTTTCTCTTGCCTGTCCCACATGTCGTCC
This sequence comes from uncultured Chloroflexia bacterium, assembly GCA_963811305.1. GTDB lineage: Bacteria > Chloroflexota > Chloroflexia > QHBQ01 > JADMIH01 > JADMIH01. The sequence continues at coordinate 244,472 of CAWEQU010000008.1, forward strand.
AGTCGAAGCAGTAGCTCATCTGAGTTCAGCACCTCCATCCACAGATTTGCGCGCTGCTCGACGCTCTCCAGCTTCAGGTATGCGGTGAAACGGATTCGGCTCCCCATGTAGTCTGTGATCGATAAGGAGTGGTGCAAGGAAGTGAAGGCAGGCACTGTCAGCGTGCGCGCTCTGAGGAAGGCGCTAGGCTCACCTTCATATAATACGTCTTCATCGATGCCTTTCTCGAATTGGTAATAGGTAGTGCTTCCCCTGGCACTGTTCATCTGCCATGCAGTGCCGACCACATCGGTGATGACCTCGCCTGGTACGTGCGGGTTCCTAATCTGGGTGCTCGTCGTGGGGGCAGATAAATTGGACAGGGCCATCCAGAGAGCAAATATACTCAAAGCAGCTAATACCAGCATCACAACCCAGGAGGTGCGTACCGGCAACATGCGAGCAGGCCGTCTGTCGGGGGCGGGCGTCAATTCGCGCTCGGCCTGGGGGTGAAGCGACTGCTGTAAAGAATCAAGGTAGGGCGCTATCCGGCTCCACAGACTCGAAGGGGGATGCGGATCGCCCCACTGCTGTAAATAGTGTGCCCGCAGGCGCGATTCCAGCAAGTTATTCTCCAATTGCTCATCTTTCATCATGGTATTACCTCTCTCTTGGAGGCAGAGTGGGGTGTAGAAGCCACTCGCGTAGTTTCGCCAGGGCACGGTGGAGCCTCGACTTCACAGTGCCGAGGGGCGCGCCTGTTACTTCGGCTATCTCTTCCAGGCTCAAATCGGCGTAGAAGCGTAATGCGACCACCTGCCTCTGGCTCTCCTCCAGCTGGGTAAGCGCCCTCTCAAGCTCCTCGTCGCGCGGCTGCCCGGCTATAAGAGGCGGCATGGCTGTGGGGTCTGTGCCGTTCTGAGGTTCCGGCAAATCGGTGCCGTAAGGGACAGTAGATAAGGTCTTCCTTCTCATTGACATCCGGCAACGATTAGCCAGAAGGGTCAATATCCATGGTCTGAAGGAGCGGCCCAGATGGAAGCCGGGCAGAGAGCGCCATGCGTCCAACCATGTCTCCTGCACGGCATCTTCGGCTTCAAGGCGCGAGCGACCCCTCATCAGCACGCGAGCAGTACGTTCAGTCAAGGTAGCATACTGCTCGACGATCTCCCTGAAGGCAGCTTGATCCCCACTTTGAGCGCGCCGGATCAGATCACTCTCCAACGTTAGCTCCAATGCCGGAAAATGGGCGAGACCGGAATATCAGCCCTTAACTGGTAGTATGCAGGTAATCTTAAAAAGGTTCCCGTGTGGCATTATTCAGAACGCCAAGCTCGATAGCGCGATCACTCCTTTGGGCGGCGGAGCCAGAGAGCAGCTATCATCACGCCATCCACTGTCCAGTGGGCGAGTATAGAGCCTGCCAGGTTGTCGGTGCGCTCACGCAGGGTCCCGAACAGGAGGCCCGCTACGCCCGTAGTGAGCATTCCGCCTGCTACGGCGAGGGGCTGAACGTATGGGCGCAAGGCGCGTGGCAGTTTTGCGGCGGTAGAGAGGTTGCTTTCGGCGGCAGAGGTGGCTGTCACGGCGAAGTGCCACCCGGCGAAGCCGAGCGAGCTACATATTATGGACACTCTGGCCGGGAGGGAGCGGCGTAGCGCAGAATAGAGTAAGCCCCGGAACGCCAGCTCCTCCAGGAGGGCTATACTGATAGGCACGTCTACCAACAAGTCTTTCAATAGCTCGCGCCGGGTCAAACGACTGATAGGACCATACTCCAAGGGGATGTCCAACAGGATGGGTCTATAGAAGAAAAAGAGGGGTGGCACCGATAGCGCCACACCCAACGCCGCCCCTCCCAGGAGTGATCCTCTCAGCCCTTTTCGACGTAAACCGACAGAGGCTAGACCCCCAGGGCGCAATGCAGCATAGGCCAGCATAGCTCCGACTACTGGTCGATTGAAGCGGTGGAAGAACCTGTCCGGCGACTCGCCTTGCCGCATAGCCCATAGCGCGAGACCGTTGCTATAAGCAAGCAGCACCGCGGCTAGCGTGAGAGGTTCGCGCAGGCCAGGCTTAAGATTGCCAGTCTCCATAGCAAACCTTATCTAATCCTGGCGCTACAAGAGTCTGCTCTCGCGCATCTCCTTCAAAGTCTCGTAAAAAGCAGTAGCTGTGTGAGCTACATCGTCGCCAGTATGGGCAGTAGCAATGATACCTGCGTGGCCTGACATGAGGTCTACCCCACGGCGCATCATACCGCGCTGCAAGGCCGCCTTCACCTCAGGTGCGTTTGCCTGGCGCAGAGTGAGAATATCTACACACCCCGGCACCAGTTTACCTTCGGAACTTGCGCAAGCACCCTTGCCGAGCAAAATATGGAATATCGGCCCGTCGCCATAAACGCAGCTACCTTCTATCCCTAGGCGTAAAATTGCATTGTTCATTTCACTTATTAGCTTATAACCCAATTGCGAAATGTAATTTTGAGCGTCACCTGTAGATGCGATGGTGAGCATGGCGATGCCTGCCGCCGCGCTAAGGGGGTTGGCGTTGAACGTCCCAGGGTGGTTGATGCGCTTGTAGCGGTTCCACTCTGGGTCGCCAGTATGAAACTCTAGTGCGGACATGGCATCTACCTTGCCCACCACCGCGCCACCCGGCAGCCCGCCAGCAACAATCTTGGCAAGCGCAGTCAGATCGGGTGTTACACCCGACATCTCCTGTACCCCACCTGGAGTGTATCGAAATCCGGTCACTATCTCGTCGAACACGAGGAGCGCACCGTAGCGATGTACTATATCACGCAGGCCAGCAAGGAAGCCTTCGGGCAGGGGGATGGTGCCGAAGGACGCGCCCGTAGGCTCAAGTATGGCGCACGCGATGTCATTCGGGTTCTCGGAGAAGATGCGCTCTACTTCCGCCAGGTCATTTGGCGCGACGATCACGCTTTCGAGCACCGAATGCGAAACGCCAACGGAGGAGGGCACGTTGAAGGGTGCGTGGAAGCCAGCGGTCATGGCATCGGACCAGCCGTGGAAGTGCCCCTCGAACTTGAGGAACTTTTGCCGCCCGGTACATGCACGGGCCAGGCGTACCGCCATCATGGTGGCTTCGGTGCCGGAGCCGGTAAACTTTACTCGCTCGGCGGACGGGACCAGTCTCTGGATAAGCTCGCCCCACTCGACCTCAAGAGGGTGAGAGCCTCCGTAATGCGTGCCTCGGGTTATCTGCTGTTGCATAGCCTGTACGATAGCAGGGTGGCCATGTCCGAGCAGGAGAGCACCATGCCCCATCCAGTAATCTATGTACTCGTTGCCTTCAACGTCCCACTTGCGCGAGCCTTGCGCGCGTTCGATATAGACCGGCTCAACCTCACCGAAGTAGCGATTATCATGCGTGACGCCGCTTGGGAAGACGTTGAGGGCACGGGTGTAGAGGGCATGGGAGTTTTGAGTTTTGAGTTCTGAGTTCAGCTTCATTCTTTATAACCTACTCCACTCGTCAATAGTAATGCCACGCCCTATAATATCAGCAACTTCTCTCAGCATCATTTGGAGTTGAGCCACCGAATACTCATCATTAGATGGTATGGTGAGGCGATACTTCTCGTAGACCATGAACTGGTGACGCGTACCGGAGAAAGGGCCATCAAATCCAAGTTGACGCAGGCGGCGAATAAACTCACGCCTCTTACAGAGGAGTCAACCGGCTCACGGGCTGGCTCCTTGTTCAGATCAATACCCCCGATGATGGGCAGTGGGTGACCCAACTTCAAGCCCAGCAACACCCAATCTTCCAATGTAGAACGCAATTCATTCTGACACTCGCGCAGTGTAGTTCTAAACGCGATAACTCCTTTACATGCAGGAATGCGGCCTACAAAGGAGTCATCTTCCAGTTTGTCATAGGAGGCCTGGGCCATAGCCAGGTCTATGTACTCGCTCAATACATATTGTACGGCCATTCAGAGTCTCCCTCTAACAAACTACCTCTTGAAGAGCCGCGCGATGCTCCGCAGGAACAGCAGACCCGCCGACGCCGCACTACCAAAGAGCGCATATCCCCTCCACGTTGGGGGGCGCTCGACCACTACACCGCTAGGGGGGACGTAGCTCTTCATGCGCCACCACAAGCGCACCATCTCCAAGAATGCCCTCAGCACCACCTTGATACTAGCCCCCGACTGCTCGCCCGCAATGCGTGGATAGTGGTTTACACCCACCTGGGTGAGGTTGCACCCCTGGACTTTGGCCTTCGCCAGTATCTCGGTGTTGATGAGCGCACCTGGGAACTCAAGATTTATGCCGCGCAGCACCTCGGCGCGCATAATCTTGAAGGCGCAGTCTATATCCCGGACCTGGATATCGAAGAGTACCTTTACGGCCATGCCGAATATCCTGGCATTGAGGAGGCGATGCGCCGGGTCGTTACGCTTAATGCGATAGCCTGCGACTATATCATAGTCTTCAGTGTACGGCGTGAGAAGGTGTATATCATTGATGTCGAACTGCCGGTCGGAGTCCATGAACATGACGAAGTCGCCGGTGGTCGCGTTGAAGCCGCTGGTCAAAGCCGCGCCGTAGCCCCGGTTGACCGGGTGGTTCACCACACGAACGTGGCTGTCCTCACGCTCTAATCCCTGCGCGATTTCAAGCGTGCGGTCCTTCGAGCCATCGTTGACCACGACAATCTCGTAGTCGGTGAAGGCCCTGGGAAGGACCTGGGCAGCCTCCTCCACAACCGCGCGAATGTTAGGCTCCTCGTTATGGGCGGGCAGCACAAGGGAAATCTTGCCCTGGACCCTATTACCTTGTAAATCGCCGGATGGCTTCAACTCTGTCTCTGTTCGCTCTAAGGTCTGCGCCAAAAATTACCTCCCCATGAAACGTCACGCATAATGCATGCAACCAATCTTGTATTATCATCTATTATGCCAGGCTCTCGTAAGAAGCGCCATAATATGGAATGAACAAGATAGTTTATCGTAAGGCCTGGGGAGCGTCAAGGCAACGGACGATGGACGATGGACGACAGTATGCGAAGAGAAACGTGATCAGTGTTGCCTCTTCTGCCTACTGCCTACTGCCTACTGCCTACTGCTTTCTGCCGTCTATCGTCCGTCGTCTGTCGTCTAAGAGGGCACATATTTCGACCATAACTCTCTGGTCAGTGCCTCCGCATCCGCCTCGATGCCGTAGCGGACGAAGTAATCACATACGCGCTTGATGTCTCGCGTCAGGAGAGCGTAGGCATTGGGGTTGACGAAGGGGACCACCGCCTGCGGGAAGTCTATGATCGTGGCGACCCCCTGCCAGTAGAGGATGTTGTGCGCGGAGAGGTCGCCGTGTACCAGGTTGTTGGCGAACATCAGGTCTATGTTCCACATCAACCGCTCGAAGAGGGGACGTGCCTCGCTCCGTGCCAGCCTGACGTTGATGAGCGCATCGCCTGCTCTTTCTCTGTCCCCGACGTACTCCATCAGCATGGCGTTCTCACTATGGATGAGAGGTCTAGGCACGTCAGCACCGGCAGCGTGGAGGCGCTTCAGTACCTCAAACTCATTGGTAAGCCAGGTGACGTGGCGTAGCTGCTGGCCGAAGGCCGTTTTCTTTGCCATGGCGATCTTCACACGCCTCCCTCGCATCTCTTTGCCTTCATCGTCCAGCAGCTCGCGCCCCTCGCGGTAGAGGGAGTCGTTCTTGAGGCTGCGGAACATCCGCTCGTGGTAGACTTTGCCCGCGAGGAGGTCCAGGCCCGTGCGCGGGTCTGCCGCGCAGCAGTAGACTGTGGCTTCCTTACCACTTTTCACTCGCCGCAGCACGTCGGTGATCAGGTGCTCCTCGTAGAAGCCGCCGAGGTAGGTGAATATCCACTCGCGCTCGTGGTTGGATACGTGGTTGTTGGAGGTTGATAGCCCGCCGAAGGTAGGGCTGAAACTACTCTTAGCCCGGTTTTCCTCCACAAGGGAGTAGAAGGTCTCTTCACGGCTCGGTTTCGGCTTAGGCTCACGCTTTGCCGCGCCAGGTGAGGGACGCTCCAGGACCGCCCTCTCTATCATCTGCGCTATCATACCTGACCGTGTTTGCTTGGGCTTGCGGGGCACGCGGGCGCGAGCGGGAGGTGTCCACACATCCGATATTTCGATCTCGTCAAAATCCTCGAAATCATCCGAGTAATTCTTCATTGGTAAGTTTGCTCCTTAGTGAATTCTATGCGTACAACAGAAAAGCCGTAGACTAACATAGTCCACGGCTCAAAGATCTCCTCTCCGTAAGGAGAGGGTGTAAACAAAAAGCCGTGGGCGCAAGAGAAGCACCCACGGCAGGTTATGAGGTATTACAACCTACAACCTACCTACGAACAGGCACGTTTCTCTGGCGGTCCATAGTGGACACACTGGTGGTGACAAATATGCGCTTTGCCATCATGCCTGCTCCTTTCACTAAAGTAATATTGCGTATCCAATATATCAGCCAGCCACCCACCTGTCAATAGGGCTAAAGGACTAGTTTCGATAACTGGGAAACGTGATGCGTGATGCGTGATTATTAAACGCCAAGACGCCAAGATAACCAAGAACGCCAAGTTTTATGGGGTTATGCAGTACGAAATACGATCTGCTCTCACGCAACTATCGTCTATCGTCTATCGTCTATCGTCTATCGTCTATCGTCTATCGTCTATCGTCTGTCATCACGCATCACGTTTCCCCAACCATATCCTCCCCTATTGCCCCCTGCACCCAGTTGATGCCCATCAGGTCGTCACCCGATATGGCGATGGCTACAAGGTCTATTCGCCAGTGTGTTGTAGTGGGGTCGAGGTTGTTAGAGGCCATGTAAGCGAAGGCGGCGGCAGCCATGCTGGCAGCCTTCCGCCGGGAGATAGACTCCTCGGCAAGCCCATCGCGCCCGTGCCTGGTGCGGACTTCTACAAACGCAATCACTGGCTGAGTGCTCCTCTCATCGAGGTAGCCGCTATCCATCTCACGAAACGCGGAGCGGCCTGGAGGGCATCGTGCTATTATGTCAACTTCGCCCGGATGGGCGTGCCAGTTGCGAGCCAGGATGATACAGCCCCGGCTAGCCAGGTACCGGGTTGCAGCCTCCTCTCCCGCACGGCCAGTCATTATCTTGTCATCATCAGTTGGCATCAGCATATACCTTGATATTCACCGCGGAGACGCAAAGGTTCTTTGGGAATTACGAATTACGAATTTATGCACCTATCGTCCATCGTCCATCGTCTGTCGTCTGTCGTCTATTATCACGCATCACGTTTCACGCTTCACAATCCCCCAGCATCGCTCCGATAGGCGCAAAGCAGCGCCTGTGGATGGGCGAGACGCCCAACCGCAACAGAGCATCTGCGTGCAGACGCGTGCCGTAGCCCTTATGTTGGGCGAACTCGTAGCCGGGGTACTCAGCGTCTAACGCTTCCATGATGTGATCACGCGCCACTTTCGCTACGACGGATGCGGCGGCTATCGTCATGCAGGTGGCGTCACCTTTTATGATGGGGCGCTGTGGGATGGGCATCGAGTGTATTTTGAAGGCATCAACGAGGAGGAAATCGGGCCAGATACCCAGGTCCCGCACCGCACGCGCCATAGCGAGCCTGTTGGCAGGTCCCACGCCTATCACGTCTATAAGCGCAGACGAGACCACGCCTACGCCCACCGCGCAAGCCATTGCCTGTACTGCTTCCAACAGCTTCTCGCGCACTGCCGGGGAGAGCATTTTGCTGTCGCGTAGCAGGGATAGCTTGGAGGCAAGTGCATCGACAGGCATCCTAGCGGCGAGCATGTTGGGGTGCGGGAAAATCACGGCGGCAGCCACCAGCGGCCCAGCCCAGGCCCCACGTCCCGCCTCGTCAACGCCCGCCACCAGGGAAACGCCCTGAGAGTGCAGCTCGCGCTCGTGGTCCCAGGTTGGGACCAGCATCCTGGAGTTGGGAGATGCGGGTTTGGTATCGGGAAGTAATTCGGCTTCAGGGGAGGCGGCTCTCATGCGGCTATTTTAGCAGATTTCGAGTTAAAGGCAGAGAGAAGTGTAATTGCAAAAAGAAAACCACCGGGATCGCTCGATGCGACCGCCGGTGGTCCTGTAAATGATGCAATTTGGAGCCAGAGGGGATTACCGCACCTTTGCGTCATCCTCTTCGGTCTCATCCTGGTCTTCGTCCTCTATAAACTCTTCTACATCCTCTTCCTCAAACTCTTCTACATCCTCGACATCTTCAATATCTTCGATGTCTTCCATGTCCTCTTCGTCCTCAGGCTCCTCCAGGTCATCTACGGGCGAGACTGCCGCCTGCACAGCAGTGCCCTTAGTGGCGTCAACACCAGGGCGATACCGGCGCTCCTTGATGCGGGCAGCCTTACCTGTCAACCCTCGCAAATAGTAGAGCTGGGCGCGGCGGACAACGCCACGGCGCACGACCTCGATCTTCTCGACACGAGGCGAGTTCAGTAGAAAGGTACGCTCGACGCCAATACCGTGCGAGGCGATGCGGCGTACCGTAAAGCTCGCGTTGATGCCTCCGCCGCGCTTGCGCATCACTACGCCCTCAAATACCTGGGTGCGCTCGCGGGTCCCTTCAACTACCTTTACACTAACGCGGACGGTGTCTCCGACGCCAAACTCCGGCACCGAGCCTTTCAGCATGGAGGCCGTGACGGCTGTAATCGCCTGGGTAGGTTTCATTGCTTACTTTTCTCCTAAGATTTATCGCTCCCTGATTTTAGGCACGAAGGTAATTATAACACAACCGCGAGTTTGGCGCAATGTTTTTGAAGCAGCCAGAGTTACTGTGGGGTAGTGAATGAGCGTTGTCTCGGAAGGGCAACCCTAATAACTAGACGAACCCAGTACGATTACGGCCTCTTACCTTAGCTCCTTTATGCTCTTAGCTAAGTTAATTAGATTAGTGATTACGCCCAAACTCAAGATGCTGTTCTAGTACAAGCAAAAGCCAGGCAATAGTGATTGTTGCCATTACGCCAGGCTCAACACCTATAGTTTTGATGGCCTCTGGCCACAAAATGAGGATCGCCAGAATGATCAGAGGAATTACAAGTCCCAATCCTCGGGACAATGTGGTCATTATACGTTGTCGCGTTGTGCGTGGCAGACGATCTTCGATGCCAGTTTCGGACTGCCAGGTAAATTCTCCGTAGCTACTGGCGAGATACATTTCAGCCATGGAATAGAAGTCCCGTCGCAAGTCTGCCAGTGTTGTAGTCGAAGGTGCGATGATCCAGCGTTCACGCTCTCGAATATGAGTTTCCATCTGTCTAAAGTGTTCTTGAGCCCAGTCTCGCACATGAGGACTTTGACTATTGTATCGCAATCCTAGTAGTAAGGTACTTCGTGCTAGCAAATTCGTTCGTCTAAGAAGCGCTTTTTTCCGATCAGAGTGCTCTAACACAGCCTCATCACTAAGCGATATGAGTACGAGTATTATATCTGCCGCACATAGGCTGTCGGCAAAGTATCTATCGGTAATCACCGAAGCGAGTTTAGCTATTACCGCAATGAATATCCAACTGCCTATTAAGGCAATTGGTAATACCACGAAGAATTCGAGCCAGTTCCGGCTTCCGAAGTCAAAGAAATCATCGCCTATTAGTTCACGGTTAGCATTGAGAACTAGTATGAGAAGTAAGAATAGTCCCAAGACCAGTAGATGTACAAGAAGTCCTACTCCTAGATGCCAGAGGAGACGTATAGAATGGAAGCGAGGAATGTTATAAGCAGAGAAACCTAGACGCCTAGCCGATTCCAGAAAGCTATGCCTAACAATTTTATTGTTTGCATCTTGGCCCCAACTTACGATGTGAGGCATCATGACTGTGTCAAGTCTTTGCTGTACCCATCGGAGGAGGCCAAGGGCGCTCTGAGCAGCGAATGGGAAAGTACCTTTCTTTTGCCTAGGCGAATCATGACGTAACAAGCCAATCTCCAATCGTAAATTGGTCGCAATCCATTCTAAACCACACGCAAACGGGCAAAAGAATTCATGCGAACAGAGGGATTACCGTGATTCTTAGCCAACGTAGTATATAAGTATGGCCCAAGCAAGTCAACCTCAAATGTAGCGAGTATCTAAATTACAGGTAGGGGCGTGCAGCCAGCACGCCCCTACCACCGTACCTCTCCTATTTTCATCGCTCATTTTGAGACTAAGGTCCAACCCAGATAACAAAGCTTAATTCCTGGTCTGCAACTTTGCCCGTAATCTCCCAGCAGCCTGGCGTAGGAACAGTAACTCCGACCAGCATGGCCGATTTGATGTCTTCAGCATAAGCATTTGTAGCCCGTGACGCAGTGAGTGATGGTGCAGGCGCATCTAAGCGCCGGCCAGTCACGGTAAGCTGAGGTCGAGGGTCAGTCATCCAATCATAGTCTTCTCTCCACCAGAATACCTTTTGTGTGTATCCCTCTGGATTATGGCGCAGTCCAGCCCATTCGCCATCTTTCGGAATCCGTGTCCAAAGGAAATTCGTGCCGTACCAGAACCACCCGGACCATTGCGCGGCAGGCGCGTGTGGTGGCGGCGGGGTGAACGGCGGCTCAGGGGGCTGCGTCACAGGGCAGTCAGCAGGCTTCCGCTTTGGTATTGCGGTTAGATTCGTTGGCTCGACGGACGCGACATCCGCATGAGATGTCATGTTGGGCTGTGAAGCAGTTGGTAACGTTGCCTGCTGTGCTTCAAGGGTTTCACCCTCGCCGCCCGGGCTACACGAGGTGAGGAGCAGCATGATCCCGGCCAGGCAAATATGACGCCAGGTTTGCATAAGTGCCTCCTTCAGGGATAACCTTGTCACTACACCTTACACCAAAGCAAGGTATCTGGTTCCATTGAGAAGCACTTCAATGAGGGCATAGAAATCCTGGGTCCGCAACGCTGGAACCAGCTACCTTTCTGCGGGTGGACCCGTAATCAGTCAAGCACCGTTTCGCGTGCGGCTGAGAGGAGGAGGACGGCTAATGCCAGGAAGAAGGCGTACCCGGCCAGCATTGCCAGTGAGACTACGGCTACGGTATCCCGTGATGTCTCGGTAGCGTACCGGAGCGCGCCCGCAACCGGGGCCATTACGGGCGGGAGCGCCTGTAGAGCGGGCCGGATGCCCTCGATGGGGAAGTTGCGATTGTCGAATGACATAATGAGCAGGGCTATCAAAGCAAGCACTATCAGGCGCAATACCGACGGCGAAACGAACGTCGAGAGGAGTGCCACTACGGAGACTGCCAACACCCCTACAGCCAGCATGGGCAAAGTGCCATACAGGAAGGTAGGCACGTCCAGCCACCCATCGATTGGGGCATTTCCCTCGAACCATGAGCCATAGCGCACGAGCAGAGCCGCGCTTGAGAGGAGGTAGGCTCCTACTGAGACCAGCCATGCAGCGAGCATGAGGGCACACGTAACGGTCACGCGCGATAAAGACCGGGCCAGGATGGGGTACATCTCAGCGCGGTTGGCGCGGCTGAACATACCGGCAGCAGCAATGCCCGCCACCAATATAGTGGAAGCGTATTGCACCCCAAAAAAGTGGCTGCGCGTAGGGCTTTCGTTGAACAGCATCAGGTGAATAGCCACCAGCATAGCCAGCACAAACAACGCCCATACACTGCGTAAGAAATCGCGCAGAGCGAAGCCTAGCAGCTTGAAGAAGAGGGCGAGACCCCCTAATGGCACGGCACGGCGTGTGGGCAGGACTCCGCTGCTACTCTCCAGGGTCGCCACCGGCAGCACCTCCTTCGCCGACTCTCTCCGCGACGCGCCGGGCACTCGATACCGCCCGTACAGGCAGAGGACGCAAAGCAGCCTCATAACCGTTGGTGCTCATTCCCGTTTCCAGCGTGGGCAATGGGGAGGTAGAAGGGCCGCTCGTGCCGGTCGCTGCAACGCTACTCTCACCTCCAACACCATCCCCTCCAGGCAGCGCCTGTAGTGGCCCGGTCTCAGGTGAACTCGAAGCGCCTAGCGGGGCGTCCCGTTCGAGCATGGGTAATGGCCCTGTATCGGACGTTTTTATGGAAGCCTCGTCCGGGCTGGCGGTGTCAACCAACTCAGACGCGGAATTGAGCGGACCTGTGTCGGGAGCGGCCTGCCCGCCTGGAGCAACATCTGAGGCTGGCTCCAGCGCTTCTCCCGGTGGCGATTTGGGTGCTGTGACCTTTACATCTGGCGGTGGGACCGCCTGCAAGAAGAGACTTTCCAGGTCTCTATTCTCCGTATACACCGACACAATGTCCCACCGCGCGTCCACCATAGCCCTGAGAGCAGCAGCCTTCATTGCAACCGCGTGCGCCACCCCAGGCCCGGCTGGCAATACTACATGGAGATGCTCGCCCTCCGACGCGCCGCCCCTTACCAGTACGGAAGGGTGAAGCTTGCTCAAATATTGGGTCAGATGGGCCAGTATCTCCTCAGCCCCCTCCCGTGCTACCCCGACCAGGTGCGTGCGTGGACTCTCGTCGATATGAGTTTGGACGAGCAGCCTGCCCGCCCGCAAGATTCCTACGCTCGTACAGGTGCGCTCCACCTCGGTCAATTCACGCGAGCATAGCAGCACCGTCGAGCCACGCGCCTTGCAATCTAGCACCACATCTCGGAAGAGCGTAGCTATCTCGGCGTCATGGCCGGTAGCAGGCTCATCCAACACCAGAAGCTCCGGCGGCTCCGCTCCCCCCGCAAGTAAGGCCACAGCCAACCCTAGCCTCTGACGCGTAGCCTTCGAGTACCCACCTATAAGCTTACGTGCCGCCTGCCCCAACCCAACGGTGTCGGCCACGCGGTCGGCCACGAGATGAGCCTCCCGGCTTTTTAGGCCCGATAGCTCCGCATGAAACCGCAAATAGTCGCGGCCCGTGAAATTGCCATGATAATGTGGCTTCTCCGGCAAGAAACCTACGCGGGCGCGGGCGCGTCGCAAGCTCTCCGAGCCGAACAAGCGGACTGTGCCTCCATCACGATTTAGAAAGCCTAAGAGGAGTTGTGCCAGCGTGGACTTGCCCGCGCCCTGCCCGCCAATCAGGCCATATATCTCCCCTTGCTTTACGCTCATAGAGACGTTCCTGATGACGTACGTGCCCCTGATACGCTTTGTCAGTCGCTCAGTTCGGATTACGGGCGTGGGGACGTCGGTAGCAGGCGGGCTGTCACCCGCGCTGGGACCACCGTTCGTATGTGTAAAAGTTATCATCTGCTCCGGCATAAGCTATATTATATGGGAAGAGGGGAAAAGTTGGTAGCAGAGATATAGGTCACGGGTGAACCGAATTGCCTCGTGGCACGTATTATATAGTGGACAATGGCGGACCTGGAACCTGAAGCTCTAAACTTCGGGCGATGAGTCGATATATAGCAGTACCAGGTTAGTACATCTGGCAAAGGTTAACCGGACCGTTGTCTACAGGTATAAGCTTGCATTAGATGCCACAAAGGGTGTAAAATATAGGGGAGCGGTCGAAATGTTATTGAGACCGTGGCACGCAGATTGCTTTATATTTTTGCTGGGAGCTGCCAGGATTACTCTAAAGTAGAGTGATGCAGCCCTGTGTAACAGCTTACGTATAGGTCTTATAGCTGTACGTCAATCGTAAGGTACAACCGCGTTTATTGCGTCGCGTTAAGTCTATAGAAGAATCGCCATATCATAAGGCGACGCTCATTTGTTTACAGGTCGGGAAAATAGGTCGGAAACAAGAGGAAATAAGAAATGCTAATGATAGATAATAAGAGGGACGCGCTTGAGGAAGCCGCGTTACGTTACTTTGGGCACGAAGAGCTACGGCCCGGCCAGCGCGAAGTGCTGGAATGCCTCCTCGATGGAAAAGATGTGCTGGCGGTCTTCCATACGGGCGCGGGTAAGTCCCTTACCTACCAGCTCGCTGCCATGCTTATGGATGGCACGGCCATAGTGGTGTCACCCCTGATCGCCCTCATGCGCGATCAAGTGCTCGACCTCCAGAGTCGAGGCATAAAGGGCGTGGCCGCGATCAACTCCACCCTCACCGAGCAGGAAGTGGACGAGCAGCTAGATGACCTGCTACAGGGGGAAGCCAAGCTCCTTTACGTCACCCCTGAGCGGTGTGCCAACCCGGAGTTCCTGAAGCATCTAAGGAAAACCAACGTCTGCCTTATAGTGGTGGACGAAGCGCACTGTATATCGGAGTGGGGCTACGACTTCCGCCCCGCTTACCTGATGCTTGACAAGGTGATTGAAGCCTCCGGCAGACCCCCCGTGCTTGCGCTGACCGCAACCGCCACCCCCCAGGTGCGCCTCGACATCCAGTCCAACTTGGGCCTCAAGGACCCGTCGGTTATCATTCACGGATTTGACCGCCCCAATATCACTTTCAGCGTGGTATCGGCCTCAACCGACAGAGAGAAGGACTGGCAGCTACTGAGACTTTTCGGCAAAGCATCCTCAGGACAGCCTGACCCTTCAGGCAATACTATCAGACAAGATTTCCTCGAGACGCTTGAGCCGGAGATTGCGAGCAAGCTCCAGGGCCTTGACACCAAGCTCGAAGGTTCCGGCCTGGTATATGTCGCCACGACAGCCGAGGCGAGGAGACTGAGCGCATTCCTTAACGAAGCGGGAATCAAGGCCGGATATTACCACGGCCAGATGAAGAAGACCGAGCGCGACAAGGTGCAGCAAGATTGGATGGACGAGATTACCCCCGTAGTGGTGGCGACGACCGCCTTCGGCATGGGCATCAACAAGCGCAATTTGCGCTACGTCGTCCATTATGACCTCCCTGCCTCCCTGGAAGCTTATTACCAGGAAGCCGGGCGAGCCGGGCGTGATGGCATCCCTTCAAGGGCAGTGCTCATCTATGACCCACGCGACCGAAATATCCAGTCCTTCTTCATCGGTGGCAGCGTCCCCTCCGAGTTTAACCTGCGCGACCTATGGGACGAGATACGCAAGACCTTACGCGTCAAAGAGCGGACCGAGGGGACCAAAGTGCGCTCTCTCACCATCGGAGAGGTCGCCAAGATACGCAACCTCCCAATCTCTCGCATTCGGCCCCTGGTCGCTGCCCTTGAGCAGGCGGGCGGGGTCGCCATGATCGCGGGTAATGGCGATAACCACGACGTCGTGACCTTCCGCAAGACGC
The DNA here is from genome assembly GCA_963811305.1 of uncultured Chloroflexia bacterium. Classification (GTDB taxonomy): domain Bacteria; phylum Chloroflexota; class Chloroflexia; order QHBQ01; family JADMIH01; genus JADMIH01. The sequence goes on from CAWEQU010000008.1 coordinate 259,594, forward strand.
ATGTCATGGGGAGGCGACTCCTTCTCGACATGAAGAAGCTCCAGGCCCGCAAGCAATATGAGCAGAGCCGCCTCGATATGATGTTGCGCTACGCAAGCACGCGAGACTGCCGACGCAAGCTCCTCCTGGGCTATTTCGGTGAATCATACGAGCGGGACAACTGCGGCGGATGTGATAACTGCATCAAGGTGCTGGCCGAAGCTTAACAAGGAATTCACCAAGATAGCGCAGCCCGCAGTGCCCGTGCCCGCAGTGCCCTTCCGCTCAGGAGATATGGTGAAGCACAAGAAGTGGGGCGGCGGCATGGTGCAGACCATCGAGGGGGACACCGTCACGGTGCATTTCCCGGATGTTGGCTACAAGACCCTCGCGCTCAACATGGTGCTACAGTCGGGCTTGCTAATGCCAGCAGCATCCTAAAGGATAAAGGATAAACCACAAAGCAACTTCTAATTTATCCTTTATCCCTTATCCTTTATAATTCCCCCTTGCGCTAGGGGATGCCTTCTGGTAGAATGGATGTAGGTCCAGCACATATAGTAAGGAGATATAATAGAGATGGCTATTGATACAAGGCATATCGAAACGGCTAACACAAACGTAATCACTATGAGCGACGCGGCGGTCAGCCAGTTGCGCGAGCTTATCAGCCAGCAGGAGAACGCCAGCCCCAATCTAGGCCTGCGCGTCTTCGTCTATCCGGGGGGATGCTCTGGCATGTCCTACGGTATGGCTTTCGAGGACCAGCCAGCGGACGATGACCTCACCATCGAGGTAGACGGCGTGAGGCTGTATGTTGATGAGACGAGCGTGCAGTACGTCGGCGGCGCGCAGATCGACTACGAAAACAGCCTGATGGGGGGCGGCTTCCGCATCCTCAACCCCAATGCTGTCCGCTCATGCGGCTGCGGTCACTCCTTCGATACAGGCGCAGATGCAAGCAATGCCAAGGGCTGCGGCTGCGGCTAATATAGTTTAGTGTATAAAAAGAGGCGGGCGCTGAGCGCCCGCCTCTTTTTATACATTTAGCGCGAAGTATGTCATTCAGAAGCCTCAAAGCCCTGCAACATCTCAATACTTCAGAGAAGGTGATGCTGGCAGCCTTCGGGGTCTTCTCCTTCGTCTACCCCTTCGCTATATTCCTTCTCTCATTCGACCTGATGCCGTTCGGCATGGAGCGGATGAGCAGTCTGTTGCTCGCTATGCTGGGTGTGACGGCGGGGGCGTGGCTGTGGGTCAACTTCGGCACACGTGGGGCAGGAATAGGTGTAACGGTCTTCGCGGCTGGGCTGGCTCTTGAGTACATTGGAGTAAGCACAGGGCTGCCGTTTGGCGCATATACCTATACAGGCGTACTGGTCCCCCAATTACCCGGCAATGTGCCGTTGGCGATAGGTTTTGCATGGGTGCTCATCGTGGTAAGCGGTCTCTTCACAGCCCGTTGGCTCTTACGCTCAGCGCCAGCACGGGTGACGTGCACAGCGGGTGCGCTGCTGGCAGTGGGGCTTGACTTCCTGCTTGAGCCGGTGGCGTACCACGTCAAGGGTTACTGGCTCTGGCATGAGACTGAAGGCTACTATGGCGTCCCCTGGTCGAATTTCCTGGCATGGCTCCTTGCCGCTGTGCTAATGAATTTGATAGTGAGCCAGGTACTGAATTTGAATATCCAGGTCCGGTGGGGTTGGGTGCCGACCACGCTCTACGTGATGAACGTATTGATGTTCGGCATCGTGAACCTCACGCACGGGTTCTGGTGGTCGGCGCTGATTGGTCTGACCCTGTTGGTAGGTCTGTGGCTGATGCAGCGCGTCCCTTCCACCCGCCCCGCCCCGTAAGCGCCCAGACCATAGAGTTGATGCAGACCGCTATCAAGAACAGGACAGCCACTGGATGTAGCAGTGTGTCAAGCAGCCTGTAACGGAAGCGCATCGCCAGGGCCAGCCGAGCCGCTAACGCCGCCCCATACATCGCCACCGCCAGGTAAAGGACTGAGAACTGAGTAGTGAGCAGTGAGTAGATTGCGAGAGCTATAGGGGATATGTAGAGTAGGCTTAAGACAGTGATGCCTACGGCGAGGAAGAAGGGGGAGTAGCCGAAGAAGGCATAAGCGTTCTTCGAGTAGCCACGCCACACCTCGGCAGGTCCGTCATACATTCGCGTCTCCATGAGAGGGCCACCATCTGCCAGCAGCGCGCGGTAGCCTGCACGCTTTACCGCCCGCGCAAGCCCTACATCCTCCAGTATCTCGGAGCGGACCGTTGTATGGCCGCCGCACGCTTCGTATGCCTCGCGCGTGAAGAGCATGAACTGGCCGTTGGCGGCGGCGAAGGCCGGTCCAGTATGCTTTGAGTACGCCAGGGGTAGGGGCAAGAAGCTGTAGACCGCCCAGTGAAGTAGCACCGGCACTGTCAGGCGTTCCGCCCATGAGATCGTTACCTGCCTGGGGAATATGGAGAGCAGACCCGCGCCAAGCGACTGTGCCGCTGTTACCGCGTGCGAAACCGCTCTATGCTCAAATCGCACATCCGCATCAGTGAAGAGGATATAGTCAGGCGTGAAGTGAGCGCGCATCTCTTCGTACAAGCGGTGGCAGGCATGGGCTTTACCTAACCAGCCGGGCGGTGGCTCAACCACTCCCTCCACGATATAAAAGCACGGGTCTGAGGCTGCGAGGCGGGCGGCTATCTGAGGTGTATCGTCAGTAGAGCCGTCGTCATACAGCCACACCTCGAAGTCAGGATAATCTTGCGCCAGGAGTGAGCGCAAACACACCTCAATATGTGCTTCCTCGTTGCGCGCAGGAACCAGGATAGCTACTTTGGGTGCTGCTTTTCCACTGGCGATTCCGCAACTGACAATTTTCGGCAGGACGCGCAGGTTGACCAGAACTATCCCCAACAAGGCAACGAGAAATGCCAGGATTATCAACTGGTATGTTATTAGCAGTGACGTCATTAGAACTCAAAACGTGTGTAACAACCAATGTACAAGAAGTGTCATTCCGAACGAAGTGAGGAATCTCCGAGCTTGCCACGTGGATACATTTCTAGATTCCTCACTCCGTTCGGAATGACAGGGAAGTGGGTGCTTCATTATGTCAGGCTTCCAGTTCCTTATCTTTCTTAGCATGTTCTTAGGAAAATTGTGAGCATTGCTAGGGCGGTTCACGAACCGCCCCTACGGTCTGCTTATTATTTGCCTCGCCAACGCCGTATCTTGTCCCAGTTCGTATTTGCGGAAGCACGACCCTTTAACACTCTGTGGTATGGCGCAAGATTATGTAAAGTAATGCTTTCGTGCAATTCGTCGGCGGTGCTAGTTAGGGCCTCGGCAAGACGGGCGGTCAAACTTACAGGTTGTGCTTCCTTCCAATTTACCAGTAGAGGCGCGCCTACATTGGCGAAGGCGTCCGGGGCTTGCTCGCGCAGGAAGTCGTAGCGGAACGCCACGGGAACCAGGGCGCAATCCCCCAGGCGGCGAGCTACGTTCGTCGCGCCTCCGTAAGCGCGGATAGGGCGTGCGTCCGGGTGCGACATCTCCCCCTGCGGGAAGATCCAAAGCGCGCTATTTGGGCGCTCCGAAAGGATAGTTGCAATATACCGGACCGACTTCAAGCCCATTACGTGCGGCATGCTTGTCAATGCCGAAAGCCCCCACCCACGTGAAGAAGCTGTAGCGCGCCAGTTGAGCCTGCTCCATCATCAAATAAGCGTCCCGGCGGAAAACACGTTTGTTGAGAATATAAGCCACGTGCCCATCCCACCAGCCTGAGTGCGTCGCGCAGAAGATGATGGGTAGATTTGCTTGGCCGCGAAGACGCAAAGCTGCCGGGTGGACCTTAGCGTACACTCCCCCAAAGGCCCGGCGCAACGCACCCTGAATCAGCACTCGCCCGACCAGCCACTCGCCCACCGGGTGCTTGTTAGCGGTATGGAAAGCTCTGTTGGGGCTGCTCACTTGATAAGCCTTGCCACCAACCGTGCCGACAGCAGCACAAGCGGAATGCCTCCACCTGGGTGCACGCTCCCGCCGACGAAGTAGAGATTGCTCAAGCCGGGCGCGCGGTTGGGCGGCCTCAAGAATGCCGTGCGCCTGCTGTTAGAGGACAACCCATAGATAGAGCCGCGCCAGGCGTGATACTTCTCCCCAAAATCGAGGGGCGTTATCACCTGCTCGTAGACGATGCGCTCGCGCAGGCCATCGAGGCCCGCCGCCTCCAACCTGGATAATATATTATCCCTGTATGCCCTCTGCCAGGAGCGCCAGTCGGCCTCTATATTTAACGCTGGGGCGTTCACCAGCACGAAGAGATTGGAGTGGCCGGGTGGGGCCTGTGTAGAATCGCTCCTGGAGGTGACGGATACATAGATGGTAGGAGCATACGCAGGCTCGCCGCGCTCGAAGATGGAGTCGAATTCCTCACGATAATTCGCGCTGAAGAAAATGTTGTGGTGGGCCAGGCTGTCGTAATCCCCCTTCACGCCGAGGAGCAAGACGAAACCAGAAGATGACGGCTCCAGGCTATCCATGCGGCGCAGCAGCCCGCTCGCTACGGAATTGCTCCGGCACGAGCGCAGTGTACGCATACATGGGGTCGGCGTTCACCACCACGTTATCCGCCAGGACCGTGCCGCCCCCTCGTAGCCGCACGCCTGACACTCGCGCCCCGCGCCAGCCGATGCGAGGCTCGGCCAGCACCTCCGCCACCTCACACTCCGGCGCGAAGTGGACCCCAAGCTCGCGGGCCACCTCCATGAGCGCCTCCACGAGCCGGTACAACCCTCCCTCTATGTACCAACCCCCACCCGCAAGCTCGATGTAAGGGATAATGGCGAGCGTGCCAGGAGCGCGAAATGGTGACGACCCGCTGTAGGTCGCGTACCTGTCGAAAAGCTGCACTAGGCGCGGGTCTTTGAAGAAGTGACGCACGGTCCGGTGCAGGCTTTTATGAGCATCTATGCGAAGCGCATCAACCGCTCGCCTCGATATGAAATCGCGGAGACGGGGGCGCTCCCGTAGGAGGAATACGGGTCCCGCACGTTCGAACAAGGCGCGGGCGTGCGCCATGAAGCGAAAGAGGTTGGTCACTTCCTGCGGCGCGAGGTTGCCCACCTCCGTAACGAGCCTGGGCAGGTTCGGCGATATGTCCAGTTGCGAGCCATCGGCGAACCTGTAGCGGCAGATAGGGTCGAGCGGCCTGAGAGTGAGATAATCCTCGATGCGCCTGCCTGCCGCCCTGAAAGTATCGACCAGCACGCCGGGCAGCGTGATGAGCGAAGGCCCTGTGTCGAACCGGAAGCCCTCCGCTTCAACCAAGTTCATCTTCCCGCCCGGCAGCGAGTTCTTCTCGAGGAGAGTGACGCGATGGCCCGCAGCAGCCAGCCGGACTGCCGCACCGATGCCGCCGATACCTGCGCCTACTATTGCTACGTGACTCATGGTGGTGATGTGGGACGACGGACGACGGACGATAGACGATAAACGATAGACGATAGACGATAGACGATAGACGATAGACGATAGACGATAGACGATGGAGGAAAGGGTATGAAACGTGATGCGTGATGCGTGAGAGTGTAAGGTAAGTTACTCTATCTATACGCTAGTGGGGCTGGTTGGGTGCAGATGGGGGTTTAGCAATAGGGATAAAGGGATATCAGAAAAGCCCTGAACCAGCACGTCTGCATCGGAGAGGTCTTGTTCATCGTTAAAACCGTTCTGGAAGCCAATGCAGTACATACCAGCATGTTTAGCCGATAGCACACCATTCGTAGAGTCCTCTATGACCACGCACCTTTCGGGGCGCGCTCCTAGCTTTCGCGCCGTCAGCAGGTATATTGCAGGGGAGGGCTTCCCTGCACCCTCCAGCTCATCCGCGCTCGCTACTACATTGAACTCCTGGCGTAGATCGAATCTATCCAGCACCATATCGATCCAGCTCATGGGCGAAGAGGACGCCAGGGCCAAAGGCACATCAGTCTCTCTCAATGCCCTGAGCAGGTCAAGGAAACCTGGGAGAAGGGAGGCGCGTCGCTCGTATATCTCCCGCGCCATGTCGTCATACAATGCCAGGAACTCGGCCTTCGACTTAGCCAACCCGTACTGCTCAACGAGCATCCTGTAAAGGTCGTGCACGCTGAGGCCGATAATCTTGCTTTGGGCCTCAGCGTCCCACCCCTGCACCAGCGACTGCAAGAAGAAGCCTTCCAGGCTTTTCCAGTGAAGCTCGCTGTCTACTATCACGCCGTCCATATCGAAGATTACGGCGCGGGTCGCGGGAGCATCACCCACCTTGCGCACCTATCGCGGAGTTGTAAGCGTCGTATGCTCTCTGCCCAAAGGAGACTATAGTCACGCGCTCCATTGTGCGATTGCGCTCCAGGAAGCGCTTTATCTCGCGGACCGCTATCTGGGCGGCACGCTCCAGGGGGAAGCCGTATGCGCCTGTGCTGATAGATGGGAAGGCAATAGTCTTGACCCCCTCTCGCGCGGCGAGCGTGAGGGAGTTGCGATAGGCGCGTGCCAGCAGATCATCCTCACCCTGGTTGCCCCCGCGCCACACGGGGCCAACGGTGTGAATAACCCACTTCGCAGGGAGGTTGTAGCCTCCAGTCATTTTGGCCTCGCCGGTGGGGCAGCCGTTCAACTCCATGCACTCGGCAAGTAGCCCTGGCCCCGCCGCCTTGTGGATCGCCCCATCTACGCCTCCGCCACCCAGCAGCGAGTTATTGGCCGCGTTGACGATAGCATCAACATGCTGCTCGGTGATGTCACCTTGTATTACTTCCAATCTTGCCACTTTCAACTCCAAAAAGGGATTAAGTTTAGATTATTTCGGTCCGGTACGGACCGAAATAATCTAAAGAAGAATAGTGTGCTTTCACTTGAACCAGGGTGAAACTTTCCCCCCTGCATTGGTGGAGGCCAGGCGCGTGCGAGATTTGGGCTTAGACCCTGCTCGGCACGCGAAGAGGCGCTGGTAAAGTGCGCGCCCTCCTCAGGTACGCGGCGAGAGCCATACTTGGCCGAATAGACCTGTGTAAGCTCGGCCCCGAAGAAGAGTATCTGCGCCGAAAAGTATATCCACACCAGTATAACCACGAGGGAGCTTGCGGCCCCGAACGCCGTGCCAACCTTAGCTATGCTCATATACAAACCAATACCTACCTGCCCCACCATGAAGAGAAACGCCGTCACGAAAGCTCCGAACCATACGTCCTTCCATTTGACCTTTACATCAGGCAGGAACTTGAAGATGGCCGCAAAGACCGGGGTGACGACGAGCAGAGTAATCGCGTAATTCACGAGTTGCCAGAAGAGCGGGCCGAACGGCAGCTTATCGCTCAGGTACCCGCTCATGTTCGCCAGCACCGAATTGGCGATGAGCGACAGCAGGAGCAAGAACCCGGCAGCGCCTACCATGAGAAAGGAGAGGAGAGTATCCTTGAGGTTGCCCAGGAAGCTACCGCCCTTCTTCGGCTCGACCTCCCATATCGTATTGAGCGCACCCTTGAGCTGGTTAAGGATGCCGAGCGCGCCCAGCAGCAACGTTATCGAGCCAATGACGGTAGCGATTATCCCCGCGGTCGGCGCGCTGGCGCTTTTTATCATATCCTGGATGGTCTTAGCTCCGTCCGCACCCAGGAACCCCTGTATCCTGTCTACAACCTGCCCCTCGGCGGCGGCCTGCCCAAAGACCAGCCCGGAGATAGCAATTAGCACGACCAATAGCGGCCCTAGCGAGAAGATAGTGTAATAGGCGAGGGCCGCGCCTAACCGCTCCGCCTTGTCCTCGCCGAAATCTTTGAAAGCGTCCTTCACCAGACCCAGAACTGCTTTTGCTCCCATGGATAGCCCCTTTCCCCGGCCAAACCTGGGGGCATTATAGCAGGTTTGGGGGTGCTACTGGAACCAGGGCGAGGCTTTCAGGCGCTTCCTACCCCGGCGCTCCTCTTCACGCTTGCTCTTCTTCCCACCGCCCTGCGCGGGCATACCCTGCTGGGCGCGGGCATCTTCGGTCACCATCTCGGCGTTCTCCTTTGGCCGGACGTGTGAGCCGAACCTGTTCGTATAAACCTGGGTGAACTCCGCTCCCATGAACAATATCTGCGTGGAGTAGTAAATCCACACCAGGATGATAACGAGCGAGCTTACCGCCCCGAACGACGTGCCCACCGAGCCGCTGCCGATATACAGCCCGAGAAGGAACTGCCCAACAGTGAAGAGTATCGCCGTCACCAACCCACCGATCCACACGTCACCCCAGGTGATTTTCACGTCGGGGAGAAACTTGAAGAGGAGCGTAAACATAAGCGTGGTAACGAGCAAGGACATGGCAATGCTGATTATCTGTCCAACGATGTCGCCGCCCGGCAGTATGCTACGCAAGAGGTCGCTCAGGGCGCTGGTCGCCGCGCTGACTACGAGCGAGACCAGCAGTAAGAAGCCCGTGCCAAGCACCATCGTGAATGACAAGAACCTCTCTTTGAGGGTGTTGAGGAGGCCCAGCCCCGGCTTGGGTTGCACTTCCCAGATGGTGTTGAGCGCATCCTTCAACTGCCCGAAGACGCCCGATGCACCCAGCAGGAGAGTAACCACGCCAATTATGGTGGCAAAGATGTTAGCCCCGCTCTTGTTGGCGTTCGCCATAGTCTGGGCAATTACATCCGCGCTCTCCTTGCCCACCACACCCTGTATCTTCGAGACGATTTGAGCTTGCGCGTCCCCAAATACCATGCTCGCAATCGCCACAACAATAATCAGGAGAGGACCTATCGAGAATATGGTGTAATACGCAAGCGCGGCGCCCAGCCGGGCCGCCTTGTCCTCGCTCCAATCCTTGAACGTATCCCGCACCAGCTCAAATATGGCCTTCGAACTCATGGGTGTCGCTCCTCCCTAACAGTTAGCTGACTTACCCATTGCAATCCCTGTGCCTCCATGATGACAATGAGTAATGGGCTTGATGCTCATTACTCATTGTTTTTGCACTAATCTAACTTAGCAGCAACACCCATCGTCGCAGGTACATGTCCCTCCACTCGGCGGGCATGGGCACTCTTCTACGTTCAGCACAGTAATCACCTCCTCTCAAAAAGCCTTATATTGACGATTGTCGATATATTACTGTCATTATAACATTATATTGATTATTGTCAATACATAATCTACCCCTAATCGAAATGAAGATCCCTATGTTCCTTGCTATCTTTGTAGCAATTTGGATCAGAGGCGAGGGCAGTTGGAGGGTCACAAACTGCTCTGCGCACTTAAGGAGTTGTTATGTACAGAGCAGATTCAGCCACTGTCAGGAGCGCCATCCTCCTTAGAACCTAACCTCAAATGTTAAGGAATCCCTATTTGAAGTTAGGTTTGAGCCACCTGGCCTCTACTCCCTTAGTGCTCTTATCTATCCTTAAATCCTTGCGCCCAGGGGGATCACGTGGCTATACGCACGACGGTCTCGTATAGCACGCGCAGACCGAGGTCGAGGTTGGAGAGGGAGATGCGCTCGTCATGGGCGTGCATCAGGCCGGTGGGGGATGCACCCACCTCCTCGCGCATGGGGCCGAAGCCATATACGTTCACACCTAGCGGCTCGGCGAAGCGGGCGTCACTCGCTCCCGTCGCCATGTAGGGCACCAGGCCCGCGCCTGTCGTCTGACGCGTCACCTCATCCATAATGCGAAATAGCTCCGTATCGAAACTGCTGGCTGCGCCGGACCAATACTCGTATACTTCTACCTCAACGTCGTCCCCCACTACCGCCTTTAGCTCAACTGTGAAGCTCTCGGCATCGGCGTCCGGCATCGTGCGCCCATCTACGTCCACCTGGGCAGCAGAGGGTATGACATTGATGCGGCTACCGGCTGAGTGAAGCATGGTCGGCGTAGCGGTGTTGTGAAGCTGCGCATTGAGGGCCAGCTTCACCGTTTCTGAGAAGGGCGCTTCCGCCAGGGCCGCCTCGAAGGTGTCATGGTTGAGGAGCCTACGTATCAGTTGCTCACCGCCGGGGCTGTCCGCAAGCATCACCTCTAACATGCTGTGCACGGTGTCTGTAACGTGGATTGGGAGAGAGGTGGTGCCCAGGCGTTGGAGGGCTGCGCCCAGCTTGACGATGGCGTTGTCGCGGTGAGGGCGTGCAGCGTGTCCCGGCGAGCCATGAGCGCGAAGGTGGAAGCGGCACGCTCCTTTCTCAGCCACGCGACAGGTGAAGAAGGAACGGTCTCCGACCCGCATTTCGCCCCCGCCCCCTTCGCTCAGCCCATACTCGGCGTCGAGCCAGTGCGGCATATGCTCCGCTATCCAGCGCATCCCTTTGTAAGAGCCATCCTCCTCGTCTGCCGTGGCGAGGAGCACCACGTCACGCTTAAGGGGAGCTTGCGTGCGAGCCAGGTGGAGGAAGATGGTCAGGTGCCACGCGCCCCACTGCTTCATGTCCACCGCGCCGCGCCCCCAAACGTACCCATCCACCACGTCGCCGCAGAAGGGCGGGCGCGTCCAAAGCTCAGGCTCGACCGTCACCACGTCAGTGTGCGACATGAGAAGCAGGGGGCGCTCGGAGCCGTCACCTTTGAGGATAGCGCGCAGGTTGGCCCGCCCCGGCGCCGATTCGATTATTTCGGAAGCGACGCCTGCTGCTTCAAGCTGCCCTCGAATATACTCGGCGGCCAGTACTTCATTACCCGGTGGGTTGCTGGTGTCGAGGCGGATGAGGGCTTGCAGGTGGCGCAGGCACTCTTCGTTGAGGGCGTGCCAGTTGGGTGCGGTAAGTTCCGTAAGGGCGGTCATAAGGTCTCCTCCAGGGGGCAATTTAGTCAGGTTCCAGCAATAATCGGGGGCTAAGGGGCTGATCTGAGGGCATTGGCGTGTTCCCACTCAGCATTGAGAACCTGCACCCTCAGTGCCACCACGGAGTCAGCATTGCCTCGACACCAACGCCCGCCCCGCCGCTTCATGCGCCTGTTGATTACCAGTTCCACCTCACGCTCTACCATGCCACTGCCCACCGGATAGCCTTCTTCCTTCCAGCGGGCATAGTTGCCCAACCACCCTGCCTCCCACTGAGACTGTAAGTAGCTGATAGTATCCTCCAGGGCTTTCACCCGCACGTCTTCCGCAAACTCGTTCGGTCCAGGTGCAATACGCAAGGCTTTTAGCTCCCTTAGTGTTCCCCCTACCTGGCCTTGCCATAGAGCCTCACCTAGCCGTTGGTGTAATTCCTTGCGCAACTGCTTGTGTTTGGGACCTGGACGTGCTGCCCGTATCGCCTTGTGTACGGCTCGTGAGACGTGAGGCCAGTCGAGTATCTTGCGGCTCCAGGGAAAGTGCATCTCTGTCTCACTCTTGATCCACTCTGCTCCATCGCCCAATACCACCTGCTCCTGTGCATCTTCCCCGCCCAACTGCACACACGCCGCGTATGCTAACTCTCCTAACTGCTCCCCTGTGCCAAAGGTAGCTGCGTAACGGCGCTTTGTCAGTCGCTTGCGGTCTCTCTTGGTGTTGATCACTTCCCAATCGGTTGCCAGCACGCCCACTTTGCCTTCCATTCCTCCTGGCTGCTCACGAGAAGGTACCCAACCTCCATCTAAACCCACTAACAACCTTCGCGCAACTTCCTCCTTTGCTTTGCAGATTTGGGAGTGTTGGGAGTTGGACTTAGTTACGCCCGTTACGCCAAACTCAGCGTCGCGTTGCTCGCGTAACTGCTCAACCGTTAGCGGCTCCAACAGCTTAGCAGCTTGCTCCCTTTGCCTGTACACTTCCTCTGCTCCGGCACTCTCCGTCAACTGGCGCAGTTTCTCATCACTGACCACTGCTCCACACAGTTCGTGCAGCACTTTGGCTGCTGCTTCGTATGTCCAAGAAGTACCTGCAAGTACACACGCCTGGCGCAGTTCACCCGTGACATTGCCACCCCCAAGACACTCTATCAGAGCTTGCCCCGGTCTGAACCGCCGTCGGCATTCAGCTTTGTAGCAGCGTGTTCTTCGTAGAGGCAGTTGCACTTTCCCGAAGAGGGTAAGCAGCACCCTTGTGTCTGTGCCCTCGCTCTTCAGCAGACGTGGGTCAGATCCACAGTAAGGGCAAGACTGCGACAACACTACCTGTTCGTACTGGCGCACTGCCTCTATCAGGGCCTTTTTCATGCACTCTCGTCCTGCTTGCAACACCAACGGCTCTACGCTATCCACATTCAACCGCTCTGTTGCAGGCAGTTCCAAAGTGAGCGATACTTGTATCTGCACGAGAAGCCTCCTACTCTGTTTTGGTTTGGTCACCTAAACAGTAGTGGCTTCTCGTTTTCCTTTCAACCCCCGATTGTTGGTGGAACCATTTAGTCACAGGCCATTATACGTCAAGGGCCTGTACTTCTTGACAAGCTCGGAGACGATGGGCTATAATTCTTGTGCCTGGGGAGTTAGCTCAGTTGGCTAGAGCACTACGTTGACATCGTAGGGGTCACTGGTTCAAGTCCAGTACTTCCCACCACACAAATAAGCACAACATTGGCTTGGATGGTGTGTATTCCGGGCGTTTTTGCTTGGTTTGGTAGAGGTGTTACCACCAACTTTACCACCAAACCATTTTACGTCGTGTGCTTACGATCCTTCTCATTCCATGCCGACAATTTGGAACATTGTCCTTGACAAATCGTGAAGCAATTTATGCTACAATTACTATAAATAGAGAGACTATAGCATAGAATACATAAAAGATCGGCACACAGATTGTGAATACCATGTCCTTGTTCTTCAGGTAATGCAATAATTGGGCAACATCCTCTCCGCCGTTTCGGGTCAGTTCAGTAAAGCGCTTATTCTAGGTGCTTTCTTTCCCACGGGTATTTTTCTGCTCCTGGCTTATCTATTTGTGGCTCCTCTATTCCCCGCGGAATGGGCTATCCTCAAACCGCTGGAGATTCTGGACCCACAGTGGCGCGTCGTACTTCTGCTGATCGGTACAATTGTGTTGAGCGGCGCACTCTATAACCTGAACACGCCAATTATCCGGCTATACGAGGGATACCCTTGGGAGAATACATCTTTCGGCAAGTCACGTAAGCGCAGGTATCAATCTAAGCACGATGTCCTTGTTGGCCAGATGAACTCAATACCCGCACTGAACTCTGAGTTCCAACAGCGCCTAAATCCACCTGAGCAGCAACCAGCCAATGGTGGAAATCCGCAGCAACCCGTCCAGGCGCAACCACCATTGGACGAAGCAACACGTAATCGATACACCAGCTACCTGAATGCTGTCGATAATGCTTCATCGCCAATCGCCCGTGACTTGATGACACGATTTCCCAACGACCGAGATATTATATTGCCGACGGAGTTGGGGAACGTGTTTCGAAGCTTCGAGACTTACCCCCAGCGGCAATACGGCATCAGCTCTGTAACAATCTGGCCAAAGCTCGTCGCCGCCATCGACAAAGAGTACGCGGGCTCTATCGATGACATGAAGACCACCTTTGACTTCATGCTAAACTCATCGTTATTGAGCGCTCTACTGGCTGTTGCTCTCCTGGTCACCGGCTTGTTTTTCCCCTCAACCTTATCTGATCTGCATTGGGTTCCGTGGCTCTTCGAGATACTAGGCTTTGGCATGCTTTCCGCCTTGCTGTACAAGGTCGCCATAGGCCGTGCTACGGCGTATGGAGCACTGGTTAAAGGTGCCTTCGATCTGTATAGAAACAAGTTACTTGAGCAACTCGGTTACAAACGTGAATTCACAGACCATGAAACGGAAAAGCTGTTTTGGACTAGGCTTTCACGATGGTTTTTCTACGGTGATACCACTCCTAACACTACAGTGCCGCCTTATTCACTGAAGCCCAAAGCGCAACCTACGACTTCCGCAGTTGCAACTCCAACTGATAAGAAACAGAAAGTCAGTCTTGAGGTGAGCAGGGGGATGGAGCCCGCCAACGGTCAGATCATTCTTGTGAAAATCAACGTCAGAAACACCACTCGAGCCAGGCCAGTGCAAGCCAAATTGTGATTACAGAGCATGTTCCGGAACCATATGAATATGTGTGGGGATCCGCCCAGGCCAACAACGGGCAGACTGTCAATGTCTCCGGAGTAGGCCCATACGAGTTCACTCTTGGAGCGCTGCCTGCTTCAGAGGAAGTAGTGCTCTCATACAAAGCTATGCCAAGACTGATCAAAATTGATAAGGTGGCATCTGTCCCGAGCCAGCCCCAAGCCTAGCAAGTAAGGTGGAGGTAAAACTATAATGCCCTGGACATCCACCATGCATACCCAGGCAAATAGCCAGAGCGAGGACGCCAATCCGTACGATCGGGATGTTTCTGACTCCCGCGACCCTGCCACATCGGGGGTTGATCACTCACGCTCCACGAATGAGGAGTCCATCGGTATAGCCAATAGCAGGGCATTAGGAGCAAGTGAATTACATGGCGACGATAAAGTGCCGGGGCCGTGGACAGACGAAGATCCTACTGACGTCTGAGGGTGTAAGCTCAAGGCACATCGAAAGTATTGCGAGAGAGTTACGTAGACTTGAAGGAGGTGTGTAGTGAAGCGAAGATGGCGCTGGCCTGTGATCGCCGCCGTACTAGTGGCGGCGTATATAATCTATAGGTTCTCGCGGGAAACCGACACAGATTACTTCGATGAGGTACTTGATGATGTCCTCCACGCCACTGGGATCCAACTCTCTGTAGGAAGAACTAACGGGCAACGATAAGGTGCCTGGGGTGTGGAAGGACCCTCGGCCCGAAGAGGAAGTCTGACAAAGATCACTTAGGATAGAAGCACCAACAGCTATGCTCACAGCCAAAAGAGAGTTATGACTAAGCTAAAGGACATCCAGGCAATATTGCCTCCCGAACATGAGAAGTTCAAGAAAGCAGAGATCAGCACCACAGATGAGCTGTGGAAACGGTTGGCTGATTATTACCCATCGAGTACGCAGGACTTCTTTACGAAGATACAGCTAGACAAACCTCGTGGATTTGAGATACTCGGCGAGGTCATGGTTCATGATCAAAGTCAAGGATCCCCGTCCTGGTTTGTGCGCTATATCGTTCAGATTGTGGGTGTTTTACTAGTGCTCGTTCTGTTGGCCCTTGTGCTACGGGCAGGAGGATGGCTCGAGGCAGCACCTGCCCCGATAGGGCTTAAGCAAGAGGTAGTAGTCGCGGCACGTGATCTGATCAAAGGCTCAGTGATTGATGCTGGTGATGTGCATTCTTGGTCGCGTGGTACCCAGCACCGACTACTATACAGCTGAGGCTGATGTTGAAGACCTTATTCTTGCAACAGATGTGCAACACGGAAAACCCTTGCGGAGACAGGATGTCTGTCCCCACAGGTAGTGGCTGCTAGCAACATCCTATCCGGCAGCTTATTTGCGGAGACTCAGGTTACTATCACCTGGGCAGCTGACCTAACCCCAACTTTGAAGAGCCTGGAGGAAGTTGTAGGCTTGCAGGCTACGCGAAATATTCAGTCCGGCCAGAGTATACGCCCCACTTACGTCCGAAAACCTGTGATGGTGGAACAAGTTGTGGCACGTTCTGATCTCGGAGCGCTTCGGCCTTTGACTGATGCGGACTTAGAGGTCGCTAAGGGTGCTCCACAAACTGGAACGTTTACATCTGTGCAGCAACTCGCTGGAATGGTATTGTTGCAAGCTGCGCCGCGCGGAAGCGTGCTTCGTGCAGAGCAGTTAATCAACAGTGCCGAACTGCAGGGGCGCGCCATCATAGCAATATCAGTCAAGGGCAGTAGCGGTCCCATCTTGAAGGTGCCCACGAAAGTTGAACTTCTCTTTGTGGCACGCAGTTCAAACACTAACCAGGCTGTAGACTCTACTGATAATTTGATGACCCCAATGAAAGATGTCTTGGTGCTTCAGGTGATTCCGGTGGGTGACCCCACCGCCTTGGTTGTGGCTATACTGGAGCGTGACATAGAGCGGCTGAATAGATTGCTCGGTATTGCGGATATCTACATAGTGCGAAGGTTTCCCTAGTGACGGACAAAATGCTCTAGTTCGACGGCGAGCGTGCCCAGTGAAGTCCGCCACTTACTTTGCCTGTATGAATTCGTGGAGATAAGTTCAGCGGTCAGCGATAGAGAAAGACTGTGCAGTTACTTCAACTAATTTTATTTCCTGGAAAGGATGTTTGTGAAGCACACATCTAAGGATGTGATTTACAACATAAGTCATCCCGAATTTAAGGTTTACGCTCGGCAAGCGTAAAATCCCAAGTTCAAAAATAATAAAAAGGGTGAAAATTGGCGGCTGCGCCGCCAATTTTCACCCTTTTTATTATTTTTGAAAAGTCCCCTAGACGTGGGGAGAGTTTAGAGGTGAGACGGTTGTGAGCATGCGGCAGGCACGAATATAAAATTCGGGATAACTCATGTTTGCTTTACAGGGCATGTACCAGTCACGAATCGTGCTAAGTCTCTAAGAACCACTCAGGGCGAGACCCATCTTCGCAGCCGCCTCCTGGCGCATAGGCTCATACAACTGACTGTATATCTCAAGGGTGATAGGAACACGAATGACTAAGAGCACGCACCAGGGCACACGAGGTTGTCTACCCTTCAGCGATCAGCAGGCTCGCATCGTCGTTACGGACGCTGTTCACGCGCTGGGAGACCTGGGCGGCGACCATCTTCTCCGGCTCGTATGGGGCCAGCAGGTTCATCAGCCTGGAGAGAGGCGTCGTGGGGTCGAGCCACATATCTTCCGCTTCGTCACCCAGGATGACGGGCATACGGTGGTGCAGCCTCTCCATAAAGGAGTTGGCGGACGTGGTGATGATGGTGTAGGTATCGAGGGGGTGACCTTGAGGGTCGAGCCAGGTGTCGTACAGGCCGGCCAATGCAAATACCGGCTCGTCCTTGAGGTAAATATGGTACGGCACCTTGCCCACGCCCGTATCTTGCCACTCGTAAAAGCCGCTCACCGGCACCAGGCAGCGCTTTGACTGGAGGGGCTTGCGATAGGAGGGCTTCTCCAGCACCGTTTCAGCCCTCGCATTGATCATCTTGAAGCCGGTGCGAGGGTCCTTAGCCCAGGAAGGGACCAGACCCCATTTCATCAACTCCAGGCTGTTATGCCCGCCTCTATCCCCATTCCTATGCACGACAACGGGCATAATCTGGCCCGGCGCGACATTGTACCTGGGGGTGGTGAGGTCAAGCCCCTCGGAGGTGGCGTTGAACCTGGCAGCCAAGCCGGCGATATCTTTTAGCTCATATCTTCCGCACATGCCATAATTATACCACACATTTGTTCTAAAAACAATCCGCCGCAAGTCCTATCTTGCCAAAGCACTTCTCATATCAGTACGCTAATAAAGCAGAAATCCCCACCCAATACGCCTCTGGATCTCATACAGGTAGAACCCACGAGTGCTTGATAAATCAGGTATAATTGCCTTCCACATTTCAGTATATTTGTGCCACCCAGATGTGGTGGTAAGGGTTCTGGCGAGAGATTTACCAGGGGTTCGGGAGGTAGGATATGGAGCCACAACGGCCTGTTGCTCAGCTCTTTTGCCCTAATTGCCGTGGAGGGAACCCGCCTGGGGCGCTTCGTTGCATGTGGTGCGACGCGTCGTTGGCTGCGTACCCGCCCGTAGCACCCAGGCGGAATATGACGTGGTGGATCGTTGGAGCAGTTGGCGTGCTACTCGCGCTGGGCGTTGTAATCTTTTTATTCGCAACCTCGACAAAGCGCCCTGCGGATGGATTTGGCACCTACAGGATGAACGAGACTATTACACTTGGTGGCTGGAAGGTGACGGTCGAGAAAACGGAGATAGTTCCAGAGATTACATGGAACAGTGCCGGCGACAACCAGGCGGCAGCGGGCCAGTATCTCAAGGTCTACATGACGTTAGAAAATGTGGACAATAGGATGGTGCGACTTAAGCCATCCGACTACAACGTGCGTGACAGCAACGATATCAGATACCCGCACTGTGATGTGCCCGCTTGCTTCGCCTATGCTGAGCGCGAGCAGCGTCTCAACCTCAATAGTGATATGCCACCTCACACCCCTGGTAAAGTCCTGGCTATATATGACGTGTTGAAGGGTGCCTCTGGATTCAAGCTGGAGATGGAGGGTCCTTTTGAACGTGACCGAATTACTATTCTCCTGGACAAATAGCTGCCCAGGTTTAGCTAGAGTCTTTCTGCAAACTCTATATGTCGCCTCGCCCTGCATCTAAAGATGCGGGCTACAAATACAAAGCCCGCCTGCGCGGGCTGACACTCAGCCTCCGAAGGGAGGCTTCGTAAGGAGTAGCCCGCATCTTTAGATGCAGGGCGTTGTTTGCAGGCAGGCATGAATATAACTCAATCTCATTCGCGGCACACTTCGTGCAACCCCCTGCTCAACTTACATCGAATAGCATCTCTATCGTCTTCCAGGAGAAAGGAGTGAGGCTATGACAAAGATCAGAGGCATCACAGCTAGACGCAGCCGGTTCGGACTTTTCATGCTGGCGTTTGTGGCTGCGCTCATGCTGGTGATGATGCTGGGTAAGGGGGAGAGCGTCGCGGGCGCAGGCCCTTCTACAAGCCCTGCCACAATGGCTTCCGCGAACACCCTCAGCAAGATTAGCGCGGAAGTGTTCCAGGACACCGCGAACGGCAAGAGCGCTTCCTTCTTCGTGCTCATGTCGGAGCAGGCCAATCTCAACGCGGCTTATGGTATGAAAGACCAGGACGCTCGCGGCTGGTACGTCTATAACACGCTCACCCAACACGCTGACCGCACCCAGGCAGCTATTCGTGCCACCTTGAGGTCGGGTGGGGTCCAATACCAGGTCTTCTGGGTCTCCAACGCCCTATTCGTGACGGGCGACCGCGCCCTGGCCGAAAGCCTCGCCGATCGCGCCGACGTGCGCCGTATCGAGGCCAATCGCCCTTTCCAGGGCATAGACCCTATACGTGAAGCCTCATCACCTGCCATACCCAACGCGCCCGAATGGGGCGTGCAGAATGTGAAAGCGCCGGAAGTCTGGGCGCTTGGCTACAGGGGGCAGGGCATCATCGTAGGCAACCAGGACACAGGTATGAGGTGGACCCACGAGGCGATCAAGCCCAAATACCGTGGCTGGGATGGCGCTACCGCCGACCACAATTACAACTGGTGGGATGCTATCCACTCTGCTGACCCGCTCAATGCGTGTGGGTCCAGCTCCCCGGAGCCATGCGATGACGACGAGCTGCTTGGCGGAGGCCATGGCACGCACACCACGGGCAGTGCGGTGGGCGGCGATAGCGTCAACCAGATAGGGGTCGCGCCCGATGCCAAGTGGATAGGCTGCCGCAACATGGAGCGCGGAGTGGGCGTGCCGGTAACCTACCTGGAATGCTTCCAGTTCTTCCTCGCGCCCTGGGACCTGAACGAAACCAACCCCGACCCCACGAAACGCCCTCACGTGATGAACAACAGCTGGGGCTGCGTCGAGGGGTGCCCACCTGAGCTTATACGCCCAGCGGTAGAGGCATCGACTGCTTCCGGTATCTTCGTTGAGGCCTCGGCGGGCAACGACGGCCCTACCTGTTCTACCGTAGCATTCGCCCCGGCCATGTTCGAGGCGTCGTTCGCAACGGGTGCGATAGATATTAACAATACGCTGGCGGAGTTCAGCAGCCGAGGGCCAGTGGTAAGCGACGGCTCGATGCGATTGAAACCCAACCTGTCTGCTCCCGGCGTGGACGTTCGCTCATCCCTGAGAGGGAGCGATAACGAGTATGGCAACCTGTCGGGCACGTCTATGGCAGGCCCGCACACGGTAGGCGTAGTCGCGCTCGTCTGGTCGGCACGCCCCGACCTGGTGCGTAATATCACGGAAACGAAGATATTGCTGGAGCAGTCGGCCAACCCGAACGTGATCGTAGACACGCAGCAAACGCCAGACTGCGGCGGCACACCGCCTGAGCAAATCCCGAACAACTACTACGGTTGGGGGCGCGTGGACGCTCTCGCGGCACTCACCAGCGCGCAGGCTACTGTGACCCCGGTCGCAACCGTGACCCCGCAGGCTACCTTTACGGTGGGCACGCCAATGGCTACGCGCACCCCCTCTACGCCTCTCCCCAGCGCTACCCCCAGGCCACCTACTAACACCGCCGTGGCGGGCACAGCTACCTCTGTGACCACAACTGAGCCTACCTCAGCAGCCAGCGCAACAGCTACATCCTGTACGATCAGCTTCTCGGATGTGCCGTCAGACCACACTTTCTACCCCTTCATCCGCTGTTTGGCTTGTAGAGGCATCATCTCCGGCTATTCGGACGGCACGTTCCGTCCAGGCAACGACATCACCAGGGGGCAGATAGCCAAGATGGTCTCCAATGCCGCTGGCTTTGATGAAGACCCTGGTCCTCAGATATATGAAGATGTAGACCCCAACAACCCCTTCTACACATGGATCAACAGGCTATCCATGAGGGGACACATGGGTGGATATGATTGTGGATTGGTGCCACAAGAGCCATGCAACCCACCTGACAACAGGCCATACTTCCGACTATACTCTAGCTCTACTCGTGGGCAGTTATCTAAGATAACCTCGAATGCAGCAGGGCTTGAATGGAAACCTACAGGACTGTACTATACAGATGTGCCTGAGGACAATCCCTTCTACGTATGGATCATGCGTCTTACCGAGCTAGGTACAATAACCGGATACCCATGCGGAGGCGAGGGAGAGCCGTGCGACGATGCGAACCGTCCATACTTCCGACCCTTCATCAACGTGACCAGGGGGCAAGCATCGAAGATAGTGGCTTACACCTTCTATCCCAACTGCATGACTCCTACGAGACGCTAGTCCGGAATAGACGCGAGGAATCGCGACAAGGAAGGAGCCGAGATTCGCACTCTTGGCTCCTTCCTTGTTGCCTTGCGAATAATATTATGGCTTCGCTTTTCCTCATGCTATAATGTGCCCGTTCAGATAGTACTTTTACTTCTCACCTCAAACCAATCATGACGCCAGAACCGCGGAAACATACCGTCTTACTCCCTTCCCACAGTGGAGGTACGTCTTTCGCGCGCCTCTCGCGCCTGTACGAAATCGTGCGCTCACTGGCCTCCATCACCGAGCTTGACAGGTTACTGAACCAGATTGTGGCCTCCACCGCGGATATGCTTGAGGCCCGCGGGGCGGCGCTCCTGCTGGCAGAGAATGAAGGTGGCAACCTCAAGGTGGAGGTTACATCGGGCAGGGAGACCGTCCACTTCAAGAATAGCGTGCTTAGCGTAGACGACCGTAGCGTCGAGGGCAGGGTTGCCCAGAATGGCGAGCCATGTATCGAGAATCTGGTCGAGTACAGCTCTTATCTCTTCGGGCAGGCGGGGCAGCTTACGGAGAACAAGGCTCGCAAGCTGGTGTGCGTGCCTCTGAAGGTGCAGGATCGCGTCACGGGGGTGCTTGAGGTACTCGACAAGAACTCAGGCAGGGATTTCAACGAGGAAGATGTGAAGTTATTGGAGGCGCTGGCCGACACCGCCTCGGTAGCTATTGAGAACGTGCGGCTCTACGAAGAGGAAAAGCGCCAGGCACAGCTTCTGACGCACGCATACGAGGAGCTACAGAAGACCTACAAGGCGACTTTGCAGGCCCTCACCGGCCTGCTGGACCTGCGCGACGACGAGACGCACGGCCACAGCCTCCGCGTGGTCGCCTGCACCCTCCGGCTGGCCCAGGAGATGGGGATTACCGACCCTGAGCATCTGCGAAATATGGAGCAGGGCGCGCTCCTCCACGACGTAGGGAAGGTGGGAGTAGCGGACTCGGTACTGCGCAAGACCGCCAAGCTGGACGACATCGAGTGGATGGAGATGAAGGGGCACCCTGAGCTGGGTTACAGGATGCTCAAGGATATAGACTTCTTGAAGGACGCCCTGACAATCGTGCGCTATCACCACGAGCGTTGGAATGGGAGTGGCTATCCAAAGGGCCTCAAGGGGGAGGAGATACCACTCGATGCCCGCATCTTCGCCGTGATAGACGCCTATGACGCTATCACCAGCGACCGCCCCTACAGCCGCGCCCGCTCCTACGAACAGGCGGTAGAGATACTGAGGAGGGACAGCGGCGTCCTTTTCGATCCGCAGGTAGTGGAAGCGTTCCTGCGAGTGCCCAAAGAGGAATGGCAGCAGATACGCGAGCAGATAGCGCTAACCGCGAAGCAGCGGTAGCAACAATAACCCCACCAACCCCACCCCTCCCCGTTGGGGAGGGGAATTTGAAAAAAGGGCAAAAATAAAGGTTCGGCTGCGCCGAACCTTTATTTTTGCCCTTTTTCAAGAAGTCATAGTTGTGGTTGTACGCCTGGTAAGAATTCGGGATGCCTCATGCACAAAATGATCTATACAATAAACAGGAAACCCAGACGATCCGTGAGGACCCTCTGGGTTTCTGTTCCTCCGAAGTTCCGAGCAAGCCCGTAACCTCGAAGTAGCTTGATTATAGGGGATGCTCCCTGGCGTGTCAATAGGCCAAGTTAGAAGTTTTCCACATCCATCAACTACCTGGAAGGGATAGTCAACTTCCCCTGGACGCAGCGCATAAAGCAAGGGATAAATACTCCTCGCGACGGTGGTAGCCTCCCTCTAGAGGTGCTATATTATTTGGACGTAACGTAAACTTTACCCTCAGAACAGGAGCAGATGAAAAATGATTGATACGGCCATAGAAAAAAGGACCGGCGCAGAAGATGTTATCTGGGACCTCTCTATCTTCTATTCGGGTATAGACGACCCGGTGATAGGGGACGACATGGAGAGGAACCATGAGCAGGCCGACAAATTCGTGACTAAATACAAAGACCGGGTTGCGGGGCTGAGCGCGGAGGAGATGCGCACGGCACTGCAAGATTATGAGGAAATTCAGGACCTGATGGGGCGCATAGCCACCTTCGCCTACCTCACCTTCAGCGAGGATACCAACAACCCGCAGTACGGAGCGCTCGTCCAGCGCTTCTCGGAGCACCAGGCGGCGGTTGACCAGAAGCTCGTCTTCTTCAACCTCGAATGGCTCCTGGCCGACGACGAAGCGGTGCAGAAGGTGCTGGATAACCCGACCATAGGCAAGTACCGCCACCACCTGGAGTCGGCCCGCCGCTTCAAGCCATACCAGTTGAGCGAGGCCGAAGAGAAGCTGCTGCTGGATAAGGCGGTCACGGGCCGCACAGCATGGGGACGCTTCTACGACCAGCTGATTGCATCTATCCGCGTGCCATACGAGGGGGAGCAGGTCACGCTGGCCGAAGTCGCGGCCAAGATCGAGGACCCCGACCGCGAGGTGCGCCGCAAGGCAGCCGAGGCTATCGCGCATGGCATGAGCGACCAATCTATGCCCCTGACCTATATCTTCAACGTGCTGGTGGCCGACAAAGCCGCCGAAGATAAGCGGCGCGGGTACAAAAGCTGGATTTCGTGGCGCAACCTCGATAATAAGGTCCCCGACGAGGTTGTGGACGCCCTGGTGAAGGCGGTCACGGACAATTACGACATCGTAGAGAGGCACTACCGCCTGAAGCGCGACCTGCTCGGCATAGGCGAGCTTTTTGACTATGACCGCCACGCCCCCCTGCCTGTAGCAGATGGGGAGACGGAGTACGATTGGGACCAGGCACGCGAGATCGTGCTTGAAGCGTATAACGCCTTCAGCCCACAGATGGCCGACATCGCCCGGCGATTCTTTGACGAGCGATGGATACACGCCCCCCTCGCGCCGGGCAAGGACGCGGGCGCTTTCTGCACCTCTTCAGTCCCTTCGGCTCACCCCTTCATGCTGATGAACTTCGCAGGGAGAGCCGGAGACGTGGGCACGCTGGCGCACGAGCTTGGACACGGCGTGCACGGCTACCTGGCGCAGAGGGAGCAGGGCATCCTCGGCGCTGATGCACCCGTGACTATCAGCGAGATGGCCTCTACCTTCGGGGAGATGCTCGTCTTCAGCGATCTTATGTCCAAGGAGGCGAACCCGGCAGCGCGACTGGTGATGCTCTCACGCGAGCTTGAGTACACCTTCGCCACTGTACAGCGCCAGATTGCCTTCAACCGCTTCGAGGACCGGCTGCACAACGCCCGCCGCGAAGAGGGTGAGCTGAGCGCCGAGCGCATCACCGAGCTATGGCTACAGTCTGTACGTGCCATGTTCGGAGATGGCCTGACGATACGCGACGAGTACGGGCGCTGGTGGGGCAACGTGCTGCACTTCGTGCATATCCCCGGCTATGTCTACGGCTATGCCTTCGGCAAGCTGCTGGTGCTGGCGCTCTACAAGCTGTACCAGGAGCGAGGCGAGAGCTTCGTGCCTAAGTTCGTTGAGCTATTAGCGGCGGGCGGCTCGGACTATCCCGACGTGCTGGTGGCTAAGCTGGGTGTGGACCTCACCGACCCGGCTTTCTGGGCGCAAGGCATCGAATCGATACGAGAGATGGTCGAGCAAGAGGAGCAGCTTGCACGAGAAGTATACCCGGAGAAGTTCGCCTGATAGCAAAGGAAGGTGTAAGGATGACGAGAATGAAGGGATTAGTAGCGGTCGCAGCTTTACTCATCACACTGGCGATGGGGCCTGGTCTTGCAACATCGGCAAGCGCTCAGGCAGCGGCCACGCCCGAAGATGTGGCGGCGGGCTTCTTCGATGCGGTCAACGTCGGCGATTACGAGACGGCACGCGCCCTGGTGGACCCCGACGCGGTCTTCCTGTTCGACGAGGGAACGCGAGACGAGCAGCAATTCACCCGTGACGAGTTCCTCGACAGTCTGCGAGAGGACGAGAACCAATTCGCCATCATCAGCATGGACTCAGTCGAGCCTGGGACAATCCACATGGTGCTGGACATCACAGGCACGGGCATCTACCCGTTCAGCGCCGACGTAACTGTCACAGTGGGAGAGGGGTTGATCGTTCGTATGGAAGGGACTCTCTCCGAGCCGCTCTCCGATAACGCGGGAGTTGCCCCGCAGCCCGGTATGCCGACGACTGGCTCATCAAGCAGCTTCCTTTTAGTAGCCAGTATGCTGCTCGGCCTGTTGTCTCTCCTGGGGGGAGTAGTTCTACGCCGTGGCCTCCCCTCGACATAAGCCAAGCCACAACGTAACTTTTCCAATCAAACGTGAGTTATCCCGAATTTTGTATTCGTGCCTGTCTCATGCTTACAACCGTACCACCGCCCCACCCCAACCCCTCCCCACGTGGGGAGAGGCTTTAAATCTAAGTCATCCCGAATTTTGAACAAGGGTCATTAGAATAGACGGAACCGCCAAGACGCCAAGGTCGCCAAGAGCGCCAAGATATTAGAGGAAATAGTGCCTCTCACTGCCCTATAATCCCTCTTTTATCTTGGCGGGTTCTTGGCGATCTTGGCGTCTTGGCGGTTCCGTACTCTAAAATTCGGGATGTCTCATGTTTTGAACTTGAGATTCTACGCTTGCCAGGCGTAAATCTTAAATTCAGGATAACTCATGTTTGATTGAAAGCGACGAAGAACCTTACGGGCTACAGCTAATCACGGCACGTAGCAGATTGGGAAGAAGGCTTTCGCCACGATCTTCGTGACCTGGCCGCGTGTGGCATTTGCGTTGGGGCGGAAGTATGGGCGGTTCTGGGAGTTGCATGGCTCGCCTGTGCCGCCGCACGGGTATCCGCCTATCAGCCCACGCGAGTAGAGGCGTGCTATCCACTGGTAGAACTGGTGCGTCGTGGGCACGTCGGTGAAGAACGAGCTCGGTGTGCGTCTCCGAGTATCCCGCCGCGATCGACACCACCTTGGCTATCTGCCCCCTCGTGGTCTCGGTGTTCGGGCGGAAGTACGGCAGATTATTATAGCCACATGGCTCACCTTCCCCGCCGCACGGGTAGCCGGTCATGATGCCCCGCTTGGCGAGCCTGTTGACCCACACATAGAAGGGGCTATAGTAGTAATACGGATAAACATCCTCGAAAATCTGCGGCCCCGGGTCGTCATCATAGCCCAAAGAGTTGGAGACGATCTTCGCCAGTTGGCCCCTCGTTATCGCGTTATTGGGGCGAAACTCTACGACGACAGGTGTAGGGCTTGGGAAAGGCTCGGATGTAGATATAGGTGGGGGAGGAGGTGGGTATCCACCTATCAGCCCCTGGCACGCAAGGCACTGAATGGAGTTGTAATAAGTGCTACCCTCCGGCACGTCTACGAAGCGGGTAGCGCAGGTAAGACACGCCGTCGAGTAATGCTCTATGATCTGCTGGGAGGCGTAGTAATCTCCGTTCCCCCCTACCGCCCACACGTCGTTTGTCCCTACTATGTCCACCGAGGATAAAGTATAGGACGAATACTCCTGCGGGGCAGGTGCGAGCACTAACGTCCAGCTTGTGCCATCCCAGTGTTGGGTGAGGACTTGCGCCGTGCTGGAATAACTGCCGATACGGCCCACTGCCCAGGCATCGGTGGACGAAACGGTCTCAACCGCGTAGAGGATATCGGTGCCAAACTCACTGTAAGGGCTGGCTACCACGGTCCACTGCGAGCCGTCCCAGTGCTGGGTGAGGGGGCGGTAATAGTAAGTAGTGGTGCCGTAATATCCGACGGCCCACACGTCGGTCGCGGAGGAAGCATCTATCGAGTAGAGGACGTTCGGTCCCGACCCAATGGCGGGACTTGAAGTCACGTTCCACTGTGAGCCATTCCACCGCAACAACAGCGCCCTGGGCAGGTCATTGGCATTGATGTAGTAACCCGCCGCCCATATGTCGCCGGACGCGACTACGGCCAGGTCACGAAGGTAGTTGTTCCGGGTTGCGTCACCGTTGTTGGGGCTGGAGATTATGCGCCAATCGGTGCCATCCCAATGCTCAGTAAGGGTGCGGGCCACACCGTCCTCGTCGTAGTAATAGCCGACTGCCCACGCATCGGTGGCGGATACGGCCTCGACCGAGAGAAGGCGATTATCTAGGAGGCCGCCCGTATTGGGGCTAGGCACTACGCTCCATGCCGTCCCATTCCAGTGCTCGATGAGCGTCTGGCTGATCCCAAAATCGTTGACGTAGTAGCCAACCGCCCACACGTCATTTGTGGATATGGCGTCTACTGCGAGTAAGATGTTGTCGTCGTCACCCAGGTTCTCGCTATCTACAACACTCCACACACTACCATCCCAATGCTCGATCAGGGTGTTTAAAACATCGAGATGACCTTGTGGCTCCGCTGCCTTTCCATCGGGCGATAGCGGCTGGCGGTTCTCTATAGGACGCTTGCGGTGGGACTCCCGCTCGGTGAGGACCTGACCTACCGCCCACACGTCGGTAGATGATACGGAATCTACACTTTCAAGGGTATTGCCGAGCGCGTCTATCTGGGGGCCGGCGACAACGGCCCACGAGGGCACGCACGTCGGGACGGCTGTGGGCGTTGGCCCTTGCTCGGTATTAGAAGCAGGGGCAGAATACGATACCTGCCCTGCTGAAGAAGATGCTGAGGCGGATAGGGCCGCCACGAGCGCTAACAAAAAGAACACGCCACCGATAAGAGTGCGACGTTTCATGATCCCCCTCCTGCTGCGTATATTGCTATTGGCCTCATACTACGGCCAGCCTACAATGAAGCTTCCACATAGGTAAACGTATGATGTTGAGAAAAGTTTCAAGTTGCAGGGCGACTTTGATTAGCCCCCCTTACTTTGATATAGTACAGCCACCGAACTGCAATCTTCCCGTTATGCACACTATGTAATATAAAAGTTTCGACTGTGACCTGTAGCGTCATCGTGCGAATCGTCACTACAAGTCACAGCCGAAATTCTTGCAACCAGGAGGTTTATACTATGCCGCTAACTCTCAAGGAGCACCGTAACCAGGCCCACATCAGCGTGCGGGCACTGGCAAGCAAGTCTGGCGTCTCAGACCGGACGATACGACGCATCGAAGCCGGTACGTACAAGGCGATAAAGCCTCTGACGATACAGAACATCTCCAACGCGCTGAACGTGCACGCCAGCGAGATAGCGCAGTTCGCGCCGTTCAGCCGCGAGCTACGGTAAACCCGCAGCCGATATTTACCTGCCAGGATAAAGTTTTAAGAAGCCAGTCTGTAGGGGCCTGAATTGGGCGTAGCCCAAGAACCCGTGAACCGCCCTGATGGGCGCGGCGTCTGTTCTGTCCAGGGCGGTTCACGAACCGCCCCTACATTTTCGCTTACACGCCAGGTAATATTTTCTTAGTCGTCCTCCATGATGTCCCACAGGTTGAAGTCGCGCTTCAGCCGGGCCGGGAACACTTTTGTGACCTTCAAGGCGTCGGGCGCGCCACCCGGGTCGGGGACTACTGTGATGTAGTCCTGGCCGGCGAGGTCTCGCAGGATGATTACAAGCGAGCCGTGCTCGATCTCGACGCCCGCATCTTCCAGGCGCGCCTGGATCGTTTCGCTGAAGAGCGGTGTCTGTAGCCTGGGAGAGGAGCCTGCCGGCCCCCAATCATCGTGGTGGGCGCGGAGCAGTCTGTCGCGCCACGTCCCTCTCAATCTTAGCCATGTTGAGGTGAAACCTCCTGTACGCAAATCTGATAGTAGAGCAATTCTACCACAGGGCCGCATCAGGGTTTCCTACGTATGGGTGTTGACGCTCCAGAATAGCTCTATCGAAGTATTGACGGGGAACGTAATCTACACTACAATCGGCCTACTCTTCCTGAAGTAGCACTTGGAGGCCGAGCTATAAGCAGATTTACGGTACGTGGAGACCAGAGAAGGGTGAGCCGAGCGCTTATTTCACCCCTTCTCTTTGCCACGTTGGCCGTGATATTCGCTTATCCTGTTGTGGTGCCACCTGCGAGTTCATCGCTTTATAGCGCAAGTACGACAAGTGAAGCGCCCTCGGTGGAGGGCGCTAATGATATGTTACCGGGGGTGCAGGATAAGCAGGGCGTGTGCAACTGCTCGCAAGATGTCGAGTTGATAGGAGGCATAACGGTATCGGGCAGCCACGTGGCGGCTACCTTCAGAAACCCGTCGGAGACGTGCAATCACCTGGTAGGTATAGCTTCCTACAGGAAGCCCAATGAAGTTGCAGAAGACCAGGAGCTGTTCGAGTTCGAGCAGAGGACTTTGTATCCGGGCGAGACTGCCACGCTATCGGTCTCGCTGCCTCCATGTGCCGCGCAATCGGACGCCTTTTGCGGAGAGGTGATACATACTTTCCGAGGTGGGGTGCTCTACGGCGACCGCCTGCTGGACGACGTGCACACAGGTGGCCCTTATTGCGCTTATAGCACTCCTATGTATACACCTTCGCCTACAATGACCAGAACAGCAATTAGAACCCCTATCGCTACCCTCTCGCCAACCCAAACGCCCTTCCCCTCACCCAGCGCCACGCGCGTCACCGACACGCGCGGTGAAGTAGGTCCTCATCCGACGTTCACGCCTACACCTCTGCCCGCGGTGCCGACAGTCGCCCCGCCTGATAGACCTCCCAAGCTAGGGGCAGGGGACGTTCTATTCGGGCAGATAACCGGCCTTATCAGCCTGGCTGGCGCGGCTATCCTGACGGGTATACGACTAAAGAGGAAGCGAAGGAAGGGTGAAGTAAACCTAACCTGATATAAGGAGTGCTAAGCATCAGGTCAGGTTTCAGAGGGAATGGTGCTTTTGGGAGGAGAGGAAACTTCAACTTGCATAACCTTCTCTTAAGGTGCAAGTTAAGTTTGCGTCCCTTTTGGACTGCACCCCTATATCCCTCTATGCAGGGAGGAAGCCAGGGAAATAGAGGCTAGATGCCAAGTGGCTTCAACTTCACTTCAAATAGGAATTCCTTAAGATGTGAAGTGAAGTTATAAGGAGGATTTGTGCCTATGATGTTGGCTGAATCTGCTCTGTACATAACCCTCTCTTAAGTGCGTAGAGCAGTTTGTGGCCCCCTCGACTACCATTGCCCTTAGTATGAATAGTTGCACGTGCCGACGAGAGATGGGACATGCTATTCGTCATTCGTCTGGTGAGCGGCCTTACATCTCCCCTACGTATATGACCGTTCCGCGCTTGCGCGCATTGGCGTTCATGCTATAATTGGTGATATGCTCACTGAGCTACGAATTCTCCTTTGCCTTTGGGGTTGAGCTAATGTCAGGCCGCTATGCCGTCATAATCGGAATCAACTACCGAAACTTCCCGGCCACTATGGACCAGGAGGCGAAATCTCGCGCGGGAATTAATCCCCTAAATTACGCCGAAGCCGATGCCGAAGAGATGGCTGTTCTGCTGGAAGCGGATGGATACGATGTGGTGAAACTGGTCGGGCCTGCGGCCACGCGTGAGGGCATCATCAGTGCACTTGAGGAGCAAAGTGGTAAAGCCGATTCTGGAGGGACTGCTGTTGGTCCACTATTCTGGCCACGGCGCTCTTCACCCTCGTCAGCGCGAGCTTGCTTACCTGCTACCGGCGGATGGCGATCCACAATACATGGCTAAGAGTGCCATCCCACTGGACAGCATTGCACGTTACCATTTGGGCAATACGCAATCCGCTCTGGTGATACTCGACTGCTGCCACAGTGGTTACGCGGTCGGTCTCAAGAGCGGAGATAAGGATGTTGTACTAAATAGCGAAGCCCAAGCATTTAGCCGGCAAGCCGGGATAACTTTCAAGGGAGTATCTGGCAGAGTTATCATCGCTGCGTGCGGAGGCCAGCAACTGGCTCGTGAGCGGGGAGACCTCAAGCATGGCGTGCTTACCCACTACGTATTGGAGCATTGGCGCAACAGCAGCGAAACGGTCGATGACTTCAATATGTACAGTTACCTGGCGAAGAAAATGCCTACTCAGGACGTACCCCCTCCGGTGCGTGGCGGCACTGCACAACAGGGGGTAATTGAGTTACGTCCAGCGCGCACTACTGTCTACGAACCTGCGTCCAGTGTTCCCCGACTCAGTCCAAGCGAACGAGCAACACTATTTAAACTCATCTTGGAGATTGTGCAAACTCCAACAGATTTCTTCGACCTGACCTTCTATGTCGACCTGGAATTCAAAGCTAATAGTCAGGATGCCGATCTTAGGAGCATGATTCGCAGCTTCATTAAGCAAGCCGAAGACGCCAAACTCGTTCCCGAACTGCGCGAAGCTATTGACCAGTTTCGGGCAGACCAGCGGGTCAACAATCCGATTCCGAGTAGGGAGGAGGGTATTGCTAGCACGTCAGGTACTCAAAGCAACACCGCTGATGGGTCTACGCATGAGCCGCGTACTGCATCTCAAGCGGTTGCTCACGTTCAACGAGGCAATGACTATTATGAGAAACGTCTTTATGAACAGGCACTGGCCGAGTACAACCGGGCAATAGAGCTATATCCAAAGCTTGCATCGGCGTACAATGGGCGTGGCAACGTTTATAGTGCGCAAAAGGATTACGAGTGGGCACTGGCCGAGTACAACCGGGCAATAGAACTATATCCAAAGTTTGCATGGGCGTACTCTGGAAGGGGTGCTGTCTATAATAGACAAGGCGATTTCAAGCGGGCAATGGCAGAGCACAATCGGGCAATAGAGCTAAACCCAAAGCTTGCACTAGCTTATAATAACCGTGGCAATGTTTATAATGCGCAAAAGGATTACGAGCGGGCAATGGCCGATTACAACAAAGCAATAGAGCTAGATCCAAAGCTTGCACTAGCTTATTATAATCGTGGTTATATCTATTTTAGGCAAAGCAATTACGCGCTGGCATTAGCCGATTTCGACCAAGTAATAGAGCTATATCCAGAGGATAGGGAAGCGCACACTGCACGCGCGCAGGTTTACGCGAAACTACAGCAGCCTTAGCCTGAATGGACGCTAATCGATCTCTACATGACTTCTCTTGCCCAACATCAGAGGAAAATGAAGAAGCAAGAACGGGCAATAGGGTTGTTCTTGTAACATAGCTCCCACCTCCGATGTTTTCCAGCAGAGCTTCAGCGCGTCAGGTGCTCATGCACCAACGCCTGGAAGTGGTGCACACCGTTCTCGCGCTTGACCGAGAAGCGGCCCTGGTCGTAGACCCGCGAGGCAAGCCCGCGTTGCACGTTCTCGCAGATAACTATATCTTCCTGCTGGATCTCATCGCTAAAGGCCACCGCCTGCTGCACGCCCTCCCACGCTTCGCCACCGCCCCCTTCGTGGAAGTACCACTCGAAGATGGTCAGCGTCTTGTCGTGGCCCAGAGGGAGAATGATGTTTGAGGACATATTATCGGGATAGATGTTGACCATGAAGTTGGGGAATATCCAGTAGTAGAGCACCTCTTCGTCGGCCTTCACCTCGGCGTAGCGGCGGCCCGCACCGCTCCCCGTCACCGGACGTAGAGGCGCTAACTGCCGCGAGTGGTAGCGGTGCGTCTCTACCTTGTAATTCTCGTAATCCAGCTCGCGGTAGAGGCCGGGGTGGGCAATCGGCAGGTGGTAGCCTTCCAGGTAATTGTCGATGTAGACCTTCCAGTTGCAGTTGATGACGTAGTCACGCCGCTCCACGGGGCGCATCTCGGCCAGGGGGATGTGGGCCGTCTCGTCCAGGATGACGCCGAGCGTCGAGGCAAGCGGCGGTGCGGCTGGGTCCAGGTTGACGAAGACGAACGGCCCCCAGGTCTCGACCCGCACGGGGTGCAGGCTGTAGCAGCTCTTATCGAAATCTTCTACGCCCTCGAACTCCGGGGTAGTCCTCAAAGTGCCATCGAGCGCATAGGTCCAGCCGTGGTAGCGGCATTGCAGCGATTTGCGGTTCCCTTTGCCCGCGGCCACGTTGCCTGCCCTGTGGCGGCAGACGTTATAAAAAGCTCGCAGCACGCCGTCGGTGCCTCGCGTGACGACCAGCGGCTCACCAAGCACATCGCAGGTGAAGAAGTCACCGACGCGAGCCACTTCGTCGATCCGGCCCACTGCCTGCCAGGTGCGGGCGAATATCTTCTCCTTCTCCAGCGCCAGGAACTCCGGCGCGATATACCACCGCGCAGGCATCGTCGCAGCGTGCGCCAGGTCAGGCTCGAACTGAAAGTCGGTCAAATCAATCACGTTATGCTCCTCGTGAAACGTGTGACACTAGGATTACTGGCAATTCTTCAGTGATAAGCACCCTTGAGAACAGGCTACTTTGTAGAGTATATCTTAGTTGCTACTTTGGCTGTCAAGAATATCAACGTGGGTCATCTCAAATTTAAGATATACGCTCTCCCCAGGCTGCCAGACACCATAAACGCAAACCCACGATGGTGACACTCCACGCAAGCCTAAGCTGGTCTGGAAGTGGTGAAAAACCAGGGGCATAAGTTATGACAGAGGTATGGAAGGTCAAGAGAAACCATTCGAATGTCCCTATTGCCATCGACTTGCAGCTACAATACACTCCTGCTATACTTGCTAGGCGTTCCGGGAAAGGGAGAGGGCAGCGGTACAGGAGTGCCAGGCGGCGTACTTCTAGTAGATAGAAGCGGCCTGCCTTCCTATTATCTCCCGACCTCTAAGCTAATGTCACCCATGAAGGAGAAGTTGCAGCGTTGCAGACCCAACCTACCCGCCAGCCAGAGGTCTACCAACTTCTGCCAAACCTGCAAGGGCTGAACCCTCTCAAGAGGCTCTTCTGGACCGAGCTTGGCTATGAGCGAGTAAACCAGCCCCTCCCCCGCGCCGACTGGACCCCTACCGAACGAGGAAGCGTAGCCGAAGACCCCATCCTCTTCGCCTCAGCGGGCACGGATAATGACTTCCACGTCATCTACGTTCGGTTGCAAGGGGATCGCCTGCGCCTCACAGACGAGCGCCCCATCGTCTCCCGGCTCGTCAAGGGCCACCCCTACGCCCTCTTCGTCTTCTCGAACCACCAGCAGGACCGCTGGCACTTTGTCAATGTCAAGCACGACCCACAAGTGGAGAAGCGCCGCCTCTTCCGCCGCATCACCATCGGCCCTGAAGAGCGCCTTCGTACCGCCTCCGAGCGCCTGGCCCTCCTCGACATCGACGAGATCAACAAGAGCAGCCGGGACCTCTTCGGGCTGTCTCCCCTGGCCGTCCAGCAGAAGCACGACGAAGCTTTCGACGTGGAGGCCGTCACCAAGAAGTTCTTCGACGACTATAAGGAGATCTTCTCCGTCCTCCAAAACGACCTGCACGGCCAGACCCACGACAGGGAGTGGGCGCACGACTATGCCTTGCAGTTCCTCAACCGCTGCATGTTCCTCTACTTCGTGCAGCGCAAGCGATGGCTAGGCGACGATACCGAGTTCCTCAAGGTCTTCTGGAAGAGCTACCAGGCCAGCGGCCAGCCTAAGGACACCTTCTGCGAGGGCTGGCTCAAGGTGCTCTTCCTCGAGGCTTTCAATAACAAATTCCACAGTGGGCACCGGCACTTCCCGAAAGAAATGTACGATACCCTGGCGATGGCACCCTTCCTGAACGGCGGTCTCTTCTCGGAGAACGACCTCGACCGCAAACACAGCTTCACGATCACCGATGCGCTCTTCACGAAGGTCTTCAACTTCCTCGAACTCTACAACTTTACCATCGCTGAGGACAGCCCCCTCGACCAGGAGGTCGCCGTCGATCCGGAGATGATCGGCAAGGTGTACGAGTCGCTCGTCAACGTGTCGGAGGTGGACGAGAAGGGCGAGGCAGGCATCTTCTACACTCCCCGCACCGAGATCGACCTGATGTGCCGCCTGACGGTCGTGGACCACCTTGCGAACCACCTGGGGCACGTACCGAAGGTGAAGAACCTGCTGTACGAGGCGGTGTTCGCTCTCGAACCCGACGAGAAGGTATCAGCTGACAAGGCTCTCGCCAGCGCTGGCCTGTGGTCGAAGGTGAGCGAGCGGCTGCGAGGCATCACCGTGGTGGACCCGGCGTGCGGCTCAGGCTCCTTCCTGGTCGGTATGCTGTCGGTGCTGGACGACCTGCAAGAGCGGGCGAACAAGGCCCTCAGCGTCACGGAGCACCCTTACGACCGCAAGAAGCGCATCATCGGCCAGGCGCTCTACGGGGTCGACGTGATGGAGTGGGCAGTACATGTCGCAGAGCTTCGCCTCTGGCTGGCCCTCACCATCGACGCCGAGTTTACCCGTAAGGAGCTTCACACCCGCAGCGAGCCTCTACTCCCGTATTTCACCTTCAAGGTCAGGCGAGGTGACAGCCTCGTGCAGGAGATCGGCAGGGCCAACCTGGCGCACATCCGTGGCTCCCGCTCGGTGGCTCCCGCTACGAAGGCACGCCTCACCCGGCTCAAGACCGAGAAGCTCAAGTTCTATAACAACGACCCTACCCGGCAGTACCGCACCAACGCCGAACTGCGGCAGGAGGAGCTGTCGGTCTTCCACATGATCCTCGACGACTGCTATGCCGACACCCAGGATGATATAGCTTCGCTCCAGCGCCGGATAGCAGGAGGTCCGCAGGAGCGCCAGATGAGGCTCGACGGGACGTATGAGACCGAAAGCCCCCGGCAAATGCAGATGCAGGCGATCGAGTTGCAGCGCCAGTTGCAGGAGGCGAAGGCGGAGCTACAGCGCATCGAGCGGGGCCGGTCGGCCCTCAAGTCGGCCCACGACCTTCCTTTCGTGTGGGACATCGCCTTCGTGGAGATTTTCGAGGGCGACGAGAAGGGCTTTGATATAGTGATCGGGAACCCGCCCTATGTACGTACCCAAAGTATTTCAGACCCGAATATCGCCGGGTCTGAAGCAACAGTTGAAAACAAGAAGGCGTACAAAGCCAAGCTGCTTCGGTCGGTTTACCAGATGTTCGAACAGTTCTTCGGCTATAAGGTTCTCACGGATACTGCTTCGCACAAGCTCGATGCGAAGAGCGATCTATATATCTACTTCTACTTCCACGGTCTCCATATTCTCAACTCGAGGGGGTCGTTTTGCTTCATCACCTCCAATTCATGGCTCGATGTTGGTTACGGTGCAACCCTACAGGAATTCCTCCTTAGGCGCTGCCATGTGAAGCTGATATTAGATAACCAGTCAAAAAGGTCATTTGTGTCTGCAGATGTAAATACTGTAATCGTTCTACTGTCTGCGCCCGACAAGGCCGATGCGTTCAGCAATACGACGAGGTTCGTCATGCTCAAGGTCCCTTTTGAGCACGTTTTATCTGCCGTTATCTTTGAAGAGCTTGAGACTGCCAAAAAGAAAATTACTACGCCCAAATATAGAGTATATCCGATTAGCCAAAGTGCCTTGCTTGTGGATGGGAGTGAGGTTGGAGATGATACGCAGACTAGCAGTGAAACCACATCGGCCAGCGCAGACCAGAGCATTCAACTGAGATCGATGCCTTATATTGGCAATAAGTGGGGAGGCAAATATCTCCGTGCTCCCGAAGCGTTGTTTGTGCTTATAAATAAAGGCAAAGGTCGGCTTTTGCCCCTGTCGGCATATGCTAGTATCAAGACCTATATGATCCTGCCCAAAAAGGCAGATCAGGTTCTTGTTCTACCGACCGCTGATATCCCAAGCGATCTACAAAGCTTCTTCTCACCATTTATCCGCTCCCCTCGATACTTTGAAGCTCCTTGGGTCCATAATTCGCCACATGCAATCTTGACCTGTAGTGCGAGGGATGTAGCCAATCATCAATACCTTCGAGCCTTTGTAACTGAAGCTGAACGTACACTTGCCAGGGATTACTCAGCCCCGCCCGCTAGCAAAGATTGGTTCGTAGTGCACCAGGAACCTGCGCCGATACTATTCCAACGACGTTTCGGAGAGCGCCACCTTGTTCTCTTCAATCCCAACGGCTTCCTATCATACGATCTCTACAGGATAGCCCCTTTGCGTTACTCGGTTGGAGACGAAGATGTACGTTTAGCAGGCATGCTTATGTCGACTCCGTTTTGGCTGTTCAAGGAGTTGTTCGGTAGAACAAACCTTGGTGAAGGCGCTCTCAAAACTGAGGGAACAGACCTGGCACGAATGTCACTTTTCAATCCTGCGAGCTTGCCTGTTGACGCTATCCCAACGATCCACTCACTGCTTGACCGACCTACTCTTCCGCCCATTGAAGAAGTCCTACAGAGTGATCGTAGACAAATAGATGCTATTATCTTTGATAGCCTGGGCCTAACTTGTGGTGAACGAGAGGGCATTTACGAAGCTGTGATCGAGCTTATCAACAATAGAACCAAGAAAGCTAACAGCCTTCTGAGGCCGTGAACGACGCGATTTGAAGGGGGTTCATTATGACGATAGCATTGGAGTACATAGTATGCCAGCTACAGGTGAACAATACCTCGGTTGCAATAAAGTCGCACAAGAAGAGGAACCAAAATCCTGGACTTAACATAACTGTGACCAAAGACGAGGTTGAATTCGACCTCATAGGATTGTCAGCAGGCACAGTTGAAAAGGCAGACCCTGCTAACCCCGCAGCCACTCGACTAGACTTCTATATTGGCTTGAATGATTTACGGGATCAGATCGGCGATTTTCCAGACATTCAAGCAAGGCCATCCAATGTCCGCTTGAGTATTACTGATCCCACTGGCACGGAACGACCGGGCGGCAAACGTATATCATGGCGGGGATCACTCGCTAAAGTTACTATTGTCGGAGCAAGAATAGTGTTTCCTGACGGTAATTATGTGGCTGACGCCGTTGATGCAGTGGCCCTGAATATTGATCGTGAGCCTGCGCCGTATCCCCTGTCCAGCGGAGGATATGATCAAGTACATATTGGGGTAGAGGCAGGTTGGTCAGTGACTCCGGATCGGAGACGTACTATACCAGCAGCGTCAATTCTCATGAGCCATGCTGCTTATGCAGAGATCATGGCGACACTTGGAAAAGTAACTTCCAAGTGATATCAGAGAACTCTTATATAAGGGGACATTGTGGTAGACCGTAGGCGACTCACAGATGCCGAAGAACATGGTCCGCCTGATGACTATCATCGCAGAGGAGGCGCTTATAGAGCACTGGAACCCCGAACTGAACAACGCCAAAGGTTTCGACCAAAGACGACGACATCACGGCCCTCTCGGTCCTCAAGGAGAACGGCCTTGATGTGGCCTGGGTTGTCCAGTAGGCCAATAGTTCATAACTATAATGAAGGAGTATTTCGATGAATTACAGACGAATTCTTGAAGACATCAATGCAGCGAGTTTATCACGTGGCGGCCGTATCCTATCTTTAGTCTTTGGGCTGATCTATTTAGGACTCGGCATCGGAGCATTTGCCTTGTGGGATTTGGGTAATAAGGTCGAATGGGTCGGAGTAATTTTAGCTGCCATTTTTGCTGTCCTTCTTTATTGGTTTCGCTGCGTTAACCGCAGCGCCTATGGAGTTGTCGAAATCGGTATTGGGCTGACTCTAGCATATAGTTCGTACGTGAAAATAGCTGGAACTGGCACAACTAGCCTTCTTGCGTTCGTTACGGGAGTGTACTTCACCGTCCGAGGCATAGACAATTTCCTTGAGGGCGCAAAGAAGAAGTCCACGGCATGAAGCAGCTCTCAAAACGGATAACAATCTAGTCAGAGTAGACCATGCCCAGCCATGACATCATAGACAACCACCACGAGAAGCTTGTAGACCACATCAACCGTATCCTCTCCTCGACCGAGGGGGCGCGCTTCGCCGTCGGCTACTTCTTCCTCTCAGGGTTGGAGAGCATCGCCGGGCGGCTCACCAACGTTAAGGAGCTACGCCTCCTTATAGGGAACACCACGAACCGTGAGACCCTTGAGCAGATCGCCGAGGGGTACCGCAGGCTCGACCTGGTGGAGGAGGTGGCCGAGGCCGAAGCCTACCCCAAACGCTCAGAGATCAAAAAGATGGCCGAGGAGACGGCCCAGGGCATGCGCTCCGCCGTCGAGCTAATGGACCAGACCGACGAGGGGGAGCTTCTCATCAAGGCCCTGGCGCAGATGATCGAAGAGAAGCGCCTCAAGGTGAAGGTGTACACGAAGGGCCGCCTCCACGCCAAAGCCTACATCTTCGACTACGGCACCGTCTACGATAACCGAGGCCGAGCGGTGGAGCGGGAAGAGAAGGGTATCGCAATCGTCGGCTCCTCCAACCTCACCCTCGCCGGAGTGACCCACAACACCGAGCTAAACGTGGTCGTCGGGGGTAATGACAACCACCGTGAGCTTGTCCGCTGGTTCGATGAGCTATGGGGCGAGGCCGAAGACTTCGACGAGATACTCATGCAGGAGATGAAAGCGTCGTGGGCCGTCGCTCCTGTACGCCCCTACGACGTCTACATGAAGACCCTCTACACCCTCGTGAAGGACCGGCTCGAAGGCGAAGACGAGAGCGATCTGCTTTGGGACGACGAGATCAAGAAAAGGCTTGCGGACTTCCAAAAAGTAGCGGTTGAGCAGGCCATACGGATTATGAAAGACTACGGTGGTGCCTTCGTGTCCGATGTCGTGGGACTTGGAAAGTCGTACATCGGTGCCGCCATCGTGAAGCACTTCGAGCGCACCGAGCACGCCCGCCCCTTGATCATCTGCCCGGCTCCCCTGGTCGAGATGTGGGAGCGGTACAATGAGGTCTACAACCTCAACGCCCGTGTGCTTTCGATGGGGTATCTGCGGGAAGAGGGCGGCAACGGCAGGGTCGGCTCGATCCTCGACGAAGTGAAGTACCGGGACCGTGATCTGGTGCTGGTCGACGAGAGCCACAACTTCCGCTACCCTGACATCCAGCGGTACAAGGTGCTACAGGCGTTCCTGGCAACGGGGAAGCGGTGCTGCTTCCTGACGGCCACGCCTCGTAACAAGAGCGCAATGGACGTCTACTACCAGATCAAGCTCTTCCACCAGGACGACAAGACCGACCTGCCCATCGACCCTCCCAACCTGCGAGATTTCTTTCGCCTGATCCACCAGGGTCAGCGCACGCTCCCCGACATCCTCTCTAACATACTCATCAGGCGCACCCGCAACCACATTCTTCGGTGGTACGGCTACGATACCGAGACCCACGAGCGCATCAACCCGGCCCGCTTCGGCGAGTACGTCGAAGGCTGGCGCAGGGCATACGTGATGGTCGGCGGCAGGCACCAGTTCTTCCCGAAGCGCCAGCTTGAGACTATCGAATACTCAATCGAGGACACGTACGGCGGCCTTTACCAGGAGCTACGGGGCTATATAGGGAAAGCTCGCAAGGGTGGAGTGGGCACCAAGCCGCTGCACGAAGAGCTTACCTACGCCCGGTACGGGCTGTGGCACTACGTGGCGAAGGAGAAGCAGAAGAATGAGCCGTACGTCAGTCTCCAGCGGGTGGGAGCGAACCTCCGAGGGCTGATACGCATCCTCCTCTTCAAGCGGTTCGAGTTTAGCGTCGACGCCTTCCGGGAGACCGTACGCCGCCTCCTGAAGGGGCATCAGATATTCCTCGACGCCCTCGACGAGGGTATCGTACCGGCGGGTGAAGAGGCCCACGGCATTATGTATGAACCGAACCAGGACGAAGAGCGTGACCTGATCGACTCGCTCCGGCAGGTGTCGAGCCGCTACGTCGCCGCCGATTTCGATACTCGCCGCCTGCGCTCCCACATCGAGCACGACATCAGGCTGCTGGAGCGCATGCTCACCCTGGTCGAGCCGATCACCCCTGACCGAGATGCCAAGCTCCAGACCCTCAAGCGGAAGCTCACCCAGGAGCCGCTCAGGAGCAGCAAGAGGCTGATCTTCACCCAGTACGCAGACACCGCCCGCTACCTCTACGAAAATCTCAACCCCGGCGGCCTACGGGACGATATAGACGTGATCTACAGCGGGGACAAGAGCAAGGCCAGGATCGTCGGCAGGTTCGCACCAAAGGCCAACCCTGAGTACCAATTCGCCCCCGGCGAGACCGAGCTATCGATGGTCATCGCCACCGACGTGCTGGCCGAGGGCCTCAACCTCCAGGACAGCGACTCGATCATAAATTACGACCTGCACTGGAATCCCGTTCGCCTGATCCAGCGGTTCGGGCGCATCGACCGCATCGGCGCTGAGCACGATGTGGTGTATGGTTTCAACTTCCTGCCGGAGCTAGGCATCGAGCGCAACCTGGGCCTGAAGGAGAAGCTCCACAACCGTATCCAGGAGATACACGACACCATTGGTGAGGACTCGCTGATCCTCGACCGCACAGAGCAGCTAAATCAGGACGCCATGTACGCCATCTACGAGCGGGGTGGCACCGGACCGGCGAAGGTGCGGCAGATGAGCCTGTTCGACGAGGAGGAAGAAGAGGAGGACTTCCTCGACCTCAACGAAGCGGAGGAGATACTGCGACAGCTACGCAGTGAGGACCGTGCCGAGTACGACCGCATCGCCAACCTGCGAGACGGCATCCGCACCACGATGCCCACTGAGGGGAGGCAGAAGGGCCTGTTCGTCTTCTGCCAGGCCGGGCGCTACCAGCAGCTATTTCTGGTGGACCCCACCGGCGAGATCGTGTCGAGGGACGTGCCCCGTGTGCTCGGTGCCATCAAGTGCGGGCCGGAGCTACAGGGGCTACCTCTTCCATTCGGCTATAACGCCGCCGTGATGAGGGTGAAGCGGCAGTTCGCAGAGGAGGTGAAGCACCGCCAGGCCGAGCGGGAGCACACGATGTCACTCACGCACGGCCAGCGGTACGCCCTCCGGGAGCTACGGGTGATGTTCGGCCTCACAGAGGACGAAGACACGAAGGCCCAGATCAACATCCTTGAAAAGGCGTTCCGGGGGCCGATCACTCAGGCTTTGAACCGTGAGTTAAACCTCCTCCGTCGCAACGCCGTCGCTGGCCCCCAGCTGTTCAAGAGCCTCGCCGACCTCTACGCCCAGCACAACATGCGTGACCGCATGGACCGCCACGGCTTGCAGATCGAGGACCGCCCAGTGCCCAAGATCGTTTGTAGCGAGGGGTTGGTGTAGGCCCGCCGCCATCGCCATCGCCGTCGAAGCGTAGAAAGCCCAACTGGTACCATAATTGGGTTAATCGCCCAAAATAAAAGGCTCCTGGCAGTTACCGGGAGCCTTTATCTCCACGACTGCGGAATCCGATATCCCGGACTTATCCTTCCCTACGTCCTTACCAAACCAATTCCTGATGCGCCGTCCTCCTTTCAATATCGCTTCCTTGACCACTTCAACGACCAGAGCGGGCAACACCTGCTGCATAAACCAGCTGGGAAGACCCTCTATCGGAGCTAGAAAGATATTGAGCAGGTCCAGGTCTATCTGCAAGCTTACCAGCTCGTAGAAAGGAGACTTCCATATGGATCCTCTCAATCTTGAGAGACCCTAGTCCCTTCAATTCTGTTCTGCTTACTTCGGGGAACCGCTCTTCTATTCTGGATCAGACCGCACGCTCGGTGGCAAGCTCTAGCTCCGTGTTCAGCACTGCTAACGAGCGGGGACTGAGAAAGCCTCCGGTGTATCGAACTTCAATGAAACCGCCACGGTGGTAACCGGGCATCGTAGTGATATCATGTGGTAGATCGTGGTCCATCTCGGAGCCTCCTGCTAGCTGCTCATGCACCTGGAATAATTCCACTCACGGGACGAAACAGGTTCAGGCCAGTTCCGCTTTACTGGTCAGGTAAGCGTCACGCACCAGCCGAGTCAGAACTCGAAACTGCGCGTCGTCAAGTATGTAAGGCTTCACGTCGTTAGGAAAAAACATAGGCTCGCCGGCACATTGCGTTTGCTTAGCTCCAGTGGTTTCTCCGCCTACGGAAACAACCCCCTCTGTTACTCTTGGCTCCAAGCGCGCAAAGCCTGCAACGAAAGAGTAGTTCGTATACCCATGCCTCAACCACTGTAGCCAGTCCCGCAAGCCATACCTTTCACAGCCAAGGAGCACTGGTACGAAGGGTGTTTCAGCCCAGGCGCTTAACTCTGTACGAATGATGCGACGGATGGCATCCTGGTAATCCTCTTTAGTGCAGACGCTTAATATGTGCCTTGACATTTGTGATTTATATGAGAGGTCCCATCCTCGCCCTTCGGGTATCAGATATAGTCCTCTGACCTTGCAGCCATCGGGCAGTGCTTCATCTTGTCCCAGTTGGCGCCATACCACCCCACGCTTGTGTAGCGCCCAAAGTCCTGCACGAATCTCTCTGGTCAGCCCGGCGTCGCTTACGAGCACGACGCCATAATCGAACAATAGCCGACCCTCCCATGATATTCCGTATGTGATGTACATTGCCAACCGCAGCCACAAAACCGACCACCACTGCTACTACCGTTACAATCCAGCCAGATACTACCCAGAACCGTTGAGGCAACAACGGCACTTGCTCTACATAATGGAGGTACGGTGGAAGGGCCAGGAACGGTAATACGACGGTAACAACAGAGAGAACAACCGTCAGAGCCATCGTAATGTTGCTATTAGTCTTCTCATCTATTTCGGAAATATTAGTATCAGCATGAAAGAGGATGTTGTTGAGCAAATTCAAATTCTGGTCTATATGCTCGATTATCTGGTCCAACTTGATCGCTTCCCGTAACCTACTGAACTTCAGCACCGCATAATCCGCCGTGCTCATAGTCGTCGGTCTCGACGCATTACGCAGGCGGGCAAGCAACCTGGATGAAGCTGATACTTTTGCTATGTGATCCCTAAGTTGTCGCTTTAATTCCGAAGTCTCGATGTCCGTCAGGTGCCGCATGAATCGATTTGTTATCACTTCCAGGTCATCGCTAGTGCCGTTTTGAAGAACCTTGGCAATAGCCCGCAACTCACAAATATAAGCCAGGCCACGCGCTATGCTGGCCCAATACTCTTTATAAAGTCTCTCAGTCTGTCCTCCTCCATCTGCTCCGTTTGGGCTTCTTGCGAATGAGCGGCCTAGCCTTAACTCGTCAGGCTGGCCATGGTAGATAAGCGCGTTATCCCCGGTAAAAATGCAGACTCCTTCTCCCAACTCGAAATGTCAGTACCAAAGAGCCTATTGGACCAGGAAACCTTTGCGGGTGATGGAAACATAAGTGGCCGGTTAACTGGACCATTTGTCTGCGACAAGGTAGATGAAAGTTCTTGTTGCATGGTCCCTGATGAGTTAGCGTTCGCTATGACGGGCAAGCCCTCCAGGTGCGAGGTGAGCTCAACCCGGTCTGCCTCTGTAAGCTGCTCAGGGCTGATCAGTACGTTAGTGCCATCTCTTACCTGGTATAGCTTCTCAAACTCAAAAATCGCATACCTGAAGCGATGCGGGTATGAGAGACCTGATGTGAACGCTGCCCTTCTACGCTTTGGGTCGC
This sequence comes from uncultured Chloroflexia bacterium, assembly GCA_963811305.1. Taxonomy (GTDB): domain Bacteria; phylum Chloroflexota; class Chloroflexia; order QHBQ01; family JADMIH01; genus JADMIH01. The sequence continues at coordinate 303,812 of CAWEQU010000008.1, forward strand.
GATCAAATTTAATAGTTGTCGGCTTCCGATCATCTCGATAGACGACCAGTTGCCATTCTAGCTTTTCCAGAAACTGGTCGATCAAAATACGGGTGATCTCCCATTGAACGGATGGCTCAAGCAGAACGTTAGGTTTGCGTCGTAACTGCCCGTACTTCCCTGCTTGCATTTGCTCATTGAGCAGCGCATCTAAGTCAAATTCCTGCTCTAGCCCCGCTAGGCTCCAGAGCAGATCGGTAAGCGACTGTTCGGTAAACCTATGTTCAAGAGTGACCTGAAACAGTCCATAGCGCGACAGCATTATCTTCTTGCACTGCCATTCTCCCCATTGCTGAATTAGAAGATCATCCGGTTTAACCAGCATGTTCACGTCGTTTCGAAGTACCTCATTCTCCTTTATATCCTCCTCCGTTCGTGAGTTGAACTGAACTCTAAGCCGCTTCCGGTCCATCGGGTCTGCTGTCACGACATAGGTCGGCATACTCTCATATTCGACCATGTACTGACTCGAGACATCCAGCTCATACCCTATCTCCTGCACCGACCCGCTTCTCCCCAGGAGTGCGACACTATCTTGCTCGGTGAATATGAACTCTCCACCCCTTTGTATCCTCTCCCGCGTTGGCTCGCTACGAAGAGCCCCTCGCTAACTCCGGCGTCCCCCGCAGTTGCCGGAAGTTCTCATACATCTTCCTACCATCCCTATCGTCCGGGAAGTAGCGCGTCCCAATATTCTGTGTCAGGAAGACACGAATCACCCCGGTCGCACGCAAGGAGCTTCCGCGTTGCTGTGTCGCATCTTGCGGCATCCCTACTATGAACTCCTCAATAAACCTGAACCAACGCTTAACTTCTTCCATCTATACTCCTAGAAGCTCTTAGCGAACTGCTCTATGACCTTCTCAACGTCGACCACAAGGTCGCTGGGGCTGAACGACGGCATTACGCCTGCTCTTGCTCGTATGCGGGCATGAGGACCAGCACCTTTCCAGGCACGAGCGCCTCAGTTCGTACATAGTATGAAATCAACTTTGGGCCAGCGGTTTAGCTTTAACAGCAACCCTGGCTTGGGGACTATGAAGCCCAAGTTATCAAGGAGGGGGCAATACTTCAGTAGCGATAGTTTCTTTGCCGGAACTCAGGTGGTACTACAAAGATATCTGAGAGTTGCCTTCGCGGAGTATATCACAAGCACTTGACCTTGTGCAACTGCAAATCAATATAGATTACATAATTGCCGGCCTGGCCGTTACTCGGGCTGTGAGGTACAACAACAAAACCCTGACGTTTAGACGTCAGGGTCGAAATCCACGCGTGTGATAGGAACATTACCGAGGCTGGGGCGCAAGGATTCGAACCTCAACTTACTGATCCAGAGTCAGCTGTCCTACCGTTAGACGACGCCCCAATACGCTACGAATTATAGCAAAGATAAGGGGCGCTTGTCAAACGCCGGGGGCTAACCCACCACTCTCATTATCTCAAACTCTGGTATCATACTTGCTTAGGGATGGTTCGCGTATCCTGCGCGAATTGCAGAACACCTAAGACTTCACGGGATCGAGGAAGACAAACCTATGCCGAAGATAATCCAGGCTGCCGTGGGTAGTACAGTTGCGGCGCTGGGCACTGCCCTCTACCTGTACTACACCGCCTACATGCGCGACCTGAAAGCCGGGTTGCGGGCGGGCAGCAAGATAGCTCAAACCACACACGGCCCCATTGAGTACGCAAGCGCCGGGGAAGGTCCGGCCGTGCTGATATTGCACGGCATCGGCGGCGGCTACGACCAGGGTCTCCTCGTCACCCGCCTCAACAAGGAGAACCCCTTCAGGCTAATCTCAATCTCTCGCCCCGGCTACCTCCGTACCCCCCTTAGCACCGGGGCCACACCTGAAGAGCAGGCGGATGCCTATGCCGCGCTTCTCGATGCGCTACACATCGAGCGTGCCGCGGTGGTGGGTATATCGGCGGGCGGCCCCTCCGCGTTCCAATTCGCGCTGCGCCACCCCGATAGATGCTGGGCGTTGATCGCGGTCTCCGGCGTCAGCAAGCGCATCGTCTCGCAGCTCACCAGGATTCAAGCCCTCGTGGCAGTGCTCCTGGACAGCGACTTTACGCTGTGGTTGCTTGGCGCTGCCACGAGGGATGTGCTCCTCACCCTGAGCGGCGTTACCCCCACAGTTCGTAAGCAGCTTGAGCACGACCCCGTAAAAATGGACGTATTGATGAGCATACTGCGCCCGCTCCCCATCAGCCATCGAAAGGTTGGTTTCGAGAATGACCTGGAGCAGTTCGCGCATCTCCCCACCTACCCGCTGGCACATATCACCGCGCCCACCATGGTGCTGCATGGCACTCTCGACGGGGTCGTGCCCTTTAGTCATGGAGAATTCGTGGCTAGCTCTATCCCGAACGCGGAGATGGTCACTATCGAGGATGGAGGCCACCTCTGCGTCGTTACCCACAAGGAGGAAGCCCTACCCGCGCTGATGGGCTTCCTCAAGCGTCACGCCCCTACATTCTGAGGTTGAACGAACACACCACAGTCTTGAGCCACGTCGCAGCATCACCTATAATTGGGTGTTGGCTTCTTGTGCCACGTGCGCTAATTGTCATATAGATGATCTGGGGAGTTTGGTCAATGTATAAGTATGAAGGTAGAGCCGGGCTTGCCCCGGTTGTGGCACGGCGTACGATTAGTAAGTGGGTATTTACTATCTCTCTTGGCATCCTTTGCTTCGCTCTTATAGGCGGCTCCAGTTTGGTAGGAGCAACCTCCACAGACTCGCAGGCTGCCTCAAGCGTCTCCCTTCAAGCACAACTCCCTCCGAATTTCAAGCTGGAGTTCTATACAGACAGCGGCCTACAAACGCCACGCTTCCCATCCTTCTCTCCCGAGGGCGACCTCTACGTGGCAGATATCGCTACGGGCAAGGTGATGGTCTTCCCCGACCGCAACCACGACGGCAAGCCAGATCGCACAGTCACGTTCGCCTCCGGCCTCAACAGTCCTAACAACGTCGTCTTCCGCAACGGCGCGGTCTATGTGGGCGAGTTGGGGCGCGTGCTCCGCTTCGTGGATACGAACGGCGACCTCGTAGCGGATAGCCGCTCGATCCTGATAGATGGCCTCCCCGACGATGGCAGGCATAAGACCAAGACTATAGGCTTCGGCCCTGACGGCAAGCTCTACCTGAACGTAGGCTCTTTCAACGACGACGCCACTGAAGCCCAGGGCCGCGCTACCATCTGGCAGTTCAACGCGGACGGCAGCGGCGGGCGCGTCTTCTCGAAAGGCTTGCGCAACGTCGTCGGGTTCGACTTCGACCCCGCTACGGGCCAGATGTGGGGCGCTGACAACGGGGCCGACGACCTGGGGGACAACGTCCCGCCGGAAGAGTTGAACCGCCTCGTGGACGGCGGCGACTATGGCTTCCCCTTGTGCATAGGTGACCGCAAGCCAAGTCCAATCTTCCCCAACTCCGATTGCAGCAAGACCCTCGCCCCCGCCGTCACCTTCCCCGCCCATTCCGCACCCCTCGGCGCGATCTTCTATACAGGCTCTTCCTTCCCCTCCACCTACTGGGGCGGGATGTTCATCGCCCTGCACAGCATTCAGCAGCAATACGCCGACCGCCGTCAGATCGTATTCGTTCCATTCAAGAATGGCAGCCCCTCAGCGGGTTTCCAGACCTTCCTCGACAATGGCAAATCGTGGCTCGGCCTGGCAGTGGACCCATATGACGGCTCGCTTGCCGCCACACTCGACCGCAAGAGCGCCATCTACCGCATCACCTATACCGGCCCCCAGCCCGCTCCAAACGAGCTATCAGGCACCGCGCCTACGGCGGTGCCCGGCAAGCCACGCCCGCAGCCAGCCCTCGTCCTCCCAGGTGCGAGCCGGTGCTTTTCCCAGACGGGCAAGTGCCTGCGCGGGGCCTTCCTCAATTACTGGTTCACACACGGGGGTCTCTCCCAGTTCGGCCTCCCTGTAACTGGGGAGCTTACCGAGACCCTGGGAGATGGCAAGAGCTATACGGTGCAGTACACCGAGCGCGCCCGCTTCGAGTGGCACCCTGAGAACCGGGGCAAAGAGTCGCAGGTGCTGCTGGGGAGGCTCGGCGCGGACCTCTCCACGTCCAGGTCGAGCGAGCAGCCGTTCAAGCCCGTGCCTCAATGCGGGAGCTGCGGCCTCCTCTACTTCAAAGAGACGGGCCACCATGTCGGGGCTGAGCTAAGGGGCTATTGGGAGAGCAACGGCGGCATCCCGGTCTTCGGCTACCCCCTCTCGGAAGCCTTCCGCGAGAAGAGCCAGACTGACGGGAAGGAGTACCTGGTCCAGTACTTCGAGCGCAACCGCCTGGAATATCACCCTGAGAATAAGGGCACACCCTTCGAAGTGCTGCTCGGCTTATTGGGGGTGCAGACTTACCAGGGACGGTACGGAGCTAGACCTTAGAGGGTGTTTAACAACGAATGTATAAAGATTGTCATTCCTCGCAATCTTCGGAACTATATGGAGAGATGTGCTTCGTCCTGCTAGACCTCAGGCTCCTAGTCATTCTTCGTCCCAGAGTATCTTAGCTCACTTAGAATGAATAAAAGGCCTACTATATTGCACACATTGGTGTCTTACCCGTCGGGTCACTTTGTCATGTGAGATGTTGCTCTCGATGACTTACTAGCATATAATATGTCAATAGAGCGTGGCAACTATTCAATTCTGAGAGCATAAAGGTAGGTTACCTGATGAGGCTCCGCTACTTTGATATAAAGAATTTCAAAGGGATTGAGCACGTTCGTCTGGAGTTTGATGCCCATCCACGCACAAGCATATATACCATGGTGGGTCTTAACGAGAGCGGAAAGACGACGATCCTGCAAGCATTAGATTATTTCAGGCCGAGGAGTGATGGCGAACGCCTAGATCCCTTACAAATTCCTGGCTACGGAACACGACAGAACCCCCATGAACTCATTCCGAAAAGCAAACAATCCAATTTCAATGGGCAGATTACATTCGAAGTTGGCTACGAACTCAGCCAAAACGATCAGGCGAAAATCAAGGAGTATTTACGGAAAGAACTTAGATTTGAACTTACAAGCAAAATAGAAGACTTTCATATTACTCAAGTCTACACGTTTACGGACTCGAAACTTAAGTCCAAACATGCCGCGCACCACATGGTCCATCGAGTTCTGGGGAAAGCAGCTATCACCTGAAGGCAAGCCATCACGGGCACGAAACCCTAAGGAATTAGTGGGTGCCGACTGGCTAACCGCGATCAATTATGTAAAGACGCTTCTCCCAAGCGTACTCTATTTCCCCAACTTCCTCTTTGAACTTCTCGACAAGATTTATCTCGAAGGTGCTCCGCCTGATGCGGACAAGCACAAGTACTATAGAACAATCCTCCAAGATGTACTGGATAGTGCCGGTAAGGGGCTAGACTTGGAACGTCATATCTTAGCTCGTGCGAAGTCGGGGGATCCTTATGATAAGGAGCATCTAGACGCCGTCCTGCTTGAAATGAGCAGCAATATTACGGCACGTGTACTACAGAGTTGGAATAAAATCTTCAAACGCCCTGTAGGGAACAAGGAGATCGTCGTTCGCGTTGGGTCAGACGAGATTGGCCACTTTGTGCAATTTCGCCTGAAGGATGACAAGCAAGCTTATGCGATTAGTGAGAGATCTCTGGGCTTCCGCTGGTTCTTCGCGTTTTTCTTGCTAACGCAATATCGTGGCTTTCGGAAGGATGCTCCTAAGCATGTTCTCTTCCTCTTCGACGAACCTGCTTCGAATCTACACTCTACCGCACAGGAACAACTGCTAAAAAGCTTCGAAAGCTTTCCACCTGAAGCTTCTATCGTATACACAACACACAGCCATTACATGATCAATCCGCAGTGGCTAGAGGGTACATTCGTAGTCAAGAACGCAGGCTTAGAATATTTGTCGGCAGACGAGGACTATAATGCAAGCAAAACTCTCATTACCCTCGATAAATACCGATCGTTCGCTGCAAACCACCCTGATCAATCGACTTATTATCAGCCCATACTGGATATGCTTCACCACAAGCCCGGCCAACTTGAGAATATTCCAGATGTCGTTATGGTAGAAGGGAAGAATGACTTCTATATGCTAAGGTACTTCCAGGACAAGATATTGACTAGGTCCAAACCACTAAACCTAATGCCTGGAGGAGGGGCGGGTTATTTGGATGACGTGCTTCGGCTTTATATAGCCTGGGGACGAAACTTTATCGCCCTACTTGATTCAGATGCCGAAGGGAAAAAGCAAAAGAAGAGATACCACGATTTATTTGGAGTCATAGTCCAGGGACGAATCTTCTGCCTTGAAGATATAAACCCTTCTTGGGCAGGGAAGAGCATGGAATACTTGATTACATCGACCGATCGCATCACAATCCAAACGCAAATCTACCCGACCGCCACAAAGTTCAACAAGACCCACTTCAACCGTGCCATCCAAGAATTTTACCTTACTGACCAAGGGGCGCCAGTTTCAATTGAGAGCAAGAACAATATCGAAGCGGTTCTACACTTCTGTGAGCAAAAGCTCGGAAACTGATATCTAATACTAATCACTCCCGCTCTCCACCAAGCTTCTGAGAAATCAGCAGATATCCCTGGAGTACAAGGTTGTTCGAATTGGAGCTACTACCTAATCAGCACCATCAACACCAGCGCCAAATTCGTTGCATAGCTTATTATCCCGACGCGCCCATCAAGCAGCGCTTGTTTGACCTCGCTGACCCCAACCCACTTTACCGCGAACCCTTCCAGGTCATCGTGAGTGGGGGCGGCTATCTGCCGGGCATTTAGCGCCAGGAAGAAATGCCCAACGCCTATCCTCCTGTTCGCGTCCACTACGAAGCTGCCCAGTGGCCGCCACTCTTCACTCGCGTATCCTGTCTCCTCCATCAATTCGCGCCATGCGGCGGCCAGAGGCTCCTCGCCAGCTTCCAGGTAGCCGCCGGGCACCTGCCAGCTTGACCGCCCCAGGCCATGCTTGTACCCCTCAAGGATCATAATCTCGCCCGCTTCGTTTACGACAACCACATTCACATAGTCTCGCGTCTGTACAATAGGCCAGTCCTCAATCACTCGCCCATCCGGCAGCCTCACCCGCTCCATTTCTACGCTCAAGAATGGGTGTTGCAGAACCATTTTGGTCCCAAGCACGTCCCACCGTTCCTCGTTCATACACCCTCCTGTTAGAAGGCAGAAAGCAGAAAGCAGTAGGCAGTAGTCTGTAGTCAGCAAGGTAAAATATGGGAAGTATAGGAATTACTGCCTACCGCCTTCTGCCTTCTGCCTACTTAACCCCCTCAAACTTCCCACCCATGAACAGCTGCACGACAGGGAGATGCTTAGGCTCTCTCTTGTCGGTGAAGGAGAAGGGGCCAAGCACAGTCGCCAGGTCACTCGTCCCTCTGAGGTTGTCCTTGATAGATGAGCGCGCTTCCGCCAGCGTCTTGCCCTGGAGGTTGGCGCGCTTGATAGCGTCATAGGCGATGTAGACGCCTGCGTACGCCTGCGCGCCCAACTGGCCTGGAGGCTGGCCTGTCATCCTCTTGTATTCTTCAACGAACTTCTGGCTCACTTTGTCGGGCGATGCTGGCGACCATGCGACCCCCACTACAAGCCTCTCCGCGGACTTGTGGTCCTCAACTACCTGGGGCGCTGTGAAGCCAAAGCCACCTATGACGTAGACATCCGCAGGGATGCCCACGTCGATACGCGCCTGGTGGAGAATTTGCCGGGCCGGATCCGCGAGAGCCGATACCACAATCGCATCTGGCTCAAGGTCCTTGATAGCACTCAGTTGCAGCGTGAAATCGGTGTCGGCCTGGGAGAAGGTCATCTCGCCCAGCACCTTCACCCCCTTCTTATCAAGCTCGGTCCTGAAGACCTCTGCCTCAGCCCTGCTGAATGCGTCGTCCAATCCGTATAGCAGGCATACCTCCGATACTTTCAATTTATCCTTCGCAAGCTCTATCGTGACAGGTATAACCTTAGCTTCTGGGAGCGAGACGCGAAAAACATACTCGCCAACATCCGTGATGCCGCCAGCCGTATTAGAGACGGCCAGAACGGGCACCGAAGCTCGTTGCGCGACCGGGTGTGCGGACCGTGCCTCCGCGCTCAATGTCGGCCCGATGATAGTATGTACCTTGTCCTCGGTAATCAGCTTTTGGAACGCTTCTACCGCCTCGAGCTCCCGTTCCCTCCGTCTCCTCGAAGAAAGGCACAAGTCGTGGCCCTGGTCCCGCGGCATTGATCTCATCAACTGCCATCTGCGCGGCCATCTTCTGCTCTATACCCGAAGCCGAGCTACTGCCGGTGGTGGCGAACACGAACCCCAGCCTCGCATCTTCGACCACAGGAGGTTGAGGTGGCGCGCCAGGGTCACACGCAGCCAGCAACGCGGCGGTTAGTAGCGCCAAAAATCCAAACCAACTCCGCAGACACCTGGACATTACTGCTCCCCTGCCTTAAATAGATAGGGACACGGCGGCGTGCCGTGCCCCCCATTCTCAGGCTATAGCCCGATGACCGGGCTACTCGAGCCGCGCCCTCAGAGGCTCCTGTTACCCTGGCTTTGGCATCCTCAGCCTTGCTCTGGAGGGAGTTCTTTTGCTTCTCCAACCGCTCCCTTGATCCTGGCGCGGTTCTCCTCGCCTGAGTTAGGGGTAAGGACGAGCGCTACAGCCGCGCCAATTGCTATCCCCAGCACCAGCCCGATCAAGAAGCTGGCGTCACCACCCTGTTTCTTGTTCATCCCTATCTCCTACTTGCTCTCATTTTTCTTGGAAGGCTTTGGAGGGTTGCGGCGCATCAACGACTGCACCATCGCTTTCGCGCCTGCGGCGGCCCCCGCTACCTTGATTATCGGGGCCACTACACTCTCGCTGACGAATGTGGCCGTCCCCCGGACCGTCTTGGCGGTATCGTCCAGCTTCTGAATCGCGGGCACGATGTGGTCGCGGATCAGGAAGGCAATCATAACCAATGCCCCCGCGGCGACTATCAATAGTATCGCTCCCACGCACATGAAGAGCGAGGAGTATGTGAGCGACATGTCACGGACGTTGACCAGCCAGGAACCGCTGCCAGGGGAAACGAAGACCAGGATGATAGGCAGCGCCAGCACCCCCAGCACGAGTATGCCCGCGAGAACGAAGAAAAATATTTTCATTCAAACAAACCCCCGACTATGATTGCGGATTTTGGATTACGGATTTGTGTATCGTCCGCCGTCCGCTCGGCACGGCATTGTATCACACAGAGAAGCGCCTGGCAACCAGCAACAGGAGGAGCGACCCTGCGGACGCCTCCAACACCGGGATGCTACCGAGCATTACAGGGTGCGAGGGCCACAATCCCGCGACCAGGTATCCCAGGCCAAACCCCAGCACGCTGACTAACCAGAATAGTGGCAGATGCGCCAGGTGTTTCCCCCTCCACAGGTGGAATAGTAAAGCATAAGCCGTGCCGAGGCCAAGAAAAATTACCACAGTGGGTGAAAGAATGGGCATATTAGCGCCTTTATAGAGGATTTACCCCATCCCAGCATGGGGCAGTGCGAGGATTATACACTATAGAGAATGTGGATTTTGTGCGGTGCTAAAAGGCTCAGCCTGTAACGAGAGGTAACTCAGTTTGCTCATTTGTCGCCTCGTTGATGAGTAAAAGCTTGCCCGTACCCTCCCGATGCAGCTGGACATTGGCGTTAAGCAATTCAATACCGTATACAGTGCCGTCCGCAGCCATATCTACAACCAGTTCGTCGCTCACTCGAATGGATTTAACACCTGCCTGTTTCTGCTGAAAGCGTATGTATGCTACGTTATAGCGGGGGTCATATGTGAACTTCATGGCAAGTCTTCTCCTAGAAATGACGGGTAACTGCAAACAAAATGCGTCTAAAGCCAAAGAACACAGGACAGGTTGGGTAGCGCAGGCGCAAACGCTCCCTGTACCGCTCCATGAACAGTTCCTTCAATTCCTCGGACAACCGCTCGAAGTACGGCACCAATACAGTACCGGAGGTCCAATCCGCCAGGGCGTCGGCATCTTCGAGGACGTGCGGATATATCTTCTCGTATACGGTAAGCTCTTGCCCGCCGCTTGAGTAGAGGAGGTCAGCATATTCGTCTATAGAAAGCACAGGCGAGGTGCGGGACCATCCACCAAGCGCGCTTTGGAATGGCTCCTCATTCGCCAGGTCCCTCACCAGGCTTTGCGTTGGGTGGCGAAAGTTCGACGGGACCTGCACCACAAGCTGCCCGCCTGGGCGCAACATCCCCATCAGCCTGGGCACGAGCGACCCGTGGTCCTCTACCCAGTGCAAGGCGGCATTTGAGAAGATCAGGTCCCACTCGCCTGTGACGCTCTCGATGGGACATAGCTCGAACCGGAGTCCAGAGCGAGCATACCCTTCAGCACGTGAGAGCATCTCCTGTGAATTGTCTATCCCTACCACGTCGCTCCCTGGTAGCGCGTCGGCAAGCCTAGCGGTCAGCTCGCCCGTGCCGCACCCCAGGTCAATTACGCGTAGACCTCCTCGCACGTTCACCAGTGCGAGGAGGTCGTCAAAGGGCGCAAAACGCTCACTTTGGAATTTGTGGTAAAGAGTGGGGTTCCAGGGCATCGTGTGACACGTGTATTGAGCTAACTGTTGATGATCTCGACTACCCTATCAACCACTTCCTGTACCTTCGATGCGCTCAAACTTCCCGCTTGATAGAGGACAATCTTGGAATTTGCCGTAAAGAGGCGATTTGGTCGGATGTCGCTGTCTTGACGTAGCCCGCCAGATACAAAGTCACTGTCTGTTATAGAAATAGCATAAGCATCCCTCACGGTCTGGCTGGTAATCTGGCAGAGAATCACATCAGAACCAGTCAAGTCTGCCAATACAAGTGCAGGGCGTCGCTTGGATGTGCTCAAGTCCGAGAATGGAAACGGAACTATGACTACATCACCTTTCACAGATGAGACCATGCCGCATCTTCTTCGGGTTTGTTCCAATCACGACCTAGCACGGATTTTGAGGATAACATGGTCTGGTATGCCTCCGAAGAAGGCTCTCGGTCAGCCAAATAGGAGACAAAATCATACACCACATTCAGTTTATCTGGAGGTAATTCTCTAAGCTTTTCTTCAATTTGGGCGACTGAAATCTGTTCCATTGTTTAGTCCTCGCAGTAGTGAACATCGCGCCATTGTCACGCGAGCGTAAATAACGGACGGCCCATATCGGGCATAGAAAACTCCTCTAAGTAGAGTTCCGTCGCCTCTCTTAAGTTGGCTATGGCTTCTTCGACGCTATAGCCCTGGCTCACCGTGCCTACTTCTGGGCACTCAGCGACGTAAAGATCAGCCTCTTTGTGGATTACCGCTGTAAATAGTCGCGTAGCCATACCGCCTCCTAAATGCTAGTGCTTAAATGGGCCGCTCTATCGTCCCGCCACCCACGACCTCATCCCCTATGTAGCATACCGCCGCCTGCCCAGGGGTCACTGCCCTTTGCGGCACGTCAAACTCTACCCTGAAGCGATTTGCGGGTAGAGGTGTGACGGAAGCTGGGACCTCGGTGGCGCGGTAGCGTATCTTCACGCTGGCGCGGAATGGCTCTACAGGCATCTCGCCCGACGTCCAGTGCGCGTCGTCGGCGGTGAGGCTATCCGATAGCAGGTCAGCGTTGGAGCCTACGACTACCACGTTATCGGCGGGGCGCAGCTCGACTACGAAGCGCGGGTCAGGCCCAAGCGCACCGAGGCCCTTACGCTGCCCTATCGTGTAGCCCGGCACGCCGCCATGCTGCCCCACCACGTTTCCAGCCGTGTCTACTATCACGCCGGGCTGGACCATGCCGGGCGACACCTTCTCCAGGAAAGTGCGGTAGTTGTTGTTCGGGATGAAGCATATCTCCTGGCTGTCGGGCTTGTCCGCGGTGACAAGGTTGCGCTCGGCGGACATCTCCCGCACGCTCGTCTTGGCGTGGTCGCCCAGGGGGAGGAGCAGCCTGCTCAATTCGCTCTGCCCCAGGTGGTACAGCACGTAAGACTGGTCCTTCGTGGGGTCAAGCGCCTTGCGTAGGGAGTACTTGCCTGTGACCTCGTCGTGGGTAATGCGCCCGTAGTGCCCCGTCGCCAGGTGGTCCGCGTCGAGTTGCGCCGCTCGCCTCAGTAGGGAGTCGAACTTGACGTAGCGGTTGCACATGAGGCAGGGGTAGGGGGTGCGGCCCTTGCCATACTCGCTCACGAAATTGTCGATTACCGTCTTGCGGAAGTCCCCCTCGAAGTCGAGCACGTAGAAGGGTATGCCAAGCTCGTAGCAGACCTCGCGCGCATCTTCTACGTCGTCCGCCGAGCAGCACCCCTTGTTCAGCTTGCCGGACGAAGCCGCTCCTGTGGAGCAACTCTTCGTGCTCTGGGCGTGGAGGTGATGCAGGCGCATGTGCACGCCAATCACGTCGTACCCCTGCTCCATCAGGAGCGCGGCGGTCAGCGAGCTATCCACCCCGCCCGACATGGCGACTACCACCCTGGACGATTTTGGATTTTGGATTTTGGATTTTGGATTTTCGATGTTTGACGTGATCATTTCTTTTTTCAATCTCTTGTTGCGAAGGTCATTGGCCTGAGGCTTGCTTTTTCTCTCCTTAACAGTATACCAAAGGTATACATTATTCGATTCTTTGCCATATGTATATAGCGTTTGTGTAACAAAGTGGCGTAAACTCCAGATAGGGAATGTTCGCACACGTTAGCCAAGGAGCGTACCAGATATGTCCAACCAGCCATCTCCCAAAGCCGCCAGACGACCTTCCTATGCACTACCGATACTTGTAGCAGTTCTGCTCGCGGGTTTGTTCACTCTTTTGTCAGGACAACCTGCGCGCTCTGAGGCCCAGGCGAGTTCTTTAGCCACGTCAGGCCTTACGGCACCCGGCTGCACACCGAACTGGCAGATTGTGCAAAGCCCAAACCCGCGCTCAAGCAACAGGCTCAATGCGGTCGCGGCCCTATCCCCCAACGACGTATGGGCCGTCGGCTATTACTTCGATTTTGCCCAGACCCCGGACCACACGCTCACAATGCACTGGGACGGCACGGCATGGACCCACGTGCCTAGTCCCAACCCCACATCAGGCAGCTACCTGGAGGACGTGGTGGCCCTCGCGCCCGACAACGTGTGGGCGGTGGGCTATACTTACCTGAGTACCGCGAAGACCCTCATCGAGCACTGGGACGGCACGCAGTGGAGCGTCGTGAACAGCCCCAACCAGGGTCCGAGCACGAATGAGCTTATGGCTATCGATGCCATCTCGCCCACTGACATCTGGGCCGTTGGCAATACCCCCGGTAGCCATAATACCGTCACGCTTCACTGGAATGGCAGCCAGTGGCTCGTAGTGCCCAGCCTCCCCAACGACTTCATGAATTATTACGTGCTGGAGGATGTAGTTGCTATAGCTTCGAACGACGTATGGGCCGTTGGCTATATGTACCCTGAGAGCGGCGCGCACCGCACCGTCATTATCCACTGGAACGGCACAAGCTGGAGTTGCGTCAGCAGCCCTAACCCAGGCGCATACGTCAGCAGACTCTTATGGAGCAGTGGCGGTCTCCGCCAACGAAATATGGGCGGCGGGCATCTACTCAAATAACGGAGGCTCGACCTACCAGACGCTCATCCTGAAGTGGGACGGCATATCATGGAGCCACGTACCCAGCCCAGACGGCTCTGTCAGCGGCTACAATATTCCTCTATAGCATCACTCGTGGCCCGGATGGCGACCTATGGGCCGCAGGGAGTTACCATGTACAGAACCACCCATCCTCTCCGGCGAATACACTGATTCTGCGCTGGGACGGCAGCACATGGCAGGTGGTGGGCAGCCCCAACGGCTTCCGGTCCAACAGCGAGCTATACGGTGTTGACAGCGCGCCTTCCGGGGACCTGTGGACCGTGGGGCGATCATATAATAGCTACGATACTCCCTGGGACACGCTGATTGAGCGGAGCATGTGCACGGTGGTTACGCCGACGGTCACAGGAACCCCTCCCACAGCCACACCGCCACTGCCCAGCGCGACCCCCACCGCGTGCAGCGCATCGAACACCAATTACACCATCACGGCATCGGCGGGAGCTACAGTCGTGCCCGCGAGCACCGACATTGGCCTACATTGCGACGATTGCGCCACGACGATCAACCTCCCCTTCCCCTTCGCGCTATACGGGCAGCCCTTCAATAGCGCAACTGTAGGCTCCAACGGCACGATAGGCTTCGTCGCCAACAGCAACGCCTGGCTTGTGACGTGTATGCCCAGCCAGGAGTTCAACTATGCCATTCTCCCTTACTGGCAATCACTGCACCTCGGCAACCAGGGAGGCTGCCCGACCTGTGGCATCTTTACTTCAGTTGAGGGGACCGCGCCAAATCGTATATTCAATATAGAGTGGCGCGCCAATGATTACTTCTACACCGCGTTGGTGAACGTAGAGGTACGGCTGTACGAAGGGAACTCAACGTTCGAGGTAATATACGGCAGCGTTCCAGGCGGCGGCAACCAGCAGGTTACCGTGGGCGTGCAACAGGACCTCGGCACTCGCTACACTCAATATGTATGCAACAACGCCTCTGGCACCATAGCCAACGGCACGAAGCTGACCTTCAGCCAACCACCCTGTGGCACGGTCACCGCCACTGTTACCTCTATACCAGGTTCTACAAACACCCCAGTTCCTCCTACAAGCACATCCATGCCTTCAACTACGACCACCCAGGTCCCATCTACTCATACACCTTCAGTCTCAACTCACACCGCAACAACTGTGGCATCACCGGGCGCATCAGGCACACCCACCACCTGCCCTATACAGTTCACCGATGTGCCGGAGGGTCACACCTTCTACGCGCAGATACGCTGTCTTGCCTGCCAAGGCATACTTGGCGGCTACGGCGACGGAACTTTCAAGCCCGACAACCTGATTACGCGAGGACAGATAGCCAAAGTGGTCTCCAATGCAGCAGGGCTGGCGGACGATCCAGGCGACCAGATGTTCGAGGACGTGCCCTTATCCAACACCTTCTTCGTGTGGGTCAACAGGCTCGCATCGAGAGGGCACATGGGCGGCTATCCCTGTGGCAGCGAGGGAGAGCCGTGCGGCGCTGAAAACAGGCCCTATTTCCGCCCCTTCGCCGACGCCACGAGAGCGCAAATAGCGAAGATAATCTCTAACGCCGCCGGGTACAGCGATATAGTCACAGGGCAGATGTTTGAGGACGTGGCAGTAGACCACCCCTTCTACGTGTGGGTGCAACGTCTCGCATCGAGAGGGCACATGAGCGGCTACCCCTGTGGCAGTGAGGGAGAGCCATGCGGCGCTGAAAACAGACCATACTTCCGCCCATACAACAATGCGACCAGGGGGCAGACCTCTAAAATAGTGGCCAATACCTTCTTCCCGGATTGCACATCCGGGCGATAGGGGTTAGGGGTCGGGGGTTGGTATTAATTGGTATTAGGAGGAACATCTGTAAGATGGCTCATACCCTGCCTTACAGATGTTCCTATCTTATTTTCCTCAGTCTCGAATAGAGTGGAGTGGCGCGTAATGCAGAGGTAGGGGCGAGATTTATCGCGCCCTGGTCGGTACAACATCCGCTTGTTCCAGGGCGCGATAAATCTCGCCCCTACAGAGCTATCTCTTCTCTCGAATAGACGCCTCTTGTATATGCTCTTATAGTAGGAGTATACTTTCAGCAAATGGATAATAGTAGGCGGGCGCAGACATCCAGGATGGGGGACACCATGTTCTTCTCTGAATGGCTGTATGTCCTGCTATTTGCTGAAGTAATGGGGGAATTCCGGGAGGGTAGCCATGGACTTACGATTGCAGCGCCGAGGCGGCTTGGTAATTACCGTAGCCTGCCTGGCTACGGCCTTCGCTCTCATAGCTCTTTCAGCAGCTCTGGGTACAGGCCGCGCAGCCGCGAGGCTAACTGGCTCCCCTTCTCAGCCCCAGCTATCTGCCGGTTCTTCTACCGCCTGTGGCGAAGGCTCCTGGGAGATCATCCCCAGCCCCAACTACACAGGCACGAGCAACATACTGAGGGACATAGCCGTCTCCGCGCCCAACGATGCCTGGGCAGTTGGCAGCTATAACACCACATCTTATGTATCACCGCTCATCGAGCGGTGGGATGGCGCGACATGGTCACTCCTCTCTGATACGGGCAGCTCCGGTAACCTATACGGAGTAGCTGCCATCTCCCCCGATGACGCCTGGGCCGTGGGCAGCCTCAATTCAGCCTCCCTCACCATGCACTGGGACGGCGAAGATTGGACCGCCGTATCCACCCCCAATGTTAGCACGACAGTCGAATTGCTCTTCGATGTAGCCGCCATTTCCAGCGACGACGTATGGGCCGTTGGCCGCATCGGCAATGACATGCCGGGCGCTGCACTCATCCTCCACTGGGACGGCACAAGCTGGGCCTCCGTACAGACCGATTCCCCCGCCAGCCCCGATAATTACCCGACTACTCTCTACAGCGTAGATGCGCTATCCGCCGACGACATATGGGCCGTTGGCACCAGGGAAGCTATCACACCTGTCACCCACCCGCTCATCATGCACTACACCGGGGGCCAGTGGACCCAGATCGCCATCACCGAGGACTTCGGCGACCTCAGCAGCGTGGAGGCCATCTCTACCAACGATGTCTGGGTCGTGGGCACCGACTGGGATAGCTCCGTGGCGCACACCGTCAGCCGCACTCTCCACTGGGACGGGCAAACATGGTCAGTCATCCCCAGCCCCGACCCGCCGGGCACGTATGGCTGTGGCCTTTCGGGGGTAAGCGCCGAGTCCTCAGACCGCATATGGGCGGTAGGCCAATGTTTCACCAGCACAGACCCCTACTCGTCCGCCACCCTGGTTATGCTCTGGGACGGCAGCCAGTGGTCGATTGTCGATAGCCCCAGCGTCAACGGAGCACAATACAACCGCTTGAATAGCGTCGCGGTCGCACAGCCCGGCGACATACTGGCGGTAGGATACTCCGGCAGCACCGGCGCTTACAGCACCCTCGCCGAGCGCTATTACGACCCCTCCTGCCTGCCACCGCCCACCCCCATCCCTCCCACCAATACTCCCACGCCAGTACCACCAGCCCCTACAAACACAACAGAACCTACGGCTACGGTAGAGCCTACGGCAACCGCTTGCGCGATAACCTTCAGCGATGTACCAGCAGACCACACATTCTATCCTTACGTACGCTGCCTCGCCTGCCGGGGCATACTTGGCGGCTACCCTGATGGGACTTTCCGCCCCGGCAACCCCATCACACGCGGCCAGATAGCCAAAGTTGTCTCCAATGCTGCGGGCATCGAGGACGACCCAGGCACGCAGATATACGAGGACGTGGACGCCTCCAATCCATTCTACACCTGGACGAACCGGCTATCGCGGCGCGGCATCATGTCGGGATACCCGTGCGGTGGCGAGGGGGAGGCTTGCGGGGCCGGTAACAGGCCCTACTTCCGCCCATTCGGTAGCACAACGAGAGGACAGATAGCCAAAATAGTCTCCAATGCCGTGGGGATCAACGACGATCCCGGCCCCCGGATATTTGAGGACGTGCCGCCCGACCACCCATTCTTCCTGTGGGTGCAGCGTGTCACCAATCGGGGGATCATGTACGGCTACCCGTGCGGTGGCCCAGGGGAGCCTTGCTGCCCTAGCTGCGGACCCTGGTTCCGCGTCTATAACAACGCGACCAGGGGCCAGACCGCGAAGACAGTCGCCAGGGCCTTCTTCCCGGAGTGCGCGAGCCGGTAGGTTGGCGCAGCGCGTGCGACAGACGGTGAAACGTGATGCGTGATGCGTGATGCGTAAGTGTATTGCCTAGTGCATAACCCCCATAAACCTTTGCGTCTTTGCGTTTAATCCTCACGCATCACGTTTCTTCGCCAGCACCTGAAGCCTATGCTCCCGGCGCAGGGATGA
The DNA here is from genome assembly GCA_963811305.1 of uncultured Chloroflexia bacterium. Lineage (GTDB taxonomy): Bacteria > Chloroflexota > Chloroflexia > QHBQ01 > JADMIH01 > JADMIH01. The sequence goes on from CAWEQU010000008.1 coordinate 321,878, forward strand.
CGCCTAGCTGCTGCATCAGACCCAGGTTGTCGAAGACGCTGTAGTGGCGGTAGGCTTTGCCATCACGTATCTCGCCCATGCTCATACCTGATACATCCACCGTGCGCCCCGTCGCGGGGATGCCCATAAGCTCGCCCTGGTGGGTGCCGGTAAGGCGGTCATTCCACGCAGCTTTGTCCCCCTCGACGATAAAACCGCTGACGGAAAACTTGCAGTCGGGGAAGGCGGTGAAGTACATCTGGAGCAGGCCCTTGAGCGCCTGGAGATCGAAGGGCGTTGGGAGCGGCGTCCCAACCGAGTGGTCTTCGTAACCGGGGGCGAAAAGGTCGTCCAGCTTGTCCATGTCGCGGCTGTTGAATGTATCATATATCTCTTGAATGAGCGCCATAGATTGTTCCCTATCCATTTGTGTTATCCTCCTTGGTATTTGCCAGCGTGACCGCTGATGGTTGTTTGATGGCTCTATCTTGCACCCGATTGGTGCTCACTTTCCAGGCCAAAGGATGCTCATTTTCATGAATAAAGTGTTCATTTTAAGGAGGAAAGTCTGAAATATGAGACATCCCGAACTTTAGAGTACGGAACCGCCAAGACGCCAAGAACACCAAGGTAAAAGAGGGATTATAGGGCAGTGAGAGCACTACTTCCTCTAATATCTTGGCGGGTTCTTGGCGCTCTTGGCGTCTTGGCGGTTCCGTCGAATTTTAATGACAGTTGGTCAAAACTCGGGATAACTCATGTTTTTCGGGGCAAAGAATTCTACTCTCCCAGCAACTTTATACAATCCTCTGTCAACCCGTCTAGCTACGCGCACCTCGGCCAATCATCTAAGTGGCCCGGCGGTGCGGTGTACTTTTCCGTCAAAGTAGCTTCCCCCCGCGAAATACCAGGGCAGATCCTCCAGCATGCTAGCCGCGTTCAGTGCGGTTACACTCATAGCGAGGTCCCACGGCAGGAGGCCGCGATACCAGCGTCCCGACGCGCTCTCGGCTTCGAATTCAATGTGGTAATGCAGCCAGAGTCGCACACACGCCCGGCAGCGGTCCAGGTTGACCTCCGCATAGCGGCCCTGTTGGGGATCAACTCCAAGAAACGTGCGGTGAAACTGAGTATGGATGAAAGGCGGCTGTAGACATCTGCAACCGCCTTCAGTGGGAGATTCGTCAGATGGAGCCATAGAGGGTGCCTTGTGGTTAGAGCGCATTTCAGACCTTGTTAGCGACATCTGTACAGACCAGTCACAACTCGACGTGAATGACCTGAAGCTCTGCGGCATCCTGGTCCCGTTTGGACCTGCCGAGGAGGCCGATAATCATATCCTGTGGCACCTGTCCCTCTCCGAACTCGTCCTGACCGACATAGGTGAGGATGTCGGGGTGGTGAGAGGTGACGACCCAGCCGGGAGCAGCTTGAAGCTCGACAACGTTGAAGTCGCCGGCAGGGGTGCCTACGACCACCGGCCCCCATTCCTTCAGCAGTGCCGTTGCCTGCGCCGCCAGGTCTTGAGCAGGGGTCGTCAGGATAACGCAGGTGCCATGCGCGAAGAGCACCCACGACTTACCTTCACCCACTATGATCTTGCGCCAGGTGTCAACGAGCAGGTCGGCCATGCAATTACTCCTATCAGGTCGAATTTCGCCTATCTCTCCGCCAGCCTAAAGGGCAGATGCAAAGCCACGGGTTAAGCCGTCAATGTTTGCATGTCATCCTGAACGAAGTGAAGGATCACTATCCTACAGTAGCTGTTTGGGTATACATATCTTGCCGCAACCTGATCCTTCACTTCGTTCAGGATGACAGGCTAACAATTACATCCAGATCGCGACTTTGCATCAGCCCTACGTCCCCGCCATCACCTTATCTCCTCCTCCGTCAGCCCGTACAACTCGTACACCAGCCTGCCTATCGCCTCGATGAGCGTAGCGAACTATCGCCTTGATCTGCCTTTCGAGCATCCCCTTGTTCGTGGGGGCTTTTCGCCTCTGCCAAATCCTTGTGCAGCCTCAGCATACGCTCCACAAACATCTTGTAAAGTTATAGGGTTAATAATACAATGTTTTCTACTGGCATGGCCTTAACAACTGCTCACGCAGAGTCGCGTTAGCTACGTCTCTTTATATCTTTGTGCACTGTGGTTACCTCGCCATACCTCCGGCACAGCCAGAAAACCACGCTGTACAATCATGCGAGAAGGGAAGGAAAAGCCATGCAGAACAATCAGACCCACGAGCAGAATCAATCCCCTACGCGACACCAGGTAAATCACTTCGAGACCCAACCGGAGCACCACGCAGGTGACGCGCTATCTGCCACACCTGAGCTTACCATCCCTTACAGCTCCTCGCTGCTTCACGACCACAGGCTCACCATGCGGGGTAACGCACCCATGCGCGCCGGTGTGATGCTGAGGGCGCAACAGACTCATGGCAACCGCGCCGTGCAGAGGGCTATTCAGCCTCACACGGGCGCATCGAGATCAGCCCGCCTGCCTGTGCAGCGCATGATGATTGGTGGGATTGGTGGAAACAGTAATCCGCTCGATTGGATGAAAATGCCAGGTCCAGTCGGTCCCGTACCAATGCCCTACCCAAATATACCGGGTGGGGGTGGCGGTGGAGGCTTCGGTCCCATGCCATTCCCTAGTTTGCCAGGTGGCGACGGGGGCTTCAATCCAATGCCATTCCCCTCGCTGCCAGGTGGCGGCGGTGGGCCAGGTCCTATTCCCTTCCCAACATTCCCCAGCCTGCCGGGACCGGGTGGGGGGTTCAATCCAATGCCATTCCCAAGTCTGCCGGGTGGGGCGTACAATCCATTGTCCCCTTCAGCACCAGGTGGCGGTGGGGGGTCGGGAGGAATCTTCGGCGGCCTGGGAGGTATGCTCGGCGGAAGTGACATGATGGGTGGTATGCTCGGCGGCCTGGGTGGTATCCTTGGCGGAGGCGGGATGTTGGGTGGCCTGGGAGGTATGCTCGGCGGAAGTGGCATGATGGGTGGTATGCTCGGTGGCCTCGGCGGTACGCTCGGTGGTGGAGGCGGAGGTGGCGGCGGTATGCTCGGCGGGCTTGCCGGGATGCCTGATCCAGTAGGTATAATGGGCGGCATTGACTGTGAGGGCTACGCGTATTGATCGACAGGGCCAGTGGTATCGCGGCCCGACCTGCTGTGCCATTCCAGCTCAAAGTGGTAATGCAACCAGGCGCGGCCACACGTGCAGCAACGTTAGATATAGACATCCGCGTAGCGCCCTGGCCGACGGTTCCTCCAGGAGTAACTCCTACTGCCCCTGCCAACCTGTAATTAGCACTCTTACTCTTACCCCGCCACCACCCTTATCTCCTCCTCGGTCAATCCGTACAGCGCATCATAGCTTACGTCTGCTCGTATGCGGTCAGGAAGTCCGCCCGCGATATTCCTGATTGAGCGCAGATGGTCCTCAGCGTCGAGCCTTTGATGCGAGGATGGTCGGCATAGTCAGTGGGGTACGCGTGCCGTCACTATTCTCACGTACCATAGCGATATATTCCCGCTCACGCACAACCCGGAAGCCAAGCGTCTCAAACGCTTTGACTACCTTTGCTTTCGGGGCATCAACGGGAAACTTCGGCGGCACTAGACAGCTACGCGGGCTTGTGTCACAAACGCTTCCATCACAGGAGATTCCTCATCGAACGCTTCCGCCCCGAATGTCTCGATATGGAAGCTGATAGCTGAGGTCACGTCTGCGAGCGCCTTTTCATAAGTGTCGCCCTGCCCTACAACCACACCCTTCAAGCCGAGTGGGTACGCTACGAAGCCGTCTGTATGCTTCTCAACTATGATCTTGAACTCTCTCATCTGATCGCCTCCGCTTTTATTATACCCCCAGCGTGCCCTAAGTCCCCTCCACGACCCTTATCTCCTCCTTGATCGCCTATCCCTCCAGTATCTGGTAGATCGGGTTGCCCTACTTTAACGGATAATCTACGAGGTCATCTACAGAGGTCTATTCTACTTCAATATACTTAGACCAGTTTAGAAAATCTTCTATTCCTGTGGCGCTTACGATAGCGATTGTCCGTACATATTCTCTTTCTATGATGTTGCTCATGGCATTGTACCAGCTATCTTTTCCAGCAGTCGGCAGTGTATGCTTTAGCCCTGGGGAGAGATTATATTGGTATAACAACCACGGCTCCTGCCTCAGAGGTAACTGGCTAATATCAATGTTACCGGAATAAAGGTCACCAGCACCAAGATCTACATCCGAAGCCCATAGCTGTGCTGTCGTGAATATGACAGGAACGAGAGTAATAGATTGACCACTGGTTCCGAACAAACTAGGATACAGAGCAAGGAATTCAAGCATCCCGTTAAGACCACGCATGACTTGGGTTACAGCCTCTTCAATGCCTTTGCCTTTAGGCGATCCGTGTCGATCTCCCTCTGTGGTTCCCTTTACCTCGATAGCTATGTGATAGGCAGCGTACTTCTCGCCCCCCATGTAGTGCTCAACAGGTTCCACGAGGATGTTCTTATTGTCTACCAGTCTGGCTCTATCTAGAACAACATGTCCATGCTTCTCGGCAAAAAAGGTATAGGGGGCACGAACGAAACACCAATCTGAGTAAGCAGGATTGGCTCGTTTACATTCGGCTAACATGTAATAAGCGGAAACTCCAGCCCCTCCTTTATTCCTTTGGCGTTGAAGAACGAAGTCAATACGCGTTCCAGAGCCACGAACCTCCACTGGAAACTCGGTCGATTTAAAAGCCCAGGTTGGTGTAAAGTCTCCCAGTGGTTTTTTCTGGTTCGCAAGTTGGTGCAATCGTCTCAACACCGCGTACTGGAACGTATACCCATGCGTGTTAAGGCTCTTCCTGCAATCCTCGAGAGACCTCTTTCTCACGTGCTTCATCACTGGCCGCCATATTACTGTCCCTCCACCACCCTTATCTCCTCCTCGGTCAGCCCGTACAGCTCGTACACCAGCCTGTCTATCGCCTCGTCCGTTACCTTGATCTGCCTTTCGAGCATCACCTTGTCATTGGGGCTTTTCGCGTTGGCCAAGTCCTTGTGCAGCTTCAACATACGCTCCACCAGGCTCACCATCTGGTCGTGGCGGGCTTTGTCGGCGGGGTCGGAGAAGTTGATGGTGCGGATGGGGCAGTTGTTCTATGTATTGTCTATTTAGAGCTATATAGCCCCCACGAAATGGGGTGCTTATGGAGCGAAGATAAGTACTCAATAAGCCCGAATTGAGCACACCCAACAGGTACAGATATGTAAGGTCCTTGCGATCTGCGAGAGTAATTGCATAACCTCCTCCACCCCCTCCACCACTGCCTACGAAGTAATACATACCTTCCAAGTCAGGGGCAAATGCGCTGCCAGTGGCAATAGAGGGCACTAATAACTTCTGTAGACCGAACCGAGTGTGATTCTTCTTATACACATATCCATACCAATCTTCTCCAAGTCGCCCTTTATTCCTTGACCTTAATCTCTCTCTATTCTCTTCCAAATATGCCCATGTCAAGGGATAGTGCTCTCTATAATCCTCTTGACTTATAAGCACGGACTTTCCATCCTTCATAGCATATGGAAAGATTAAGCGTTTCGTTACCCTATCCAGATAGTAGCGACGTATATTGAGTGAACCCTTTAGGAAAGGCTTGAGATGTTGGTATTCAAACCAATGTTCCTTGCCTGTAGCTTTTGACATACAGAGAATCCGATCACCCTCCTGGCGCACCGACTCCAAAATAAACACATCATCAGCATCGGTCTGTAGACCCACAAAAAGATGCGCGACGTCTCCCAGCTTCACAGGCATAGCGTTCAGCCGACCAAACAAGCTGACGTTCTGGCCCATACCAAAGTTCCATTCCTGCGCGCCTACATTCTCAGCAGGCACAACACTTTTTTCTGCATGACCAGTTAGACGCCAATCATTAAGATTACGTACCATCAGAATGTGGCATGCATCGTTAGCTCTTCTGGTGAGAAACAATAGGCACGTATAAGTCGTGGCTTCAGTGAACACCTGCTGATCTGTAAAATGCACAATGTCCGATAAGTGCTGCCCTTGCGATATCAACCCGCGCAAGGGTTCTCCATATTGTGCGTTGAAGAACTTATGCGGCAAGATAAATCCTAACCGTCCTCGATTGTTCAGCAGTTCCAGTCCCTTCTCGACAAACACAACGTAAATATCATAGTTCCCCTTGCTTGCCGAAACGTATCGCCTTTTATAGTGCTCGACCTCTAAGGGTGCCCACTCCTTCATGGTTTGGATGCGGATATAAGGCGGATTACCAATCACCGCATCGAATCCACCTGCCTTCATAATCTCCTTGAACTCACTCTGCCAGTCGAAGGCGTTGATACGGTACTGCTCCTCGCTATCCAGGAAGCTCGACTGCCCGCTCGTGTAGAAGTCCGGCCCTATCAGCGAGTTGCCCGACTTGATATTCTCTCCCAGGTCGGGCAGCACGCGGTCTGCCGTCGCTACCCCCGCCAGGCCAAGCTGCACCCCAAGCGTCTCCCGCGTCTCCCCTTCCAGCACCTTCAGCAGCAGCGACAGCTTCGTCACCTCCACCGCCTGCGTGTCAATATCCACCCCGTAGATATTGTTGCGCAGTATCTTCTTCCGCTCCCCGATGCTCAGCCTCCACCCAGGCGCTCCATCCCCCACATTAGCCACCCGCACCAGCGCAGGGGCGTCCGCCTTCTTCCCCCTCCCGCCAGCCTTCTTCGCATGGCTCTCCGGGTCGTTCGCCGTGTACCAGCGCAGGTGCCAGTCGAGCAGATAGCTATACGCCCCAATCAGGAACGACCCTGAGCCGCACGCCGGGTCCAATATCCGCAGGCCCGCAGCCTCCTTCGGCGTCTTCCCCTCAAGCAGCTTCCCAACCGTCTGCTCCACGATGTAATCTACGATGTAGGTAGGCGTATAATAGACCCCGCCCGCCTTACGCACCTCTGGTTTGTCTTCAATAACTACCTGCCGGATTGCGAATTGCGGATTGTGGATTGTGGATTTTGAGCTACTGCCTTCTGCATTCTGCCTACTGCCTTCTTTGGAGTCGTCCGTAATCCTGATCACTTTCCCCAGGAACTGCTCGTACACCTGCCCCAGTATCTCGATAGGTATCACGTCGAACTTGTAGGGGCTTGGGTAATAAAGGTGTTCGACTATCCTGGCGATCGGCTCGTCCCCAATCTGAAGGTTCAGGGTGAACTCGTCCGGCTGCTCGGCTATCCCCTTCTCAGGCTTGAAATGGAAGAGGCCGGAGTTGTACCGCTCGTGCGCCCGCGTAAAGAGGTCCACCAGCCGCCTGTACATCCCGCCGCCATACTTCAGCGTCAGCTTAAGCTGGTCTTCCGGCTCGATTCCCCGGTCCTCGGCGATGCGCAGGAAGATAATGCGGTTGATAGTCATCTGCACCGCGTAATTCAGGTCGCGCTGGGAGAGGTCGGGATTGCGCGTGGCAATTTCCCGCGCCAGCACCTCCCGCCACTCCGAGAATCTCCTTCAGAAAGGCCGCGTCAACGGTCTGCGCGCCCGACAGCTTCTTCTCCATCAGCTTATCGAGCGAACCCCCGGCGACAGCATCATGGTGGAGCAGCTCCGCGATGTCGTCCCAGCGCTCCACGTACTGCTCGTAAGTGAGATAGAAGCCTGGGAGGACTGCCACCTTAGCGAGGTCGTTGCGGTCCGGCTTGATGCGGCAGTCGTAGACGGAGAATTGCTGGAAGTCGGTCAGGATGCTGATGGGGAGGCGTGCGCTCCACCCGTAGGCGCGCACCTGGAAAGCGTGGGCGCGGTTCGTCTCAAGCTCCTCGTAAGGCTTCTTCGCCTCCACGTAGAACTTGCGCTTGCCATCGATGCGGAAGGAGTAGTCGGGGACCTTCCCCTTTATCTTCTCTATAGCATCCCCACCCACATCCTCGGCCCTAATGGTATCCTCGAAAACGACGTCGCGCGCTTCCGGCGCGACACCCTGCGTCGCCGTCACGGGCCACCCCAGCGCCTCGAAAAGCGGGTTGATAAACTCGCTCCGTACGCTATATTCCTTGTACGAAGGTTGAGTATATTCCGCCTCGTTAGCGCGAAACTGCTCGACAAGCCTGGCAATAGCATCGGGTGCGGCCATAACACGCTCCATTCCTGACAGGAGAGATTGGTAACTCTATTATAGAGCCGCTACTACCAGTCGACAATAATCCAGCCCATAATTCTGCACATAATGCAGAGTCAGAACTAAACTACACCCCTCCAGGTGCCATTACTTCACACCTCCCTTTACCCTTTTCGGCCCCCTTCTGAGAATGTCCAAAAAGCATGAGGCAATGTGTAAAGCCATGAATGTCATTCTGAGCGAAGCGAAGAATCTACGATTTTTACCACAGCACACGCTCAGAGATTTCTACATTCTTCGCTTCGCTCAGAATGACAGGCTAATTGGTGCTGCTCTTTTTGAACACCCTCTGAGCAACCCCTTCCCCCACCCTGACCCAACATCCCCCTCCCAAATACTCCAAAAGGACTAATTTTGGACCAATTTACGAAAAAGCCCCAAAATCCTGTCCCGTTTTGACCCCGAAAAGGGATTAAGTTAATAGAGATGCATTTCCGACCTCGCCAGTCGCAGTCGAGGTCCAACCCCAAGGGTCCCGCTGGTGTCCCTGTCGTCGAGGGAATTACACTCTCCCTCGATACCCCCCAAAAGGAGGTCTCAGCCTAGAATCTAGAGTACAGAGTACAGAGTGCTACCTCACAAATATTCCGCACTCCGCACTCCGCACTCCACATTCGAACAAGGGGCACAGCGCAGGTCAATCCACACCTGGTAGGAGCGCCATGCCCATAGCTCACCCCTGGGGTGTACTTCGTATACCAAGTACACCCCAGGCACAGAGGGAAATCACCAGGAACCAGTTGCGGCACAGGGGCACCCGACCCTACAACCCAACGCGCCCGTAGGGGCATGGCGTCGCCATGCCCCTACCACCCCTACCTCCACACCCACCACACCCACCACCTTACCATCAAAACACATCCCATAATACCTCTACGTCTCTACGTCTCTACGTCTCTACGTCTCTACGCCTAATACCCATAAATAATCTTGGCGTTCTCCGTAATCTTGGCGTCTTGGCGTTTAATCCGTCTTTCGTCTTTCGTCTTTCGTCCAAAATGGTTCACCCCTAATGGGACATTAGGGCTATTCCCACTGGCTACTACCTCCTCCTATAATCTATCCAGGACCAGTACGCACTTGGGAGAAACACGCCATGCTCATCAAACGCCTGGCCGGGGCGCAGCAAGCCTCGGCTACCGACAGCCCAGCAGATAACCTCGCACAGCCGGCTCAATATCCACTCCCTTCCGGCAAGGGACCCATGCCCACCGAGATCATGCCCGGCACAGGCACAGCGCCCCTGCCTCGCAACACGGTCCTCCAGGGACGCTACGACGTCGAGCAGGTGCTGGGCGTGGGCGGCATGAGCACCGTCTACAAGGCCCGCGACCTGCGCTTCACCGCGGTTGCCCGCTACTGCGCCATCAAAGAGATGCTCGACACCGCGCCCGGACCCGCGCACCGGCCAGCTTCGCCTCGCCAACTTCGAGCGCGAGGCCTCCCTGCTCGCCACCCTCTCTCACCCCGGCATACCCAAGATTTACGACTTCTTCTCCGCGCAGGGCCGCGTCTACCTGGTGCTGGAGTTTATCGATGGGCAAGACCTGGAAACGCAACTTGCAGGCCAGGGGCGTCCCCATGATGGAAGATGAGGTAGTCGAGTACGGCGGTGCAAATCTGCGACGTGCTGGAGTACCTGCACGGCCACCAGCCTCAGCCCATCGTCTTCCGCGACCTCAAGCCCTCGAACATCATCGTCACGGCGGAAGGTAAGCTCACTCTGATCGACTTCGGTATCGCCAAGGTCTTCCAGTCGGACAAGCGCGGCACCATGATCGGCACCGAGGGGTACGCCCCGCCCGAGCAGTATCGCGGCCTGGCCGAGCCGCGCGGCGACATCTACGCCCTCGGCGCGACCATGCACCACCTGCTCACCAACTCCGACCCGCGCTCCCAGACGCCCGTTCACCTTCCACGAGCGCCCGATACGCAAGTTCAACCCTCGCGTCTCCGAGTACATAGAGTCGGTCATCCTCGCGCTCGTAGAGTACGACATAGAGCGCCGCTGGCCCACCGCCCCGGCTCTGCGTCAGGCGCTCATGCAGAGCAGCATATTCGACTCCAAGCTAAAGCGCCGCCAGTCGGACCCCCTCGATGAATTGCCCTCGTTGCTAGATGGCGCTACGGTCCCCAGGATGTCCTCGTCGCACGCTTGAGGAGATTCGGCACCTGTCGACTTCACAGGATATGCCGCGGCTGCCGAGCGGCCGTCGCCGACCATCCCGGCTCCATTCAGCGTCCTGCGCCGCAGGCGGCGAGGATGGCGCGCAGGTGCTCTGGACCTTCGCCGCCGACGACGAGATTCGCTCCTCCCCCCTGTGCAACCGTGGGGTGGTCTTCTTCGGCTCGTACGACACCAACTTCTACGCGCTCAACGCCAAGAGCGGCGATTTCCTGTGGAAAGCTCCCACCAAGGCGGGTATATGCTCCTCCCCCGCTGTAATGCCGGCGACATGGTCGTGGTCGGCTCGGAGGACAACTACGTCTACGCGCTTGACGCTCGGCGAGGCACCCAGGAGTGGAGCTTACCGCACCGGCGCGGCCGTCCGCTCGTCCCCTAAGCAGTACAAAGACATGGTGTTCGTAGGCTCGGACGACCAGAATATCTACGCGCTCCACGCCGATACGGGGCAGATGCTATGGAAGTATCGCACCTGGAACTTCGTGCGCTCCTCCGCGGCCTTCGCCAAGGGCCTTGTATTCATTGGCTCCAGCGACGGCAACCTGTACGCGCTCGACACGCTGAGTGGCACCCTCAAGTGGAAGCTGCATACCCTGGGCGCGATCGTCAGCACCCCGGTGGTGGTGGGCAATATCGTCATCGTAGGCTCGATGGACAACTACGTGTATGCCGCGGAATCGAGACCGGCTTCACGTCCTGGCGCTTCGAGTGCCAGCACTCCGTCTCCTCGTCGCCCGCCGTGCCGGGGGGCGCGTGATGATCGGCTCGGCCGACGGCCACCTGTATGCCCTTGACGCGCCCACGGGCCGCCATATCTGGAGCTTCGACACCGGCAGCCAGATGACCTCGTCGCCCCGCGTGTCGCTCATCAGCGACGCGTCTATTTCGGCGCGACCAACAACTACGTCTATTGCCTGGACGCCAGCACGGGCGAGCTGAAGTGGAGGTACAAGACGCGCGGCCCCGTGGTCTCGTCCCCCGCTATAGAAGACGGGATAGTGTACGTCGGCTCGCTGGACCGCAAGCTATACGCGTTAGCAATGTAAGGAAAAAGGATAAAGGATAAAGGATAAGAATATCCATCGTCACGAAGCATAATCCCATACCCAGCATCCTTTATCCTTTTTCCTTTATCCTTTTTCCCTTGGAGAAGATATGGCGAAGGTAGTAATCATACACGTCGTGGGGGAAGAGCCGATTTACGCTGAGGTCGAGGACCTGCCCAAGCCCACTGACCAGTTCCTCGAATTCACTAACCCTCGCAAGCGCGACGGCAAGCCCCTCGCGTACATGACCACGGGGGCCAAGTCCTTCATCTTCCCCTGGCACCGGCTGTCGTTCGTCGAGGTAATGACCACCGAGACCGAGCGCGAGGACGTGATAGAGTTCTTCCGGGAAGATAGATAGAGATTCTCCATACATGAGACATCCCGGATTTCAGATTCGTGCCTGTCCCACGCATAAATTTCACTTCAAACCCCCACCCCCGACCCCTCCCCAATGGGGAGGAGAGTTTGAAGAAGGAGAACAATAAAGGTTCGGCTGCGCCGAACCTTTATTGTTCTCCTTCTTCAAGAATTGTTAGTGCGTCATCACGCTTGCTGAAAATTCGGGATGACTCATGTACGGGCTTAATCTGTAGGTTCGAGGTTCAAGTCCCTTGTATGTGGCCCAAAGCCTGACGTTAGAGATTTCGTGGTAGCCAATTGCCGGCGCTCGCGCCTCCGGCGGGCGATGCTGATTGTGGACGAAATCAGCAGGTAGAGGAGGGGTGGCCCGTCTATTATCAAGCCGGACCATGCCCACCACCACCCGAACAAGTTGGAAGTGGCGGGGTTGAGGCCATGCACGGCCAGGGAGGTAACACACATAATCTGCCCGGCGGTATACAGGCGTCCCGGCCCGAGCAGAGCCATAGGCACAATGAGCCAGGAAGTGTACCAGGGCCAGAACCAGATCGAGCCGATAGCAAGGTAAGCAAAAACAGTCCACCAGAGCGCGACCAGCATAGCGCGGAAGGTGCGGGCGCGCCACAGGTACAATAAGGCTAGCAAGGCTGCGATAGCTTGCAGGCCGTAGCGGGTGGGCTTGTCGAGGCTATCTCCAATAGCCTGACCATTCCACGACGTGCCGATATCCCAGTGCTGGTCATCTGCCATTCGATCTACGGCAGAGGGCACAGTGTAGCGAATTAGCGTGCCTAGAGAATGTATGTAATAGAGCGAGTCGGGTTCTCGGTATAGATCTTTAAAGTACCAGGCCCGCGCCAGAAAGGGAGCCACACCAATACCCAGGTCGCCGCTACGATCCCTAACGCCTGCCCTAACCGGGATAGCATGCGCATCAGGAGCTGCATGGTGCCATTACTGCTGGTCTTGCGGGTCTCCCAAAATAAGAAGGCGAGGTAGGGTCCGATAAAGGTCAAACCTTCCGTCAGCTTAGCCAGGCTTCCAAGCGCCAATACCATCACCGCCCACCGCCACCTGCCTGCCAGGTGCAGCCAGATAGCGGCCAATAGAGTCTCAGGCATGGCAAGCCCATCGTTGTGCCCGCTCACCCCGAACTCCACCAACAGCAGGGGGTTCCATGCGTAGGTGAGCGTGATACCAACCTGCGCGCCACGCCGCCAGCTACTTCGCACCCGCAATGCGGGTAGCTGCGTCCCACCCTCAGTATGCACGCGCTCTCGCGCCCTACCCTTTGCGGGCCAATAGCGAGAGATAACCTCCCGCGCTACGTGCCACAGTAACCATATATTCACAAGGTGTAGGACGCTTGCCAGCAGCTTATGGCTCAGCAGGTGGGTGACGATATGGTCGTCTATCATCCGGCTGAACATGTACAGGTTACCCGCGATAATAGTCCAGACCGGCCCGTAGGCAGAAGGCAAATCGGGCCAATCTAGATAACGGAGCCAGCCTGCGGCATCCTGGGCGGCATAGGCTGAAGGCACATCTATAAAGGGATTGCCACCGTGCAGCGCGAAGACACGTCCATACCATATATAGCTGAAGAGATCGCCTGTGAAAGCCCCAGGCGCGAATAAGAGCACCACCAGTATAGCGGCAGTGATAACGAGGATGATCCTGAGAGGAGCTTTGCCGCTCTTACCGGAAAAAACATCGGAGCGGAAGGCGCGGAAGACCACAAAAAGGTAGACGGCGAATAGCAAGATTAGCAGAAGGTGGTAGAACCTGGAGTTTAGCAAGCCGAAATCGCCGCTGCCGTTCATTCGCCCCAGCAGCGTCATAACGAAGGTGTTGAGGGGGTTGTAGAAACCGGGCCAGCGGTCGGCAACGAGGTTGGACTTCACCCACAGGGAGGGTGATTGCAGCAGCAAGAATAAAGCAACGTACCCAATGAGGAGAAGGAATTCTCCCACAATAAGCAAGCGAAGCCCTGAGTTGTTGCGCGGGCTATCAACTTCGTGGGGGATAGAAGAATTGATGCGACGTGGGAATAGCTGCATGGGCTTATGTCATTGGGAATCACTCTGGCAGGGCTGATATTAAGACTTCGTTTTCGTGCCCGAAAATTGCCTTACCAACCTGTAGATACGATAGTGGTTTCACCGACTGTCAAGCCCAACGGAAAGCCTATCGAGAACATGATCATGTGGGACAAGCCCTATATCTTTCCCTTTCCATTATTGAGGTGATGGCTACCGAGAGCAAGTGCTAGGATATGATAGAGTTCTTCAGGGAGGACAGATAAGGCAAGGTTAGGCATCAGACATAAGTGTTTGGTAGCTAACGTATCTTAGCCTGCCGCCGAAGCTCACAACCTTACAGATCGGATAAGATTACTCGCTCACGACAGAGCGATGCGCATGAACTCTTTAACAGCCTTCCTAACGAGGTTCGTCGCTGTCTCTTCAGGCTCATCATAGTAAGATGTTAAGCATCATATTCAGCCTGTTCTAGAGCAAAACTAACACGTAGCAGCGCTGAGGCATCCTGCTTCTCCGCCAGAGAACTTATTATCAGCATATTGGGAGTAGTTACACTTGACGCTTCAACATAGGCATCTATGAGAGCATTAATCTCATCTGTGGAGACATCCTATCGGCAAGTTTTGCTCGTAGGTCTTCCTCACTTACCTTTCTCCCCATCATAAGCCTATCTCCTCATTCACGTCTAATTCCATAAGTTCCTCGATTTCGGCTTGCCGAGCGAGGGAAGGTAAGATTGCCTTGAAAAAGGCCACTCGATCTTCAGCTGAATGTTCTAAGCTCTTGTTTCGGATGCGGCCTTCACAATAGTTTGTATCTGCGTAGATTTAACACTGTACAGGCTATGTACTGTAGGTTCGCTGCTGGCACCCTCTATGTTGCGGAATCCAAGCATCGGGTGATAAGCAAGAAGTTTCCTACCGAATTTACTCTGCCGAAAAGCATCTAGAAACTCGTTAGAAGGTTCGACATCCTTGAAGAGAGCACTCAGCTTCTCATCTTCGCTCAGATGAATCCAATACTCTGAAAACGGAGAAAGTACCAGCTCAGAATAGACAGCGCATCCTTAAACAATCTTATGACGCGGGCGAAAGTCTGACGTAGCTCGGCATAAAAATCAGAACGTCGGTTATAGTCATTCTTCACAGGTGCAGCCCAAGGTACGTCACGTGAATCTTCTGCCGTAAATAACACCACAATTGCTAAGCGGCGGGAACTTGCCGTAGAAGCGGGATTACGGCCAGCACTGCCGCCATATGTAAACCCCCAGCCCACTGACTTGTCCGTGATACGTCCTTTAAAGTAAATAACCGCCCGTTACCCCACATCTCGACCCCTGGTCTCTGCGTCTGATTTACCTCTAACTGCGAATATGCATCTGGGTCTAAGGATAATCCAGCATATATTGTCGCACGCAAATGTGCCGTTCTAGCTTCTTCCAGTAACTCGCTCTCAAACTCTACTTGCCAACATATCGGACGTAGCCATGGAAGAAAAGCTAAATTCCTTCGGAGTTTTTCTTCAACGGAGTTTACAAAGCGGATATTAGCGGTCGCAGAAGATACCTTGAGACTGATACTGATATCGCACCCTTCTGATCGAAGCTTTTGATACTTCTCCGCATATACCTCACCAAAGTACGTAGCCAGAGCTTCACAGGCACGTTGTGGGGTATTCTCACTTGCAGTCTCCCCGACTCCTAGATAGTCAAGCGTACTCTGGGTCAAGTGACTTACTCGTATTGTGGTGCTACCTTCTGGGGGCGGGTTACGCGCCACAGAATATAGGTTGACTTTCCAGTTGCGCCATAGGTGATCATTATTGGGGTCTAGCCAACCCTTCGGGAAGTGGATAGCTATGGGTGGTTCACCTGGATAATGAGCAAACACTTCGACCTCTTTACCCAGCGCGAAGACGGCCATTTTGAAACCTTCACCCCAAGCACCTATTCCGCCGCTAGCTCTATCGGAAGCTCCAAGCTGTATGAGGGGAACTATACGTTCGCCGGGTATGCTACCGCTGTTTTCTTGGATTACAAGTTGCGCAGGCAACGCTCCAGATTGTGGATATATCACTATCTCTACGTTTAGTATCCCTAGCTGTATCCAGGTTACGTTCGAAATTGTCGAAGATGTTGTCCAGTATTTCTGCTAAAGCTTCCCTTACGTTAATCTGTTCAGCCTTATTTAGGATGACACGCTTGGTCGGACTTACAAGCTTCTCGTCTCGTTGTTCCCCTCGTTTGGGTGCATAGTAAAACCGCTCCCGAGCACTCCGTACTTCAGTACTCGTGATGTTGCCAATGCCAGGTAGGGCATCGTTGAGATGCCCGGCAAGGCTATCATCATTGGCATGAGCATTGAAAATATATCAGCGGAGCCACTCATGAGAAGCTCCACCCAGAATTGGTGCTTTGTGGTCTGGTCAGCCAACGGTTTTATTCCTCCATTCCAATAACTGATGCTTCATACTTCTCGTTCGTGGCACTTATGATGGTAAGTATTAGTCTAAAGGAAGCCTTGGTAAAGCAATCACGTGCATTACTAGGTTGGCCGTCGACCTGAGCACCTAGCAGCTTCTTGCATTTGGCATCAATGTCGGAATTGCTGAAAGAAGAGACCAGTAAGCTTATGCGCGAAATCATTTCTTATACCACGTATGTAGTTTAAATCTTGAAACTCATCTTCTTTCAATAGACCTAGCAAATATGCTATCCTACTTCGGGCGGAGAATGTGCCGAGGGGAGCATTTGGTGCCCAGAGCATAGGTTGTACGTGTTCCTCATCATCTATAAAGTGTGCTGCTAATAGATATGACAGGAGAAGATCAAGATATGCGCCTATCAGTAGAGCAGCACCTCTATCCGTCTCTTTAGCAACCTCACTTGCTACGTCGGTGATTACAGGAACTGGTATTTTATACGTGTTCTTTGCCATACTGCTTCTAGTTGTGGAAGGGCACTCATCAGCACTCTAGGTCATCTATTCAGACCTCGATCAGTATATATACTTGTGATGTAGTGTGGACAAATGCTGGATTTAGATGCTTTACAGCGGAACATCTGCTCTATCGACATTTGTGATGCTAATATAGAGAGCATGTATCGCATTATAACCCATGAAACCGCAAAGACATGTCCCGTTATTGATTTCCCAGCATGATATGCTGTCAATGTGCATCATCGGCTATTCTCCGGTGTCAGATGGTATAGTGGTGGCAAGCCCGACAGTATGATATGCTAAACATATTCAGATCAATTCACTAGGACTTCCAATTTCATTGAACTGTGTGCTGGTGAATACCTAGACCAAACGGAGTACTTAATGGAAGTCGCATACAAGACTGAGACTGGCATTTGTTTGAACGGATTAGCCGAGGAACTTACTAGCTCACCGATTACGATACCTTATAAGCACCAAGTATAATCTGATACTCACTTCGCCACCGTTCCCACTCAATCGGAAAAAAAAGTATGGGAACCTAACTGGCGAGGCATATATCGATTGGCTAGCAGGATTCGCGCCGATATTCAGAATTCCTTAAGGAAGGGGGTCCATTATTATTGAGCTTGGTAATTCTTGGGAGCCAGGGCGTCCAGTCATGTCCACACTAGCTTTGCGCGCGCTACTCGCTTTCTTAGACAGAGGATCCTCTCGTTCTTTGTCAGCAGTTTGTTCTGGCAGAATCCTGCACGGCTCCCAAGTCCAGCACAATGGGTTACTGTTGAAAGGATCAGGGTTAAGGACGCGTTCACACATATCTGGTGGCTTTCCACGACGGATCGCCCTAAAGCCGATAACAGAAGAATTCTGAAAGAGTACAGCAAATCCATGGTGCAATTACTGGAGTTTAAGAAGTATAACTCGGGGAAAAGACCTTCCGAACACCATATTGGAGATACATCGTTCTTCAAAGATAATAAAGGAGCGATCCCATCGAATGTACTAACGCTCGCAAACACGCACGCAAGCAGTGATTACTTGAAATACTGCCGATTGCATGGCATTGAGACGCACCCCGCACGTATGCCAATTGACCTCGCCAAGTTCTTTATCAAATTCCTTACTGAACCCGGCGATTTGGTCCTCGATCCATTTGCTGGCAGTAACGTCACTGGTGCATCTGCAGAGCGTCTATGTCGGAGATGGATTTCTGTGGAGCCTAATCCAGATTACATTGATGGATCAAAAGGTCGGTTCATGCCTCTATCGATTGAAAGCGAGTAGGATACGGGCACTGGTAAACAAATCAAGTTAGCTCGGTAATCAGTTATACTTGCCATGATGCGCATTCTCATCATGGCCCTCCTCCCCATCGGCGATACACTCTTCACCACACCCGCTATACACGCCCTCCGCAAGCGCTACCCAGGAGCGCATATCACCGCGCTCACTTACCCTACCAACCAGGGCATCTTGCGCTCCAACCCTGATATAGATGGCTTCCTGACATGGCCTACGCGAGATGCGTGGCCTGGCGTGCGAGCGGTGCTCAAGCTCTTCTGGAGGCTTCGCCGCGCATGCTTCGACCTGTCGGTAGAGTTCTCGAACTACAATTTATGGATCGCCAGCCTGGCGGGTATTCGGGAGCGCACCGAGATGAACCTCCCGCGCTTCTGGTGGGGGCGACCCGGTGCTGGACGCGAATGGCGCAAGTATCACGCCGTCGAGCACTATAGTGACGTGGTAAGGCGACTTGGTATCGAGGTCGAAGATATGCGGCTGCGCCTCTATCCGGATGTCGAGGAGGAAGCCCGCGCCCAAAGCTGGCTCGACCGGAATCGCATAGAGGAGGGCGAGCTACTTATCGCCATGCATCCCGGCGGGGAAGGTCTGTGGGGCCGCAAGCGCTGGCCCGTCGAGCGATTTGCCCAGGTAGCGGACGGCCTATCGGGCAAGCTAGGGGCGCGCATCGTCATCATGGGGGGCAAGAACGAAGCCCCACTGGCGGCGGAGCTAGCTTCGCGCACTCACGCAAATATCATCAATGCCGTGGGCCAGACCACGTTGGGCGAGACGGCGGCCCTCGCCAGGCGATGCGCCTTGTTCATCGGCAACGACTTAAGCCCACTGCACATGGCTGTGGCGATGGGCACTCGCGCAGTCGCTATACATGGCCTCACAGACCCTCGCAGCTACCACCCCTGGGTCCCAGGCGGTAAAGAGGGGGTGGACTATATGGTAGTTCGCTCTCCCCTCCCATGCGCACATCGTTTCCCACTCGTGGGGGGTATAACCATACCCGCGTGGTTCGCCATCCTGCCATGCCGCGCCCTTGAAGCAATAAGACCGCAGCAGGTGCTAGATGCGGCACTCTCTCTACTCACCTAACCATCTTCATCCATCGTCAGCACTGGCCGCTCACGGTCCGTCAGGTTGACCACCTGCGCGCTGCTTGCCCGCGCCAGGTCAGCCGGGGTAATCAATATCTCCTCTCCCCACTTGCCAGCGCCTACGCCCAATACAGGCTCGTCAAGCAGAGACGATTCGATAAAGGTGCGAAAGCCCCCTGGCTGCCAGCTAAAAGGGGGTATGGAGCCTATCACATAGCCCGTCGTCTCCTTCACCCTCTCCTGGCTCGCCATCTGGATATTGCGCGACCCGATAGCCTTCTTCAGGTGCCCCAAATCGCGTTCTGGTCGCCGCCGAGCATTACCAGCACGCACTCTCCCTTATCCGACTCGAAAATGAGGGTCTTCACCATCTGGCGCTCGCGGAAGCCAAGCGCCCGCGCCACGGATGCTGCGCCTTTTTCTGTGGTATCAGGGAAGCTACGCCGCTCGTACGTTATACCAAGCCTGTCGAGGTGCTCATGTGCGGGCAAAATCATCTAGGACTGCCTCAACCTGGGAACGATTTCAGTTGCCACCTGCCTGACAACCTCCTCTTGCCCTTCACCCCCCACGGGATACCATTCATCAGGCGGGTAGTAAAATATGAAATCGGTGATACCGCCCTCACGGAAGCGACCAATCGTCTCTTCAAAGCTGTTTATCGATGAGAAGGGACTGGTGGGTGTTGTCCTGTCGAGAAGTAGGAGGGAGCGAATAATCTCCTGTGGGTCTCGCCCTAGCTGCGCGCATGCTTCGTCAAGCATCTTATTGCGCTCTCGTATCGTGCCCACTGCTTCCTTGGTCGACTCTGAAGAACCAAGGAAGGTATTCCACCTATCGGCGTAGCGCGCGGCGGTCTTGAGCATAGAGGGACCGAGGGCCGCGATAGTGAGAGGCGGTCGAGGTTTCTGCACGGGACCTGGACTTATCGCCACATCCTCAAGCTGGTAGTAGTGGCCGCTGATGGTGGTGCTTTCGTTGCGCAAAAGGCTATCCACCATACCAACGTACTCACGGAAACGTCGCACCAACTCAGCAGGCTCCCAGGCACCCACGCCGAGCATACGCCAGCTAGGATCATGCTGCGATCCGGCACCCAGGCCCAACTCCAGCCTCCCAGCCGAAATGCGGTCCACAGTCATAGCCTGGCGAGCCAGGAGAGCGGGGTGGCGGAGCGTGAAAGGCGTGACCAGCGTGCCTATCCGGATGCGGGAGGTGTGGGCAGCGAGAGCAGCCAGCAAGCTCCAGGCCTCCAGCCACGATGTGCGCGGTTGGCGAGGGTTCACAAAGTGATCCGCTATCCATACGCTGTCGAAATCCCAGCGACTCGACCGTCTGCCAGTGCTCCAGCGTCTTTTCCCAGCTTGTATTCTGTATGGTGATAATGCCAAACGTAAGCGGCCTGCTCATGAGTTGCTAGCCTCCTTTCTACCGCTGATGCACAAGAATATCTTAGCCCGGTTTGGATTGCAACTCGTGATGCTAATCCTCTACCGACCTGACAAACAGTCCTAGCAACTCGATGAAGTCAAGCGCCTGCGAGGGATCCACAATTGCGCCTCGCAACTCGTCAAGTCCAACCTTTAGACCATCGAGGTTTGAGCCTCTGAAGTCCGTGCCAACCAGCTTTGCCCCGGACATGTCACACCTGGTGAGGTTGCACCTGGAAAAGAGTACGCCCGACAGGTCAGCCTCTCCGAAGTCCGCTTCCGTAAGGTCGCAATCCTCGAAGCGCACCGACTTGAAAATCGCTGACCGGAAGAAAGAGAAGCTCCCCTTGCAATCCTTGAAGAGGACATCATAGAACTCAGCGCCTCCTGCTTTCAGGCCCACAATACGCGAAGCTACAAGCTCCACGCGCTGCAAGCTGGCCTTGTAGAGGTCCGCGTTAGCCAGGTCGCAATCCTCAAGGCGAACGTCGAGAAGAGAGAGGCCGGGGAAGTTGCTCTCGCTCATGCTGACGTGGCTGAAGCGTGTGGCCTCGAAAGTCGCGTACTCTGCCCTTTGCCCGCCGAGGTCAAGTTGGGATAGGGCAAGGTAATCATACGTTCCGCGATCACGCACCGTATCGTCCGGGCAGGCCCTCAACCGATAGGTCATCGGGGATGTCAGGAGGTTTTAGTGTTTTGGCAGCTTTCCTGGGTCTCTGGCTCATCGTATACCTCGCAGCCTACTTGCCGCATGGCTCCGGGCTATAGCGTAGAAACAAGGGCCTGCTTTCATTATCGTGCCCTCTCATGCCAACCGCCCAGAGCGTCTTGTCCACAGCAGTCAGCCCCAAGAGCCTCGTATCTTCCCCCGGCAAGGGGTTCGTCAGGGCGCTCCACGTCTTGCCGTCCCAGCGCATCAAGAGCAATTGCCGGGTGAGGGGATTATCGGCGTATTCGCCTGCCGCCCACACGTCGTCGGGTGATAATGCTACCACCTCATGCGGGTATGGCCCTGCGGCGAGTTTGGGCGAATGCGCTCCCGCCCACTTCTCGCCGTCCCAGTGTAGCAAGACCCCTTCGTTACCGTCGTTACCCACTACCCACACGCTCTGCGGCCCGGCTACAGCTATACCGTCGAGGTAGCCCCCCGTGTAGCTTTCGGGTGTATCCTCGATGTTCCAGGCTCTGCCGTTCCAATGCAGCACCTGCGTCCCGGCGGCCCACACGTCATCCCTCGATATAGCCCTCACCGCGAGCAGGTTATGCGTGCTGGCGCGTGGGGTCTCTACCTGCGACCATGCCTTACCGTCCCAGTGTAGCACCATCATGTGCGCGTCAACGTGCTCGCCCGCCAGGTAGCTCCCTACGGCCCACGCATCGTCCGAGGCTGTTGCGGACACGTCGTAGATAGTGTTATCGAGCGCGCCGGGGTTGGGCGTTGGCACGAGGCTCCATACCTGCCCATCCCAGTGCATCGCCAGGGCTTTGAAGTGAGCACCGTCGGGTGCGTAAGCGCCTACCGCCCATACGTCGCTGCCGGAGGTGCCAGCGACGGCGTACAGATTGTTCTTGCTGGTTGGACCGTCAGCGGCGTTTGGGCTGGGGATTATGCTCCACTGCGCGCCGTCCCAGTGCATGGTTAGCGTGGTAGAGTTCTCTCCGCTAGTGGCGGACTGCTGACCTACAGCCCAGACATCGCGCTCGGAGAAGGCAGTGATGCCTCCCATCTGTACAGGGCCAGTATGCAAAGTGGGTGCAGGCACGTCGGCCCAGCATCCGGGAGTGACCATCGCTTCGATAGTGGGGTTGCCACCGCACGCGGAAAGTAATATCGCTGCAAGCATCAAGACGATAGTTCGCCACAAGGTTACAGGGGCGCCTGGTGACCAATGAACATTGGCGAAATAATGCGTATAGGTGCGTGTGGCCGGCGCCCGGCACATAAATGTGCGGGCTACACATACGAAGCCCGCCTGCGCGGGCTGGGGTGTAGGTAGTTGGTATATGGGGTGAACTGGTTGTTTTTACCGAGCGTTGGGCGGGATATGCAGACATGCTCTAGCATACCATCACGCCGAAATTCACAGCAACATCCCAAACAAAAAGAGGACCGAGCAACCCTGCTCAGTCCTCAGTCTTCGTTACTTCGCCTCGTAGGTGACTATCACATCTACCTGAACGCTCTGCTGGCCGGGGAACATGGGACCGGAAGCGCCGCCTGCGCCGAGGCCACCCTTGTCGTAGTATATAGGTCCGGGTACGTTGGCGTTCGCCTCGGTGACGCTGACGACCCTGCCCAGGATAAGGTTGGATAGGCCGGCCAGCCTGGTAGCGCGTGCCTCCGCGTCCTTGACCGCTTTCTCATATGCCTGCTGCGAGAGCCTGTCAGGGTTAGAGAAGGTATAGCCGACGTTGTAGACGGTGTTGGCCCCGGCGCTCACCAGCTGGTCTAGCACGTCGGGTGCTTTCAACGGGTCGCGGAAGGTGATTTCCAACATGCTCGTCACGCGGAAGCCGGTCAGCTTAGGTATGCCCATCATACCCTTTTCATTGGCGCTCCCGTAGTCCATGACAGGCTCTACGGTGTACTGCACAGTCCTGTAGTCCTTCTCCTCGATACCTGCTGCCTTCAACTTCACGACCATCGCGTCCATCGCCGCAGAGACCTTTGTCTGCGTGGCCTTGACGGTGCTCTCCTGGTAAGAGGCCCCTACGTTGACCACGAGCAGGTCGGGCTTCGCGCTAATGCTCCCACTCCCCCGCACTGTTATCTGCGGGACCTTCCCTGCATCGTTGTTCTCGTTGTTCTGGGCCGATGCGGGGGAGGCATTGCGAGGCGCAAGCCACACTACCGCGAATGCACTCAATATCATTGCCACAGATAACGCCACGCTTGCCAATGCCAGTACCCTGTTATTTCCCGATTTCATCTCTTTCTTACTCCTCTTCTATGATTTAGCCCTCTTGTTGGGCGTCTTATATTGTTGAGACGATTGTGGGACGAAAAAGGTTCCACTTAGCTGTCATTCTGAGCGGAGCGAAGAATCTGAAGATGTTGGGGTGGCTGTGAGCTTGGGAGGACGTGGAGATTTTCGATTCTTCGCTCCGCTCAGAATGACAGGTCGAGGGATGTTGCTCCATGCTACATGTCTCGCCTCCGATTTTGCATCAGCCCTGGATTGTGGCATAAGGAGGTAGCACTAATTGTGGTAGAATAGCAATTACGAAGTTTGGTCTGTAGTATGGGTGAGAAGCGCGATGAAAGACTTTTTTATCAGCTATAACAAGGCGGACCGCTCCTGGGCCGAGTGGATTGCATGGCAGTTGGTAGAAGCGAAATATGAAGTTGCAATTCAGGCGTGGGACTTCCGGCCAGCCTCGAACTTTGTGCTTAATATGCGAACAAGCCGCAGCGGACGCCGAGCGGACTATAGCCGTCTTGTCCCCTGATTACTTTACTTCGGAATTTACTCATTCCGAGTGGACTGCGGCCTTTGTACGGGACCCCAAGGGAGAGAAGGGGCATCCTGGTGCCAGTGCTGGTCAGGGAAACGGAGTTGAAGGGACTGTGGCCCTCAATGAATTACATCAAACTGGTAGGACTGGACGAGACGAGTGCCAGGGATGCTCTACTCGCGGGGGTACGTCGTGAGCGTGCCACGCCACCTACGCGACCCAACTTTCCGGACGCACCGCAACGATTAGTACCCAATAGCCCTCGGTTCCCTGGAGCGTTACCCGGAACCTGGAACGTCCCACACCAACGCAACCCGAACTTCACCGGGCGCGAGGAGCTTCTGACCGACCTCCGAACGGCGCTGACATCGGGGCAGCACGCCGCATTGACGCAGGCCATTAGTGGGTTGGGAGGCGTCGGCAAGACGCAACTTGCCATAGAGTATGCGTATCGCTACGCCACCGAATATGATATTGTCTGGTGGGTGCGGTCTGAGGGGCCTTCAACGTTAGCTGCCGAGTACGCGGCCCTCGCCACCAAGCTAGGGCTACCGGAGCAGAGCGCCAAAGAACAGGCAGCGATTGCTCAAGCCGTGAGGCACTGGCTGGGGCATAACTCTGGTTGGCTGCTCGTGTTCGACAATGCTGCAAATCAAAAAGACGTGCATGACTACTTACCTCAAGCAGCTACTGGGCATGTCATTATCACCTCCCGCGACCATAATTGGCGGGGTGTGGCAACAACACTCTCCGTCAAGGTCCTGGCCCAGGATGAGTCGATTGACTTCCTCCTGAAACGCACCGGGCAAACGGATAGAGAAGCGGCAGCCAGGCTGGCCGAGGAGCTAGGTAATCTGCCGTTGGCCTTGGAGCAGGCAGGGGCTTATATGGAGGAGTCGGGGCGATCACTGTCGGACTACTTGAAGCTGTTCCAGACCCGTCAGCGAGAAATCCTGAAACGCGGCACTCCTTCTACGGACTATCCTGCCACCGTTGCCACTACCTGGGAACTCTCGTTTCAAGAGGTGCAGAAAGCATCGCCCGCAGGAGCAGACCTGTTGAACCTGTGCGCCTTCCTCGCCCCCGATGACATTCCACAGGAAATATTGAGGGAAGGGGCAGAGTATTTGCCGGAACCTCTGGCTACTGCGATAGCAGATCCCCTGGCGTTTGATGATGCGATAGCGCCCCTCCGTCATTATTCTTTGGTTGAAGTGGATATAGACAGAGATGCCTTGTCAGTTCACCGGCTGGTGCAGGCAGTGGTGCGAGACCGCTTGGGAGAAGAAAGGAAGATATGGGCCGAGGCTTCCGTGCGTTTAGCCAATAGCACTTTCCCTTACGAGCTAAATGAATTGAATACTTGGCAGGTGTCCACGCGCATGCTGCCCCACGCACTAGCAACGGCAGGTCATGCCGAGGAACTCGGCGTGGCATCGGAGTCTGGCTGGAAGTCTATTGAACCTGGTAGGATTATATCTGAGAGAGTTTGCTCAATACACACAAGCTAAGGGTGTGCTTGAAAGAGCAGTGGCTATCGGTGAGGCATCTTATAGCCCAGACGATGCCAATGTGGCCATTTACGTCAACAACTTGGGCCTTGTGTTACGACAGTTAGGGAACCTGGCGGGAGCACGGGCACACTTCGAACGAGCATCGACTATTGACGAGGCAGTTTACGGTCCCAACCATCCCGATGTGGCTACTGATGTCAACAACTTGGGCGATGTGCTACAAGAGTTGGGAGACTTGGCGGGAGCACGGGCACACTTCGAACGAGCATTGGCTATTGACGAGACAGCGTATGGCCCCAACCATCCCAATGTGGCTAGAGATACCAACAACTTGGGCGATGTGCTACGACAGTTAGGGGACTTGGCGGGGGCACAAGCACACTTCGAGCGAGCGTTGGCTATTGACGAGACAGCGTATGGCCCCAACCATCCCACCGTGGCTACTGATGTCAACAACTTGGGCAGTGTGCTACGACAGTTAAGGAATCTGGCGGGGGCACAAGCATACTTCGAGCGAGCGTTGGCTATTGACGAGACAGCGTATGGCCCCAACCATCCCACCGTGGCTATTCGTGTCAACAACTTAGGTAATGTGCTACAAGAGTTGGGAGACTTGCTGGGGGCACGATTATACTTGGATAGGGCTTACCGGATCTTCCAGAAGTTCCTGGGTGATGATCACCCCAACACAAATGTAGTGCGAGAGAACCTTGAGATTCTAGATGAGAAGATAGCAAGGGAGCAACAAAAGTAGTACGCGGTTCACGTCCCACTTCCCTTGCCTAGATATACTGTACATCCGCGCTAGGGCCACCTCAGTACCTCCAACAAGCAAGAGTTAGCCACTACTTTCAGCGCGTTTCTTCAGCCCAGCCACGAATTGCTCAAACGGTGACGTCATATCGGGGATTGAGCGGCCAAATACCGGGAGCAAAGGTCCGCTGAAGACCTCGCGGATGGTGAACTTGGTGCCGCCATTGCCCTGCGGCTCCAGCGTAAAGGTGCGCACGCCCTTGAAGAGGCCCAGGGGCATCCCGCCGCTCCACACCATCTTCCGGCCAGGCTCGAACTCGGTGACTTTGGCCGGAAACGCCCTCCCCGGGCTTAGCTTGGTGAAGGCCTTGATCGTCTCGCTGGGCGCGATGCGGCCTTCAATCCTGTCTGCCGTCGGGTCCCATTCGGGGTAGCTCGCGGCATTCGTCAGGATCGCCCAGATCGTCTCAGGCGATGCCTCGATGGTTGTGCTGGCGCTGTATTCTTTCATGTGGTGAACTCCTTATTGACACAGACGATGGACGATGGACGATGGACGATAGATTTTACCGCAGAGACGCAGAGACGCAGAGATTTATGGAGGATTTACACATCACGCATCACGCATCACGTTTCACTTCATCGTCCAGTGACAGGCTGTGGCGTAGGCGGGGAGCAGGTTCTCCCAGGCTGCGTCGTAGATGGAGCTGTTGCGCGACCAGAGATTGCCTATCAGCTCGGGGCCGCGGTGGGTGACATCGACGCGCGTGCTGCCTTCGCTCTGGGCGATGAAATAGACGTCCACCTGGGAGGGTTGGTCGGGGCCGCTCCCTAGATACCAGTGGTAGGCGAGATGGCGCGGCGGGTCCCAGGCGGTGACTTTGCCCCAATCGTGCTCGACGCCTTCCGGGGTGCGCTCATAGATGCGCCCGCCCACGTGGCCGTCCATAAAGACGGTGGTGTTTGGGTTGCCACTGCGCGAATGTCCCTTGGGCCACCACGCGTTGATCTGCTCGGTCCAGGTGCGGAAGGCTGCGTCCACGCCGCAGCGCACAATGACCGCTTTCCTGACCACATCCGCCGAGCCGAGCGCGCTCATCGTTCTGACACTTCCTGGTCTTCGGCGACGCGCTGGAAGCTCGCCAATGCTTCGTCCCAAAAGCTCTCCACGTAGGCGCGGGCTGCGTCGAAGCCGTTTGACCTGAGCCGGAAGATATTGCGCGTGCCGCTCGATGTGTATTCGACCAGGCCAGCCTTCTTTAAGGTGCGTAAGTGCTTGGAGACGGCAGGGCGGCTGATCGGCAAGCGGACGGCGATATCCCCGACGGGCATAGCGGCTTCTTTCAATAAAGCCAGTATGTCTCGGCGGGTCTGATGGCCTAAAGCGTCCATGACTCGCCGGGTATGCTTTTCTTCCGTAACCATAGAGTTACTGTAACATACGGGTTACCAATGTGTCAAGTCTGGCGCGGGTACGACACGAAACTATAAAGAGTGCCATTTCGAACGGAGTGAGGAATTGAGAAATCTATCCACCTGGCAACCTTGGAGATTCCTCACTTCGTTCGGAATGACAGGGAGAGATGTGCTTCCTCGTTCTGGGCTTTTAGTTACGCAGAGACATCCAGGGGTCGCTTAGCCTTAGCCTTGCCTATCCTCCCCAGGTGCGTTTCGCTGAACGAGCCCGGGTACTTCAGACCATACCCTACCAGGCGGTCCATGCCGATGTGCGCGAACCAGATCAGCGCCAGCCAAAGCGGAAGTAAGCTGGTGGTTAGCACCCCTATGAAAACCAAAGCGCCAGGAAGGAGGTAGTTATGGAAGAGGTTGTAAGAGGCTGCCCCCATGCTCGGCCCTGCCAGGTAGCCCAGGGCAGAGAGGTCGGGTGCGAGCAGGAGGAGGGCGAAGAGCCACCACTCCCCGCCGCTCTTCCCATATAGGAGGGGTGAGAGGGCGAGCAAAACCCCGCCCTCAACCCTCTGCAACACCCTTGGCCCCAGGATGTTATCGCTCACCCTGGCCTGCACCTGCTTCATCATCTTCGGAGGCTTCTATATCCCCTTCCATGAAGCGTGCGCGCTCGGCGGCTGCCGACCTGAGCCTCTCTAGCTCAGCCTCGCTGTCCTCCCCATCATCTGGCGGAGGGCTAGCAGCCACCGAGGAGGTCTCCACGGGCAAGGTATCCGCTACCGGGGGCGCATTACGGGCCACCGCGCGCTCCCTGGCTGCGCTACCATCCCCATCCTTGAATGCAGATATGGCGTGCGGTATCAGGCCCAGAAGCTCGATTGGCACCGGGAAGACGATGGTCGAGTTCTTCTCGGCGGCTATCTCCGTCAGCGTCTGCAAATAGCGCAACTGTATGGCCGCAGGCTCTCCACCGATTACACCTGCCGCGTCGGTAAGCATCTTGGACGCCTCGTACTCACCCGAAGCGTGGATGATCTTGGCGCGCTTCTCACGCTCGGCCTCCGCCTGGCGAGCCATCGCCCGCTGCATCGACTGGGGCAGTTCGACATCCTTCACCTCGACGATGCCCACCTTGATGCCCCATGGCTCGGTCTGCTCATCTATGATCTGCTGGAGCTTCAGGTTGATCTCCTCGCGCTGGGAGAGCAACTCGTCAAGGTTGGACTGCCCCAGCACGCTCCGCAGGGTCGTCTGCGCTATCTGGTGGGTGGAGCGCACGTAGTCGGTCACCGCGACAACCGCCTTCTCGGGGTCGAACACCCGGAAGAAGAGCACGGCGTTCACGCGTACTGTCACGTTGTCACGCGTGATGACCTCCTGGGCGGGCACGTCAAGGGTGACCACGCGCAGGTCCACTTTCACCATGCGGTCCGCTATGGGTATGATCAGAAATAGGCCCGGCCCACGCGCCCCCACCAGCCTGCCGAGCCGGAAGATCACCCCGCGCTCGTACTCCTGCACCACCTTTATGGCCGCCCCCGCCACGCTGAATAGCACCACAACCAGTGGCACCAAAAACGCCAATAAGCTTATAAGACCTTCGCCCATGTTATTCTCTCCTTTGTAATTGATGCGGAAACGTGATGCGTGAAAGGTGATCATCAAACGCCAAGACGCCAAGATAACCAAGAACGCCAAGTTTTTATAGGAATCACCGCCCTCTTGATAAAATCTCTGCGACCTCTGCGTCTCTGCGGTGAATAACCACAAAGAATTCTTGGCGTTCTTGGTTCCCTTTGCGTATTGGCGTTTAATCTCACGTTTCACGCCTCGTCAGATGCGACTGTCAGCGTCAGTCCATCGGCCTTCACCACTCGTACTTTTCGCCCTTGCGGTATCGGGCCGTTCGAGCTAATCGCGTTCCATAGCTCGCCTTCTACGAATACCATGCCGTTGGGTGCGAGGTCGGTGCGCGCCTCAGCGACGCTTCCCACCAGGCTCTCACGTCCTGTTGCCGGACGGTAGCGCCTCGCCTGGAATACCTTGTATACGGCGTAGAAGAAGAACGCTCCTAGCGCGCTGGCCGTGCCCGCAACCACATAGGGCGACACGCTCGGCACTCCAGGCAGTCCCTCCGTGTTTATCAGGAGCAGGCCGCCCAGTATAAGAGAGGCTATCCCCCCTGCGGTTAAAATGCCGTGGCTCGGCGTGAATATGTCCGCTATGAAGAGGACGAAGGAGAAGAGGAGGAATACCACCCCCGCCGCGTTTATTGGCAGCGTTCCGAGCGCCAGGAACCCTATCAGCAAGCAGAGCGCGCCCACTACTCCGGGGAAGACCGAGCCTGGGTTGATAAACTCCCAGGTGATGCCGAGCGTTCCGAGGCTGATGAGCACGAATGCCACGCTGGGATTCGTGATAATCAGCAGTATCTCCTCCCCAAAGCTGAGGGTGAGATTGCGTATCGTCGCGTCCTTCGTGTGGAGGGTCGCCTTTCCGCTCTCCATGTCGACGGTACGCCCGTCTACCTTGGCTAGCAGGTCCTCTACGTTATTCGCGAGGACATCAACAACCTTCTGATCGAGGGCTGCCTGCGCTCCCAGGTTGGCGCTCTCACGCACGGCCGCTCCGCGAAGTCGGCGTTGCGCCCGTGAGTCACCGCCAGGTTGCGTATCTTCGAGACAAGCTCGTTTGTCACTTTGCGGCGCATAGCGGCGTCGTCCACCTGTGGGCGTCTCGCTGCTCCCGCCGTCATCGCCACCCCCCTCGAAAATCACCTCAGCCGACCCTATAGTGGTGTTGGGGGCCATCGCCGCCACGTGCGAGGCATAGACGATGAAGACCCCGGCAGATGCAGACTGCGCACCCTGGGGCGACACATATGTGATGACAGGCACGCTGCTGGCGAGTATGTTCTTCATCATCTCCTGCATCGAGTCGACCAGCCCGCCGGGGGTATCAATCTGTATCACTCAGGCGTCCGCACCCGCATCCTCGGCGGTCTTTATCAGCCTGGCGAAGTATTGCGCGCTGATAGGGGTTATCGGCAGCTTGAACGGGGCGACATAGACAAGACGCGCCCCCTCCCCTTGCCGCACCGTTGTAGCCTGCACGCTGTAAGGCTCCAGCACCCCGCCGAGCACGAGCATAGCCATCCCCAGGAATAGGGATGATAGATATCCAGTCCGCAGCACTTTCAAAATAGGTGACGCTTTACCCATTGGAAATCCTCCTACCGGATATACGCACGGGACAGCCTTCGCGTCACAACTATTATACTCTACGTTGGGAAGATGCATCTGGGCAGATGCAAAATCGCAACCTGACTGTAACTCTTCCCCTGTCATTCTGAGCGGAGCGAAGAATTGTAAAACGTTATCCATACGTCCAAGCTTGGAGATTTTTCGCTTCGCTCAGAATGACAGGCGGAAAGTTGCTGCTCTATGCGACATTTACTCTCTTTGACGTTGCATTAGCCCTGGCAAACGCACTTGTAGCCATTGCAATCCCCCATCCTTTCTGCTATACTTGCCCCGCTCGGTAAGGGCTATAGCTATCCTTAACCGGCACTCACTACATAGTGCGTTCTTCTAACCCGACCTGGCGTTCTTTATCACCCTGGTGTATTGACGTTTAATCAATTATAGGCAGGAGGCAGGAATGGACACGAGTATCTCGCAATCGGATTGGCGCAAAGTGATAGCCGAAATCGTCGGCACCTTTTTCTTCTTCTTTATCGGTATCGGAGGGGCAATCATAGCCGGGGGGACCGGGGGGGCTGGTGGGGTCCTCTATGTAGCCCTGGCGCATGGCATCGCCCTCGCCCTCGCCATCTCAGCCCTGGGGCACGTATCGGGCGGCCACTTCAACCCCGCCGTCACGATATCTATGCTGGTGACGCGCAGGATCAGCCCTATGCTGGCAATCCTCTATATCATAGGGCAGATCGTGGGTGGAGTGCTGGCTTGCCTGGCGCTTATCTCAATCTTCCCCAGCGAGGCATGGCAGGCGGTGAATTTGGGCACGCCGAGCGTCGTAACGGGCGTGAATATGGCGCAGGCCATTCTCCTTGAAGCGATACTCACCTTCTTCCTGGTGGTGGCCGTATTCGGCACTGCCGTTGATACACGCGGCAAGGGGATCGCGGGCTTCGGCATCGGCCTTACGGTCTTCGCGGACATCCTGGTGGGCGGACCCATCAGTGGCGGGGTGATGAACCCTGCGCGCGCCATCACCCCCGCGATTGTTTCCGGCAACTGGAACGGCGACCAGATAATCTACTGGGTTGGGCCGATAATCGGCGGCATCATAGCGGGATTGCTGTATACCGCCCTCTTCCTCCGCAAAGAGGACCTGCCATCCGCCGCCGGACAGGAGCCTCCGACGAGTGAGCCTGGGTTGCTGAATGACGGACGATAGACGATAGACGATAGACGATAGACGATAGAGTATTACTTCCATAAAATAATCTCTGCGCCCTCTGCGCCTCTGCGGTGAACTTATTTTCTATCGTCCGTCGTCTGTCGTTCGTCGTCTATAGATGAAATCTTCCACAACCTCTGAAGCTGAGAAACGTTGAACAGTACAGGTAGATATAATAACCCAGCTTCAGAGGTGATAAATGATTATGTCAAGTATGGGACGTACCGGGTGGCGTTGGATTACGCTTCTTTTGATGCTTCTTGTCATGACAGGCAGCCAGCAGCCCATAGCGACATTGGCACAGTCACAATCTGGACTGCCGCACCTTTCCCGAAACGGGGAGGTCGGTGTGCGGCCTATTCCTGACGTACTGGAACGAGCATGGCGCTCTCGCCCAGCAGGGGTTGCCCATGACCGGGGAGTTCGCGGAAGTATCCGAGACCAATGGCAAGATGTACACGGTCCAATACTTCGAGCGGGCGGTCTTCGAGAAGCACCCGGAGTATAAGCCCCCTTACGACGTGCTCCTCTCACTCCTCGGCAATAGCTTCTACAGGCAGATGTACCCCGGCGGCGCGCCCGCGCAAGAACCTAATACATCTCAAGGCTCGATACTGTTCGTAGAAACGGGTAAGCGCCTGGGCGGTAAGTTCCTCGACTACTGGCGCACACGCGGCGGCCTAATGCAACAAGGCTTGCCTATCTCCGACGAGTTCATGGAGAAGAGCGAGTTGAATGGCGAGACTTATCGCGTGCAATACTTTGAGCGGGCGGTCTTTGAGCTACACCCTGAGAACAAGCCACCCTTCGACGTGCTACTCTCCCAGCTGGGCACCTACCAGGTGAAGCGAAAGTACCCTGATGGTGAGCCTGACCCCTGGACCGCGTCTGCGCCAGAGGGCGCTGAAGATCCCCACTCTTCCACCAGGAAGCGACTGCCCTACCAGCAAGGGGGCAGTCGTCGCATCGCAATTCGGCCTGGCGTTTGGTGATGGCCCTATCTACGCTGTGCTGGGTGCTGAAAGCGACGGCATCGCGAGCTACGACAGCTCGCGCCAGGAAGAGGGCTGGTTCTACCTCAAAGTGCTGTGGCTGGGCAGCCCTGACTTCGATGGCCCGGTGCTCGTGCGAGGTCGCCAGATTGACGGACCCAACGAGCTAAAGTTTGGTGACGGCCCTAACCCCTCAAAGGAGCTAACCCTTACAACGGAAGGAAAACACATTTCCGGCTCAGGCTGGACCGACTGGCCCACGCAAACCCGGCTCCGGGGCGAGGGGTGCTACGCTTTCCAGGTGGATAGCATGAAGTCCACGCAAGTTGTTATCTACAAAGCTGTAGCGAACCCATGAGAACTGGAGATTAGATATCCGTAGCCAGGGTACAGTTATTCTCCTGTAGAGGCAGGCACGGGGTCCTGCCTCTACCCTCATATTTTGCCGAGAATGATTAAGCCCAATCTCCCTCGTACATAGGGTAGACAAGTCTACAATAGTACTCTATAATGAAGCTTAATTATATTGTCAGATCCGAGTTCAGGCAGAGACTTATACCTGTCCTAACTCAGGTCTCATAAGCGCTATGCGCTTACAGGAGGTCTATCTCTAGGAGGCACAGCAATGGGATATAAGGACAGATCGCCCGGACCTAGAATGGGCTTAGTCAATTTCATAGTTGGTGGCATAGCCGGATTTGTTGGAGCCAGCTATATCTTCGGCCTCAATTTTGACCTGGGAAAAATAGCCAGCCAGGTTACATCAGGGAAGGCACTCTCGCAAGAGGCTATCAACCTGGCCTGGTTCGCAGCTATCGTGCTGGGCTCAGCGATACTGGGCATGCTGTTACATATCGTGCAGGTAGTTCTGGGCCTGGCTGCAGGCCTGTTGGTGATAGGGGTCGTCATTGTTGGTGTAGCCCTGACTATCAATGGTGCTCACGCCTTTTTCTATGGTCCAGGTGGCCCGGCGAATAATCTAGGCAATGTGACCCTCGGCATAGTTGGGCTGATAATAGTGATTGTTGCAGGAGTGTTCTTCTTCAGAGGCTCTCACAGTCCCAGCGGTTCCTCTGCATCTTATGGAGATTATCAGCCAAATTCGCGATATGAGGCACAGCCTACCGAGTGGTAATGTACCCTCTAACAACGACTCCTTCCCCGGCTCCCCAAGAGCGGACCGAAACACCAACGGTAACGGGGCCTATAGGGTACTGGCAGCCTCCGCACTACGAATTATATGGCAACAAACAGGATTAGCATCAATAAACATCCCTCACCAAAACGAAGGCAAATAGGCAACTCCGAACACATTCCGAACCAGGAGTAGCGTGTTGATTACTAATTCTCGTCTTCACGTGTGGCCTTGCTTTCGCCTTGCTCGCCACACCAAAGCTTGACGTTCAACCCTCATAGATGATATAGTTAAATTGCTCTGCGGACCCCTCTTCCAGTAAGTGCGTGGTAGCAGAAGCATGGGCCTGTAGCTCAGTTGGGAGAGCGTTCGGTTCGCATCCGAGAGGTCAGCGGTTCGAGTTCCTGCTCAGGTCCACATCCTAATTATCCAGCCCCAGTTCAGCTATGAGTGCGGGCTATTCTCTATTTCCCTACCCTATCATAAAACAGTGGCCTGCATATTGCTGGTAGCTGTAATGTAATTAATTTTGATTGCCTGAAGAGAAAGGAGAGCGCTGCAATGGATAATTTGACGGTAAGGGGGATGTATGAAGATGGAGAAGTGACCCTCGCCGGACCTGTGAATGTAGAGGGTTGCTGGAGCGTGCAAGTCACATTCCTGGAGAGAGAAGATACCGATTTCGAGGCTAACCCGCACAGGCATGAAGCCCTGGCCGTTCCTGACCGAATGGAAGAGTTACACCGCCAGATGGAAAGCCAGAAGCCCCAGGTCGGACCATACTAAGAGCGCATTTCAAAACCCGCGACCAGCGCTGGGACGAAAGACGAAGGACGATGAGGGTTACTATGAGGTTTGAAATGCACTTCTAAGAACTCGTAACAAAACGGGCATGGACGAATGTATCTGTCGCTCGGTTTTGTTAGGGGTTCTAAGAGCGAACGACAAACCTGGCAAGAAGTTATCTCAAAAATACGAATAGTTAGCCACAGGGCGGTATGTCACTACTTATGGCGGCCGCTCTCGTGGCCTGCCCTGATATAGAGCACAGAATTAACTGATTCTGGTGATACCGTAGCTTGACAGTTATGTTATCGTTAGCCTTCAGGAAGTGTTGAATCAGGCGTTCTTAATTCCTAAAGTAGATAGGCCATTCAAGCTACCCAGAGGGCGGCAACTCCGTTACTCAAGGGTTATTTCGATTTGTCTGCGTGATGAATACGAAGGAGGCGACTAAGTGGAAACTTATGACACACCGGAAAAGAAATCACCAACTTATCAGCAAGAGCCACCCCCATATGGAGGGCCAGCCCCACCACAGAAACCTGCCGGCTATGGAGGGCCAACCCCACCCAATAATCGCCGCTGGCTGCTCTTGCTGTTGCCTTTGCTATTCTTCCTCATTATCATTGCGATAATCTTCCCGCCTTTTCCGCCTAACAATACGGTAACAACGCCTACGGCAGTTACTGTTCCTACGGTCGTTACCACCACAGTGGTAACTCCCACGACCAGCATCACTTATCCTACAATAGAAGTACCGCCAGTCGTGACGCCCACGAACAGTGCAACAGGCACTCCAATCACAGCAGTACCCACCGCCACAGGTACTGCCATTGCAAGTGCCACTGCTACTGGCACAGGCACCATGAGTATACCCACAATAGGAACTGTCACGGACACGCCTACCCAGGAAACGGCTACTGTTACGGAGACTGCTACCGAAATTGTAACGAACACGGCTACCCTAGAGACTGCTACCGTTACCCGCACCCCCTCTCCGGGGCAAAGCGCAACTAGCGTGCCACCCTCAGGGGCGACTGCGACGGCTACTGTCTGTATAAATCTGCCTAAATGTGGTGTCGGTAATATTGATAGTGCCGGTGGAGGGGAAGAGCTGAACGTAACGTTACTGTTGATAGGCTTGGCCTTAGCCTCGTTGTTTGCTGGCTTAGCATTACTAAGTCACAGCGCACTTAGGAACAAAAGCTAAACCAAAACAGGACGCTCGCTTGGTAAGGAAGTCGGTGAGCATTCTCTACCAAGCGAGCGTCCTGTTTTGAACGTAGGCGGCGCAGGAGACTTTCCTTTTTATCTGGCATTTCTTCTAGAAAGGCCCTCCCGAACAGCCGCGAACTCGTCCCAGGGGAGGCTCGTCAGTGCCATAGCACATAGAGCCTTCGTGGGCCTTCCCACACGTCAGCACGATATCACCCGGGCGTGCCAGCCCAATAGCAAACGCTATAGCCTCGGCCCGGTCGTGCACCTGCCAGAAATCCTTCCCCTCGGTACGCCCCGCAGACTCCAGCGCGCTCGCTATCTGTGCTGAGATATCTTCTACCCGCTCGGTACGTGGGTCTTCCGCCGTAATCACCGTAAGGTTTGAAAGGCGGCCCGCGACCTCACCCATTAGAGTGCGCTTTTCTCTGTCGCGTAGACCCGCCGATCCGAATACCGCTATGACCCTACCTTTGCGCGGTGCGACAAGCTCGCGGGCCAGATCAAGGGTCTTTTCCAGGCCGTTCGGGGTATGCGCGAAGTCCACTACTACGTCGAAGCCGAGCGACTTAGCTTCCGCGACCCATTCCATCCGGCCACGTATGTGATCTACGGCGGCCAGCCCTTGCTGTACAGCCTCTTTCGATACGCCGAGGGCCAGGGTCGCACCTATGGCGGCCATAGCGTTGTAGACGTTGTGCTTGCCGGGGAGGTGCATCTTTACAGGTATGTCAGCGAGTGGAGTTTGCGCCTTGAAGTGCGTTCCATCTGCCATGTAGGTTATCTCTTCAACGGTGATGTCGGGCTGCTTGCGCCTGTCGAGGCCGTATACCCACTGCAAATCGGCGGGTATCTTCTTGAGCCAGGCGTATGATTTGTCGTCTGCGTTTATCACCGACACTTTGGGCGTGCCCGGCTTGCGATGAGATGTGTTGAGCGCCTCGAACAGCCTGGCTTTGGCCGCCATGTAGTTCTCCCAGTTGCCGTGCCAGTCGAGATGCTCATGGGTGACGTTGGTGACGACTGCCACATCGTAGTCCACGCAAAGGGTGCGGCCCTGGTCGAGGGCGTGGGAGGTAGTCTCAAGCACCGCTACGTCGGTCCCCGCTTCTACCATGTCGTGCAGGTAACGCTGCACGTCGAACGCTTCGGGGGTGGTGACGTGGAAGCCGGTGTCGTAGGAGCGTCCGGCTATCTCCGCACGTATGGTGGAGATGAGGCCCGCGTTGCGCCCCGCAGTCCGCAAGATGGAGTAGATGAGGGTGGAGGTAGTGGTCTTGCCGTCAGTGCCGGTGACGCCGATTACCTGTAGCTTGCGGGAGGGGTAGCCAAAGTATGCTGCGGAGAAGCGCGCCACTGACTCCCGGTCATTCGGCACGTGGACGTAGGGGATCCCCTCCGGCAATTCGGTAGGACGCTCAGAGCGAGAGCCTGCAACCGCGACCGCGCCTCGCTCCAACGCCTGCTGTATGAAGCGGTGCCCGTCGTGCAGGCTTCCCTTGACTGCCACGAAGAGGCTGCCCGGTTCGACGCGACGGGAGTCTTCGGCGATGTGAGTTATGTCAACTTCATTCCCATGGGAGTTGAGTGTCCTGACTCCCTCTATGTTTGAGTCAGCCAGTAGTGCATTCAGGTTCATTCTCTTCTTCACCTTGCCTTAGCTGAATTGGTTCCGTGGTCAATCTCTCGCTGAAGACGTTCAATGCGCTCTTCCAATTGATATTCTCCTCAGAGGGTGCCTAAAAAGTGTAAAGCACGACGTAAAGCCGTGAATGTCATTCTGAACGAAGTGAAGGATCTACGATTATTACGACAGTACACGCTCATAGATTTCTAGATTCTTCGCTTCGCTCAGAATGACAGGCTAATAAGTACAGTTCTTGGACACTTTCTCAGAATGACAGGGTAGTTTGTGCTTCTCTTTTTGGACACCCTCTCAGACCCCCATCTTCTGCAATTCTGACACGACCCTATCGAGAAAATCGTCCGCGTTACGCACGATGCCGAAAACTTGATGAGTGCCGCGGTCCATCAGCTTGTGGATGACGTTCTCCTGCTGGTCTATCGCTATCGTGTAAACAGGCTCCAGGGTGCCGTTGCGCTCTACGAAGGTGGGGAGCATGTTGCCGGTGGCGATGGAGTGCAGCATGGTCGCAAGCATTACTACAAGCGTCGCGCCCTGGGTGAAGAAGCGCATTTTATCTTGAGCTTCCAGCGCGTCGGTGATGACGCCTGGGAGAGGGCCGTCGTCTCGAATAGAACCCGCGAGGAGGAAGGGGATACCATAGTTGACGCAGGCGTGCATGATGCCATCGGGCACGACACCGCTCTGCACAGCAGCGGCTATGCTCCCGGCGCGCCTCACCGTGTTTATTGCATCCATGTGGTGGCGATGCCCACCCAAGACGGTATGCCCCTCCACGTCCATGCCGAGGGCCGTGCCATACAGGGCCTGCTCAAGGTCGTGGACTGCTACGGCATTGCCGCCGAAGACCGCACCCACGTAGCCATTTGCGATGAGCCACGCCATGCTGTCTCGCGCGCCCGCATGTACGACTGCGGGGCCTAGCACCCAGATGCTGCGCCCGTTACGTCGCTTGTCCCACTCCAGCAATTCGGCCATGCGGCGGTAGTTCAGGGGGCGCTCCCGCGATGCGCCGCCAGACATGAAGCGAAACGCCTCTTCCTGGCCTGCACCCTCCGCCTGGAAGCCGGTAGAGTGGACGAAGAGGCCGTAGCTGCCATCCTCTGCCGTGCCTGTTACAACCTGTTGCCCCGCCCGGATTCTACGTAGCTCGGTGCAGACATACTCTTTCTCTTTCTCGTCCCATACGATCACGCCGTCCATACGCTGCCGCTTCACCAGTCGCCACTCGCCATCGTGCTTGATGTAG
Organism: uncultured Chloroflexia bacterium; assembly: GCA_963811305.1. GTDB lineage: Bacteria > Chloroflexota > Chloroflexia > QHBQ01 > JADMIH01 > JADMIH01. Next base: position 361,030 of record CAWEQU010000008.1, read on the forward strand.
GTGGGGAAGTTGGTCGAGGAGTAGAAGGTCTGCGGGGCCAGACCATCGGCGGGCGCGGGCTCCATAGCCCTATCGGGCGACTGCATGAACATTGGGCGGGTGAAGTCGGGCGGGGTGTATTTCAGGTCGAAGTCGTAAGTAGCCAATGGACTTAACCCGCCTGACTTAGCGCGGGAGCGGACACTTCTACCGCCAACTCAACAAAATATGCTTCATCGTCCTGGTCGGCGCTCAACGGCATTTCGTAGTTATCCTCTGCCATGCCTTCCAGGTGCAATTGCAGGGCTTCACGCATGAGCCTCAACGTTTCTTCTAAGGTCTTACCTGTCGCTACGCAGCCTGGCACTTCCGGGGCATGAGCGGAGTAATTCCTGGGACTTTTCCCTACCACCACCAGAATTCTGTATGGTCTTAGCATCTTCTGTCCTTCTTTGATTGGCATAATGCTTACATGTTACCACAGATATAAGAGGTAAGGTGGGGTGGTTCTACGTCACTAAGCGTAGCCCGCTCTTGTGAATAGCTCAGAGGGTGTCCAAAAAGTGTAAGGCAAAGTGTAAAGCAATGAGTGTCATTCTGAACGAAGTGAAGAATTTACGATTTACAGTATACCCTTAGAGATTTCTAGATTCTTCGCTTCGCTCAGAATGACAGGTGGAGAGTTACACTTCTTGGACACCCTCGCAGACGCAAGTTAACTTGTCCGGGCTTGTAGTCTATGCTGAACCGCATCACCTGTTAACTCTTTGAGCGCGTCTGAAGCAATCCACCGGGCGCTTCTGGAGTCCACCTCGGCTATAGCGTGAGCAGCTTCGATGGCAGCCTCATTCAGACTTTTGTTGCGCTTGCCTATCTGCCGTAGCGCCCAGTTTAGCGCCTTTTTGACAAAGTTCCTGCCGTCTGTGGCTTCCCTCTTGATTGCGGGTAGGAATTCGATGAAGCGTGCGTCGGGAGCTTTCTTGTCATGGACGGCAAGGTAAGCCATGAGCGCGAAGCCTGCGCGCTTGACGTACTCTTCTTCTCGATGAGTCCATTCTAACGCTTTCCGATAGCTGATTGGGGTCTTGTCGAAGAGGTAGCCGCAGCAGGTATCGCATATGTCCCAGGAGTTGAAGTCGCTAACCCATTGCTCCATCTGCGCCTCGGTTACAGACCTGGGGTCGTCTATCATGCAAGCGAGCAGGCGAGCTTCGTGTATGCCTGATGCCCATAGCGACTGAGCCAGGTCGTGATCCTTTCCGATTTCTTTTGCGAGTTTCTGTAAGGTGGGCGAGGAGATGCCGCCCAGTGAGTTGGTGGTTGTTATGCCGAAGCGGGCCATGCCTGCCAGGCCATCGGGGTTAGATAGGTTGCGGAGGCGGGCTATTGCTTCTTCAACAGTCATCTCTAACTGTCCACCTCTTCCTGCCAATTCTGCGCGCCATGATACACATGGTAGATTACTACCGCGTCTGATGTAATGCCATAAACAACGATATAAGGGGAACGTGCAATCACTAGCTCACGGGTTTCAGCTACATGTCCGGGCCTCCCTAAGAAGGGCTGCTCCAACAACCTTTCTACCGCCTTTAGGATAATGTTTTCTACAAGCTCAGCAGCATCAGGGTTGCGCTCCCCCAAATATTCCAGGATTGCCCTGATATTCCGTCTGGCTGGAGTGGTCCAACGGATACGCATTACCGCTCACGTCGCCAGTTACGCACTTCCTCAACCACAACAGAATGGTCTACAACATCGCCCGCTTCGTAAGCCCTTATCCCTTCCTCAACCGCCTCCAGGAACTGCACTTCTTTGGCAAGATAGGAACGTATAGCTTCGCCTACTACCCAGGAGCGGCTGCGGTTGGTGGCTGCGGCCAGGCGGTCAAGCTGCCGCCCCACGTCTTCGGGAACGCGGGCCGATACAGAAATATCCTTCATGGTGTCTCCTTTGTGTTAAAAGTCTCATTTGTATACAAGATACACCATCCTACTATTAAGTCAAGTTCTTTATGACTAAAAAGAATGGGTCACATAGGTCTTATACGCCTTTTCTTAAGTAATAAGATCAGCCCTCCAACATCGGGACTTCTGATGCCGAACCGTTGCGCCGCCTCTACCGCCTCGTCGTAGCCTGCGTCGGCGTGGCGGATGATGCCCATGCCTGGGTCGGTGGTCAGCACGCGCTGTAGGCGGGCGGCGGCTTCAGGCGTGCCGTCGGCTACTATCACCTGGCCGGCGTGGATGCTGTAACCTATTCCCACACCGCCGCCGTGATGGACTGATATCCACGTCGCGCCGCCTACCGCGTTGATGAGGGCATTCAGGAGGGGCCAGTCGGCTATGGCGTCGCTGCCGTCCTTCATCGCCTCGGTCTCGCGGTTGGGGGAGGCGACGCTGCCAGTGTCGAGGTGGTCGCGGCCTATCACGATGGGCGCGCTCACTTCGCCTGTGCGGACCATCTCGTTCACCACCTGCCCGAAGCGGGCGCGCTCGCCATAACCTAGCCAGCAGATGCGGGCCGGGAGACCCTGGAACTGCACCTTCTCACGTGCCATGTGTATCCACCGCATCACCGAGGGGTTGTCCGCGAACTCGCGTAGCACCATGTCGTCTATCTTGTAGATGTCCTGGGGGTCTCCAGAGAGCGCTGCCCACCTGAACGGCCCTTTTCCCTCGCAGAAGAGTGGACGTATGTAGGCGGGCACGAACCCTGGGAAGGCAAACGCATCGGCCACGCCCTGCCCGTAAGCTTGCTGGCGAATATTGTTTCCGTAATCGAATACGACCGCGCCCATGCGCTGCAAATCGAGCATGGCGCGAACGTGGACCGCCATAGACTCCAGGGCGAGGCGTATAAGTTCGTCAGGGTCGCTCTGGCGGAGCTGCGCCGCACTTTCAACGTCAAAGCCGAGCGGGATGTAGCCGCGCAAGGGGTCATGAGCCGACGTCTGATCCGTTACCATGTCGGGCACGCGCCCGCGCCGCACCATCTCCACGTAGACCGCCGCCGCATTGCCGAGCAAGCCGATAGAGAGAGGCTTTCGCTCCCTGATAGCCTCGTCCGCAAGGGCAAGGGCGTCATCGAGATTGTCGGTGGAGGTATCGAGGTAGCGGGTCTGTAGGCGGCGCTCGATACGTGTGGGGTCTACCTCCACTACGAGGGCAACGCCGCCGTTCATGGTCACGGCCAGCGGCTGCGCTCCACCCATGCCGCCCAGGCCCGCGGTGAGCACCAGCTTGCCCGCCAGGGTAGCGTCGGGGCCGTAGTGCTTGCGTGCCGCCTCTCCGAAGGTCTCGTATGTACCTTGCAATATGCCCTGCGAGCCTATGTATATCCAGCTACCGGCGGTCATTTGGCCGTACATGATCAGCCCTTCGGCCTCCAGTTTGGAGAAGACTTCGCGGGTAGCCCAGTGAGGCACCAGGTTGGAGTTGGCGATGAGCACGCGGGGCGCATCGGGCGTGGTCTTGAAGACACCCACAGGCTTGCCGCTCTGGACAAGGAGCGTTTCATCGTTCTCAAGCTCGCGCAGGCAGTCTATTATCTTGAGGAGAGAAGGCCAGTTGCGAGCCGCTTTGCCATTACCCCCGTAGACGACAAGGTCCTGCGGACGCTCGGCCACGTCGGGGTCGAGGTTGTTCATCAACATCCTGAGCGCGGCCTCTTGCAGCCACCCTTTACAGCTTAGCTGGGTGCCGTGTGGGGCGCGGATTGTGGGGAGGATTGTGGTCTCCATGTGAGGCTCCTTGAGAAGGGACGATAGACGATGGACGATAGACGATAGACGATAGACGATAGACGATGGACGATGGACGAAAAAACGTGATGCGTGATGCGTGACGTTGAACTTTGAACTTTGAACTTTGAACTAATCAGACTTTGTTAGGAGTCCTGAGTGTCTAAGTCTCTGATTTCACTCAGGAGGCAACCGTACTGTAGCCAGGTGTCGCGCACGCGGAAGCCTACCGATTTGTACAGGCCGGTAGCGCCCGTGGGGTTCTCCGAATCGACTCCTAACATGCCTATTTGCAAGCCTGCGCCCTTGAGCGACTGGAGGCCGTACAAGAGGAGGGCGCGCCCCAGCCCTTTGCCACGCCAGCCGCGCACCGTGCCAAGTGTTTCTATCCAGCCTTCGAGCCGCCCCGTAGCGCGGTTCTCTTCTTCGAGGATGCCGCAGAGGCAGAAGCCCGCCAGCTTACCCGGTTCTGCTTCAATCTCGGCTACCCACGAGAGGTCGGGCCGGAATATGAGAGAATTTATCCTGTGGGTCCATCTCTCTTCGGTGGGAGGGTGAAAGTCGAAGTGGTCTATGAATGACCTGTTGAGCGCGTCTAGAGTGGGTAGCTCGTCTTCGGGGCGGCGGAAGCCCCGGATGCGCACTCCTTCTATCTGTTGAGGCTCCAGGAGGTTATCCAGTGGGCACTCCATCGACCAGAAGATACGGGTCTGGCGCAGGCCCATTCCCTCGTACAGCCTGTGCTGGGACTCCTGCTTGGGCGAGAAGCTCTCCCGCACTCTGACTGTGGACATGCGCTCAGTGCTGGGGTCGGCCTCGTGCTGCCGGGCCATCTCTATTATGCGGCGGGCGAGGACGCGCTCCAACTCCAGGGACCGTGCTGCCGGGTGGGCTGAGATGCGGGGGCCGTAGATACGCTCGCTTGCATCCGGATCGTCGCGTACGTCGAGCCAGCCGAAGCCGGGGAGTATACCTTCCGGTAAGCCTTCTACGCCTGGGCCTTCAACCACAATGACCCGGCGAAATGGCTCGAACCCTGGCCTTTCAAAATCGGAGAGTAATTCCTGCTCACCGATTACGATATCCAACCCGTCCGCTGCGGCAGCCGCGTTCCAGGTAGCCGCGATCAGCGCGGCGTCACCCTCTTTATATGCTCTGATTTGCCAATCTGTCATAGGTATATTATGCACGTTTTGTATCTTTGGAGGCTAATTGAGAAGCGAGGCCAAGTATAAATGTCATTCCGAACGAAGTGAGGAATCTCCGTGCTTGCCAGGTGTAGGGATCTCTCAGATTCCTCACTTCGTTCGGAATGACAGGGAGAGGGATATTGTCTTTATTGAGCAGATTGTTGAGGTCAAACAGTAATCTCGCTCAAAGGGCACTCGTACTGGTACATGCGGTCACGGAGCACAAAGCCCGCCGACTCGAAGAGGCGCGTAGCGGGCGAAGAGCCTTGAGCGTCCACGTCGGCTAGCATCACCTCTATCCCCGCGTTCCTGAAAGAATGTAGAGCGTGGAGAAGGAGTGATTTCCCCACACCTCTACCGCGCCACTCCCGCACTGTGCCTATGCCCTCTACCCACCCCTCAAGACGACCTCCCAGGGCGTTCTCCTCTTCGTCCAGGATGCAGAGGCAGAAACCTGCCAGCTCTTCTGCGCCACCCTCCGCTTCCGCAAGCCAGGAGAGGTCATGGCGGACAGAAGGTGATGCCATCTCTCGCTCCCAGGTATCGGAACTGATAGGTTTAGAGTCGAAGTAATCGGCAAATGACCTGTTGAGCGCACGAAGAGTGCGTTCATTATCCTCCGGGTATCTGTACGTGCGCAGGGTGACGCCGGGAACGTTGGGCGGGTCGGGTATTGGCGCACCTAGCGGGCGGCGCATGGTCCACGCCTGGCGGACCTCCCGGAGACCAACCTGCTGCCATGCCTTTGTCAAGGAGGTGTGCTTCTCGTAAATGTAGGACCTGACCCGCACTTTACCCACCCGTGTCTGCCCTGGAAGAGCTTCATGGCGATGGGCAACAGCTATGACCTCTTGCTGCAATGGCGCGGGCAAGGTCCGTATCGCCAGCGTCGGGGTGTACGCGCATGGAGACGTCATAAACGCGCTCGACCCCCATCTTATCGCCACGTGGGAAGGCTCTGCCATATCCGAGAAGCCTGCCGGAGAGCGCGCCCTCATTGTCTGTAGCTTCAGCAACAATTACCTGGCGCGAAGGGTCCAAACCAGGAGTATTGAACTGGTCCCGAAGCCCCTCAGCGTTGCTCCGCATGGGCAGGCCAACTGCATCATCGGCAGCGTTGATGAGAGCTACCATTTCAGGTATGTCCGCCTCTTGATACCCGCGTATTCGCCAATTAGTGGTCATGTTTTAGCTGGATTGCATTCAAACTGCATGGTACGGGACCCGCCCCGAAAGGGTACAAACTTTGGGACAGCGCCGCCATTTTATCACGGCGCGTCGTTCATCGTCCACCGCGTGTGATATAATTGGCGTAGCGTAGTGGTCGTTACGTTGAGTGTGGAAGATGGGGATTTTGGGAACGAACCGCTTTGTAAATAGATTGTGGTTGGTCGAGAAGGGCAAGCGTGCCTTGCTGCTGAGCGTGCTGGCCGCGCTTACGTTACTCATGGCGGCGTGCTCTGATGACCCGCCCGCGACGCAGCCTACGGCAGTTCCGGGGAGCAGCACAGCCACAGGCGTAACATCAAGCCTCCCCGGAACTGCGGGTCCCCAACTCCCCCAGCCTACCAGCACACCTCCGCCTCCCCTCTACGTTGGGGAGCCTACAGACCCACAGCCCGCGCCTACCCGGCCCAGCCCAGCCACGCTTTATTTCACAGAGACGGCTCACTATCTGCGGGGCGAGTTCCTCAATTTCTACAAGGAGAATCCAAAGAGCGCTCTTCTCTTCGGCCTGCCAATCACCGAGGAGTTCCCGCAGCAATTCCCCAACAGTGGCATCTACCGCGTGCAATACTTTGAGCGCGCCAGGCTTGAATGGCACCCCGAATTGCCGGAAGGGAGCAGGGTGCAGCTAGGGGCAGTCGCCCGCGAGGCGCTGGATGGCCGCGTACTTGGCCGCCTATCGACACTATCGAATACCTCGACGCGCCTCTATTTCCCCGAAACGGGGCACACTATATCTAGCGGCTTTCTCAACTACTGGAAAGCTAATGGCGACGTTCGCGCCTTCGGCCTCCCGCTGAGCGAGGAGATGGGGGAGGATGGCGTGACGGTGCAGTATTTCGAGCGTGCGCGCTTCGAATATCACACCGGACTGGAAGGGACTCCCTACGCTGTGCAACTCTCGCCCGTGGGCTACATGGCGCTGAAAGCGGCAAGGTTCAGCCTCCCGATGGGGCTGATGGTGAGATTTAGCCCGCCACGCCTCGCGGAAGGGCATACGGCGGTGGTGGAGGTGGCTGCTTCCCCAGGCATGACCGTCACAGGCCAGTATGAAGGGCGGTCCCTCATTTTCAAGTATGACGCCCAGCGTGGCATCGCCTGGTCTCTCATTGGCGCAGTGCCTTTCGCGGACACGGGCATACGACAGGTAAGCATAACGCTACAGGGTGCGGGCAATAACCGGCGCACCGTCACGCGCAACCTTGAAGTGGTCCCGTACAACTTCCCTTCGGAGGTGCTGGACTTCGCTGACGACACCGCCAAGCTCCTCGATCCCGCTCTCACAGCTAAGGAGCGCGAAACGCTCGACACTATATTCTCTGGGCGGACGCCTCAACAATATTGGAGCGGGGCGTTCAGGATGCCTCTCGACGGGCAGAATTCGCATCACCTCGTATTTTGCTACCCGACGCTGCTACGAGTGCCCGTCAGGCTCCAAGCCGACTACCTATCATGGCGGTATGGACATGGGGGTTAGAGAGGGTACGGCTGTGCTCGCCCCTGCCGACGGCAAGGTGGTATACGCGGGGCCGCTGGCGGTGCGCGGCAATGCTATCATCATAGATCACGGCCTCGGCGTATACTCACTCTTCGCCCACAACTCGAAGCTGGTCGCCACCGTCGGGCAGGTAGTACACAAGGGCGACGAAGTATCGCGCTCCGGCAACACCGGCCTGTCGAATGGCCCCCACCTCCACTGGGAGCTTCACGTCAATGGCCCGCCAGTAGAGCCGCTGGAGTGGGTCAAGCGGGCGATGCCTTGAGACGGACGAAAGACGAAGGACGAAAGACGGATGAATAGCCCTATTCGTCTTTCGTCTTTCGTCTAGCAGATAAACGGCTATGAACGTACCTGGCCTCCCAACCGGCACCGTTACTTTCCTCTTTACGGATATAGAGGGGAGTACTCAGCTTTGGGAGCGCTACCCGGAGCAGGCAGGTGCAGCGCTCGTCCGCCACGACCAGATAATCGAAGAGATAGTAGAGCGGCACGGGGGTAGCATTGTACGCCCTCGTGGGGAAGGAGACAGCCGCTTTGCCGTCTTCTCGCGGGCTACGGATGCCGTCGCTGCGGCTGCCGCGATGCAGCAGGCCCTCCATGCCGAGCCGTGGCCTACGCTAAGTTCAAAGTTCAACGTTCCAGGTTCAAAGGGCGACAACTTTGAACCTGGAACGTTGAACTTTGAACTTAAGGTGAGGATGGCCCTTCACACCGGAGAGGCCGACCTGCGAGCGGGAGACTACTATGGCATCGCGGTAAACCGCTGTTCTCGATTGCGTTCTGCTGCGCACGGCGGTCAGACTCTTCTCTCTCGAACCACCTATGACCTGGTACATGAGAATATGCCCATAGTGACCACAGGCATAGAGTTAGAGCCTGCGAGACCTGGGTGAGCACCTGCTTAGAGACTTACAACAGCCTCAGCATATTTTCCAGCTTGTCGTCCCCGGCTTGCCTGCCGACTTCCCACCTCTCAAGACCATAGATGCTCGCCCTAATAACCTGCCGGGGCAGCGCAGTCCGCTGGTGGGGCGCAGGTCCGAGCTTGCGTCCGTACAACGCTTATTGTTGCGCGATGACGTGGGCCTGCTGACGCTCACCGGGCCGGGTGGTATCGGAAAAACTCGCCTCGGCCTGCAAGTAGCCGCTGAAGTGGTAGATGAGTTCCAGGACGGGGTCTTCTTCGTATCGCTGGCCCATATCACCGACCCCACTCTGGTCGCCCCGGCTATCGCGCAAACACTGGGTATGCAGCAGGTGGCGAGCGGAGAGATGGCTGATGGTCTGGCCGACTATTTGAGCGACAAGCGGATGCTCCTCTTGCTGGACAATTTCGAGCAGGTAATCGCAGCAGCGCCACTTGTCGCCACGTTATTATCAGCAGCCCACCGACTGAAAGTGCTGGTCACCAGCCGGGAGGTGTTGCACGTACATGACGAGCAGGAGTTCGCAGTACCTCCGCTCGGAGTGCCTGACCTCGAACACCTCTCCTCCGTCGAGGCGCTTTCCCAGTACGAAGGGGTGACGTTGTTCATCCAGCGAGCGCGGCTGGTCAAGCCCGACTTTGAAGTGACCAACGAGAACGCCCCTGCCGTAGCGGAGATATGCTACCGCCTGGACGGTCTGCCCCTGGCTATCGAGCTGGCGGCAGCGCGCATAAAGCTCCTCCCTCCCCAGGCTATATTATCTCGCCTGGCGAGCAAGTTGCAGTTGCTCACCGCAGGAGGGCGAGACCTTCCAGAGAGGCAGCAGACCTTACGGAGCACTATGCAATGGAGCTACGACCTGTTGCAGCCGGGCGAGCAAATGCTGTTTCGACGTATGTCGGTCTTCACGGGCGGCGCTACCCTGGAAGCGATAGAAGGGGTGTGCGCCGGAGGGCCAGGGGTCAGGGATCAGGGATTAGGGGTCAGGGATGATACAACAGAGTTGACTCCTGACCCCTGGCTCCTGACCTCTTTAGACATCGACATCCTGGAGGGGGTAGGCTCGTTGGTGGACAAAAGCCTAGTGCGGCAAGAGGCCAGCACAATCGCAAGTGGCACGGTTGGCAGGGAGAGGGAACCCCGGTTTGGTATGCTGGAGACGATGCGGGAGTACGCGAGTGAGTTACTGGAGAGCGCCGAGCCTGCGGGTGGAGAGGAGATACACCGCCAGCACGCAGAATATTACATGACACTGGCCGAGCAGGGCCGGGAGGGGATCCAGGGACCTTTACAGGAAGTGTGGCTGGACCGTCTCGAAGTGGAGCATGATAACGTGCAGGCAGCCATTAAGTGGGCTGTTGAGCAGGGCGACGCTGAAACGGCACTGCGTCTTGGCGGAGAGCTGTGGATGTTCCGGGGGTTTCGAGCTTATCTCAACGAAGGTTATCAAAGGCTGAGGGAGGCGTTGGGATTGCCAGGGGCTGAGGCGCGTAGCAGGGCACGGGCCGTGGCTCTCAGGGGCGCAGCGTTGATGAGCCGTTACCAACGCGACCTGCCCTCCGCCCGTGCCTATATAGAAGAGAGCATATCAATTCTCCGAGAGCTCGGACCTGAGGAGAGAGGTGAGTTGGGCATCGCGCTGGTCATGTATAGCAGCGACCTGGCGTACGCAGGAGAGCATGAGGCTGCGAGAGGAGCAGTGGCTGAAGGCATATCCCTCCTTCGCCATGCAGGAAACAAATGGTCCCTTTCAGATGGCCTTTTCATGGGAGGCTTTGCCGCCACCGTCGCGGGCGACCTGACCGCTGCTAAGGAGGCATACGAAGAAAGTATAACCCTATGCAGAGAAGTTGGGAATACGTGGATATTGTCTCATGCGTTGAACAGCCTGGGAGACCTATCACGCATGATGGGAGACTATGCAAGAGCAAGGGAAGTGTACGAGGAGAGCTTGAGTTTATTCCGGCGGTTAGACGTCAGGATTGATATTCCTGCCTCATTGCACAACCTCGGCCACGTAGCCCTGGCTCAGGGTGAAGTGGAAGAAGCGAAGGGCCTTTTCATTGAGGCCCTACACCTCCACACCAGCTACAGGAACAGGTCCGGCATCGCAGAAAGTCTGGCCGGGTTGGCAGGTGTAGCCGGGGCGGAGAAGCACCCCGAGAGGGCTGCGCGGCTCTTCGGGGCGTCAGCGTCAGCAGCCCCCCAAGAACGGCCAGGTCCGCAGGATTGGGCCGCCGAGCAGGCAGATTACGAGCGCATCCTGGCAAGCACGCGAGCACAACTGGACGAAGCAACATGGGAGACGGCATGGCAAGAGGGACGCGCTATGAAGATGGAGCAGGCCATCGAGTATGCGGTAAGGGAAACCGGCCCTGATCACGAGACGATAGACGATAAACGATAGAGTGATGCGTGATGCGTGAGAGTATTGATTCTTCTGCCTTCTATCGTCTATCGTCTATCGTCTATCGTCTATCGTCCTACGCGATGCACCGACACGGCATAGCTGCTCTCCCAGCGCCAGGGTTGGCGGTCCCAGGTGGAGTAGCGTTCGGTCAGGACCAGCCCGGCCTCTTCCGCTAACCTGTCGTATACGTCCAGGTCGAGGTATGCCATGCTAAGCTGGAAGCCTGCTATAAGTATGCCGTTTGGAGCGAGGTGGCGCGCCATGTTCTTCAGCACTGCACCCTCGGTGCCGGGCGCGACGAAAATCATGACGTTGCCCGCCATGACTATTGCATCGAAAGTCCGTTCCAGGTCTATAGTGGATATGTCGCCGAGGTGCCAATGGATGTGAGGGGCTTTCGCACGCGCAGTATTCAGCATACGTGGGTCAATGTCCACCCCTACCACTTCAATACCTCGCCTCGCAAGCTCTATCCCTACCCGCCCCGTGCCGCACCCCGCGTCCAGCACCGATTTCGGCCCGAACGACTCAACGAAGTCGGCCTCACCATGCACGTTCTCGCCCGCACGCTCCCGCGCACGGTAAGGGGCATCGTATTCCTCCCCCTCAACTTTTCGGGTATTGAGCCAGCGGTTTTCCGGGCCGGGCACGTCTGAAGGCATAGTCACTCCGGTATGAAACGTGAAGCGTGATGCGTGAGAGTAGTGCGTAATTCGTACTTCCTAAAGAACCTCTGCGCACTCTGTGTCTCTGCGGTGAATATAGAAAAGCGTTGACAATAGAACCAGCCGACTTTATAGTACCAGAAGCATGGGCGAATTTGCTATAGAACCGAGGGTGATATTCATGGGCACGCCGCAGTTCGCGGTGCCGTCCCTCCACGCCCTCGCTGGCGGACCTTACGCCATTACGGTAGTTACGCAGCCGGATAGGGCGGCGGGTAGGGGGGGCCGCGTGACCCCTCCTCCTGTGAAGGTAGCAGCGGAGGAGTTGGGCCTTCCGGTCATGCAGCCTGAGAGTCTGCGCAACCAAGAGTTCCGGGCAAGGCTGGCCGAAGCTCAGCCCGACGTGATAGTGCTGGTTGCTTATGGGGAGTATGTCGCGCCCGCACTCCTCGACCTGCCGAGGCGCGCCAGCATCAATCTTCACCCATCCCTGCTCCCCAGGTGGCGCGGCAGCACGCCTATACAGTCGGCGATCCTGGCGGGGGACGAGGTCACGGGCGTGAGCATTATCCGTATGGACCGAGGGCTGGATACAGGCCCCATACTCGCGCAACGCGCCACCGCCATCGAGCCTGAAGAGACCCACCCCCAGCTTGCAGCACGACTGGCACTGCTTGGAGCTGAGTTGTTGACCGAGATTTTACCCCTCTGGCTGCGAGGAGAGATAGAGCCAGTGCCACAGCCAGAGGAGGGCGTAACGCTTACGCACACCCTGAAGAAGGAGGACGGCCAGATAGACTGGAGCCTTTCCGCCGAGCAGATAGGCCGCCAGGTGCGGGCGTTCCAACCCTGGCCCGGCACATTCACGACGTGGCAGGGCCGCATCATCAAAGTCGTGCGCGCCCGTCCCTTGGAGGCAGACCATTCGCCTGGGCAGTCTGGCAGAGTCGCCTTGCTGGGCGAAGGTAAGGGGAGGAAAATCGCCGTGCAGACAGGGAAGGGTGCGCTTCAGCTCCTGGAAGTGCAGATGGAAGGTAAACCTGTTATAGAGGCACGCGCCTTGCTGTCAGGTTATCCACAGATAGCGGGCAGTACCCTGGGCGCGACTTGACGCATACGCCACGAGGTTGTACGCTATAAGTAACATAAACGTGGTTACGGACGACGGACGATAGATGATGCGTGAAATGTGAGAATATTGCGTAGTGCGTAACTGTGGACTTTGGACTATTTAAGAAATGCCAATTCGAACTAACGAGCCTCGGCTTCCTCTAGAGCCGGAAGAATATCCACTTTACAAGCCGCCACGCCGCTTCGGGTGCTCCGGCCTGACTATAGTCACGCTCCTTACGCTGGGGGTCTTTGCCCTGCTCGTCTGGAAAGTGACGCCTGATATGGCAAAGGCTATCACCGACTTGCCCAAGCCGCTCTTCCGGGGCCTATCGACCCCGGAGGTCACGCGCGGTCCCGGCGCATTGTCAACCCAAACGGCGATAGCTGCGCCCACACGCCCACCCGTAGTTACTCCTACCCCTATCGTCATATACGTTCAGCTGGGCAATAATAGCGGGCAGACTATCAGGCTACGAGCAAGCCGGACAGCACCTCCAGCTACCAGGTGTCGTTCAAGGGTGGGGAGATACTCCAGGTGATAAGCCCGGACGAGACCGATAGAAACGGCAACACCTGGCGACACGTACAGCTCCTCGGGAAAGATGGGCGTAACGGCTGGGTGCTTGCTAAATATCTCAACCCCTACACCGGACCCGTCCCAGCCCCTTAGAACTACCGATAGCCAGATTTGGTTGCCATTCCCACAAGGGCGCGATAAATCACGCCCCTACGGATATTTGTCTTTCCGTTATTTCCTGAGCACTTTCCCCGCCGCCTGTCTTTGACACGCATAGCAACTGGATGTACAATCATACTGATGGATAAGAAACGCTACGAAAAAGAGATAGAAGAGATTCTCGCCAAGTACGACCAGGAGTCGGGACGTAAGGAGAAGCCCAAATCTGATGTGCCCGCAGGCGGGGGCGGGATTGGTGGCTTCAGGCCGAGCGTGCCCGGTCGAGGCAATAGCCCCACGCCGGAGTAGCCCGTCTTTCGGACCTAATCTCAAGAAGATGGGCGCAGGACAATATATGCTCGCTGCGTTCGGCCTTGCTATATTGGCGATTTTCGTGCGGGCCTTCTCTCCGGGTCTGGCAGGGATCATGGTGATACTCGCAGCGGTGCTCTTCCTGGTGCCGGTGCTTCTTCACCGCAGCCCAGGGGGAGGCGCGCCACAGCAAGAGAAGCGCTGGCGCGGCCAGGTGATAGATTTCTCAACGCGGCGCGAAATCACCAACGACCCCTTCGCCGCTATAAAACGCTGGTTCAGGCGAAAGTAAGATGTATAGAAGGGTATGTGGAATGGGTTTACAACCCATTCTTCTGCTTTCAGGGGCTGAATATTGAGTACAAAAGCCAGGCATCGAGCAACAATAGAAGACCTGTACTCCATACCGGATAACAGCAAGGCTGAGCTTGTAAATGGAGAGATTGTGCTTATGTCACCGACCGGGGGGATTCCTGGGCACGCGGGTGGTGAGATTTACGCTAGCTTGCGAGATTATGCCCGGCGCACAAGGTCCGGTCACGCTATACCGGACAATGTAGGTTTTAGAGTTGGCCTACCTCACAGGGAGTTTTTCAGTCCTGATGCGGCCTTCTATACCGGAGAGTTGAGTATGAAATATCTCGAAGGCGCTCCGGTATTTGCTGCTGAAGTTAGAAGCGAAGGGGATTACGGCCCCAACGCCGAGCAAAGTATGGCCGATAAACGTAGAGATTACTTTGCCGCAGGTACGCTAGTGGTATGGGATGTTGACTTACTTAGCGAAGACGTAGTACGTGTTTACCGCGCTAACGACCTGGAGCGGCCTACAATATACCGCCATGGCGAGACCGCTGAAGCTGAGCCTGCTGTACCCGGCTGGTCTATACAGGTTGATAACCTCTTCCCCTATGAAGATAAGTAGCGGGCGGTTAATTATCGAAGCCAGCTACCAGCATCTCCTCCAGCACCTACAGCTGTGTGCTCACCATCATGGTCAATAGGGGCTTCCGAGAAAAGAGCATGTAGGCTATCGGCGGCAGCATGATTATTAGCCCGGTCCAGCCAACCAGTGGCGCAAGAGGCTCAGCAGCCACAGGGAAGAGCGCGTAGAGCGTCATGCTGCTGGCGCACAGGATAATGGTCGCGTTCCATAGCCGCCCCGGCCCTATCAGAACCGCTGGCGCCACCAGCCAGGATACGTACCAGGGCCAGAACCATAACGCCCCTACTGTAAGGTAGACAAATACCACCACGACCCATGCAGGTAACGTTCGCGCAAAAGTCCGCGCACGCCACGTCGCCGCTATCGAGATAGCCGCCACGACTAGCAGTAAGCCCCACCGCACATAGGGGTCGAACGCGGCACGCAGAGAGTTCTAGCTCCCATGCCCCGGCAGGCTGCCAATTCAGCCATGAGGCGATATTGTTGATCCCCTCGGTCAGCTGGAACACCAGGATTTTGCCAATGGAGTGATTGTAGCTGCTTGTTCCCGGGGCGACCAGGGGCAAAGCGCTAAGCGTGCCGAGACCTTTCCAAAAAGGCGCGAAGCAGACCACATATGCTAAAGCCGCTATCAAGAGGGCCTGACATACCCTCCAGACACGCTCCCCCATACGCGCCTGCTCGCTATTCTCGCTGATACTCTCCTGCCAGAAGATAAGCCATAGATAACCGGGGAGAAAAATGACCCCACCGAACTTTACCAGCCCGGCAACTGCCAGCGCCAGCGTCGCTAACCGCCATCGCCTCTCCACGTGCAGCCAGGTCGCCGCCAGAACACACGTCACCAGCAATAAATCATTATGCCCACTTACCCCGAACTCAATCAGAAGTAAGGGGTTCCATGCATAAGCAATTGTAACTGCCACGCGTCCACTTACGCGCCATTGATCAGGCGTTGTCCCTTCCGGCAAGGTCGGTACGCGCCAGTAACGGGTTATCACCAGCCCCGCGACTTTCCATACGAGCCAAATATTCACCAGGTGAGTCAAGTCCGCCAACAGCCTGTGGCCCAGAAGGTGGTTTACTATATTCCCGTCGCCAACCTGCGCGACCCACGCTATCACACCCGCCAGCATTACCCACACGGGGCCATAGATATTCGGACGGTCATGCCAGATGCCGTATTGAAGCCAATTCCCCGTGTCGAGCGCCGAGTAGCTAGCTGCCAGGTCTATATAAGGGTTGCCACCAAAGATGCCGAAGATGCGCCCAAACCATATATAGTTGAATATGTCGGTCGAGAATATCCCGCGCACGAAGAGGAGTATGAGCATAGGGACGCCCGCGAAAGCCAGGATGTATTTTCAAAGCGCGCCGCGTGTCAAGCTCCGAGAAAGCCCCGAAAGAAAAGAGTTCTTGAGAACAAGGACGTATATCCCGAAAAGCCACGCCAATAAAGCGAAGTAGAGAAAGGCATTCAGCAGCCCAAGCCCCGAAGTTCGCGTAGCCGCAATCCACTCTTGCGGAAAGATACCCAGGAGTGGCTCGAATACGCCCGGCCATCTATCCTGTATGAGCGATGGATAGACCCAGAGAGTCTGGCGATTCCAACAGCAGGAAGAGGCCCACGTATCCCAGCAAGAGCATAGCCCCTGCAAGAGTAATGAGCCGCAGTCCCTTCAGGTTGGCGATGGTGCTCAGGTTACCATCTCCTGGTCATCTCACTTACACAGTAAACGTTGAGTGAGTAAGTAAATCGACCTGTAGGGGCGGTTCGTGAACCGCCCTTGTCTCCCGCAGGGGATGTTGCCAAACACGGTGGGTCCCCAACAGGGCGGTTCACGAACCGCCCCTACATATTTATCACGCATCCTATCGTCTGTTGACCCGGTGTATACGCACGTCATACCCGCCGACACTCACCGTCTTGACGTTCTCGAAGGCGTTGAAGAGCGCATCGTATTGGGCGATCATGTCGGCGTAGCGTTCAGGCTCTGCATAGAAGCGGCCATACTCCCCCTGGCTGAATACCAGGTAGTCAACTCCGTTGGTGGCGTACCACTCCGGCGTATGCAGCGCCATTATCGTGTAGTCTTGCACATGATAACGCTTCGGGTCCACATAGGGTGCGTAAGGCTCTATGGCAACGGTGCTGCCTTCAGGTACGTTCTCCTCGATCCACACCCTGGCAATCTCACGGCTCTCTACGCGCTCCAGAAACGAATTGGTAGTTTCCACCATCGCCACGACAGGGAAAGCGATAGATAGAGCGGCCAGCGCAGCCACTCCGAACGCGATAGCTACCCGTGCCCTCTGTGGATACGTATGGCGTACCATCCTCCGAGCAAGCGTCACCAGCAAAGAGGAGGCCAGTAGATACATGAAGGGGGTCAGAGGCAGGGCGGTACGGTCGTTGCGCACCGCGAAGCTGTTGATAAAGACGAAATAGACCAGCGGAAAAATGGAGAGGAGGATGACAGGCTTGAGGCGAAGGTATATCCCCCGCCCCGCCTCCGCGAGCGCGAGCAACCCTATTGGCCCGCCCGTAATCCATAGATAGTCGAGATACCACTTGAGCGTGTCCCCGTCCATGCCGATATGCCCGGTCGAGTAGTGCTCCGCCTCGGAGCGCAACCCGGTGATGAAAGCTTCCATGTCAAAGAGGGCGTATGGTGTGGTCAGGAAGAACGCTACGGGAGCTAACGCGAGAGCAAGATAGAATCGCTGCTCCCGCACCCCGCGCCAACCATGTCGCAAGAAGTGAGCGCCCACGAGGGCGAGGCCGATCAGCACGCCGTTATACTTGCCGGAAGCCGCGAGTCCCACCGATAATCCCGCCACTATATAGTCCCACAACTCTCCCCGTTGGAAGACAAGCACCGCCCCCCAGAAGGCGAGCAGGATGAAGAAGACCTGGATGACATCGGGCGTGATATAGCGGCTGTGTTGCACGTTCCCAGGCGATATCGCCATCAGCAGCGCCGCCAACAGCCCTACCATCGTGCTGCCAGTTAGCCGCTTGCCTATCACATAGACCAGCGCTACCGCGCCCACGCCGAACAGGAGAGAGACGCTTCGCCCAAGCAGAAAGGTGGAGGGCATGGGGGATATGCCCACGCCCGTCGTGAGCATCATGGGGGCTGCTATGTCGTCGGGACTGTGGAAGGCCCCCGTTATGCTGCCCAGCAGATAGAAAGGGAGATAGGCCAGCGCGTTGATGTCGAAGAAGAGAGATGGGAAGACGAATGAGTGGGGGTTCCAATCGCCTCTCTTGAACATATCCTGGGCGATTGGAACGTAAAGCGGCTCATCGGGGTGGTAAATATACGGCAGTCCAAAAGCAAGACTCCAGACCCGTACCGCCAACGCCAGGAATAGTATCCCGGCGACAAGCCATTTTATATGACGGTCAAGGCTGTTAGAGAGCATTTCATTGGCGATGGACGATGGACGATGGACGATGGACGATGGACGATGGACGATGGACGATGGACGATGAAACGTGATGCGTGATGGTGAACAATGGACGATGGACAGATGGTGCTGTGAAATGGGTTTGTTAGTGGCTCTTAGCCTGGTATATCTTCGGGGGCTAATTCTTGCATAGGCGGCTTCGCCATCTTCAGCCACTCAAAGACGCGAGCATCCGTTTCGGGGTCGTGCTGGGAGGACACATGGTTACCCCCCGATAGGAGCCAGAGGGCTTTAGGCTCGCGTGCTTCGTCATAGATGCGCTGGCTGGTGTGGGGGGGCACAACTTCGTCCCCTTCGGCGTGTATCAGCAATAGGTGGCGCGGAGAGATGCGCCTGGCAGCTTTGGCTACGTCGAGGCGATAGAGCAATTGCAGGGTCGAGTTGACGTTGACGCGAGGGGGAGTGCCCTGGACGAGAGGAGAGGGGTGCCCGCGCTGCACCATCGCCACCTCCTCCATGAGTATGGTTAGCTGGGACTCGTTGGGGGGGCAGTAGGCCACCACCGGGGCGACCTCCTTCAGGTGGGCTGCCGTGTGGATAGCGAGCCAACCTCCCATCGAGCTGCCGCGTATCGCCACGCTCATAGGGTTGACTTCCGGGCGGCTCTGTAGGTACAGGATTGCGGCGGCCACGTCGTTGAAGAGGTTGGCGTCCACCTGCCCATCGCTCTCGCCATGCCCCCGCAGGTCCAATATCAACGTCACGAAACCGGCAGCGGCGGCACGCTCCCCGAACGCCACGTGACGCTCCTTGCTGGAGCCGAACCCGTGGCAGGCCACGATGCCCGGCCACCACTCCGCGTCCCCCTGCGGGAGATACAGGTTGCCTGCCAGCCTGACATCATCGTAAGTGGTAAATGTGACACGCTCCATATAGCACCCTCCCGGTTGACGCTCCTGCATCCCTCTGATATAGTGCGATAGTCCAAAGTCCAAAGTTCAAGGTTCAAAGTTCAAGGTTCAAGGTTCAAGGTTCAAAGTTACGAAATAATCTCACGTTTCACGTTTCACCAGCTACCGGAGACCTAATGGCCCAAGACAAAGATTACGCACGCATTTTAGCCGAAAAGATTGATAAGTGCACAGCAACCGTTGGCGTTATTGGCCTGGGGTATGTTGGGCTGCCCCTGGCGGTAGATTTCGCACACGCGGGCTTCAAGGTGGTGGCGCTTGACTTAGACAAGAGCAAGGTAGAGGCCATAAACGCAGGGCGCTCCTACATAAAAGACATCGAGAGCGCCGACGTGCAACGCGCAGTGGCGTCCGGCAAGCTCCACGCTACGACAGACTACGCGGCCCTGCGAGAAGCCGATACCGTCTCGATATGCGTACCCACACCCCTCCGCAAGACCAAAGACCCTGACATATCATACATCGTCTCGGCTACGGAGTCCCTGGCAGCCAACTTCCGCCCCGGCCAGCTAATCATCCTGGAGAGCACCACCTACCCCGGCACGACCGACGAGGTTATTCTACCACGCCTATCCGCCGGGGGCTACGTTGTGGGCGAAGATTTCTTCCTGGCTTTCTCACCGGAGCGCGTAGACCCCGGCAACCCACACTTCAAGACGGCCAACATCCCCAAGGTGATAGGAGGCGTCACACCCCGGTGCCGCGACCTGGCGAGCGCGCTTTACTCGCATGTCATCGAGCAGATTGTTCCAGTTTCCTCCACCAGCACAGCCGAGATGGTGAAGCTGCTAGAGAACACCTTCCGGGCGGTGAATATAGGGATGGCGAACGAGCTTGCGATTATGTGCGCGAAGCTGGGTATAGACGTGTGGGAGGTGATAGACGCCGCGGCAACCAAGCCCTTTGGCTTCATGCCTTTTTACCCCGGGCCAGGGCTGGGAGGGCACTGCATACCGATTGACCCACACTATCTCTCCTGGAAGCTCAAGACGCTCGACTACAAGGCGCGCTTTATCGAGCTGGCCTCCGAAATCAACACCGATATGCCCCTGTACGTGCTCGATCTGGTCTCCGACGCACTCAATGACCACGCCAAGCCGCTCCGGGGAAGCAGGGTGCTGGTGCTGGGCGTGACCTACAAGCGCGACGTTGAGGACGTACGTGAATCTCCCGCGATAGACATCATCAACCTGATGCGAGCGAAAGGCGCGCACATAGACTACCACGACCCTTACGCCCTCACTCTCCAGGTAGCCGAAGACCAACCCTCTCTCAAGACTATTGACCTTTCAGAAGATGCTCTTAAAAGCTACGATGCTGTGGTAATCACCACTGACCACAGCAGCTACGACTGGGAATGGATAGCCGCCTACTCCAAGATGCTGGTAGACACCCGCAACGCCACCCGCAACGTTGCAAACCGAGAGAACATCCGGCGACTATGAAGAGCTAGGTAGCTATCACGCAGCCAGAATTGATCCGAGGGGAGGGCGTTGTGGGTAATTACCAGGAGAGCAACACCACCCCGTCAACAAATACTCTATGTCAATTTTCCACGCCTACTATGGAATATACTTGTTCAAGAAGTATCCAAACCAACCCCCGGAGGGGGTGAAACAGGTGTAGCCCAGGGCGTAAGCCCTGTGGTTAGCCCCATCACAAGCGATAAGCCCTGTAGGGGCGACACAGATGAAGCGATGTAAAGGGTATACGCATGTCACACACTTATACATATCTTGCAACGCACATCGTATTCAGCACAGAAGGCCGTCTGCCCATCATTACGGAGGAAATCAAGTCGAGGTTGTGGGCATACATGAATGGGATTGTGGGTAACATCGGGGGTAAAGCTCTTGCAATAGGTGGTATGGCTGATTATGCTCATCTCCTCTTATTGCTGCCACCCACCATCGCTGTGTCAGATGCGCTACGTACATTAAAAGCTAATTCGTCCAAATGGGTGCGTGAGAGTGTTACGCCTCAACATAAGTTCTCCTGGCAGAGTGGTTACGCAGCCTTTAGCGTTAGTCGTTCAGGTATCGAAGATGTAGTTCGATATATAGAAAATCAGGAAGAGCATCACCGGAAGTTCTCGTTTGAGACAGAGTTGCCCGCGTTATTAAAGAAGCACGGTGTTATTTACGATGAACGCTATCTATGGAGTTGATAGACTTGAAAACAGCTGTATCGCCCCTACGGGGCTTATGCTCATTACGCATGCTAACCACAGGGCTTACGCCCTGGGCTACACCTGTTTCACCCCCTCCGGGGGTTGGTTTGAGACCCCTTGAACTAATGCAACTCCCTACTAGAGGTTAAAGGTCCAAATGCTCCGCACACTTCTCCGAGACGAAAGCCAGCAGTTCCGCGTGGTCGAGGACCCCTCGGCTATAAGTGAGATCGTCACGCACAAGGACCGCCTCTTGTGGCTCGACCTGGAAAGCCCCACAGCCCAGGAGTTCGCGCTTATACAGGAGGAGTTCGGGCTGCACCCCCTGGCGATTGAAGACGCTATGGCCCGCCACCAGCGACCAAAGGTAGACACATATGACAACTTCTATCTAGTTATCTTCTACTCGGTGGCCGTTGAGGAGCCGGGCGCGGGCAAGATACCTGGGAGGCGAGGCTTGCACGGCACAGACTTCCTGAAGCATCCTCCCGCCGGAAACAGGGCGGACGAGATGCTCGGCCCAGGCACGCCCGACGGAGAAGTGAGCGTACCCATCGTAGAGCGAGAGGGCGACGAAGACAATAATGATAACGGGGCAGACGAACGCATTATCCTGCGGGAGCTGACCCTCTTCATGGGCCAGAACTTCCTCATTACCGTGCACGACCACCCCATCAGCGAACTGGACGAAGCCGCCAAGCGTTGGACCCGTAATATAGAAAGCATCACACAAGAATCGACGAAGACGCATAACCTACCCGGCACCAGGAAACTCACACCTGATGAAAAGGCGAATCTCACGGCGCAGTCCACATCGCAGCAAGGCCAGGACGCAGGCCCGCAGCAGATGATGGACACCCAACCTATACCTGTACAAGACCAGGACCGTCCTCTGATGCTCATTCCCGCCATTGAGCCAGGCGAAGGGGCGGACGACGGCAAGAGCTATCACGAGCAGAACATAGGTATACTCCTCTATTCCCTCCTCGACACCATCGTAGACAACTATTTTCCGGTGATAGACAGTATAGTAGACCGCATCGAAGACCTGGAAGAGCGCATATTCGAGAAGTACAGCCAGAAGTCCATCGAGTTTATATTCACACTCAAGAAGGACCTGCTGGCCCTCCGCAAGGTGCTGGCCCCGGAGCGCGACGTGCTCAACATCCTCACTCGCCGCGACATCCCCATCTTCGATAATCACACAATGGTTTACTTCCAGGACGTGTATGACCACGTCGTCCGCGTCACGGACAGCATAGACACCTACCGCGACCTGCTGTCAAGCGCCCTCGACAGCTTCCTCTCGATGCAGAGCAACAGGTTGAATATCACGGTGCAGACGCTCACCTCCGTCTCTATCATGCTGATGAGCATGGCAGCCATCACAGGCTGGTACGGGATGAACTTCGCGGCGATGCCTGAGCTACACTCTGCCTGGGGATATCCAGGTGTTATGATAGTGGTAGCCATAATCCTTGTCATCGAGTTCTTCTTTTTCAAACGTAAAGGCTGGCTCTAAGAGGTAGCTGCAAAAAATACTCACGAAAATGAGCGCCACAGGCGCTCATTTTCGTGAGTTAGGAAAGGATGGTACTAACCCGATGGAGGTATTTTTCTAACCGTACTTCCAGGCTAGCAAAGGTAGGGATAGGGTCTCTAGTACATCCTCGTCATTCCATCCGAGCGCGTAAGGGAATACAATGTTGGTGGGCGTAAGAATTGAATAAATAAAGTATCCAGGATTGGCCTAACGCAGCCAATCACGCAGGAAAAAGGCAAACTCACCGAAAGGTGAGGACGCAAAGCCAATGGATCTAAGGCTCGAAAGAGCTAGGACAGCCAGGTTGCCCGGTAAAATGCCCTCACGTTCGGTATCTTTCATCCCCCCGAACACGCCCAAGCATCTGCCCGCAACCACTGTCATACACAGGGGGTTATTATCATGCAGGCAGAACGCTATAACACCAAATCTCATTACGCAAGTAATTATCTCTCATATTCTCAATTATCAATTCGCAAGGGTCTAAGATTACGCGGACTCGTGCCTCATATGCTGGCTACGCTCGTTATGACATCTGCCATGCTTGCACAGCCGCTCTCAGCCACCTTCGCCGCGAACAGGAACACTCAGGTGCTGGGTGCCACGGGCGCTCCGGCACAGAAACAGTATTTTGACGTAACGGGCAAAGCGGTCGCGGGCGATTTTCTGAACACCTTCCAGCGTTACGGCCTTGAGCGCGTCGGCTATCCCCTGTCTGACGAGCGTGTCGAGAACGGCCAGACGGTGCAGTACTTCGAGCGCGTCCGCATGGAGCGCCACCCTGAGCTGGCAAGCAAGGGCTACGGCGTGCTACTCACCAGGCTGGGGGTTGACCTCAACGGGGGCGACAAGTTCGCAAAGGTCGCGCCCTTCGCCTCCGAAGCGCAGAGGGTATACATCAGCCAGACGGGCCACTCCCTCTCCGAGCCGTTCCTCTCTTACTGGAGGAGCAACGGCGGGGTAGAGTTCTTCGGCTATCCCATCGCTGAGCCGATGAACCAGGACGGCATGTACGTGCAGTGGTTCGAGCGCGCCCGCTTTGAGTGGCACGCAGAGCTTGCCAAATCCGGCAAGGGCGTGCAGCTAAGCCTCCTGGGAAGGGCAGCCCTCGGCGGCAACGGCCCCCAGGCTCAGGCCGTCTCTACGCAGAAGCAGCAGTTACCTGCACCCGAAGTCAAGCTGGGTTCAATGGAGAGCTACCTGTTGAAGGCTATCAATGACCAGCGCGCCGCGGCAGGCGCACGCCAGGTGACAATCGATGGAGCCGTGACCGACCTGTCGAGAGCGCGTAGCGGCGATATGGCCGAGCGCAATTACTTCAGCCACACTACCCCCGAAGGCGGCAAGTTCATCTCTATGCTGGTGGACCGCAAGATCAACTTCAAGTACGGCGGAGAAATCCTGACCCGCAACAACTACCCGAACGAAGAAGCCGCCCGGGTCGCCATAGAGAGCTATCTGAACAGCCCTGCTCATAAAGCAGTCATGCTCGACGGGCGATACACGGCAGTAGGCATCGGCTACGCCTTCTCCCAAGAAGACGAGATGCACTACTTCACGGTTATCTTTATCGAACAATAACTTCCCCTCCTTCCGCACAAAAATGGGAGTGCAGATGCACTCCCATTTTTGTGCAAAGAGAAAATAACCTTCAGCTCATCACACAAAAGAAAGTATGTGCCACCGCACGATTTCTTTCGCGTGGGGCAAACTGGTAAAATAGAGGGGATGTCATATGTCAGCCATAAAATTCATACGATGTAATCGTGGTGGGGGCGGGGCACGCGGGGTGCGAGGCCGCGCTTGCCGCCGCGCGCATGGGGCACCGTACTTTGCTCGTCACCCTCAACCTCGATACGGTGGCGCTGATGCCTTGCAATCCCTCTGTTGGCGGGCCTGCCAAGGGGCACGTGGTGCGCGAGATCGATGCCCTCGGCGGGGAAATGGCACGCAACACCGACCTCACTTCCATACAGATCAGGATGTTGAACGTCAGCAAGGGTCCCGCCGTGCAGGTCCCACGCGCCCAATGCGACAAGAAGCTTTATGCTTTGCAGATGAAGAGCGTGCTGGAGACTACTCCAAATCTCTTCCTCAAGCAGGCAAGCGTCTCCGGCCTCCTACTTGAGCCACTCGACCCCGCCGCGACAAGCGAGCATCTGGCTAGCACATTGATCCAAACTCCCCGTGCCGCCGATGAGGCCCTGAGAGCGCCCCACCGCCGCCTGAAGGTGGTGGGGGTTACAACTGCTACAGGGAGCGAGTACAGGGCACGTAGCGTGGTTCTCACAACGGGCACGTTCTTACGGGGGCGGATCATATCAGGCGAGCTTACCACGCCAGCAGGAAGGGCGGGCGAAGCTCCATCGCAGGAGCTTTCGGGCGTGCTAGGTGAGCTATCATTCCCGCTAATGCGCCTCAAGACCGGTACACCCCCACGCATAGACGCTCGCACTATAGATTTCTCCCTCACCGAGCTACAACCCGGCAGCCCAACCCCCCTCTACTTCAGCCACGAGCGCATAGAGGCGATCACGATGCAGCCGCTGGATACGTACCCGCAGGCGGAAGAGGGCAGAAGGCAGAAGGCAGAAGGCAGAAGGCAGGACATAGAAATCCAAAATCCAAAATCCAAAATCCAAAATTGGCGCAGCCAGATGGCTTGTTACCTTGTGCATACCACGCCGGAGACGCACGCTATCATCCGCGATAACCTGGACCGCTCGCCCATGTTCAACGGGTCGATAGAGGGGGTGGGGCCGCGATATTGCCCATCGATAGAGGACAAAATCCATCGCTTCGCAGACAAGGAGAGCCACCAGCTATTCCTTGAGCCGGAGGGGTGGCGGACTAACGAGGTGTACGTGCAGGGGTGTAGCACGTCGCTGCCGGAGGACGTGCAGTGGCGCTTGATACGCTCGATACCTGCCCTACGCGACGCGGAGATCATGCGTATAGGCTATGCCGTTGAGTATGACGCGATCCCCCCCAGCGAGATCACTGCCTGGCTGGAGAGCAAGCGCGTGGCTGGACTCTTCCTCGCGGGGCAGATCAACGGCACATCCGGCTACGAGGAAGCCGCGGGCCAGGGGATCATGGGGGGTATCAATGCCGCGCTATATTGCAGGCGGACGACGGACGACGGACGACGGACGACAGACGGTGTGCCTTCGGCAGACGATGGACGATGGACGATAGACGATAGGTGGCAGGCTCTGAGAGCACCACTCAGCCAGGGAATGCAGATGGCTGAGGCGATAGAGAAGGTGCTGGATGACATACGAGCCTGTAAGCCCTTGGTCCTTCCGCGCCACCTGGCCTACACGGGGGTGATGCTCGATGACCTCACCAGTATGGACCACCGCGAGCCTTACCGCCTGATGACTTCGCGGGCCGAATATCGTCTCCTCCTGCGTTCGGACAACGCCGACCTGCGCCTCAGTGCTATAGGCCACGCGCTTGGCCTGGTGAGTGAGGAACGTTACGTGGCGACTATGCGCAAGGATGAGATAGTGCGTGATGCCCTGGCCCGCCTGTCGGAGGGGGTGGTTACGAATGCCGTAGCTACCCGATTATCCAGGGCGGGTTATGATGCGCCCGAATCCGGCAGGCACACGACTATGCTCGAATACGCTCGCCGCCAATCCACGCCGTATCAAACTCTGAGTGTGCTTCTTCCCGATCTCGACGCATCCGACCCACTCATGGAGGAGGCTATGCAGCAGACGGAGATTGCCGCCAAGTACGCGGGCTACATCGTCAAGCAGGAGAACGAAGTGGCGCGCACCCGCAAGCTGGAAGAGCGCGCCATCCCACAGGAGTTCCCCTTCGCCCAAATCCCCGGCCTGAAGACCGAAGCACGCGAGAAGCTGGCTCGCTTCCGCCCCTCGACGGTCGGCCAGGCTTCGCGCATCGCTGGTGTTACACCTGCGGATATCGCTGTGCTGCTGGTGCATTTGAAGAGGCTGGGGACTTGATATTAGGCTAGTACACCAAATTTGCCTGGGCGATTGACGTGTCTAGAATGCCACGATAAGATAAGGCTATAAGGAAGCTGTACGTCACGGAGCACGCATGAAACTGAGAGATTTAAGAGAGAAACGCTCAGAAATACTAAGCACGGCGGCCCAGCATGGGGCATTCAATGTGCGTGTTTTCGGGTCGATAGCCAGGGGAGACTCAAGTGCGAATAGCGATGTGGATTTCCTGGTAGAGCTAGAGCCTGGGCGCAGTCTCCTAGACCATGTGGCTCTATTGCAAGACCTGGAAGAATTGCTTGGCTGTGAAGTAGATTTAGTTGAGCCTGAGGGTCTGCACTGGTATATACGTGACCGCGTGCTGAATGAGGCTATACCGCTGTGAGAGATGACAAGCTGTATCTCATTCATATCACTGAGTGTATCTCTCGCATCGAACAGTACACAGCGGAAGGGAAAGAGGCTTTTTTCGCTGACACAAAGACGCAAGATGCGGTGCTCAGGAATTTGCAGACTATGGCAGAGGCAACGCAACGTCTAGCGGACTCTCTCAAGCTAAAGCACCCAGACATTAATTGGCAGGGGATAGCAGGCTTCCGTAATGTGCTTGTCCATGACTACCTGGGCATCAATCTGGTTCGCGTCTGGGAAATCATCGAGACTTATCTACCCGAACTTGAGAAAAAGATTGCCGCAATATTAGAGGATCAACCCTAGCGACATGTCGCGCACAGCCCACATAGCGGCACTACATACCTCTCCCCACCCCCATCCCTGACCGCCACAACCCGCCAGCCCATAGGCGCACTCTCCAGCGTGAAGTCGCGTGCCACAGTTGCGGGCTGCGACCCCGCGAACTCTCCCACGTAAACGGGCGTCCCATTCGTTACATCGCAATACACCCCCTTGGGCCAGTCCGCTGGGTCACCTGAGTGGAGCGACGTGTCCAGGCGCATACCATATACCATTCTGTAGAAGCGTATGACTGAAAGGTCCTCCCAGTCGAGGTAGAGGCTCGCGCCCTGCGGGGCTTGAGTGAGCAACGATAAGGCCTCATCGCGTGTAGCAATTTGCCCACTCTGGTCTATGGAGGGATAGCGAGAGATAGTCAGATAACCTACTCCTACTGCGAGAGCCAACGCCAGCAGACCTACGCCGACCCTGACACTCATGAGGGTAAGCCGCTCTCCCATGGCATTCCACACTATTACCACTAGCCACCCCAGCCCCACCACCATCAGAAGGCCCCATATCAGGTATGTCGGTATAAAGTAGAGGTAGCCTACCAGCGAGTAGTTCATGGCAAAAAGGAAATTCCCTAACATCATCAGCGTGAGCAGCAGCGCCTCACCACGCGCCAACCTCCATAGTGTCACCAGCCCTACCAGACCCAGGGCTATTCCCACGGGCGTATATTGGGTAGACAATTCCCCGATGCCGAACCCGACGCGCTCCAATTCGGCACCCCAGCCAAAGGCCATCACCTGGTTGTGGAACGGGCCGCCCGTCAGCAAGCTGAAGAAGTCTTTCCATGTCGTCGGGTTGCCCCAGTAGTAGGGCGCGCCCGCGAGGAAGCGGTAGACCAAAAAGAGCATCGGGCTGAGGCCCACGAGTAGTGACACCACACCCAGCGCACGACGCAGCATCGGCTTACGGTCATCTTTTCGCCGGTGCCGCTCTATCTCCACCAGCAACAGATAGAGGCCATACGCCGGTCAGGAGGAGGTACGTGGTGCCGTGGTGCACCATCGAGAGGCCTATGAGTAAGCATGTCAGGTAGAACCATCGCGCGCGCTGTGTGTGTCGCCACTGTATGAGCGAAAATACTACGTACCCCACAAGCAATGCATTGAGCGCGTAGCTGCGAGCCACCAGCGACATTGACCACACGGTAGGCGCGACGGCAAACAATAAGGCACCCACCCCAGCAGCCCACCACACTTTGCTCAGACCCACCAACCGCAAGAGCCGCAATCCACTCGCATATAGCAGACCCACCGCGCCCGCCATATAGACCGCCGATGACAGGTTCACACGATACGCCACGTCTCCAAATGGGAGTATCGTGAACAACTTGCTGAGTAAGATGTAAAGAGGATAGCCCGTGGGGTGAGGCACACCTAAGATAGCCGCAGACATTTGGAACTCAGCGTAGTCACCAGGCATTACCGAAGGCGTGAGCGTAAGCAGATACAATACACCAGCAAAGAGGACCACGGCTACGCCGACCCAGAGTGTCCGGTAGCGAGTAGCGAGTAGCAAGTAGCTGATAGTTGGTTGTTTATGCTCGGCAGTTGAGGCATCCTGCATAGATCGATGATACCGGACTCGTTATCAAAGTACCAGTTACCAACTACCGGCTACCGGCTACTGACCACAAATGGCTATTGCTATCCCCGACATCGCTATGCTATCCTGTGTTATAGTGACTGCCGGAGGACTATCGAACCACCCCGGTGAAGGTCGTCCACATCCGCAATCCTCACCTGAAAGAAGGTTGTAGCCCCCCTTTGCGCATCGGCATCGTATCGGACATACATGGCAATTATGTCGCCCTGAGGACCGTCCTGGAGCGGATGGGGAGCATTGACGCGCTCTGGTGCCTGGGCGACCTCGTAGGTTACGGCCCCCAGCCCAACGAGTGCATCTCCTCTATCATCGAGATGCCCCACCTGTGCATACCTGGCAACCACGACTGGGGCGCGCTGGGCCGCCTCAACAGGCAGTCTTTCAACCGCGACGCACGCGCGCTCTTAGAGTGGACTATCAAGGCGCTCACCCCTGAGCACATCGCGTATATCGAGTCGCTTCCGGTGCAGATATCGGCCCTCTCCTCCAGTTTTACGCTCGTGCACGCCTCGCCCCGCGACCCGATGTGGGAGTACCTGCTGGACCTCTTCGACGCCGCCGAGTGCTTCCCACTATTCAACTCACGCTACTGCCTGGTCGGCCACACGCACGTCCCCCTTGTCTTCCGTGAGGTTGAGGGGGTAGTGAAGGCTATCGTGCCAGAGCCGGGAGAGACGATAAGGCTGAATATAGCGCCATACAGGGAAGATGAGGCTACGGTAGCCGCCAACGCCAGGATGATTATCAACCCCGGCAGCGTCGGCCAGCCGCGAGACGGCGACCCCCGTGCTGCTTACATGATCCTGGAAATACCGGAGGATGAGCGGCCTGCCAGCCACACGGCGCGCCTCACTTTCTACCGCGTCGAATACCCTATCGAAGAGACCCAGGACCTGATGAGTGACCTCGATTTCCCTGTGCGCCTTATATCTCGCCTTGCGCTGGGAATATAAGGAAAAATTCTCAAATCAAAATCAGCGCCTACGGCGCTGATTTTGATTTGAGATAAGGTTATTTAGTTCCTTATTCTTTACTCTTGGCCGGGGTTGACGAAGGTGTCCACGAAGCGCTGGAATGTACCATCGTCAAACATGAAGTGGATGTCGAGGTCGCTCGTCCAGATGGCATCGCCGTACTCGAACTGCTGCCACGCTCCCGTCACTTTGACCTCCTCATCTACACCCCAGCCGAGGCTCTGGTGCACGTAGCCATTTGTATTCCACAGCTTCCCGAAGCCGCGCACAGGCTCGAACAGCCCGGCAGGGGGTGTACTTGAAGCTCTGATCGGCGCGTCGGTGTCCTGCCACGTATCCTGGAACTGTAGCCACGTCCCCGACCGGTCAGTCGAGCCGTTGATGAAGACGTAGATAAGCTTCATATCCGCACGCCACACCATAGCGCCACCCTGGAAGTGTTGCACGACGGCTTCAGGTATGCCCATCTCGAGAGCCTCTGGGCAGCCGATTTTGTCCCGTAGGGCGCGAGTCGTCAGCCATATCTTGCCGAAGCCTCGCACAGGCGTGAGGTCGCAAGGTCCCGTACTGGTCGGTGTAGGCGTAGCCGTCGGACCCCCCTTGACGGTAGGTGTAGCTGTAGGCGTGCCCTTATGCGGGGTCACGGTTGGCACAGGCTGCGTTGCGTGCGCGGTAGCGGTTGGCACAGGTGTGAACGTAGGAGGTATGGGACGAGTAGGCTCAGGGGCTACCGTCTGAGTAGGCGGCACAGGCGGGCTGGTAGGCGGCACGCTCACCGTATTGGTAGGGTTCACCTTAACCGTAGGACTGGCCTGTGGCTTGGTTGTTGCGCTTGGTCGCACAGGTGGCTGCTGCGTCGGCCCGCTGGTCGGTACGATTATTTCCTGCGTGGGCAAAGATGTATTCTCGGCTACCGCGGTCGGTCCAGGAGTGTTCGGGGGCGGTTCGGGAGTATTGGTGGGGGTAGGGGTGATGGTGGGAGTGGCGGTAGGCGTGGGAGTGTTAGCCGCCACGCTGAAAGTGAGAGTGTGAGGCTGTGTATCGAGCGTACCACCAGTTATCAGCCCAATCTTTGGCGCATCGATGTAAACCTGATACTGAGCGCCGGGTTCCCACTGCGGAATGGGCTGTATCTCTATTTCGCGCTCTGTTTTATTGAATTCCAGCGCAATATCGACACCTTTAGTTAGAGTCACAGGTTGCGAATTCTCTATACGTCGCACATACGTGTTCGCCTCGCATTCGGGCCATACGACCTCTTTAGAAAGGCGAACGTTCACAGGTTGAGTGAAGGTATAAAGCTCAGTGCCCTTCACTATAGCGGCAACCTCACTGGTGTTGTTCCGCAGCAATATCACCGACATCACGAGCAGCAACCCGCCTATGAGAAGCGCGGCAGGTAGGGCTGCGGCCCAGCTTCTGCCCATACCCTTGATGACGTTGGGGAGGAAAGACCTCTCCTTCGGCTGGGGGAGCGTAGTGACGACACCCCTGGACGGAGAGCCTCGGAACACGCGCGCGTTAGACTGTTGCGCTTCGATAGCGCGCCAGACGTCGCGCCGCAACCCGACCGGCGGCTGGGGCATGGGCAGGCTGCGGATGTCGCTCCCGATTGCCCTGAACTCGGCCAGGGCGCGCCGGCAGTCGTGGCAGCCCGCCAGGTGACTCTCGACCTGGGTGCGCTCCTCAGTGCTCACGTCGCCGTCGTAGTATGCGGACAAGAGCGGTCTGATGTTGCTGCAATTCATGAACAATCCCCCATGTGTGAAACGTGATGCGTGATGTGTGATTTCGTCTTTTCTATATCCCGTGTTTCATCTTGCTATCTTGTAACTTGTCTGTAATTCGTAATTCGTAATTCGTAATTCGTAATTCGTAATTCGTAATTCGTAATTCGTCGTATGTCGTCTATCGCCCAACGCTCGCCGATACGTCGTCCATGTCGGCGTCTATGCCGGGCGGGTGGCCGTATTGCGTCAGGTAAATCTGCCTGAACTCGTCACGCGCTCGAAACATGAGCGATTTGACGGCAGAGCGCGTGAGGCCCATCACCTGCCCTATCTCGTCTCCCGACATCCCCTGGAACTCCTTTAGAATGAGCGCCGTGCGGTGTTTCGGACTCAGCCTATTCAATACCACCTGCACTTCGCCTGACGTTTCGACCTGGTTGTACTCGCCCACCGGGTCGTCGCTGGCCGTTGGCTCCATCGCAGGGTTGGTATCGAACGTCTCCCAGGGGAGCCACCTGATCAGCTTGCGCCGCCTCAGCACGTCCATGCACGCATTCGATGCTATCCGGTGCAGCCACGCCGACAGGTTGAGGTCGGGCTGGGTACGCGGCAATGCCGAGTACGCTTTGACGAAGGTCTCCTGTGTCAGGTCGTAAGCGTCCTCAGCATTGCTCATGAGCCGGTAGACGAATGCGTAGATGCGGCGCTCGTAGCGATTGTAAATCGCCTCGAATGCTGCGGTATCGCCTTCCCGCGCCCGAACTACCCAGCTCTTTTCATCTATAGCCAAGGCGAAACCTTCCACCCGCAGGGATCCTCCCGAAAATAGAACGGAGAGAACGCCTGGAGGTTGCAAAACGTTTTGGACGACGGACGACGGACGATGGACGACGGACGATGGACGATGGACGATGGACGATGGACGATGGACGATGGACGATAATGCGTGATGCGTGGTGACGGACGACGGACGATGGACGGTGAGCAGCTAATACCTCTGAAATAGAAGTGCCGCCTGCCGGCGTGCTTACCATATTTTACCAGTTATCTATATTGTACCAATTACTTTTGTCTCCTACTACCTGTCAGTCAATATTTGCCAGTTATCTATCGTCCATCGTCTATCGTCCATCGTCCTACGAGAAGGTACTACCTCTCTCAATGTTACCAACGGCTCATAGTCTACAGTACCTATTGACCATCTAGTTGTGCCTGGATTTGCGGGAGGCTGTGCTATGATTCCTCTGAACGCCTACACACGATCATGGCTGCATATTGTATATATCGAATGATAAGTCTCAGAAAGCCTTCAATAACAACTACACCTGCCAGGGGGCGATGGTGCAATCTCTGCGGCTCAAGGCTTGCGGCTCGTAGCTACACGCGAAGCTACGCGGGCAGGTCCCTTGCGTCATTATCATACTTATCTTCCCACCAGGTCTTGCCCGCGCAACGCAAAGTGAAGTGGCTAGGGGCGAGCGGAGAAAGCTCGGTATGGTCTTTGTGCAGGCAATGTTACCAGGAGCGGCTGCGTTGCTCGGCCTGCAATGCACACATCGGCGAACAGGCAGTCATATTAAAGGGTGACAGCCACGTATATTGCGCCGATTGCATTGAGCAGCGCCCACTGTGCGACACTTGCGGGCGACCAGTAGGTGCGCGCTACTGGACCCTGCGGCACGGCAGGAAATTGTGCGACAGGTGCCAGGCTACCTCCGTCACCCAATCCGCCCACGCGCACACCCTCTACAAGCGCGTAAGGACTGACTTATTGCACACCCTCGGCATGAGGTTGCGCGAGCCGTGCCAACTCAAGATGGCGGGCCGCCACCAGATGCTCCAATTGATTGATAAGTCAAGCCTCTACACCCTGGATGCCGACAGCCGGGGGCGCTGCTTCGGACTCTTCCTACGGGAGGGGAAGCACCGGGCCATTTTCGTAGAGTTTGGCTTGCCTCAGATAGTGCTGCTCGAAGTGATGGCGCACGAATACGCCCACGCCTGGCAGAGCGAGCACTGCCCGCCCGACCTCCCCGCCCAGGTACAGGAAGGGTTCGCTGAGTGGGTCGCCTTCAAGCTGCTGCAACAGTGGGGCTGCCGCCATCGCACCGCCCGTATGCTCCGTAGGGATGATCTGTACGGGCGCGGGTTGCAGATGATGCTTGGGTGGGAGAAGGAAGGCGGGGTAGCTGAGGTATTTAGAAGGGCCACAGAGCATGGGTAAGATAGTCGCGCTTTCTTTGACAATAGTTGCTCTTGTCTGCATTCTAGCTTGAAGTAAGTACGAGACGATATATTTTAGATAAAATGAGCTTCCCACGCTGGAACCGCTCTTTATTTTTGCCCAGGCCATCAAATGATGTGGTAAACTAGTCGCAGCCGGGAGTCCACTCTCATTATTCTTGTGAAACTCTGCGAACTCCGCGTCTCTGCGGTGGACCGTTAAAGCAGCTTTGCGTTCTCTATCATCTTCGCGTCTTAGCATTTAGACCGTATTCGGAGGAGAAAATGGCGGACGAAATCGCGCTGAATTGCACGCTCAACGTCGAGGCGGTGCCCGCGTCGGAAGGGCCTCGTCTCGTCTATTTGCTGGTTGATATGAAGGCGGGGGTAGACGCCCGGCCTCTCGAAGCCCCCGTGAATATGGCTATCGTGCTCGACCTGTCGGAGTCGATGCGCCTGCCTGTGCTGACCCAGGAGCAGTTCCAGGAGCTTGCCGAGGCGGGGCACGTCCAGCAGACCGTCTCGGACGGCGTGCCCGTGTGGACCTTCAAATCGATACCAGAGCGCATCCGCAGCGCCGCCCCCTCCAACCTCGAAGCGGTGCAGGCGTCCATCGCCCAATCGGCCCGCCACTTCCAGGAGGATGACCGCATCTCCCTGGTGGCCTTCGCTGACCGCGCCGAGGTGCTGCTCACAGCGGTGCCCGGCTCCGAGCACAGGCAGGTACTGAACGCGATTTCCGCCCTCGCCTCTCTCCAATTGGGCGATGAGACCGACATCGCGGCGGGCCTACAGGCGGGGATCGCGGAGATACAGCGCGAGCAAGCCCCCGGCACTGTCAACCGCGCGCTTATACTTACCGACGGCTTCACCCGCGAGCCTGAGCGCGTGCAGGAGCTTGCCAGGCAGGCACGCGATATGGGCATCGCCGTCAGCACTCTCGGTATCGGCACAGAGTTCAACGAGAAGCTGCTGGTAGAAGTCGCTGACGCGAGCCTGGGCAACGCCTACTTCGCCCGCGTCCCACAGGAGATACCCTCAGCCTTCGGCCAGGAGCTTGCGGCGGTGCAGGCCGTCACCATGCGTGACGTGTACGTAGAGTTGAAGTACAGCGCGGGGGTAGAGGTGCGCCGAGCTTACCGGGTGCGCCCCGCCATATCTATAGTACAGGACGAGAAGCGGGCGGAGCGCGCCATGATTGTCCCTATGGGGGACCTCGACCCCGCTAACCCGCCCGCCCTGCTCATAGAGCTAATCGTGCCGCCCCAACCCACAGGCTCGTTTCGCATAGCCCGCGTGTCGGCGACCCATAGCACCGCCGATGGTGCGCGAGCGGTCAGCGCCGTCAGCGACCTCCTTCTCAACTACACTTCAGGAAGGAGAGGATTGAGCCGAATCCAGCCGTGATGAACACCGTCGAGCGTGTGAGCGCGTATATACTACAAACCCGCGCCCTGGACGATATGATGTTAGGCAACATGGCAGCCGCCACCCAGAAGCTGAGGGCCGCCGCCACCCGCCTCCTTACGGTAGGCGAGACAGGTTTAGCCGAAGCTGTAGAAGCCGAAGCCGCCCGCGTCGAGAGGAGGGCAGTTGTCGCCTGAGGGCGCGAAGGAGCTTCGGTACGCTACGCGGAAGCTGACACAAAAACTCGGCTGAGACCTGAGTACCGAAACGCCAAGACGCCAAGAGCGCCAAGAAACCGCCAAGATTTTTAGGGGAACCGCAGAGGCGCAGAGGCGCAGAGACATTGAGGTTCTAACAGAAATCAACGTAATACTTTAAAATCTTGGCGGTTTCTTGGCGCTCTTGGCGTCTTGGCGGTTAACGGTTAAATAGAAGCACGCAACAAACGCTCGCCCAGGAACGTAGTAAATAGCGCAATGCTTATCTGTGAGGTCTGTGGCAAAGTAAACCCGGAGGGAAGTCGCAACTGCGACTATTGTGGCGCGCACCTCGGCAGCGCCGCGACGCTTCCGCCCAACTCGGCCCCCCTCTTGCTCTCGACAGCGCAGGATGCCGCCACGAGTGGCCCCGTATGCCCGAAGTGCCGACGGGGAAACAGGCGTGGCGCGGCTTTCTGCACGCACTGCGGCTATGACCTCAACAAGTCCTCCCTTCCCCAGCTTTCCAAGCCTACGGGCGACGGTGGACCCTCCAGGCACCCCTCTCACCCTCTCAATTACGAGTCGAGCGGAGTGGCCGCCAACATAACGGGCAACCTCCCCGCCGGTATGGTGCTGAAGCGGCGCTATCGCATCCTGCGCAAGATAGCCCAGGGCGGCATGGGCGCGGTGTACGAAAGCACAGACATAGAGGCCCCGGCAGGCTCTCGATGGGCGGTCAAGGAGATCAGCCCCGCAGCGCTCCCACCCGACGAGCGCCGCCAGGCTATATCCGACTTCCGCCGCGAGGCGCAAATCCTGGCGACGCTAGAGCACCCCAACCTCCCCCGCGTCCTAGAGACCTTCGAGGAGATGGGCAAGCACTTCCTCGTCATGGAGTTCGTGCCGGGGCGCACTCTCCTGAACATGGTGGACGGCACATCCGGCTTCCTGCATGAAGACCAGGTTATGGTGTGGGCGCGCCAGCTTTTCGACGTGCTTCATTACCTCCACTCCCAGAACCCACCTATTATCTACCGCGACCTCAAGCCCGCAAACATCATGCTGGTCGAAGGCACGGAGCGTATCAAGCTGATAGACTTCGGTATAGCCCGCTTCCACAAGGCGGGGAAAGCTCACGATACCGAGGCGTTCGGCACGGCAGGCTACGCGCCGCCTGAGCAATATGGCAAGGGCCAGACCGACCAGCGCTCCGACATCTATGCGCTCGGCGCGACCCTGCACCACCTCCTCACCCGCCACGACCCCAGCCTCAACCCCTTCAACTGGCTCCCGGTGCGCCGGTACAACCGCTCCCTCTCCGAGCGAATAGACGGCGCAATAGCCAGGTCGGTCAGCCTCGACCAGCTCGAGCAATTCCAGAGCATGGCCGACTTCGCCGACGCGATGGGCATTGCCCTGCCGGGCGCTCAGACCAGGTCCGTTACGACGACTACACCCACGCTCCCGCAGAGCCGTCCCACGTCTGACAGCTTCGTCAAGTCGAACGGCGCGAGCAACCAGCCGCCACGGTCGCCCGTGAAGCCAAAGCCTACACCACCGCGCCCCTCCGCATCGCCACGTATGCCCGCGGCGCCTGTAGCTTCGATGCCCACTCCACCTATGCCACCTGCCCCGCCCATTATACCCACCACACATCAGCCTGTAGCCTCACCCGTGCAGGTAACAGCACAAGCCACCGCCGTCGAAGCTCCCACCAAGCCAACGAGCATAGAGAAACCTACCATAAGCAGTTCCACAATCAAGGACATAGTGCAGGGCGCTCAGGCAGTCATAGCCGCGGTCTCCGAGATCGCCCCCCAAATAGCCCCTCAAAGTAAAGAACTTGAAAAGAGCGAACTCAGAAACCACCGAGGAACCCAATCCAAAATCCAAAATCCAAAATCCAAAATCAGAAGAGCCTGTCTTGGACCTTGGTGAAGTACGTTGGAACAGCAGGCCCGTGCGTAAGCTGGCGCTCCGCAGCCAGGCGGGCAGCCAGATGAAGGGCACCGTATTGGCGAGCCAGCCCTGGATAGCATATAATCCACAACACTTCAATGGCAATCCTGTCACGCTTGAAGTGAAAGTTAAACACCGGGAACTTCCATTTGGACGCACGGAGTTGCACGTACCCAATCTATTCGCTATTATATGGGCACAAACTCGCAGAGTGCTCCCTTTCATTGGCTTCTGGTTCTGGGTGCTGGTGCTCACAGGGAGCGCATTAGGTCGAATGCTCCCCTGGGCAATCGTAGCAGCGGTCGCGGGTGTGGCACTGTTTGAGCTATTGATGTGGATGTGGACGCTGCACGTTCGCTACCTGGTGCCCTCGAAGAAGCTCAACACCGGGCGGCTCATGGTGAAAAGCTCGGAGGGTGATAGGCAAATAGAAGTAAGGGTGGTGGCGCGTCCCTCATGGGCACGTAGAGCCGCCGGTTGGACGGGAGCGCTGCTGCTCCTATTTGCCGAAGTGGCAGCGGTCGCATGGATTGTGCTAACCCTGGCTGGGGTTACGGTCTCTATACCAGTTCCAGGGCTGTAAACCAAACATTAAGTGAGGAGAAAAAAGGATGAGATGTCCCAATTGTGGTAATGAGAACCCCGCGGATTACGTATTCTGCGACGAGTGCGGAGCGCGCCTTCAGAACGCGCCCGGTGCGGATGCTGAGGCTGTAAGCGCCCCCCTGGGCACACCTGATGGGGGAGATTCGGCAGGCAACGGCGGCGATAACGAGCAGTCGTCCGGTGGACTGAGTAGCATGGGTGACGCGGGCAGCATGGACGCTATGGGCAATTCCGGTGGAGACGGCACGGATAGCGATTCAGCTATGGGTGATGGCACGGGTGCGGATACTGGCATGGGAGACGCATCATCGGAGTACGGTATGCCGGCAGGCAGCGCGTCAGAAGGCGAGCCTGCGATGGGGATGGATGGCGGAGACGAGGGCCAACCTGCACAAGAAGGAACATCCGGCGATCAGGATGAGGCAAGCGATACCGCATCCTCCGACGCCTGGCAGCCCATCGGCGGCCAATACTCTATCGAGCAGACCCCCACAGGTATGGGAGACGGAGATTCTCAAGCAGGCGAGGGCGATGACGAGAGCGCTGCTATGCCCGTGACCGAGGATACGATGGGTAGCACCTCCGACGGGGACGAGGGAGATAGCTCGTCTGCGCAGGGCGATAGCGACGGCGCAGGGGAAGATGAGAGCGCCCTGCCTGGCGTCGTTCCCATGATGGGCAGCTACTCAGACGCGGAAGGCACTTCCGAGCAGGCAGGCTCCGGCCAGGAGATGGGCGCTACGGCAGGCAGCGGGGCTTCGGGCGGGGGCGAATGGGCATCTGCGGCACTCGATTACTTAGACCAAGCGCAGCAAGCCGCAGGTCAGGGTGATTGGGGCGGCTTTGGCGAGGCGCTGGGCAATCTGCGGACTTACCTCCAGGGAGCATCTCAGGGTACACAGGGTAGTCTTGGAAGTATGGATACCGGCGCTGGCGCGAGTTCTATGATGCAGTCGCCTGCTATGGATAGTATGGATATGGGCGGCGACGCGAGCGACACATCGTCCGGTATGGCTATGGGTGGGCAGACGTCAGATGAGACGGACGCCGGCATAAGGATAGACCCCGAAGGTAAAGACATGTCGAGCATGTCAAGTGGCCCTATGGCAGCCTCGACAATGCCCTCCGAGCCGCTCGATAGTGGCGGCGCAGGGATGGAAGCTGGCGGGGATGCGGGCGTCGTTACACTTGAGCCTGCGGCGGAAGCCGGCACGCTCGGCGCGGAGCTAGTACCAGAGGGCGCAGATGCGGAAGGCACGATGGCCCGCTTGGTGATGATAGCCACCGGCGCGGAGTTGCCCCTGCCCGACCAGGAAGAGATCATGGTGGGCCGCGAAGACCCCAGCAGCGGTATCTTCCCCGATATAGACCTTACCCCATACGGCGGCGAGGATGGGGGCGTATCGAGACGCCACGCTCGCCTTCTCCATGTCGGAGATGACTTCTTCGTTGAAGACCTACAATCTACAAACTACACCAAGCTCGACGGCCAGCGCCTCCCTGCCCACGTCCGCGAGCGCCTGGAAGATGGCGCCCGCCTCGACTTCGGACGCGTAGCCACCATCTTCCGCCGAAGCTAATCATGTAGCTAAAGGTCATTGGCTCGTGGCCGATAACTACCACGAGCCAATGACCCCAGGAGAAATCTTCATGCTCAAGAGCGTCGAAGGCGTATATCGAAATGGCAAGATAGAACTGGCGGAAGCGCCGAGCGATGTGAGCGACGAGACGCCCGTGATTGTAACGTTCCTAGGGGCTGGCTCGATAGACCTTCGTGAGCATGGCATTGATGAAGCGCAAGCGGCTGATTTGAGAGCACGTCTAAGACCCTTCGCAGAGGACTGGGATAGCCCCAATATGGCAATTTACGATGACTACGATGCGGCCAAGGTCCACTTATAGGCGCGGCAGCGTGGTTCTGGTACTCTTTCCAGATTCAAACTTAAGGACGGCTAAACCCCGTCCGGCTTTGGTTGTACAATCTAACACGCTTAAGACTGGTTTGGCCCAAACTATAGTCGCAATGATTACCAGTAACAGAGCACGAGCCAATCACTCAAGCCGCGTAAACATAACGCTCGCTTCAGCAGAAGGCCAGCAGTCAGGATTGCTAAGCGACTCTGTAATAATGACCGATAATCTTGCTACTATAGCCGACACCGAGATTTATCGTGTAATAGGCAGTTTGCCAATGAGCAAAGTTAATGCGGCCCTGCGTCATACGTTGGCGTTATAAAGAGACGGCAGCAATAGATTTGAATAAAGGGAAATGGGGCGCGTTGCGCCCCATTTCCCTTTATTGCTTTGATAATTCGGAGACTAAAGAGGCTCGGAATAGGGCAGGTAATCTAACACATCTATGAGAATCGTGGTGATGTTGTCGTGGCCTCCTGCTTCGTTCGCCAGGTCTATCAGGCGCTTGCACGCGGCTTGAGGGTCATCTTCGGATGCCAGCACCGCTTCGATCTCCTCGTCCTCGATCATGCTGTTCAAGCCATCCGAGCAGAGGAGCAAGCGGTCACCAGGGTGGAGCGTGCGGACGAAGGTGTCTATCTCCACGGGAGGCGGTCCGCCGAGCGAGCGGTAGATAAAGTTGCGGTGGGGGTGGGTCTTCGCCTCCTCAGGATCGAGCTGCCCAAGCTCCACCAGCCTATGCACGAGCGAATGGTCCACCGACACCTGGGTGAGGGCGTAGCCTGATGAGCGGTCTATCTTGGGCGGTTCCAGTTGGCTATGTGTGTCACCTTGCTGCTGAGATAAACCGGCGCTCCGCAGATAGGCCTCAGATGTTAGAGGGGAGGTGCCTACGAATAGAGGTTGAGTAGCATCGAGAGAGCTAGGCTCAGCCTTCTCCTGTTCCTTGGCGAAGATATAAAGGCGGCTATCACCGACGTTGACTATATAGGCCTTGCCCCCGGCGATCACGGCAGCCACCAGCGTCGTGCCCATGTCGTTCTGCCTGTTGCTGCGCGACTTATAAACGCGGTCGTTAGTCGTCTGCACAGACTTGGTCATCGACTGCAAAATCGCCTCGTTGTTAGGCGCGGTCCGCTCTCCAGGCACCGACACCAAGGGCGAGATTACCCGCCCTATAATCTCACCCGAAAATGCCTGCACCGACAGCGCACTGGCAAACTCGCCGCCCTTGTGCCCACCCATGCCGTCGGCTACCACGTAGAGGCCGACGTGGAAGGGGCGCTCCTCGCTCTCCTGGATGAATTCCGCGACCCCATACGAGTCCTGGTTCTGCTCTCGCAGTCGCCCAACGTTGGTCATGCTAGCTGACACAAAGCTGACCGGACGCCCAGGCCGCTCCAATTCTGCCATAGCTTCCAGGGATGCAGCCAACAGGTTGCGCCACTGCACCGCGCTGATGGGGCGCGCGGCCCCCTGCACAGGCTCGATGGCCGCCCTGAAGGCCGCGCCGACCTGCTCAGGCGCGCCAGAGGGCGTAGGCAACATACCTTCCGGGCTGACCGAAGGTGGATTGCCCGTATATGCCTCATAGATCGTGCCCGCCAGCCGGGCCAGGTCCAGGCTCTGCTGCTCGATGCGTTCCGCTTCGCTGGCAGCCGAAGCGCGAGCATTTTGCAGACTAGCCAGGGAAGCCTTATCGCCCTGCACCAATATATCGTCCGCCTCCGCCCCCGCACCTACCACGCCCCTATTGTGCAGGTAATCGAGTGCGTCCGAGAGCTGCATCGCCCAGTTGAGCACCTGCGTGGGTGGCCGGGGCATACTCATCTGGCTCAGGCGCACGCCCTGTCGCGGCTCGGCGATAGCGAAGTAGCGGGTCTTCCCGAATGGCTTGTAGTCGAAGAAGTCTATCACCGGCACAAGGCTGGGGTGGTAGAGGTTGAGACCCATCAAGTTCGGGTCCTGTATGAGGGCTTCGGGGTAGAACCCTTCCGCCATCAGGTAGAACTCGGCGGGTGATTGGCCGCTCGCGGGCGCGCCACAGAACTCGCACTCCAGGGCCTCCTCAGGAGAGAGCCTACCGCACGTCTCGCACGCTTGCTGGCGACGCGCAGTAACGCGGTAGAGGTTGCGGTCGGGACTGTGATGTAGCTGGTGCTGGACGACATATTTGCCGCCAACTACCGCGTTCACAGGCAGTGGCTCAAGCTCCTCAGCAGCCTCCGTCTCCTCATCCTCAGCCTGTGCTGGGAGGGCCTCTTCATCCAGGTCCTCCTCAGCGACATCCATCTCATCGTCAGCCTGCTCAACATCCATCTCGGCGCTCTCACTATCGAGATTGCCTGCGTCTTCTACCGAGTTGGCGTCAAATGGCTTAACATTTGAGAGGGCGGCCTCAAAGTCGCCAACCGACTGTGCATAATCTGCAACGAGGTCGGGGGGACTGCCCTGCATAGCACCGGCGCTTTGCTGGTCGTCGTCCGAGGCGGGAGTAACATCAAACTCAGATGCGCCGTCGCCAGCGTCTTCTATGAGAGACTCGTCCTGGACGCTCCCAGCATCTTCGCTATCGTCATTTTGCCGGTCAGTGCGGCCACGTTTGTTCATTTTGTCACCAACTCCAACGGGTGAGCTTTAAGCTCCCCACTACTGAGTATCTTCAGGTAGCGGTATGTGAAAGATGAAGCGTACGTCACCCAGGCGAATGGTATCCCCTTCCGCCAGAATACTCTCTCCCGTGCGCGTGTCATTTACGAAGGTGCCATTCTGTGAAGCCTTATCGACCAGCAGGTAACCCTCCTCCTCGCGTCGTAGCTCGGCGTGAGTAGGCGAGACGCTCTGCCAGCCTGTGAACGCGGAGTCTATGACGATGTCGCTGCTCGATGCGGTGCCCATGACTACGCGAGGGCGCGATAGGACGTACTCAAGCTGCTCATCGGCGCGGTCCAACGTCTCAAGGTAGGGCATATCATCGGTGACTACATCGGGCGGCGGGGCAAGAGCGGCCATAAGCGCGGCACGAGTAGGACGCAGGTCCTGGCCGCAGTCGTGGCAGAAGTTCTCTTTGATGTCGTTAACCGTCTCACAGTTGGGGCACTTCACCGTAGTGGGAGCCGCTGGCGGTGGGGCGCTGGCCGCAGTGACCGTGGCTGTCGGGGAGATTTCTTCTACTGTAGAAAGGTCAGCCTCGTCAGTGTGAGTTCGGGTGATGGGCACACTGTATACGGTAGCTGGAGCAGTGCGGCGCGGGCGCAGGAGCACAAACCCCGCAAGCGCGAGCGCGCCTAGCCCTACCACCAGCACGGGGAGCCATGGGAAACTCCCCTGTGATGTACCGCCCCCCGGCTGTGGATTTGTCCTACCCGGTACAGCCGATGGCTCCGGGAGCGGCACCTGCCCGGTTGGTACGGGATTGACCGCCACACGACTCTGGAGTGCACCGGGAATGCCGGCGGTGGCTGTTAGCACGTCGCCAGCTGCGGGTGTCGTAGTCCCAGTAGTTCCAGTGACTGCGGTAGTCCCGGTGAGCACGACAGTAGCCGCGTTCGTAGTCTGGGCTTGAGGCGCACCGGTAAGCGTTGAGTCGCTACTAAGTGCGGAAGCAGAGGTGCTTGCCGTTGCGAATGAGAGATACGCGAGGCAGATAAGAAGGGTTAAAGTGGTAAAGGTCAAGCGGGCAATACCCACGTTGGTAGCGCGTCGCACGCGCTTTGCATTGTAAGGGACAGGCTTCAAAACTTTGGGAGTTACCTCCTGGTGGGGATGTGGAATATATAGTGTTGAGCGGACAGACGCACTCGGAGGTTATTATAGCAAGTTGGCGGGCTGGTGTCTAACGGACGAATGACGATGATGCGTGAAACGTGATGCGTGATGGATTAATCACAAAGAACACAAAGACACAAAGGCCACGAAGATTTTTATTGGTTTATATTACTGGAGGTTTGATAATTCTCCCGAAACTCTGTATGTATAACTCTTTCGTAAAACCCAAGGAATCTTTGTGTTCTTTGTGTCTTTGTGTTCTTTGTGATTAAAAGATTACGTTTCACGTTTCACGCCTAACCTCCCAGGATGAAGTTGAGCTG
The DNA here is from genome assembly GCA_963811305.1 of uncultured Chloroflexia bacterium. Lineage (GTDB taxonomy): Bacteria > Chloroflexota > Chloroflexia > QHBQ01 > JADMIH01 > JADMIH01. Next base: position 405,239 of record CAWEQU010000008.1, read on the forward strand.
TACTTTGCCTATGCGCACGCGGTCGCCGTTGCGCAGGCGGGTGGGCACGCCTGGGGGGAGGCGGCGGTCGTTGAGGAAGCTGCCGTTGGCGCTCCCAAGGTCTTCTATGAAATAGCCACCGGCGTCAGCGACTATGCGGGCGTGCTGGCGCGAGCAATAAGCCGCCGGGTCGTTATAGGTAAGGTCGAGGTGAGGGAATATCTGGCGGGAGAGGCTGCGGCGGCCAATATTGAATGGATTCTCCAGTATCCGGCGCTCCCACAGCACGCCGTTCGGCCCAAGCACCTGAAGCTTGCCCGGCGGCCTGCCTGCGAGAGAAGCTCCACACCGCCCGCAGAAATGCGCCTTATGCTGGTTGGATGTGCCACACACCATGCAGGTGCGTAAGTCAGTTTCGTCCGCCTGGATGTTGGGGGTTGAGTGCGGCATGCCATGTGGCTGAGACTGAGGCCCGCTATTGCCGGAAGTCTGTACTCCGGCCATCCCCATACCTGGGTTAGACTGCGGCTGAGATACAGGGTTGAGGGGGCGTATCGAGGGGAGGGTGGAAGCCCCGGGTATGGGTGTATCGGCGGTGGGCGCTTCGTAAGGCACGCCCAGGCAGCGCCGAAACTCGGCCTCAAGGACCGCAGCAGCCTGCGGTCGCGCGTCCATGTCGCGGGACATGCACTTGATGATCAATTGCTCGGTAATAGTGCTGAGCTTGGGATTGTAGTCGCGCAAGTTGTTAGGCGTGGTGGCGGGTGTGGGGGGTCTTCCGGTGAGGAGGTGATAGAGGGTCGCGGCGAGAGAGTATATGTCGGAGCGAGCGTCTGTCTGCCCCTTGCCGAACTGCTCGAAAGGCGCGTATGCTGCCGTGCCCATTGACATGGTATCGCGGCGCTTGCCTTCTTTGTAGGTGCGAGCAATGCCGAAGTCTATCAGCTTGATCTGCCCGTTTGGCAGGAGCATGATGTTGGCGGGCTTTACGTCGCGGAATATGATGGGCGGGTCCTGGGTATGTAGAAATTGCAATACCCTGCACATCTGGATGCCGTACTTAAGGGCTTCGGCCTCGTCCATAGGCTGGCCGCGCAGCCTGTCCAGCTTCTTTTCGAGCGACTCGCCCGGAATGAGGTCCATAACCAGGTAAGGGCGGCCACCCTCGGTGAAGAAATCGGTCACGCGGGGGAGGTTGGCATGGTGCAGGTCGCTGAGGATTTGGGCCTCGCGGCGGAAGGCTTCGAGTAACTGGCGGCGCTCCTCACGCTCGCGGGCGCGCTGCTCTTCGGTGGAATCGACGCTCTGGGCGCTGGAGGTGCTGGCGGTCTCCATATCGGTGCGCATCTCTTTGACCGCGACCGGCACGCCTTCGTGCTTGGCATCCTCAGCTTTGTAGACCGCACCCATGCCCCCACCGCCGATGACGCGGAGGATGCGGTAGCGACCGCGCAGCATGTAGCCTATCGGCAGAAACTCGTACATGCCCCCATTATAGGTAGGACCCTCCAGGATGTCAACGAGTATAACTAGGAAAGGAGTCCCGTTACCTAGTGTGAGTTTTGAGTAAAGAGTCGCTGCCCGCTACTAATGGGCCTTCCCCGGCGTTATGCACTATGATTGCGCAACTTAGCAGACCCATCATCACAAGGAGGCTAAGAATATGAAAAGCAAAAGTATATTCAGCAGATTAGTTGCGGCTATCATGCTCCTGGCATTAATCTGGACCGTGCTTTCGCTTCCGGCACCGACTACAGCCAAAGGCGCCAACCTATCCCAGCCACCAACCGATACGGAGGCACCCTGCCGGACCGCGACCGGATGGACTACAGTGGCAAATCCCGGCCCCACAGGATCAATGGCAGTTCTCTACAGCATCGGTGTAGTATCCTCCAGGGATGTCTGGGCCGTGGGCGAGCAGTACAACTACGCTTATGGCGCCTACCAGCCACTCGTAAAGCACTGGGATGGGACGCAGTGGGCCATAGTGCCGAGCACGAACTATCTCGGCTCGATGCGCGGGGTCGCGGTTGTAGCGCCCAATGACATCTGGGCTGTGGGCTTCCGTCTCGGTTACGCTGGTGCATCTGTCCTCTTGCACTGGGATGGATCGAGTTGGACGTATCCATCGCACCATATCACCGGCCACGCCAATAAGCTCTTCGCCGTGGCCGCGGTGTCGGCCAACGACATTTACGCTGTAGGGGAGGCTGGTAGCCAACCTCTCGTGGCCCACTGGAACGGCGGCGAGTGGACGACGGTCGCCAACCCGGCGATAGCTAACAGCAAGCTGAATGGCATCAGCGTCGTATCAGGGAATAACATCTGGGCCGTAGGTACAAGCGCCTCCGGTAGCCAGACGCTCATTATGCACTACGATGGGGTGGCCTGGACGCAGGTCGCAAGCCCTAACGTTGGGTCCTACCAGAACGTGCTCACTTCGGTCGCCACACTCTCACCCACCAATGCCTGGGCTGTCGGCTACGCTTCAAATGGCACCACCGGCTACCAGGGGATAACGCTCCACTACGACGGCGCGAGTTGGAACACGGTCCCAAACGGCACCGCGGGCGTGGGCAACGTCTACTTGAGCAGCGTAGCAGCCTCATCTTTGGGTGACGTGTGGGCTGTGGGCCGGAATAGCACCTCGTCAGGTGCTAACACTATCGCCTTGCGCTATAACGGCAGCACATGGTCTACCGTCAGGAGCGCTAGCCCCGGCAGAAGTGTCAGCAATCTCCTGGGCGTGGTAAATAAGGCAGGCGCAGTGTGGGCTGTAGGAACAGTGGACGCTACAGACGGCTACTACAACACACTTATAGAGAAGTACGCGGTGGGATTGTGCTCAGGCTCTACTCCGTGACCTATTGAAGATATAAGGCGGAACCAAATCAGCAAGCTCCGTAGAAAGGTTTGTACGCCTTTCTATGGAGCTTGCTGATCAATATCCTCCAGTCGGGTGCCGCCTTGTAGTCGCAAACTCTGCCGTGCAGCTTCGATCCGCTGTAAGAAACGCGGGTCGCGCTCCAGGCGATACTCGAACCATTCATCCTCCAGACTCGAAGCCAATCAGGATGCCTGCGGGCCTGCCATGTCGGGTAATTACGATCTCTTCCTGCTCGGCGAGCCGCAAATACTTCGACAGGTCATTCTTAACTTCAGACAGTGGTATTCTCTTCATCTGAGTCTCCAATCTGCTCTAGCCACGCCTCGGCGTTAGTTTTCGGGACGATTGCCAATACTTCAACTGCACCTGCGGATACATCGTAAAAAACGCGAATATCGTCTACTCGTAACCGAAATTGCGGACGTGTGAGGCCACGCAGACGTTTAATTCGGCTCTTGCTGATTTTGGTAGGTTCGTGCCGCAAGTATTGCTCAAGTGCATCACGCACATTAGCACGCACATGGGCTTTCAAACGGTTAAGGTCCGTGAGTGCTTCCGGCGCAAGAATAATCTCGTAACGCATTCTGGCTAGAGTATAGCCAAAATGCGCCGGTGTTGCAAATATGACCCTATTTAGATAGCTACTGAGCTTTCCTTGACACCCGACATATAAATAGATTACTATATAAACGGCTCTTTATGTATCAGGTCGCAAGTGCAATAATGAGGGAGAAAAATTGGCTCGAAGTATAGGATCGTTAAGTGGGGTTGTGCCGGAGCGTGGCGAAGGCAAAAGAGGCAGGCGCAAACAGGTCGAGGAGCACACCCCGCCTGTGTTATCCGCGGAGCGTGCCACGGCTGTGCGTGTCATCAAGCCCTTCCTGAAGGCTATTGGAGACATCAACCGCATAGCCGTGCTCCAGGAATTGAGTCGAGAGGGCGACGCCGGCCTCAACGTGCAGGACCTCTCGGACCGCCTCATGCTCAGCCAGCCCCTCACCTCATGGCACCTGCACATCCTCAAGCGCGCCCGCCTGGTCACTGTCGCCCACCTGGGCCGCCAGCGCATCTACCGCCTCGACCGCGAGCGCCTGGGAGAGCATAAAGAGCTTTTTGATTGGGTACTGGACCTAAAAGGATAAAGGATAAGGGATAAAGGATAAAATGTGATACTTCACTTTATCCTTTATCCCTTATCCTTCTTACTTTCCAAAAAGGAGAAGATATCAGCAATGGCTAAGAAGAAAATCAGGGTCGCAATCATTGGCGTGGGCAACTGCGCTTCTTCCCTCGTACAGGGCGTGCAATATTACCGTAACGCCCCGGACGACCAGCTCATCCCCGGCCTGATGCACACGCGCCTCGGCGGCTACCACGTCAGCGACATCGAGTTCACCGCCGCCTTCGACGTGGACAAGAACAAGGTTGGCAAGGACCTCTCAGAGGCGATATTCGTCAAGCCGAACAACACCATGAAGTTCAGCGACGTGCCCAACCTCGGCGTGCCCGTGCAGCGCGGCATGACCCACGACGGCCTCGGCCAGTACCTCTCCCAGGTAATAGAGAAGGCCCCCGGCTCGACCGCCGACATCGTGAAAATCTTGCGCGACACCGGCACCGAGATGGTCATCAACTACCTCCCGGTCGGCAGCGAGATGGCGACCAAGTGGTACGTCGAGCAGGCCCTGGAAGCGGGCGTGGGCTTCATCAACTGCATTCCCGTCTTCATCGCCCGCGAGGAGTACTGGCGCAAGCGCTTCGAGGACCACAAGCTCCCTATCATCGGCGACGACATCAAGAGCCAGGTGGGCGCGACGATTACCCATCGCGTACTGACCCGCCTTTTCCGCGAGCGTGGCGTGCGCATCGACCGCACCTACCAGCTCAACTTCGGCGGCAACATGGACTTCTACAACATGCTTGAGCGCTCCCGCCTGGAGTCGAAGAAGATCAGCAAGACCAACGCCGTCACCTCCCAGCTTGACTACGACCTGGGCGAAGATAACGTCCACGTCGGCCCCAGCGACTATGTGCCGTGGCTCGAGGACCGCAAGTGGTGCCACATCCGCATCGAAGGCACGACCTTCGGCGACGTGCCCCTGAACATGGAATTGAAGCTGGAAGTGTGGGACTCCCCCAACTCGGCGGGCGTGGTGATTGACGCCATCCGCTGCGTGAAGCTCGCCCTGGAGAACGGCATCAGCGGCGCGCTTGAGGCCCCTTCTTCGTACTTTATGAAAAGCCCGCCCGTGCAGGTCGCCGATGACGATGCGCACGACAACGTTGAGGATTTCATCGCCGACAATACGAGCAAGAAGGCCCGCCCCGCAGGTGGAGCCGAAGCCGTCATGGCCGAGCGCGCTGAGACGATCTCCCAATCCGCTGAGCTACCCAGCAGCGGCGATGGCGTGCCAGTAGAGAGCATACCCGTACCCGCGAGGTCCAACGGACGGAAATAGACGAAATTATAAGGGATAAGTGAAAAAGGATAAATTATGAACCGCGTCTTATCCTTTTTCCTTTATACCCTTATCCTTTACAGAAAGGAGTTTGCCTTCATGCAACCCGTGAAGAAAGCTGTTCATCACGTTTGGGTGGGGTTCAGGTTCTGGATGTACAAGCTGGGTAGCTACCTGGCGGCCAAGCTTCCTGCTCAGTTCGGCTATTGGGTCGGCAACACTATAGGCGACGTGGTCTACTTTACGATGAAGCGGCACTCGGCCAACGCTGTAAGCAACATGCGCCGCGTGCTGGGCGAAGAGGCCGAGCTGGCAGACGGTCAAGGAGACCGCCCGCAACTCTTTCCGCAATTATGCCAAGACTATAGTAGACTTCCTGCGCTTCCCGCACCTGAGCACCCAGGACATCCACAAGGTGATATCGAGGCCCGACGGTATGGAGAACCTGGAGGCCGGGTTCAAGAGGGGCAAAGGGATTATCGCCATCACCGCCCACTTCGGTAACTGGGACCTCGCGGGCGCGACCTTAGCGGTGCAGGGGATGCCCCTCAACGCCGTGGCCGATACCTTCGAGCCGCAGAAGATGGACGACCTCATCAATGGCACCCGCAAGCGCCAGGGGATGAACATCATCAAGATGGAGACCGACTCCCTCAAAGAGATATTCATGGCCCTGCGCCGCAACGAGATAGTCTTCCTCTTATTCGACCGCCCCGAACCCAACGAGGGCGTACCGGTGCAGTTCTTCGGCGAGACCGCTTACATTCCAGGCGGACCTGCCGCACTCGCACTCAAGACCGGGCGACCATCATCATCGGCTATGGGGTGCGCAAGCCTGGTGACAAGACCTTTCGAGCGGTAGCCGAGCCGCCCGTCGAGTACGAGCATCTGCTTACGGGCAACAAGGAGCGCGACATCCAGATAATCACCCAGGAGATAGTGCGCCGCATGGAGACCGTCATCCGCCGCCACCCCGACCAGTGGTACATGTTCCGCGAGATGTGGCCCCGCACCGAGCGGCATAACGCCGAAGTGAAGAGAAGGCGCTTCTGGGGCGGAGAAGATGATGTGAGGGTTGGTAGCTGGTAGCAGGTTGCTAGAAAACATCAGTCACCCCGAATTTTCAGCAAGCGTGCTGACGCACTAACAACTCCGTGAAACATGAGTCATCCCGAATTTTGAGCAAGCGTCCTTCGCATAGACGGAACCGCCAAGACGCCAAGAGCGCCAAGTAAACGCCAAGATATTAGAGGAAGTAGTGCTCTTTTTGCCCTATAATCCCTCTTTAATCTTGGCGGTTTCTTGGCGCTCTTGGCGTCTTGGCGGTTCCGTACTCTAAAGTTCGGGATGTGTCATGTTTCAGGCTCCCTTCCCCAATGGGGAGGTGTTTCATTGGTTGTTCAAACGGGCGGGTTATCTTCAAGGTAGCATATAACGGAACACCACAGGAGTGCCAGATAGAACGAGGGAGAAATCGAAGTAAGTGGCCCCTGGCGGTATGCCAACCGCCTCGAATACTACGTACCCTTTGTGTACATCGCCAGGCACAAAGTGACGGGTGATGCGAAAGAGCCGCTGTAAGGCTGGCCGCCGCAAGCAGGAAGAGGGGGTAGCTTTTGCCGGTGCCGTCGAACATCCGTAGGCTGGCCTTGTCCATGTTCAGGACAAACGATGCAGTTCCCCGGTTGGTCGTTTGCAGAAACCCCAGGTCATTTCAGTGCCACAATTACCTGTATGTACTCCTATGGTGCTTGCCTGAACCTGGTCGATGAGGGTAGTTACGACACCTTGACCTATCGCCACCTCCATACCTTTGACCGCAGGTATAGGGGTTCTTGTGGTCACCGCACCGGCAGTTGGAGAGCTTGTTGGATTTCGGGTGGGCGCGCCCTTCGGATATTTCTGCCTGAGACGGTAAGTACCTAGCTGGGATAAGAGCACATCATAGGGCCTCTTGTTTTCTGGGTGATACTCGAATACAGCGCGCTCAAAATACTGGACTATGTAATCGCTTCCGTTCAGGTCTGACTTCTCGGTAAACTCCGCACTGATAGGGTAACCAAACTGAGGAAGCCCACCGTTAGTCTGCCAATATTCGAGGAATCGTCCGCATACAGTTTGCCTGGTTGCCGGGAAATCAGGTGCAGGTGCCCTGGGCTTGCACGCCCGCAGTTACAGAGTCGGATGGCTGGAAGAAGGTGAGCGCCAAACTTACTACTGTTGCAAGCAAGAGCGCTGCTACCAGAACCTGGCGCTTCACAGCTATAAAAGATAATATCATCTCCGAATACCCCCTCACTTAGGACCTCTCGATTACGATAAGAGGAGCCACCTGGTGGCTCCTCCTGCGCCTCCACTACAATTAACGGTTTAGCGATTTGTTGGTCGTAAGTTATAGATAACCTCATGCAAGATCTGAGCAACTTGTGCTCGAGTGGCAGCCCAGCCAACGAAGAAATGCCCCATAGACTGGCACTGAGCGCTAGTGAAAGCACTCGTACACGCATCGTCCCCATCGGCCCTGTGATAGCGAATAGCGCCGATATTTACCAACGTCCTAACATGTTGGAAGAATGCGTCTGTTTTTGGCACGTCCCAGTAGTCGGCCCCTGGAGAAGTACCCACATTTGTTGTATCAAGCCCCGTAAGCCAGCCTTTCGCTACCACGCTGTTGGCCACGAATTTCGTCATCTGCCCCCGGGTCACCAACTCGCACCAGCGAAAGTATGAGAACGAGGAGAGCTTCGTAACCCGGCGTGCTTAGACAGGTATTCCAGTGATCAGGATCGCCCTGGTAGCCGGCTATGATATTGTTACTGTACGCTGTTTCTATGTAGGTGTAAAAGGTAGAGCCATGAGGAACGTCTGCGAAGTGAGCGGTGGGCGGGTCTATAAGTTCGAAACTAAATCCGTTCATGATCATCTTCGATACTTGTCCTCTGGTCACAAAGTTCGAGGGCTTGAAGGTATTGTCGGGGTATCCTCCGATGATGCCTTCGCGTGTAGCCCACTGGATGTACCTATGGGACCCAATTCTCAAGTGGCACGTCGGTAAAGGCATAGGGTATGTACCCACTCAGGCAGTATGTCCCACCCTCGAATACCTGACAATAGCCAGTCTGCTGGGAGCCATATCGAGCACCTCTAGGCGGACCTGCGGCACCATAGCTGTTGGCCCACCATTGCTCTAAAGTATCTACGCTAGCCGCGCCGATGGGATACGGCCCCAAACCTTCTCTAGCCTTGTTGATGTACTCACTCCCCTGCACAGTGCCCTCATTCAGGCTAAAAGTGGGGGGTTCATTGGGCTTCGACTGAGAAGAATAACCACTTGCCCATTTATAGTCAGTGACTGGAGCACCTATATTGTTGGCACGCGTAGACATCCAACCATACGGATCCAATACCTGACCCGCCGGATTGTCCTCAGGGGAGTTATCAACCCATGTGCTGTCGTAATAGAGTCCCCAATGAAGATGGGCGCCATCACACCCGCTACCGGTGCAGCCACTAACTCCAATTATGTCGCCCCTGGCGACATGAGCTCCGAATGCAACCGACGCTGAAGTCAAATGCGAGTAGCGAGTGATAAAAGCGGGGTTTGTTTCGTCGCGTAGGAATACGGTGATTCCATAGCCCCCGTTGTAACCGCTTTCACTACCTCGAATTACAAGTCCGGCGTGTGAAGCGCGAACGTTCTTTCCGGATTCGACGGGCATATCAAGGCCGGAATGTCCGTTGTAGCAGTACCCCCTGAATGTAGGGCCTAAGTCTCCACATGAGTTCGAGATTGGCGTGCCGGATGTCGAGCCGTATTCGCCTGTCCAGAGGTCGAGCGTGGAGTATACCTGGTAAAAGGGAGGACTATGATCAACGATAGATGTATAGTCCAGGTATCTGTAAGTTGTAGGGTTGTACCATATAGCCCACTTCGAGGAGAAAGGATAAGTGAGTTGGAAAAACTCGCTCGTTGTTTGCCCTAACTGCCCTTGCCCATCCTGTTGACTGCCTTATTCTGCTGATCCGGTGCCGTCTCTGCTGCTTGTGAAGAAGCTGTATGGAGAGTTGAGGCACTGGCGCGGTTATCCCACACGCAGAGTACAAGGAGTATTATAAAGGCGATGACCAACCTACTGTAGTGTGCTTCCTTGGTATTCATAAGAGGGTTCCTCTCTTGCAGGTAAAGAACGCACAACTCATTTAGGCGTCGTGCGCTGGTTGGATATTGACTATCGTTTATCGTTGGGTGGTTGCAAGGAAAACCGGATAAGCGATGGTTTGACCGCTGACCACGCTGAAGAGGTTTAAGTTCCCTCCCGATACCGATAGATTGCTAAAAATAGTTGCCCCCAGATTGCCAGCCGTATCGAGCGTGTCCGTTGGTAGGAAGAAGCTCTGGTTGTTGATCCAGGTAAGTCCTGAATGCCTACCAGCCAGACCAACTTGCCGGGGTACTGCCACTACTAAGGATTGCCCTTCAGTGGTAACATCAGCTACAACGGCCCTGGTTCCGATCCGCTCTGGAAATGTATAAGCTTCGCCGTCGTTTGCCACAGGTACGTCTGCCCGCAAGAAAGCTAGTATCTTACCATCAGGTGACCAGGTGGGTTTGATATTCCATTCATTTTCACTCCCCACAAGTTGCTGTTTGCTGGTGAGGATATCCAGGAGCCCATATACTTCTATAACCTGTCACAACCCGGACTGAACCGCTTGCGGTAGGCTCGGTTCTCTGAGATACAAAGGCTATGTAGCGACCATCAGGCGACCAAACAGGGTTGCCCAGGGGACGCATTTCCTTTGAGTCCCCTAACTGCCTGGGGTTGGTCCCATCTACGTTATTGAGCCACCACCTCTATATTCGTAGGTGGTCCTGTCTATACCTGAGGAGAAAAAGGTCTTGCCGTCCGCAGAAAGGGCAACTTGCCCAACCGACGACTGAGGGAAAGAGACAGTCGAGTAGGAGGCACCGTCTGCGCTTGCTACAACAGGGGCAGCACCTATTTGTTGCAACACAATTGTGTTATTATCCCGCCAACCCAAAATAGCGTGCGGCGCGCTATTGTAGAACTGCTTGTAAAGGTCGTAGTGTTTGTAGTCTGGCACTGCCTGCACTGACGCGGTGGACAGATTTATTACTGCAACCCAGTTGGGGAATATACCCTCAGTCTCCTCAACCGCCGCCTTGCTGATAAACATCACTGCTATTGAGCGTCCGTCGGGAGAAGGAGAAATGCCAGTAAGTTTGAATGGTTCGCCCCATTCGGCGATAGCCCTTGCGTTGGACAATGTAGATCCGTTCTTGTCAAGTACCCCCAGCCATATGGTCAAGCTGTCAGCACTCTCCACCCCCCAGGCTACATTATAGGGAGTTGAGTTAGAGATCAGCAGGCTTCGCGCCTGTGGGGGTTCGGGTAGAGGCAGGTCTGGCACTTGCTCTGGTGGAACGGTAGTAGGTGACGGGAAAGGCACATAAGGTGGGGGGCCAGCCTCGATTGTAGCCATTGGACCGGGCACATCAAAGTGTGAGCTAGGTATCGAAGCCAAGACATTGCCGGAGAGGTTTGCCGCCTTACCATCGAGAGGTATAAAGCGAGTCCACACACCGATGGATAGGGCCACACAGATGAGCAACGCTGCAACTAAGACCAACCTGCCTTTATGGCTCCTGGTACGTTTTTCAGTCTCCCTACCCGAAGGTAATCTATTCTTCATGCTCATTCACTGTCCTCCTTATTACGATACATAGCTATGGCAAATCTTGGGCAGCCGTTACATTGTCTATCAACAAAGCGTCTCAAGGGAACGCTCGTAGTTGATAGATATTGAGGGGATATGCAGTCCGCAGCCTAATGAATGGCGCGAAACCTGCCTGAATTACCTTGCCAGCAGGGAGAACAGGTATAAGCCCTATTAACAATATATGTAATAGCTGGAGCAGTATGACACAAATTGTTAACTCTGTCAACAAGCACATCTCTGTTTTGCTGCGTCAGCCGCTGTATGCTTATGTCCTATGAATAATGACCTGCCACAAGCTGTGCCCAGCCATGCTATAATACTCCTGTTCTCCTAACCTCATTACAAGGCATTTCTTCCGTAGCGTACTCTCCGTTATCTCTGCGCGCTCTGCGTATGTGCGGTAAAACAACTGGCTACAAATGAAAACCTATCGCTTCTTCTTAGTCGCATATCGTCTATCGCGCTTTATACCCGCGAGGCTTGGGTATTGGCTATGCTCACTCATCGGGGGGATAGTGTACTACTTCGTGCCCGAAGTGCGGCGGGCCGTGCGCGACAATATGAAGCATGTCCTCCCCAACTCCACCGAGCACCAGCGCCGGGTCATCTGCCGCAAGGTCATCCGCAACGTCTACAAGAATTACTATGACCTCGTGCGCCTGCCTCACCTCAAGCCGGAGCAAGTGGAGAAGATGGTCCCTCAAATCGAAGGCGCAGAGCACCTCGAAACCGCTCTCACCGCGGGCAAGGGAGTCATCATATTGAGCGGGCACGTCGGCAACTTCAGCCTGGTAGCCCAACTCATGGCGGTCAGGGGCTACAAGGTGGCTGTCGTCGCCGAAGATATAGAGCCACCCCAGATGTACAACTTCATCAACCGCCTGCGTGGCCATTTCGGCCTCCGGCTGATAAAGATGGGTAGCGCCCAGGTACGCACCATTTATCGCCATTTACGCGATGGGGGAGGACTTGCACTGGCCGCCGACCGCGACGTAGGCGACACCGGCCTGCCCGTCCAGTTCTTCGACACAGTAACCGACCTCCCCGAAGGCCCGGTTGTCCTCTCTATGAGACTGAGAGTGCCCATCGTCCCATGCTTCACGTGGCGGCTCCCCAACAACACGTCCAGGGCAATCGCCTGCCCTCCCATCGAGTTGCAGAGCACGGGAGAGTACGAAGTTGACCTTCAGGCCAACATGCGAAAAGTAGCGATGCTCCTCAAAGAGATGATCCTCCACGCCCCTGATCAGTGGGTCGTCTTGCAGCGCATCTGGGATAAGGACTATACTGAGGAAGGATAAAGGATAAGGGATAAAGGAAAAAGGATAAAACTCGCCTCATAATTTATCCTTTTTCCTTTATCCCTTATCCTTTCCGAAAGAGGATCCCATGAGCACCTTCCGATATTCCCGCTGGGACGGCACCCAGCAGATCATGCCATTTGACGCCGACGCCATTATGGAGGCTATCTCCGAGGATGTGATGGCTCACGGCGATATAAAGCGCGCGCTCGAAAAGCTGATGCAGCAGGGGTACAAGTTCCAGTCGGGCGAGCGAATGCCCGGCCTGCGCGACATGCTTGACCGCCTCAAGCAGCGCGCCAGGATACCCTGCGCCGCAACAACATGGACTCCGTCATCAAGGACATCGAGCAGCGCCTCGAAAAGGTCAAAGAGACCGAGCGTGCAGGTATTGACCGGAGGGTTGAAGAAGGGAGAGAACAGCTAGACGAAGGACGGAGGACGGAAGACGAAAGCTCAGAAGGTCAGCGAGAGTGAAGATAATCCAAAATCCAAAATTCGAAAATCAAGATCGAAGCAGCGAGAGCAGTTGCAGAAGATGCTCGAAAAGATGGCGGCGCGGCGCAAGGAGCAGTTAGACAACTCTCCCCAAAGATATAGGTGGGCAGATAAAGGCGTTGCGCGAATACGACTTCATGGACCCGGACGCGCGGCAGCAGTTCCAGGAGCTGCTGGACATGCTCCAGCAGCAGATGGTCCAGAACACCTTCTCCGGCATCCAGCAGGGGATGGAGCAGATGCAGCAGGACCCGCGCGCGATGGAAGAGTTGCGCGAGATGGTGCACGACCTCAACCAGATGCTGCGCGACCGCGAGGAGGGCAAGGAGCCACGCTTCAACGAGTTCATGCAGAAGCACGGCCACTACTTCCCGCCGGGCATCGAGAACCTCGACCAGCTGATGGAGCACCTTCAGCAGCAGATGCAGCGCATGGAGAACATGCTCAAGCTCGATGTCGCCGCAGCAGCGCGCCCAGCTTGCAGAGCGCTATGCAGTCCCTCATGCGCGACGCCGGGCTTACAAATGAGATGGCCGAGCTGGCGGCACACCTGGGCCAGGTGCCGGGCATGGGCCGCCAGTACCGCTTCTCCGGCGACCCCGACGACAGCCTCAGCATGGCCGAGGCGATGCAGGTGATGGAGCAGCTTGAGCAGCTGGAGAAGCTGGAGCGCGAGCTAAACGCCGCCCGCCGGGGGGACAACCTGGACGAGGTGGATACCGATAAGGTAGGCGAGCTGCTTGGGCGCGGACGCCCAGCAGGCGCTCGAGCAGTTGCGCGAGCTTGCCCGGCAGCTGGAGGACGCGGGCTACCTCGAATGGAAGGGCGGCGAGATGCAGCTTACCCCTCGCGCCATGCGCAAGGTCGGACAGAAGGCGCTGCAAGACATATTCGCCTATCCTGAAGAAGGACGCCTTCGGCAAGCACGCCATCAGCGTGCGGGGCAGGGGTGGCGAGCGCACTTACGACTCGAAAGCCTACGAGTTTGGCGACCCCTTCTACCTCGACCTGAGCAGCACCCTGCGCAACGCCATCGAGCGCGAGGGCACGGGCACGCCCGTGCGCCTCGACCCGGCGGACTTCGAGGTCTATTCCACCGAGTTCCTCACGCAGTCCTCCACAGCGCTGCTGATAGACATGAGCCGCTCGATGCTCCTGCGAGGCTGCTTCCTGGCCGCCAAGAAGGTAGCTATGGCCCTCAACCACCTCATTCGCTCGCAGTTCCCGAAGGACGACCTCTTTATCATCGGCTTCTCGGGCTACGCACGCGAGCTGAAGCCGGAGATGCTGCCCCAGCTCGATTGGAGCGAGTACCAGTACGGCACCAACTTGCAGCACGCGCTGATGCTGTCGCGCACCCTGCTGGGGAGGCACAAGAACCCCAACAAGCAGATAATCGTCGTTACCGACGGCGAGCCTACCGCCCACCTTGAGGACGGCGAGGTCTTCTTCAACTATCCGCCCACCTACCGCACGATACAGGAGACGATGCGCGAGGTAGTGCGCTGCACCCGCGAAGCGGATAACCATCAACACCTTCATGCTTGAGCGCAGCTATTACATGGCCGACTTCGTAGAGCAGATGACCAAGATCAACAAAGGCCGCGCCTTCTACGCCACGCCGGAAGCCCTGGGCGAGTACATTCTGGTGGACTACGTAAGCAGTAAGAAGAAGAGGATAAGGTAAGGATACTGATGAAACAATAAGAACATTGACGGCACCGGTACTTGGATATATAATGTGCTCCTCTGGATATGGATAATACCACTAGGAGGGTATCTATATGGCTAACGTGGGTCGGAAACTCAGCACTGGAGACATCCTGATCTTCGACAGTAAAACTAAAGACTTGTTTCTCATTGGTCCAGAGCACGCAAGCAAGTGGGATGCCGACAAACACAAGTCGCTGGCAAGCGCCAGGAGATTGGCAAAAGCAGGATTTGCCAGGCACTTGGACCGCAAGGCGTTACAAAGTCTTCAGGCAGCTTTCGCCCATATAGTCCTTTTGCAGGCGTAAGGGCGGAGTATGCTCCGCGTAAGTTCGGCAGAACTGGCCGATAGCCTGAAACTCATCCATACAGCGTTAGTACATCTGGCTCGTCTCATGGCGCTTGCCCTGCTGGGGGAGAAGCATCAGTATGCCAAACTCGATAGGGCCGCTCGCATCGTCTCTTTCATAGAAGGGGCTGCTGACCTAGAAAGCTTCCTGGACCGATACTATAAAATACGCCCATCAACTGTTTCATGGTCTACGGACTTGCACCCTGAGACAGTGGGTATTCTTACTAACGGCAGACTTGATAACGATAGACTCACTACGGAAATTGAGGACCTCATAGATGCTACCTTTCAGACGACCTCACAAGTTGCTGAGGTAGTGGCACCGGTCGCTCTCTTCGTGCCGGAGGGGACCTTACTTACACGAATTATAGAGCTACTATCAAAGCTACATGTTCCATATGGACCCGGCCTGCTATCAAAGCGCCTTCAGATTACGAGGCAGCAAGGGTTAACTAAGGCACTCGATGGCCCTCGTGAAGTCCATTTGGACCCAGCATTCACGCCCGCTTATAGCCTGCTGGACGAATCCGGGCCAACTTTCAGTGATGATATAATAGAAGTGGTCCCTTACTTCTGGACGCTCTCCATACGCGAGTGTATGGCAGCAGAATTGTGTGCTCTTTCAATAGTCGAATACGATGGCTTGCCTTTAGCTTTCTACAGAGACATGGCAAAACAGACATGGGATGAAATGCGACATGCTTGTTATTGCCTTGAAACCGCTGTTGCGTTACTGCCGGAGTTGGAGGCAGCCCTACCTGAAGGTGACCCTCTACTTGCCAGCATACGCCTGTTCCAGGAACAGGGAACAGGTCTGCCCATCCCGCGTGAACGCAATCTCTACGAGTTCGCGGTCAATGCCACTTTAGTTGAGCGTCTGGTAACACTTCATCATGACACCGAGACCCCGTCCATACCCCTTATCAAACAAAAGCTGAATGGAGAGTTTTGCCGTACCCACCCAGATGTTGCCCGCGGCCTTCAGGTGTTCATGCGAGACGAAGTAGCGCATTCCCGTATAGGTAATACCTGGTTCAGGCAGCTGTTACCCGATGCGCGAGAGCGTGAAGAGGCTATCGAAGATGCACGCCTGCTTCGTAGCTTGCTGCTATTGACCTCGTTTGCGCACTACCAGGACAATACCCTTAGTCAGATGTTGGCTACAGTAGGGTAATTAAAGGCTAGCTAATACTCGCGTGCTACCATTATGGACTTTCGCTTACTATACGAAAGTCCTATTGTGCGTATCCCCTGTCGAAGTTAAGATGAAATTGGTTGCCTGACATGCTCGCAGCATGGCAACGCTTCAGCCAAAGACGGGTCCAATGAGCACAATAAGCGCGAAATGAGCACGCAAACGCATACTGCTGTACAAGATATAGCCGGCAGGGGAACAACTCGTACCTTGTGGGCTAACATGACATCCTTGCTGAGCCGCGTACTCCTGCCATACCTGGTATCGCGCACGCTCATACTGCTCCTGGCTATCTTGCTGGAATGGCTCCTCATAAGTGGCAGCGTAAAGCGATACGCCTATCTAACCGAGGCCCCATTATCTCCCCTCTCCTCAGCTTTTGACGCCAACTGGTACGGCGGTATCGCATCGGGCGGCTATAACACCTCGCCAGACCTCACCCAGCAGCACAACTATCACTTCCTGCCCCTCTACCCCTCCCTCATGCGAGTAGCCGGAGATTTGGTGGGCCTGGGTGTCATAGAGGGTGGCTACAACCTCGCCGGGGTCGTGCTGAGCCATATCTTCTTCATCGCTGCCCTCATGTTGCTCTATCAGTTGACCTCCCAGGTATGGAAGAATGAGGGCATGGCTATGCGCGCGGTGTGGCTGATGTGCGCGCTGCCCTGGTCTTTCGTCTTCTCCATGACGTACACCGAATCGTTGTTCCTGGCGTTGACGTTGGGTGCGCTGCTCGTAGCTTACCGCGCTCGAGAGAAACCGGACGCTGGTCAGGCCCTGCTAGCAGGGTTGCTTGCGATGCTCGCGGCTCTGACGCGCCAGCAAGGCATCCTGGTCGCGCTGGCGGCGGTATGGCTCCTGGCAGTCACTCCGCGTGGGGTGAGCTTATCGGCACGCATACGCAACGCCCTTTTGGGAGGAGCGCCCGCTATTCTTGGTTTCGGGGCCTTCGCACTCTATATAGGCATGAAAACGGGCAACCTGCTCGCGGTAATACAGGCTAAGGGTGCATGGGGTGAGGGTTGGTTGTCTGACCTGCACAGGGTGTTCATCCTGCCGCCCGCTAACCCCGCGTGGAGCCTCGACTTCATGGAGACCATAGCCCTGGTTACGTGGACCGTTCTCACAATAGCGGTGGTGGCGTTGTCCCTGAGGAGATCAAGTGGGCGTCGAACTGAGGGAGGCATCGTCGCAGGTGGACTTGCAGGCTGGGCCTTCGTGGGCTACGCCACGACATCATATCTGCTGGCGATAACCAACGCGCAGGCAAACCGGAGCTGGGGCAGGTATATGCTGGTAGCATTCCCATGCGTGTGGGTACTTGGGGGTTGGTTGAGCAAAGAGACCATCTTCCGCAGGGTAATAATAGCGAGCCTGGGCTTTCAAGCCGTCTTCTTCGCGGCGGCGATAATAGCGCAGGTCACGCCATAGAGTGCGTTTTAGAACCCACAATGTGACCTGTAGGGGCGGTTCGTGAACCGCCCTGGGTCGAAGAAGCGTTGTCACCGCGAGGGCGGTTCACGAACCGCCCCTACAGGTTTTATTAGTAGCTCTTAACGACAGAATTACAAGAATGAGCACACAAACTCAAATCGTACCTCAAACTATTACTGCTTCCGGACAGGCTGGCCGGGGCAAGAGCAATCATGCACTCGCACTTTGGCATTGGCTGGCGGTGCGGCCCTGGACCGTGCCTGCTATCGTCCTCACCTTCGTGGCAGCCGTGAACCTGCTGACGTTGATGCGCACGCCGACCCCGTTTTGGGACGAAGCGTGGTTCGCCAGCAGGGCGATGGCACAGGTACAGACCGGCTTCGGCTTTGGCACGCTCAACTCTGGGATACTCAGCAAGTATGACGGCTACTGGACCGTGATGGCGTGGCTCCAGGCGTTCATACAATCTATACCGATACGCTTATTCGGTCCCGATCTCTTCTTCCTGCGCCTCGAATCGCTTGTTTTCGGTATCGCTGTCCTGGCCGTCCTTTACGCGATAGTTAAGAAGATGTACAACACGAGGGCTGCGCTCCTTACCATAGCGGTAGGCGCGCTCTCCGGCCCCTTCATCTTCTCTTCGCACATGGCGAGGCCCGACATAACTATAGTGCTGTGCGGCTTGGGCGCGGTAGCCCTTTACCTGTATGACCGCTCATCGAAGCTGACGTTCAATAGCATCTTCTCAGGGTTGCTAATCGGCTTCGCGCTGGACATCCACCCGAACATCATCATATTCGGCCCCGTCATGCTCGGCCTGTACCTCCTTGATTACAAGTGGCGCACATTCCGCACAGGGCGCTTCTGGGGGTTCGCACTGGGGGCAAGCGCTGGGCTGGTATTCTACATCACCATACACATCCTCCCTTACCCCCACACATACACAGAGTTGACCCACCTACAGAACAGCCTCTCGCACACGCCACCTCTCCTCATGTTCAGCGTGGATATGTGGGTCTGGGCCGTTCGGGGCACGGTCTGGCTCATGGGGGTGCTGCTGTGGCCCCTTATCCTCGGCGGTATCTGGCTCCTTATGAGGAGGCGGACCCACTCCGATAAGCAGATGTTGGTTATTTTTGCTGCGCTCGTTGGGTCTTTTACCGCTCTCCTACTGAACAGGCCACCCCACTACGCCATACTGCTCGCACCTGCCGCGTGGCTGGTGATCGGCGTGCTGCTTGATTACCTGCTCCAGCAGCCGTGGAAGCGCACCCTATGGATCTATGCACGCACGACGATGGTTATAAGCCTGCTGCTTATCAACGTCATATATGCGGCGATCCCGCTATTCCAGGACCCCACTGACGATTGGCAAACCACGCTCAACCACGTACGCCAGACGCTACCTCCGGGCAGCACGGCCATCGGCCAGCAAAACTGGTGGTTCGCACGCCCCGATGAGCCTTACCTGTCATGGGAGCAGGCTCGTGTATCACCGCCGCGCCGTTCCGGGCAGCACGTTGGAAGCCGCTTTCCGCGAGCTTAGCCCGCAATACCTGGTGATGGACAAGACCACGGAGTTCTATCTGCTCGACAAGCTGGATACGCTCGATACTGACTACTTTAGCTCCTTCGTCTTGAGGTCCGAGATGGAAGCCTTCATGCAGCGCTACTGCCGCCTCGTCTCTACAGTCACCACACCTGCATTTGGCGAGGTGCGTATCTATGAGATAAAATGGTAGGACTTTCCCTAGACATCCTGTAGCGACGGGCCATAAACCGCCCAACATGTGAGCCGTCCCCAGGGGCGGTTTGCTGTTTTAAGGAAGAATCATGGCTAATATCAAGCTCGATCACTTCATCACGGGTGCGGATACCGATAGCATAGATAATTACCTGGAAAACTATCGAAAAGCGGGCTTCCTGGTCGCGGAACAGACCGTCAGGCACCACCCTGGCCTGCGCAACGGCTTTGTCCGCTTCGGGCCGGAATACCTGGAGTTTGTGTGGGTCGAGGACGAAGAGCAATTCGAGAAGGGTGCGGACGCGACATTCTTTCCACGCGTACGAGACTTGCGTGCCGCCCACCGCCCTTTTGCGTTCGCTGTAGAGGCGAACGACGTGCGGATACTCCGCGAAGAGTGGTTGGAGAGAGGCTATGAGTTACCTCCTATAATCAGCGGCAAGGCACGTGGAGCGGCAGAAGATGCGCCACCTATATGGAGCTTTCAACCTATCCCATCTTCCGTCGCAGAAGGTGCGTTTTGCTTCGCGCTCACCTATCACACCAGACAGAAGGATGCGCCCCGCAAAATACAACTTGCGCCCAATACTACTTACGCCATTTCAGGTATCACCTTCACCTCCGACGGACCCCTGGCGCGGGCCACCGCATGGCGCGACCTCCTTGCCCCAGGCGAAGAGATAAAGGGAAGTGAGGAGGACCACATCTACGAAGTCTCCATCCCGCCTCACTTCGCCATCTGGATGAAGCCGGAGGAGTATCAGGAGCAATACGGCCTCAGCTACAAGGCCTCCCCGCACCCTTTCGGCGAGCTAGCTGTCGTACATCTGCTGGCCCACGATCTCGACAAGGCCGAGGAGATGATAGGAGAGATGAGAAGGAACGTCACGCGCCTCCCCGACAAGCGTACAGGTGTAGATACTCTATTTGTGCCGCCTGACGAGCGCGACGGCTTCACCTTCGCCATCACCGAGCGTCCTGTGGAGGAGTGGCTTCGGGAGCGAGTGGGGGTGACGGGCGAGAGGTTGGAAGTGGAGTAACCTTCGGGGCGTGATTGGTGTAAAATAGCTTTAGCAGTACACCACTAGCCGCTATAGCAATTGGAGACTGCCGGAGGCATAAATGGCTGGCGTGATAGCAGAAGTAACCCCGGAAGCTATAGAGCAAATCGTGCGGGGAATAGTAGAGCAGTTTCACCCCGAGAAGGTGATCCTCTTCGGCTCATACGCCTATAGCACGCCGGACGAGGATAGTGATGTTGACCTGCTCGTGGTGATGGAGACAGATGAAAATCCACTCCTGACGGCAGCAACTATCTCAGCATCTATTGACCATATTTTTCCTATATAGGACTTACGCAGCAGCAACAGAAGGGAGATCGGATGGTAAACTAGAGGCATGAGCGAAAGAGCCTTTAGCAAACTCGACTACTGCCAATTTCTGTTGAGCAGCCAGATCAATTACACGCTGACGCACATGGCTGACCACCTGCAAAGCTTCAGCCATGATACCATCAATCGGTACCTGCGTGGCGAGAAGCTTTCGCCTCGTCTGTTGTGGGAGCAAGTACAGCCGATGCTGGAATTCGACGATGGAGCTTACCTGATCTTCGATGACACCGTGCTTGACCACAGCTTTGGCCCTCGTATCGAGATGGTACGTCGTCAGTGGAGTGGCAACCAAAAGAGCGTGATCCGAGGCATAGGATTGGTGTCGTGTGTGTATGTCAATCCTCGGACGGAGCAGTTCTGGGTGATTGACTACCGCATCTTTGACCCTGACACCGATGGCAAGAGCAAACTGGACCATGTTAGGGAGATGCTTCAGATGGCAGGACAGCGTAGGCTCCCCTTCCAAATGGTCTTGATGGACGCCTGGTATGCTGCCAAAGAGGTGATGATGCAGATCGCCGGAATGGGCAAGCTCTTCTATTGCCCGCTCAAGTCCAACCGTCTGGCGGACGACAGTGGAGGGGAGCAGCCTTACCGTCGTATCGAGAAGTTGGATTGGAGCGAGGCTGAATTGGTAGGAGGCAAGCTGGTCAAGGTCAGAGGGTTCCCAGGGGAGTTCAAGGTGAAGCTGTTCCGGGTTGAGGTGTCCTACTCTCGTACCCACCGCACGGAATGGGTCGTGACCAACGACTTGTCTCAATCCTCGACACAAGGCGCTCAACAAGTGAGTGCCTTGCGCTGGAAGATTGAGGAGTTTCATCGAGAAGCCAAGCAACTGACGGGCCTTGAGGATTGCCAGTGTCGCAAAGCTCGTATTCAGCGCAATCACATAGCTTGCTCGTTGCTGGTGTGGAGCAGGCTCAAGAGCCTGGCTTACCAGACCGCACAGACGGTTTATCAACTTAAGCATGCCTTGCTTCATGACTATCTTGTTGCTCAACTCAAATATCCTGCCATCAAGATGGTTCTTGCGTAAGTCCTACTATAGATATATTAGTGTGGAAACCCGGCAAGCTAGAGGAATCTTTTGCCCGGCGCGGTAACTTCGCAACCGAAGTACTTACCAAGGGTAAGGTTCTCTATGAAGCCAGAGACTGAAGAGTGGATTGATAAAGCTGAAGGCAATTGGTTAGTAGCTAAGGTTAGCTCCAAGCGCTGAGAAACTCTATACGATTTGCCATCTCCTCAGCCGATAACGTTTCAACTAGCTTTATAAGCCGCCGCATTTGCTCGCCTATTGAATAACGGCGCTGTGGCGCAAGCACGATACCAGCATGAGACAGATTCTGCTCTAGAAATCTGTAATGGAGCGGTTGGAAATCTTTGCCGTTGAAGCTATATAGCACAAGACCTTGGGCCGATGCATATTCCAGGTGCCGCTCGTCCTCCTGACCTTCCATTCCTGCATCTAAGACGCTGACCACATCTATTCCCTGTGTGCGGAGTGCCTTTACGAGGTCCCTGGACATTGCATCTTCGTCAATGTACAAACGTATTCTCATTTACCCGCGCTCGCTCACTTGCGCGGTTCAAGTCCTTGAGACTGATACCACTCTTCTTCAAGCCTTTCAAAGTCGGAATCGTCCTCAGCAAGCTCAGTATCAATTTGCTCTTTATTTGCATGATAATAGGCTAAGGCAGCATACACTTGAGCTAATGATAGATGTTCTAACTGCTCTTTAATTTCCTCTGGGCTGTTACCAAGCGTATACCAACTAGCGATACGATGCACAGTGATACCTGTTTCGGCAATGTGCGGGCGTCCATGATATTTTTGTGGCAAGCTCACAATTAAAGCTCCGATATCGGTCGTAAGTGCCATAACAGTAACCCCCTTGCTGTGTACAATCCCTGACACCATTTTAGAGCTATCTTCGTCTTTATTGCAACTTGAAGAGGAACCTTAGAGTTAGTCGACATCTATTATTCCTGCCCGCCCGTATTTACATACAGCGCCCCGATTTGGTATCATCCAATCAGCGTCCTGAAGTCCCATCCCATACCCGTTTAGAAAGGCCCCTCCGTACTTATGCACTCAGCCCACGTTCGTGTGTTGTTGGCGGCTGCATTGCTGACCTCCTTCCTCTTTGCGTCACCTACTCAGTCTGTGCCTGCCCAATCTAAGGGCGATTTCGTTACCGTCCAGGGCAACCGGCTTATCTATAAAGGTCAGCCCATCAAGCTCAAGGGGATAAACTTCTATCCTAAAGACCAGCCCTGGGACCGCATGTGGAAACAGTGGAACGGCCCCGCCGCTCAGCGCGACCTCGCACGCGCCGCCGAGCTTGGCATCAACTCGGTGCGCATCCTGGTTCCCTACGAGCATGACACTGGCTGGACCAACAAAGAGACGGGCCAGGTCCGCCCCGACTACCTCAACCAGCTTCAGCAGATGGTACAGGTCGCGGGCGACATGAACCTCAAGGTGATTATCGCCCTCTTCGACTTCTACGACCTCTCCGACGACGATTGGCTTCCAGGCTCTCCAGCCGAGGCCCGCCACAAGCTCTATATCCAGACCATTGTCTCAACCTTCGCCAATGACGACCGCGTGCTGGCCTGGGACCTCCACAACGAGCCGGACCAATATTACACCTGGCGCGAGCTAAAGGACCCCAAGGCGTGGGTGAACTGGCTCGACACGGTGGCAACCGAAGTACGCCGCCTGGACCACAACCACCCGATTACGGTTGGAATGTCACAGTTCGACCATCTATACGTGGCGGACAACACGGGCAGCCCTTACCTGGAAGAGCCTAACCGGGGGCGCACCGCAGCCGACATCAGCGATTTCCTCAGCTTCCACAGCTACAACGCGGGCAACATGGACTGGCAGATACACTACATCTCGACGCGCTCCAACAAGCCCGTCGTGCTGCAAGAGACCGGCTGGCCCAGCGGCCCACCATGCCAGCAACCGGACTACAGCGAAGATAAACAGGTCGCACTGTACAACCTGATGGTGCAGGCGGCACGCAAGCACGACATCGCAGGTCTGATGCAGTGGCAGCTATGGGACCTCGGACCCTCCGGTGGGCAGGAGACGCACGAGGGTTACTTCGGCCTCCTCAGGAGAGACGGTTCATGGAAGCCCGCCATGCCTGTCTTCCGCGACACCTGGCCTGGACAGCAATCTTCAATCGCCGCACCTGCCCTTCCCAGCCAGACCAAAACCAACCTGCCTCTAACAATTCAGCCCAGACCCGATTTGCCACCCGACCCCAACTACGTGCCTCCCATCTACTTCACTGAGACGGGGCACTATATCTACGGATCGTTCCGCGATTACTGGAGGCGGTTCGGCGGGCTGGAAGTCTTCGGCTACCCCCTGACCGAGCAGCGCAAGGAGGGTGGGATGTGGGTGCAATACTTCGAGCGCGCCCGCTTCGAGTACCACGAGGACAACTTCAAGAAAGACCCCAACTGGGACAACCTCGACAAGGCATCTCGCCTGAAGCTGGTTATGCCCCTCACCCGCCTCGGCGCGGATTTGGTAGAGAAGAAGGGCGGCAACAAAGCATTCCCTCCCGCTGACCCCGCCAAGCTGCCCCCAGGAGCTACCCTGTTCAAGGAGACGGGGCACTCTATCTCAGGCAAGATAGCAGAGTACTGGTGGTCGCACGACGGTATCGCCAACTTCGGCTACCCGCTCTCCGATCCGGTGCAGGAAATCAGCCAGAACGACGGCAAGCTCTACACCGTCCAGTACTTCGAGCGCACTCGCCTGGAGCTACACCCCGAGAACGCGGGCACCCCTTACGAGATACAGCTAGGCCACATGGGCCGCGAATTGCTCGCCAGCAAAGGGTGCAAATAGCAGAAGGAACCGCCAAGACGCCAAGAGCGCCAAGAAATCACCAGGATTTTTATTGTGGTTCGGAAAGGTAGTATACTCGTTGTGTCATGCCAGACACGAACGAGGCGACTGCCATAGCCGAGCCTGATACAGGCACTGAAGACGCGCAGCCCGTAGCCCCCCCTAAAATCCAAAATCCAAAATCCAAAATCCAAAATCCAGCGAAAGCGTTGATGCTGCTGGTCTTTGGCGTCTATCTCCTCACGATGTCGGGGCACACATACTCGCCCGACGAGGAGACGCTGCTGGCGCTCTCGCGCTCGCTGGTCGAGCAAGGCTCCTGGGCTATGACCCCCAAAGCGGGGTTGTTCCAGGTGACAGGGATAGATGGTAGGCGCTACAGCGAGAAGGGGCCTGGGCAGTCACTCGCGGCGGTCCCCTGGACGGCTACGGGTCTGCTGGTGGGAGGACTCTTCGAGGAAAGCCAATTAGACTTCGCCTTGCGCTTCGTCGTCGGGACGTTCAATGCCCTCGTAGGAGCGGGTATTGCGGGGCTGTTCGCCGCCTTATGCATGGCGCTTGGATACGCGCGGCGCGCTGGTCTCTTCCTGGGGGGCACGCTCGCCTTCGCTACTTTCTTGTGGCCCAACAGCCGCACCTTCTTTGCCGAACCTCTGGTTACGCTCTGCCTCCTCGGTTCCTTCTACCTCATCTTCCGCGCCTTCCCCCACTTCACCAACCCTGATGTGAATGTGAGGCAAGCTAGACTGCGGCTTGTGCTGTCCGGCCTCCTCTTCGCAGCCGCTATAGCCACCAAAGTGCAATACGCTCCAGCAGTGCTGGCCTTCCTCGCCTACCTGCTATTGCTTGCCAGACGAAGGGCGAAGGACGACATAGAAGGCGGTTGGCAGAAGGCAGTAGGCAGTAATGAATATCCAAAATCGTTCTTTTCCGCACTCCGCACTCCGTACTCCGCACTAATATGGATCGGGGGCCTAATACTCGGTCTGCTTCCTCTCTTCTGGTACAACGCGGCGGCTTTCGGCAACCCCTTCTCGCCTGGGTACGGCACAAACTTCAAGGACTTTCAGACGCCTTTGTTCGAGGGGATTTATGGTCTCCTCCTCTCGCCTGGCAAGGGTCTATTATGGTACGCCCTCCCGCTTCTCATCGCCATTTTTAGTTGGGCAAGCTTCGCCCGCAGGCATCGCTCCGAAGCTATATTCATCGCCATTCTTGCCGTGAGCCTGGTAGTCGTCTTTGGCGCTTACTCTACCTGGCATGGTGACGGAGCGTGGGGTCCGCGCTATCTTGTGCCGCTCTTACCTTTCCTCCTCCTACCTGCCTTGCCAGTGGTCCAGAGGGCTGCGGGCGTATTGCGAGGGCGCGATAAATCACGCCCCTACAATTCAACCCTCCGTAGGGGCGTGATTTATCGCGCCCAGGGAAGGGCGCTTATAGTCTCAATTATCGTCGGACTGGGCTTCGTTGTTAACCTGTTTGGGGCACTGGTCAATTTCGACACCTTCCTCAATGTAGGATACGACGGGCAGACGCGTTACTGGATGCCTTATGCCTCGCCCATACTGGGGCACGCCAGCCTGTTCGACCAGCAATTACGCGGGTCACTTCTACGCCTGAACCCACATCCCCGCACGATCCTCCTCAAGAGCGGCTTCTCATACAGCGAGGGGAACAAGGCACGAGGCAGGAACTTGCCGCGCTGGACGACCGGTATGGGCGTGCTGGAAGTATGGCCCGACCTCACGGGAGGACCCGTTACTGCTACCCTGCGCCTGCTTGACCACCGCCCGCCGGAGATGCCCCGCGCAACGGTGACCATTCTGGTCAACGACGTGCCCACGACCGTGCAAACAGCACCGGTACCGGACATTCCCATCGGCACGGATTACTCCTTTCACGTCAACACCCAGCCTGCCAGGATATTCATCGAGAGCGATACCTGGAACCCGGCATCTATCGAGGATGGTGGGCGAGACGAGGATATAGGGGTCAACCTGAACAGTATCACAATAAAGGAGGGGGGAGCAGCTCGCCCATACACCATCGTTGAAGCGTTCCCAGCGCCTCCATACTACCCGGAGCCTCTCTGGTACTACGATCTCCGCACGTCATTCCCCGCCGACGTCTGGCCCGTCTACTTGGCCGAAGCAGATATGGGCAGCAAGGGCCTCTTACTGCTGGCCCTTCCACTCGTAGCTGTGGGGCTGATATCACTGATCATGGGTTGGCGGGCGTTGCTAGCCGGGCGCTAGCTAAGCGCGTACATGACGACAGATGTATAAAGAGTGTCATTCCGAACGAAGTGAGGCATCTAAAGATATATCCACCTGGCAAGCTCAGAAATTCCTCACTCCGTTCGGAATGACAGGGAGAGATATACTTCACCTTGCAAGACTTCAAGTTCACACAGTCCTGAGTCCTCAGAACTAGCCACAAGGTACTTGCCACTGTACAATATCAAGGACGATGACAGTCCTACTGCACATACTCCTGGTCGTGGGGGTATCTACTCTCCTGGCGCTTTGGTGCGGATGGGGGCTTGCGCGCCTGACGTTGCCTGCGTCTCTCAAGCCCTGGAGCGGCCTGCTTGCCCTATTGCTTGGCTACGCTCTCGTGCTGGTCGTCGGCTACTGGGCCGTGCGCGATTGGGTTGGCATACCTGTAGTGCTGATGGTGCTCCTACCCGCCACCGGCCTGCTCAACGCCCTGGCGTGGGTACGCACCGGCCCGCCCCTCTTCCCGAATCAACCCCTCGCACACGCCCCACTTGCCGCACTTCTGGCTATTACCCTCCTGGTAGGGATTGCTCCGCTTATCAGCTACGGTCACCCCGCGATTATTGGGGACGGCTGGGACGTGGAGAATTATCTCCCTATAGCGCGTTACCTGGAGCGCGGCCCGGTGAGTGACATTGCTACGTCCCTCCCGAATCCCTTACGCGACCTGAACGCTCACCCTCCTTATAAAGGGGTCACACTAGGTTTCTCGATCTGGCAAGGTAGTGTCGATCTGCTTACGGGACAGGAGGCAATCACCACTTTCGCACCCCTATTAGCGTGGCTGCGAATGCTCGGCGTAATGGCCGTGTACATACTCCTCCGCTCCACCCTGGGGCTGAAGCGATGGTTCGCACTGCTTGGCGCGGCGTTTGTAAGCGCGGGCGGGCTGCTCTTATGGATCGAGTACGTCAACTTTGGGATGCAGATCTCCGCATGGCCCTTGATACCTCTAGGCCTGGTAATGGGCATAGAGGCAACCAGGGATTTAGCCGGGCGGGGTAGAGATGGTTGGCCTGTAATAGCCGGTGCGGCAGTCGCCCTGGCCGCTTTGCCCGTCGCCTATTACCCGGCGCTCACCTTGTTCATACCTCTCGCTGCAGGATTAGTAGCGGCAGCGCTGATACAATCGCGCTACCGGGTACGTTTTGCCATTGGAGGGGCAATCCTGGCAATCGTGACGCTCTTCTTGAGCGTACCGTCCGTGCTTGCTTATGATCAGGGTTTCAGCGTCCGCTATGCTCAACAATTGACCAGCCTCGGCCTCTTCCGCTACGTGCCCCTCACTGACTTCGCGGGCCTCACTCACTTCTCCCTCCGCTCAGACCCACCCGTTCCACTTCTCGCTATGGTGGCCTTTGCCGTTATATGCGCGCTGATGGTGGCGGGCCTCATATGGGTACGAAAAAGGATGGAGTGGACAGGCTTCGCGCTCGGCGGCGTCGCCTACATGCTCTGGCTGTGGAGCCAGCACTACCCCTACGCGTGGATGAAGGGCGGAGCATACGCCGCGTTTCCGTTCCTCGGCCTGGCGGCAGCAGGAGTGCAGGGGCTTTGGTTTGGACGAAGGACGAAGGACGAAGGACGAAAGATTGAGGATGATGATTCTGACGACAGCTCTGACGACGGACGACGGACGACGGACGACGGACAGCAGAATGCCAAGAACATTCACGCATCACGCTGGGCTACTTTAGCGGTTGCCCTCTCCCTTCTGCTTCTCATGGGCATAACCCAGGCTCAGACGGTCGCGGATCACTGGCAGAAGCCGGGGCTGTACGCCAAGGAGATGCCAGCGATACTCGATCTACGCGCCAAAATCCCGGCTGGGAGCCGCGTCACGCTTACGTCCGACCCGCGGATAAATGGCGTAACCACAGGGCTGGCCGCATACATGCTGGATCATGCCACCATATTGGGCACCGCCAGCACGGGGTTCGTACCCACCTGGTCCAACGGCGCGCCCGGAGAGATAGGGGACTACGCCTTGCTCCTCTCTGGCGAGGACCCCGACGTGTATGGCTTCTCCGAGCATGGGCGCATCTGGCAGGGCGGTTCATTCACCCTGTACAAGCGCGATCCCGTCACTCTGGCTCACATGCCTCTCAACCGCACCATGCAGCCAGGTGATACGCTCGACATCTCTTTTGATGATAAATACCTGGGCAACGAGCGCTCCAGGGTGTGGCTGGCGGTAGCTGCCCTTGAGCCTGGCAAGCTTGATTTTAATGGAAGAACGATAGACATATCGGCGGGCGGCTTGCTCGTGGGCAACAGCCCGTTCGATGAGCCAGGCAAGGTCATGCTCATCAACAACGGAACGACCCCGGTAATAGCTCGATGGGCGAGGCTCAAGCTGGAGAGGGAGCAGGGCGACCTCTCGATGGACGCCCAGGTGTGGAGCGCGCTTGCCCAGGCACGCTCCCAGGTCAGCGGTAATACAGTCACAACCGTTATAGACACCCTCCTACCCAAAATCGGCCCTATAACCCTCGCGCTCGACATCTGGGACGCCAAGCGTAATGCGCACTATGGTTGGTATGGAGTTGAGCAGCCACGCACCGAAGCGAGGCGCACCTTCACCTTCACCCTCGACATCCCTTCCGGCGCTATGACGGGCACGGATGTAGCAGGAGCGCCTATAGCCATAGGTGGCGGGCTGGAAGGTCTGCAACGAGGGGATTACATAGCGAGCCTCAATATACTGGCAGGCACGCATCTCTTGACAGCCCCGGAGGAGGTGTTCAGCTTCTCGATTGGGCCGGATGGCACGGTCTCCGATGTGCGGGTCTCACCACCCCCGGCATTAGCCGTGAGAGCAGACACACCCCCTGTTCCTCTGAACGTAGCCGGGCCGGAGAACGATGTGGGCCTCATCGGCTACGCCCTCAGTGACGAGGCTGCCCACCCAGGCGGAGAGGTATCTATCACCCTCTGGTGGCGCTCCTACAGCAGCCAACTGGACGAGCGGTCAATATTGATGCACCTGCGCGACTCCAGAGGCGAGAAGCGCGCTCAGGCCGATGGCCCCCCCGCGAATGGCGGCCACCCCACCACCACCTGGCAGCAAGGCGAGACAGTCATAGACCAGCACACACTCAAAATCCCCGCCGACCTCCCCCCAGGCCAATACAATCTCGCCATCGGCATGTACCATTACCCCTCCCTTGAGCCTGTCCCACTCACGCAGTTTGCTCAGTTAGAGGACGGCACCATCCAGCCTATCAAGCCACTCGAAGGCAACGTCATCCTGGTCCCCATAGAGATCAAGCCCTAATATGGCGAAAACTCAAAACTCAAAACTCAAAACTCAAAACTCGCCGCTCGCGTTGATGCTCCTGGTCTTCGGCATCTACCTCCTCACCATGTCTGGACATACATATTCGACGGACGAGGAGACTATGCTGGCAGCGTCGCGCTCGCTCATAGAGAGGGGCACATGGGCGATAAACCCCAGCGACGGCTGGGTCCACGTCGAGGGGGCGGATGGGAGACACTACAGCGTTTTTGGGCCTGGGCAGTCGTTCGCGGCGGTGCCCTGGGTAGCAGCGGGGCTCATCACTGGCGGCTTCTTTCCAAAAGATCAGGCAGGCTTCCCTTTGCGGTTAATCTTGGCATCTTACAACGCGCTCATAGCTGCTGGGATATGTGGTCTGCTTGCTGCCACCGGTATGGCGCTTGGCTATGCCCGTAGAGCAAGCCTTTTCCTGGTGGGTACTCTGGCATTTGCCACCTTCCTCTGGCCGCACAGCCGCACTTTCTTTGCTGAGCCTGTTGTCGCACTCTGCCTTTTTGCCTCCTTTTATCTCATTATCAAGGCGTATCAGGCGACATCAAGCTCGCGCCCACGTCCAAACACCCTCATGCTCCTCTCAGGTGTGCTTTTTGCTGCCACTCTCCACGCCAAAGTGCAGTACGCCGTCGCGCTCCCGGCTTTCCTGTTGTACCTTGCAATCAAGGACCGCCAACTGCGAACTGCGGATGGCGATCTACCTATGCAGCGTGCTCCAAAATCCAAAATTCTCGTTTGGCTTGGTGGGTTGGCAGTTGGCATCGTACCTCTATTCGTCTACAACTGGGCTATCTTCGGCAACCCCTTACAAACAGGGTACGGCAGCGATACAGGCACGCTCTTCAAGACGCCCATATACGAAGGGGTCTTTGGATTGCTCCTGTCGCCTGGGAAGGGGCTGATATGGTATGCGCTGCCGGTGCTTCTCGCGCTAGTGGGCTTCGCGCGCTTCGCCCGCAAGCATAGTGCCGAAGCGGTATTGGTGCTTGCACTCTCGGTGACGATGGTCTCCTTCTTCGGCATGTTCCACCTGTGGTGGGGTGGAGGCTCATGGGGTCCACGCTTCCTAATACCACTTCTCCCCTTCGCGCTCCTCCTTGCCCTGCCGGTAATCCAGCGCGCCGTGCGGCTAGGGGTCAGTAGTACACGAGAGCCAGTGAACAGGCACGCCCTTCTGATAGCAACCATTGTGACACTCGGATTTTTCGTGAACCTGGCGGGTGTGCTGGTCAACTTTGATACTTATGTCAATGCGGGGGAAGATGACGATACTCGCAACTGGTCGCCTGCCGCATCGCCCATTGGCGGCCATTTTGGGCTGTTGGGGGAGCGTCTGAAGGTGCGTGAGGGGCTGCTATCTCTGATCAAGCCTTCCGGAACGCTCTTCTTCAAGAGCGGCTTTTCATATAGCGAAGGTAGCAAAGAACGGCGGGAGTTGCTGCCCCGGTGGACTACGGGCAATGGCGCTATCGAGTTTCACCCTGACCTATTTAGAGGGGAGGTCGTGGCCTCGTTGCGGCTCAGTGATAACCGACCTCCTGAGATGGAGCGCGCAACTGTCACCCTCCTATCGAATGACCAGCCTGTTGAGGTGCAAGCCGCACCCGTGCCAGACGCCCCGGTCAGCACCGATTACACTTTTCCCCTCACGGCATCCCCTTCTCGCGTGGAGATAAGGAGCGATACCTGGAACCCCGCCGCCAGTGGCGCGGGTGCTCGCAACGAGGACATCGGGGTGAGATTGGAGAGTATCTCTGTCACCGAAGGAGGCGTGGCTCGCCGTTATGAGATGGTCGAGACCCTCCCTGTGCCAGCTTATTATCCGCAGCCGCGCTGGTACTATAACCCCGACACGCAACACCCCACCGACCTTTGGTTTGTCTATATGGCTGAGATAGGCATGGGCGGCAAGACCATGCTGGCAATCGCCGCGCCCATAGTGCTTGTGAGCCTGTTGTGCATATTCTTCGGGGTGAGAGGACTGAGGACTGAGGACTGAAGGTTATCTAGTGACATTTGACATGGGGATGAGCTTATGCCGGAGCCAGAACCAAAGCCAAACACTTCAGGTGCTGAGAGTCCTCAGTCCTCAGTCCTCAGTCCTCGTATCTCGCGCAGTATCGGCATCTTCACCCTCACTCTCCTTGCTATCGAACTGCTGGACGAGCTAGTTTATGGCGCACGTGAAGCTGCATGGCCCCAGGTACAGGCTGCCCTCAACCTCGATTACACGCAGATAGGTGTGCTTATCGGGCTGCCTAACTTTCTCGCGGCGTTCATCGAGCCATTCTTCGGTATCCTGGGGGACGTGTGGAGGCGACGCGCCCTCGTGCTGGGAGGCGGGATCGTCTTCGGTGTCGCGCTGCTCATAGTAGCGGGGAGCGGCAGCTTCTGGACACTCCTGATTGCCTCTATACTCCTCTCCCCGGCTTCGGGCGCATTCGTCAGCCTCTCCCAGGCGACCCTCATGGACGCCGATCCAACCCGCCACGAGCAGAATATGGCTCGATGGACTTTCGCAGGTTCACTGGGAGCAGTAGTGGGCACGCTCGCTGCGGGCGGTGTAGCTCTCTTTGACCAGGGTTGGCGGGTACTGTTCCTCGTGTTCGCGGTGCTGACAATGCTGCTGTTGCTCGTAGCCAGGCGATTCTCGTTCCCTCGACCCCAGGCCGAGTCGGAGGAAGCTATAGGTTTCAAGACGGGCGCGCTCAATGCGGCTCGCGCACTCAAGAGGCCGGAGGTGTTGCGCTGGCTCACCTTGCTAGAGTTTTCAGACCTGATGCTCGACGTGCTCCTCGGCTATCTTGCTCTCTACTTCGCGGACGTGGTGGGCGTTACCGCGGAGACTGCCGCACTCGCCGTTACGCTGTGGATCGGCGTGGGTCTGGTGGGGGATTTTCTGCTCATACCTCTGCTTGAACGCGTGCGCGGATTGAGCTACCTGCGCGTCAGTGCCGCGCTGATGCTCCTCCTCTACCCAACCTTCCTGCTGGTGCCCGATTTCTGGGCCAAGCTAGTGCTGCTCGCCCTCATGGGCCTCTTCAACGCCGGCTGGTACGCCATCCTCAAGGGACAACTCTACTCTTCCATGCCGGGCCAAAGCGGGACCGTGCTGGCAGTGGGTAACGTCTTCAACCTGGCGGGGAGCTTGCTACCGATAGGGTTGGGCGCGCTGGCAGAGCAGGTCGGCCTCGGCCCCGCGATGTGGATACTGCTGGCAGGCCCGGTCGCCCTGCTGGTGGGAATACCTATAGGAAACGTGAAACGTGATGCGTGAGGATGGATGAAAGACGATGGAGTATGTTATTCCATAAAATAATCTCTGCGCACTTTGCGTCTCTGTGGTAAACCATAAATAATCTTGGCGCTCTTGGTTATCTTGGCGTCTTGGCGTTTAAACGACTTTAGACTTTGGACTTCAGGCTGGCGGATAACGCTTGACTGGGGTTATCCACTAGGCTATAATAAAAGCGCACCGAATCGGATGTATGCCCCACGAAGCTTGCACTGATAGGCGCACCGAGCAATGACGCTCTCTCATATCATAAGAGGAAAGGAAATATATAAGATGGAAAACGCAACACATAAGGTAACCAGCATTAGCGACAACGATTTTCAGACTTTCGTCCTGGAGTTCGAGACCCCTGTGGTAGTGGACTTCTGGGCACCGTGGTGCGGCCCCTGCCGCATGGTCAGCCCCATCGTCGAGGAGTTGAGCACCGAGTACGATGGCAAGGTGCGCTTCGCCAAGATGAACACCGACGACAACGAGAACACCGCCGTGCAGTTCGGTATCTTCAGCATACCTACCCTGGTAGTCTTCCAGGGGGGGCACGAAGTGAACCGCCTGGTAGGCTTCTCCCCCAAGGAGCAGCTCAAGCGCCAGATAGACCGCTCCCTGTCGGCATAAAATCGTAGCGGGTAAAGAAAAATGGGACGCTAAGCGTCCCATTTTTCTTTACCCGGATTTCGCTTTCGCGTAAGTGGGTGGGGGAGGCTGTTTGAAGGCGATTTTGATGGCTTCACGGAACGGGGTCAGCTCGAATCCGCCTAGCTCCTCCAGCCGCCTGTCTTCGGTGGCGCTCCCTTCGAGGAGCATCGTGAATTGGTCTTTCGTGATGAGGCTGGGCAGCACCCTATCTATTATAGGTATTAGCGGCCTCACCAGGGGCAGAGGGGCGTGGAATAGAATATCCTTCTTGCCTCTCGCTCGCATTACCTGGCGCACCATGTCGTTGTACTCGAATACCTCCGGCCCGCCTACCTCGAACGTCTGGTTGGCATACCGCTCGTCATCGAGGGCCTGTGCGTAATAGCGTGCCATGTCGCGCACGTACATCGGTTGTACTGGATACCTGCCGTGCCCAAGCACAGGAGTAATGGGAGCCATAGTAAGCTGCTTGAGCAGAGAGGTGAATTCGCCACCCGGCCCTATCTGGAGCGAGGGGCGGAAGATGGTGTACGGTATGCCACTCGCCTTGACCGCCTCCTCGCCCCGCATTTTGTTGCGGAAGTAGGGGGTAGACATGTTTGTCGCGCCCAGTGCGCTCATGAAGAGTAGGCGCTTCACTCCCGCACCCCTGGCAGCCTCGGCGACGTTCTCGGTCCCGTCGCCCATGACCCGGTCGAAGGTCTGGCCTTTGCTCTTCACCTCACGTATGATGGCGACAAGGTGGATTACCGTATCCACGCCCTGCACAGCCCGCTTTACGTCCTCCATCTTCGTGACGCTTCCAGGCACGGCATCGTAGCCCATCGAGCGCAGCTTCTCCAGGGCCTTACCGTCACGCGCCAATATCCGTATCTCCGAGCGAGGTATCCCTTTCTCTTCAAGCGCCTCCAGTATATACCCGGCGACGAACCCGGTCCCGCCAGTGATCAGTATCATAATAAGCCTCCTTAAGATGAGGCTATTGTAGCATTTTGTTCAATGTTTGTCAATGGTTTGTTGGATAGACGATAGACGATAGACGATAGGCAACTGACAATTAATCCCTAAAAATCTTGGCGGTTTCTTGGCGCTCTTGGCGTCTTGGCGGTTAAATAATCACGCATCACGTTTCCACGTTTCACGCTTCGTCTATCGTCCATAGGCCAGTTTGTAGAAGCCGTAATTCGTGTAGACCTTGCCCAGGTAGTCCTCCGTCTCGAAGATGTCGATGCGCTCGGCGTAGAGGTCGGGGTCTATCAGCGCGGAGCCGGATAGCCAGCGGGCAGCGTTGCCAGGCCCGCCGTTGTATGCCGCCAGGGCGGGGAGGAGCTTCCGGTCGAACTGCGGCAGGTTGCTCGCCAGGTAGTAAGTCCCGTAGCGTACGCTGACGTGAGGGAGGAAGAGGGCGTCGGTGGAGAAGCCGCTGTCGCCTAGCTGCTGCGCTATCCCTTCCCCGGTCGAGGGGATGACCTGGGCGAGCCCCCTGGCGTCGGAGCGAGAGCGCGCACCAGGGATGAACTGGCTCTCCTGCCTCATCAGCGCGTACATCACCAGGGGATCAATGTTGCGGGTCTCCGACTCCTGTGCTACAAGCTCGCTGTACGGGGTGGGATATATCGTCTTCAGCAGGAGCCTGGGGCGCTTGAAAGGGTCGCCCGTCGCGTCCATAGAGGCCAGCGCCTGGGCGACACGCATAGCAGTTAGAGGGTCGGCATGGTAACGCGCATACGCTACCAACTCGGCCAGGGCTTTAGCATCTCTCGCACCGCTCATGCTATCGGCCAGCGCCCTTAGGGCCGTCGAAGCGCGCCCATCCCCCAACCTGGTGAGGGCTAAAGCCCTGTCGATTTCGGATTTTGGATTTCGGATTTCGGATTTGGGGGTCAGGGTTGTGGTTAGTTGGCGGCTGGGGGTGATTGTGGAGGTGGGGGTGATAGTAGGGGTGACGGGGGTAGATGGGGAGGAGAGGGCGGATGCCCATGCGATTAGCTCTTCTCGCTCCTCGGCTTCGCTGGAGAAATGCGTACCTAAATTGGAGAGAGTGATGCCGCTCTCGGCGAAGGTCGGGGTGAGGGGGCCGCCTTCCGGTTCGCCTGCCAGGAGGGAGCGGGTGCGGAAGTCGAGGAGGGTGCCGGGCACGAGTGAGGAGACGCTAGCGATGGTGCTCTTCCAGGCAGGGTCGCCTTTGCTCTTCTCCACTTTAGCGGTCCAGAAAGCAGCCTCGGCCTTCAGAGTGGGTGACAGGGGTTGCATGGCGAGCACGGGGCGCAGCAACGTAAGCGCATCGTCTCGCCTATCGAGCCTGTAGGCCAGCACGCCTGAGTGGGTACGTATGAGAGCAGTCTCGCGCCCGGCGTTAGGGTAATGGTGCAGGGCGTCGAGGTAGATCAGCATGGCCGTGTCCCACTGCGACTGCACTTCTAGCATATCGCCTGCCTTGCGCGCCGCCTCCGGGGCAAGCACGTCGGTGGGGTAGGTCTGCACGGTGGCGGTGTACCAGTTGTAGGCCGCGCTGCTGTCGCCCGACAGCTCGAACGCTTTCCCCGTGAGGAGGGCGGCTGCTGCACGCTCGGCGGGGTCCTTAGACACGGCTCGAACCGTCTCCATGTGGGTGATAGCCGGGCCATAGTAGCCCGCGTCGTAAGCAATGCGGGCCGCGAGCATAGGCGAGACCGTGCCGCTCACCACCGCCGAAGGGTCTATCTTGAGCAGAGAAGTCAGCGCCTGGTATCGCCCGAAAGGATAAGTGGGGCAGGGAGAGACCTTGCCCGCGCAAGGGTCCTTTATGTAGTCGAGGAGGCGCTTGCGGGCACCCTCTTTGTCGTCGGCCTGGGCAGCCTCGTCCGCAGCGCGCACGGCTGGGGGCACGCCAACATGGTCAAGTATGGGGCGTGGCTCGGACGCCTGGAGCGCGGCAAGTCGAGCGTATACTTCGGCAGCCCCCTTATGGTCGCCTCGCAGCGATTTCACTTCGGCAAGGGCCGACAGCGCGAGGCGCAGGTCCACATCGAGGGGGTTGTCTGCTATTACGGCGTTGTAAAGGTCCTCCGCAGCCGGAGTCCTGCCGAGGAGGCGGGCCTGGGAGAGCATGGCCGCGTGGCGCGCAGGGCCACCATGCTCTGCATATTGCCCATAGAGGCGTGCGGCATCGGCGTCGCGCCCGGTCTGCTCGTAGAGTAGGGCCACGCGGTATAGGGCGGTCAGGGCGAGGGGGTCGTCAAGGCTGGCGAAGAGGGTGTAGGCCCGTATAGCGAGGTCGCGCTGGCTCGACGCGGCGTAGGTCTCGGCCAGGCCCCACAGAGCGGCGTGAGCTTCCGCCATCGCGCCGCTCCCGACCAGCGCGGAATACTGCGATATGGCCGAGGTATAGCGCCCCTCTACGAGCGCACGGTGCGCTTCTCGCAGAGCGGGGGTCCACGCCTCCGAAGGGGGTGGGTCGGAGAGGGTGGCCGCGCTCTCCTTCGCGCCCGTGGGCACGCTCAACGTTATGGGCGCGGAGGAGTTGATGAGGGCGACGGCGTCTTTGGGCAGGTCGGACGGCACGACGGGCGCGCTCGCGGTAGGGCCGCCTGGCTGCGACACCGCCCACCACGTAGCCGCGCCCACCAGCGCGACCATGAGCAGGGCCAGCCCCAGCACCTGCGCCCGCTTGAGCTTGAGGCTGCTGGCCTTAGACTCGGCGGCCTCCGCGTCCTTGTCAGGCGCGATCTCTTCGATTACAAGGGTGTGCGTCCCCGAATCAGATACTTTGACGCTGTAGGAGCCTGGGTTGGGGTTTGGGTCTGAAGGAGGGTCCATGAAAGGTCGTTTCCGGGCGTGGTTCGGGGTGGGTAACCAGTAGGGGCGGCAAGACCAGTATAGGTTTGGAGGGGGGAAGAGTCAAGATGGACGATGGACGATAGACGATAGACGATAGACGATAGACGATAGACGATAGACGAGGGATGATATTCACCGCAGAGGCGCAGAGGGCGCGGAGGTCTTATTGGGGGTGTTAAGGTGGTAAGGTTGTGCGGGTAGTGGGGCATGGCGACGCCATGCCCCAACGGGCGCGTGGTGATAGTAGGGTGTGGGTGCCCCGATAGCCGCAACTGGTTCCTGGTGGGTTTTCTCTCCTGTCTGCTAGAGAGAGGGGAGGGTGCCTGGCGGCGCTCACCAGGGGGATTGACCTGCGCCGCGACACTTGCTGCCGGGTGATGCGTGAAACGTGATGCGTGATGCGTGAGGGGTGGAGGTAGGCACTCGGCAGGTAAGCCTATAGGGTTGTGATGTAGTGTTTGTGAGTAGGCGCTCCTTTGGGGAGCAGAGTGATCCTTTCTGTCACTCTATATCGGGGCACCAGCGGGTTCCCTTAGGGTTGATGGCCCTCGCTACGGCTGCGGGGGTTGAGATGCATCTATTAACTTAATCCCACTTTGGGGGCAAAATGGGACAGGTTTTTGGGGCAATTTGGGGGGAGTTTTGCACAATTTGGAAGAGGTTGGAAGGTGGGGAGGAGCGCCCGGCGAGTGATGAAGATTAGCAAAATAAAGGCATACGTGTCCCAAACCCCGCCCGGCGTCTAAAGCCGCGGGCTACACAAACAACACCCCGCTTCGCTCATGCCTACGCGGGCTGAGGCGTACCTTCTAATCTCTCAATATTAAGGTAAAATTGGGTAGCAAGGGACCGGGTTCAATGTCACAGCTTTTTACCTATTGCATACCCTATGACGATGGTGCGGCGCCCAATCCATTTTGGGGCGTTTGTACCCTGGTGGTTTGCAAACCTTCTATCCGCCGGACTGCCCAGGTGGGTGACTGGATAGTAGGCACCGGCTCAACGCGCAGTCCAATAGGGGATGTGCGCAATATGGTGGTCTATGCGATGCAGGTCACGCAGAAGATGAAGATGCGAGATTACGACCTGTATACGCAGGAATACCTGAAGGGTAAGGTGCCGGACCCGGGTAGTGCAGACCCACGACGCAGGCTAGGCGACTCCATGTATGATTTTCGGTTTGATCCGCCTCGAATGTATTCTACGGAGGTACATAAGGAAAAGAATTGAGAGCGGGACCTGAGCGGTCGCTATGCGCTACTCTCTGAGCACTTCTACTATTTTGGTGACCATCCAGTGATGTTGGCGGAGGAGTTGCATAGTATTGTGAAGCAGGGGCAGGGGCATAGGAGTCAATCTAACAGACCTTTTCTCAGGTTGTTTGAAGAATGGCTGCTTGGGCTGGGACTGGAACAAAACAAGCTCTACGGGGACCCTCAGTGGAGGTTGTTCCCTGGTAGCTTCGGAAGCCCGATCAAGTTCTTTTCCAAACGTCCTCGACTAATGAAATGATCCTGGTAGGGAAGTTGCAAAGCACTCCACACTCTGCTATAATAGTAAGGCACGGGCGTGTAGCTCAGTTGGTTAGAGCGCAGTCCTGATAAGACTGAAGCCACTGGTTCGAATCCAGTCTCGCCCACCCCAGAATGGGTGTCATCAGCTATGATGATGCCTCTTTTTGCTCATTTTAATGATGTCTACGCTCTAATTGACTAAGTTACAAATCCGCCAGCACCCACCAATTACATGCTTGTCAGGAGAAATATAGGCGAACTAGATAAGCAAAAATGGCATATTGCCCTAGTCAGAAAGGAGACTATAATGTCAAACCGCTATAGGTTTACGTGAGAATTATCCACCTCTGCATGGTACGGGCATGGATACAAACGAGGCAGTCGCCATCTTGCAGGCTTAGAGCATACGAAATCATGTTGAGTAGGGAGGCTGGCTGCCGGTTCATGGAAAATTGGTGCCATGATTGTTCACGAGTGCGAGCTTGTTAGCTACTCTCAGTGGAAAATAGTCCTTCCTCTGCAAGGATAGGCCGGAGCCTAAGTATCGCACTACGACGTGCCATATCGTAGGCTGACGAGCTAAGAGATAGAATCTGTATGATTTCCTCCCTGGTGAACCCTTGCATGTATAGTAGCATCACCTGGCGCTGAGTTGATGGCAAGGTATTGAGAGCGTTGAGGATTATCTCTGTAGTTTCTCTTTGCTCAACTTCGGCACCAACCTCTCCTTCTGACGCAAATTCCTCTGCGAGTTTAGGTGTTAGAGGTTCCAACTTCGCCTTTCGCGCTTGTGTCCTTAGTGACTTCTGATAGTTCAATACATTCGTTTGGGCAATCTTGAACAGCCAGTTACGTGGGCTCTGTATCAGGTGTTCCTGATTGTTCTTGGGGTCCGATAGATGTCGATAGGCCGTTTCAAATACGCTCAATAACAAATCATCAACTACATCTGGAGATACCCCGTAAAATTTGATAACGCGATAAACGAGTCCCGCGTACCTACGAAAGAGTTCTTCGAGAGCTTGAGAAGCCATTTCTAAATTTCCACCACTCGTAGCACGAAGTAGTGTCAGCATTTGCTCATCTTCTGATTGATATTCATCTGAAACCTTGGTATCACTCATTGTGTTGCTTCTTCGTTCTCTGAGGGAGCCTCATTGTCTTGAGCAAGTAACTGAAGAATGTCCTGAGCCCCTTTAATAAATATAGTATCCGTACTTACTTCAGCTTCAACCCGTCTACTGGTATTACCTTGACTTATCGTTAAGGAAAACTTTCTTCGCTCACGGTGTTCGCGGATTTCATCTACCGTATCCATTAAGGTAAGTACTGTAGTCTTCGTTTCTCTTATACTTGCGCGAACAATGGGAAGTAAACTATTAAGGACTTCCAGAAAGACAACGACCTCTAGGAGAATTAGGGTAATATAGACAATTTCTGGCACATGAACGTTGATTAGGACCCAACCAACCGCTGCTGCGCCTCCTAGAAGAACAAGTGCAACTATCATGTGGCGAAGCAGTCCGACAAGAGAGATTGTAAACTCTTCGGGTATACTACGAACTACACGTCTTGTTTGTTTTGGGACCCCAGGCAACACTATGGATTTCTCCGATGATCTCTCAATCCATGTCGAAACTTCATATATTGTAAGAAGAATTACGCACCCTTTGCTTTGGCCAAGATGAAGTCTGTTTACTTCCTACAACCCTGAAGTCTTGTCACAACATAATCGTTGCACAGTTGATTAAGTGGCCTGAGTATAGGACGATATCTTCTCGTGTGTCAAGTCGTAATGCCTATCATGCCTACGCTATAATCATACAGAGAATCTTCCCTGACAGAAATCTGAACGATCACGGAGCTACACAATGAGTGATGCAGTCGTCGCGGAGAAGCCGAAGCTGCAACGGACCTTCCACGCCCTCATCCCGCACCCCGACCCTGCTGAGTTGAGCATTCATCTGTGCCCTGCTGGTGGCGAGGGAAACGTGTTTTGCTAATTAGCCGCCTCTCCTAAAACTTCCTCAATTCCTTCAATGTAGCTTCCAGTTCTTTGATAGCCTGAGCCAGATCATATTTGGTCTGCGCGTCCGACAGCATCCCCATTCTATCGGAGAGAGTAATAGCGCCCATCTCGCGCTTCAGGGAGGCGTTTGCCGACTTCAGGGCTTTCGTGACGGAAAGCATTTTCTCTTTAGCGTTCATAGTAAAGATGTATCCTTTCCCAAAGCTAACCTCCGACGTTAGGGAATCCCTATCGGAGGTTAGCTTTGGGCCAGCTTGCCCCAACTCTGAAGGTTGACGTGGCAAAGTTCAACTTGACGCCTATCAAGCGATATGCTACACTTAAACTCGTGGTTTGACCAGACATAATAGCAAGCCACTCAGCACTCATTTGCATTTATATTTCATAGGAGGAGGGTATGCCAATAGTCTATCTCACAAGCAACCCTTACGAGGCAGACGAGAAAGTCTATGTGACAAATAACCCATATGAAGCAGATGAGAAAATCTACGTCACAAGCAACCCGTATGAGGCCAAGAAGAAAGTCTATATCACGAGTAATCCATATGAGGCCAAGAAGAAAGTCTACGTGACAAGCAATCGTTATGAGGCCATGTAAGCCAAACTTGGATTTGCGATTGGTCCTTACAATCCAAAATCCGAAATCTAAAATCCAAAATTGTACATGGCGCGTTCGTCTAGAGGCCTAGGACATCTCCCTTTCAAGGAGAAGATCAGGGGTTCGAATCCCCTACGCGCTACTCTAACCCCTCCCCAATTGGGGAGGGGCTTTTTCTTATCAAAATGAGCTCCTGCGACGCTCATTTTGATAAGAAAGAATTGTCTTGCGGCTTCGCGCATTTTGGCGGGATTGACTGGCGAAGGGTTGTTGCTAGAAAGTCTCGCTGTAGCCAGACGGGGGGCGCTCCTGCCAGAACTGCTCAAGGGTCCACACGACTTCTTCGTCGGTGAAGGGGACGTAGCGGCTGTATTGGCTCTCCACCGAGAAATCGGGGTCGGTCCTTATCTCCAGCGATAGGAGGTCGTCAACGGCAGAGCCGACCCTCTCGATGGCCTCTATCGCGCCCACCGGCACGGCGACCATTATCTTCGCAGGCTCAAGCTTGCGCGTGGCGACTACCGCAGCCATCATCGTATAACCCGACGTCAGACCGTCGCCCACGAGCACCACCGTGCGTCCCCTGAGGTCGGGGTAGGGCCGCCCGCTACGGTAGCGCGCAAGCATCTTTTGAGCCTCGGCCCACGCGGGCACGGCAAGCTGCTCTATCTCCTCGTCCGACAGGTTCAGCTTCGAGACGAGCGGCCTGTTTATCACCAACGTGCGGTCGGGCGTGACCGCGCCAAGCGTCTCTATGGGCTTGCCAGGGGCCGGGATGCGCTGGGAGATTACCACGTCGAGGGGCGCGGCCAACCCTGCCGCCACAGATGCCGCTACGGGCACCCCCTCTGGAGGTATAGCCAGCACCACAGGCGTCTGCCCCCCCAGGAAGCGCCGGAGATCAAGCGCCAGCTCATACCCGGCATGTGCCCGGTCATTGAAACGCGCTTTGCCTCTGTTATTGTCCATCGCAATAGTCCAAAGTAGCCAGAAGTTAGAAATTAGAAGTTAGAAGGGTCCGTTATTCATCGTCTATCGTCTATCGTCTATCGTCTATCGTCTATCGTCTATCGCCATTATACTACCTTACGCGCCCGCGTTACCCGAAGACACGAGGCAGCCTGCGCTTCCAGGCGACTGGGATTACCAACTCTATGGCATCGTCTACGGTCACTATGCCGAGCATATGGTCCGTGCTATCTACTACGGGCACGGCGAGCAGATTGTACTTGGCGAGCACAGCAGCCACTTCCTCCTGGGGGTCGTCGGCTCGAACGCTGATGACGGAGGAGGACATGAAGTCCCGCACAGGCTGGTCGGGAGGGGAGACTATAAGGTCCCAGAGAGAGATCACACCCAGCAGCGTCTCTTCCTCCCCTTCGGTGACATAAACGTAATAGCCGCTCGTCGCATTGGGCGAGATGGCATATTGCGCCCTTAGCCTCTCGATAGCCTGTTCCGCCGTGAGGTCGGGGGGTAAAGAGCGGTATTCGGTAGTCATGATACCGCCCGCGCTATCCTCTGGATAGGCGAGAAGCTCGCGCACGTCTTCGGCGTCCTCCTGGTCCATACGGCTCAAGAGGTCGGCGGCGCGGTCGGCGGAAAGGTCGGCCAGCACGTCGGCAGCCTCGTCAGGCTCCATCGCTTCGAGAATGTCGGCGGCGCGCTCCGGCTCGATGCTCTCAAGGGCGGACGCCTGGTACTCCTCCTCTATCTCCTGCAAGGTGTCGGCGGCGAACTCGGTATCGAGCGTGGAGAAAACGTAGTCCACAGCCTCGGTGTCAAGCTGCTCCATGATGTCGGCCAGGTCTGCCGGGTGCATCTGCGCGAGGTCCTGCCGTGCGACTTTGAGGGGCACGCCCGCCGCGCCTATAGCGGTGGGGTCTACCTGGTCCCAGGGGATGGCGCTGCCCGGAGCGCGCCTCCCCATTGCTTTCATCAGCCTGTTGATGGGGCCATCGAAGCCGACACGTCTAGCCAGTCCGGTGGGGGTCGCGTCCACCGCTACCAGGCGGTACTTGCCGTTAGCGTATGCGAACTGGAGGTCGTTTACCCGCACGACGCGCTTGCCGTTGATGTCTATGATCTGCTTGTCCAGAACCTGGCGCGCCAGCCCAATCTCGCTCCCCTGGGGGTCGTACAGCGTGAGATCGCGCAACCTCCCCAGTACGACGATACCCTTCCGGTCCACCCTGATAAGGTCGAGTGCAGAAATTAAGTGCTCCTGCCCCTCACGCTGCAAGCCAATAGCCACT
This sequence comes from uncultured Chloroflexia bacterium, assembly GCA_963811305.1. Taxonomy (GTDB): domain Bacteria; phylum Chloroflexota; class Chloroflexia; order QHBQ01; family JADMIH01; genus JADMIH01. The sequence continues at coordinate 449,525 of CAWEQU010000008.1, forward strand.
ACCGCCGGGAAGCCCTCGTCCGCGCGCACATACACCTCAACGCACCTGCCTACGGCCTCGTTGCGGCTGTCGTATACGGTCTTGTTCAGTAGCTCACTCAGGAAGGGCATGGCTTAGGTTGGACGATAGACGATAGACGATAGACGATAGATGATAGATGATAGAGAATACAGTTCCATAAAACAAACTCTGCGCCCTCTGCGTCTCTGCGGTGAACTTACTTTCCGTCGTCCGTCGCAGGCGCATCAAGCGCGCCGAGGGAGCCTATTGCCGCCCACAGGAACTCGTCTACGCTCATGTCGCCGCTCTTCATCAGTTGGGAGAGGAGGCTGGGCACAAGCTCGCGCACGGCGGTGCGTCGCTCCTCGACGGGGAGACCGTCCAGGAAGCGATCCACTACCCGCTCCATGAGGGCGACACGCTCCTGCGCGGTCATCTGCCCCAGCATCTTCTCCACCACCATCAGTATCAACGCGTGACGCTCTTCGGGCGACATCCTGGAGATGGTACGTTCGGCCAGTTCTTCGATAATACTCAAGCGCGCGGCCTCCGATCAAAAGCTAAAGGATTATAACACTCGTATGCGAACGGCGCATAACACGGGGACGATAGACGATAGACGATAGACGATAGACGGCGAAACGTGATGCGTGATGTGTAGTTTGCACATAAGCACTTTTAGCAAATACATCTGTTGGCCCTTGTGTCTTTTTTCACAAGGACCTATACTTATGGTTGGCTGATTATTAGCTATTTGGGAAGAAGTGCTATGAAACGCTGCATACAAGTCTGCGTACATAACATAGCAAGATTAGCAGCAATATTGTCTGCCGGCCATTTCTTGACGGCAGAGATGAGTTACCAGTTGTCCAAAGGAGAAGCAGAATGGGGGCGAAGCGCAATGGCTCGACAGTTGAGCCTGGCACACTAACAGAGACCATTATCAAGGCCAGTGACGTTCATAAGACCTATGACACGGGCACTGTCCAGGTGCACGCCTTACGCGGGGTGAGCCTCGACATCAGGCGGGGGGAGATGGCCGCCATTATGGGGCCATCGGGATGCGGCAAGACTACCCTCCTCAACTGCCTGGCCGGACTCGACGGCACAGACAATGGGGAAATCGTTATAGACGGCACGGCTCTACACGACATGGATGACCGTCAGAAAACTACCCTCCGCGCCAAGAAGATGGGCTTCGTTTTCCAGTTCTACAATCTCCTCCCCGTCCTCTCCGCCATCGAGAACGTTGAGCTACCTATGCTCGTGTCGGGCAGCCCAGCGGGCGAAGCGCGTAAGCGTGCCGAGGAAGCCCTGGCGCTGGTCGGGCTTTCCGATAGGGGAGGGCATCGCCCAGCCGAGTTGTCGGGCGGGCAGCAACAGCGTGTCACTATCGCCCGCGCTCTCGTCAACAGGCCCGCTATCGTGTGGGCCGACGAGCCGACAGGCGACCTCGACAGCGAGACCTCCCAGGAAATCATGGACCTCCTCGTCCGCCTCAACAAGCAGGATGGGCAAACTTTCGTAATCGTCACCCACTCCGGCGAAGTAGGCGCACGCGCTGACCGCATCATCCGTATGCGCGACGGCGTAATCACCGACTACGGCCTCGGTGACAAGCAACCTCAAGAAGCAGTCGGCTCTATACTTGATGCGTGATTACGCTTGTTTAATCACAAAGAACACAAAGACACAAAGGCCACAAAGATTTATTAATGGTTTAACGCACAGGTTGGATGTGCATAGAAATCATATAGAAGTACTCGCCGCAACGAGATAAACCCATAACTATTCTTTGTGGACTTCGTGTCTTTGTGTTCTTTGTGATTAAACCCTAACGCTACAAGTTTTCCAGATCAGGAGTAGTTTGAATGGAATCCCTATTCGGCATACCAATGGACAACGTCATGATCCTCACGCTTGGCATGACTATATTCGTGCTGTTGATCGTGGCTTTCCTGGCGTGGCGCAAGCCGATACTGGCCCGGCTCGCGTTACGCAATATTCCACGCAGGCGTGCGCAGACCGTGCTCATCGTCCTGGGGCTGATGCTGGCGACCCTGCTTATTACCGCAGCCTTCGGCACGGGCGACACGCTGACCTACTCGATACGAGGGTCCTTCACCGCGAGCCTGGGCAATACCGACATACAGGTGCATAAGGTCAACCCCATCATCAACTTTGGAGGCCCGCCGGACTTCAACCGCCCCGTGCCCACCTTCCCTGAGAGCGTTTACACCGACTTGAAGGCCAAAGTGGGCAGCGATGAGCGCATAGACGGCTGGTCCGCCACTATGCAACAGACAGGCGCTGTTATAAACACGACGGCACGCCAGGTCTCCGGCCAGACCTTCATCATCGGCATAGACCCGGAGAGTCGCAGCACCTTCGGCGAGTTGCTTTCCACGTCCGGCCAGGCGCTCGATGAGTCCTCACTTACGGCGGGTGACCTCGTGATTGACCAGGCCGCCGCCGACAAGCTTGCCGCCCAAATAGGGCACGATGTCAACGTTATGATCGCCGGAAAGCCTGTCGGCTTCAAAGTGAGCGCCATCGTTCAGAATAGCTCCCCTTCGACGATGTTCCCCGTAACTTTCATGCGCCTCGACCGCATGCAGGAGATATTCAGCGCGCCCGGCCAGGTTACAGATATAAACATCTCCCTCAAGGGAGATAAGTTCGAGGGAGTGAAGTATAGCGGGGAGGTAGCCGGCAAGCTGAAGGGCCTCGTAGATACCAAAACGTACACGGTTGAGGAGGTCAAGAAGGACGCCATAGAGACAGCCAACCTCTTTGGAAACCTCTTTACCACCCTCTTCGTCGCCACCTCTCTCTTCTCCATCGCCGCCGGGATACTCCTCATCTTCCTCATTTTCACCATGCTCGCAGCCGAGCGCAAGAGCGAGATGGGAATGGCCCGTGCGGTCGGCATCCAACGGGGCGACCTCACCCAGACGTTCGTCTTCGAGGGGCTGGCTTATGACCTGGCCGCCGCTGCGATAGGAGCTACGCTGGGTGTAGCCCTCAGCTTCTTGATGGTGGGCATCATCTCCGGCATCGTAGGCACGTTTGGCTTTACCCTCACCCCTCATATCGAATTGCGCTCGGTCGTGGTAGCTTACTGCATCGGCACGCTCATTACCTTCCTGACGGTAGCCATCTCCGCGTCGCGTGTTTCACGACTCAACATCGTGGCGGCGATACGCGACATACCGGACGCACACAAGCTCGACCCCTCACTACGCCATCAACTGACGGAGCCATTCAACCAATTGGGCCAGCGGCGGCCTCTCGGCTGCATCGGCGCTATTTTCTCTCTGATCGCATCGCTTCTTAAGAGCGGTCCGGTCACGGGCACGCTGGGCGTGCTCCTGTTCGTCCTGGGGTGGGCGACGAATAACGGTCTCTACTTCCACCTGGGCGCGTCCCTCACGCTCATAGCCCTCGGCATGACCTTGCGATGGATACTTACGCGCAGGGGAGTGCGCCCCGCCAGGCGCAACCGTATCGCCTTTACGTTCGCGGGGCTTGCTTTGCTCGCATACTGGGCACTGCCCATTGACGTGCTGCATGATTGGATAGGCGCGCCCGCGTTTGGGGACGACGGCATCACGAACGTCATGTTTATCGGCGGCATCATGATGGTGTTAGGCGCGGTGTGGGTGGTGATGTATAACTCGGACATCTTGCTCGGCGCTCTCACGAAAGTGCTGGGGCGCTCCGGGCGGATGAGGCCGGTCCTCAAGACAGCGGTTGCATACCCGATGTCCTCCATCTTTCGCACCGGCATGGCAATCGCTATGTTCAGCCTGATAATCTTTGTGCTGATCGCGATGTCGGTCCTATTCTCGATAAACCAGCAGGTGGACCCCAACAAGCCGGAGGTATCGGGCGGTTACGACATCCAGGCGACAATCTCTTTCAACAACCCCATCCCCGACATCCGCCAGCAAATCGAGAGCAACCCCAATCTCAAGGGGAAATTCTCCTCAATCGCCGGGCAGACCCTCGTCCCCCTGGAGATGCGCCAGCTTGGGACCCCACAATCCGCGACCCCCAATGGAGGGTGGCGTTTCTACAACACACGCTTCGCAGACGACACTTTCCTGAACGACAACCAGTTCAGTTTGAGCGTGCGTGCGAAGGGATACGAGACTGACCGCCAGGTGTGGGACGCTGTCCTCAACGATCCCACGCTCGTAGTGGTTGATATACTCCCCGTAGTCATTGGTAGTGCGGGTGGGGGTGGTGGGCCTGGCCCGAATATCCTTACTATATCAGGTGTGGATCCCGGAAATCCGGTCATGGAGCCTGTAGATTTGGAGTTTCGAGCGCCTGGGGCTTTAGGGATACCCGGTCTCCAGCCTGCGAAGGTGAAGGTAATAGGCGTGCTGAACAGGAACGCCAATTTCTACATCGGTATGTACGCCAACAAGAAGCTGGCTACGAACCTCCTCCCCCCGCAGATGTTGCAGGGCCTGACAGGCAACGCCAGCCTGACGGAGCTACCAACCACCAACTACTTCTTCCGAGTGGCATCCAACGCCAGCACCGCGCAGAAGAGCAGTCAGGTCCGGGAGCTACGCCGGGAGCTAGGCTCTGCCTTCCTCGACAACGGGCTTGAGCCTGTGGTCATCGCGGACCAGTTACGCACGCAGCTTGCGCTCAGCCAATCGTTGGGCAATCTGCTGCAAGGCTTCCTGGCGCTGGGGCTTTTCGTGGGCGTGGCCGCGCTTGGGGTTATCAGCACGCGGGCCGTCGTGGAGAGAAGGCAGCAGATAGGGGTGTTGCGCGCTATAGGCTACCAACGCAACATGGTGGGTCTATCCTTCCTGCTGGAGTTGTCCTTTATCGCGCTCCTGGGTATACTGATAGGCGTGGTGCTGGGTCTGATACTCTCCTATAATATGGTGCAATTCATACGCAAGGATACGCCTACCGTGGAGTACATCGTCCCGTTCGGCCAGATAGGGTTGATAGTGGTGCTGGCCTACGTGGTTTCACTCATTACGACTATACTCCCCGCCCGCGCCGCCTCGAAGATATATCCGGCGGAAGCGCTCAGATACGAGTAGTTACAAGGAATCAGGAGTCAGAAATCAGGAGTCAGGAATCAGTAACCGTGATATACTGATTACTCTACTCCTGACTCCTGATTCCTCGGAGGAAATATCTATGACTTCTAACTCCCGCAAGCGCGGCCTGCAAACCCGCCTCATACATGGCGCACAGGAGGCTAACGACACTCCTGCTTTATCGCCTGCCATCTACCAGACGAGCACGTTTCGGCTGAATACGCCGGAGGAGGGCGCAGCGCTCGCCTCACAGACGGCACCAGCCACATTCTATACCCGCTACGGTACGCCTAACAATAAGCAGGTAGAAGTAGTGCTGGCGGAGCTTGAGGGGGCGGAAGCTGCCCTAGCTTTGGGGTCGGGTGCGGCGGCTATGACGGTTGCTCTTATGTCCAACCTGGCGACGGGCGACCATATCGTGGCCCAGAACACGCATTACACGGCAACCATGTCGATGCTGGGGCATACGCTGCCGCGCTTCGGCGTGGAAGTGACCCTCGTGGACCAGTGCGATACCGAAGCGTTCGCCCGCGCGATACGCCCGAATACGAAGGTAGTCTATACCGAGTTGCCCACCAACCCCACGATGGAGCTGACCGACCTGCGTGCCACAGCGCAAATAGCTCACGATGCCGGGGCAATCGCCATCACGGACAACACCTTCGCCTCCTCTTATAACCAATGCCCGCTGGACCTGGGCTACGACCTCGTGCTGCACAGCGCCACGAAGTACCTCAACGGCCACGCGGACGTTACGGCGGGCGCGCTCATGGGATCACGCAAGCTGATAGACGCCTCCTGGGAATACCTGCGGGTATACGGCCCTATCCTGCACCCATTCGAGGCGTGGCTACTGCGCCGTGGGCTGCAAACCTACGCCATGCGCATGGCCGTCCATAACCGCAACGGTTTGGAAGTAGCGCGTTTCCTGGAGGGCCACCCGGCTGTGGAGCGCGTTTACTATCCCGGCTTGCCGTCCCACCCTCAGCACGAGCTTGCGAAGGAGCAGATGCGCGGCGGCTTCAGCGCCATGATGTCGTTCGAGGTGAAGGGTGGATACGAGGCCGCGTATCGGGTGATTGGGCGCACGGAAGTATGTACGCTCGCCGTCAGCCTCGGCGGGGTCGAAACGCTGATTACCCACCCCGCTTCGATGATCCACCTCCACCAGAGCGATGAAGAGCGCGACAAGGCAGGCATCAAGCCTGGGCTGATACGCCTCTCCGTGGGGTGTGAGGATGTGGAGGACATAATCGAGGACCTGGATAGGGCACTGAGCTAGGGTAGAAAGTACAAATATCCTATACATTAACTGTACTATGGTACGGGGGGCTTCCGGGTTGGAAGCCCCCTCTTTTCACATATAATTGGCACAGTCCTTTGATAGTGTCGGGGTATTCCACGCAATGGAGGCATCAATGATAACAACGTTCGACCCCAGTCCCCCATTCCAATCAGCACATTCGCGTTCTAAGTGGGCCACAATCTTCCTGAAACTATGCATGGTTCTGACTGTAGCTTCTGCCGTATCAAACTGGTTTCAGGTGCAGTTGCTTTCCCGAGTAGCAAACGGAGAAGTGGTCACGTACATGGAAGAAAGCGCGAATGATGACCGCCAGCTAATGTTAGCCGGGTTTTATTCCCTCATATTTATCATCACAGGTATATTGGTGCTTAAGTGGATACACCGCAGCTACAGCAACCTTCCCGCGCTGGGCGCGATAGACATCAGGTTTACTCCTAAATGGGCTGTGGGATGGTTCTTCTTTCCTATTCTGAGCTTGTTCCGCCCGTTCCAGGCTGTTGCTGAAATCTGGAAAGCAAGCTACCCCGAAGTTGATAGTCCTACGGGCACCGAGTGGAAGGCCAATCCCGTATCGCCCCTACTTGGCTTCTGGTGGGCCGCCTGGCTCGCAGGCAATTTCCTGGGCGCGATAGCCAGTAGCATGACAACGCTGAACGACCTGGACGTGTCTATTACCTTAACATGGCTGGTTCTAGTTTCAGACATAATCAACATCGTAGCCGCCGCGCTGCTGATTATCATCATCAGGACGATAACTTCCTGGCAGCAAGAGAAAATTGACCGACTGACCTTGTACGAGGCACCAACAGTAGCAATCGTGCCACAAGCACCTGTCACGACGACTCCTATCATGGCTACCTCCAGCATCAGGAGAGTGCCTGCGTCCTGGGTAACCACAGGGCAGCATCGAAGCAACTTGCAGAATTCTTAACCTTTGTCGCCCGGGGATTAACTTCTCTCAAGTACAATGTTATAATAACGGGGCACCAGTGCTGTTACGATACTGGCGCCCCGTTATTTCGCGTGCCCCACGTAATACAGCTTGCTCAATTTACGTGTCGTACAAACCTACACAGGAGTCCGTACAAGCGTGATACTCACACAAAGGCAATCCCGATACGTCATAGCTGCCTTGCTGTTGGTGTCCGCCTTTGCAGCGACCTATGCTCCTGGCTCAGCAGCCAGTGGCATACCATACACTGAGGTCATAACAGCCCCTGCAATCGCGGGCTATCCAGACTCTATAGCTTCTACGGGCGACTCCATCACCCGCGGTTTCAACACGGGCAGCTTCCCCTTCACGGACGCGCCAGCCAACTCATGGTCCACCGGGACGAACGCGACAGTGCTGAGCCACTATTCCCGTATCCTCCCTAATCATCCGCCTATCAATGGCCGCGCTTTCAACGATGCCGTGACGGGGGCACAAATGGTAGACCTCAACGGCCAGGTGCAAAATGCCGTCTCTCAGGGTGCGGCTTATGTCACAATCCTCCTGGGCGCGAACGACGCCTGCACGGACACCGAAGCGCAGATGACCCCCGTTGCGACCTATCGCACCCAATTTCAGACCGCCATGAACACCCTGGCAACTGGGCTGCCGGACGCCCGCATCTACGTGCTGAGCGTGCCCAACATATACAACTTATGGTTTATCCTCAAGGACGACTCCTCGGCGCGCTCGACCTGGAGTTTGTTCGGCATCTGCCAGTCGATGCTCGCCAATCCTCTCTCCACCGCACAGGAAGATGTGGACCGCCGCAATCGCGTGCGGCAGCGCGTGGTTGATTACAACACGCAACTGGCCGAGGTGTGCGCGACGAACATCCACTGCCACTTCGACAACAACGCCGCCTTCAACACTAACTTCGTGCCCAGCGACGTCTCCACACGCGATTACTTCCACCCCTCCATATCGGGGCAAGCCAAGATAGCCGACATCAGCTATACGGCGAGCTTCGATTTCAGGGAAGGGGTTACGCCCTCTTCAGTAGCAACAGTATCCAATACTTCTGACGGATCGAGCTACATGGTAACCATCACAGCCTCTGACAACGTGGGAGTCTCCGGTATCGAATATAAGATAGGTACTGGGCCGTACACACGCTATACCGCTCCCGTCAATCTCCAATCCGGCAGCAGCCTTACCTACCGCGCCGTGGACGTGAACGGGAACGTCGAGCCTGCGCGCACGTTGAATGTCGCCAACAAAGTTGCGGTTAAGAGGTAATCTTTGCTTTTCAATCAAAATGAGCGCCTGCAGGCGCTCATTTTGATTGAAAAGCCCTTCATTTCGGTGACTCACGCTTTATCTTGGGATTGAAATGCCACTAGGCGGCTACCGGCACGCTGCGTAGCTTCTCCAGTATCTCTTCCACGAACATCGCCTGCCACCGCGCGGTGTTGTTCGCCCGGAATTCGCGGATGAACTCTACATACAGGTTGTAAGTGTCAGGACTCATCTCCACAGAGGGTACATGGGCATCGGTAAGGTGGGGATATTGGCGGGCGAATTGGTCGCGCGCGTTGCGGTCGTCATCATAGACGGCGGCGGGCTTCTCTATAAAGCAGCCGACCTCATGTAGCGCCTCATCGAAGAAGACGATAACAGGTATAGCCCGAAACTGGCCGTTCTTGCGCCAGGTGTCGGCCATGTCAAGATGCTCGTCGCGGCAGAAGAGGCGCACCTCCCAAGTGCCTGCGGCCTCAGCCATACGGGCGAACACGGGCACATAGCGCAATACGTCCCCGCACCAGTCCTCCGCCAGCACAATCACCTTCAGTCGCAACCCCATCTCACGCAGTTCCGAGGCGACCTCGTCGCTTAGCCTGTAGTTGTTATATCTCTCCTGGAAAAGCTCCCTGTTCTTGCTCATTCCCTCTACGAATTGCGCCACTGTCATCCCCTCGGTGAATCGCTCTGGAGTTATCTCCACTACCGTTTCCATTGTTAATCAATCCTCTCTAAGGCTATGTTCCGCTATCGTTATGTTTCTGTTTGTTTTATCTCCACGTTTGGGAATCAATACCGACCTCTCACTTGTCTATGTCTAGAGTATAGCAAACATTGGCACTTGATTTTGAGCATTTGATCACTTAGATTGGATCGAGCAACCAATTATCGATGCGATTAGTTGGCAACAGAGCAAACCGATATCAAGGGTTCGTTGCACTACTAACGACTAACTGCCGCGACGCTGCCAGCCGAGATCATTGGGAAAGAAGATGCCTTCTTTCTCTTCTTGATTAACAAGATTGTGGGCGGTTCATTCCAAGTAAGTCTGACATCCATTTCATCCCACCCAACTCCATTTAGCAATTCATAAGGTGGCCCCTGAAGCGTTCCCTGGACTTGCCTGTTGAGCCACCTGATATTCTTGATATATTTAGGCATCTCAGTCTCCTTTTGCATCTGTCGAACATTCGTAGCGCAACTTTCAAGTCTGGTATCCTCCAGTCTTGAAGCTTCGAATAGTGCACTATGTATCTGCTTTTGATAGGCAGAACAGCGGATAGCTTCAAAACCATGATGAAGAATTCGGTGAAGGCAAATCCACTTGGCTAGGGTAATATATAAGTAAGGTAGTGGGCGATTTCGTCCCCCCTAAAAAGGCTGATATGCCAGACAATGTACAAATAATAGAAATCAAGGGGGTATTCCAAAATAGAATACCCCTTTTCACACGACCAGCTGTGCTTTTCTTATTAGACCTCAACTAACTGCTCGGGCATCTTACAGAGGCCAGCTACTTCAGCATCGGCCATGGAAAGTAGAGGGGGACCTTGAGGTACAGAATGCAACATCTCTTCTGGGATGCTTACCAGCTTTGCCTCCTTTGAGAGGAATTTGGAGAAGAATACCGCTCTCGCACACACCTCTCGCACATCCGGTCCCAACACCTCACGCCGTGACCGATGCTCATCAACATAAAATATCCGATGATGACTCGTTAGGACCAGTTGCCCTGGTCTGAGCTGAGGCTGCGGTATCAGTGAATCAATTTTTCGTCGTAATGAGGCTATTACAGGAACCCTCCGCGCGGCTCTCAACATCAGAAGCGTACGAACCACAAGTTTCGGGATACCTAGCACCAGAGCTGTATTAAGCAGCATCTGACCTGCATGAGTTAAGTTAGGCCCATCAGCTACTGGTTGTGATAAGCAGACTGCACAGCTTAACGCCTCTACCTCCTTGCCCATGTGCCATGTACGTAGGTCGTTAGTAAAGCTATCTACTGAACAGTTGTGTGGGTATTCAAGCAGGCCGAAGCGTCTCGTAGCTATGGGGTCAAGCAGCAAGTGGGCAAGTAAATGGGAAGCCACATTGTCTTGTGCTGCTTCTTCATCTTGTTGAGTCGTTATGATTGTCGATGAGTATGGCCCGCTCAAAAGTACGCCATGTACGGGCTCAATACTAGCAACTTGTCTAAGGACAATCTTACCACCTGTTAACTTTGAGAGTACAGTTACCAATTCATCTTTTTTGTCATCCTCAGTAATCTCTTCGGCTGTGCCCGCTTGCTGAAGAGAGTTTCCCTGCATATTCCTAAGTATATGTTGATAGAATTCCCACATGACCGCAGAGAAGCTCTCAGGGGGCAATGACCATGCCCTATCGCATAGTGAGATGAGATCTGCGAGGTCCCGATCACTTTCCCAGTAACGAAACCCTCTTGCGTTCACGTAGGTGCGAAACTCATCGGTATGCAAGGTGTCAGAAGCAAGAGCCAGCTTCAATGAGCGGTGCACGTCAGGAAGTTCATCTGCGATGGGTAAATCTTGATCCAAATAGCTAAGCCACCGTTCCAAGTTGGGTGACACCATAACGAGAGCAAGCCATGCTCTCGCTGATGATCTTATGACGTCGTATTTGCTTTTCGCAGCCTCAGTTACTCGAAGCAGACGCTCTCGATGTCGTTGCGGCAAGCCAGGGAACCAGCCCTTTGCTGGGTCGTCAGGTTGTTCCTTATACATGTTATTCCTCCTCTAATTCAATTTCCCCTACTCAGTTCTGACAGAGTCGGTCCATTTAGCGCCCTCTAGTTATGTAAAGCTCCTAGCAGGACAAAAAGGAGCTCGCGCTGCATTTGATGAATATGCCTCGTTATGACCTCGGGCTTCCAATCTAGATGAAGCTTCTGATTAATCTCTATGGATGTGAGTTCTTGTAATGCTAAGTGGAAAATCTCAATAGCTGTTGCTGAATTAGCAGCAACCTTGTCACCCCACTGCTGCATAAGCTCATCACAATATTCACTTTGCCCTAGTGCATCGTATATATCCAAAACCGTGGCGAGGCTCTGAGTGAAATCTCCGGTGAGAAGTTCATTATGAGGTTCGAGAAGTGCGCTAAAGAAAGAACGACATACTGCTCCATTGCACCGTAAAAATGCAGCATCAAGGTCCGTGTCCGATTTGGCATAGTCAATATGTGGGCTTACATCTACTTCAAAGCATTTATGAATGCGGGGTCGAAGTATTTGCGGGTAGAAATCCCGCTCAATACGTTGGGGATCAGCATTAGGATAGAACTCGCGAATAACGTTAAGCCTCTGCTCTCTAGCAACCTTTTCTACACGACTTTCGGTTTCTAGAGTTGTCCGTAGTAGGACCTCAGTAGCTAACTCCTTCATTAAGCTTTACCTCCAAACAGGTAACCATGAAAATCATCATTGATTTGATTACCTACTTCTATCATAGCAAAACAGCCCTTTAAACTACTTGACAAAATGTGGTAAGTACCCCTAACAAAACGTCTTTTCAATGAAAGAGACGTTTATTTCAAGACAAGATTCAATCAGCCTCAGAAGCACCATCCTGCTTAGGACCCAACCCCACATGTTAAGGGATACTTATGTGGGGTTGGGTTTGGATTGCCTGGCCGCTAGCCTCTACTTCCCTAGCCCCTCTAGATAACGATGGCTTGACGCGCACCTACGTAGGGGTTATAGTAATTTGGCCTGCCTTCTATATCATGGCAGGAAGATGGGAGCCACATGTCACGTACAAGCAATAAAGTAGACCCGCGTCTGGTCGGGCTGGGCCTGATCGCCGGGGCCACGGTAGGGGTCCTGGGGGTCGCCTACGCGGGCACGAAGCGCAAGCAATACGCCAGGGAAGGTCTGCCTCCCCTCATCGAATGGGGGCGCGTGCGGAGCGTGGCCCGCCAGATCGTCAAAGAAGAGCCTCCTCCCGCCACATGGCACGAGACTTGGGAAGAGTATTACGCGGGCATGGTGGACCGATGCTATCCCGTCATCACCGCCGAGATGGGGCGCGACCTCCCCGCCCCTGTGGACCAGATACAGGCATTCAGCCGCACCGAGTGGATAGACGCTAATATCGCCAACTTCAAGCAGCTATTCGACCATGTAGAGGCCCTCTACAGGCGCATCCAGCCGACTAACTCACTCGGCACGGCCCTGCTCGGCGACCTCAGCCAGACGATGTTGAGCAGCCAGCTTGGTATACTGATGGGCTACCTCGCCCGGCGCGTGCTGGGGCAGTACGACCTCGCCCTCCTCGGAAAGGAACCGGTATCGGCGGGCAAGCTCTACTTTGTCGAGCCGAACATTTCGGGAGTGCAGACCGAGCTTGGCCTGGACCCCGACGATTTTCGCCTTTGGATCGCCCTACACGAGACCACGCACGCCTACGAGTTCGAGGCATACCCCTGGGTGCGCGAGTACTTCAACAGCCTCCTAGAGCAATACATAAGCTGCCTGGGAGATGAAATATTGCAGTATGGTACGAGCCTCGGCGGCTTCCGGTCCATGATCGAGCGGGCGCGGGCCAGCCGCAAAGAGGGAGATAGCTGGATCGAGGTGATGATAAGTCCGGAGCAGCGCGTCCTCTTCAGCAAGCTCCAGGCGGTCATGTCCATTGTCGAGGGATACAGTAATTACATTATGAACTCGGTGGGCGAGCGCCTCCTTCCAACCTACGCGACCATCAAGGAGCGTATTGACCAACGCGCAGAGAGACGCAGCCCTGCCGAGAAGCTATTCATCAGGATAACGGGACTCGCCCTCAAGATGGAGCAGTACAAGCTGGGGGAGAGCTTCATCAACAGCGTGGTGGCCGAGCGTGGTGTCGCCACCGCCAACCGCGTCTGGGAAGGCCCTGAAATGCTCCCCACCCTTGAAGAGCTACGCAACCCGCAGGCATGGCTGGCGAGGGTCGATGACGGACGATAGAAACGTGAAACGTGATTGATAACTTTGGACTTTAGACTCTAGGCTGCTAATCACTATTCCGCACTCCGCACTCCGCACTCCACATTCCGCATTCGAAGGAGGGGTATGATGGACGATCCGATTGAATTGGGACGTGTAGACAGGACCTGGAAAGATATGGAGGAAGGTGGGCATAACGTCTATAGAACCGAGGAGGAGCCGGACGACCCACTGCGCCTACTCTCACATTCCAGGGCACATGCGCACGACCGCGCACACGTAGACTTGCTCCAGGAAGAGTATACGCCGGAGGAAGCGGCTCGCCTGCTGGGAACGAGCATCGAGGTGATTATTCACGCTGCCCGCGATGGGGAGCTAAAGGCGGAGCGAGCCGGGCATAAGATAGTCTGCATCCAGCACGCCGACCTGGTGGACTGGCTCAAGCGGCGAAGCTCCGGCGCATAGGATGAATAGCGACCCAAACGCCACGCGCCCTCATGCCCAGATTCCACCGCCTGCGTTGCGTGGATACACGGGGCCGCTCGCAACATACCACCAGCCCCACAGCGACTACCTGCACCACCCCCTCCACAGGCTCTACCGCAGAAAGATACGCGGCGTGCGCGTGCTATGGTTCGGGATCGGCATGGTCGTGGGCGGGGTATTAGGCTTCGCGCTGATAATCATCCTCTCCGCGCTAGTTTATACGCGCATCCCTGTGGTGGTGCATAATTTCACAGGTGAGCCTGACGTTACGATCACCATCTCAGAAGAGTACCTGAGCAGCGAGGCCGAGAAGCGATTGGGAGAGGGCTTCCAGTCAGTCAATCCCAATCTGACCCTCCTCGCCGTAACCGTTGAGATAACAGCCGAGAACAGGATAGATTACCAGGCGAACTTCCACGTAAACATACCCTTCCTGTCTACAGACGTAAGCGCCGCCATCAAAAACCAGATAAATGTGCAGGACGGCAAGCTGGTAATCAATATGGTGGGCGATCCCCAGCTTGGCAACCTCGACCTGCCCCTCGACGTCCTGCCGTTCGACCTGAAAGGCGAGATTACCCGCGCCGTCGATAAAGTGAATAACGACCTCGTTGTCAGCGAGATGAACAAATTTCTCGAATCGAGCCTTACCGGCACCAGCTTCTTCCTCGACGGCGTCATCACCGACGAGCGTAACGTCAACTTGCGCCTGCGCCAGCCATGAGAGCGCTTGCCGGGTGCGTACCGGCTACTCGTCCAGCAGCATGGCCTTTACCAGTTCCCCCGCTTCTACCCTGCGCGTCTCTTCACCCACCACCAGGAAGGCATTGGCGCGGGACATTGACGTGAGAATGTTCGAACTCTTGCTTACCGGTGGTGCGCGCCAAGTATTCGCCCTCCTCGTTGGTGACAATTCCCCGGATGTAGTGCTCTCTTCCACCCCCGTTATCCAATGGCTCAAGAGCGCGGGCCATCACGACGGGTCTCTGTAGGCGGCTCTTGCCCAGCATCTTCAATATAGCGGGCCGCCCGAATATTTCCATTGTCACCATGCTCGATACGGGGTTGCCCGGCAGCCCCAGGAAGGGAATAGTTGTGTCGTCTCTCCCCATCAGGCGTCCGAACGCCAGCGGCTTGCCCGGCTTCAATCGCACCCGCCACATTGTGATGCTGCCGAGGGACATCAGTACATCCTTCACGAAATCATAGTCACCAACCGATACGCCCGCCGATGTAACGAGCAGGTCGGGTCGCAAGTCGAGCGCTTCTTCTAGCTTCAACATCAGATGGTCGCGGTCGTCGCGGGCAACGCCCAGGTTGAAAGGTTCGGCCCCCCACGAGCGCACCTGCGCTCCTACAGCGTAGTTGTTGGAGTTGCGTATCTGGCCCGGTCCGGGCACCTCCCCCACGTCAACAAGCTCGTCCCCCGTCGCCAGGATAGCCACACGCGGGCGGCGATGCACCATTACCAGAGACTTACCGACGGCAGCAAGGACCCCTACCTCGGCGGGGCGTATATTGATGCTCTTGCCCAGTACCAGTTGGCCTCGTTGTACATCTTCCCCGACCCGGCGAATGTAGTCTCCTGGCCCGACCCTGCGGTAAACCAGCACATCTCCACCTACCAGGATAGGCGTAGCACGAGACTCGCCCGGCTGCAAGCTGGTGGCCCGCAGAGCGCGTCCTTCGCTAGTCTCCTCGAAGGGGATTACAGCATCGGCCCCCGGCGGCATAGGTGCGCCCGTCATGATACGAAACGCGCTCCCCTGCTCTACGTAGTCGCTCGGTCCGGGAGCAGCCCCAGCAGGTAGATACCCGGCTACCTTGAGCGAAGCAGGCGTATCAGCCGACGCACCCTCAACATCCCCTGCCCTCAGGGCGTACCCAATCCATCGAGGAATTGTCGAAAGGGGGGATGTCTATGTCGCTGTAGACATCCTCCGCCAGCACAAGACCCAACAACTCGGACAGGGGCACGGCTACCGCTTCCAAAGGCGCGAACTCGGCGAGTATATTCTGCAAAGCCTCACTTACGCTTATGCTGGTGAGGGGGGTTTTATTGGTAAGCTCATTCATATATGCATTATACAAGTCAGTGTTCATAGTTATAAATCCCTTTGCGTCTTTGCGGCGTTACAATTAAACTAAGAGCATATTTGGCTCGCCATAGGACTATAGACGATGGATGAAACTGGCTGCGATGAGGCTCTGAATAATCAAATCTTTTGAAAGGTGGTAGGGGATAGAATGACTGAGAAATTCGACAGGTTGAAGACGCTGCTTGCAGAGATAGAGGACCTTGACCGGGTGATCGCCCTCCTGAACTGGGACCGCGAGACGTACATGCCCCCAGGCGGCAACGAGAGCCGCTCCAATCAACTCGCCACGCTGGACCGCATGAGGCACGCCCGCCTTAGCTCCGACGAGCTCGGGCTGCCTGCTCGAAGAGCTCACCTCGGAAACCGCCGACCTCGACCCAGACGGCGATGAAGCAAGAATCGTTTCAGTCGTGAAGCGCGACTTCGACCTTGAGTGCAAAATGCCCGAAAAGCTGGTGCTGGCTATATCGCGCGCCTCGTCCGAAGGGCTACTGGCATGGCGTAGCGCACGCGAGGCGCACGATTTCGCGCGATTCGTCCCCTACCTCAAGCGCAACGCCGACCTTAACGCGGAGCGTGCCGAGGCCCTGGGCTATACCGACCACCCATATGACGCTCTCCTCGACAGGGTGGAGCCTGGCCTGACTACCGCTCAGCTTGAGAAGATCTTTGCCGACCTCAAGGCCACTATCTTGCCTATGGTGCGCGACATCGCCGCCGAAGGCGCGATAGACGATAGCTGCCTCCACCAGCGATACGACGAAACGGAGCAGATGCGCTTCGGTCGTAAGATAGCCGAGCGATTCGGATATGACTTCAACCGGGGGAGGGTAGACACAACGGCCCACCCCTTCTGCACCAGCTTCGGCCTGGACGACGTGCGTATCACCACCCGCGTCTTCCCCAACTTCCTCAACGCTTCCCTGTTCGCCACGATGCACGAGGTGGGACACGCATTATATGAGCAGGGGATTGGCCCTTCCCTCGCACGCACCCCCCTGGCGCATGGAGCGTCCGCAGGTATGCACGAGTCGCAGTCGCGCCTGTGGGAGAACCTGGTGGGCCGCAGCCGCCCCTTCCAGGAGTACCTTTTCCCGCGCCTCCAGCAGACTTTCCCCTCCCAGCTGGGCGGTATAGACGTAGAATGCTTCTATAAGGCTATCAACAAGGTCCACCCCTCCCTCATTCGCGTCGAGGCGGACGAGGTGACTTACAACCTCCATATTATGCTCCGCTTCGAGCTAGAGAACGAGATACTGAGTGGGAAAGCAGATATAGAGAAGCTTGACGAGATATGGAACGAGAGGATGCGCGAGTACCTGGGCATCACCCCGCCCAACAGCGCGGAGGGAGTGCTGCAAGACATCCACTGGGCGTGGGCTGACGTATTCGGCCTCTTCCCCGGCTACGCGCTGGGCAACGTCATCGGCGCTCAGCTATTCGCTCATGCCCGCAAGTCGCTGCCCAACCTTGACGTCCAGATGGCGCAGGGCGATCTCAGCGACCTCCTCACATGGCTCCAAACCAACCTCTACCAGCATGGACGCAAGTTCACGCCAAATGAGCTAATGGAGCGTATCACTGGAAGCCCCATCACTACAGACGCGTGGGTGGAGTACGTGCAGGGCAAGTTCGGGGCGATATACGGGAAAGGATAAATTGCGACAGCTCAATTATGCTCAAGGCGATTGTTGCTCCTTGCTTCGAAGGTCTTCTACTTCGCGGTCCAGCCGGTTTTGGGGTTCGCATCCGCCTCCTTGACGTAGAGAGTTGATCTCGCTCCGCCGTCGAGGCGCTGAAAGAGGTCGCCTACATTGCCGGTGACCACGGTGTTGGGATCGCCCAGTCCCGTGATGAGGCGACCGGCACCCGACCCTGCGGTTGTTCCTCCTATGCTGGTGGCACCGCCGACAACTAAGGAACGCTCAGGTAGGGTACTGAGACCAGTGAACGGAGTCGTCACGCCCACATCGATCCGGTTGAGGGCACACACGGGGGTGCGCGTAAAGCCCGCCCCGGTGAAACTGACCCCTTTGGTCGCACTGCGGACAGAGTTCCCCACCACGGAGACATGGTGGACGTGGTGGGGGACTTTCGAGTTGACCAGGATACCGATTTCCCACGTCCCAGTTCCCTTCGCCATGATATCGTTGTCGCGCACCGAGACGTTGTCCACGTCGGATCCCTCTGAATCCACTTTGATGCCCTGCTTGCAGGGCCCCGTGGCCACCACCATATTACCCTGGATCGCTATGTCATCACCTGACTGGCAGACGATCCCGTTGCCGGAACGGGCGAAACAGAGATTGTTGGTGATCAGCGCACGCGTCACCTGGCGATGGTTGACCTCACGCACGGCGATGACCGCATCACCGGCGGTGTCATTCACGAGCAAGTTGCCGCTGATGATCACCGAGTCGCCGCCCCGCTGGACCTGGACCGGGACGCGGGTGCCGGTCCCCGTATCGGGCACCCTGATGATATTGTTCTGGATCGTAAGTTGATCGACATCCGTGCAGAAAACTTCTCCACCCACCACGATGTTGTCGGTGAACTTACAGCGAAGCAGCGGCTCGGGGCCGCGAATGCCCTGGAAGCCCACGGCGGGCGTCCGGTTGGTATGGTTGATGATGCACCCCTGGATCACTATGTCCGTTGGCGCCTCCGAACCACTCGGCTCGAAGTCGATAGATTGGTCACTCACCGTCGCGTCGAAGAAGCAGTTGATGACGCTGATCTGCTCGATCGCCCGCTGGATGCCGAGGCCGGACCGCTTGTTGGTCTGGAACAGGCAATTCTCGATGCGCACCCGCCTGACATGCAGGCTGCTGCCGTGAGGCGGTTTACCCAGGAGCCGCACGCCATCCCCGAAGCATTCGCGGATGATGCAGCGATCGATCACGAGATCGGTGGTTTCTTCCACCTCGATGCCGTGGGACTGCTCGTTGGGGTTCGTCAGCCCCGTGCGGTTGCCGTCGATGACGAGGTCCTTGAAGACGACGCGCTGACTGTTGTTCCTGAGCCTGAAGACGTGCCAGTCCGCAGTCCCGCTCGGGTCGGTTGTGTCCACGAGCTTCACTATGGAGCTAGGCCCCTCGCCCATGACCATAAAATCCTGCACACCGTTGAGGTCCAGCGAGCAGACTTTATGTTGGGGATCAGTGGAGAGCGAGACGCGATACGTCCCCGCTGGAAACAGGATGCCCGCTTTGTTGTCGTTGGCAACCGCATCATCAATCGCCGCCTGGATGGCCGCACGATCGTCATGGATCCCATCGCCAACTGCGCCAAAGTCTTTTACGTTGTTTAACATGAAACCCTCCTTACTTAGAAGCTATCTCAAGAATAGCATCTCGATTAGAAGCTATCTTAAGATAGCTCCTGACATCTGCTAATGCTAATCTTATGCGACCTATAGCCTGGTGGGGCAATTAGGCCGAACTTCGATCAGGATGGTAGCACAATGAGGGTAGCACAGTTGTCCAGCTACCGTATCACCAGAATCAGTTAATTGTGGGGGTTGGATTAGGGCAGGCCACGAGGGCGGCTGTCATACGTAAAGACACACCGCCTCAACACGATGCACAGCTCGCCTTGTGGCACACTACTGCTATTCTTGAGATTGCTTCCAGTATATCTGCGGCTTTCCACAGACAACAGGTATTAGATGGGATGCCTGCCAGAATGTTGCAACAGGACCCTTTTTCCCTTAGCTGTCGGTCCGCTTGACATCCTGCTGAGTGGCAACAGGTGGGACTGTGTTTGGGGTGATTACGGGCTGGGTAGTGGTTGTCGTGGCCGTAGTGGCCGTATCTGCTGGGGGAGGGTTAGTGCCCGTGCCCTCGGATGCGTCACGAAATTCTTTTACACCTTTGCCCAGCGAGCTAAACACCTGGGGCAGCTTGCCCGCCCCGAAAATTATCAGCACCAACAACAGTATCAGCAGCAGCTCTGTTGGTCCAAAATTCATCGTGCCTTCTCCTTTCGCGTTGGACGGCACATCATCATATCAGGCCGTCGCACCTATTATACCACCATGTGGACAGTGTCCCTAATTACCCTAAATGTGAACGCTCACCCTCAATTAACAGTACCCATTTCCGCCAGTATAGGGTATACTGTAGGCCCTTTATAACTTCGCAGCTTAGTAGCGCAAGCTGCGCCTTATCGGTGATCTTTAGAGGAGTAGATTGAGGTTAGAACAGTACCAAATAGGAAAGGAGGTGTAACGGCAAACAGATACAGCTAGAGTTGCCTCACTAATGGTCTGCACGGCTGCCCTGTCTTCGCGGCAAAAAGACAAGGTAAGCCAGGAAACGAGCCGGCTCTTAACTTCGGATGCCCGCAAGAAAGGAGAGAAAAATTCAATGAAGAGATTTCTCGTTATCGTCGCGGCGCTCATGTTACTGGGAATAGCGGGTCTTAGCGCCAGCGCAGCCTACCCGACCCAGTCCAACACATCCAACCAATCCAACCAGGTAAAGCAGGCCCAGCCTGCCGCTATCAAGGCAGCCCGCCCTGACGGCAGTGGAGCACTGGTGCTGCCAGCCGTCCGAAGCGACGTGTCAGCTCCCCTACGCTCTATACCGGCTGAATATTCTGGCTCCGGCCCCAACAATCCGGTGCGGGATGCGGGGCTGCAAGTGAACCCCGCAAAGCAGAGCATAGACACGGCCATCCAGTCGGCGCTCGGCCCGGCAGGAGCTATGCCGACGCCAATCGTGAACTTCGAGGGCATACCCAACTACTGGGGCGGCATACCCCCCGACACCATAGGTGACGTTGGCATCAACCATTACGTAGCGATGGTCAACGTCGGCTTCTCTATCTACACGAAGACCGGCACGCGCCTCTACGGCCCCGCCAACAACAATACCCTGTTCCGAGGCTTCGGCGGACCTTGCGAGACGACCAACAGTGGCGACCCCGTGGTAGTATACGATCCCCTGGCCGACCGTTGGGTTCTCACCCAATTCACAAATGTGTTTGGAGGAGTGGGAGGCACGGACTACGTCTGCTTCGCCGTCTCCACATCTCCCGACCCCCTGGACACCTACTACCGCTACCAGATCGCATCACCGAACAATCGCTTCCCCGATTACTTCAAGGTAACGGTGTGGCCCGATGGCTATTACATGACCACCCGTGAGTTCGCGCCCGGCTATGTTGGCCTCGGAGCTTATGCGGTGGACCGCGACAAGATGCTGGTGGGTGACCCAACGGCCTCCGCCCAGTACTTCCATCTCGACCCTGCTACCGCGATTTCAGACAGGTGGCTACCATCCGACCTGGATGGTAATCCACCGCCCCCAGGCACTCCCAACTACTTCGCGGTTACTACTGATGACGGCAACGGCGGCTCACAGGATGCGTTCTTGATACGCGAGTTCGACGTGGACTGGGCCACTCCCGCTAATTCCACCTTCAACCTGGTGGCGACTCTGCCGACGGCCCCGTTCGAACTCGACTGTTTGTGCTACCCGTGCGTGTATACCCCAGCCCGATACGACGGTCCTCCTGGATAGTCTGACCGCGGGAGGTACGGGCATTCTGTGGAGGCTCCAGTACCGTAACTTCGGTACGCATGAGGCGCTGGTAGCGCAGCAGACAGTAGACGCAGGCTCATCGCGCGCAGGCATCAGGTGGTACGAAGTCCGCGACCCAGGCGCCAGCGCGTCCATCTTCCAGCAGGGCACCTTCGCCCCCGCCGATACCACCCACAGGTGGATGGGTAGTATAGCCATGGACAAGATGGGCAACATTGCCCTCGGTTACAGTGTATCGAGCGGCACAGTGTACCCCTCCATCTGGTATACGGGCAGGCTCACTACCGATCCTCTCGGCACCCTGCCGCAGGGCGAAGCCGTCCTTATTAACGGCGCGGGGTCGCAACTCGACGCCGCAAACCGGTGGGGCGACTACAGTAGCATGAACGTTGATCCGGTGGACGAGTGTACTTTCTGGTATACCCAGGAGTATTACGCTCAGACCAGCAGTCGAGGCTGGCAAACACGCATAGGCTCGTTCCGGTTCCCGCAGTGCATAGCTGGCGGCTCCCCAACCCCTGTAGCCACGCCAACGGGCGGAACCCGCACACCCACACCTTCACCCCAGCCTTCAGCGACCGCCTGCCCTAACAGCACCGCTATCACTGGCAGCATCACGCTGTCGGACCCCACGCACGTCAACAGGCCAGGCCGCAGCATCACCAATGTCAGCACCTGCACCAACGTCACTACCTGCACAGCCTCGGTAGTGGATGGATTCTCCAGGCACTACGACACACACACCTATACCAACAACACGGGCAGCTCGCAGTGCGTCACGGTCAGAGTCGATGCGACACAATGCGGCCCGGCGGCCCTCTTCAGTGTCGCCTACCTGGGCAGCTTCGACCCATCGAATCTGTGCACCAACTACCTGGCCGACCCGGCACGCCCAGGCCCGACAATGACCTACTCCTTCAACCTCGGTCCCGGCCAGACGGCGGTGATATTGATAACTGAGAGCAACGAGAACGTAGGTTGCCCCAGCTATACCGTGAGCATCAACCCATGTGATAACAGCGGGCAGCCCACAGCTACCCCTACAAGCACAAGCGTACCCGTCACGCCAACGGCTACAGGCACGGCAACTCCATGCGTACCTGATTATGTGGTCAGCACAGCTGTCGCCACGATGATCGCGGGCGGCACGGACATCGGCAACAGCTGCGATGACTGCACCACCGAGATCAACCTGCCCTTCCCTGTAACGGTTTACGGGCGGACATACATGACGGCGAGCGTCGGCTCCAACGGCAACATCCAGTTCGCGTCCAACAACCCCAACATCTACAATCCAAACTGCTTGCCGGTTGTGGGATCGGGAGTGAACCCGCCGTTCCAATCTACTCTCTTCGCTTACTACGACGACCTGAGGACCGACATACGGGGGGTTAACTGCCCAACGTGCGGTATCTTTACGCAGACCTTAGGCGTTGCTCCTAACAGGCAGTTCGTAGTGAGGTGGCACACTACCTTCTTTGGCACGGATACTGACGAAGCCGAGTTCGAGTTACTGCTCACGGAAGGCTCAGGGCAGCTATCGGTGATCTATGGGCCAAGTGCCAACAGCGGCGTGAACGCGTCAGCAGGCACGCAGTTTGACGCGACGAGGTTCACCCAGTTCTCGTGCGACACGGCTACGCTGACGGATGGCTTGCGCGTGAACTACGACCCGACAGGGTGCGCGACGCCTACGCCAACCGCCACAGCTACGATGGCAGTGACGCCTACGGTTGGACCGACGGCATGTACGATCCAGTATGTGGACGTACCGCCCGATAGCACCTTCTATACCTTCATCAGGTGTCTCGCTTGCCGTAAGGTGGCGAATGGGTATGCCTGCGGTAGTCCTGGCGAGCCATGCGATCCTAATAACACAGGCTACTTCCGGCCAGGTAACGACGTCACCCGCTCGCAGATAGCAAAGATGGTCTCCATCGCGGCAGGGTTCGGGGAGGACCCAGGACCTCAGATATATGCTGACGTGCCTCCTTCCAATACCTTCTACGCATGGATCAACCGCTTGACTATGAGAGGACACATGGGAGGCTATCCGTGTGGCACAATCCCTGAAGAGCCATGCGATGCTCAGAACCGTCCATACTTCCGGCCCTACGCCAGTGCTACCAGGGGACAGCTATCGAAGATAGTTGCCAATGCAGCCGGGGTGGGAGGCACACCCACGGGGTTGTACTACACGGATGTGCCGGAAAGCAACCCCTTCTATGTATGGATAATGCGTCTCACCAACCTGGGTGTGATTAGCGGTTACCCATGCGGAGGAGTGGGAGAACCGTGTGACGATGCTAACCGCCCATACTTCCGACCGTTCGCCAATGTTACCAGGGGGCAGGCATCGAAGATAATCGCCAACACCTTCTTCCCTGGTTGCGAGACTCCCTCCAGGAGGTAGGAGACCCAAAGCGTCAATGACCACCGTAGGGGTGTGCTGCCAGCACGCCCCTACACCCGGCAAAACTCTTCTTGAGATAACTTCCAACCAGTCACCCTGTCCTTGCGGGCGGGGTGCAAGAAGAAGGTCGAGCGTCCGATGCTCGACCTTCTTCTTATCGCCTGACTTCTCTGCTCAAGAGAAAGTTATGAGAGGAACAAACAGCTACTTCCAGACGTTATCAAGTTATGTCCCCATACAGGGGAGAATAACTCAGCCTGAGAATGGCTACTAGATGGAGAGAAAGTGTTGATCAAATATATGTTACGAGCAACGACAGTCGCGCTGCTGGCGCTCACGGTTAGCGCTTGCACGTCCGGCGGGGAGCAAGCGTCCAGCACCCAGGGCGTGCCGACTACCCAACCTACTCAAGGGCCGACGCCCGCTGCCCCGACAGGTAAGGTTGGGAGAGCTAACGTCGAGAGTTTAGATATAAAGATACTTGAGTCCTTCCCCGTGCAGGTACAAGTTACCATCAAGGGTACTGTTTCAAACTCCTGCACTACCGCAGGCCCTATCGAGCAGGGACGCGATGGCAATACCTTTCTCATTACCGTTGGCGCAACCCGACCCGCCGATGCGATGTGCGCGCAGGTGATAACGCCGTTCGAACAGTCTATCGCCCTCGATGTAGCAGGCTTGAAAGCAGGCACCTATGCCGTCGAGGCCAACGGCGTGACCGAGACCTTCCAGTTGACTGCGGACAACGTCTTGCCATAAAGATTTCTTACAAAAATAATCTCCAACGCTGCGCGTTGGAGATTATTTTTGTAAGGTAGCAACTTACCGCCTGTTCACGACGTAAATACCCAGCAGCACGAGTAGACCGCCTACTATCTGGTAAATCGAAAGAGGCTCAGCCAACAGGGGCACGGCTACGATAGCGGTAATCACGGGCTGGGACAGCAGAGATACCGAGGCGATGGGCGCGGGCAGGTGACCTAACGAATAATTGATAGCCATCCACCCCAGCGCGTGTGAGATGAGGCCAAGCGCCAGGAGCGCGAGCCAGGTATTCACCGAAAAGCCGGTCAGGTTGCTCCCCGCGACCAGCACATATGCGAGCAAGAACACGGTGGCGACCATAGACGACAGCCACATGAAGGAGAGGGTGCCTACGTGCTGCCTGACACGTTGAGTGCCGAGGAGATAGGCAGCATAAAAGAGGCTGCTCCCGACCGCGAGCAAATCGCCCCATCCCAGGTCGTGGTGCTCGAATATATCCCGCCCCACGATAATTACGGCCCCAACGAACGCCATGAACATCCCCAGCCAGAAGCGCCTCTTCAGGCTCTCATGGAAGAGGAGCATCGCACCCAGGCTCACCCACACCGTCGAGGTGTTGCCTAGCAGCGTAGCGTTGGCAGCCGACGTGAAGGAGAGGGAGGTGTTCCACAGCGCGAGGTCGAGCGCGAAGAATAAGCCCGCGAACGCCACACCCCACATCAGGCGAGGGGTCATGGGGATGCGCCCAGGCGTTTTGCGTGCCCGCGCCGAGTGCAGCGCGTAAGGAACAGAGAGGGCTACCGTCGCAATAGCCACCCTGTAGAAAGCGGACACAGGCCCTGGTACCAGCGCCCACTTGGTGAATATGGCCGAGAAGCCGATGCACAACGCCCCCAGCGCCAGGGCGAGATACGCCCGCAACGTCAGGTTCTGCATGCGCCCCTTCAAGGCGGGACGCTCTCCCGCTTCGACTATCACCGTTTCGCTCATGAGTGGCTTCCGTACAGTTATGGTAAGAGACGCGACAGCCCATGAGACCAGGACACCCCCTGCCCTCCGGGAACATTAGATACTTTAGCACGTTTCCTATATAGAGGACAACGGAAGGGGGACTTTTTCGTTGTATAGATGAATAGACGATGGACAAATGGGGCTGTCAGTAAGTTTCGTTGGCGGCTTCTGATAATGTATTGGAGGAGGGCGAGTTGGTGAACAAAATAGGAGCTAGCTTAGTTCTCGCCTTTTGCCTGGGGTTAGCAATACTGCCCTCCCTACTGGGCGGAAGTATGGCGCAGGCCGCGCTGCCTCGCTACACCGCAGCGGATATTACTTTCCCACAGACAGGTATGACGCTGTCCAACGCGCACGGCTTCTTGAGCTACTGGCAGTCACACGGCGGGCTGGCGCAGTTCGGATACCCCCTTACACCGGAAGCGGTCGAGGTCAGCCCCACCGATGGGCGGTTGTATATCACCCAGTGGTTCGAGCGCAACCGCTTCGAGCATCACCCCGAAAACGCCGACCCTCAGTACCGAGTGCTGCTCGGCTTGCTGGGGCGCGATCTGACTAATGGGCGTGAGAAGGAAGATAGATTCCGCGCCGCGCAAGACCCGCACAACTCTGAATGCCTCTATTTCTCCCAGACCGGGCATACGCTGTGCCACACTTTCAGGGAGTACTGGGAGCAACACGGTGGCTTGGCTCTATATGGCTATCCGCTAAGCGAGGAGCTTACGGAAAAGAACCTGACCGACGGCAAGACCTACACCGTGCAATATTTTGAGCGCAACCGCTTCGAGTACCACCCTGAGAACAAGGGCACTCCCTACGAAGTGCTGCTTGGATTGCTTGGGGTGCAGATTGGGGGGTTCCCTATCCCGCCGCTGCCTGATACCAGCATACCTACCAAACTCCAGGTGCCTGCGCAGCTTGATGCAGGCGATAAGTGGACTGAGGAGCATACGCTGACCGGGCCGCCTGGGATGAAGATCAGCCTTTTTGGGACAGGCCCAACGCTAAGAATGATGGCCGTTTCTCCCAATGGCGACCTCTTCGTCTCCTCTACGCGCACCAATCAAGTGTTCGTCATGCCTGACCGCAACGCCGACGGCGTGGCCGACGAGACAAAGGTCTTTGCCGATGGGCTAACTAAGCCTCACGGACTCGCCTTCCATAATGGCTATCTATACGTCGCTTGCGAAGCGGCGGTATTCCGCTTCCCATATACCAGCGAGCAGCTAGAGGCGAAAGGTGAGGGACAGAAGATCACGGACCTCCCCTTTGGCGAGAGCCAGGGGCTTGTCAAAGACGTGAACCACGACACCCGCTCGATAGCGTTCGGGCGCGACAACAAGATGTATATCAGTATCGGCTCGGACTGCGACGTGTGCGAGGAGGGCGACCCACGCCGTGCCTCTATCATGCAGTTCAATGACGATGGAACGGGCGGGCGCGTCTACGCGAGCGGGTTGCGCAACGCAGTCGGCATCGACGTGGACCCACGCACGGGGCAGCTATGGGCCTCGGTGAACGAGCGCAACATACGCGGCAGCGAATTCCCTCCCGACCTACTCACTCCCATCCGCAACGGCAGCGACTACGGCTGGCCCTACTGCCTGGGGGTCCCTCCTCAACCCGATCCGCAGTTCAACAAGACCGCCGACTTCTGCAAGGCGAAAGAGGTCGCGGCGGTACCCCTCCCGGCGCACATGGCCCCCCTCGGTATCCGCTTCTACAATGGTGGGGGCCAACTGCCCCACGCTTATGACTACGGCATATTTCTAGGGATGCACGGCTCCGCGCCCGGCCTCCATGAGCCTGCATACGGCTATGATGTAAGGTTCGTGTCGCTACGCCCAGGCAAGATGGCATCGGGTCCGCAGGTAGCAATAAGCGGTTGGCTAGTGAACGGCGAATACTGGGGCCGCCCGGTGGATGTAGCCTTCGGCAAGGACGACGCTATGCTCATTAGCGATGACGCTGGGGGAGCTGTCTATCGCGTCACGTTCGCCACGAAGTGAGCATAAGAAACACAAAATATTCGTTTTCTTCATTTTGGCCCCACAGGGCCAAAATGAAGAAAACGAATGCGAAATTGGGAGGGGTATCATGATAAGGAGAGAAGACCTGATACGTCGTGGTATCCTACTGACGGCCTTCACCACGCTTCTGGTACTGTTCCTTCTCACCTTCTACAATGCGGTCAAATCCTCTGACCGGAGGATGTCAGGCTCTAATAAAGTCATCTCGTCAATCCCCGCCGCGATAGAGACGTATTCACCGCCGACGACCACCCCAGACCTGCGGCCAACCCCTACCTACGCCCCGCCACCCACATTAGAGCCGCCACCTGCTGCTCAAACCTTTCCGGTAGACAGGTCCAGCCCTTCTCCCAATGTCGCATGGAGCGCCCAGAGCAATGATACGCTAACCATATGGGTAGGGGTCTACACCGATGACCCGGCACCTATCATTACAGCGGCGAGGCCGGTTGCCAGGTGGCACAATATTCACCTCAATCTGCTCTCTATGGTGGTATCGCCCAACTGGCAATCTTTAGCGGTGCTTTTCGTAGAGCCGTGCGTCCCTGCGCCCCCACCGCCTACCGAGACCCCTGACCCCTCCGGCACTCAACAACCCAGAGTCTCCTAATACGGGAAACGAGTGTGGAGGCGACTCGCCTGAGTATATCTATACAATTGACCTGGCAACCAACAGGGTGCAGTCCATACCTGATTATTACGGTCACTACCCTCTTTATGCTGAGAATATCTACCCTTACTTTTAACAAGCTTCTGGGGTGGTTCGACAATGATAGGTTCGGTGTGGTGCTGAAGAATGGACAGATGGTTACGGCCATGAAAGATGGCTCGTCTTTCATACAGCGCACGTGGCCTGGCCTCGGAGAATTTGACATCATGCACGAATCCGACTTGCTGCCCGACCGCAAGACTATATTCGCCCGGGTGGGGAACGAGTTTTTCTTCAGAGATGCTCCCACAGGCACCATTCGTAAGGTAGGAAACAGGGTTAAGGGTACGTGTTGTGCCTACCTTACCCCTTCACCCAATGGCAGGCTAATCAGCTACCAGGAGCCGGAGGCGGGGAGGGAAGGTAACGACGGGCGGCACTATGAGCTTTGGGTGCAAGAGCTTGCCACCGATTTCACGTCACCAGCTGATAGGAAGCGGGGTGTGGGACACGCAACCCGCCTGGTCTGCGGATAGCTCGCAGATCGCCTTCGCCTATACGGAGAACATCCCGACAGGCGATGATGCCTGGTGGTCCGGTTTCGCCGATAAAGCAGACACCAATATCTACCTTGCGGATGTGAGAGCTCTGACCTCACGCAAGCTGACGGACTTTCAGGGCACACATAACAGAGACATTGCATGGACCCCACGGGGCAACCTCCTTATGTCTTCGACCGCAGGGAGCGCAAATGGGGCGTTTGGCCTCGTGGCTGTACGTACGGCTACCGGCACCGGATTTCGCGTATGGGGCGGGGAAGCGGGTGAGGAGATCGTCCAGCCCACCTTCTTCGGGGCAATTGAACTGCCTGGTATGCCCCGCTCAGGCGTGGAACCTGACCAACCTACACCAACAACGACGCCGTGAGGGTTTTCTTATCAAACATGAGTCATCCCGAATTTCAGATTTACGCCTAACAAGCGTAGAATCCTAAGTTCAAAAACAATAAAAAGAAGAAAATGGGCGGCTGCGCCGCCCATTTTCTTCTTTTTATTGTTTTTGAACTTCCTGCCCCATGTGTGGGGAGGAATTGGGGGTGGGGCGGTGGAACCGCTGTAAGCATGAGTTCAGGCACGAATATTAAATTCGGGATGACTCATGTTTGATAGAAAAGAATTGTTTTGGGTTGTTACGTATTTTGGTAAGGTTGCTGGAGATGCGGGATGTCTCGTGTTACGAAGCCGCGCTGGCGGCTAGAGCCTCTTGCTCCTGGTACTGCAACTGGTAGAGCCTGTAATAATAGCCGTTGCGCGCCATCAGCTCCTCGTGCGTGCCATCTTCAACAACGTGCCCCTTGTGTAGAACGATGATGCGGTCCACATGCTTGATCGTGGAGAGGCGGTGGGCGATGATGATGCTCGTGCGTCCGCGCATCAGCTTGTAGAGCGCATCCTGTATCAACTCTTCCGTCTCGGTGTCCACGCTTGAGGTGGCCTCGTCCATCACGAGAAGCACGGAGGGGTTGAACGCGATGGCCCGCGCGAAGGTGAGTAACTGCCGCTGCCCCACCGACAGGTTAGCCCCGCGCTCCCTGACCGGATGCTCATACCCATCCTCGAACCGCTCGATAAAGTGCGCGGCGTTGACGAAGCGAGCAGCGTGTATCACCTCTTCATCGGTGATGTCTTCATCCAGCAGGCGGATGTTGCGGGCAATCGTCCCTGAGAATAGCACGGGGTCTTGCAACACTACCCCTATGTGCCGCCTCAAGTCCTGCTGGCGCACGTCGCGCACGTCCACCCCGTCAAGGAGTATCTGCCCTTGCTGAACGTCATAGAAGCGGCTCAACAGGCTGATGATGCTCGTCTTGCCCGCGCCGGTCGCGCCCACGATGGCGACGCTCGTCCCGGCAGGTATCTTCAGGTTGATGCCTTTCAGCACAGGCTCTTCAGGATTGTACGAGAAGTGCACGTCTCGGAACTCGATATCGCCTTTTATGGACGACGGACGACGGACGACGGACGACATGCCTTCGGCAGACGATGGACGATGGACGATGGACGATAGCTGGCTATCAGATGACAAGGATGAGCTATCCTGCACCGCCGAATATTTACCAGCGTCCATCGCTACACCAAGCTTCTTCGGCTTGGGCGGGTCTACAATCGCGGGCTGCTCGTCGAGGAGCATGAAGACGCGCTCGGAGGCGGCCATCGCTGCCTGCATGATGTTGTACTTCTCCGCGAGGTCGCGTATAGGCTGGAAAGCGCGCTCGGTGTACTGGAAGAAGGCCACCAGCACGCCCAACGTCACCGTGCCCTCAAGTACCCCGCCCGACCCGTACCATATGAGCAACGCCACCGCCAGGGTCGAAAGGAAAGTAACTATGGGGAAGAAGATCGAGAAGACCTTCATCGCGTCGATATTCGACTCCAGGAGGTGGCTGTTCAGCTTGTCGAACTCGTTGAACTGGCGGCGCTCGCGGTTGAAAAGCTGCACCACGAGCATACCTGAGATGTTCTCCTGCAAGAAGGTGTTTACGCGGGCGAGGCGGACGCGCTGCTGGCGGTAAGTGGTGCGCATCAGGCGCTGGAAACCCCAGCTGGCGAGGGCTATCAAAGGCAGCACCGCCAGGCTGATGAGCGCCAGCCGCCAGTCCATGATGAACATCACGACCACCACGCCCAGCAGTATAACCACGTCCCCAACAACGGTCACCACGCTCGTGCCGATGAACTCGTTGAGCGCGTCTACATCGTTGGTCAGGCGGCTGATGAGGCGGCCAACCGGGTTGCGGTCGAAGTAGCTGAGCGATTGGTGTTGCAGATGCGAGAATATCTGGTGGCGAATGTCGTACATGACGTTCTGCCCGATTATCTGCATCACGATGTTCTGCGCGTACCTGAAGACGAACGCTATCGCCAGCGCGCTGATAAATATCGCCAGTATCCCCGGCAGCACTTCCGGCTTGCCCGGCACGATGGCTGTGTCAATCGCCAACTTGGTCAGGTACGGCCCCGCAAGCTCTACCGTGCCCGTGGCGAATATCATAATGAGCGCGAGAAAGACCTTCCCTTTGTAGGGGCGCAGGTAGGCCAGGATGCGCCGCATGAGGCGAGCGTCGTATGCTTTACCTAAGACTTCATCTTCTTGTACGGATACTTGCATCTATACCTTACTCCACATCCAATGGGTCTACACCTAGTTCATGCTTCAGTAGCTCGCGCCTGTACATCTTCGCGTAAATACCCCTCCGCGCGACTAGCTCGGTGTGCGTGCCTCGCTCCTGTATGCGCCCTTCGTCCAGGACCAGTATCTGGTCGGCGTCCTTCACGGTGGAGATACGCTGCGAGATGATGATACTGGTGCGACCCTCAAGCACGTCACGAAGGCCCGCCAGTATCTCCGACTGCGTGTGCGTATCTATGCTCGAAAGCGCGTCGTCCAGTATCAGTATCGCGGGGTCGCGCATGACGGCACGCGCTAGCGCCGTCCTCTGCTTTTGACCACCAGACAGGGTCACACCGCGCTCCCCTATCACCGTCTCAAGTCCGTTCGGGAACTGGTCGAGGTCCTTGCTCAATTTCGACACCTCTACCGACCGCCCTACCATCACCAGCTCAGGCTCGTCCACACCGAACGCCACGTTCTCGCTCAGGGAGGTCGAGAAGAGGAAGGTATCCTGAGGGACGTGCCCGATACTCCTTCGCAGTTGTGCTAGAGGGATATGTCGTACATCAACGCCGTCAATCAGCACCCTTCCGCCCTGCGCTTCGTGCACGCGGGTGATAAGGTTGATAATCGAGGTCTTGCCCGCGCCCGTGACGCCTACTATCGCCAGGGTGCTGCCTGCGGGCGCGTGGAAGGATACGCCATCGAGGACCTGATGCTCTCCGTAGGTGAGCGTCACATCCTCAAAGCGTATATCGCCCCTGATGGTCTCAACAGAAACGGTCTCGTCGCTGTCGGCAACTTTGGCGCGGTGGCTCATAAGCTCCCGTATGCGTCCCATCGAGGCCGCGCCCTGCTGGTACAGGCTCACCACCCACCCCAGCGCGATCATCGGCCAGCTTAGCATCAGCAAATAGCCGTTGAACTGCACGAACTGTCCGAGCGTGAGAGTGCCGTCTATCACTTCGTTGCCGCCCACGAAGAGGATAGCCGCTCCAGCGAGACCCAGCACCAGCGCCATCGTGGGCCACAGCAATTGGTCTAGCCTCTGGTAGCCGAGGCTCTTATTGATGTAGTCGCGGCTCACCTTTGAGAAGTGCGCTATCTCATACTCTTCCTGCGCGTACGCCTTCACCACGCGTATGCCCGAGAAGTTCTCCTGGGCGTAGGTGGAGAGCTTACCGAATTGCGCCTGCACCTGCTCGAACCGCTCGTGCATGCGCCTCCCAATGATGACGAAGATGACGCTCACCATAGGCATGAAGAGCATCACTATCAGAGCCAGCTTGACGTTGATAGTGAGCATCAGCCCCGATGCCACGAAGAACATCAGCACCGTGAAGACGCTGTTGGTAATGCCCGGCCCCAGGAAGGCGCGCACTGCCTGGAGGTCGTTGGTGGCGCGTGCCATGAGGTCGCCCGTGTGGCGCTCGTGGAAGAAGCTCTGCTGCATACGCTGCAAGTGGGCGAAGATGTCATTACGAAGCTCGTACTCCACCTGGCGCGATACAGCGCTGATGACGTAGCGTCTGAAGAAAGCCATTACCCCTTCAATAGCCGCCACCGCCAGGATGATTATAGAGAGCCACACAACCTCATCTCGCGGCTGCCCGTTCTTCAGCTTATCGACCGCGCTACCCACAAGGTACGGCAGCATCAGCGTGAACGCGATGCTTGCAATGGTCATAGCCAGCCCAAAGATGAGCTTGCCCTTGTATCGAGCTAAATAGGGGATGAGGGATTTCAAGTCACGCATGAGGGGTTCCCTTCCCGGAGATGGGGAATGACGTAAGGTCTTAGCGGTAGCTTTAGACTAAATAGTTTTCGGGGTTGGACTGTTAAGTATAAACTTAAGTTTCAACGGTAGCCTCAGACTGCAGATGTATTTATGATAAGTGGAATCTGGCATCGAATTCATTTGAATCCCCTCCTTCAGCAAGCAAGGCTATGAGATAAAAAGCTGTATAAGAACAATTCGCTTTGGCATGTCATTCTGAGCGAAGCGAAGAATCTCCGAGCTTGGACGTGCGGGGGCATTTTTAGATTCTTCGCTTCGCTCAGAATGACATGGATGAGGGTGCTTCGTTACCCATAAATACTCTCGTTTCAACTCTGCTATTGAACACATCCTAATATTATTGTAGCGCTAGGGCGCTAAAGCATCCATTCTATCTTGACGTTGCTTCTAAACATAACCTTATCGCAAAATGTGGTAATCTATCTTCATACCCTAACTGCACCTGGAGTACCCTTTGGCGACCGGCACCACAGACCAACCCTTATCTGACTCACCCACTACAACCGAGACTATCCCAGCGACCCCCCAGGCACGCACGGTCGCCCTCAACAAGCCCCTCGTATCCTGGGGATGATACTGGCGACTGCTTTGTCTGCCCTCAACTCCACGGTCGTCGCTACCGCTATGCCCACCATCGTGGGCGAGCTTAACGGCCTGCCACTCTACTCTCTTGTTATCGCGGCCTATTTGCTTACGGCAACTACCACTGTGCCCGTCTATGGCAAGCTGGCAGATATGTACGGGCGCAAGCCAATCTTCATGTTCGGGGCAGGGGCCTTCATAGTCGGCTCTGCGCTGTGCGGCCTGGCGTGGGACATGCCCTCCCTTATCGCCTTTCGCGCCGTGCAAGGTCTAGGCGCTGGGGCCGTGCTTCCTATCTCCCTCACCATTATAGGCGACCTCTTCAGCATTGAGGAGCGAGCGCGCATCTCTGGCGTGTTCGGCTCGGTGTGGGGCATATCGAGCGTGGTGGGGCCGGTTATAGGCGGGGCTATTGTGCAATTCTTCGACTGGCGCTGGGTCTTCTTCATCAACGTGCCGGTAGGCATCTTCGCCGCCCTCCTCCTCTTCCTCTACCTTCGAGAACCCCACATCCACACGCGGCAAAAGGTGGACATAGCGGGCGCGATCACGCTGACGGTAGGCGCAGGGATGGCGTTGGTGGCGCTGCAATCTGGAGGGCGCGAAGGTGGGTGGCTCTCACCGCAGTCGATGGCGATTTGGGCAGGGGCGATTCTCCTCCTGGCGCTCTTCATATACTTCGAGAGGCGAGCAGTCGCCCCCGTTCTATCTATAGGACTCCTATCACGCCCGGTGATAGCTGTAGCCTGCATGGCGGGCCTGCTGGCAGGAGGCGTGCTGATAGGGTACGCTGCCTATCTACCCCTTCTCGCGCAGGGTGCATGGGGCGGTACGCCTATAGAGGCAGGTCTGGTGGTAGCTCCCCTTTCTATTGGGTGGCCTATCGCAAGCGCAATCACGGGCCGCCTCCTGAAGCGTTACGGCTATCGCCATATCGTTATAGCGGGCATGGTGATGTTGCTCGTGGGCTGCCTGATGCTACCAGCCGTACAACTCTCTTTCATCTCACAGAACCCCATCCTCAGGACCCCGTTGGTGCTGCTTTCCTCGCTCGTCGCCGGTGCGGGGCTGGGGTGCAGCACCACATCCATGCTCATCGCGGTGCAGTCATCAGTCCCCTGGAGCGAGCGGGGAATTGCTACCGCCTCGGTGCAGTTCTTCCGCAACATGGGCAATGCAGTCGCGGCTGCGCTCCTGGGCGCGGTGCTGACAGCTACACTCGCCCCTACCCTCGCCACCGAGCGAGTGCAGGCACTGGTCCGCCAAATGCCGCCAAACGCTGTGGGCGCGCAGGCCGACCCCGCCCTCGGCCCGGTCAACGCTCTCTTCAACCTCGACGTGCGCCCAACCCTTTCGCCCGAAGTAACTGTTGGCCTCTCCGAAGCCCTCGCAGGGAGCCTACTCTGGGTCTTCATTGGGATCGTGGTGATGGCCGCAGTCGGCGCGGTCCTTGCCACTCGCTTCCCCACTAGTGTGACAACTGCTGAAGACGCGGGATAAGCTGGACGATAGACGATAGACGATGGATGATAGACGATAGAATTCACCGCAGAGACGCAGAGTGCGCAGAGATTATTTTATGGAAGTACATACTCCATAACCATCGTCCTTCGTTCTTCGTCATTACCGAGCCAGCCTGGCATAATTTATGCAAGCCTCTCCTTTCCAGTTTATGTGGGGAGGCGATATTATGGCTAAGGGCATCGTAGAGGCAGCAATAGGGAAGCAGGAATGGCTTGACGGGCTGGCAGAGCCTATACAGTCCAGCATACGTGGCGTCTTTCGCAACGCGGGGGAAGGGGGTCGCGTTGTCAAGGACCTCCTGCATGGCGTATGGCTCGGCCACCCGCTCCATCCCGTCCTCACCGACGTGCCTATAGGCGCATGGACGGTCGCCCAGGTGCTAGACCTGGCAAGCGCGGCTAAGGGTGGCGACAAAAATCTCGATAACGCAGCAGATTGGAGCCTGGGTCTTGGGATGCTCGCAGCCGGGGGAGTTATCATAACCGGCCTGACCGACTGGAGCGAATCGGAGGGGAAACAGAGGCGAATCGGGCTTGTACATGGCCTCCTCAACGCCTTCGGTAATGTCTTCACAATCTCCTCTATTCTGCTCCGATTGAGCGGCAAGAAGGAGAATAGGGGGTTGGCCCGGTCGCTCTCGGCA
Organism: uncultured Chloroflexia bacterium; assembly: GCA_963811305.1. GTDB lineage: Bacteria > Chloroflexota > Chloroflexia > QHBQ01 > JADMIH01 > JADMIH01. The sequence goes on from CAWEQU010000008.1 coordinate 485,798, forward strand.
GTAGGTTATCTCACTTCCGCCACCGCCGCCTACGTAGCGGGCGAGCTTGTATACAACCTGGGGATGGGTATCAGCCGCAATGCCTGGGTGGAAGGCTCCGAAGGGTTCACCGATGTGGGTGACGCAAAGGAGCTTGACGACGGCAAGATGCACAAGTACGACCTGGAGGGTAATCCCGTCGTCCTGGTCAAGCATGATGACGGCGTACATGCCTTCGGAGGGACGTGCTCTCACTTCGGCTGCGGCCTCTGGGAAGGCAAGCTGGAGGACCACACCGTCACCTGCGCCTGCCACGGCTCTCAGTTCGACATCACCGACGGCAGCCTCGTGCACGGCCCCGCCACCGACCCCGTGCCCGCCTACGAAGTCAAAGAGATGATAGGGCGTATCTATGTACGACTGGCGGATTGACGACGATGATGCGTGAAACGTGATGCGCGAGGAGTGAAACGCCAAGACGCCAAGAGCACCAAGAAACCGCCAAGATTATTATGGATTAATTGACTATCGTCCGTCGTCCATCGTCCGTTATCACGCATCACCAAGGAGTGATATGTCCAGGAAAGAGATGCACAACCCCGTCAAAGGCGCACTCTACGGCCTTATCGCGGGCGGGATGGGTGGGGCAACTATGGATGGGTATTGGGCTGTAGTGAAGAAGCTGCCCGGCGCTCGCCCTGAGCAGAAGCCCAAAGGAAAGAATGACGAACAGAAAGAAGATCAGCCTTCAACACAGATCATCGCCGATAAAGTGTCAGAAGCCCTAACGGGAGAGGAAATCCCAGAGAAGGACAAGCCACTCGCGGGTATAGGCGTGCATTACGGCACGAGCTTGGCCTTCGGCGCGCTCTATGGCGTGGCGGCCTCACGCCTCCCGAAGCTCGGCCTTGTAGCGGGCGCGATTTATGGAGCGGGTATATGGCTCTTCCTCGACGAGATAATGCTACGGGTGCTTAAGATAGCACCTAAACCCGAAAAGGTGACCACAAGCGAGCACATTCAGGCCCTCGGCGCTCATCTCGTCTACGGCTCGGCTACGGGCGCGCTAACCCGTATATTGCTCAGGTAAATTAGAAGAAAAAGCACCAAAAAGAGGTTCTAGCTGCACTGGAACCTCTTTTTAATACCTATGTCAAAGAGAGTTGAGATAGCTATAACAAACTCAGGACGCCGGGCCTTTCTCTATTGGCGCATCTACCAGGTTGCCCCATTCGGTCCAGCTACCATCATAGTTGCGCACCTTCGGATAGCCCAGCAAATACGTCAGCACGAACCACGTGTGTGATGACCTCTCTCCGATGCGGCAGTATGCAACCACGTCCTTGTCCGGTGTGACCCCTTGCGATCCGTAGTTCTGCTTTAGCTCCTCGGCGCTCTTGAAAGTGCCGTCTTCGCGCACCGCCGTCGCCCAGGGGATGTTGCGTGCGCCCGGTATGTGGCCGCCCCTTTGCGCGCCCTCCTGTGGATAGTTCACCATATGCAACATCTCGCCCGTGAACTCAGGCCCGGAGCGCACGTCCACAAGCGCGGTCCCCTCTTTCAGGCCCTTCCGGTCAGAGCCAAGCAGCCCCATCACCTCGTCGCGGAACGCTCGAATCTTACTATCGTCGCGTTCTGCCGCATGGTAATCGGTGCGTGGGTAGCTTGGAACCTCGCGGGTGAGAGGGCGGCCCTCTTCGATCCATTTCTGGCGGCCACCGTTCATAATCTTCGCGTTCGTGTGGCCGAACAACTGGAATACCCAGAAAGCGTAAGTGGCCCACCAGTTATTCTTGTCACCGTAGAGCACCACCGTGGTGTCATTCCCTATTCCACGCTCGGCGCATAGCTCTTCAAAGCGCTCACGCCCTACGTAGTCCCGAACTATGGGGTCCTGCAAGTCGGTATGCCAGTCTAGCTTCACCGCGCCAGGTATATGTCCCTGCTCGTAAAGCAGCACGTCCTCGTCCAACTCCACGATGCGCACGTTCTCATCACCTAAGTGGTCCTCCACCCATTGTGTAGAGACCAGGGCATCCGGGCGAGCATATTCCCCAAACTCACCAACGCCCATGTTATCTGCATCTGTAACTGCTATGCTCATTACCGTCCTCCCTATATTTCACCAATAGATCCCAACCCATTATACACACTTTCCTCTAACTGAACCGCACACATTCGTTCCTATAAACTATCCGCACACTATCCAAAATACGAATAATGCGTTATTATGTTCAGTAAAGAGGGTTGAGATAGGCTTCTCCTGATACATACCACACCGGGCATTCCGCACTCCGCATTCCACACTGCCAAAAGTACCCCCACAAAATACCCTCTTCGGGCTAGGCGCTTAGCTTGTGAGGCCACACAGGACATTGATATAATTTGTAGCGGTAAGGCGTCGGGGTCGGAGCCAGACGCCCTAAGTATGTATGGTAAGTAGAATTCACTGTAGCCCTACATCTCCCCACGACCTCAAGCAATCTCCACAGCCTTCTCAGCATCGTCGCACCTTGACAGCAAAGCCTGGTAGGTCTTCGATATATATCTTTGTCTTTAGGCTTGAATACGTCGCAGCGCTAACCACAAATACCTGATGAACATTCCGCATTCATCAATGCGGCCAGCTACTACCGCAGCCGGCAAAACCGGCAATAGAGTTTCAGGCGCAGAGAGCAGCGCCAAAGCGACCGGTCGGCCCGACGAAAGCGCCACCGAGAGCGGTAGCGTGCTTGCCTATACCTCCTACGGCCCCACAACTCATGTAAGTGGTACTCCGGCACGCCCCTCGGCAGAAAATAGGACCTCAGAAAGAACGAGGCGAGTCGACCGCGAGCGCCTGCGCTTACTCGTTGCGGGCGTCACCTCTATCCTTTATATCATCTTCCTTGTGCTGATGCTAAATGCCAGCACGGGACGCCCGAGCACCGGCCTGCTAGCTAAACGCGATGCCAACGGTCAACTGGTAGTCTCGTGGGTCGTCCCCTCCGGCATGGCCTACGACCTCGGCATCAGGCCAGGCGCTAAAGTCGCTGACGATGGGGGCCTCGGTGTTGGCGGTAGCGCCAGTGAAGAGATAGACTTGTCCCAGGTGCAAAAACTTGAGGTCTGGCAGGATGGTAACCGCATAATAGTAGATACTGAGCAGATAACAGGCAGCACTCCACTGCGACGCTGGGGGTATGCGCTCCTCGGATTGATTTTCATCTTCGTGGGAGGCTCGGTTTTCGTCAAGGCAAGACAACGCACTGCCGCCAGCGCCTTTTATGTCTTCTGTGTCTCCACGGCTGTTGCCCTTGCGGTAGGGATGGTCACGTACCTACTCTACGGTTGGGCGCTTGCGCTCCAATTCGCCGTTGTGCTCGTCGTGGCAGCCTCATTTGCTTATTTCTTCTTCCAGTTCCCGGTGCCTGCGGCGAAAACTCACAGAGAGCGACTGATTTTTGTCGTCGTCCTGGCAACATCCGCTGCTGTTGTCCTGGGAGGTTATATATGGGTTCTCGTCACCTCACCTTCCAACTATGCTCTAATACAGCCCATTTATTTCTTATACCTGGCGAGTTGTGCCGGGGCAGGCTTGCTGAGGCTCTTTAGCTCTTTTATTGGAGAGCGGTCACAGGAAATAAGGCGCCAGCGCCTGATACTGGTGATTGGCACGGCGCTAGCGGTAGGACCCAGCCTGATGTTAGGTCTCCTACCTTCTTTGATCGGCGGTCGTGCTCTGATCAGTATAGACACTACTGCTTTTTCGTTTATTTTCATTCCTCTCTTCTTCGCATACGCCATCACCCAGCACCAGCTACTGGGTATACGCGGCTTCGTCAGACGGAGCGTGGTCTACCTCATCATGGGCTTCACCGTCCTTATCGCCTTTTTCATCGTGGCTGCTGCCGCCAGCAGAGTGCTACCTGAAGGCTGGGCGGGTGAGGAGGAGGGCATACTTGGCTTCGGCCTTTTCGTCTTCCTCATAGCCGTATCTTTTGGATATGTGCAGAAACGCGTCGAATGGATGGTAGACCGCTTTATCTATCACGACGCCTATGATTACAAGCAAGCCTTGCTGGAGTTTAGCACACAGCTTGCGGCTGAGCAGGACCTCAGCGCGCTCTCCCAGGAACTGGTGGAGCGCACCTGCCGTATGATGAACCTCGACTGCGGGACACTCCTGCTGGCCGTCCATCCAGGTGAAGTGAGCGCCATGGTGGCACGTAGCGCCCCTACCAGCCGTGCCGACCGGAGTCTTGACGGGGAGGTCAGAAGCCACGCAAGTGCGGACGAAGATTGGGATGACCCCTAAATCCGGCGGTGGTCACCGGACCTCTATATACGGCCGTCAGGCAGGCTACGCGCAGCAAAGAGACCATTCCAAACGTCCATGACCGAAATAGCGACTCCCCATACCTTATGGCTTACGCTCATTATGGGGACTGCGCCGACTGGCTGCCACAGTCTCTCCAGTCTGAGTTGGCGCGACAGAATATGGACCTGCGACATACGAGCGCGCCCACAGAGCTTTTCAGTTTCTTCGCAGGCCCTGCTTACCGGGCCACCACTTCCAGTAATGCCACCGTCACGACTGGCCCGTTCAATATTGGCCCCTTCGGGCGTCGCCACGGAGATAGCGAAGATACTCTACTTCACAAGCTGACCAGCAATCGCCATCTCAACCCGGACGCTATGCGCCCATTCCTCGGCGTGCCTTTATGGACGCGCCAGCATTTCGTAGGCATCCTCTGCCTCGGCTCCAAGAAGACGGGCGAGCGCTACGGCAAGGACGACCTTTCACTCCTCACAACGCTGGGTGGGCAGGGGGCGCTGGCTATCTACAACGCTCAGCTATACGAGATGCGCGAGCAAGCCCTCCTCGATACCATCACAGCCCTGGCTCATGCAATCGAGGCCAAAGACACGTACACCCTCAACCACTGCGAAAAGATAACAGGCCGCGCAGTGGCGCTCGGCCAGGCGCTCGGTCTCCCTCACCATGAAGTAGTGAACATCCGGCTTGGCTCCATCCTGCACGACGTGGGCAAGATAGGGATACCAGATGCCATCCTCAACAAGCCCTCCAAGCTCACCAGCGCTGAGTACGAGCAAGTAAAAGAGCACGCCGTGATCGGAGCTCGCATTGTCCAGTCCGTTGGCGCCTCCAGGGCGTAGTGCCAATCGTTCGCCACCACCAGGAGCGTTTTGACGGCTCTGGCTACCCCGATGCACTCAGAGGCGATGCCATACCGATAGGCGCACGCATCATAGCCGTTGTAGACGCCTACGGGGCTATGACTGAAGACCGGGTCTATCGGAAAGCGCCGGGGCATGAGGTCGCAATAGCCGAGCTAAAACGGTGGTCCGGCAAGCAATTCGACCCCTTCATCGCGGAAGCCTTCATCCGCCTGCTCGAAGTCCAACCCGACATGGCCGAAGCTTAGCTGACAAAAGACATATTGGTTCTTCTCCAGCCCGCTTAGGCGGGCTTTGTGCTACCCTGACCCTAACGCCATTGACCGCCCGACTGCATTTTAGTCGTAAGTGTATGAAATAGGGTGTAGGGGCGTGGCGACGCCACGCCCCTACGAGAGTACTCCTCCATTGTTACCTCAAATCTTAATACTCAGCATTGTTTGCCTTCTCAAACGTGCGATTGGCTACGCCTTATTGGAAAAATCGGCGCTGAAGCACACATTCTGTGAAATTTGGTGCTAATTCCCCAAAAATTGGGCCAAAAAGGGCTTGACTTACCATAATATTTTTTGATATACTCGTTTTGCTTGAGCGATAGTACTTTACTTTTGTAGGGTTATATTGCCAAGTACTCGTTGTAGATGAGGGAGTCGGAACCCGCGTCGCAATAGATGGCAAGGGGGTCGGAGCCTGAGCCGCAACTCTTATCTACAGTTCCACGTAAATCTGAGACCAAATTCCTTCGTGCAACTGCTATCGCAAAGGTAACTTTAGCGTTATACCTGATGTGGTACTTTTGTTGCGAGGTAACTAATACTTTCTCAGGTCTACAAATGGGCTGGATTGTGACCTGGCAACTATAAGAGGGATCTAATCACATGAACCTAAACGTCCTGGAAAAGGTTGCACGCCAACTGCTCGATGGTAAGGCTGGCAACACACTCAACAACAGCCAGCTTAGCTCTGCTGAGCAGCGCGCCCTGATGTCCACCTCGTGGAAGATCACGCCCGGCGGTGCAGCTGCGGGGACATTCGCGGCGATACGACCGAACGGCAGCTCGGGCCTAAACCCTAAGTCGCTCAACTCCCCAGACCACCGGCACGCTTGAGATGTGCCGGCGGTCTGGGTATTTTTTTGCCTTCTACGGTTACGCGCATGAGTACACCATACTCCCACAAGCTCTCACCCCGACGTTGCCCCCTATCTGGCGGCGGTGGGTGATGCACTCAAGACTACTCTTGACTCTTACGCCGGGACGCTTCCAGCAACACTGGTGCAAATCGGTAAGGAGGCGCTCTCTGTCCCTGGCAAAGTGATGGCGGAGAATCTCGCCCAGGCCACGGGCGAAGGCGACCCAGCTTCTCTTCCACTCCCCAGGTGGCCCCTTTACGTCATACTGAGCTATAGAGCCGCGCTTCCAGAGGAAGAGAGGGATAGATGGCGAGAAGCGGTGCCCGCAGCCGTAGCCCTGGAAATCGCCATCGCGGCCACCGACATCCTTGACGAGCTTGCAGATGCCGATCCCAGCCCCATCGTCCGGCAGCACGGCCCCGGGCAGGGCGATGAATACGGCCAACCTCATGCTCGTGATCGCCCAGCAAACCTTGCTCGACAGCGGGATGGAACCGGGTGGTGAGCGCGCACTCCAGGCCCTCAACGCCCTTCTTCAGATAGGTCTCGAAGCGGGGGTCGGACAGCACCTCGATATGCTCTACGGTGGGCTAGGCCCACAGGATGTGACCCTCGATATGAGCGCCCACGTAACGTCCCTCAAAGCAGGCGCGCTTATAGGGGGTGCTTGTCGCATGGGGGCGCTCATGGCGGGGGCTGAGGGGGAGGCGCTGGAACTCCTCACCAGCTTCGGGAAGGAGATGGGCGGCATGGCCCAGGTCTTGAACGACATACAGGATGTGCTTCCCCAGGACACCGCAGAGAGATAGAGGACCTTCCTGGTCGAAAGACCGACCTTCGCCTGCGCAAGCGTACCCTTCCGGTGGTATTCACTCTACGCGAGGAAGGTCCTGAGCCGAACGCTCTCCAACGGGTATTCTCCGGCACTAGGGATGCTAAGCCTGACGAAGAAGCTATGAGCCAGGCCATCCTCGACGCAGGTGGGGTCCACTTCACCCGACTCGTTATCGAAGTGCATCGGCAGAACGTCATCCAGACGCTCGATGAACTGGAAGCCCTCAGACCCGGGGCGCGTAAGGCGCTATCCCCATTATTCTCCATTGAGGATGATGAATAGAGAAGCGAGGTTTTCTCTTCAAATGAAAATCAGCGCTTGCGGCGCTGATTTTCATTTGAAGAGAAAGGGGTTATATGGCCTTCGTAAGTTAGCTGCCAGGCTAGACCGTGATCTCCCCTAGCTCACACTTGTACATAACTTCGTGGTGGCGCACCGTGAAACCTACCAATTCGTACAGGCGGTTGGCCCCGGTGAGGCTTTCCAACGTCGACGCCTAGCAGCGCCGTCTCCATACCCGCCTCTTTGAGCGAGCGGAGGCCTTGCAGCAATAGCGAGCGACCCAAGACCCTTGCCGCGCCAGCCGCGCACTGTATCAATAGGTTAAGCCAAAATTGCTCGAAATTCGTTGAAACTGGTCCCTTGACCCCTGACCACACACATCTTAGAATGAAGTCGCAACTTCAGCTATCCTTTGTACCCATTTATGAAACCATAGGCCTCTAAGGATCGGTGTAAGAAAAGCATTACGAAACTAACAGCCTTGAATAACGAAACATACTTTTCTTTGTCATTCTGAGCGAAGCGAAATCTCCGAGCTTGGCTGTATGGATAGAGTTTTAGATTCTTCGCTTCGCTCAGAATGACAAGCTGGGGAGTCCTGTTCTTGAACAGACTATTAGGTATTATTCAATAATCTTTGTGGCCTTTGTGTTCTTCGTGTTCTTTGTGATTAAAGAATCACGCATCACGTTTTACGTTTCAAAAGGGGATAAGATGAAGATAATCCTCATGGCCGCCGTCACGCTCGACGGGAAGATAGCCCGCAACGAGGCCCACTTCGTGGACTGGTCCTCACGCGAGGACAAGAAGCTCTTTTACTCCACGTCCAAGCGCGCCGGGGTAATCATCGTCGGCAACAACACCTTCAAGACCTTCCCATCGCCCCTCCCGGGTCGCCTGCACGTAGTCCTGACCTCCACCACCGAAGACAAGGAGGATACCCCTGGCCTCGTTGAGTACACTAACGCGCCTCCCGAACAAATCGTAGCGGATCTGGAAGCGCGAGGCTATACGGAGGCCGTCCTCACCGGGGGCGCGCAAATCAACGCCCTCTTCCTCCGAAGCAACCTCGTAGACGAAATCTGGCTCACCGTAGAGCCACTAATCTTCGGCATTGGTATAGACCTCTTCCGAGGGGCGCAATTCGACCTCCATGCAAAGCTGGTGAGTGTAGAGAAGTTGAACGAGGGAGGAACGGTGCATCTCCGATACGCCCTTCTCTAACTAGACACGAGAGAGCCACCCTTGAAGCGGTGGCTTTGTCGCACACTCATAGGGGGGGGACAAACTCGTGAGATGTTCCACAGGGAGCTTGTAAAGCGCCCGGAATCTCTTTTACGAAGCCGTGTTTATCCCAACCATGAGATATAAGTCCGAAGCCGGACCTACATCTCCATGCTCGACGCTATGAGGAAAGGTTGGAAGCCGTAAGGAGGACGCACCCTCCCTATGGCCTTATGGGTTCCTGTTCGTGCTCGCCATCAGGGGGCCAAGCAGGAGCAGAATCCCGGCCAGAAGTGCGAGGATGCCCATTATGATATTCAATCCTGAGAAAGTCAGGTTGAACAGAGCAATCAGGCCCGTCAAGAGAAGAAATATACCCAACGCGATTAAGCCCATATCTTTGTAATTCATGGTGACCCTCACTGCAATAAGGGTAAGTTTCAGCACCGCCCTTACCCACTAGTGTAGATACGCCGGGTGCCCGGCATCGCACAACTTGCCTCGTCAGGTTCTCTATGCGCTCACAGACAGTGTGCCGTGCGAGCATAACCGGACTAGGGCAAATCTCGCGGTGTCAGCAACAATACGTGTCACCAACTGGAACCGCGAATGAAATAGACTATACACTAAGTAGCACGCTTTGTCTATACTTTTCCACAATTTCCACGGCAAATACATACAAATTGGGTGATAGCCTATAAGCTAATTGAACCAAAGAAGATGTTGAAGTGTACTATAAGTAACAATATCACTATTGAAAGCTCCATTTGCTGCGTAAAAAGCAGGGCAAGGGTTTGCAATACTGAGCGGAGAGGCGCTCTATATTGGAGAGAGTTTTCACATACTGCACCCAGTTAGATACAATCTTATGAACTGGCGTGACAAACGAAGAAAGGAACCCCCATAAATGGTCAATATTTCTAACACCTCCGGCCTAACTGCCAGGCGACACCTGGGTGCCTCGGCTGTGATAATCGGGAGCAGCATAGCAGGGCTGGTCAGCGCCCGAATCCTGGCCGACTATTTCCAACAGGTAACGCTTATCGAGCGTGACCCCCTACCCGACGACAGCGAGCCGCGCAAGGGCGTGCCACAGGGCCGCCACGGCCACGGCCTCCTGGGCAAGGGCCAGCAGATTATGACGCACTACTTTCCAGGTCTTGTCGAGGACTTGCAAAAGCAAGGAGGCATGCCCCTCGACCTGGCGTATGATGCGGGATGGTATCAGGGAGGCCATTGGCGGCTGCGCGTAAAAACAGGAATAACGGTCTCGGTACAGAGCCGTCCGCTATTGGAGGCCACCATACGCAGGCGAGTGCAGGCCCTGCCCAACGTTCGCATCCTGGCGGAGCACGATGCCGAGGGTTTACAAATGAATCCGGCGCGTACCGCAGTCACCGGGATATTGGTTCGGGGCCGTGGTGATGCCGAACCAACAACTATAGCCGCCGACCTGGTAGTGGATGCAGGCGGGCGTGGCTCACGCACACCGCACTGGCTGGAGGAGTCGGGCTTTCCCAGGGTGGAAGAGACGCAGGTCAAGATGAATGTGGGCTACACCAGCCGCATCTTTCGCCATGCTCCGTTAGCGGGGGCAGACTGGAAGGCTCTGATCATCATTCCAACGCCGCCTGAAACACGCATGGGCATACTTCTGCCAATCGAGGGAGACCGCTGGATGGTATCGCTGGTCGGGTGGCACCAGGACTACGCGCCGACCGACGCTGAAGGGTTCCTTGAGTTCGCCCGCAGCCTGGCCCAGCCAACGATTTATGATGCTATCAAAGACGCGGAACCACTCACGCCAGGCGTCACACATAAGATTCCATCAAACCAGTGGCGACGCTATGACCGCATGGCCCGCTTCCCTGAAGGACTGGCGGTGCTGGGTGATGCCCTTTGCAGCTTCAACCCAACATATGCTCAAGGCATGACAACCAGCACTCTCTATGCGAGCGCCCTGGACACCTGCCTGCAAGAGCAGGCGCGCCGCTCGGCGGGTGATCTCACCGGCCTGGCTGACCGCTTCCGGAAACGTGCCGCCAAAGTAGTGGCCAATCCCTGGCAGATGGCTACCGGCGAAGACTTTCGCTACGCTCAGACCGAGGGGAAACGCCCGCCCGTGCTCCCGGTATTGCATCGCTATCTGGACCGGGTGTTTGCGGCTGAAGGTTACGACACATACGTAGTCAAGCACTTCATAGAAGTGTTGCACATGATGAAACCACCTGCGGCGATGTTCCTGCCGCCGGTCGCCTTTCGCGTGCTGACCGCCCGCTTGCGCTACAAAGGGCCGAGTAGTAAATGGCCGGAGCTGTCCCAGAATGGAAGCAGTGCCCAGCTAGCAGCGAACCAGCTCTATCCAGCGGAGGTTATGCGTACCGACGAAGCCTTCGCCGACTAACCTAACACACAAGAGGCAGTAGAGGAATTCTGAGTATCGCCTGGGCACTCTACTTAAGTCTGCTATTCTTCAGCTTTAGAGCCTAATCATTCTCGACTGATACCTATCCCTAGGAATCTCCCAGCAGAGAATGATTAGGCTACGTATGATGTGTAAAACTCTATTGACATTATCGTACGTATGTTCTAGAATGAGTTTGAGTGCATGATATGTTCTGTATATTTAGTTCAAATTAGATGGTAAGCGAGATCCATGCCTCCAAAGAAGCATCCTACTATTTGGTCTGCGGAACCCCATACCATTGCAAAGATTGCCATTCTAAAAGCATACCTATCTTCGTGGTTTCAAGTTATGGGGAACTCACAGAAAGGGAAAGAATTACTTTACGTTGATGGGTTTGCCGGACCAGGAGAGTATACTAATTACTCAAGTGGGTCTCCTATCGCTGCATTAGAGGCGGCTAGGAATATGCTAGAAAATCGCGGTTCTCTTTGGATAGCCGGCGATATTCATTGTGCATTTATAGAGCGTGATGCAAAGATATTTCGAAACCTAGAGGAGCGCGTTGAGGAGTTTCGAAATATTCCGAGGCTACATATACATCTATTGAATTCTACCTTCGTAGATGGCTTATCTATACTTAGATCTTAGGTTCCCAGAAGCCTTTGTTGGAGTACAACCACTATTTGTTTTTATTGATCCTTTTGGCCCAACGGACGTACCCTTCAATACGATTGCAGAAATGCTACGGAGTCCTCGCTCAGAGATTCTCGTAAATCTTGATGCTGATGGAATTGACAGAATCTATCATGCAGGTGCGATTGCGAAGCACGAAACGCATTTAGCTAGCATATTGCCTGTAGGGTCGTGGAAGACCTTAATGTCCAAGAACGAACCCTCACGACAGCGCTACCGACAGGTACTCAATCTGTATACAACTGGCTTGCGTAACCTTCCGAATGTGCGCTACGTCTTTGCATTCGAGATGCAATCGTCATCGAATACCCTCAACTACTATCTGGTTTTCGCAAGCCAACATTATAAAGGCCTCGAAAAGATGAAGGAGGCTATGAAGAAGATGGACCAAACAGGAGAATACTGCTTTTCTGATGCAAGAGTTGGTCAAACGGTGATGTTTCGCGCAGACGATCCTCGTTCTTACAGTCGCCTACTGTATGAGCAATTCGCAGGGAGTAGAGCAAGTTATGAGGAGTTACGCGATTTCGCATTGAATGAGACACCATTTCTTAACCCCAAGAAGATGCTCAAAGTTCTGGAACTAGAGTCAGATAGTAAGATCAAGGTAGAGACCATATCCCCCAAGTCAAAGAGGCCCAAAGGCACTTTCAATGAGAAAGTAATCCGGTACATCTACTTCTCGAAAGGAGAATGAGATGGCTAAGAAGACGAGTATAGAATGGACACAAATGACGTGGAATCCAGTCACAGGCTGTGATAAGGTAAGTACTGGATGCAAGCACTGCTATGCAGAAACAATGGCTAAACGGCTGCACTTGATGGGTTCTCCACGCTATCGCAATGGGTTCAAGCTCACCTTGCATGAGGACTTAGTAGACTTACCCATAAAGTGGAAGCAACCACGCATGATTTTCGTAAACTCAATGTCTGACTTATTCCATAAGGATGTTCCTCTCAGCTTTATACAGCGTATTTTCGAGACTATGAAAAGATGCCCACAACATCAATTCCAAGTTCTGACAAAGAGAGCAGAACGCTTGGTTGAGATATGCGGTGATTTGGAATGGAGCAAAAACGTATGGATGGGTGTAAGCGTTGAGAACCAAAGATATGCATATAGATCGACTCTCCTGAGTAAGGTTCCCGCCCATGTCAGATTCCTGTTTGTAGAACCATTAGTTGGGCGGATAGAGCATCTACCACTCGAGGGTATTCACTGGGTAATAGTGGGGGGCGAATCGGGCAATGGCGCACGTCGATTAGACCCGATGTGGGTAGAAGAGATTTACGATCAATGCCGCACGTTGCGAGTCCCGTTCTTCTTTAAGCAGTGGGGGGGAATACAAAAGCATAAGACAGGCCGTGAGCTTTTCGGGCGCACATTTGACGAAATGCCCGTAGCTGCCACATTGGAGCAACAAGCATTCGCTTGGTAACGATGACCTGAGATCAGCTTGACACCCCAGCCGTGAGCGTCGTATAATTAATCGCCACGGGCCTGTAGCTCAACGGCAGAGCAATCGGCTCATAACCGATGGGTTGGAGGTTCGAATCCCCCCGGGCCCACTTATAAGAGAGGCTTAGCAACGACGCTAAGCCTCTGCTTCTTTTTGATCGCCACGCAGCAGTACGTTTCGCTTTTCACGCACTCAGCGCCAGTGTCACCGCATCCTCAAACCCCAGCCTGCACCCACTTTCCCACCCGCGAGAATATTCGTCTTCCCCGATCTCTTTCCGCACCTCGGATACCACATGCTCATACTCGGACTGTGCGGCGAGCGTCCTGGGCGCGCTGGTGGTCTCCCGTAGCGTGTCCACCGCGCCAAGCAGTATAGAAGAGAGCATATGCTGTCCGGTGAACATCGTGACGGCCGCAAGCCCGTCCAGGCATATGCACACGCCCCTTTTATCGCCTACCTCTTGCCGTAGCACCAGGCTTTCCTTGTAAAGCGTGCTCGCCCGCTCGTAATCCCCCTCGTGTTGCGCTACTTCGCCCAGGTTGTACAGGGAGTTGGCGATACCCCACCTGTCGCCCATCTCCTTACGCAGTTCCAGGCTTTCTGTGTAGAAGCGCGTAGCGCCCCCGTAATCGCCCCTGAAGTAAGAGACGCCACCCAGGTTGTTGAGTGAAACGGACAATCGCTGCTTATCTCCTCGCTCACGGTCCAGCGCCGCGCTCTCTTCAAGGTAGGGCTGCGCTTCGCCATGACGTCCCTGCTCGATAGCAAGCAGCCCCAGGCTGTTCAGCACGTTGGAGAGGCCTTGCTTATCTCCAATCTCGCGCCACAACCCTAATCCTTCCTCCAGGAGCGCCTTTGCCTGTGCAGGGTCGCCCTGGCTGCGCGCCAGCACCCCTGCCCCTTGCAATACCCTGGCGCGCACCTTCGCAGAGACCGCTTCGCGCCGCGCAAGCGCATGGCCCAGCCAAGCCCGCCCCTCGCCTACCGGACCTTGCAAATACCACAATCGCCACAGCAGGCTAGATAGCTGCGCCAGCATCTCCCACTCGCCCGCCGCCAGCGCCCAGGCAAGCGCCCCTCTCATATTGCCATATTCGCTCGCCAGCGCGCCCAGCCAGCGCTTCTGCTCAGGTCCTACCAAGAGAGGCTCTGCACGCTCCGCAAGCGCCAGGTAATATTCTGCGTGGCGTCTCTTAGCTTCAGACGCCGCTCCACTGGCCTCTAATCTCTCCAGGGCGTACTCACGTATCGTCTCAAGCATGGCGAAGCGCGCTTCGCCGTCCCCTACCCCGCCGACCCTCTTGAGCAGGCTCTTGTCCAGCAGCGAAGAGGTCAGGTCGAACACATCCCCGCCTCCCAGTCCTGGGTCGCCGACTACCTGCTCAGTCGCATCGAGCGTGAACCCCCCGGCGAACACCCCCAGCCACGTAAAGAGCCTCTTCTCCTCGTCTGAGAGGAGGTCGTAGCTCCAGCCTATGGCTGCGTGCATGGTCCTGTGCCTGTCGGGCACGTCCCTCGGCCCGCCCGTGAGGAGGCGTAGCGCCTCGTGGTCGCCTTCGCCTGAGCCTTTCAGTCGCGCCAGCATATCGCCCGGCGACAGCAGCTTCACGCGGGCCGCCACAAGCTCTATAGCCAGGGGCAATCCGTCCAGCCTGGCGCATATCGCTGCCACCGTAGTCGCGTTATCGTCCGTCAAAGCGAAATCGGGTCTCGCAGCCCGCGCGCACTGCACGAACATGGCGATGGCAGGGTAGCCTGACAATACCTCAGCATCCTGGCCCCGCGATAGGAGGTCCATCTCCGGCAAGGCGAGGGGCGGTAGGTCGAACACCTGCTCCCCACGCACGCGCAGCGCCTCACGGCTCGTCGCCAGCACTTTTACGTGGGGGCACCCCGCCAGCACGTCCGAAACGAGCAAGGCAGCATCTGCTGAATTGGGCTTTAGCTCAAGAAGCTGCTCGAAATTGTCCAGCACCAGGAGCATCTCTTTGTCGCGGAGGCGCTCTTTTATAGCCTCCACCTGCGATTTGCCTCCGTCGTCAGCTACCCCTAGCGTCTGGGCCAGCGCGGACGCTACCTGATCGGGGTTGGACAGTGCCGCCAGGGGCACGAAGAATACGCCATCCTCGAACTGGTCGAGCATCACCGACGCGGCATGTACCGCCATGTGCGTTTTGCCGATACCGCCGGGGCCAGTTATCGTCACCAGCCGCCCATCGCGCAACAAGCCCTTTATCTCCTCCGTCTCGCGGTGCCGCCCCACGAAGCTGTAAGGCACTGCAGGTAGATTATTGGGCGGCGTGCTGATTTCGATCCCTAATTCATCCCTGAACGCGACTTCAGTTACGTCCTGGGTGATTGCCCAGGTTCCTTCTCGCTGCTCAAGCAGGCCCCGCTCTACCAGGTAGGACAAGCCCTTTCTTACGTATGCGGGCAATCCACCCGTCTCCTTGTACAACCACTCGATGAACGTCGCCGGACATTCCCACTGCAACAGGCTGCGCAGCCACACGCGCAACCCCTGTGGAGACAACCCCTGGATGTAGACGGTATCTATCCGCGCCTTAGGTGGCAGCCGCCGCCTGGACGCGGCACGGTCGCCGCTGTAAGCAAGCGCTACCTGCTCTGCCCTCGACCCGCCAAAGAGACCATGTATAACCTCAATAATCTCATCATCGAGCGAGGGCAAATCATCCACTACGAAAATCAAGCCTGCATAACTGCCCGCTTGCATGAGCCTCTCTATTGCCGCCGCATACTCTTCCCCGCCAGCTTCGGTAGACAACAGCTCCTGCCTCTTGCCGCCTGTATAGGCACTACCGCCTTCTATAACCGCGTACCCACGCAGTCTTGCCGTCTTCCCGATCTCTTCCAGGAAGCGTGACCGCCCCGACCCACGCGGTCCCGACACCGACAGCACGCCACGTTTTTGTCCAGGGAGCGCGTCCAGCCAACGCCGTACCTGCTCCAGAGCCTGGTCACGCTCTACCAAACGGGAAGAAGCTTCTTCGGTAAAGGATCGGTCTGTAGCAGGCCGTTCTTCGCTAACAACCTGCCCGCGCCCGTTCCGCTTGGCATCGTAGGCGCGCAGGTCGGCTTTCTCCAGGAGCAACTCGACGTTATCGGCTTCGTCGGGGAAGGTCGCTACCCCGATGCTGATAGATATAGTCAGGGGCGGCGCGCCTCCGAACTGTGGCGACCTTACCCCCTCCAGCAATCTCGTGGCTATCTCGGTTGCCGCGCCCTTGCCCGTATCAGGCAGCACCACTATGAACTCGTCGCCTCCGGTGCGAAAGAGTGTATCGGAGCTTCTGGTCATCACACGTAACCGCTCTGCAAGCTCCACCAGCACTTCATCCCCACGCCTGTGCCCGAATGCGTCGTTGATGCTCTTGAGGTAGTCGAGGTCCAGCACGAGGAGAGATAAGCTTTCACCCCTATCCGCCGCCCGCGCCATCTCTGCCTGAAGACTATCGTGCAAACCCGCGCGGGAATAGACCCCGGTCAGGGGGTCTTTGTGCATCATGTCGGAAGTCATCATATAGTCATGTGTAACCCCGCTAAAACGCCAACTACAAGGGTGCCCGGTGCGACAATTATATCATGGCCACAGGAGAGGTTTTGGTGCTAACTCATTGAGTCGCCCGCCACAATTTAAGGTATAATATCGTTATACAGAAATCGCATACGCACTTCACACGTTGTAATCAGGTCCAAACCACGGTATTCACACATCACGCATCACGTTTCAAACATACGTATATAAGAATTCTAGAGGACCCATATAATGTCACATAACGTAGGCGTCTTTGTAGACGTATCTAACCTCTTTTACTCGGCGAAATCCGCCGGGGTCGAGGTCAACTATTGCCGCCTCATGGAGCACGCCGTCGCAGGGCGCGACCTTATACGCGCCTCCGCTTATACGGGCGTGGACCCTGAGAACCCCAACCAGCGCAAGTTTATAGACTTCTTGCGCGCAAATGGCTACAAGGTCATCTGCAAAGACATACATAAATACGAGGGAGGCCGCATCAAAGCCAACCTCGACATAGAGATCGCCGTAGACATCATGCTCCTCTCGGAGAACCTGGACGTGGTGGTGCTCGTCAGCGGTGACGGCGATTTCGTCCGCCTGGTTGAGGCCGTCCAGATGAAGGGCGTGCGCTGCGAGGTGATAGGCTTCGGCATCAGCACCTCAAACGAGCTAATCGAGGCCGCCGACCAGTTCACCGAAATCGGCTCGATGCCGGGCATCTTCCGCAACGCCCCCTCCGGCCCAGGAGTCTACTTCAAGCCTTCCCCGCAGGCGGGCGAAGCACGCGGCGTCTATGCCTATAGCTCCTTCAGCTACAGCGCGACCTACAACCTTCCTGGCGAGCATGTAACGGGCGAGCGAGAGCGTGCACGCACAACCGAGATTCGCTCTCCTGAACCGGCGTCACGCGACCTCCAGGCGGCAAATCAGACCTCGCACTCTGGACTACGCGCTCCACACTCGTCAGACCAGGGCGCGCAAAGCACCGGCTACAGCTATGCCACCCACGACGAGTTCATGCTCCCCGATGGCGAGCCGTGCATTGACCTTCACTCTATCCCACTCGCCCGCCCTCGCTCCCAAATAACTAACGGCACGCCCAGAAGCGATAACGAATAGCGCCTTGCAAGTCCAAAGCCTAAAGTCCAAAGTCCAAAGTTGGGATAGCTTAATTACAGGTGCAGGCGCGAGCCTCCTTCAGTCATACGGATGGGGCGAATTCAAGCGCGCTTCCGGCTGGACCCCCTTTCGCCTCGCTCCCAACCTTCCTGATTCCAACTCAAAATTCGCAATCGCCGCCCAGGTTCTTTTCCGCACAATCCCGAAGCTCCCCCTCCCTATCTCAGTAGCCTATATCCCGCGTGGCCCGATCTACCTATCTCCAGATGTAGATAGAGAGCAAGAGGCTGCCTTCTGGCGCAAAGTTCACGCGGCGGCACGCAAACGAGGCGCGATTTTCCTCAAAGTAGAGCCTAACATTGCCCTGGACGACAACGTCAAGAAAGCCGATGTAGATGAGCGCATGGCTGCCTTCGGCTTCCGCCCGTCTGGACGCCTTCAACCTGCCCGCACTATCGTCCTCGACATCGGCCAGAGCGAAGAGGAACTTCTCAAAGCGATGAAGCCCAAGACCCGCTACAACCTGCGGCTGGCAGGTCGCCGTGGGGTCACCGTTCGCCCCGCCCAGACCCTTGAGGACCTGCGAGCCTTCTTCTCCCTCCTGGAAGTCACGGGGACGCGTGACGAGTTCGGCATCCACACGTTCCCCTATTACCGCCACCTGTGGGATACCTTCGGCCCCAGCGGAAGCAACACTCTACTGCATCCTCCTGGCGGACCACCCGGACGAGGCGGAGCGGCAGTCAGGCCCTATAGCCGGGTTGCTTGCCCTTCGCTTTGGGCATGAGGCTATATACATGTACGGCGCGTCCGACAACCGGGGCCGCGAGCATATGCCCAATTACCTCCTTCAGTGGGAGGCTATCAGGTGGGCGCGCCAGAACGACTGCACCATATACGACTTCTGGGGCATCCCCGACCCTCCAACTGAAGATGATTCTGGCGAAGAAGGGACAGCCATAAATGCACGCTCAGGCTTGCGTGGTGTATACTGGTTCAAGAAAGGCTTCGGCGGCAGAGAGATAGATTACCCAGGCGCATACGATTACGTATATAAGCCGCTCCTCTATAAGCTCTGGATGCGCTGGCGCGGCTCAAACTTGGGATAAGCTAAAGGATAAGGGATAAAGGAAAAAGGATAAATTATTCGCCTCTCTTATACTTTATCCTTTTTCCTTTCTAATTTCGAAGGGTGTTTGCGTGGCAAGAAAAGTAATCTTCGTAACAATACTGGCTTTGATGTCTATCGTGGCGGTGGGCTACTTTGGGCGTAGCTCGGCTCATGTTGGTGGACCCCCCGCAGGCCCGGACGTGGGCGGCAAGATCGCTTACGCCCAGAACGGCAGCATCTGGATGTACGCGGGGGGCAAATCGGAGCAGCTGACGCAGGGGCCCAAGGACCGGGCTGATAAGCATGATGCACAGCCCGCATGGTCCCCGGACGGCGTTACGCTCGTTTACGTTCGTTATGACGAAGGTTATTCGGACCTTTATAAGCTTGACATAGACTATAGAGAAGAGCTAATCGCACTTACCAATCTGCGCCCTAAAGGTGTTGAGGTAGGGCAGGTGGGAATACCGGGCGTCGTGTCGGGCTGGAGCGACCTGGCATTGTGGGCCTTATACCCGGCCTTCTCCCCGGATGGCGAGCGCATAGCGTACACCACCGACGTGGGCACCGAATACCCAGGCTTATTTGCGATAAATGCGAACGGTAAGAATTCAGTCCGGCTCGGCACGCGCCTCGATTTCAGCCAGCAGACTATAGAGCACCCCACCTGGTCCCCCGACGGTACCCGCATCGCCGTCGCTACCTACGTAACCAAGGGGAGCGTAGGTCAGATATGGGTCCTCAACCTCAATACGGGCAGGTGGCTTGAAATTACAGACGTGCCGGATGGAGCCTATGACCCCGCATGGTCACCCGACGGCAACTGGATTGCCTTCACTATGCGCCAGGGGAATTCGCATAACATCTACGTAGCCCCAACCGATGCCGAGCAGTGGGAAGGCACTCACCCCGTCCCCATACAGATTACCACCGATGGCGCATCTCGCTCGCCAGCTTGGTCGCCCGGCGGGGGGCGCATCGCTTACCTCTCAAGGCGAGACGACTCTTTCGACATCTTCTCAGGCGAAATTACGTCCAGTTCTAACGGCCAGCCCACCCTCGGCCCCGTCCAGCGCCTCACAGAGAAGGCCCAGATAGACGCCACTTCCGGCCTCAGCTGGGGTCCATAGGGGAGGTTGAAAAGGATAAAAATGGAGGTTCGGCTGCGCCGAACCTCCATTTTTATCCTTTTCAAAGAGTTGTTAGTGCGTTAGCACGCTTGCTGAAAATTCAGGATGACTTTTTTTATTACTTGGTAGACTCGGAAATCTCCTCAAGGACCTTTCCGGTCTTGTCATCCTCCGACTTGTCCCTGGTGGCTACATCGCCAAGCGACACGATACCGACCAGTTCGTCACCTTCAGTCACTAACAAGCGGCGTATCTGACGCTCCGCCATCAGGTCGCGCGCCTTCTCCAGCTTATCATCGGGCGACAGGCTCACTGGGTTGGGGGACATGAAGTCCTGAACGGTCGTTTCAAGCGGGTTCAGTCCGGCAGCAGTCACACGTATCGTGATATCCCTGTCCGTAATCACACCTAACAGCCGCCCCTCGTTCACTACGGGTATGATCCCTACGTCGAGGTCGCGCATCATGCCCGCAACCGCTCCTATGGTGGTGCCCGGCATGACAGTCTCAGGGTCCTTCGTCATAATATCTCTAACCTTCATTACATTACCTCTCTTTTCGCTATGTTAGTCGAACCAGCCTAGCTGAGATGCACGACCCGTGCCATCACTCTACCGAGTAATGAGGAAGGGGAAAGTCTTTTTATTCACTCAACAAAATGAGCACCTGCGGTGCTCATTTTGTTGAGTGAATAAGGGAGGGTATTGTGATCGCGCATACTGCGCCGGTGATGCCGATAATAGAGAGAAGTCGTTTGCTTATTGCTGGAAGGGGACCAACACATCCGCAACCAGCGTTCCCACCAGCGCCACCAGCATTACGACCGAGGCAATGAGCGCCTGCTGCCTGAATCCAGGCGTTGCCGCGCCTGCTTTAGCTTCCTGCCTCTCTGCTTTTACGGCGCTACGCATCGCCGCGTGGTAATACATGTAGGCCCCGGCCAGTATCAGCACAAGCTCCATAGCGATACTTATCCAGGGTATAGCCCACAGCCCCAACCCTATCCTCGGCAAATCTCCCGCGTTTCCGGGCAGTATCGCAAGATCCGGCCTGTGGACCAGCAGATCGAGCACCCAGTGTGAGAAGACAACCGCACCGATGATCAACCCGTTCCGCCGCCCCCAGGGTATCCCCGCCACCAGCATAGCAATCAGACTGATGATCAGCGCACCGACGAGGGAGTGTGTATAGTCAAAATTACGGCCTATCAATTGCCCGTACCCGCCGCTTGATCCCTCGACAGGTACAATCTTTTCGATACCTACCGCATACAGCACAACAAATATTATGTCAAGAAATTGCGTGCTGACCATTAGTGCCCACAGGGGTATCTGTGGCTCACGTGCCTTTACTACAGCGGCTAAACCGAAATGTCCTGCTAACATTCCTGCCTCCTTGACGAAAGACGAAGGACGATGGACGATGGACTATTGCTAAAAACAAGGATAGATTTGATGCTAATTTTCTACAGTTTATGATTTAGAGCTTATATAACAACGAGTGTATAAAGAGTGTCATTCCGAACGCAGTGAGGAATCTCCGTGCTTGCCAGGTGGATAGATTTCTAGATTCTTCGCTTCGCTCAGAATGACAGGGGGAGACGTGCTTCGTCTTGTGAGCCTTCTAGCTCCTCAGCAATCTTCCTAAATGAGATTTATTGCTTGAGTGCATCGTCCGTCGCCCGCACTCAATCCCGCCTCAGCGTCTTGCTTCGCTCGCTCAACGGCACATACCTGGGTGTCTTGTCCCCAGGCTTGGGCCATCTTAGCCGCGAATCCAGGTATCCCATCACCACGATAAAGAGTATGAGCGCCACAAAGAAGACCATCACCGAAACCCCCTAATCCAAAATCCAAGAATCCAAAATTGTTATGTCCACTCGGCGGGAGGCGCTATGACCATCTTACCTCCGGCTACGTCAACGCGCTTTACTATAGCTTTGATAGCGGGCACGAGCAGCTCTCCTGTAGGATCCGTTGCACCCGGCCCATGCACTACATATACATCATTCGCAGCCGAGGTGATTATCTCATCAAGCTTCCCAATATACTCACCGGACGTATCGTATACGTCAAGACCCACCGAGCTGGTAAAGATAATATGATCCCCTGGGGAGCTTCTTTGCCTGCTCGATAGGCACCATCACCCAGTAGCCACGCAGCCCTTCAGCCGCCTCTATGCTATCAACCCCCGTCAGCTTCAGGATAAGCTGTCCTTTGTGTACGCTCGCGGATTCTACCCCAAAGGTGGTGGCGCTGGCGGGTCCGGGCACAATCTGCCCTGGACGCTCACCAGTCCCCGACCCTCGCAGAGCGGCGGGGTCCAGCCCTGCAGTCGGAGCCAAATCAGGGTCAACCGAACCGAACGGCGCGAGCACTACTCCCTCTAGCTTTCCTATCCTCTCAGGGAACTCCGTGTAGATAGTAGCTTTGACTGCGCCCTTGACCCCAAAAGGCGCGACCACCTGCCCAGCAAACAAGTGCTCCGGCGATTTTGGATTTTGGATTTTGGATTTTGGATTTGGAGATTCGGAGGCGTTATCGCTCATTGCGCACCGTTTGTGAAATACAAACTAGATACTGCCTGCTTCTGCCTTCTGCCTACTCGATCTCCAAAATCCCACGCTTCCCCTCACGCGAGGCCGTTGCGTTTACAATCGTCCTGAGGGCGCGGGCTATCTTCCCTTCCCGGCCTATCACCTTACCCTTGTCGTCATCGTCCACCTGAAGCTGCACGCGGATGACGTACTCCCCGCGATGCTCCTTCACCTGCACCCCCTCAGGGTTGTCAACCAGGTTCCTAGC
The DNA here is from genome assembly GCA_963811305.1 of uncultured Chloroflexia bacterium. Taxonomy (GTDB): domain Bacteria; phylum Chloroflexota; class Chloroflexia; order QHBQ01; family JADMIH01; genus JADMIH01. Next base: position 508,695 of record CAWEQU010000008.1, read on the forward strand.
GATATACTCGATCAAGTCCTTCATAGCGCCTCTCCTCTGTACATTGCTTGGGCCTCATAACCAAAAATCGAAAAACCGCCCATAGCGATCTTTCGACTTTCGGTTATAGAATATTCAACATAACTGGCTACCGACTGCTAGCTACCGGCTACCCGGCGGATTCGTCACTTTCCTCTGTAGCCGCGCCAGGGTTGGCAGAGCCGCCCGTCTCAGCAGCCTCGTCAATCACTGCGTCCGAATCCGCCGCGCCGTCGCCCATGCCGCCCGTCAAAGCCTCCGAACCTTCGCCTTCGTCGCGGGAAGCCTCGGCCATAGCCTCGTTCATGGGGGCATCGTCGGCAGCCTCAACATCCTCGGGGGCTTCGGGGGCAGCAGCTTCAGCCTTTGGCTCGCTTCGCTTGCCTGAAGCCGTGCGGGTCTTGGCGCTCTGCCTGGTAGGAGTGGCAGCCTCGCCAGCTTCGGCAGCCTTCCGCTGGGTGCGGTTGAACTGCTTCACGAGGCTCACTACCGCGTCGGTAGGCTGCGCGCCCTTCTTCTTCCACTCCTCGTACTTGGCGATGTCAATCTGTATCGTCGCGGGGTCGGTGAGGGGATTGTAGTGCCCCAGGTTCTCGATGAACCGCCCATCACGCGGGGACCGCGCATCCGCCACTACCACACGATAGTGCGGCTGCCTGATAGCGCCCATGCGGCGCAACCGAATCTTCAGCATTTTTCCTCTGTTACTCCTCTGTATTGCGTATCGCGTAGTGCGTGTTACGTTTTACATGTAGTCGGCAAACAAAATCGGGCCGGACAGCCCACTCTTTCAAGAGTTGTGCAGCCCGAAGGCCGCCTATCATTATACGCCATTTGGGGGTGAGCGTCAAACGACTTAGCAGGCGGTACAGCGTGGATGCAAAATCAGATGGCTCAAACCTAACTTCAAATAGGAATTCCTTAACATGTGAGGTTAGGTTCTGAGGGGATGGAGCTTATGATGCTGGATGAATCTAATCTACCAATAGACCCCTTAAAGGTGGGAAGATTAGTTGTGGGCTTCCCCAACTGCCTTTATCATATCGCAAGGCGATGCGGCCAGCGAAATGGTTCTCAGGCGAAATGGGCAAGAGAAGTCTATGAAGCGCGTCTAGGGCTTCAGCCTGCGCGCTCAGCGAAGATTTCACGCCACCTGGGGGTCAGGGCTTCCAGCGTCGAGGCTTTTCTTGCTGCCTGTTTGTTGCCCGGATCGAAGTAAAGGAGGTGGACTACCTCGCGCACCGTCATGCCTGCGTCGTTGGCTTCAAGCAGAGCTATTTGATCTCCCGCGCCTACTAACCCTTCCTGAAGAACGCGCAAATAGAAGCCTACCCTGCCGCTGGCAAGGAAAAGCTTGGGGAAGCGCGGCATACCCGTCCTGATACCGAGCTTGAAGCATGGAGGGCGCGGCTGAGTGACCTGCACAACGGCATCACCCACGCTGAATATATCGCCTATGCGTATACGGTCCTCCGGCATGTCCGTAACTGTAAGGTTCTCACCGAAACGACCAAAGGGAAGCTCGCTCAGGCCCAGGCTTGAGCGCCAGTGCTCATAATTCTCGTAGGTATAAGCATAAGCCGCCCGGTATGGGCCGCCGTGATTATCGAGGTCGGCCTGCCCGTCCCCGTCCAGGTTGAGGGTGCGCAGCATAGTGCGCCCGGCCACAGGCTCCTTGAAAATCCCCGTTTCGACAGAGCGCCCTTTGTATTGGACCTCTTTAGGGCGCGAGACGTTTACCGAAAGGAGCTCCACTTACGGATTACGAATTGCAGGTGTGACTGGCAATCCGCACTCCCTCACTACCGGCTTCCGCTGACCATAATAGTGAGGCACCACCCTCCTGATATACGTCCCGTGAAGATACCGTAGTCGTCCACGACGTAGAGGCTCCAGGTGCCGTTGGGGTCTGTGCCGTTGAATGCTGACAGGTGGTCACTGTAGGGTGGAGCGGGGGCGGGGGCTGGAAAGTTGTCGGGCGGGGCTTCGAGGGTGGATTCGTAGTTAGAGGGGCGATAAGCGTCCGAGGCAAATGGGCAACCGAAGTCAGGCAAAGCAGGCGAACGGTCATTGAAGGTTAAGCTCGTCTCCCTGTTGCAGGAATCTCCCGCGTCGGACATCAAGATTACGCTTTGACCTTCCGGCCCTGCAAGCAGAATGTCTATGTCGTCGTACCAATCGTGCTTGAGACGATTGAGGTTCACGCTGACGTTACTGGTGGCGCTCCCCAGCCTGGACACCCTGATGGTTGAAGGGTAGGGCGTGCTGGCCCCGGCCCAGGGGATGGTGATCACATCGGTGCGGCAAAAACTGAAGCTGGGTAAGGCTAAATTGCCTTGCTGATCTGGCTTCTCGGCGCTCTGCGGGCGAGCGGCGCTTGCCGAGCCTGAGAGGAAGATAACGCAGGCTACCGTGATCGCAGATAACGCAGCTACTATTACCGTGCGGGTGCGATAGTAGTTGGCCCGTATTATACCTGATGCCTTCATCCTGGCCTCCTTTGGGTGCGCTTGCTTCCCTAATGGTAGAAGCGAGCGTGCTCCCAGCTATAAGTTGCGACACCATTTTCTGCGCCCCGATGCCTGGCTCGGCTATTGTCCATGTGCGGATTTTCTGCAAATCTTACGCAGTCTATCATACCACTGATTTGGCTTTTAGCAATAGTCCCTATCCAGCGAGGGAGTGACGAAAAGCGAAGAGAAAGGTCTGTAGGGGCGTGATTTATCGCACCCTAATCGGTACAACATCCGTTTGTTCCAGGGCGCGATAAATCACGCCCCTACATCTGTATTATTCGCCACTCCCTCCAGCGAAGAACGAGAAAATGTGGAGAAAAGTAGGGGCATGGCGCGCCATGCCCCTACAACCCGACTTAAGAGATTAGGGCCGAGCATCTCTGCCCGGCCCCAACCCTATTATTACCGTCGTCCGTCGTCTGTCGTCTGCCGTCTAGTCGAGGTATTCCTTCAGCCGCCCGGTATCTTTGCAAGCCCGCAGCTTCATGAGGGCTTCCGCCTCTATCTGCCGCACTCGCTCGCGGGACACACCAAGCTCGTCTCCAAGCTCGGCCAGCGTCCGGTTGTACCCGTCCTCAAGACCATACCGTAGCTCTATCACCCGGCGCTCGCGGGCAGTCAGCCCGTCCAGCATCGTCACAACTTCTTCCTTCAGAATCTGTTGCGACGCCGCCTCGGCAGGCGCGATAGAGTTCCGGTCCTCGATGATGTCTCCCAGCGAAGCGTCTTCCTCCTCGCCGATAGGCATTTCGAGAGACACAGTCTGCTGGGCCGCGCCGATGATCTGGCGGACCTTGTCGGGCGTGATATTCATCTCCGCCGCGATTTCGTCCGCCACAGGCTCCCGCCCAAGCCGCTGTTGCAGCCTATGCGACACCTGAGTCAGCCGCCCAACCGCCTCCACCATGTGGACTGGCAGCCGGATGGTCCGGCTCTGGTCCGCGATGGCGCGGGTGATAGCCTGCCTGATCCACCACGTAGCATACGTGCTGAAACGGTGGCCCTTCCGGTAATCGAAACGGTCAACCGCCCTCAGCAGGCCAAAGTTACCTTCCTGTATCAAGTCGAGCAGCGAGATACCGCGCCCCGCGTACTTGCGGGCCACGCTCACCACCAGCCTCAAGTTAGCCTCGATAAGCCGCCGCCTGCTGGCACGCCCGCGGTGGTCTTCGCTGCGTAGCTTGGAGCTTTCCTCATAGCTCAGGTCGAACTCCTCGCGGAGCCGCTCCTGCGCCCTTTTACCTTTTTGCATACTTATAGCCAGCGCTATTTCCTCGGTGGCCGAAAGTAAAGAGACGCGCCCGATCTCATGCAGGTACATACCTACAGAGTCCTCTGCGCTCTTATGGTCAACACCGGTCGCCCCGCCGTAGTTCAACAGGTCGTCCTCATCCATACCACCAATCATACGCGCCTGGCCTGCGTCTAAGTTCATCACAATGCTCTCCTCTTCTGCTAAAACCAGCTCTTCTGTCTCAGGTTCTTCGCCTTCGAATTCGTATATATCCAGTTCTTCGAAATCGAACACGCCGAGTCCAGCGACGCCAACCATTTCAGGCTCGCCGGTGTGCTGGGCTTCGCGCACAGCGCGATCTACCGTTAGGCCGACGCAGGCCAAACAGTAGCAGTGTGTCTATCCCACGCTATATTTGCTATATCTCTCTCTTCAGAGAATGTGTCTATTACGGTCGTCAACGTTTCCAATTGCTATCCGTACCTCCATCCAGCCATCTCTCTTATATACCTCCAAACAGGGCTCGCTCCTTCAGTGCGTTCACAGGGCGCGATACCCCAATTACATAAGTCGCGTAGGGCTTTCTCTTTGATCCGGTATCTATACTTTCTACAACGAATAACCTTCTACTATTATTTAACGCCCCAGTGGCACTATAAGTTTCACTTTGTGGGGCCTGCGAGAAGGTTATCGAGGAGAGGTATATCGCCGCCAGAAATCGCCCTATAAAGACTATACGGCGCGGCTCCCATTTTTCTTACGGGGCCGCGTCTAACCTTAATTATTCTCTAATTATTCGGACTTTTCCGCAGTCGTTTTTATTTCCCTAAACCATATTTGTACCAGATTTCACAAGCCCTGTCAATAGGTTAGTCTTAAAATCACCTTAGATAATAGTCAAAATACTACTTTAGACCTATATTCCTTAAACTCACAAGGTAATACAACCAGGTAACACTACCAGCATAAAATGTGCCACATGATATAATTCCATACAGAGTCTCTATTCAGGAGGAACGCAAATTATGGAGAATAATCAAGTGCCGCAAAACCCTTCCACCCTGCGCGTAGCCGCAGTCCAGATGGAGGTCGTATCCGGCGAGCCGCGCAAGAACATGGTGCGCGCCGAAGCCCTGCTCAACGAAGCTGTGCAGCAAGGGGCGCAAGCTGCCCTGTTGCCGGAGCTGTGGACTACGGGCTATGCTCTAGACCGCTTCAGACAAATCGCGGAAGATTGCGGTGCGCTCACCCTGCACTTCTTACAGGAGACGGCGCGCAGGCTGAACATCTCCATAGTCGGCGGTTCCTTCCCTGAGATGGGACCGGATGGCATCTATAGCGCCTGCCACATCATAGGGCCGGACGGTGCAGACCTCGCGTCATACAGCAAAGAGCACCTCTTCCCCCTCCTCAACGAGCCTCAGTTCTTGCGCCCTGGCAAAGCGGGTTCCGCGACAAATACTCCGCTCGGCAAGTGGGCCACCCTTATCTGCTTCGACATCCGCTTCCCTGAAAGCGCCCGCCAGCTTGCTTACCGGGGCGCTCGCGTGCTATGGGTCCCCGCCGAGTGGCCCGCACCCAGGCTTGAGCACTGGCGCACTCTCCTGCGGGCACGCGCTATAGAGAACCAGCTATTCGTGGTCGCCGCTAACCGCACCGGCCAGGGCGACAATGTTCACTGGGCGGGGCACTCCACCATCATAGACCCCTGGGGCAATATCCTTGCGGAAGCCGCCGAAGAGGAAACAGTGCTCATAGCCGACCTCGATATGAGCCTGGTAGACGAGGTGCGCGCCCGCATCCCCTGCTTCGAGGTGGTTGAGGAGGGTGTATAATTACTACAGCATTAGAAGATAAGGAGGTGATAATATGACGAGGCAGATAATCGGGCGCTACATAGTCGCAGACTCGGAGATATGTCATGGCAAGCCAACAATACGAGGCACGCGCATCCTTGTTGAAGATGTCCTCTACATGATAGCTATCGGCCGAGATTGGGAGAGTATCAGTCTCGCATGGGGAGGCAGCGTCAGCATAGAAGCTATTGCGGAAATTGCTGGGTTAGCGAAGCAAGCATTCCTCGATCATGTCAACGAATATATCATTGAGACTATTCCTGCGTGAACATCCTTGATGAGAACATAACCGAGGAAGAGCGCGTCTCTTTGCGACGCTGGCGCATTCGAGTTCGTCATATAGGTTACGACACCGAGCGTAAAGGGATCAAAGATGACGGGATTATCCCATTCCTGCACCAGCAGCGTCGAGCGACGTTTTTCACACGTGATAGTGATTTTTACAAGCGTGCCCTTTGTCACGCAAATTACTGTTTAGTGTATATGGCTGTAGTGCCGAATGAAGTCGCCAATTTCGTCCGCCGCTTTCTGCGCCATAGAGAGTTCGATACACAGGCGAAACGAATGGGTCTCATCATTCGACTTGGACCAGCAGGTTTGACGGTGTGGCATCTCCACGCTGAGAAGGAAATCAGCTACATATGGCAGTAGCTACTAATCCTTCTGCGCCATCTCCGTTCCACCCTTACCCAAATAAGCCTCTATTACACGCGGGTTGGCGCGCACTTCGTCCGGCCCACCTTCCGCTATTTTCACCCCATAGTCGAGTACCGAGAGGCGGTCCGATATCCGCATTACCACCCTCATATCGTGCTCGACCAGCAATACCGTCAACCCTAACTCAGAGCGCAGGCGGCTGATGAGGTTGGTAATCTCAAGCGTTTCCTGGGGGTTCATGCCTGCCGTCGGCTCATCGAGTAACAGGAGTTGCGGGTTGGTGGCGAGGGCGCGAGCTATCTCAAGACGGCGTTGCGCTCCGTAGGGGAGATTCTTCGCCATCTGGTGCGCAGACGCTCTCAGTCCTATGAAGTGGAGTAACTCCATGCCATAATCTTCAGCGCGACCTTCTTCCGAGGAAACATCGGTGCTGCGCGTGATGATACCCCATACCGTCTCTTGCAGGCGGCAGTGCTGCCCCACCAGACGTTGTCCAGCACGCTCATGTTTGAGAAAAGCCTTATATTCTGGAATGTGCGTGCGATACCCAGTGAGGTGATTTGCGAGGGATGTAGGCCACGAATACTCTCTCCATTGAACCAGATGTCCCCACCATCTAGCTTGTACAGCCCGGTGAGTATGTTGAAAAAGACCGTCTTGCCTGACCCGTTCGGCCCAATGAGGCTCACGATGCCGTGGCGTGGCACTTCCAGGTCAACCTCGCTCAACGCCACCAGCGCGCCAAATCGCTTGGTGACCCCAACGGCACGCAGCAAGAAGGGGGCGATAGTTAGCAGTATCATGCGTCTCCGCCTTCTCGGTCTTAACTACGTACATTGGCCCTCCAAGCTCGGTGGCCCTTAGTCCCACGTTCAAAGTTCAAGGTCGAGCCACGATATAGATTGCGTATAGCGATTGTATGCCCGCCGCGATCCCCTGTCAAGGCTATTCAATCACATCACAATCTTTGTCCTCTCAGTGAGCTTATGGTTTAATGGAGGAGCATGATTTTTCACGCATCACGTACCACCTCATCACACCTCCCCGACCTCAGCATAATAATTCTGAATTGGAACGTGGCGGGCCTGCTGGAGGCTTGCCTGCGGTCACTGCCCTCTGCCCTGGGACACTGGTCGAGGCGAACCGAGGTTCTGGTTGTAGATAACGCCTCTACGGACGGCAGTGTGGAGATGGTGCGCCGAGAGTTTCCAGGAGTCCGGCTTATAGCACTGGACCGGAACCTCGGCTTCTCCGGAGGGAACAACGCGGGTATACGCGCTTCCAGGGGCAAGTATCTTTTCCTCCTCAACCCGGACACCATAGCTCACCCTGGCTCTATCGCCATGCTCGCTGACTATATGGAAGCGCATCCAGAGGCAGGCATCATCGGCCCGCGCCTACTCAACCCGGACGGCACACTCCAGCCATCCAGGCGGCGCTTCCCTACCATGGCGACTGCCCTCATCGAGTCTACACCCCTACAAAGGTGGCTCCCCAACGCCCCGATCCTGCGCCGCTTTTATATACTTGACAGGGCAGATGCGGAGACGCAAGAGGTAGATTGGGTGAGTGGCGCGGCTTTGATGTGCCGCCGCGAGGCGCTTATGCAGGCGGGGATGTTGGACCCAGGCTACTTCATGTTCAGCGAGGAGGTAGACCTGTGCCGCCGCGTGAGTAACGCCGGTTGGCGCATTGTCTATCTACCAGAGGCCGAGATTACCCATTATGGGGGCCAGAGCACGGGCCAGGATGTGCCTTCGCGCCATATCCGCTTCAACACCAGCAAGGCACGCTACTTTCGCCTCCACGAAGGTCGTATGGCTGGCGCTATCGTGCGCACCTACCTCCTCCTGACCTATGCGCTGCAATCGACATCAGAGGCGGTCAAGTGGGTGCTGGGACAAAAACGCTCCCTGAGAAGGGAGCGGCTAAAGATGTACGCGCAGGTCTTGCGGAGTGGGTTGAGTGAGCGCCACAACGGATCATTGGATGCGAAGCGGGTGTTACTAATTACTGGAGAATATCCGCCCGCGCAGGGAGGGGTGGGCGATTACACCTGCAAGCTCAACCTCGCTCTCCAAGGGCAGGGAATCGCAAGCAGAGTGCTCACACGTAGCTCTTCTGCCCCTAACGACCTTTCTCAGGAGGAGTTCTCAACAGAGGATGTCTTAGGAATGCAGGGCGGCTCGCGAGCCGCCCCTACAGGTAATTCACGTAATGCCAATGCCCCTTATAGCGCACCACGCATCACGCTGCCCTCGACATTGCGCGCCTTGAAGGGGATGCGGGCAGGGATTGCTCATATCCAGTACCAGACGGGGGCTTACGAGATGCGCCCTACCGTAAACCTTTTGCCTTTATTGCTCAGGCGGAAATGGCGCGGCGCTACTGTCGTTACCTTTCACGATCTGCTTGTGCCTTACCTCTTCCCGAAGGCTGGGGAGGTACGCGAGTGGGCGAACCGCTTGCTGGCGATGGGAGCAGATGCGGTCATTGCTACCAACCCTGAAGACGAGGCACGGTTGCGCTCATGGGGTATCGAGCGCGTGAGTCTCATACCTATAGGGGCAAACATACCCAATAATCCGCCTGTAGATTACAACCGTGAGGAATGGAGAGCCAGGTGGAGCGTTAGCAGCGACACGACTTTGCTGGCCTACTTTGGCTTCCTGAATAGCTCCAAGGGGTTGGGCGACTTGCTCGTCGCGCTCTCCAACCTGAAAGATAGGGGCAAATACAGGCTGCTGATGGTAGGCGGCGGCCTCGGCTCAAGCGACCCCACTAACCGGGCGACTGCTGAAGCATTAGATAGGCAAGCGCGGGAGTTGGGCTTACACGATAGCCTCATCTGGACCGGATACCTCGACCCGCAGGGAGTGTCTGCCGCCCTTTTATCGGCAGATATAGCCGTACTGCCCTTTGCTGACGGAGCCTCCTTTCGTCGAGGAAGCTTGCTTGCGGTCCTGGCGCACGGTCTTCCGCTTATCACTACAACGCCCGCGCCCTTGCCCAGTCCAAAGTCCAAGGTCCAAAGTCTAAAATGGCCTGAACTGGTGGATGGGGAGAATGCCCTGCTGATTGCGCCGGGGGATACAGCCGCCCTGGCAAAGTGGATTGAGGCTCTGGCCGCTGATCCATATCTCAGGGCCAGGTTGGCCGCTCGTGCAAAGGAGCTGGCGCGGTTCTTCAGTTGGGACAGCATCGCCAGGATGCATGTCGATCTGTACGCGCATCTGAAGACCCGCAAACGTATCTAGCAGGTGTCGATGTAGTACTCCGAAAGAGCAAATTTGCACATCCCAGGAATATTGCGGAATACCTCGAATCCCTATTGACTCTCTATTAGCCAGGGATTATAATTCGCCCCACCAGCCCTATTGGTTGGTGAAAACTTCATAGCTTCCGTCGCTGAGAGGCAACTTGAGGTCTTATCCTAATGTGGAGGGGCATATGGCTGCGACTCAAGAAACAGGTAGAGCAACGTCCGCTAACGATAACGGGATAGCACGATACTTTGGGTTGGGGAAATACAACGTTACGATAGGGAGTGAGGTGATGGCGGGCGTCACTACCTTCCTCGTAATGGCCTATATCGCCTTCGTGAACCCCAGCATACTTACCAGCGTAACCGATGCGGACGGATTGAAGTTGGACTTCAATAAGACCGTGACCGCGACGTGCTGGGTAGCCGCTTTCTTGTGCTTGCTGATGGGCGTCTACGCCCGCAGGCCATTCGCTATGGCTCCCGGCCTGGGGCTGAACGCGTTCGTCGCGTTCACCCTGGTGGGCGCGCAGAAGCTGACGTGGGGGCAGGCTTTCGGGATAATAGTGCTGGAAGGGGTGATCATCACCATCCTCGTCCTCACCAAGTTCCGCCAGGCTATCATGGACGCGGTGCCGCTCGACCTCAAGCGTGCTATCGCGGCGGGCATCGGATTGTTCATACTCTATATTGGCCTGAACCTTGGGGGTCTGGTTGCAGGCAATCCCATTTACGCCGTAGACCCGACCGTGCCTCCTGTAACCCTTGGGAATATTGCGTCGTGGGGGGTGCTGGTGGCGGTCTTCGGCATCCTGTTGACGGCATGGCTGCACGCCCGTAAGAACCGCGCCGCGTTGCTGATAGGCATCCTGGGCGCGACCGCCTTCGCGGTTATCCTGAACTACCTTGTCAAGGCCATTGGGGGTGGTGAGTACATCTTCGCCAATGCCCTCCTCCCCTCCAGCCCGGTCGGGACGCCCGACCTGCCATATTTTTTCGTGCCCGACCTCAGCAACTTCGGGACTGCACCCCTCACCAGTTCGCTCAATACTTTCTCCGTCATGCTGAGTGACTTCTTCGATACGATGGGCACGCTGGTGGGCGTGGGCTTGCTGGCGGGTTTCCTGACAGAGGATGGGAAGCTACCTGAAGTCGAAAAGCCCCTGCTGGTCGACTCGGTCGGGCCGATAGTGGGTGGTGCGTTTGGTGCCAGCAGCGCCACTACCTATATCGAGTCGGGTGCGGGCGTGTCGGCTGGTGGGCGGACGGGCCTGGTAGCCGTAACGGTGGGCGTGCTCTTCTTCCTGCTTTCCTTCTTTACCCCCATTATAGGCATGGTGCCCAAAGAGGCGACCGCCGCCGCGCTCATCATCGTCGGCTTCTTCATGATCCAGACGGTGAAAGATATAGACTGGACCAACTTCCGAGAGGCCTTCCCTGTGCTCCTCACCATGATCGTCATGCCCCTCACTTACAGCATCACCAATGGCATCGGCTTCGGCTTCATACTCTTCACAGCGATGGCAATCTTCACGGGTGAGCCCGCGTAAGGTGCACTGGCTAATGTACCTCGCAAGCGCCGCCTTCTTGCTCTACTTCCTGTCGGGGCTTATCCAGAGCTGGATAGGGCTACAGTAATTTGAAAGAGAATGAAAAAGAGCTTTCGGCATCGCCGAAAGCTCTTTTTCATTCTTTTAAGGGGTAGTGTTATGGCACCGGCTTAGAAGTTATCCTCTCCGCTGCCTGCTTCGCGTGGAGCGCTTTCATACGGGAACGCTTTCGCGTGGAGCGCCTTCACGTGGGCAGCGCCTTCGCGGGGGCCACGATCGTCACCATAGCCGCCTCCGGGAGGACGTGGGCCGCGATCACGGTCGCCGTAGCCACCTGGGCCACGGGGTGGACCACCTGGGCCGCCTGGACGGGGACCACGGTCGCGATCACCGTAGCCGCCTCCGGGAGGACGTGGGCCACGATCACGGTCGCCGTAACCGCCACCGCCTCCACCGCCACGGAAGCCGCCACGGTCTCCGCCACGATCACGGTCGCCGAAGCCACCGCGCTCACGCTCGGCGCGAGGCTGGGGCATCTCGCCCGTCAGCACGGCCTTACGCGACAGGCTGACCTTGCCCATGCGGTCGACGTCGATCACCATGACGTTGATCTCGTCGCCGAGGTTCACTACATCTTCGACGCGCTCGACGCGGTAATCGGCAAGCTCGGAGATATGCACCAGGCCGTCCTTGCCGGGGATGATCTCTACGAAGGCTCCGTAGGGGAGTATGCGCACTACCTTGCCGAGGTAGATTTCGCCCCTACCTCGGCCTCTTTCGTCAGACCCTCGATCATGCGGACCGCCTGCTTCGCGCTCTCACCATCGGT